>LSBP01000052.1 GCA_001577635.1 Halomonadaceae bacterium T82-2 | reverse complement strand
GAGCGCCGCGGGCAGCGGGAACACCGGGTTGATCGAGCTCATCTCGGCGTAGATCGGGATCGGCTCGGGGCGCGCCTGGGCGGTGGCGACCAGCGCCTGACCGCCGCTGCGCGAGCCGGTGAAGCCCACCGCCTTGATGCGGGCATTGGCGACCAGCGCCTGGCCGACCTCGCGGCCGGAGCCGAACAGCAGCGAGAATACCCCCTCGGGCAGGTGGCAGCGGGCCACCGCCTTCTGGATGGCCCGGCCCACCAGCTCGCTGGTGCCGGGGTGGGCGGAGTGCGCCTTGACCACCACCGGGCAGCCGGCGGCCAGCGCCGAGGCGGTGTCGCCGCCGGCCACCGAGAACGCCAGCGGGAAGTTGGAGGCGCCGAACACCGCCACCGGGCCCAGGGCGATGTGGCGCTGGCGCAGGTCGGCGCGCGGCAGCGGCGCTCGTTCGGGCAGGGCCGGGTCGACGCGCACGTCGAGCCACTCGCCGGCGCGCACGACATTGGCGAACAGACGCAGCTGGCCGCAGGTGCGCCCGCGCTCGCCCTCGATGCGCGGAATCGGCAGGCCCGACTCGTCGCTGGCGCGTTCGATCAGGGTATCGCCCAGTGCCTCGATCTCCTCGGCGATGGTCTCGAGGAACACCGCGCGGTCCTCGAGCGAGGTCTCGCGGTAGCTGTCGAACGCCGCGCCGGCCAGCTCGCAGGCTCGGTCGACGTCCTCGCGGGTGCCACCGGCATAGACCGGCTCCAGGCGCTGGTTGGACGACGGATTGATGGCCTGGATCTCGCCGCTGGTGCCGCGCACGGCCTGCTGGCCGATGAGTAGCTTGCCTTCCAGGGTCATGATTTCCTCCTGAGTTAGAGCGCGTTGACGGACGTCGCGGTGTCGACATCCGTGGTCTCGAAGCACAACGGGTTGCGCAAGGGGCGTCCGAAGGCCGGGATCTCGATCTCGAAGCGATCTCCCTCCCGGGTGCGGACGTCGTCGGCAAAACTCAATGTCGCGGTGCCGAAAAAATGCACATGGACATCGCCGGGACGCCGGAAGCCGGCGTACTTGAAGTGATGATGTTCGAGGTTGGCGAGGCTGTGGGCCATGTTGGCTTCGCCGGTGAGAAACGGCTTCTCCCACAGCGTCTGGCCGTCGCGGACGATACGGCTGGTGCCCTCGAGATGGTCGGGCAGTTCACCGACGAGCAGTTCGGGGCCGAAGCTGCAGGCGCGCAGCTTGGAGTGGGCCAGCCACAGGTAATTGTGGCGCTCGATGACGTGGTCGGAAAATTCATTGCCGACAGCATAGCCGATTCGCCACGGCTGGCCAGCCTCGTCGATCACATAGAGACCGGCCAGCTCCGGCTCCTCACCGGCATCCTGGGCGAAGGCGGGCACCGGGATGTCGGCCTCGGGAGCGATCACGCAGTCGCCGTCGCCCTTGTAGAACCACTCCGGCTGCGCGCCGACCCGGTCGGCTTCGGGCTTGCCGCCCTCGACGCCCATCTTGAACATGCGCATGGAGTCGGTCAGCTGGCTCTCGTCGGCCTGAGCCTTGCTGTGCATGGCCGAACGGGTGTCGGCGCTGCCCAGGTGCGTCAGGCCGGTGCCGGTGACCAGGCAGTGAGCCGGGTCCGGGTGGGTGAGCGGGGGCAGCAGGCGCTTTTCGCGGACCAGCTCGGCGTAGTCGAGCCGCTCCTCGGTCAGCGCCGACTCGACCACCGCGGCCAGCGAGCGCCGCTCGCGAATGGCGCGTTGTGCCAGACCGTAGGTCCCCTCGTCGGTTGCGACCCGGCGCACCTGATCGGGACTTTCCACTACCGCCACCTGGGGGCGGCCCTCGTGTTCATACTGGATGAGTCGCATGGCGATCTCCGCTTGGATTGAAAGCAGGGGGCCCTACACCAGCCACATGGCCAGATCGGGGAAGAACAGCAGCGCGAACAGCACCACCAGCTGGATGGCGATGAACGGCAGCAGCGACACGAAGATGTCCTTCAAG
>LSBP01000034.1 GCA_001577635.1 Halomonadaceae bacterium T82-2 | reverse complement strand
CTGCAGCATGGACAAGTACGAACGCAAGCTCGACCAGGCGGCGCGCGCCGCCTGGCTCTCCTACGTGGGCGGACGCACCCAGGACGAGATCGCCGGCCAGCTGGGCGTGTCGCGCCCCGGCGTGCAGCGCCTGCTGGCGCTGGCGCGTCAGGAAGGGCTGGTCAAGGTGCACATCGACCACCCGCTGGCCAACTGCATGGCCATGAGTGAAGCGCTGGTGTCGCGGTTCGGTCTGGCCTTCTGCGACGTGGTGCCCGCCGACCCCGAGCATCACGACGACAGCGCGGCCTTCCTCGCCCTGGCCGGTGCCGAGCGGCTGTCGCGTTACATCGATCGCGACCAGCCGTTGACCCTGTCGCTGGGCACCGGGCGGGTGGTGCGTGCCACGGTCGAGGCGCTCAGCCGCCTCGAGCGCCCGCAGCACCGCTTCGTCTCGCTGGTGGGCAACGTCGCCCGCGACGGCTCGGCCAACCGCTACGACGGCGTCATGGTGCTCGCCGACAAGACCGGCGCCGAGCGCTTCCTGCTGCCGGCGCCGGTGGTCGCCGCCTCGGTGACCGAGAAGGAGGCGCTGCTCGCCCAGCACCTGGTCCAGGCGGTGAGTGCGGTGGCCATGCAGGCGGAGGCCGGCTTCATCGGCATCGGTCGCATCGATCCGCAGGCCACGCTCTTTCAGGACCACTTCATCAGCGCGGCGGAACTGACCGAGCTGCTGGAGGCGGGGGCGGTGGGCGAGCTGCTGGGCTGGCCGATGGACGCCCGCGGCGAACTGATCGACTGTCCGATCACCCGACGGATCACCAGCCTGCCGCTGGAGCGGCTCGCCGGGCAGACGCTGGTCGGGCTGGCCGGCGGGCGCGACAAGGGGCCGGCGATTCTCGCCGCGTTGCGCGGCGGCTGGCTGCAGGGCCTGGTCACCGACGAGGCGGCGGCGCGCTACATTCTCGAGCAGGGGGAGCCGTGACGCCGCGGCCGACGAGCGCGGCCTCGTCGGGCGACGTGCGGCCAAAGTCTAAGGGCGGCGGTTTGCTTTTTTTGGGGTCGTAAATGATCATTTGAAAGGTCATTGAGTAGATTGATCAAAAACAAGCCCAACAATCTCCTCCAAGGAGCGCGACATGCGGTTACAGCACGCCATCATTCCGCTGGCGGGAGCCATGGCCCTGGCTTCCGTCTCCGCCAATGCCGAGACCATCACCGTGGCCACGGTCAACAACAACGACATGATCATCATGCAGGGGCTGACCGACGAGTTCGAGAAGGCCCACCCGGACATCAAGCTCGACTGGGTGGTGCTCGAGGAAAACGTCCTGCGTCAGCGCCTGACCACCGACATCGCCACCGACGGCGGCCAGTTCGATGTCATGACCATCGGCACCTACGAGGTCCCGATCTGGGCCAAGCAGGGCTGGCTGACCCAGCTCGACAACCTGCCCGAGGACTACGACAAGGCCGACATCCTCAAGCCGATCCGCGACGGCCTGAGCCATGACGGCTCGCTCTACGCGCTGCCGTTCTACGGCGAGAGCTCGATGATGTACTACCGCAAGGACCTGTTCGACAAGGCCGGCATCGAGGTCCCCGAGCAGCCGACCTGGGACGAGGTGCACGACTGGGCGAGCAAGGTCAACGACCCCGACAACGGTGTCTACGGCATCTGCCTGCGCGGCAAGCCGGGCTGGGGCGAGAACATGGCCTTCCTGTCGACGCTGGTGAATACCTACGGCGGGCGCTGGTTCGACGAGGACTGGCATCCCGAGATCGACTCGCCGGCCTGGCACAAGGCGGTCAACTTCTACGTCGACCTCATGAACAACTACGGCCCGCCGGGGGCGACCTCCAACGGCTTCAACGAGAACCAGGCGCTGTTCTCCAGCGGCAAGTGCGGCATGTGGGTCGACGCCACCTCCGCCGCGGGGCGCATCTACAACCCCGACGAATCCAAGGTCGCCGACGAGCTGGGCTTCGCCCCGGCGCCGATCGCCGAGACGCCCAAGGGCTCGCACTGGCTGTGGTCGTGGGCGCTGGCGATTCCCAAATCGTCCCACGCCAAGGACGCCGCGCAGACCTTCATCACCTGGGCGACTTCCAAGGACTACGTGAAGCTGGTGGGCGAGAAGAAGGGCTGGACCAGCGTGCCGCCGGGCACCCGTGAATCCACATATCAGAACGCCAATTACCAGAAGGCGGCGCCCTTCGCCGACTTCGTGCTCAAGGCGATCCAGACCGCCGATCCCACCGATCCGAGCGCCAAGCCGGTGCCCTACACCGGGGTGCAGTATGCCGACATTCCCGAGTTCCAGGCCATCGGCACCCAGGTCGGCCAGATGATCGCCGCCGCCCTGGCCGGGCAGCGCAGCGTCGATCAGGCCCTGAGCGCCGCCCAGCGTGCCGCCGATCGCACCATGCGCCAGGCCGGCTACTACTGATCAGGCAAATGCACGGCCTGCGTGCCGTGTCCTTGGCCGGGGCCCGCCCCCGGCCCCTTTCCCCAGTCACGTTTTCAGATGGGTTCAGCCATGCGCGATAGAGCTTCCGGCCGCACCGTCGGAGGGATGCGTACGCTCTTCCTCCAGGCGCCCGCGGTGTCCATGCTGCTGCTGTGGATGCTGGTACCGCTGGGCATGACCCTGTGGTTCTCCTTCCAGCGCTACAACCTTCTCAACCCGATGATTTCCGGCTTCGCCGGACTCGACAACTACACCTACCTGCTCACCGACCCGGCGCTGTGGACGGCGATGGGCAACACCCTGCTGCTGGTCGGCTGGGTGCTGGCGATCACCGTGGTCGGCGGCACGCTGCTGGCGGTGCTCTTCCAGCAGGAATTCTTCGGCCGCGGCATCGCCCGGCTGCTGGTGATCGCGCCGTTCTTCGTCATGCCCACGGTCAGCGCGCTGATCTGGAAGAACATGATGATGCACCCGGTCAACGGGGTACTGGCCTGGCTGTTCAACCTGTTCGGCTTCCACGCCGTCGACTGGTTCTCGTCGCTGCCGCTGACCTCGATCGTGATCATCGTCTCCTGGGAGTGGCTGCCGTTCGCGCTGCTGATCCTGCTTACCGCCATCCAGTCGCTGGACGACGACCAGGTCGAGGCGGCGCGCATGGACGGTGCCGGGCCCATCGCGATCTTCTGGTTCATCACCCTGCCGCACCTCAAGCGGGCGATCAGCGTGGTGATCATGATCGAGATGATCTTCCTGCTGACCATCTTCGCCGAGATCTTCGTCACCACCTCGGGCGGCCCCGGGCTGGCCTCGACCAACCTGGCCTACCTGATCTACATCCGCGCGCTGCTCGACTTCGACGTGGGCGGCGCCTCGGCCGGCGGCGTGATCGCCATCATCCTGGCCAACATCGTGGCGATCTTCCTGGTCCGCACCGTGGCCAAGAATCTCGAGACCTGAGGTGGACCATGAATCAGACACTCTCCAAGAAACTCGTGCTCACGCTGCTGGCCTGGTTCATCGCGCTGGTGGTGTTCTTCCCGATCTTCTGGATGATCCTCACCAGCTTCAAGACCGAGGGCGAGGCGGTGGCCACGCCGCCCAGCCTGTTCTTCGACCCGACCCTGGCCGGCTATCACGAGGTCATGGCCCGCGCCGACTACGTCAAGTTCGCCCTCAACAGCGTGATCGTCTCGGTCGGCTCGACGCTGCTGGCCTTGCTGGTGGCGGTCCCGGCGGCCTACTCGATGGCCTTCCTGCCCACGCCGCGCACCCGCGGCACCCTGCTGTGGATGCTGTCCACCAAGATGCTGCCGCCGGTCGGGGTGCTGATGCCGATCTACCTGATCTTCCGCGATCTGGGGCTGCTCGACAGCCTGACCGGGCTGACCATCGTCTACATGCTGATGAACCTGCCGATCGTGGTGTGGATGCTCTACACCTTCTTCAAGGACGTGCCCAGGGACATCCTCGAGGCGGGCCGCATGGACGGTGCCGGCACCCTGCAGGAGGTCCTCTACCTGCTGATGCCGCTGACCCTGCCGGGCATCGCCTCCACCGGGTTGCTGTCGGTGATCCTGAGCTGGAACGAGGCGTTCTGGAGTCTCAACCTCACCACCTCCGACGCCGCCCCGCTGACCGCCTTCATCGCCTCGTTCTCGAGCCCCGAGGGGCTGTTCTGGGCCAAGCTCTCCGCCGCCTCGACGATGGCCATCGCGCCGATCCTGATCCTGGGGTGGATGACCCAGAAACAGATGGTTCGCGGCCTGACCTTCGGCGCCGTCAAATAAGGAATTCACCATGGCAACGCTCGAACTCAACAACATCGTCAAGGAATTCGGTGACACCCAGGTCATCAAGGGGATCGACCTGGAGGTCAAGGACCGGGAATTCGTGGTCTTCGTCGGGCCCTCCGGCTGTGGCAAGTCGACCCTGCTGCGCATGATCGCCGGGCTGGAGAGTGCCTCCAGCGGCGACATCAAGGTCGACGGCCAGCGCATCAACGAGGTCGGCCCGGCCGAGCGCGGCCTGGCGATGGTCTTCCAGAGCTATGCGCTCTACCCGCACATGACCGTCGAGGACAACATGGGCTTCAGCCTGCGCCTGGCCGGCGTGCCCAGGGCCGAGCGTCGCCAGAAGGTGCTCGAGGCGGCGCGCATCCTGCAGCTCGAGAACCTCCTCGACCGCAAGCCCAAGGCCCTGTCCGGCGGCCAGCGCCAGCGCGTGGCGATCGGCCGGGCGATCGTCCGCAACCCCAGCATCTTCCTGTTCGACGAGCCGCTCTCCAATCTCGACGCCGCACTGCGCGTGCAGATGCGCATCGAGCTGGCGCGCCTGCACGACGAACTCGACGCCACCATGATCTACGTCACCCACGACCAGATCGAGGCGATGACCATGGCCGACAAGATCGTCGTGCTGCAGGGCGGGGTGGTCGAGCAGGTCGGCTCGCCGATGGAGCTCTACCACCACCCGCGCAATCGCTTCGTGGCCGGCTTCATCGGCTCGCCGAAGATGAACTTCGTCGATGTCGAGGTGCTCGATGCCAATGCCGAGGGCGTCTCGGTGCGCCTGCCCGGCGGCGGCGAGTGCCGGGTACCGGTCGACGGCGGTGACTGCCGGCCCGGCGATACCCTGACCCTGGGCATCCGCCCGGAGCACCTGACCCTCGACGATCAGGGGCCGCTGAGCGGCAAGATCGTGGTGATCGAACGCCTGGGCGGGGTGACCTCCCTGTACCTGGACACCGAGGGCGGCGAGTGGATCCTGATGGCCGACGGCGACGTGAGCCATCGCGTCCACGATGCGGTGCGCTTCGGCTTCGAGCCCGGCCGCGCGCACCTGTTCGCGGAAGACGGCCTGGCGCTGGCGAGCCTCGAGCGTCATCCGCTGGTCAACGTCGAGCGCAAGGAGAACCGTGCCTCGACCTCCGGCGACGACCACTGAGGAGACGCCCGTGGACCTGCTGATCTTCGACTGCGACGGCGTGCTGGTCGACAGCGAGGCGATCGCCGAGGGCGTGCTGCGCGAACGCCTCGCCGCCTGGCTGCCCGACCTCGCCGCCGAGCACGAGCTGCGCCGTGCGCTGGGCATGACCACGGCGGCGATCCTCGAGCACCTGGAAGGGCTCAGCGCCCACGCCCTGCCCGCCGATGCCCTGGCACGCATCGACGCGGCGATCGAGGCCCGCCTCGCCGAGGAGCTCGAGGCCATGGCCGGGGTCGCCGAGGCCATCGATGCCCTCGACCTGCCGCTGGCGATCGTCTCCAACAGCAGCCGGCGGCGGGTACTCGCTTCGCTCGCCAACACCGGGCTGGATGCCCGGCTGGGCCAGGCGCCGCTGTTCACCGCCGAGCAGGTGGCGCACCCCAAGCCGGCGCCGGACGTCTATCTGCTGGCGGCGCGCAGCCTCGCCGTCGCCCCCGGCGACTGCCTGGTGGTCGAGGACAGTATCTCGGGGGCGCGGGCGGCCCGGGCCGCGGGCATGACGGTCATCGGCTTCACCGGCGCCAGCCACATCGAGGACGGCCACGCCGAGCGGCTGCGCGAGGCCGGCGCCCGGGACGTGCTCGCGCACATGACGCAACTCGGCGACTGCGTCGCCCGCTGGCGGCAGCAGCGCCGTGGGTGACGACGCCATCATCGACAAGGACATTTCATGAAACTCGACAAGCGTACGGCAGTGGTGACGGGCGGGGCCCGCGGCATCGGCCTGGCCATCGTCACCCGCTATCTGGACGAGGGTGCCCGCGTGGCGATCGCCGACATCGATCGTGCCGCCGCCGAACGGGCGGTGGCCGAGCTCAAGGCTGCCCGCGGCAGCGACGCCCCGGTGATGGCGGTGGCGCTCGACGTCTGCGACGCGGCCTCGCGTGAGGCGATGATCGCCGCCGTCGAGGCGACGCTCGGCCCCATCGACATCCTGGTCAACAACGCCGCGGTGTTCGACATGGCGCCGGTGCTGGAGGTCAGCGAGGCCAGCTACGACAAGCAGTTCGGGGTCAACGTCAAGGGCACCTTCTTCACCCTGCAGGCGGTGGCGGCGCGCATGGTCGCGCGCGGCGAAGGCGGCAAGATCATCAACATGGCCTCGCAGGCCGGGCGGCGCGGCGAGGCGCTGGTCAGCATGTACTGCGCCTCCAAGGCGGCGGTGATCAGCCTGACCCAGTCCTGCGGGCTCGACCTGATCAAGCACCGCATCAACGTCAACGGCATCGCTCCCGGGGTGGTCGACACGCCGATGTGGGACGAGGTCGATGCGCTGTTCGCCCGCTACGAGGGCCGCCCGCCGGGCGAGAAGAAGCGTCTGGTCGGCGAGGCGGTGCCCTACGGCCGCATGGGCCGTCCCGAGGATCACGCCGGCGCCGCGGTATTCCTGGCCAGCGACGACAGCGACTATGTCGTCGCCCAGACCCTCAACGTCGATGGCGGCAACTGGATGAGCTGACAATGAATCCGAATATCCAAGACATGGCGGCGCATCTGCTCGACATGGCCGCCGACAGCGAACGCTTCATCGTTGCGCTGGCCGGGCCGCCCGCCGCTGGCAAGTCGCTTCTCTCGGAGTGGCTGTGCCGCGAGATCAACGAGCGACGGTCAGGCATCGCCGCGGTGGTGCCCATGGATGGCTATCACTTCGACAATGCGGTGCTGGAACGCCAGGACATGGTGTCCATCAAGGGCGCGCCGGAGACCTTCGATGTCGACGGCCTGCATCAGGACCTGATGCGTATCCGGCGCGCGGACAAGCGTGTCGCCGTGCCGGTGTTCGATCGTCCCCTCGACCTGGCGCGTGCCGGCGGACGCTTGATCACCCTCGAGCACCGCATCGTCATCGTCGAGGGCAACTACCTGCTGCTCGAGCGCGACCCCTGGCGCGAGCTGCATCCGCTGTTCGATATGACGCTGTTTCTGGACGTGGCCGACGAGGTGCTCGAGGCGCGCCTGATCCAGCGTTGGCTGGATATGGGCCAGGATCGCCAGGCCGCCTTCGCCAAGGCCTGTCAAAAGGACATGCTCAATGCGCGGCTGATCAAGGCCGAGTCGATAGAGCCCGACCGTCGCTGGAGCTAGGGCGGCCGCCGACAGCGCCCGCCTCGGCCCCTGTTCACTCATTCTCGATTGCCGCTTGCGGCAAGGAGTGCCTCTCATGCCCACTCTCAGCAATGCCGCCCTGGATCGTCTCGATCCGCAGGTGGCCGTGCCCGCCTACGACCGGCGTCGGGTGACGCCGGGCATCGTCCACTTCGGCGTGGGCGGCTTCCACCGCGCCCACCAGGCGATGTACCTGGACGAACTGATGAATCGCGGCGAGGCGCTCGACTGGGGCATCGTCGGCGTCGGCGTGATGCCCGGCGACACGCGCATGCGCGATGCCCTGGCCGCGCAGGATTACCTTTATACCCTGGTGGTCAAGCACCCCGACGGCCGTTACGAGCCGCGGGTGATCGGCTCGATCGTCGATTATCTCTACGCGCCCGACGACCGCGAGGCGGTGATCGAGCGCATGGCCGACCCGGCGACGCGCATCGTCTCGCTGACCGTCACCGAGGGCGGCTACAACTTCCATCACGTCACCGGCGACTACGATCTGAGCCAGCCCGACGTCGCCCACGATCTCGCCGAGCCCGACACCCCGCACACGCCGTTCGGGCTGGTGGTCGCCGCCCTGCGCCGGCGTCGCGAGCGCGGCATCGCACCGTTCACGGTGATGTCCTGCGACAACATCCAGGGCAACGGCGACGTTGCCCGCAAGATGTTCACCGCCCATGCCCGGGCACTCGACCCCGAACTGGGCGCCTGGCTCGAGGCCGAGGTGAGTTTCCCCAACGCCATGGTCGATCGCATCACCCCGGTGACCACGGCCGACGACATCGCCGCGCTGAGTGAACGCTTCGGTGTCGACGACCGCTGGCCGGTGGTCTGCGAGCCGTTCACCCAGTGGGTGCTCGAGGATCATTTCCCGCAGGGCCGCCCGCCGCTCGAGCGGGTCGGCGTGCAGATGGTCGACGACGTGATTCCCTACGAGCTGATGAAGCTGCGCCTGCTCAACGCCAGTCACCAGGCGCTGGCCTACTTCGGCTATCTGGCCGGTTACCGTTACGCCCACGAGGTCTGCCGGGACCCGCTGTTCGTCCAGTTCCTGCTCGACTACATGACCCGCGAGGCCACGCCCACCCTCGCGCCGGTGCCGGGCGTCGATCTTGACGCCTACCGCCAGACGCTGATCGAGCGCTTCGCCAACCCCGAGATCCGCGACACCCTGGCGCGGCTGTGCGCCGAGAGTTCCGACCGGATTCCCAAGTGGCTGCTGCCGGTGATCCGCGAGCAGCTCGCGCGCGGCGGCGAGTTCCATCGCAGCGCTGCGGTGGTGGCGAGCTGGGCGCGCTACGCCGAGGGCGTCGACGAGCAGGGCGAGCCGATCGAGGTGGTCGACCGGCTCAGGGATGAACTGATGGCGCTGGCCGGGCGCAATCGCGAGGCGCCCGCGGCCTTCATCGAGAACCGCCGGCTGTTCGGCGACCTGGCCGACGACGAGCGCTTCCGCGCGGCCTATCTCGAGGTTTTGGCGAGCCTGCACGCCAAGGGCGCGCGGGCCACCCTGGAGGCATGCCTCGCCGAGCGGCTGGGCTGATCGCAGGCCCGCTCCCGGGAGCGGCGCCCGGGCCGGGGGCATCATCACGGGAAGGCAAGGCGATGCTAAAGTGTATCGGTCGACGGGGCTTGCAAGGGGCGCCAGCCTGAAAGGACCGGGAGAAGTGAGTGGGTGAGGCACTGACGCAGAAGTCGCTGGCCGCTGTCCGGCACCGGGTGGCGGTGCCGGCCTATGATCGTCGCGGGCTGCGTCCGGGGATCCTCCATGTCGGGCTGGGCAACTTTCACCGTTCGCACATGGCGACCTACCTGGATCGCCTCTTCGCCCAGGGCGAAGCCCATGACTGGGCGATCGTCGGCTCCGGGGTGATGCCGGCGGATGTCCGGATGCGCAGGCGCTTGCGCCAGCAGGACTGGCTCTCCACCGTGGTCGATCTCGGGCCGGGGGCGGTGTCCGCCCGGGTGGTGGGCGCCATGGTCGACTTCGTTCCCGTCGTGTCGACGGCCATCGTCGAGGCACTGGCCGACCCGCGTGTGCGTATCGTCTCCCTGACCATCACCGAAGGGGGCTACTTTCTCGATGCGGCCACCGGCCGATTCGATGCCAACCATCCCCGAATCCGGGCCGACGCGGCCGCCCCGGCGCGTCCCCGGACCGTCTTCGGCATGATGGTCAAGGCGCTGGCCGAGCGTCGGGCGAAGGGCCTGCCCCCCTTTACCGTGCTGTCCTGCGACAACCTCCCCGGCAATGGTGACGTGACGCGCCGGACGGTCGTCGGCCTGGCCGAGCTCATCGACGATGACCTGGCCGGCTGGATCCGGCGGGAGGCGACCTTCCCCAACTCGATGGTCGACTGCATCACGCCCCCCACCACCGCCCGCGAGCGTGAACTGGTCAGCCGTCGTTTCGGCATCGAGGATGCCGCTCCGGTGGTGTGCGAGCCCTTCCGGCAGTGGGTGGTCGAGGACCGATTCTGTGCCGGTCGTCCGCCGCTGGAGAGGGTGGGCGTCGAGTTCGTCGACGACGTGGCGGCCTACGAGACGATGAAGTTGCGAATCCTCAACGCGGGCCATGCCAGCATCGCCTATGCGTCGGCCCTGCTGGGGTACCAGCACGTGCATCGCGCCATGGCCGACCCGGACATTCGCGACTGGCTGCTCGCGCTGCAGCAGCGGGAGATCATGCCCGCCCTGGAGGAAATCGAGGGTGTCGCCTACCCGGCGTACCTGGCGCGGATCGTCGAGCGCTTCGGCAACGCCGAGATTGGCGATACCGTGTCGCGGCTGTGTGCCAACGGTTCGACGCGGCAGCCGAAGTTCATCCTGCCCGCGATCAGAGATGCGCTGGGCCGTGGTTTCCCCGTCGGCGGGCTGGCGCTCGAGCTGGCACTCTGGTGTTGTTATTGCCGGGTGGCCGGCGGGTCGACAGGGGTAGCGGCGCTCTCCGACCCCCTGTCGGCACGCCTGATGGCGGGGGCACGGGAATCCGTTCGCGAGCCTCGCGCCTTTCTGGCGATCCGCGAGGTTTTCAACGATCTGGCCGAGTCGCGGCCATTCCTGGGCGCTTTTGCCAAGTGGCTCGATATCATCGACGCCCAGGGCGTTCGTGCCGCCATCAGGCGCTATGTTGCTGAAGAATGAGCAAAACCGTGGGAGAGTAGGCATGTATGTTGGCGTGGATTGCGGTACCCAGAGCACCAAGGTGGTGATCGTCGACGTCGAGCGAGGCACCATCGTCGGCGAGGGCAGCCGTGCCCACCGGCTGATCGAGGGCGAGGGCGGGCGTCGCGAGCAGACCGTCGACGACTGGCTCGAGGCGCTGCGCGGCGCCTTCGCCGAGGCGGTGGCCGCGGCGAATATCGACGCCCGGGCCATTCGCGCCATCGGCGTCTCCGGCCAGCAGCATGGCATGGTCGCGCTGGACGCCGAGGGCGAGCCGGTGTACCCGGCCAAGCTGTGGTGCGATACCGAGACGGCGTTGCACAACGAGGCGTTGATCGAGGCGCTGGGCGGGCCCCGGGGCTGCATCGACAGGCTGGGCCTGCTGCTGCAGACCGGCTATACCGCTTCAAAGGTGGCCTGGCTGCGCGAGCAGCATCCCGAGGCCTATCGGCGTATCGATGCGCTGCTGCTGCCCCACGACTACCTCAACTTCTGGCTCACCGGCGAGCGGGTCACCGAATGCGGCGACGCCTCGGGCACCGGGTACTTCGATACCCGGGCACGTTGCTGGCGCCACGACGTGTTCGCGGCCATCGCGCCGGAACTCGACCCCGAGCATGTGCTGCCGCGGCTGGTCGAGTCCCATGAGGCGGTGGGCCGGGTGCGTCCCTCGGTGGCCCGAGAGCTGGGGCTCGCCGACGACGTGCTGGTCGCCAGCGGCGGCGGCGACAACATGATGGCGGCGATCGGTACCGGCAATATCGCCCCCGGGCTGGTGACGCTGAGCCTGGGCACCTCGGGGACGGTATGCGCCTACGCCGAGGCGCCGGTGATCGACGACGACGGCCTGGTCGCCAACTTCTGCGCCAGCAGTGGCGGCTGGCTGCCGCTGGTGTGCACCATGAACGTGACCTCGGCGACCACGCGGGTGCGCGAGCTGTTCGGTCTCGACGTCGCCGCCTTCGGCGAGAAGGTGGCCGCGGCGCCGGTGGGGGCCGACGGGGTCATGGTGCTGCCGTTCTTCAACGGGGAACGGGTACCGGCCCTGCCGCACGCTACCGCCAGCTTCCTGGGGATGACCAGCCTCAACACCACCGCCGCCAACCTGTGCCGGGCAGTGGTCGAGGGCGCCACCTTCGGCATGCGCTACGGCCTCGAGCTGCTCGGCCCGCTGGCCGCAGAGGCCAGCCAGGTGCGGCTGGTCGGTGGCGGCGCAAAGAGTGCTGTATGGCGGCAGATCGTCGCCGACGTGCTGGGCGTGGAAGTGATCTGCCCGACGCTCACCGAGGCTGCGGCGCTGGGCGCGGCGATCCAGGCCGCCTGGTGCGAGTCCGCCGCGCGCGGCTCGGGCGAGTCGCTGGCCACACTCTGCGAGCGGCTGGTGAGTCTCGACGCGCAGACGCGAACGTATCCCCAAGCCGAGGCCCAGGCACGATATGATGGGCTCTATCACCGCTACCGGCAGGCGCTGCAGAGGCACCATGCCGTGGCGCCGTGATCGCGGATGAATTCATTGAACGACAGTCAGGACGACAAGCCATGAACCAACTCGACGCGCTGAAACGTCTCTCCCTGGTGGTTGCCGATACCGGTGATCTGGAGGCCATTCGCCGTTATCAGCCCCATGATGCCACCACCAACCCGTCGCTGATTCTCAAGGCCTTCGATCTGCCCGGCCATCAGGCGCTGATCGACGAGACGCTGGCGCAGGTGAAGCAGGAAGTCGCCGATGCCGAGACGCGCATCGAGCAGGCCGTGGACCGGCTGTCGGTGGCGATCGGCAGCGAGATCGCCGGCATCGTGCCCGGTCGCGTCTCCACCGAGGTACCGGCGCGGCTGTCCTTCGATCGCGAAGCGAGCATCGCCAAGGCGCACCGGCTGATCGAGCTCTACGAGCGTCACGGCGTGGGCCGCGAGCGCATCCTGATCAAGCTGGCCTCGACCTGGGAAGGTATCCGCGCCGCCGAGGTGCTCGAGAAGGAAGGGATCCAGTGCAATTTGACCCTGCTGTTCTCGGAAGCTCAGGCGCAGGCCTGCTTCGACGCCGGCGTGTACCTGATCTCGCCGTTCGTCGGCCGGGTCACCGACTGGTACAAGAAGGAGACCGGCGAGGACTACACGCCGGAGACCGACCCCGGTGTGCGTTTCGTGCGCGGCGTGTGCGACACCGCCAGCCGCTATGGCTACGCCACCGTGGTGATGGGCGCGAGCTTCCGCAACACGGGGCAGGTACTGGCGCTGGCCGGCTGCAACCGCCTGACCATTTCTCCGGCGCTGCTCGAGGAACTGGCCTCGAGCGACGGCGAGGTCGAGCGCAAGGTCAGCGATATCGGCGACAGGACCGAGCGCCTGACGCCGCTCACCGAGGCACAGTTCCGCTGGGGCCACAACCAGGACGCCATGGCCAACGACAAGCTGGCCGAGGGTATCCGCCGCTTCGCCGATGACCAGCGCAAGCTCGAAGGCCTGATCGCCGAGCGCCTCGAGGGCTGAATGATGGCATCGCCGGCCCCGCCAGGGCCGGCGCTTTGCGGGTTACCGACGCAGCTCGCCGACGATCTCGAAGGAGCGTTGCCGATCCTCGGGGTCGTAGACATCGGTGACCAGCATCAGCTCATCGGCCTGCGTCTGCTCCAGAATCGTGTCCAGCCCCTGGCGGACGCTCTCCGGGCCGCCCACCACGGCGGCGCCCAGGTTCTGCATCACCGCGGCCCGCTCGCGGGGCGTCCAGTCGAGGCTCTCCACCGGCGGGGCCGAGCGCAGGCTGCGCCCGCGAATCAGGTTGAGAAACTTCTGCTGGGCCGTGGTCGCCAGATACGCGGCGTGGGCGTCATTGTCGGCGGCGATCAGCGGCAGGCCGACCATGGCGTAGGGCGCGTCGAGCACCGCCGAGGGCTGGAACTGGCTGCGATACAGCTGCAGCGCCTCGAGCAGGTAGCCGGGGGCGAAGTGCGAGGCGAAGGCGAAGGGCAGGCCCAGCCGGGCGGCCAGCTGGGCGCTGAAGCCGCTCGAACCGAGAAGCCAGAGGGGCACGTGGGTGCCCTGGCCGGGGACCGCCCGGATGCGCTGATTCGGGGCCGGGTCGTCGAGGTAGCCACGCAGCTCCTCGAGGCGGTCGGGGAAGTCGTTGACGCCGGCGTAGGGGTCGCGGCGCAGCGCCGCCATGGTCGCGCCGTCGGAGCCCGGGGCGCGGCCCAGGCCCAGGTCAATGCGTCCGGGGTAGAGGGTCTCGAGGGTGCCGAACTGCTCGGCGATCACCAGCGGCGGGTGATTGGGCAGCATGATGCCGCCGGCACCGACGCGAATCCGCGAGGTGGCACCGGCGATGTGGCCGATCAGCACGCTGGTCGCGGCACTGGCGATGCCGTCCATGTTGTGATGCTCGGCCAGCCAGTAGCGAGTGAAGCCCAGCGCCTCGACCTGGCGGGCCAGGTCAACACTGGCGGCGAAGGTCTCGGCGATGCTGGCATTCTGGCGGATCGGCGCCAGGTCGAGCACGGACAGCGGGGTGGAAGCGAGTCGGGACATGCGGAACCTCGGTGGAGCGATCGGGTGAGTCGTTAGTCGGCTCAATATTGCTCCACTCTGGGGGCGCGGGGCCGGCAACACAAGCCCCGGCCTCGCCGCCCAAGGCAATCGCCATTGGCTTTGACGAGGCCTGCCGCCGGCTCAGCCCGGTCATGTTTCAGCTATCTGCAATAGTCCTGCCTCGCCGCAGGAGAGGTCAGTCCAGCTTGCCGAGCAGTTCGTGGATCTGCTGGCGCCGCCCCTGGTCGGCCACCTCGCGGCCCGGGCGCGGCGCGGCCTTCAGGGCCTTCTCCAGGGCCTCGCGGGCCTTGGCATCGTGGCCCTGGTCATGCTGGTAGTCGCCCCAGAAGTAGAGCGGGTCGATGCCGTGGGGGTTGAGCGACAGCCCCTTCTGCAGCATCGCCCGGGCCTTGTCGTCGTCGCCGAAGCCGATCGGCCAGCCGGGCACCTGATAGTAGAGGGCGCCGAGGCTGGTGTAGGCCGAGCCGTCGAGCGCCGTGCCGTCCAGCGACAGCGCCTTCTCCAGATCCCCCCTGGCCTCCTTGACCAGCGACAGTGCCCCCAGCCCGCCCTTGGCACCGGCCTCGCTGCTGCGAATGATCCCGGCCCAGATGTACAGCTCGGCGGCGTCGGGGTGCTGATCGATCAGCGTCTCGGCGCGTCGGTAGAGCTGGTCGAAGCCGTCGACGCGCTTGTCCGCCGGCGTGCGGTACTGGATTCGTGCCCAGCGGCTCTGCAGCTCGTGGACGCCGCCGGCGACGGCGTCGCTCATCGCCCAGGCGCCGGGCGAGAGGGTCAGGGCGAGGCCGGTCAGGCCGGCGATCGCCGCCAGGCGGCGGGCATGACGGGAGAGGCGGGAGGTGGCTGACATGATCGGTCTCCGGGAGTCTCGCCGCGCTCAGGCGCGGCCGGCGAAGCGTTGGATGGTGGCCAGCTGACGCCGCAGGGCGCGGTCGACCACGCCGGGCAGCAGGGCGTTGAGCGGCACGAACAGGCGCTCGGGCCAGCCCAGGTGACGGTCCGTGGCGCCGCGCTCGACGCTCTCGAGCACGGCGCGGGCGACGGCTTCCGGGGCGTCCACGGCGTTGCCCAGCTCGGCGTTCATGGCGTCCACGGCGGGGTCGTTCATCGCCGTGCGCGTGGCGCGTGGCGCGATGTAGTGCACGTGGATGGCGGTATCGGCCAGCTCGCGGCGCAGGGCCTGGGAGAAGCCCCGCAGCGCGGCCTTGCTCGCGCAGTAGCTGGCATAGCCCGGGTAGCCGATGGCGCCGAAGGTCGAGCCGAGGTTGACGATCCAGGCCTCGTCGGCGGCATGCAGCACCGGCAGCAGGGCCTGGGTGAGCAGCAGCGTGGCGGTGACGTTGAGCGCGATGAGCGTCTCGACGCTTTCCGGCGGCTGATGGGTGAACAGGCCGAAGTGATTGACGCCGGCGGCGTTGATCAGCGTGTCGATGCCCTGTTCGCGGGCGAATCCGACCAGCGCCTGGCGCTCCTCGGCACGGCCCAGGTCGGCGGCGAACCAGTCGCTGCGTTCCGGGGCCTGGGCGGCCATGGCCTCGAGCACGCCGGTGTTGCGGCCGACCAGCAGCAGGTAGGCACCGGCGTCGCGCAGGGTCTCGGCCAGGGCGCGGCCGATGCCGCCGGTGGCACCGGTGAGCAGGATGCGACGTTCAGACCAGTGCATGCGCGAGCTCCTCGGTGGCGTCGGCGGGGTGGTCGAGGCCGCGGAACATGGCACCGTAGAGGCGGTAGACCATGCGTGCGGTGTCGATCACGGCGGCCAGGTCGGTGGCATCGAGTCGGTCGATCAGCCCCTGGAAGAAGGCCAGGTGGCCGACGTCGAGCTCGCCGTGGGAGGCCAGGTAGCGAAAGGCTTCCGGTGGCAGGCCGAGCCCCTCGCGGATCGCCCCGGCGGCCCGGGTGGCCAGCGCGGTGCTGGTGCCCTCGAGCACGAAGACCATGCCGAAGAAGCCCACCGGGTTGTCGTGGGCGATCACGTCGCGCACATGGCGGACCATCAGCTCGGTGGCCGGGGCGGGGCGGCCGGCCGCGGCCTGTTGCGGGTCGCCGCCGGCGGCGCGGATGTCGTCGAGAATCCACTGCTGGTGGCCGTGCTCCTCCGCGATGTATTCGACCAGCGCTCCGCGCAGCCACTCGTGGTGGGCGGGCAGGCGGGCGCCGCAGGCCATCATCAGCGGCACCGTGTGGCTGACGTGGTGATAGGCCTGGGTAAGGAAGGCCAGATAGGTGGCGCGGTCGATGCGCCCTTCGAGGGCGCGCTGGATGACCGGCGTGGCGAGCAGCCAGTCGCGTTCGGCCTGGGTCGCCTGCTCGAGTTCCTGATAGGCGCTCATGGTGTGTTCTCCGGTTCGGTCGGTCGTTCGGTCGGTAACGGGGCCGCCCGGGCCTCGAGCGGGGCGTCGAGCCACTCGCGGTATCGCGCCGCCAGCGCGTCGCGACGCAGCCGCCCGTTGGCGGTGCAAAGCCCCTCGGCCGGGGTGAAGGGGGCGCCGCGCCGCCAGTGGGTGACGCGGGCGTAGTCCGGCAGCCGGGCATTGGCGGCGGCCACGGCGGCCGCGAGTCGGGCGTCGTCGATGGCGTCGTGGGCCGGCACCAGCAGGGCGCGGTTGGCGGGCAGTGCCTCGCCGTGCACCCAGGCCTGGGCGATCGCCGGCTCGGCGGTGAGTTCGGCCTCGACCCAGGCCGGGTCGACGTTGCGGCCGTAGGCGGTGATGAACAGCTGCTTGCGTCGTCCCTCGAGGATCAGGCGGCCGGCCTCCCGGCGGCCCAGGTCGCCGGTGGGCCAGGCCGTCGGCATCGGCGACTCGTCGCCCAGATAGCCGAGCATCAGGTTGCCGGCGACCCGGATTTCGCCATCCGCGGCGAGGGTGACGCGGACATGGGGCAGGGGGCGGCCCACGCTGCCGGGCTTGTCGTCGCCGGGGCGGTTGACGCTGACCACCGAGGCGCATTCGGAGAGCCCGTAGCCCTCGAAGACCGGCCAGCCCGCGGCTCGCGCACGCTCCAGCAGGTGCGGCGAGACCCGGGCGCCGCCCACGGCGAGAAAGCGCCCGGGGAAGCGCGCCGGGCCGCCGGGGTCGGCGAGCAGCGCCTCGAGCAGCTGCGGCACCAGGATCAGGCTGTGCGGCCGGTGATGCTCGAGCCGGCGCCGCGCGGCCGTGACGTCGAACCCGCTGGCGCCCTGCCAGCCGAGTGCGGCCAGCCCCGGCAGCACGCTGGTCGCCCCCATCCACAGCGGGGCGTAGAGCCCGCCGACGTTCTCCAGCAGGGTGGGCAGCGGCAGCAGGGCCAGGTGGCGCTGCACGCGGCACTCGGCGGCGATCGCGGCCAGGCTCTCGGCGACCCGCAGCGGGGCCTCGGCGTCCAGGCACACGCCCCTGGGCGTGCCGCTGGTGCCCGAGGTGAAGGTGATCTTGGCGGTGCCGTCGGGCAGCTCGGGGGGCGTGTCGACCCGGCGCCGGGCCAGCGCCGGATCGGTGCCGGGGGTGAAGCCCAGCGCCTCGCCGAGGTCGGGCGGGCCGATCAGGGCGTCGAGCCCGGCCTGCCGGGTGACGTGGGCGAGCTGGGCGGGCGAGAAGAAGCCCGGCAGGGGCACGTTGACCCGGCCGGCGACCAGCAGCGCCAGGTCCCACAGCGCCCAGTCGATGCCGTTGTCCAGGGCCAGGCCGACACGCCCGGCATCGGCGGCCTGCAGGCGCGCGACGCGGGTGTCGATCTCGGCGACCAGCGCGGCGTAGCTCAGCCGTTGCCGGTCGTCCTCGAGCGCGATGGTCGTCGGGCGGGCGCGGGCCAGGTCCGCCAGGTGGCGATGGAAGCGTTCAGACATGGGCGCAGCCCGGCAGTGAGGCGTCGCCATGAGCGCACGTGCGTTGATGGGGGGAAAGGGAGAACAAGGGCGCGGTTTCAGCGGCGCGACGGGCCTGCAGATGGTGCCAGGCGCGGACCATGTCACCGCCCATCACCAGCGGCGCATTGGCGTAGTAACGGCCCCAGTCGGCCCGTTCCGTGCCCAGCCGGGCCGGGTCGGCCTCGGCCAGAGGCCAGGCCTCCAGCCCCAGCCGAAGAAAGGCGTTGCGGACCTGTCGGGTGGCGGTGAACACCAGCCACTGCCTGCCTTCGGCGACCAGGGTCTCGATCAGGTGGATGATCAGCGGGCGCAGCAGGCCGCGGCGCCGGGCGGCCAGGTTGCCGACTTCGATCAGCCGCGAGCGATCGATGGGCGCGGCCAGCACCTCGGCCAGCCGCTGCTCGGCGGGCATGTTCAGGTAGTGCTCGAGAAACAGGGGATGATCGCCGGCGCGACCCACGCCCAGGGCGGCCTGCAGTACGCCATCCTGCCAGAGCCCGAACAGGCGTGGCTGGAAGTGCAGCAGCCGGGCACCGTGCTCCCGGGCGTACCCCGCGGCGATGAACGCCTGCAGGGCCGGGTGCTCGGCCTCGGTGGCCTCGCGCCAGACCCATGGCGAGGATCGTGGGCCCGGCCCCGCGGGGCGGTTGGAGTCGTGCATGACGTCACCCTCGAGAAGGAAGCTCGAGGGTAGCCTGACGGCAGGGCCTTAACGGTTGCTTAAGCGGCGATACGGGCTGATACGGCCGAGCGGTGGCGCAAGTCGATGATCTGAACGACCTTGATAGTGACAGGTCGGAACGCCGTCGGTAGTGTCGGCACCGGCCTGCCGTGGTGCGCGACGGAAGCGGAAGCCACGGCAGTCAGCGTGATCGCATCGGCGATTGACTGCGAATTCTCAGGACGAGGAGGCATCATGGCCAATCTGGGACGGCAGCGCGTGTTTCTCGCGTCTGCCCTTATCATCATGGTGCTGGTCGGCACGGGGGCGGCCTTCCCCGACCGGTTCGGTGCCACCGCCAATACGGCGCTCGATGCTATCGGCCGCTATTTCGGCTGGTTCTATCTGTTCTCGGTGTTCGGCTTCGTGATCTTCCTGATCGCGCTGGCGCTGAGCAAGTACGGCAAGATTCGCCTGGGGCCGCAGGACTCCAAGCCCTCGTACAGCTTCTTCTCCTGGGTGGCCATGCTGCTGGCCGCCGGCTTCGGCGTGGGGCTGGTGTTCTACGGCATGGCCGAGCCGATGACGCACTTCCTGCATCCGCCCTTCGGCGATCGCGAGCCGGAAACCGCCCAGGCGGCGCGTTATGCCATCCAGTACAGCTTCTTCGACTGGGGCATCCATCAGTGGGCGGCGTTTTCCATCGTCGGGTTGATCATCGCCTACTTCCAGTTCCGCAAGGGGCAGGCCGGGCTGGTGTCGTCGGTGCTGTCGTCGGTGACCGCCAAGCGGCCCGGGATGCGCAAGCTGGGGCCGGCGCTGGATGTCTTCGCGGTGGTGGCGACGATCATGGGCGTGGCCACCTCGATCGGCCTGGCCGTGCTGCAGATCAACGGCGGGCTCAAGGCGGTGTTCGGCGTCGAGGAGAGCGCCTTCTGGAAGTTCAGCATCATGGGGGCGATGTTCGTCTGCTACATGGCCTCGGCCTGGGGCGGGCTCGACAAGGGCATCAAGCGGCTGTCCAACATCAACCTGGTGCTGTGCTTCGCGCTGATGGTCTACGTGCTGGTCACCGGCCCGACGCTGGCGATTCTCAAGACCATCACCCTGGGCATCGGCGACTACCTGCAGCACTTCATCGGCATGAGCCTGCGTACCTCGCCCTTCGAGGGCAGCGGATGGGCCCGCAACTGGACGGTGTTCTACTGGGCCTGGGTGATCGCCTGGTCGCCGTTCGTGGGCACCTTCGTGGCGCGCATCTCGCGCGGGCGCACCATCAAGGAGTACGTGTTCGGGGTGCTGATCATGCCGCCGCTGCTGGCCTGCCTGTGGATCGGCGTGTTCGGCGGCGCGGCGCTTAACATGGAACTCACCGGCGATGTCGGTCTGGCCGCGGCCACCGACGACAACATCACCTCGGCACTGTTCCAGATGTTCGATCTGATGCCGTTTACCGCCGGGCTGTCGATCGTCGCGCTGCTGCTGATCTTCATCTTCCTGGTCACCTCGGCGGACTCGGCGACCTACATCGTCGCCCAGATGACCGACGGCGGCTCGATTAATCCGCCGCTCTACAAGCGCATCAGCTGGGGCGTGCTGATCGCCGCGATCTGCCTGACACTGCTGATCGCCGGTGGGCTCAAGGGGCTGCAGTCGGCCTCGGTGCTCTCGGCGTTGCCGTTCACCTTCATCATCTACGGGATGATATTCGTGCTGATCAAGGAGCTGCGCGGCGATCGCAAGGCGATGCTCACCAACCTCTATCGCCGCCACGGCGAGACGCCGGTGGGGGCGGATGTCTTCGAGGCAGACGAACTCGCCGAAGCCGACCGCTACCGGCGCGCGCCGGATGTGGTCAACCGCCGGATCAACCCCCGCGACAGCGGCTGACCGGCCGTGTGCCCGGCCCCTATGCCGGGCACATTCCCGCCGTTCTGCCGGCGGCCCATCACGCCGCCTCCCGGCGGGCGACGAGATGGCGGGTAAAGACCCACATGCCCAGCCCCCAGGCGCCGTTGACGATGAAGCCGATCGGCAGGACCGCCGGCATGAAGCCACGGCCCTTGAGGGGGAAGACCACCAGCAGGGCGACCAGCGTCAGCACGATGGCGCCAAACAGGCCGCACTTCCACCACAGGCCGTTTTCGACGCGCCAGCGTGTGAACAGGCCGAGCATGACCACCCCCCAGACGCCACCCCAGAAACTGGCCGAAAACCATTGCGGCACGCCCAGAGGCGCCACCGGCGCAGTGCCGTAGGGCGCGGAGGGGATCACGCCGTAGGCGTGCAGCAGGCCCACCGCCGGCTGGTGAAAGCAGAGCACGGCGAAAAAGCCGGCGACGAAGGCGAGCAGGGTGAAGCGGAACATGGCAGGGCTCCCGAAGATGAGTGCACCTGCCAGTATGGTTCACGACGGGGCGGGGGCGGCCTTGATGTCGGCTCCATGGCCCTGCCGGCGTTGCCCGTTTTAGTGCGTCGGCATGGTGAAGTGGTTGGTCTCCTCACGGATGCCGCTCGGCCAGCGCTGGGTGATGGTCTTCATGCGGGTGTAGAAGCGCACGCCGTCGGGGCCGTGCATGTGCAGCGGGCCGAACAGCGAGCGCTTCCAGCCGCCGAAGCTGTGGAAGGCCATGGGCACCGGGATCGGCACGTTGACGCCGACCATGCCCACCTGGATCTGCTCGCAGTACTGGCGCGCGGCGTCGCCGTCGCGAGTGAAGATTGCCGTGCCGTTGCCGAACTCGTGGGCGTTGATCATCGCCACCGCCTCGTCGAAGCTCGCCGCGCGGGCGATCGCCAGCACCGGGCCGAAGATCTCCTCGCTGTGGATGCGCATGCCCGGCCTGACGTGATCGAACAGGGTGCCGCCGATGAAGAAGCCATTACCCGCGTTGTCGACCACGGTGTCGCGGCCGTCGATGACCAGTTCGGCGCCTTCGTCCACGCCGGTCTGGATATAGCCGCGGACCTTCTCCAGATGCTCGCGGGTGACCAGTGGCCCCATGTCGTTGTCCGGGCCGTCGACCAGCCCCGGGCCGACGCGCAGGGTCGCAAGCTTCTCGACGAGTTTCTCGCGCAGGCGCTCGGCGGTCTGCTCGCCGACCGGCACGGCCACCGAGATCGCCATGCAGCGCTCGCCGGCACTGCCGTAGGCGGCGCCCATCAGCGCATCCACCGCCTGGTCGAGATCGGCGTCGGGCATGATCATCATGTGGTTCTTGGCGCCGCCCAGCGCCTGGACGCGCTTGCCGTGGGCCGAGGCGGTGGTGTAGATGGCCTCGGCGATCGGCGTGGAGCCGACGAAGCTCACCGCCTGGACACGGTCGTCGGTGAGCAGCACGTCGACCGCCTCCTTGTCGCCGTTGACCACATTGAAAACGCCGTCGGGCAGCCCCGCTTCGGTGAGCAGTTCGGCCAGTCGCAGCGGTGTCGACGGATTCTTTTCGGAGGGCTTCATGACGAAGGTGTTGCCGCAGGCGAGCGCGATGGGGAACATCCACATCGGCACCATGGCCGGGAAGTTGAACGGTGAGATGCCCGCACACACGCCCAGCGGCTGCATCAGCGAGAAGCTGTCGACGCCGCTGCCGACGTTCATCGAATGCTCGCCCTTCTGCAGGTGCGGGATACCGCAGGCGAATTCGACAACCTCCAGGCCGCGTGTCAGTTCGCCCTTGGCGTCGGAGAAGACCTTGCCGTGCTCCTGCGAGATCAGAGTGGCGATCTCGTCGGCATGCTGCTCGACCAGCGCCTTGAACCGGAACAGGACGCGGGCGCGCTTGAGCGGCGACATCTTCGACCACTCGGCAAACGCCGCGTCGGCGATGCGCACGGCCTCGCGGGCCTCGTCGGCGGACGCCAGGGAAACCTGAGCGCTCTGCTCGCCGGTGGCGGGGTTGTAGACCGGGGCGACGCGTTCGCTGCGTCCGGTGACGATCTTGCCGTTGAGGTAGTGCGGGATCTGGTGCATGAGGAAAGTCCTTGGCTCGTCGCGTGTTGTCGATGGGACTGCCTGTGCGGCCCGGTCGCAGGGCCAGCCGGGCCGTCCAGTCTCGCACAGCCGGTGGCCGGCGGGCAGACCGACGAGAGTCTCATTGTCGACAGGGAGGAGCGGCGGGCTGCTGCTGGGTGATGCAGTGGATGTTGCCGCCGCCGAGCAGGATCTCGCGGGCGTCGATGCCGATTACCCGGCGGCTCGGGAACAGCCGTTCGAGGATCGCCCGGGCCGCGTCGTCGTGGGCCGGGTCGAGCCGGGGCATCACTACCACCGAGTTGCCGATATAGAAGTTGACGTAGGAGCCGGCCAGGCGATCGCCGGGCTGGCGCGGCCGTGAGCTCGACAGGCGGTCGACGCCGCCAGCCTCGGCTTCGGCGATGGTCAGCGGGCCGGGCATCGGCAGACGGTGCACGGTAAGCCGACGGCCGCGGGCATCGGTGGCGGCCTCGAGGATCGCCAGCGCCTCGCGGGAGATGGCGTGCTGCGGGTCGCGCTCGTCGTCGCACCAGGTCAGCGCCACCTCGCCGGGGGCGACGAAGCAGCACAGGTTGTCGACATGGCCGTCGGTCTCGTCCTGATAGCAGCCGCGTGGCAGCCAGAGGATCGTCTCGACCCCCAGATAGGCACGCAGCAGCCGCTCGATCTCGGCCCGGTCGAGGCCGGGGTTGCGATTGGGGTTGAGCAGGCACTCCTCGGTGGTGATCAGGGTGCCCTCGCCGTCGACGTGAATCGCTCCGCCCTCGACCACCAGCGGGGCGATGAAGCGCTGGATACCGAGAATCTCGGCGATCTTGCGGCGAATGCGGCGGTCCTTGTCCCACGGAAAGTAGAGCCCGCCGTCCAGCCCGCCCCAGGCGTTGAACTCCCAGTCGACCATCGCCAGGCGGCCGTCCGGATGGGTGAGGAAGGTCGGCCCGACGTCGCGCATCCAGGCATCGTTGCTGGAGAGTTCGATCACCCGAATGGGGTCCGGCAGGCGGTTGCGGGCGTTCTCGTACTGGTCGTCGTTGACGCCGACGAACACCGTCTCGCTCTCGGCGATCGCCGTGGCCACCTCGACGAACGCGGCCTGGGCCGGCTTGGCGCCGTAGCGCCAGTTGTCGGGGCGCTGCGGCCAGAGCATCCAGCAGGCGTCGTGCGGGGCGAACTCGGCGGGCATGCGAAAGCCCAGCTCGGCGGGAGTGAGGGGAGAAACAGGGGGATTCATGGTGTCGCGCATCGCCGCATCGAAAGGACAGGCCTTCAGCCTAGCACTGTTCCGCCGCCGGGCGTCTGGTCGAGCCCCGACCGTCTGGGCTAGGCTGATATGCGTTCATTCCTGCAACTCTTCCTGCAATCACGGAGGTGATGATGAAACTGACCGTTCAGGGCATCGAGGATCAGCAGCCGATTCCCGAGACCTTCGCCTTCGGCGTGCCGGGCGACGGCGAGCCGATGACGCTGGGCCCCAACCGCAACCCGGCCCTGCACTGGACCGATATCCCCCAGGGCACCAAAAGCTTCGCGGTGATCGTCTGCGACCCCGACGTGCCCAGCGATGCGTCGGACGCCAACCAGCAGGGCAAGACCATCGCCGCCGACATGCCGCGGGTGGACTTCTACCACTGGGTGCTGGTCAATGTGCCGGCCTCCACGCACGGCATCGAGGAGGGCGCCGCCGCCGACGGGGTGACACCCAAGGGCAAGCAGTCCGGCAGGAGCGCGCTGGGGCTGGAAGGCATCAACACCTTCACCGACTTTCTCGCCGGCGACCCGGACATGGGCGGTACCTACGGCGGCTACGACGGCCCCTGCCCGCCGTGGAACGACGCCCTCGTCCACCGCTATCACTTCACCGTCTATGCGCTGGACGTCGAGTCGCTGGACATGAAAGGCACGTTCACCGGCGACGAGGCGCTGGGCGCGATGCAGGGCCATATCCTGGGCCAGGCCACCGTCACCGGCACCTATACCCTGAATCCCGAGCTGCGCTGAGCACGTCCCGGCAGGGCTATGGCTGATGGCTGCCACATGACTCGGGCTGATCCGTCGGCAGGTCTGCGAGGGGGCGCTGTGAACCCCTCCATGGGCGCTACCTACGCCATCCATGGCGTAGGACCCCCTCTTCAACCTGCTCCCGGCGCCCTCGTCAGAGCCAACGGCGATTGCCGCCGGCCCGTGCGCGACGTACCATGGATGCCCATCCAGTTTCCGGGGGCGCCATGGTCCGTCCGACCCTCGACGACCCGCTCTACTACCTGCACAACTTCCGCTTCGTGCTGGACTGGCTCGAACGGCGCTACGCCGACCTGTTCGACGCCGCCGAGCGTGACTTCCTGAGCCGTTTCCCGAACTTGCCGGTGCCCGCTCAGGCACTGCTGGTACGCATGGTGATGCGCAAGGGGCGCCACTTTCGGCCCGCCACCCTCGACTACGCCGAGGTCGGCCCGGTGACGACGGCCATCGCGCCGCTGCTGGCCCGGGGCTGGGTGAGCGCCGATGCGGCGCTGTCGCTGGACGAGCTGTTCACGCTGCTGCCCCGTGCGGAGCTGGCGCGGCTGTTCGCCGAACCGCTGGCCGCGGCCGGGCTGCGCCGCGCCCGCAAGGCGCAGTGGCTCGCGGCGCTGAGCGAGCGCCTTGCCGAGCCGCGCTCGCCGCGCGACTGGGGGCTCGCTGACGGCGCGATCTACACGCTGACCATCGATGCATTGTGCGAGCGGCTGCGCCTGATGTTCTTCGGCAACCTGCGCCAGGACTGGTCGACCTTCGTGCTCGCCGAACTGGGCCGGGCGCGTTACGAGACGGTGGCCTTCCCGGCATCGGCACGGGCCTTCGCCGGTCGGGCCGACGTCGACACCTACCTGCAGCTGCAGCACTGTCGCGAGCGGCTCGAGGCCGGCGAGGCGGTCGCGACGCTGCGTGCCGAGGTGCCGCCGAGACAGGCCCGGCCCTGGCTCGAGGCGCGCCGGGCCAAGCTGCTCTATCGGCTGGGGCGCGAGGCCGAGCGCGGCGGCGAGCTGGCCGAGGCCGAGGCGCTGTATGCCGAGTCCTCGCACCCCGAGGCGCGCTGTCGGCGGCTGCGGGTGCTTGAGCGCAGCGAGCACCATGAACGGGCCCTGGCGCTGGCCGAGGCGATCGCCGCCGACCCGAGGGGCGATGTCGAGCGTCGCCAGGCCCGGCGCATCCAGACGCGCCTGCACCGGCGGCTGGGGCGGGCGCCGCTGCCCGCGGCGACGGCCCCGACGGTCGTGACCCACACGCTGGAGCTGGCGCCGGGGTCCGGGCGTGTCGAAGGGGCGGTGCGCGAGCATCTCGCCACCCCGGAGGCGCCGGTGCACTACGTCGAGAACGGCCTGATCCCCGGGCTGTTCGGCCTGCTGTGCTGGGAGGCGATCTTCGCGCCGCTGCCCGGGGCCTTCTTCCACCCCTTCCAGCGCGGGCCGGCCGATCTCGGCCAGGGCGACTTCCGCACGCGGCGGGCGGAGCGCTTCGCGGCCTGCCTGGCCCGGCTCGACGACGGCACCTATCGGGACGCCATTCGACGGCAGCATCGCGACAAGATCGGGCTGCAATCGCCCTTCGTCGACTGGGCGCTGCTCGACGACACCCTGCTCGAACGGGCGCTGGCCTGCCTGCCGGCCGCGCACCTGCGGCTGTGCTTCGAGCGGCTGCTTCAGGACCCGGTGGCCCATCGCGCCGGCCTGCCGGACCTGATCCAGTTCTGGCCCGACGAGCGGCGCTACCGGATGCTCGAGGTGAAGGGGCCGGGCGACCGCCTGCAGGACAACCAGCGCCACTGGCTCGAGTTCTTCGCCCGTCACGACCTGCCGGCGGCGGTGTGCCACGTGCGCTGGCGGGACATGGCGTCATGACCCTGTGCGTCGCGGTGCGTACCCTGTGCGCCTTCACCGCGCGCAGCGGCGATCTCGACCGGCGCTTCACCCCGGCGCCCTCGGCCCAGGAGGGCATGGCCGGGCACGCCCTGGTGACCGCCCGGCGCGGCGCCGACTACCAGCGCGAACTGCCGCTGGAGGGTCGCCACGGCGAGCTGGTCGTGCGCGGCCGCGCCGACGGCTTCGATCCCGAGCGGCGACGCCTCGAGGAGATCAAGACCCATCGCGGCGACCTGGCGCTGATGCCCGACAACCAGCGCGCGCTGCACTGGGCGCAGGTCAAGCTCTACGGGGCGCTGCTGTGCCGCGAGCGCGGCCATGCCGAGCTGACGCTGGCGCTGGTCTATCTCGACATCGCCACCCAGCGCGAGACGGCGCTCGAGGTCACGTGCGACGCCGCCGAACTGGAGGCCTTCTTCGTCGAGCACTGCGCGCGTTTCCTGGCCTGGGCGCGGCAGGAGGCGGCGCATCGCGTCGCGCGCGATGCGGCCCTCGAGGCGCTGGGCTTTCCCCACGCCGCCTTTCGCCCCGGCCAGCGCGAACTGGCGGAGGCCGCCTACAAGGCGGCGGCCACCGGGCGGGCGCTGCTGCTGGAGGCGCCGACCGGCATCGGCAAGACGCTGGGCACGCTGTTTCCCGCGCTCAAGGCACTGCCGCGCCGCGAACTCGACCGTGTGTTCTTCCTGACCGCCAAGACCCCGGGGCGGCGGCTGGCGCTGGACGCCCTGGCCACCCTCGCGGGCGATGAGGCACCGGCGTCGGCCCTGCCGCTGCGCGTGCTCGAGCTGGTGGCCCGCGACAAGGCCTGCGAGCATCCCGACAAGGCCTGCCACGGGGAGGCCTGCCCGCTGGCCCGCGGCTTCTACGACCGGCTGCCCGCGGCGCGCGAGGCGGCGGTACACCAGGCCCGGCTCGACCGCGAGAGCGTGCGCGAGATCGCCCTGGCGCATGAGGTCTGCCCCTACTACCTGGCTCAGGAACTGGCACGCTGGTGCGACGTGGTCATCGGCGACTACAACTACTACTTCGACACCCATGCCATGCTGCACGCCCTGGCCCGCGAGCAGGAATGGCGCGTCGCGGTGCTGGTCGACGAGGCCCACAACCTGGTCGAACGCGGGCGCGGCATGTACACCGCCGCGCTCGACCGGGGCGAGCTGCTGGCCCTGAAGCGGCACGCACCGGGCGCGCTGCGTCGCCCGCTGGAGGCGCTCGATCGGCAGTGGCGGGCGCTGCACGCGGAGGATGAGACGGACGCGGGCTACCGGGTGCTCGACGGCCCGCCGACGCAATGGCTGGGCGCCCTGCAGCGACTCGTGCAGGCGATCGCCGACCATCTGTCCCAGGCACCGACGGCCGGCACGCCGATGCCCGACCCGGCGCTGCTGTCCTTCATGCTCGATGCCCTGCAGCTGGTGCGCCTGACCGAGCGCTTCGGCGCGCACTCGCTGTTCGACTGTCACGAGTGGCCGGGGCGGCGCGGCACGCGCCTGTCGCGGCTGTGCTGTCGCAATGTGCTGCCGGCTGCGTTCCTCGCCGAGCGCTTCGCCGCGGCCCATGCCACGGTGCTGTTCTCGGCGACGCTCGGGCCGAGCACCTATTACCGGGATCTGCTCGGGCTGCCCGCCGACACGCCCTGGCAGGCCGTGCCGTCCCCCTTTTCGGCGGCGCAGCTGACGGTGCGGCGCAGCGCGCACATCTCGACCCGCTACGCCGATCGCCCGGCGTCGCTCACCCCCATCGCCACGCTGATGGCCGAGCAGTACCGCGCCCGACCGGGCAACTACCTGGCGTTCTTCAGCAGCCACGCCTATCTCGAGCAGGTGACCGAGCGCTTTCGGCAGCACCACCCCGAGATTCCGGTCTGGTGCCAGCAGCGTCGCATGGACGAGGCGGCCCGCCAGGCGTTTCTCGACCGCTTCGTCGCGGGCGGGCAGGGCATCGGCTTCGCCGTGCTCGGCGGGGCCTTCGCCGAGGGCGTGGACCTGCCCGGCGAGCGACTGATCGGCGCCTTCGTCGCCACGCTGGGCCTGCCGCAGGTCAACCCGGTCACCGAGCAGCTGCGCGAGCGGCTGGCCGCGCTGTTCGGCCGCGGCTACGACTACGCCTACCTGTATCCCGGCGTGCAGAAGGTGGTCCAGGCGGCCGGCCGGGTGATCCGTACCCCGGCGGATCGCGGCGTGGTGCACCTGATCGACGATCGCTTTCGCCGCCGCGAGGTGGAGCGGCTGCTGCCGGCCTGGTGGCGGCTCGACCCCGAGGAGGCATGAGTCGGGACAGAGTGGAGCGCCAAGGCCGACAGCATCCCCGACGACGGATCCGGTGGCAGGTGCATCGCGACTGAAGTCGCTTGTATGTTGGAAATGACCCAACACGGGCAGTATGGAGAAGACTTGCCGGGGTGGAGGGACGAAGATCGCATCTGGCCC
>LSBP01000010.1 GCA_001577635.1 Halomonadaceae bacterium T82-2 | reverse complement strand
AGTCGGCGCTGTATTGCCTGCGTTTCCTGCTCATGATCAGGTTCTCCTGTCGGAATGATCAGAGCTTAGCGCCTGGTCCGAATTTCGGGGTCCACTTCAAGGCGCCGACGCCCTGGCCCTGTTCACCAAGAACCAGCGGCGCTGGCACGCCAAGCCGCTCGACGAGGCGACGATCACCGCCTTTCGCGAAGCCTGCGAGACTCATGGCTATTCGGCGGCACAGATCCTGCCCCACGACAGCTATCTCATCAATCTCGGCCATCCCGAGCGCGAGGGGCTGGAAAAATCCCGCGCGGCCTTTCTCGATGGGTGCCAGCGTTGCGAGCAGCTGGGGCTGACATTGCTGAATTTCCATCCCGGCAGCCACCTGGGCCGCATCAGCGAGGCGGACTGCCTGGCACGCATTGCCGAATCGATCAATGAAGCCCATGCACGAACCCGCACGGTCGTCGCCGTGCTGGAAAATACCGCCGGGCAGGGCACCAACCTCGGGCATCGTTTCGAGCACCTGTCCGCCATTATCGAAGCGGTCGAGGACAAGACCCGAGTCGGCGTCTGCCTGGACACCTGTCACGCTTTCGCCGCCGGCTACGACCTGCGCAGTGCCGAGGCGACCACCGCCACCCTCGACGAATTCGGCGCGGTGATCGGCTTCGACTACCTGCGCGGCATGCATCTCAACGATGCCAGGAGCGCGTTCGCCAGCCGGGTCGACCGCCATCACAGCCTCGGCCAGGGCAATATCGGCCTGGCGGCATTCACCACCCTCATGCGCGATCCGCGCATCGATGACATCCCCCTGATTCTGGAAACCATCGATTCATCGCTGTGGGCCGAGGAGATTGCCTGGCTGCGCGCCCAGCAATTCGAGCCCTCCTGACACCCGGGAACCCCCTAACCATGCAAGACAACGGCTTTTTCAACTGGCTGGGCGAGCGACTGGGTGACGCCCTGCGCGAGCTCATCGACTTTCTGAATCACCTGTTCGGCGGCGCCTTCGCGGCGGCACGGGATTTCGTCGACGGGCTGACCGCCTCACTGGGCATCAGCGACTCGCTGTTCGCCATGCTGATGCTGATCATCGGCCTGCTGATGCTGTACAAGGGGCTGCGCGGCTTTCTGCGCGGCGCCGTGATCGGTGCCCTGATCTGGACCCTGCTCGGGCTGGCCATACTGAGCTGGCTGATCGCCTGACGCGTGTTTTGCCGGACGACTCGCCAGACGCCCCGCCCTCGTGTTGAACTGACCCTCTTCCACTCACACGAAACGGAGAGCCCGCCATGCAGGACTGCGCCAAACGCCTGATCGCCATCGGCATGCTGCTGATGGCCATGACCGCCACCGCCTTCGCCCAGCAGACCACGAACGGCAACGCGAACAACGTCCAGACCCGCACCGTCCAGGACTGGCAGGTACGCTGCCCGACGGATACCAGTCAGGGCCGCTGCTCCATGACCCAGCTGGTCAACGCCCCGGACGACGATCGGCCGGTGCTGCGCGTGGTGGTGACCTATCCGCCCCAGGTCGATGGGCCGGCCATGGTCTTCCTGCTGCCGCTGGGTGTACGTCTGGCTCCGGGGCTGCAGCTGGCCGTGGACGGCGGCAAGCCGGTCAAGTTCCCCTACCAGGTCTGCGTACCGGACGGCTGCCGTGCGGATATTCCCGTCAAGCCGGAACTGATGCAGCAGTTGCGTCAGGGCAGCCAGGCCACATTGAGCCTGATCGACCCGCGCGGCCAGCGCATGGACCTGTCCATCTCGCTGATGGGCTTCAGCAACGCCAGCGAGCAGATCGCGCCCTGAAACGCGTTATCTGCCTGCCAACGACAAACGGGGCGCCCCAAGGGGCGCCCCGTTTGCGTTCGCACAGGCCGCGAGTGCCTCACTCGGCCAACGCTTTCTCCACCACCTCGTAGACATTGGGCGAGAGCTCCTCGGCGCGAATACGCTCGAGCTCCGCCTTCATCAACACCTGGCGTGTCTCGTCGTAACGCCGCCAGCGGGTCAGCGGGGTGATGATCCGCGCAGCGATCTCCGGGTTGAGCGTGTTGAGCGCGATCACCACGTCGGCGAGCAGCTTGTAGCCTTCGCCGTCGAGGCGATGGAAGTTGACCCGGTTCTGGCCCGCGAAGGCGCCGATCAGCGCGCGCACCCGGTTGGGGTTCTTGAGCGAGAATGCCGGATGCTCCATCAGGTACTTGACCCGGTCGAGCGCATCCGCCTGCGGCCGCGTGACCTGGAGGCTGAACCACTGATCCATCACCAGCGGATCGTGCGCCCACTTCTCACCGAAGGCCCTGAGAAGCGGGTCGGCAACCTCGTTGCGCGAACTGTGGACCAGCAGGGTCAGCGCCGCGCGCACATCGGTCATGTTGTGGTCGGCCTCGAACTGCTGGCGGGCCAGCTCAATGGCTTCCTCGTCCTCGATGCTGATCAGGTACGCCAGGGCGACGTTCTTCAGGCGACGCCCGGCGATCTGCTCGGCGGAAGGCGCGTAGGGTGCTTCGGAGCGATTGGCCCGGTAGAGCGCCATGAAGTCATCGCGCAGCGCCGTGGCCAGCGACTGACGCACGAACTCGCGCGCCGCGTGGATGGCATCCACGTCGACCACCGGCTGCTGCTCGGCGATGTACGCCTCGGACGGCAGCGTGAGCATCTCGGCGAGCACCGCCTTGTCGTCGGCCGGCTCGTTGAGCAGCCCGCGGAATGCCTCGACCACCCGCGCATCCATGACCTTCTCGACACCGTTGCGGTGCGCGGCGATCAGATCGTCCAGGGCCAGCATGGCCAGCCGCTGCCCGGCATCCCAGCGGTTGAAACCGTCGGAATCGTGCGTGAGCAGGAATGCCAGATCCTCGCGGCCGTAGGGGAAGCGCATCTTGACCGGCGCCGAGAAACCGCGCAGCAGCGACGGCACCGGGGCTTCGGCAACGTCGGTGAAGATGAAGGTCTGCTCGTCCTCGCGCAGGTGCAGCACCCCCTCCTTGCCCAGCTTCTCCTTGCCGTCGGCACCAGCGAGGGTCAGGGTCAGATCCTCGCCGGACTTGGTACCCACCAGCCCCACTCGCACCGGGATGTGCAGCGGCAGCTTGTCGGGCTGGCCCGGCGTGGCCGGCGTACGCTGGCGCAGCGTCAGGTGATATTCGGCCGACGCATAGTCGTACTCGCCATGCGCGTCGATCTCCGGCGTGCCGGCCTGGGAATACCAGCGCATGAACTGATCGAGATCGAGCCCGGACACCTCGGCCATGCAGCCGGCGAAGTCCTCGATGGTCACCGCCTGGCCGTCGAAACGCTCGAAGTACAGATCACTGCCCTTGCGAAAGGTCTCCCAGCCCAGCAGATTGCGCAGCATGCGCACGATCTCCGCACCCTTCTCGTAGATGGTCAGGGTGTAGAAGTTGGAGATCTCGATGTAGTGGTCGGGCTGGACCGGGTGCGCAGTAGGGCCGGCATCCTCGGCGAACTGCGCGGTACGCAGGAAGGAGACATCCTCGATGCGCTTGACCGGCGCCGAGTTCATGTCGGCGGAGAAGCTCTGATCGCGGAAGACCGTGAAGCCTTCCTTGAGCGAGAGCTGGAACCAGTCGCGGCAGGTCACGCGGTTGCCCGACCAGTTGTGGAAGTACTCGTGGGCGACCACCCCCTCGACACGCTGGAAGGCCGCATCGGTGGCGGTCTGCGGATGAGTCAGCACCGCCGCCGAGTTGAAGATGTTGAGGCCCTTGTTCTCCATCGCGCCCATGTTGAAGTCGTCGACGGCGACGATCATGAACAGGTCGAGGTCGTACTCGCGGCCGTAGGTCGTCTCGTCCCACTCCATGGCCGCCTTGAGCGAGCGCATGGCGTGGTCGGTCTTCTCCAGGTTGGCCGGCTCGACCCACAGCTGCAGGGTGACCTCGCGACCGCTGCGGGTGGTGAAGTGGTCCTCGACCTTCTTCAGGTCACCGGCCACCAGCGCGAACAGGTAGCTGGGCTTGGGGTGCGGATCTTCCCAGGTGACGAAGTGCCGACCATTGGGCAGTTCGCCGCGCTCGACCGGGTTGCCGTTGGAGAGCAGCACCGGCAGCGAGGCGCTGTCGCCGATCACCGTGGTCGAGAAGGTCGCCATCACGTCCGGACGATCCGGATAGAAGGTGATGCGGCGGAAACCCTGGGCCTCGCACTGGGTGCAGAACATGCCGTTGGACAGGTACAGCCCTTCCAGCGCGGTGTTGCTGGCCGGATCGATCTCGACCTCGGTCTCCAGACGCAGTCGGTCCGGGGCGTCGGGAATGGTCAGCGAGGCATCGTCGAGGCGGTACTCGCCATCGTCGAGCTCCTGACCGTCGATGGCGATGCGCTTGAGGGTGAGCTTCTCGCCATCCAGCACCAGCGGCCGGCCCGGCGCACTGTCCGGGTGACGTTCGAGGTGCAGCACGGCACTGACCCGCGTCGCCGCGGGTACGAGATCGAACTTGAGATCGACATGCGTGACGCGAAAGGCCGGCGGCTGGTAATCCTTCAGGTAGACCGGCTGCGGGGCAGCGTCGACGGGCTTGATCTCCGCTTCTTCGGAAACGCGCGTATCGGACATGGAACGAGTACTCCTGTACAAGGTTACCGGCATTGTACGGCGAGCAAGGCAGGAGTCTCAAAGTCAGCCGGGAAGCCCGGCAGTCAGCGCCCGGAGCGGGACGACACACGACTCGCCTCGTCCAGCCGCCGTTGCGCCGCCGCATCGGCGGCGGCGGCAAACGGGCAGGCACCGCGCGGCTCGGGACGGGTGATGATCCACAGCCCCAGCGCGAACAGGCCGACGATCAGCCCCAGCCTGACCACCAGCGCCCCCACGGTGAAGCCGATCACCAGCGACGAGACGACCAGCATGGTCGCCGCCATCCACTTGGCGTGGCGGGGGATGGCGCGCTCGTCCTCCCAGGCAAGGATCGGCGGCCCGAAGCGCGGGTGACGGCGAATCCAGTGCGCGAAACGCGGCGATCCCCGCGAGGCCAGCCACACCGCCAGCAGCATGAAGCCGGTCGTGGGCATGACGGGCAGGAACAGACCTATCACGCCGAGCGCGAAGCTGACGGCGGCCAGGCTTGCGTAGATGGCGTGCTTGAGGTTGGGCATGGGGCTTTCTCCCGAACGCGACGCTCCTAGCCTACCGGATTTCGCTCGCCGACGGATGGATCGCATCGTCGCACCCGGCACGTCCGCCGGCGCACGGCAAGCGATCGCCGGGCCCGAACGGGGCACGCCGGAACGAAACCGGACCCGACGCTCGCCCCTTCATGACACCCGTCCTCCGCTCGGCGAGGAAATGCAAACCGGCTATCACCAGCCTAGACAAGATTCCAGCACATCAGTCGCGAAAGTTGTTGAACTGCAGCGGCAACTCGATGGACTCATCGCCCTTGAGCAGGGCGATGGCCTGCTGCAGGTCGTCGCGCTTCTTGCCGGTGACCCGCACCTTGTCGCCCTGGATCTGCGCCTGCACCTTGAGCTTGGCGTCCTTGAGCGTCTTGACAATCTTCTTGGCCAGCGGCTGGTCGATGCCCTGACGCAGGACGATGCGCTGGCGCACCCGCACGCCGCCGGTCTCGGCGTCCTCCTCCTCGAGACAGCCGACATCGATGCCGCGGGCGATCAGGCGACCCTTCAGGAGGTCGAGCATCTGGCGCAGCTGGAACTCGGCCTCCGCCTCCATGAGCACGGCGCCGGTTTCCTCGGTGAAGCTCGCGTCGACGCCGCGGAAGTCGAAGCGGGTGGTGAGTTCACGATTGGCCTGGTCGACGGCGTTGGTGACTTCGTGCTTGTCGAGTTCGGACACGATATCGAAAGAGGGCATGACAGGGCTCCGGTAGGTGAACGGCGCCATCCTAGCCGATCGGCGAAGGCGCTGCAGCCGCTGGTGTCACTGACTCGGCCGGCGTCGATGCACCCAGCGGCTTGTCCATCTGCCAGGCGGCGCAACCATCGACGTAGTAGTCATCCAGCCAGCGGCGCGGCAGGTAGCCCATGCGCCGATACAGGCCCATGGCGACGCGGTTGTCGGCACGGACTTCCAGGCTCAGGCGCTGCATGCCACGGTCGACGGCGACTGCCTCCAGCGCATTGAGCAGCCGCCGCCCCACGCCGCCGCCACGCAGCGCGGGATGCACACAGAAGGAATAGAGGCGGGCGGTGCGACTGTTGCGCCGGAACAGCAGAGTCCCATAGCCCTGCAGCTCGCCGTCGGCATCGACGACGACCCGGGTCACGGCGTTGGCGCGCTTGAGCAGGTGCGAAAGCTGACGGCGCGAGAAGCGATCCCCGGCGAAGCAGGCCTGCTCGAGTCGGCACAGGGCCTCGAGATCCTCCGGACGGGCGTCGCGAAGCAGCGGTGGGTGCGGCGAATTCATGGGTGATTCCGAAACTGGCGGCGACGGCATTGTCGGATGCTGAAAAGCGCCCTGTCATTGCCTGGTTGCATGAAATTATTTCACCATCGACCCGGCTTGTAGCGAGTGCCGGTCAAGCGCATGCTAGCGGCAATTTTGCCCCGTCCGGCTCCCCCTTGCACGCAGGAAATGCACCCATGGCTCCCTTGCGCATCGTCGTCGACCGCCTTTCCGACTGGCAGCCCTACTACCCCTCGGAAGATCTGATCACCGCTGCCGATTACCTCGCGCGCGAGGATGATGCCCTCGATGGCGTCACCCACGTCATCAACCTGTGCAGCGGCCTGGACTACCTAGAGACCGGCTACTATGTCTCGCTGCTCGCCCAGGCTCGAGGGCAGCGAGTACTGCCTACGGTCGAGACGCTCAATCAGCTGTCCCGCAAGGCGCTGGTCGACCTCCAGCTGGAATCACTGGCTCCCTTGATGGACCGGCTGGCCCGGCACGGCGCGCTCCCCGGCGAGGCCTTCACGCTGCGGGTGATGTTCGGCGAGTGCCTGGAGGATGGCCTTGGCAGGCTGGCCCGCCGACTCTTCGAACGCCTGCCCTGCCCGTTGCTCGAGGCACGCTTCCAGCGCCGTCAGGGGCTGTGGCGGCTGACCCGACTCAAGCCGCTGGCGCTCACCGCCCTGCGCGGCGCGGAACAGGACCTGTTCGCCCAGGCCCTGAACCGGCACTCGCGCAAGGTCTGGCGCACGCCCAAGGCGCGCCGGCGCTACCGCTACGACCTGGCGATCCTCGTCGATCCCAAGGAAACGCTGCCGCCCAGCAACAGGAGCGCGCTCAAGCAGTTCATTCGTGCCGGCCGCCGGCTGGGCATCGACGTGTCACTGATCACCAAGCGCGACGAGGGGCGGCTCGCCGAGTTCGACGCCCTGTTCATCCGCGAGACGACCAGCCTCGACCACCACACCTACCGCATGGCGCGGCGTGCCGAGCACGAGGGGCTGGTAGTAATCGACGATCCGCGCTCGATCCTGCGCTGCACCAACAAGGTCTACCTGCACGAGTTGCTGCGCGCCAGGGGCGTGCCCGCCCCGGACGGCCTGCTGCTGTATCGCGACGACCTGCGGCGGCTACCCGAAAAGGCCGCCGATCTGCAGTTCCCGATGGTGCTCAAGGTGCCCGACGGGGCATTCTCGCGCGGAGTGGTCAAGATCACCTCCAGCGAGCAGCTCGTCCAGGAGGCCGAGCGGCTGTTCGCCTCCTCCGCCCTGCTGCTGCTCCAGGAGTGGCTACCCACCGATTTCGACTGGCGGATCGGCGTGCTCGACGGCAAGGTGCTGTTCGCCAGCCGCTACTACATGGCCCGCGGCCACTGGCAGATCTACGACCATTCCCGCGGCAGGACGCGCAGCGGCGGCTTCACCACCCACGGCCCCGAGGACGTACCGAAACCGGTGATCCGCGCCGCCCTCAAGGCTACCCGGCTGATCGGCGACGGCCTCTACGGGGTGGATCTCAAGCAGATCGGCGAACGGGTGGTGGTGATCGAGGTCAACGACAATCCCAATCTCGACGCCGGTGTCGAGGACGTGGTGCTCGGCCCGCGCCTCTACGACACCGTGATGGGAGTGTTCCTCGAGCGCATGGAGAGCAATCGGCGGCGGCCGGGGTGACGGGGCAGCGTCACTCCACCACGACCTCATACCCGGTGAACTTGCGCAGGTTGATCACCCCGGTGTCGAACATCAGGTATTGGCCCTTCAGGCCCATCAGGGTGCCGCCGACGGCGGGCGTCTTGTCGAAGTTGAGCGAGACCACCTTGGTGGGCGATTCGAGCACCGGGTAGTCGAGCGTCACCGGGGCCTCGTCGAGGGGGCGGATGGCGTCCGTGCCGAAGCGCTCGCGCAGTTCATCGAGCCCCGCGGCCAGCCCCTCGAGCAGCCGGTCACGCTCGGCGACCAGATCGAGCGGCGCCACCTCGCCCTTGAGCATCGCCCGCCAGTTGGTGCGATCCGCCACCTCGCGCTTGAACAGCGTCTCGACGAAGCCCGACTGCTGGCGGGTGTCGACCTCGAGGATCGGCAGCGCCTGGACAGCGCCCTGATCCAGCCAGCGGGTGGGCACCTGGGTCCGTCGGGTGATGCCAACCTTGAGCCCCGAGGAGTTGGCCAGGTAGACCACATGCGGCCGGAAGCAGTGGCGCTCGCCCCATTCGGGCTCGCGGCAGGTACCGGCGAAGTAGTGGCAGGTTTCCGGCTTGACGATGCAAGTGTCGCACTGCGCCAGCCGCTTGAAGCAGGGGTAACAGTAGCCCTGACCGAAACTCTTGCGGGTAGCACGCCCGCAGTGGGTGCAGGCGATGGCACCGGTATGGGTCAGGGTGAGCCGCTGCCCCAGCCGCGCATTGAGGTCCAGACGCAGCTCACCGGCGCGCAGGGTGTAGCGCGCCGGCTCGCCGTCGTCGCCGGGCTCGATCGCCATCTTGCGCAGGCAGCCCTGGCGGGTGATCAGTTCATCCACTTGATGCTGTCCTCGCCGCCGGCGCTGGACTGGCTGGAGCAGGTGCCCTCGAGATAGCCGACCCGCTCGCTCTCGGGCACGTTGTGCTCGATCTCGTAGCGCATGACGGCCTCCAGGCACAGTTCGGTCTGCTCGGGGGTGAGAAAGCGCCCGTCGGGCCATTTGCGCAGCGCCACGGCCTGCTTGAGGCTCTGATAGATCTCGGGCGTCATCTGCTCGATCATGCGCGCGAAGGTCATGTCACTCATCGTCGTCAACTCCGGTAAATCCGAACTCCATTGTCTCACGTCGCGCTGGCGAGCGTCTGCTCAGGCCGTGCGGGCCGGGGTACGGCTGGCCCACAGGCCGATGCCCAGCCCGATCAGCAACCCGCCCAGGTGCGCCTCGTTGGCGACATTGCCGAAGCCCACCGGGGCGGCGAAATCGGTCATGGTGAAGACCATCCAGCCGATCATGAACACCACCAGCATGGTCGGCACAAAAAAGCCGCTGTGCGGCCGCCGCCGCGCCATCAGCCAGACATAGCCCAGCAGCGCGTAGTCGACACCCGACATGCCGCCGAACAGCACCGTGCCGGTGGCGTACTGCGCCAGGTTCGAGCCCAGCGCGCTGGCCAGCACCACCCAGACGAAACGCCGCGAGCCGTGCAGACTCTCGATCTGACGACCGAAGTACCACAGCCACAGCATGTTGAAGATCAGGTGCATCCAGCCGAAATGCATCAGGGCCGGTGTCAGCAATCGCCACAGCTGGCCGGATGCCAGCGTCTCGCCCAGGGCACCGACCTGCACGCCGTTGCCGACCAGGGTCACGGGCACGATCGTCAACGCCGCCAGGAGCCGGTCGCCGAACAGTGCCATCAGGCCGAAAACCGCCACACACAGCACGACCAGCCCCGCCGCCGCCGGGGCCTCCGCCAGCACACCCTGGCGCCAGTTCGTGCCGGCACGCGGCTCGTCGGGGGCGACGGCGAGAGTATCTCCGCGCTGCCAGCGCTCGACCAGGCGCATCAGCGCCTCGTGCTGGCGGGGGTCGGCCAGCCACAGGACCTGCCCTTCTTCCTCGTGGCTGATGCGATGACCGATGCGTCGCGCCCACAGCGCCTGGCGCAGGGTGCGGGTATCGATATCGTGCGGAATGATCAGCACCTTGTGCATGACGAACCCTCAGACGATGGAAAGCAGGACAACCGCAGCGACAGGGCGACAAAAAGAAAAGTCCGGCGGAGGGGGCCGCCGGACAATGAGCAAGGGATCATTCAAGGGAACACTGACTCTGACGGGCGCTGCGGCGAGAAGTTTCATGACGACGCAAAAAATTGTGTAATTAATTGTAAAACCTTCAATCCAGGTCGATTTCCCAGGGTCGCGGCCGCGAACGCTCGTCCCGCGGCACCCGCAGCCAGACGAACTTGTCGGCGTCCAGCCGGGCCTCGCCGTCCCAGCGGTAGGCCACCAGCCGGCCGTACTTGACCGCGCTGTAGTCCAGGCAGGCGATGTTGGGCGCCGGCAGCGCCGGCACGCCCTCGCACCAGTAGTGCCCCAGGAACAGCGGCGGCTGCTCCGGCCCGTAGTAGGTCAGGCGCTGGCGCTCGCTCGCCGACAGCGGGCGCGATTCGAGATCCCCCGGCAGGTTGTCTGGCTGGAAGACCACATCGCCGTAGGTACGCGGATGGCGGGCCCAGAAGTGGGCGCGGAAGGTGCGCCGCGTAAAGCCGTCGCCGGACTGGATCTCAATGCCCTCGGGCAGGCGCAGGTGTGTGCCGCGGGTCAGCCGCTCGAGCACCCGGAAGGCGAAACTGTCGGGGTCGGCCGAGGCGTCCAGGAACGCCTCGTCGATGCGGGCGTTCGGGTACGTGGCCAGGAAACGCTCGATCAGGGGCGCGTCCCAGCAGGCATGCACCACGCGCATGCCATCGAGCTCGAGCAGCAGCGGAATGTTCATGAACCACGCCAGCACGTCTTCCCACTCGTCGGGATGATCGCGGTACTGCTCGAGCGTCTCGCGGATGATCCGATTATGGCGCGGCGTGTGTTCCCGCAGCCACTGGCAGCCGGTGCCGTCCGGGCAGCGTCGGTTGTAGGCCAGGGCATTGAACTCATGGTTGCCCATCACGATATGGGCCTCGCCGGCTTCCACCATGTTGCGAGCGATCGACACGGCCAGACGAATGCGCGGCCCCCGGTCGATCAGGTCGCCCAGGAACACCGCCTTGCGCCGCGGGTGGCGATAGACGCCATCCTGGCGGTGATAGCCCAGCTTCTCGAGCAGGGCGCCCAGCGTGGCGCCACAACCGTGCACATCACCGATCAGGTCATAGCCTTCGATACCGCCGCTCATGCTCATCTCACTCCCCCAGCCGGCTGCTCCAGCCGAGCTTGCTGCGACAGATCTCGTAGTAATTGTGGCCCCGCGGGTGGATCAGCGTGAGCCGCTGGGGTTTGCGGCGCACATAGAGGATGTCACCGGGCTTGGAGACCACCTGGGTCTGGCCGTCGCAGCTGACATGCGGATAGGCCTCGTTGGTCTCGCCGATATGCAGGGTGATCTCGCTGGCGGCGTCGACCACGATCGGCCGGCTCGACAGGGTGTGGGGAAACATCGGCACCAGGGTGATGGCCTCGAGCCCCGGATGGACGATCGGCCCGCCGCCGGACAGCGCATAGGCGGTGGAGCCGGTGGGTGTGGCGATGATCAGCCCGTCCGAGCGCTGGCTGTAGACGAACTGGCCGTCGACGAACAGCTCGAACTCGATCATGCGGGCCGCCTTGCCGGGATGCACGACGACGTCATTGAGCCCGTCGGCGGTGCCGACCAGCGAGCCGTTGCGGAACACCTCGGCATCCAGCAGGAAGCGCTGCTCGCTGTCATAATGACCGTCCAGCACCGCACCGACCTTGTCCTCGACCTCGTCGGGGGAGATATCGGTCAGAAAGCCCAGCCGCCCACGGTTGACGCCAAGCACCGGGGTGCCGCTCAGGCACATGGCGCGCCCGGCGCCCAGCAGGCTGCCGTCACCGCCGACCACGATCACCAGGTCGCAGATATCGCCCAGCAGGCGCCGGCTCGACTCCTGCTGGCCATGATCCAGCAGCACGGTGGCGGTACGATCCTCGATGATGACATGATGCCCCCGGGCATTCAGGAAACGGATCAGGCGCCGCAGCGTCTCAACCACCTTGGCACTGCCCAGGCGACCGATGAGACCGATGTTCTTGAAGGGTTGCATGCATGTTCCCCAGCCACGTCGAGCGGGTCATTATGCGGGCAGGGCAGGGCCCGGGCAAACGCCGCCGCCGCGTGCCGGCCACCCACTGGCGGCCGCCCGCCGCCCCACACACCAGGGAGACGCCGATGACTCACCCGCGGGAACTCGAGATCGATGCGCGCCTGCGCCATCCCGTGGTCCGCGACCTGGCCTGGCTGCTGCAGGCCCCCGACCTGCTCGACACCCCCTACCCCGGCCGCCCCGGGCTCGACGAACTGGCACTCGATGATCCCGACCGGCGCCAGGCCTGGCTGCGGGAACTGGAGCAGCGGCCCGGCGATCTCGAACGGGCGGTCGCCCACCGTCTGGGCGGACGGTTGGGTCTCTACCACGAGGCACTCTGGCACTTCCTGATCGCCCGGGCACCCGGCACCCGGCTGCTGGCGGCCAACCTGTCGATTCGCGACGCCCGCGGGGTGACCCTCGGCGAACTCGACCTGCTGTACCGCCGGCGCGGCGACGCCACCGTCGTGCACCTGGAACTGGCGATCAAGTACTACCTGGGGCTGGAAGCAGGTCCGGGCGACGACACCGCGCCGGCGCGCTGGATCGGCCCGGGCTGCGCCGACTCGCTGGCCATCAAGAGCCGGCGAGCCCTGACCCATCAGCTGACGATGAGCCGTCGTCCTGAAGCGCGGGAACGCCTGGCAGCGTACAGCGACGCGCCGGTGGAGCAGCGCCTGGCCCTGCTGGGCATCCTGTTTCGTCCGGCCGTCATGCACGGCGGCGCCCTTCCACTGCCGCGCGGCACCACTGCCGGCGCCCTGATCGGCGAATGGCTGCCGCTGAGCGCCTGGCCCCGTTATACCGGCAGGCTAATCGCCCCCGTTTGCGGTGCCTTTCTCGACAAGCCGCACTGGCTGGCGCCGCCACCCACCGACCAGCTGATGCCTCTGGGCGCCCTGACGGACGCCCTGCTGGCACGCTTTCGAGCACGCCGGACACCCTGCCAACTGGCCCTGCGCGACGCCGGCGGCGGGCACCGTCGGGTCTTCGTGGTACCCGACGGCTGGCCACACCTGATCCCGCTCATGCCACGCTGACACCTTCACCCGCGTATCAGCGCGCGATGAGCAGAACCTTCATGGCTTTCTCCTCGGCGGCGTTGCCGAAGACCCGATACGCCGACTCGATATCGTCCAGGTCGAAACGGTGAGAGATCAGCTCGGCGGGCTGCAGCTTGCCACCCTGCAGGGTCTGCAGCAGCATCGGGGTGGTGTTAGTGTTGACCAGCCCGGTGGTCAGCGTCACGTTCTGGATCCACAGCTTTTCGATGTGCAGCTCCACGCTCTTGCCGTGCACGCCGATATTGGCAATGTGCCCCCCCGGCACCACGATCGACTGGCAGACATCGAAGCTCGCCGGCACACCCACCGCCTCGATCGCCACATCCACGCCCTTGCCATCGGTCAGTGCCAGGATGGCATCGGCCGCCGAGCTTTCCCGGGCATCGATGACGTCGGTCGCCCCCAGTCGGATGGCCATCTCGAGCCGTGCCGGATCCATGTCGGTCACGATGATCCGCGACGGCGAGTAGAACTGGGCGGTCAGCAGGGTCGCCATGCCGATCGGCCCGGCACCGACGATCGCCACGGTGTCCCCCGGCTTGACGCAGCCGTTGAGCACGCCGATCTCGAAGCCAGTAGGCAGGATGTCGCTGAGCATCACCAGCGCTTCCTCGTCGGCCTCGGGCGGTACCGGGTACAGGCTGTTGTCGGCGTGCGGAATGCGCACGAACTCGGCCTGGGTGCCATCGATGAGGTGGCCGAGAATCCAGCCGCCGTCCTCGCAGTGGGAATACAGCTGACGCTTGCAGGCCGGACAACGACCGCAGGACGTGATGCATGAGATCAGCACGCGATCGCCGGGCTTGACGTTGCTCACCGCATCGCCGACTTCCTCGACGATACCCACGCCTTCGTGGCCCAGCGTCAGGCCGGCGGGTACCTCGGGAACATCGCCCTTGAGGATGTGCAGGTCGGTCCCGCAGATGGTGGTGTAGAGAATCCGCACTACCGCATCGGTAGGCTTGTCGAGAGTCGGGCGAGGCTTGTCCTGCCAGGCTTTTTTGCCGGGGCCCTGATAGACGAGTGCTTTCATGGCAACGCTCCTGAACGTGACGATGACCGGCTGTCATCCGTTCAGGAGCATGGCGCATGGGGCCGGACGCGCCTTGACGCGAATCAGCCTCCGACGCGGTGGCGTGTGCCGGAGCTGACCGGGATCAAGACGTCACGCGACACCGGGCACCCGGCGTCGCGTCCACCACTCATTGATCAGCAGCGAGGCGAGGATGATGGCGCCACCGGAGGCCAGCCGCACCAGGTCGGCATCGCGATTCCAGATCAGCAGGTTGACCACCAGCCCGGCGGGAATCAGCGCATTGTTCATGATCGCCAGCGCGCCGGCATCGACGCGAGTGGCCCCCTTGTTCCACAGAAAATAGCCAAGCCCGGACGCGGCCAGCCCCAGCCACAGCAGCACGCCCCACTGAACGCCTGTGGTGGGCAGCTTCGCCGTGCCCAGCAGGCCATAGGCCAGGGCCACCAGTACCAGCGCCCCCAGATAGAACCAGCCGAACACGCTGCGCTGGGGGACCTCGGCGAGCAGGCGGACGGCCAGATGTCGGTAGGCGACCTGACCGACGGCGAAGCACAGATTGGCGCCCTGCACGACCAGAAAGCCCAGCCAGAAGGAGTCACTGACGCCCTGATAACGGATCACCGCTGCACCGGCTACCGCAATCGCTGCCGTCAGCAGGTAGAATGGGGAAAAGCGCCGGGCCATGGCGTCGTCCAGCAGGGCGACGTACACCGGCGTGAAGATGGTGAACAGCAATACCTCGGGCACGCTCAGCAGCAAGAAGGACTGATAGAAGAAGATGTACATCAGTCCCAGCTGCACCGCCCCGACGGCCATCAGCAGCAGCTTGACCCGGTTGGCCACCGCACGCGGCCGCAGGAAGGGCAGGAACAGCAGGCTGGCCAGGCCGATGCGTATCAGCACGGCGAGGTAGCTGTCGACCTGGCCGGCGAGATAGACGCCGATCAGCGAGAAGGAAAACGCCCACAGGGCCGTGACACCGATCAGGTAGGACATGACGCAATCATCCGAGAGAGAAGCTGTCGAGCCGGCAATGGTAGCGCTGCGCCGCCACCTCCTGTCAACGTCGGAAGTTTATTTTAGTTCACTGCCCGGTGCGCGCTCGCAAACCGGCTGGGCGGGAAACGGCGAAGGCCGCGTAGCGGTCACCACCGATGAGGATGGCAGTGTGGTCTTCACCGAAAGCGGCCGGTTTCACCCGGCCGTCGCCCCCGACGCGCCGGCGGTGAGCTTTCGCAACGTGTTTCGCTGGAGGTTTCTGGCCGACCGGGTCAGCCTGGCGCACGAGCGCCGCGGCGCAGAAGCCGCCGTACGACTGTTCGACCTGGCGCCGGAAGACACCGCCAACACGTGGGCATCGTGCCATGACCACATCTGTGGCGATGATCGCTATCGGGCATGGCTTGTATTGGGGCCACTGGGATTCGATCTGCGCTGGACCATCGAGGGGCCGCGCAAGGATGAACATCTACATTATCGCTATCGGCGGGCGGCGTCGGCCGGCGTGCGCTGACCGACGCCCGGGAGTGTAACGGGAGGGAAAGCCGGCTTACTTGTGCAAACGGGCCTTGCTCATGCCCCAGCAGACCAGCTTGGCCATCACCCAGCCTGCCAGCAGCAGCAGTAGCACCGTCAGCAGCATGGAGACCGGCTTGACGATGCAGGTCGCCCCCACCACGGCGGCGGCGGTGCACCACACCCAGCGGTCGTCCTGGCTACGCAGTACCCGGGGAATCCGGCGTTCGACGAACTGGCCGAACCCTCCTTCCCAGCCTTTCCAGGTCAGAAACAGGATCACGGCGAATGCGATCAGCCAGATCACGGTCACGGTCATTTATCAGCTCCTGAGAGATCACACGAACTCGGTATCACGGGTATCGTCAACGTACGCGCACTCCGGGGCGCACGATCGATGACGAGGGAATCATGCCGATGGATCATCACAACCTGTCCCGCGTCGGCTGACGCAGGGGAAAGCCTTCCGGGCAAACGCGGTGACGGAAAACGGTCGACTTGCATCGTGGATGCCATGAAGGCCCTGGCCGGATGTCCTGACGGCAGGGTACCCCCGCCCCGGGGCACGCGCAACCGGCCGACGGCGCTCACCATGCGCCCATGAGCCACGCTTGTTGAATCACGGTCATGTCGTTCCCGAGGGACTTGAAAAAATTCCCCCTGCCCCTGACAGCCCGGGGTCGAGACGTTACCATGAGCCTGACATGCACATACCGAAAGGTTCATCACATCATGCAGATTGCGCAGAATTCCGTTGTCGCGTTCCACTACACCCTGACCAACGACGCGGGTGAAGTGCTGGACAGCTCGGAAGGCCGCGAGCCGCTGACGTATCTTCACGGTGCCGGTAACATCATTCCGGGGCTGGAGAAGAAGCTGGAAGGTCACCAGAGCGGCGATAAGCTGCAGGTGGACGTCAGCCCCGAGGAAGGCTACGGCGAAAAGCAGGACGCCCTCGTCCAGGAAGTGCCGCGTGATGCCTTCCAGGGCGTCGAGAGCGTCGAGCCGGGCATGCAGTTCCAGGCTCAGACCCAGGGTGGCCCGCTGATGGTCACCGTGACCAGCGTGGAAGGCGACACCGTCACCGTCGACGGCAACCATCCGCTGGCCGGCCAGCAGCTCAACTTCGACGTCGAGATCGCCGAAGTGCGTGAAGCTTCCGCCGAGGAAATCGAGCACGGCCACGTGCACGGCGAAGACGGCCACGAGCACTGAGGATTCCGCGCTCCGCCCACGGCGGACACGTGGCCCGACGGGGCAGCCTCTGGCTGCCCCGTTTTCGTTTACCGGATACACTCGCCTGACGCAACGCCCGCCTCAACACGCCTTCTGCTCCTCGAGCCGCCGCAGTGTCCGATACCCGCCCCACAGCCGGGTCGCGGTGGTCACCAGGCAGGCGGCGGTGAACACGCCCGCCAGCACGACGAAATGCGCCGGCCACAGGCAGAAGGCCACGAAGGCCAGGATCGTCTCCGTGCCCTCGGTGAGCCCATCGAGATAGAAGAAGGCCTTGTGGGGGAAGTCCGGGCGCTCGAGCCGATGGCGCGCGGCCACGATGGCAAAGGCCAGAAAGGAGCTGGCGGTGCCCATGAAGGCGAACAGCAACCAGGCGGCCGCCAGGGCGTTCGCGGCCGGGTCGGCCATCGCGAAGCCGAGCACCACGGCGGCGTAGAAGACGAAGTCCAGGCCGATGTCGAGAAAGCCCCCGGCGCCGCTGGCCCGATGCGTCCGACGCGCCAGGGCACCGTCCAGCCCGTCGGCCAGGCGATTGAGCAGGATGACCACCAGCGCCGCACCGAACCACTGCCCGGCCAGCAGCGGCAGCGCCAGCAGCCCGACGGCGAATCCGCCGACCGTGACCTGCCCGGGCGTGATGCGCAGCCGGGCCAGCCCGCCGGCCAGGTAACGCAATGGCGGCTGGGTCCAGCGGGCCGTCCAGCGATCCAGCATGTCGTCTCCTCGTGGTCTTGTCAGTCGCGATCGGCGCCGCGTCGGCGCCAGGCGAAATAGCGCCCCAGCAGGTCCAGCAGCCGCTGGGGCTTGTGGGCATTGCGCCAGACCCCGGCGGTGGCCCTGGCCGCCTCCGCATAGGTGGGGTAGGCATGGATCGTGCCCAGCAGCTTGCCGAGGCCGAGGCCGTGGGTCATGGCGAGGGTGAACTCGGCCAGCAGTTCCCCGGCGGCATCGCCGACCACGCTCGCCCCGAGGATGCGATCCTTGCCGGGTACCGTGAGCACCTTGATGAAGCCGTCGGTCCGCCCGTCGACGATCGCCCGGTCGAGTTCGCCGAAGGCGTAGCGGGTCACCTCGAAGGCCACGTTCCGGGCATTGGCTTCCTGCTCGTTGAGGCCCACCCGACCGACCTCGGGTTCGGTGAAGGTCAGGGACGGCAGGTTGCTGTCATCGACCGCAAAGCGCCGAAATTCGCCGAACAGGGCATTGATCGTGGCGTGCCAGGCCTGATGCGCCCCGGCATGGGTAAACTGATGGGGGCTGGCGACATCGCCGCAGGCCCAGATATTGGGCTGAAGGCTGCGCAGGGTGGTATCGACCGCGACAGTGCCCCCGGCGTCGAGCTCGATGCCCAGCGCCTCCAGCCCCAGCCCCGCGACGTTGGCCTCGCGCCCCACCGCCAGCAGCAGGTCCGAGAACGGCAGCCGCTGCCGGGCGCCCTCCCCCGACTCGACCACCAGGCAGCGCCCGTTCGGCATGGCGGAATCGCGCTCGACCCGCAACGCCCGGGTCTGCCGATGAACCTCGACCCCTTCGGCGACGAGACGCTTGCGCAGCGGTTCGCTGACATCGGCATCTTCGCGCGGCAGCAATCGTTCGGCCCGCTGCACCAGCGTGACCCGACTGCCCAGACGCGCGAAGGCCTGGCCCAGTTCACAGCCCACCGGGCCGCCGCCCAGCACCAGCAGGTGCTCGGGCAAACGCTCGAGCCGCCAGAGCGTCTCGGTGGTCAGACAGACGCCCGCCTCGAGCCCCGGCAGCGCCGGAACGCGCGGACGCGCCCCGGTGGCGAGAATCACGTGCCGAGTGGTCAGCACGCGCTCGCCGACGCGGACTTCCCAGGGCGTCTGCAGATGCGCCGTGCCTTCGACCACCTCGACGCCCAGCGAACGGTAACGCTCGGGGCTGTCATGCGGCGCCACCGCCTCGACGGCCTGATACACGCCGGCCATCACCGTGGAAAAATCGACACGCGGCGCCTCGACCTGAATGCCCCGGGCCGGCGCCTCGCGCACGCGCTGGGCCAGCCGCGCTGCGTGTATCAGCGCCTTGGAAGGCACACAACCGGTATTCAGGCAGTCCCCGCCCATGCGCTCGCGCTCGACCAGCGCCACCCGGGCCTGCAAGGCGCTGGCGATGTAGCTGGCCACCAGCCCGGCCGAGCCGGCACCGATCACCACCACGTCGTAGTCGAACCCCTTCGGCCGTGGGTAGCGCTTCGTCAGGCGACGCCGCTCGACCCAGGTGGCAACGCGCCGGGCGAGCAGCGGGAACACGCCCAGCAGCACGAACGAGGCCACCAGGGTGGGCGACAGCACGTCGCCGACCGCATCGACCTCGCCGAGCGCGCGCCCGGCATTCACGTAGACCACGGTGCCCGGCAGCATGCCCAGCTGGCTGACCCAGTAGAAGGTGCCGACCCGCATGCGCGTCAGCCCCATCACCAGATTGATCACGAAGAAGGGAAACAGCGGCACCAGCCGCAGCGTGAACAGATAGACGGCCCCCTCGCGGCGAATGCCGTCGTTGATGCGTTGCAGCTGGCGCGCGAAGCGCCGCTCGACGCTCTCCCGGGCCAGCCAGCGCGCGACCAGAAAGGCCAGCACGGCACCGAAGCTGCTGGCAAACGAGACGATGATGACACCCTGCGCCAGGCCGAACAGTGCCCCCGCCAGCAGGGTCAGCAGCGCTGCACCGGGTAGCGAGAGCGCCGCCATCAGCACATACCCGGCGAAGAAACCGCCGGCCACCACCAACGGCTGGGCGGCGAACCACGCCTGAAAATCGGCCTGACGCGCCTTGAGGGTTTGCAGCGTCAGCCAGTCATCGGCACCGGCCAGGAAGAACAGCGCGATGAGCGCCAGCAGCACGAGCAGGGCAATCAGGCGGGGTCGCGTCACGTCGGGACTCCTCGTCGATGAAGGAAAGCGCATCCGGCAGGCGATGCGAACCGTACCGTTATACTGACGAACTCGCGTTGCGGATTCACGCGACCGCCCTGACATCGACGATTCAAGAGGTTCCCGCCATGCGTCTCGCGATACTGACCCTGCTGCTCGTGATGGCCGCCGGAGTCCTCCCGGCCCAGGCCGGGGAGACCCGCACCGCCACCTTCGCCGGTGGCTGCTTCTGGTGTGTCGAGGAGGCCTTCGACCAGGTCGAGGGTGTGATCAGCACCACTTCAGGCTATACCGGCGGTGACCAGCGCCACCCGACCTACAAGCAGGTCTCGGCGGGCGGCACCGGTCACGCCGAAGCCGTGGAAGTGGCCTACGACCCGCAGCGGGTGGACTATGCCACCCTGCTGCGGGCGTTCTGGCACAACATCGACCCCTTTGCCGAGAATCGTCAGTTCTGTGATGCCGGCAACCAGTATCGCAGTGCAATCTTCTATCACGACGAGCGGCAGAAACAGCTCGCCGAGCAGAGCCGCGCGGCACTGGCCAAGCGTTTCGAGCGGCCGATCGCCACACAGATCGTCCCCGCCAGGGACTTCTGGAAGGCCGAGACGTACCATCAGGACTACTACCGCAAGAATCCCATCCGCTATCACTTCTACAAGGCCGGTTGCGGCCGTGAAGCACGCCTCAAGGAAATCTGGGGCGACCAGGCCGGCCGCCCCGGCGAGTGAAGCGCGGGAATATCACCCCTGGCTGACAGCGGCCTGCGGACGCCGCTCGCGCCGCCACAGCCACACCGCCGTCGTCAGCGTCACCAGCAGCACCAGCCAGGAGCCCGCCACCAGGGCCGGCCAGCCGCCGGCCTGCCACCAGGGCTCCAGATAGAAGCCACCGAGACTCGCGCCCAGGTAGTAGCACACCAGATACAGGGCCGAAGCGGTCCCGCGGGCCTGGGTCGCCTGCCGGCTCACCCAGCTCGAGGCCATCGAGTGGCAGAAGAAAAACCCGAAGGCATTGATGGTCAGCCCCGCCAGGATGCCGGCCAGTGACTCGCTGAGCGTGACCAGGCTGCCCAGCATGAAGATGCCGATGCCCAGCAGCATGCACAGCGGCTGGGCCAGCTTCTGCGCCACACGTCCGGACAGCGCCGAGCCCAGGGTGCCGCCGAGATAGGTGACGAAGATCATCCCCAGCCACTGGGTCGTCAGCGAATACGGCGCATCGCTCAGGCGGAACGTCATGTAGCTGTACTGGTTGATGAAGATCAGGAAATTCAGCCCGCCGATCAGATAGGCGGCCAGCAGCAACGGGTTGCGCAGATGCGCGCGCATGCCGCCGAGCGCCACGTCGAGCCGCAGCGAGGCGGGCCGGAAATTGCGCGCCGGGGGCAGCAGGCGCCAGAAGACCGCCAGACAGACCAGGCTCAGCGCCCCGACGGTCAGGAAGCTCGCCTGCCAGCCGCCGTACTCGCCGGCAAAGCCGCCGACCACCCGGCCGCCGATGCCGCCCAGGGTATTGGCGCTGATGTACAGCCCCACGGCCAGCATCAGGGCGCGCCGGTCGAACTCGTCCCCCATCCAGGCAATCGCCACCGCCGGCAGTCCGCCCAGGGCCAGCCCCTGCAGGGCCCGCAGAACCAGCAGGCTGGTGAAATCGGGCACCCAGGGCAGCAATAGCGAGCACAGCGCCGCTACCAGCAGGCTCACGCGCATGATCGCGCCGCGGCCGATAGCGTCGGAGAGTGGGCCGTAGATCAGCAGTGAACCGGCCAGGGTCAGCGTCGCCACGCCCATGACCATGGCGCTGGACAGCGTCGAGACACCGAACGCCACCCGCAGGTCGGGCAGCAGCGGCTGGGCGGCATACAGGTTGACGAAGACGGTGAAGGAGCCCAGGCAGAGTGCCAGCGTGGCACGCCACCAGTCGCGACTGTGCGCTTCAATCATGTGTTTCTCCAGCAGTGACGGGCGCATAGCATCGCCCATCGCGCTATCATCGGCCAAATAGTGCTTGAAGATGATAACGATCGGATTTTGTGATGCCCCTGCCCTTCGACCTGCGCGCCCTGCGCGTCTTCCTCGCCGTGGCCGACCACGGTGGCTTCACACGTGCCGCTCGCGAGCTGCACCTGGCTCAGTCCGCGGTCAGCCAGACCGTCGCCACCCTCGAGTCGCGCCTGGAGCTGACGCTCTTTCACCGCCACGAGCGACGCATCACCCTGACCCCGGAAGGAGACCTGCTGCGGGACAAGGCACGAGCGCTGCTGGAACATGCCGATGCGGTGCATCTGGCCATGCGCGAGGTTCACGGACTGGTCAAGGGCGAGGTACGCATCGGGATTCCGTCGATGCTGGGATCGTACTATTTCCCGCCGGTGCTGATGGGCTTCAAGGCCCGCCATCCGGGGATTCGCCTGACGGTCGTGGAAGCGGGAACGCGGCGCCTGCAGCGGATGATCGCCGACGGCGAGCTTGATCTGGGGGTGATCATCTCGGCCCCCGAGCTGACCACGCTCGAGCAGCACGAACTGCTCAGTGAAGAGATGGTGGTCTGCGTGCCGCGGGATCACCGTTTTGCCACGCGTCGCCGCGTGACGGCCGAGGAGGTCTTCAACGAACCGCTGGTGCTCTTTCAGGACGGGTATTTCCATCGCGAGTTCGTCGACCGCTTGGCCGGTGAACTCGGGCGCCAGCCGCAGATCGCCTTTCAGTCCAACCTCATTGCCTTGACCAAGGCGATCGTGCGCCAGGGGTTCGGCATCACCACCTTCCTGCGCCGGGTGGTGACGGAGGAGGATCTGGCGGCGGTGCCCCTCGATCCGCCCGCCTGGCTCGACCTGTCGCTGGCGTGGTCACGCGGCGCCTATCTGTCCCGCGCGGAAAGCGCCTTCGTCGACTTCGTGCTCGAGCATCGTGCCCAGCTATGACGCCCGCCGCTCATTCACGGGCCAGCAGCCAGCGCTGGGCCAGCTCGACACGCGGCAGCGGGCGCCGTGCCTGCCAGTAGTAGCGGCGCCAGTAGACGTTGTCGAGCCGGGATATCTTCACCCCCCGCGACGTGGAAGCATGCAGGAAGCGCCCGCTGCCGACATAGACGCCGACGTGGTTGTAGGGTCCGGGCGGACGGAAGAATATCAGGTCACCGGCCTGGAGCTCGTCGCGGGTGACCTGCTCCCCTTCCCGCACCTGATCGTCGGTGGTGCGCGGCAGGCTGACGGCGAACGCCTCGCTGAAGATACGCTGCATCAGTGCCGAACAGTCGATGCCGCGGCGGCTGTCGCCGCCCAGCACATAGGGCGTTCCGACCCAGCGCTCGTGCTCGTCGAGCAGGGCCTCGCGGATCAGGCTGGGGGACGCCTGGCGAAAGCGCAGGATCTGCTCGGCCAGCCGATCGGCGGGCAGGTCGCTTCTCGGCGACGGCGCCTTTGACGTCTCGCGCGGCGCGGTGGGCTCGGTTGACGGTGTGGCGGCACAGCCGGCCAGCAGCCCGGCCACAGCCAGGGCGGACACGCAGACACGGAGCATCCAGCAACCCTATCGTGATGGAGGAGCCGACCCGCCGTGACCGTCACGAACGGCATGTCGCTGGGGGAGTGATGCCCGGGTACCACTCCCTCAACGGCCTGGCGCCGACTCCGAGCGCATGTTGAATTGACGCAGGGCACCATGCCCTGCCGGTTTCGCCCGATGATAGGCAACACCGGCGGGCTTGTCATCCGCGACCAACGGCGGCCCCGGGGAGCCGCCTCAGTGCAGCGTACGCGCGTCCCCCGGCAGGGTATCGATATGCAGCGGCGAGGAGTGGCGCGGTCGCGCACCGGGGAAGTCGAGACTCGCCCAGGCACCGGCCAGCGGCGGCGCCCCGCTCAGCCAGGCACCCAGCGCCTGCCGGAAGCTGTCGAGCAACGTCTGGCGATCCTCGGTTTCGCCCATGAAGAAGGAAAAGCCGGCATACAGGCCGCGGGCATAGTCCCGCCAGTTGCCGTAATGCGCCCGGGCCAGGCCCTGCGCGGTATCCAGCAGCGCCAAGTAAGCATCCCGGTCGAGCCACCCCATGCCCCGACCGGCCGCGGCAATGTCCACCGCCTGGGCGACGTCCCAGGCGGTCATGTCGACCTCGTTGCAGCCATCGACATTGCCCCGTACCCGCCGGAGCCGCAGCAGATGGTTGCGCGCCTCCTCGTCACAGTCCCCGGATTCGAGGATGGCGATCTCTTCATCGAGACGGCGCGTATTGAGGGTATAGGGCGCGTAATTGACCTGGTATTCCTGACGATCGCCCACCTCGAGCAGGAACGTCAGGAACTCGCTGAGCTCCGCGGCGCTGTTGAGGCCATACTGCGACTCCAGCCATTCACCCAGCGCCGTTTGCTCATGGCGACTCTCCGGTTGCGGCTCCGCCCAGGGACCAGCGTTGAGCGGACCCGCCAGCGCCAGTGCGGTGAACCGGTCGAGCGAAGGACGCGGCCCGGGCTCGCGCCAGGCCACCTGCCGCCAGTCCAGCCAGTGAAACGGGCTGCCCGGGTCGTCGCGATGCCAGCGAATCTCGTGAATCAGCGTATCGTCAGGCAGCTCGGGCAATGCCTGCTCCCAGGCCGCCCAGGCATCGAGCAGCCGCCGTGCGTCCGGGTAGAAGCGACACAGCACCCCGCGCAGCGACTCGGCCAGACCGGCGATGCCGTCAGGGTCGAAGTCACCGCTGTCACTCGCCATCAGCAGGTAGAAGGCGTATTTCTCGGCCATGTAGATCGTGGCCGCGTGGCGGGCACAGCGTTTGAGGCCGTCGCGCTGGGCCACCGCCTCGGGCGCCGGACGGCCGAACCCGGTTTCCAGCGAGGGCAGCGTGCCGTGCATCGCGTCCGCGGCTAACTGGTTGAGATGATGCACCTGAGCCGGCAGCCAGAAGCGTGCCATGCCCGGCACACCTTCGTCGGGAAAGAGTCCCAGCGTCTCCTGCAGATAGCGGCGCACGTCCTGCTGCCGCGAGACCTCGATGGGCGTGACCACCCCCTGCCGGTAGAGCAGGTCGGGTTCGCGCACCGAGGCCAGCGCCAGCAACCAATGACGCGCCTCCTGCCGCCAGCCACGCATCGCCCGGCGTGAGGCCTCCCGGGCCGGCTCATCGAGCAGCTCGGCCAGCGGCACCCGCCAGGGACTGAGCGGCGAGTGCAGCAGCAAGGCCCAGTCCCGGGCGTGCGAGGCCATGCCATCGCGCCCGTCGAACAGGCTGCGCCCTCGCTGATAGGCCAGGGTGACGGCGGTCCAGTCGCTGTAACGCCGCATCAGCAGGTCGGCCGCATGTCCGGCGAACTGCTCGGCTTCCTCGGGCTCGAGCCAGCCCAGGGCGGCGCCCGCACAGGCCAGATCCACCAGTCGCAGCCAGTCCCAGGCCGCCCACTCCAGCGGCTCGCCCCGCGACAGAAACCCCAGCATGACCTTGCCGTAGCGGCGCTGCTCGCCCAGCCCATTGAGCCACGCCTGACGCGCGTCGCCATCCATCTCGAGCAGCCGCGCCGCATCGATGTCCCAGCCGTAGCGATGCCCCTGCGAGGCCAGCCACAGCAGCACGCGGATCAGCTCGTCGCGCCCGCGGATCTGCCAGCCCTGATCCAGCCAGGTCGCGGCATCCGGCCAGTCGGGAAGGCGGCTCGGCGGCAGCACCAGCAATGGCGCGAAGGCGGCGCGAATTCGCCAGGCGCCCGGCGCCTCGGGCCACGGCGTGCCCGAAACGCGGCGGTTCAAGGCGTCGTCCAGATGCGCCCAGGTAACGCCATCACCCTCGGCCTCGAGAGCCGACAGGGCCTCGCCGGCCAGCGCAAAGGCCTCGTCGCCATGGTGCCAGCCCGCATCGCGGCGTGCCTGGCGCAACGCCTCCAGCCAGGCGTCCAGGGTGTCGTGATGCTGATGAATGTCACGACCCAGGGCATGCAACCAGGCTTCCACGCGCTCGTTGGGCAGCCACCGGGCCGCCGCGGCCAGTGCCAGCAGTTCCAGCGCCTCCAGCTGCGTCTGCGGATTGGCACGCCCTCCGGGGAAGGCTTCAAGAAGCCGCCATGCCAGCTCGCCGCGCTCCGGCACGCCCAGCTGGACGAGCCGCTCGGTGGCCAGGGCCGGTTCCAGCGATGTGGGATCGGGGTCAAAGGTCCAGCCACATAACACCAGCTGTTGGGCCCACCAGGCATAGAGCGGATCGACCAAGGCACACCTCTGTTGATTGGCATGAGCGGAAATTCGGGCGAGATAGTGTAGCGGAATCCCCGGCGTTCGCCGATGGGCAGGATGTCGTATGGGGAGCCGGGATACCCGGCCAGCTTGCCGGATTCCCACTCCGTGTACGACGCTTTCCACAAGCGTGCCGTTTCGACGCCCTGCGGGACGCCGATTGACCGTGCGCTCCTCGCATCGACTCTCACCCGGTATCAAGGAGGCCAGCATGAACAACGCCCAGCTCAACGAGCTCAAGCAGCGCTACGTCGCCAGCGGCGCCGCCAGCCCGGCCACCCAGTTCGCCGACCGCGCGGAAAACGCCGAACTGTGGGACGCGGACGGCAAGCGTTTCATCGATTTCGCCGGGGGCATCGGCGTACTCAACATCGGACACCGCCATCCGAAGGTGGTCGAGGCGGTCAAGGCCCAGCTCGACAAGGTGATGCATACCTGCCAGACGGTCATGCCCTACGAGGGCTATGTGCGGGTGGCCGAGCGGCTCAGTCAGCTCACGCCGGTCCGCGGCCATGCCAAGGTCATGCTGGCCAACTCCGGCGCCGAGGCGCTCGAGAATGCCGTCAAGGTCGCGCGCGCGGCCACCGGCAAGAACAACGTCATCTGCTTCGATGGGGGCTATCACGGCCGTACCTTCATGACCATGGCGATGAACGGCAAGGTCGCCCCCTACGCCACGGACTTCGGCAGCATGCCAGGCAATGTTTTCCGCGCGCCCTACCCGGTGCCCTACCACGGCGTCAGCGAGGACGAGGCGCTGCGCGGCCTGAAGATGGCCCTCAAGACCGACGCCAACCCCAAGGATACCGCGGCAATCGTGCTCGAGCCGGTACTCGGTGAAGGCGGTTTCTATGCCGCGCCGACGAGCTTCCTGGAGAAGATCCGCGAGATCTGCGACGAGCACGGCATGCTGATGATCGTCGACGAGGTACAGAGCGGCTTCGGGCGTACCGGCAAGCTGTTCGCCATCGAACACAGCGGTGTCGAACCCGACATCATCACCATGGCCAAGAGCATGGCCGACGGCATGCCGATCTCCGCCGTGGTGGGCACCGACAAGCACATGGATGCCTCCGGCGGCAACTCGCTGGGCGGCACCTACACCGGTAGCCCGGTGTCCTGCGCCGCGGTACTGGCGGTACTCGACGTCTTCGAGGAGGAGGATATTCTCGGCAAGAGCCGTGCGCTGGGCGACAAGCTTGTCAAACGGTTCAACCAGTGGCAGAAGGACTTCGCCTGTGTCGACAACCCGCGCAACATGGGCGCCATGGCGGCATTCGAGCTGGTCACCGACAAGAACGCCCACACGCCCGATGCCGACCTCGCCGGGGCACTGTGCAAGCGCGCCCGCGAGAAGGGGCTGATCCTGCTTTCCTGCGGCCTGTACGGCAACACCATCCGCTTTCTGATGCCGGTGACCATCGGTGACGACGTGCTCGAGGAAGGACTGGCCATCATCGAGGAATGCCTGACCGAACTGAGCGGCTGAACGACGTAACGTCGCCGGGCGGGAAAGACCGTTGAAGGAAAAGCAGGCAGGGCACCGCGTCTCACCCTCGAGACGCGGTGCCGGCGGTCATGACGACTTGCGCAGCTTGGCGACGGCCCACAGCAGCACCACCGCGCCGACCGTGGCGGTCACCAGCGAGCCGATGAAGCCGCTCGAGGAGAGCCCCAGCAGGCTGAACAGAAAGCCGCCGATCAACGCCCCGACGACCCCCACCCCGATGTTGCCGAGGATGCCGAAGCCTCCGCCACGCATGATGTTGCCGGCGATCCAGCCGGCCAGACCACCGATGATCAACCACAAAATCAAGCCCATAGCGGCCTCCTTGCGTTGCACGATTCGTGAGGAAGTCCGGTCAGGGTGCCACAGCTCCTCTCAGAAAGACGACCCCGGCTGACGGAGAAACTCGACTTCCTCGGGCGTCGACTCACGACCGAGAATGGCGTTGCGATGCGGATAGCGGCCGAAGCGCTCGAGAATCCGCCGGTGGCGATGCTCGTACTCGAGGTTATTCTCCAGCCCCGGCTGATCGAACAGCTTCACGGCCTCGTCGTGAATGCGCAGCGATTCGCTGTGCATGTAGGGCATGTAGAGGAAAACCCGCTGCGATGTCTCGAGCTCGGCGTCGACACCCGCGGCGACGGCCTCCTGCGCCAGCACCAGGGCCTGGGCGTCCTGGGCGAAGGCCTCGGGGCGGTCGCGAAACAGATTGCGCGAGAACTGGTCGAGCACGAGGACCTCCGCCAGCCGGCCGTGGGGCGAGTCGCGCCAGGGCCACAGCTCGCCAGCACGGGCCGCCTCCCATATCGCGCGAAAGCGTGTCTCGATGCAGCGATCGAGCGCCGGGTCCTTGCGGAACCACTGCCGGGGGGCGAGCTCACGGAACCAGAAATCGAGCACGCTCTCGTGGCCTTCAGTCATGTCGGCATCCTCCACGGTTTCGGCCTCGCGCCCGGGCCGTCACGGCGCTCGGCAGGGTGAGGGTTGGGCGAGCAAAAGCATATTTCATAACGTTTAACAATACTATGTCCGACAAATGGATAATGGCAGAATCGATTCACGCCCATATACTTTCGTCTCGCCGTGAGACGCAGCGGAGCCTGCCCGAGCCGATACAGCCACCAGGCTGAATCGACAAGTCACCCAAGGACTCAGAACCCCCTATGCACGCCCTTACCCTGATCTCGTTTCTCTTCTTCACGGGACTGGTGGCCTTCATCACCTGGCGCATCACCCGCCGCGATGACCATCAGAGCACCCGTGGCTACTTCCTCGCCGGCCGCAGCCTGACCTTCCCGCTGATCGCCGGTTCGCTGTTGATGACCAACCTTTCCACCGAACAGATGGTCGGCCTCAACGGCAGCGCCTTCACCGACGGGCTGAGCGTGATGGCCTGGGAAGTGGTCGCCGTGGTGGCCCTGGTGGCTCTGGCCCTGTTCTTCCTGCCGCGCTTTCTGCGCAGCGGCATCGCCACCGTGCCGCAGCTGCTGGAGATCCGCTTCGACGCCGGCACCCAGCTGATCTGCAACATCATCTTCCTGCTCGCCTATGCGGTGATCCTGCTGCCGATCATTCTCTACTCCGGCGCCGTGGGCCTGCAGGGCATGCTCGACCTGCCCGGGCTGACCGGCATCGAGTCCAGCACCACCCTGTTGTGGGGCACCGTCTGGGTCGTGGGTCTGATCGGCTCGATCTACGCCCTGTTCGGCGGTCTGCGCACCGTGGCGGTCTCCGACACCCTCAACGGCATCGGCCTGCTGATCGGCGGCTTCGTGGTGGTCTACTTCGGCCTGCAGGCCGTGGGCGACGGCCATGGCGTGGCGGCCGGCTGGGAAGCACTCAAGCAGCAGAGCCCCGACAAGCTCAACTCGATCGGCGGTGCCGACCAGCAGGTCCCCTTCGCCACCCTGTTCACCGGGGTCTTTTTGATCAACCTGTTCTACTGGACCACCAACCAGCAGATCATCCAGCGGACCTTCGCCGCCAAGACCCTGGCCGAGGGACAGAAGGGCGTGCTCCTCACCGGCCTGCTCAAGCTGCTCGGCCCGCTCTACCTGGTGGTCCCGGGCATCATCGCCTACAACCTTTACGCCGGTGACGGCATCCGCGCCGACCAGGCCTACGGGCATCTGGTGTTCAACGTGCTGCCGCCCTACCTGACCGGCTTCTTCGCCGCGGTCATGGTCGGCGCCATCCTTTCCTCGTTCAACTCGGCGCTCAACAGTACCACCACCCTGTTCAGCCTGGGGCTGTACAAGGCGGTGATCAACAAGAACGCCACCGAGGAACAGGTCGTCAACTCGGGCAAGATCTTCGGCTGGGTCATGGCCTTCGCCTCGATGACCATCGCACCGATGCTCGCCGGCCAGGAAAGCCTGTTCGGCTACCTGCAGAAGATGAACGCCCTGTACTTCATCCCCATCCTCGCGGTGGTGCTGGTCGGCCTGCTGACCAAGCGCGTGCCCGCGATCGCCGCCAAGATCGCGCTGATCGGCGGCTGCGCGGTGATCGCCGCCGGCTACTTCCTGCCGCCGTTCAACGGCATCCTCGATGTCCTCAACCAGTATCACTTCGTCGCCGCCGTGTTCGTGATCCTGGTGCTCGGCATGCTGCTGATCGGCAAGTTCATGCCACGCGAGACCGAGTGGGTGCACGAGGACAGCGGCCAGGTGGACCTGACGCCGTGGAAGGGCGCCATCCCTGCCGGGATCGTGTTGATCGTGCTGGTCATCGCGATCTACGCCTCGTTCGCCGGCGGCGTTTCCTGAGCAACCCGCCCGCAGCACGCCCCCGACGACCCCGCCCCTTCGGCGGGGTCGTTGCATTCCGGGCCTCATGACTTGTCACGCCCGGCAATCGCCCGCAGATTAGGGGCTGAATTTCCGGCGGACCCGATCATCATGCGCCAGACCCTGGCACGCGAAGTCACCAACCTGCTCGAACGCGGGCGCGATCGTCAGCTGCGCCTGGCGGTCACCGGCCTGTCCCGGGCCGGCAAGACGGCCTTCCTCACCTCGCTGGTCAACCAGCTGCGCCATGCGGGACTCGAGGCACGCCTCGACCTGATGGCCTGTGCCCGCGAGGGCCGCCTGCTGGGCGCCCGACGCGTCGCCCAGCAGGATCTCGCCGTGCCGCGCTTTCCCTACGACGAGGCCATGGCGGCGCTCGACGAGACGCCGCCGCGCTGGCCCGACCCGACCCGCGGCATCAGCGAGCTGCGCCTGCAGATCCGCTACCGCCCGGGGCGCCACGGCCTGTTTGGCATGATGAATGCCGACAGCGCCACCCTGACCCTGGACCTGTTCGACTATCCCGGCGAATGGCTGCTCGACCTGCCGCTCCTCGAGCACGACTTTCTCAGCTGGAGCGAACGCCAGCAGGCGGCCCTGACCCCGGCGCGTCGCGAACTGGCCGCCGACTGGCTGGAAGCCGTCGCCGAGTTGACACCCGATTCCACGGCCGACGAAGCCGAGCTGGCGGCCATCGCCGAGCGCTATGCCGCTACCCTGCGGGCCGCTCGTGAAGCGGGCTTCGCCGATCTGCAGCCGGGCCGCTTCCTGCTGCCGGGGGACCTGGCCGGGGCACCGGTGCTGCAGTTCTTTCCCCTGCCCGGCGTCGGCGAGGCCGACCGCCAGGCCCTGGAGGCCCTGCCCGAGGACAGCGTCTACCACACCCTGTCGCGGCGCTTCGCTCACTACCAGCAGCACGTGGTCAAGCCCTTCTATCGCGAGCATTTCCGGCGCTTCGACCGCCAGATCGTGCTGGTGGACGTGCTGGGCGCCCTCAACGCCGGCCCCGAGCGCTTCGAGGACCTGTCCCGTGCCCTGGCGACGCTGATGCGCAGCTTTCATTACGGCAAGCGCAGCCTGGTGTCGCGGCTCTTCGCGCCGCGCATCGACCGCCTGGCCATCGCCGCCACCAAGGCCGATCACGTGACGCCGGAACAGCACGCCAACCTGGTCACCCTGCTCGAGGCGCTGCTCGCCGAGCCGATCCAGGACCTGCGCTTCGCGGACATCCCGGTCAAGGCGCTGTCGCTGGCCTCGATTCGCGCCACGCAGTCGCGCGAGGTCGAGCGCCAGGGCCGGCGCTTCCCGGCCCTGCGCGGCACCACCCAGGCCGGCGAGGAGGCCCTGCTGTTCCCGGGCGAGGTGCCCGCCCAGATCCCCGAGACCGATTTCTGGCAGCGCCAGGGCTTCGCCTTCGAGCACTTCCGGCCGTTGCCGCGTGACGCACGCGGCGACGCCCTGCCCCACATCCGCCTCGACGCGGCCCTCGACTGGCTGATCGGAGACAAGCTCTCATGACCTCCCCCCGCCCCCGTCAACGCTTCTCGCTGGACGACGCCACGCCGAACCCGGCCGATCCGCGTCCGGCCGAGCATTATCCGCTGGATGTCACCAGCCACGCTCACGAGGAAGAGGACGACGCCACCCGCGCCCCGGGGCTGGACACCGCCCTGGCCCGGCCCCGCAAGCGCCGCTGGGGGCTGCTGACCCTGCTCGGCGGCAGCCTGGCGCTGGGGGCCGTCGAGGCCGGACGCACGCTCTACCAGGCCACGCTGGGCGGCGATCCGCTGAGCGGCGCCTGGAGCGCGCTGCTGCTGCTGGCCCTGGGCCTGGGCGGGTCGGCCCTGGCCCGCGAGCTGTGGCGCCTGCGCCGGCTGCGCCGCCATGCCGTCCTGCGCGAGCAGCTGGATGCGCTGCCCGAGGCCTCCGCCGCCCAGGCCGGTCGACTGGCGGAACGCCTGCGCGAGCAGCTGCAGCTGGACCGGGACGACCCGCACTGGCAGGCCTTCTGCGCGGCTCATCAACCGCACCATGACGGCGCGGAGACGCGCACCCTGCTCGCCCACCATCTGCTCGCCCCGCGCGACCGCGAGGCCCGCCGCCTGATCTCGCGCATGTCCGGCGACACGGCGGTGATGGTGGCCGTCAGCCCGATGACGCTGGTCGACATGCTGCTGGTCGCCTGGCGCAACCTGGCGATGCTCGAGCGCATCACCACGCTCTACGGCCTGGAACTCGGCTACGCCAGCCGCCTGCGCCTGTTCCGCCAGGTGCTGGCCAACCTGGCCTTCGCCGGCGTCACCGAGATTGCCAGCGAGGCCAGCATGGAGCTGTTCTCGATGAACCTGGCCAGCAAGCTTTCCACCCGGGCCGGCCAGGGGCTGGGCATCGGCCTTCTGTCGGCCCGGCTGGGACTGCGCGCCATGCGCCTGACCCGTCCGCTGCCCTTCGACGACACGGACAACCCGCGACTGGCCAACCTGCGCCACGAGCTCTGGCAGCGGGTACGGCGCCTGGAGGAGTCGGCCACTCCGCCGCGCTGATTCTTGCAGGGCACCCGGCGTCTTGACCCCGGTCAAGCCCCGCCCCCGGCATTCGTGACTAGACTGAGTGAAAGTCTCGTACCACGACTCTATCGGGGGAAAACATGGTCAAGACGATACTGGTACCCGTTGACGGCTCGGAGGCGGCCAGGCTGGCGCTGGAACTGGCCTGCAAGATCGCCCGGGCCGATCAGGCAACAGTGCATGTCCTGCACGTGCCGGAACAGCTCGCTCATGACACCCTGCTGGTCTGGGGCGTCGGCGCGGCACGCATGGAAGCTTCCGAGGCGGAGGTCGAACGCGCCGGCCATGACATGCTCGAAGCCGCCCTGCAGGCCGCCCGGGAACAGGGCATCACCGATGTCGACGGCAACGTGCGCCAGGGCGACCCCACGCGGGTGATTCTCGACGAAGCCCAGCGCACCAAGCCCGACATGATCGTCATGGGCAGCCGCGGACTCAGCGACATTCGTGGGCTGGTGGTCGGCAGCGTCTCCCACAAGGTCTCTCACGCCGCGGCCTGCCACGTCGTCACCGTTCACTGACGGCGGCCTCCCCCGTGCCGATGCCCGTCCGGGCATCGGCCCGACACTTGGCACGTCGGCCATACGCGGCCCGGACCGATCGCGAGTTCAATCAAGCGCGAAGAAATCCCGCAGCCGCCGGGCGACACCATCCGGATGGTGGTGACCGATCCGTTCGGCATGCGGCACATGCCCTGTCAGCGCCGGATGGGCGTTGTCCATGACGAAGGCATGCCCGGCAAGCGCCAGCATCTCGGTATCGTTGAGATTGTCGCCGAAGGCCAGGCAGCGCTCGGCGGGCAGCGCCAGATGGGCCAGCAGCCGTTGCAGGGCCGTGCCCTTGTTGACCCCTGCGGCCATGATCTCCAGCGAATCGGCCATCGAGTAGGTGACATGCAGGGCCTCGCCCAGTGCATCGCGAATGGCGGCTTCCAGGCGCGCCAGCGACTCGGGCCGGCCGATGCACAGCACCTTGCCGACGCCTTCGCCATCGTGCGCCGCCAGATCGGCGACCCGGTAACCGAAGCCGGTACTGGCATGCAGCACCAGCAGCTCCGGTGCCGGCGCATCGATCAGCCAGGCATCGCGGGTGTAAAAGTTGAGCCGGACGTCCGCCTCACGCGGCATGTCGACCAGCCGGCGCACCTGTGCGGCCGGCACCCACTGTTCGGCGATCAGGGTATCGTCCGGCGCGTACAGGTGGGCGCCGTTGGTGCTGAGAATGTAGGCGGGAACGCCCAGATGGCGGCGAAAGGCGGCAATGTCGTGGTAATGGCGTCCCGACGCCAGCGCAATGTGGTGCCCTCGGGCATCCAGCTCCCGGAAGGTGTCGATGGTGAAGCGGTCGAGCGCGTGGGTATCATCGAGCAGGGTATTGTCGAGATCCGTGACAATCAGGTGGGAATCCATCGGACATCCTGGTGGCTGACGAACAGGGCCACAGGCTACCGCAAAACCCGTCGCCCTGTCGGGCCCGCTACCCCGCCTTTGCCTGCCGCAGGGCCTTGAGCCGAGCCACCGCCTGACGGGCCAGCGGTGACAACGCCGTGCCGTCCTGGTCGGCGTAGTCGATGATCTGCTGCTTCATGCCACGCGCCCAGAACTTCTGAAGGTGCATCGCCACGCGCTCCTCGGCACCGTTGTCGCCGGAAGGCTGATTGGCGGCGATCTGGTTGACCATCTTGATCAAATGCTGCAACTGCGCATCGTGCATCGTGAATCCTCCTGCCTCGCCCGCCGGCGCCACGCGACGCCGGCGGGCACACGGATCGTTGCTATTTGACGGGCGCCGCCGGATCGACCGACACGCCTTCCAGATAGGCATGCTGACGCTGATCAAAGTCGGCGAAATGCCGCTGCCACGCCGACGGCTGCGAAACCTTTTCCACCTGGACGGCGGTCACCTTGTATTCCGGGCAATTGGTGGCCCAGTCGGAGTTGTCGGTCGTGATCACGTTGGCGCCACTGCCGGGATGGTGGAAAGTGGTATAGACCACGCCCGGCGGCATCCGCTCGCTCACCCTGGCGCGCAGCACCGTCTGGCCGACCCGGCTGGTGATGCCCAGCCAGTCGCCATCCGCAATGCCCCGCATCTCGGCATCGTCGGGATGGATCTCCAGTACATCCTCGGCGTGCCAAGCACTGTTGGCGGTCCGCCGCGTCTGCGCACCGACGTTGTACTGCGACAGGATGCGCCCAGTGGTCAGCAGCAATGGATAGCGGCGGCTGGAACGCTCGTCGGTGGCCACATACTCGGTGATGGCGAAGCGGCCCTTGCCGATCGGGAATTCGTCCTCGTGCATGGTCGGCGTTCCCGCCGGATGCGCCTCGTTGCAGGGCCACTGGATGCTGCCCAGTTCATCCAGCCGTTTGTAGCTGACACCGGCGAAGGTCGGCGTCAGCCGCGCGATCTCGTCCATGATCTCGGCGGGATGCCGATAGTGCATCGGATAGCCCAGGGCGTTGGCCAGGTCCATGGTGACTTCCCAGTCCGCCTTTCCGGCCAGCGGCGGCATCACCCGGCGCACGCGGTTGATGCGTCGCTCGGCGTTGGTGAAGGTGCCGTCCTTCTCGAGGAAGGTCGACCCCGGCAGCAGCACGTGCGCGTACTTGGCCGTCTCGTTGAGGAAGATATCCTGCACGATCAGGCAGTCCAGCGCGGACAGCGCCGCTTCCACATGCTGGGTGTTGGGATCGGATTGCACGATGTCCTCGCCCTGCACGTAGAGCGCCTTGAAGGTGCCCGCCACCGCGGCGTCGAACATGTTGGGAATGCGCAGTCCCGGCTCGTCGTCCAGTGTCACGCCCCACTCCGCTTCGAAACGCCCGCGCACCACCGAGTCGGCCACGTGCTGGTAGCCCGCCAGCTCGTGCGGGAAGGAGCCCATGTCGCAGGATCCCTGCACGTTGTTCTGGCCGCGCAGCGGGTTGACGCCGACGCCCTCGCGACCGAGGTTGCCGGTGGCCATGGCCAGGTTGGCGATACCCATGACCATGGTTGACCCCTGGCTGTGCTCGGTCACGCCCAGACCATAGTAGATCGCCGCATTGCCGGCGCCGGCGTAGGCCCGCGCGGCCTCGCGGACCCGTTCAGCAGGTACACCGATTTCCGCCTCCCGGGCTTCCGGCGAGTGCTGCGTATCACGGATGAAGTCGCGCCAGGCCCGATAGGCTTCGGGCTCGCAGCGACGCTCGATGAAGTGATGGTCCTCCAGCCCCTCGGTGACCACCACATGGGCCAGCGCATTGACCAGCGCCACATTGGTGCCCGGCTTCAGGGCCAGGTGCAGACTGCGGCCGCCATGCGGCGTTTCCAGCAGGTCGATTCGGCGCGGGTCGGCCACGATCAGCGTCGCTCCCTCGCGCAGCCGCCGACGCATCTGCGAGGCGAAGACCGGATGAGCATCGGTCGGGTTGGCACCAATCACCAGCACGGTGTCGGCCTTCATCACCGAATCGAAGGTCTGGGTGCCGGCCGACTCGCCCAGCGTGGTCTTCAGGCCGTAGCCGGTGGGCGAATGGCAGACACGGGCGCAGGTATCGGTATTGTTGTTGCCGAAGGCGGCCCGGATCAGCTTCTGTACTAGGTAGGTTTCCTCGTTGGTGCAGCGCGACGAGGTGATGCCGCCGATGCTCTCGCGACCATGGCGGGCCTGGGTGGCCTTGAGCCGCTCGGCGGCGAAGGCGATGGCCTCCTCCCAGGACACCGCACGCCACGGGGACTCGATCGACTCCCGGATCATCGGCTCGCGGATCCGGTCGGGATGCTCGGCATAGCCGAAGGCGAAGCGCCCCTTCACGCAGGAGTGACCATGATTGGCGTCGCCACCCTTGTAGGGCACCATCCGCACCACCTTGTCGCCCTTCATCTCGGCCTTGAACGAGCACCCCACGCCACAGTAGGCACAGGTGGTGATCACGCTGTGTTCGGGCACGCCCTGGTCGATGACGCTCTTTTCCATCAGCGTGGCGGTGGGGCACGCCTGGACACAGGCACCGCAGGATACGCACTCGGAATCCATGAACGGTTCGTCCTGTCCGGCCGCGACCTTGGAGTCGAAGCCCCGGCCGTTGATGGTCAGGGCAAAGGTGCCCTGAACCTCCTCGCAGGCACGCACGCAGCGCGAGCAGACGATGCACTTGCTGGGGTCGAAGCTGAAGTAGGGATTGGAGGTGTCCGTCTCGGCGTCCAGGTGGTTTTTTCCCTCGAAACCGTAGCGCACCTCCCGCAGCCCGACGGCGCCGGCCATGTCCTGCAGCTCGCAGTCCCCGTTGGCCGAGCAGGTCAGGCAGTCCAGCGGGTGGTCGGAGATGTAGAGCTCCATGACGTTGCGGCGCAGCCTGGCCAGCTTGTCGGTCTGCGTATGGACGGCCATGCCCTCGGTCACCGGCGTGGTACAGGAAGCCGGATAGCCGCGCCGCCCCTCGATTTCCACCGCACACAGCCGGCAGGAGCCGAAAGCCTCGAGATTGTCGCTGGCACACAGTTTGGGAACGGTGACACCCGCCAGGGCGGCCGCCCGCATCACCGACGTGCCTTCCGGAACGCTGATTTCCATGCCGTCGATGGTCAGGGCGACGGCGGTGGCGGAAAGCCGCGCCGGCGTGCCCAGATCCCGCTCGACTGAGACACGATCAGGATCGAGAGCGGTCTGGCGCGGGTCGAAGTAGTTGATCATTGCTGGCCTCCTCCGGCCAGGCCTGGCCGGGGTTGCAGGTCGTCCGGGAAATGCTGCATGACGCTCTGTACCGGGAAGGGAGTCATCCCGCCCATGGCGCACAGCGAGCCGTCCACCATGGTGTCGCAGAGATCGGCAAGGAGTTCGAGGTTGGCGTCGCTGTCGGTGCCCGCACGAATACGATCGATCACCTCCACGCCACGTACCGCGCCGATCCGACAGGGGGTGCACTTGCCGCAGGACTCGACGCTGCAGAACTCCATGGCGAAGCGCGCCTGCTCGCCCATGTTCACGGTATCGTCGAACATCACCACGCCGCCGTGCCCCACCACGCCGCCGAACGCCGCGAAGCCTTCGTAATCGATGGCATTGTCCCACTGACTCTCGGGCAGATAGGCCCCCAGCGGACCGCCCACCTGCACGGCCTTGAGCGGCCGCCCGCTGCGGGTACCGCCGCCGAAGTCTTCCATCAGTTCGCGCAACGTGGTGCCGAAGGCCAGCTCGACCAGCCCGCCACGCTTGACGTTGCCCGCCAGCTGCAGCGCCACGGTTCCGCGGGACTTGCCCATGCCGTAGTCGGCATAGGCCTGCGCCCCCTGGTCGAGGATGAAGGGAACCGCGGCCAGCGAGAGCACGTTGTTGACCACGGTGGGCCGTCCGAACAGGCCCTTGATGGCGGGCAGCGGCGGCTTGGCGCGCACCATGCCGCGCTTGCCCTCGAGGCTGTCGAGCAGGGACGTCTCCTCGCCGCAGATGTAGGCCCCGGCGCCCAGGCGGACTTCCAGCTCGAAACGCTGGCCACTGCCGAGGATGTCATCGCCCAGATAGCCCGCGGCGTAGGCACGCTGCAAGGCCTCGTTGAAGATCCGGTGCGCCACCGGGTACTCCGAACGCAGGTAGATGTAGCCCTGGGTGGCGCCGACGGCAAGCCCGGCGATGGCCATGCCCTCGATGAGCATGTAGGGGTCGCATTCCATGACCAGCCGATCGGCGAACGTGCCGGAGTCGCCCTCGTCGGCATTGCAGACAATGTATTTCTGCCCCTGAGGCTCGTCATGGACGGTCTGCCACTTGATGCCGGTGGGGAACGCCGCCCCGCCTCGCCCGCGCAGGCCGGACGCCTTGACTTCGTCGACGACGGCCTGGGGCGTCATCTTGAGTGCCCGGGCCAGCCCGGCGAAGCCGCGATGCGCCCGGTAATCCTCGAGGGAAAGCGGGTCGGTGATGCCGATACGCGAAAAGGTCAGGCGCTGCTGTTGTTTCAGGTAAGGGATGTCGTCAGTCGGCCCCTGGGCCAGCGGATGCGTCTGCCGCCCCTCGAACAGCCCGGCCTCGACCAGGCCATCCACCGCCTCCGGCTCGACGGGACCATAGGCGACGCGCCCTGCCGGCGTATCAACCTCGACCAGCGGCTCGAGCCAGCAGAGCCCCCGGGACCCGTTGCGGATCAGGGTCAGGTCACGCCCCTCGCGCCGTGCTGCCGCCTCGATGCGCACCGCCACGTCGTCGGCTCCCATCGCCAGCGCCGTGGTATCGCAGGGCACATAGATCGTCACGCTCATCACTTCACCTCCACGACCGTCGTGGTGAGATCGTCCACCAGCCTGTCGAGTCTTTCCGCCGTCACCCGGCCGTGGATATCGTCATTCACGCGAATGGACGGGCCGCAGGCGCAATTGCCCAGGCAATACACCGGCTCGAGCGTAAACTCGTTGTCGCGGGTGGTCTGATGGTAGTCGACACCCAACCGCTCCTTGGCGTGCGCCTCCAGCTGGCGTGCCCCCACCGCCTGACAGGCTTCGGCGCGGCAGACCTGAATGACGTGACGGCCCGCCGGTTGCGTTCGGAAGTGGTGATAGAAACTGATGATGCCGTGCACTTCGGCCCGGGTGCAGCGCAGGGCCTCGGCGATGATCGGCACCGCAGCGTCAGGCACATGGCCGAAGCGGTTCTGCAGGGCGTGCAGGATCGGCAGCATGGCGCCGGGTTCGTCCTTCAGCGCATCCACCTCGCGCTGAATCGACGCCCGGGTCCAGGCCACCGGCTGGGTCGAGCCGGGTGACGTCATGGCGTTGCCCTCATCGGCACGGTGATTGGCGTCCAGCATGGGAATAGCCGTTCTTCGTTGTTGCCGGCCCCGGGGAGCCTGCTTTCTGGAAAATAGCACGCCGGTGTCCGCCTCGAGGGTGTCACCGTCAAGGTTGATGACACAGCAAGGCCGATGAACCGCGCAGACCGGCTCGACGGACCACCGGGCGTAACCGGTGTTTGCCCAATCTGCGGCAGTTTCCCGTGCGGGACTTCCTTGCGCACGAACACGGCATGACCCTGTGCGACACCGGGCCCGGCCGCTTCGACCTTGATTCCCCGGCCGGTCGCCCGCACCTCGAAGGAACAGCGGCGACCACCGCCCGGTCGCCATGCTCATCCGACAGGAGGTCGACATGAAGACACTGGTCATCGGCGCCAACGGCAAGATCGGCCGGCAATTCTGTGAACTGGCCCAAGAAGCCGGCCACCCCGTGCGGGCCATGATCCGCGACAGCAATCAGCAGGCCTGGTTTCGTGAGCGCGGCATCGACACGGTGATCGCCGACCTGGAAGGGCCGATCCGCCACGCCTTCTATGGCTGCGACCAGGTGGTGTTTGCCGCCGGGTCGGGGCCACACACCGGGCCCGACAAGACCCTGCTGATCGACCTGAACGGCGCCGTGCGCGCCATCGACATGGCCACCGAGCTGGGCATTTCGCGCTTTCTGATGGTCAGCGCCATGCGTGCCGAACGCCCGCTGGACGCCCCCGGGAAGCTGCGCCCCTACATGGCCGCCAAGCACGCCGCCGACGCGCATCTGCGGGCCGCCCGCCTGCCCTACGTGATCCTCAAGCCGGGCCGGCTGACCGACGAGGCAGCTACCGAGCGCCTGGCGACATCGCTGGAAGAAGCCGGCGACAACCGCGTCTCGCGCGCCAACGTGGCCCATGCCCTGCTGCATCTGGCCGAGGACCGCACCCAGCGTCGCCGCGAGCACATCCTGCTCGACGGCCGCCGCGAGCTGGCCGACGCCCTCGCCTGAATCGTCGGGCCGGGCCGTCGTCGTCTGGACAACAATTGGCGGCGGCGGCCCGAATCCGTATAGTGGCCCTTCGTTCCCCGCCAATCGTACCGACTCCCCCATGCTGCAGAACAACGCGCTGCTATCGCAGCTCAAGCAACAGATTCGTGAAAACACCCCGCGCGTCGAGGGCGTAATCAAGGCCACTGACCGTGGTTTCGGTTTCCTCGAGACCGATGACGGGGACTCCTACTTCGTGCCGCCGCCCGCCATGAAGCAGGTTCTCCACGGCGACCGTGTCGAGGCAGTCCTCAAGGAGGAAGGCGACAAGAAGTCGGTCGAACCCGAGCGCCTGATCGAGCAGTCGCTGGAGCGCTTCATCGCCCGTGTGCAGAAGCGCGAAGGACGTCTGGCGGTGATTCCCGACCATCCGTCGATCAACAACGTGGTGAAATCACGGATCAAGCGCGGCCTCGACGAGGACAGCATCGCCGACGGCGACTGGGTGGTGGCACGACTGGTGCGTCACCCGCTCAAGCCCGATGACCGCGGCTTCTTCGGCCAGATCGACGAACTGATCGCCAAGTCCGACAACCCGGCGGTGCCCTGGCGCGTGACGCTGGCACGCCACGCGCTGGAGCAGGCCTCGCCGGAAGCCGGCGACGACTGGACACAGGCCGACGAAGGCCTTCAGCGTGAAGACCTCACCGCCTGGCCGCTGTTCACCATCGACGGGGAAAAGACCCGCGACATGGACGACGCCCTGCACGTCGAGACCCGCGAGGACGGCGGCTGGCGACTGACGGTGGCGATCGCCGACCCCACCGCCTACGTCGCCGAGGGCCATGCCGCCGACCTCGAGGCCCAGACCCGCGCCTTCACCGTCTACCTGCCGGGGCAGAACGTGACCATGCTGCCCGAGGTGCTGGCCGACGACCTGTGCTCGCTCAAGGAAGGCGAGGAGCGGTCGGCGCTGGCCTGCACGCTGAACGTCGACGCCGACGGCAGCCTGGGCGAGTATCGGTTCTTCGCCGCCACCGTGCGCTCCCACGCCCGGCTGGTCTACGACACCGTCTCCGACTGGCTCGAGGGCCAGGGCGAATGGGCGCCCGATGCCGCCGTGGCACCGCAGCTCGAGGCGCTGGCCAGGCTGACCGAGGCCCGCGCGGCCTGGCGGGCCGAACACGCCCTGGTGCACAAGGACCGTCCCGACTACGTCTTCGATCTCGACGACGCCGGCAACGTCCTCGATATTCGCATCGAGGGCCGGCGCATCGCCAATCGCATGATCGAGGAGTCGATGATCGCCGCCAACGCCTGCTGCGCCGACCTGCTGGCGACCCACATCGGTCACGGCATCTTCAACGTGCACCGCGCCTTCGAGCCGGAAAAGGCCGATGCCGCCCTGGAATTTCTGGCCAACCAGCAGATCGAGGTGGAACGGGAAACCCTCACCGAGCTGCCGCGCTATCGCGAACTCAAGCGCGAGCTGGAAAGCCGCGACGACGCCTGGCTGGACGCCCGCCTGCGTCGCTTCCAGGGCTACACCAGCATGTCCGCGCAGCCGGGACCGCACTTCGGCCTGGGGCTGCCGGCCTATGCCACCTGGACCTCGCCGATCCGCAAGTACGGCGACATGGTCAACCATCGCCTGATCAAGCGTGTGCTCAAGGGCGAGCAGGCGCCGGCCGAAGCCAGCGCCACCCTCACCGAGCAGCTCACCGAGCGCCGGCGCCTCAACCGCATGGCCGAGCGCGATGTGAAGGACTGGCTCTACGTGCGCTTCCTGACGCCCGCCGCCCAGGCCCAGCAGGACTTCGAAGCCGAGGTCGTGGCCATCAACCGCGGCGGCATGCGCGTGCGCCTGACCGCCAACGGCGCCACTGCCTTCGTGCCCGCGCCGCTGATTCACAGTGACCGCGACAAGGTCGTCATCGACGACAAGGAAGGCCGCATCCAGGTCGAGGGCGAGGAACGCTTCAAGCTTGGCGACGTGATCCGCGTCGCCCTGACCGAAGCGCGCGAGGAAACCCGCTCGCTGGTGGCTCGTCCGGCAGCCTGAAGGTACTTTTCACGCTTCTTACCCACGGCGGCTCGCAAGGGCCGCCGTTTTTTTATGTGCCCAAAAAACGTCATCGTGACGATAGTCACGACTTTTCTGCTGAGATCTTCACCAAAACAGACTCGACAAACAATATATTAAAAAATTATTAATATTTACTCACCCTCTTTCCAGCCCGCCAGCAACTGGCTACCATCCCTCGCCTCGTGCTCCACGAACAGACAGGGTTGCCGGGGAAAAGGAAAAATACCGGTACGCAGTGTCTCACCCGGACCTGTCGCCATAACAACCAGGAGACTCTGACAGCTTCAATGGCAACGGACTCTGCCGGGAAGCCCGACATTGCTGATTGGAGACATTGCATGAGCAGCACCATCGATATCGAGTCCGGTATCTCCGCCCACGAGCTTGAAGCCCGGATCGAGGACGCTCCCAGTGGGGCAACACTGCGATTTGCGGCCGGGGATTACCACTTCGATGATGCGATCACCATCCGGCGTTCCGATATCTCGCTGGTCGGCGCCGGCGCCGAACGTACCACGCTCACCTTCTCCGACGAGGCGCTGGACCACAACGACGACTTTGCCATCCGGCTGTACGGCGGCTATGGCCATGACGTCGGCACCCTCGACTCGCACGCCGACGAGGGAGACCGGCAAATACGCCTGGAAAAGGCTCCCGACGACCTCTCTGCCGGGGATACCGTACGCCTCTGGCAGGACAACGACGACGCCTTCTTCGACGAGATCGGCGATACCTCATGGCGCAAGGTCAAGTACGCCGAGCTTCGCACCAGCATGGCGCGTGTCGAGTCCGTCGACGGCCGGGAGGTGACCCTCGATCGCGGCATTCACTTCGACCTGGACGGCGGCGAGACCCATGTCGAGCGCATCGACACGGTCAACGACGTGTCACTGGAGGGGTTCACCCTCGCCTTCGAGCTGGGCACGCCCGACGCCGCCAAGTTCCACAATACACGCGACTCGCTGAGCGACTATCACGCCGTGCTGCTGGACGGCACGGTCAACGCCAGCGTCGATGACATTCGGGTCGTCAACGGGCCGTCGACCGCCTTCCGCTTTTCCCGGGCGCTCGACAGTGACGTCGACAACCTCGAAGCCCACGGCAGCTTCAACAAGGGAGGCGGTGGCAACGGCTACGGCTTCGAGCTGCACGAGAGCTACGACGGTGACTTTACCGGACTCATCGACAGCGGCATGCGCCACGGACTGGTGTTTGCCTCCTGGCGCTCCTCGGTCGGCAACGAGATTCGCGTGGAATCCACCGACCGGGACGTCAACTTTCACGGCGGACGCGATCACGACAATCACATCCATGTCGAACAGTCGATCCGCAATCCCGATGCCGACGCCCTCTCCCCGTCGCTGTGGATCAACGGCGGCGGCGAGAGCTTCGGTGCCATTACCGACGCCGACGCCAATCAGGTCCGCTTCGAGTACGTGGTCGGGTCGCGGCGTGACGACCATATCGAGGGTACCGACGACGGCGTCTATCTCGACGGCGGACTGGGCCACGACACCCTGATCGGCGGCGACGGCGACGACATCCTGCAGGGTGGCCCGGGCGATGACTGGTACGACGGCAACGATCGCATCGACGGCGGCGACGGCTACGATACCGTGCTCTACATGGCGGACCGCGACGCCTATACGCTCGATTTCGACGGCGACACGGTGCACGTCACCGGCAAGGGCGGAACGGATACCCTCGAGCATGTCGAGCAACTCATCTTCGCCGACGGCACCCACCTCGACGTGGCCTCCCGGGACAGCGTTCAGGGAAGCGCCGCCGCAGTACCTACCGTCGCCGACATCCTCGACCATGACGACGCCCCGCTCGACGGCGATACCAGCGATACCGACCTGCGCCTCAACGGCGACGTGACCAGCGCCTGGTCTAATGGCTACGTGGCGGAAATCTTTGTCGAGAACCGCTCCGACGAGGCCATCGACACCCCCGAGCTCCATTTCACCATGGCCGATGACATCGCCGTCGTCTGGAACGGCGACGTCGCGCAGGATGGCGACGACTACCGGGTCCATGACGACGAGCATCAGGTGCTGCAACCCGGCGAGACCTGGCGTTTCGCCTACAAGGCCTACGGTGACGCCCGCTCGGTCCCCGACTCGCTCAGCGCGCAGAACGCCGATGGCGATGATCTGTCGGTCGTGCTGACGGGCATCGATACCGGGCAATTCGATTCGCTGGCCGGCTGACGCGGGATCGGCCGCACGGTGTGCCATACCTTTCAGACCAGGCACGATGCACCAACAAAAAGGGCACCCCGCGGGGTGCCCTTTCGATCGCCTGGCGATGCAGGAGCGGACGGCTTACCAGCCGGTCGCTTCCTTCAGGGCATCGCCGATCTCGGCCAGGGAGCGCACGGTCTTGACGCCCGCCGCTTCCAGCGCCGCGAACTTCTCGTCCGCGGTGCCCTTGCCGCCGGCGATGATGGCACCGGCGTGGCCCATGCGCTTGCCCGGAGGCGCGGTGACACCGGCGATGTAGGAAACGACCGGCTTGGAGACGTGCTCCTTGATGTAGGCCGCCGCTTCTTCCTCGGCGGTACCGCCGATCTCGCCGATCATGACGATCGCCTCGGTCTGCGGATCCTTCTCGAACATCTCGAGGATGTCGATGAAGGTGGAGCCCGGAATCGGGTCGCCGCCGATGCCCACGCAGGTGGACTGGCCGAAGCCGTGGTCAGTGGTCTGCTTGACCGCTTCGTAGGTCAGGGTGCCGGAACGCGACACGATGCCGACCTTGCCCGGCTTGTGGATGTGGCCCGGCATGATGCCGATCTTGCTCTCGCCCGGCGTGATGACGCCCGGGCAGTTCGGGCCGATCAGGCGTACGCCCAGCTCGTCGCACTTGACCTTGACGTCGAGCATGTCGAGGGTCGGGATGCCCTCGGTGATGCACACGATCAGCTTGATGCCGGCGTTGGCGGCTTCAAGGATCGAGTCCTTGCAGAACGGGGCCGGCACGTAGATGACGGATGCCTCGGCGCCGGTCTCCTTGACCGCTTCCTTGACGGTGTTGAACACCGGCAGACCCAGGTGCTCCTGGCCGCCCTTGCCCGGGGTCACGCCGCCGACCATCTGGGTGCCGTAGGCGATCGCCTGTTCGGAGTGGAAGGTCCCCTGGCCACCGGTGAAGCCCTGGCAGATGACCTTGGTGTTCTTGTCGATCAGGATACTCATTACTTGCCCTCCGCTGCTTTGACGACCTGCTGGGCCGCATCGGTCAGGCTGGTAGCAGCGATGATGTTCAGACCGCTGGACGCCAGTTTCTCGGCCCCCAGCTCGGCATTGTTACCTTCCAGGCGCACCACGACCGGCACGTTGACGCCGACCTGCTCGACGGCACCGATGATGCCCTCGGCGATCATGTCGCAGCGCACGATACCACCGAAGATGTTGACCAGAACGGCCTTCACGGAGTCATCGGAGAGGATGATCTTGAAGGCTTCGGCCACACGCTCCTTGGTCGCGCCGCCGCCGACGTCCAGGAAGTTGGCCGGCTGGCCGCCGTTGAGCTTGATGATGTCCATGGTGCCCATGGCCAGACCGGCGCCGTTGACCATGCAGCCGATGTTGCCGTCGAGCGCCACGTAGTTGAGTTCCCACTGCTGGGCGTGAGCTTCGCGCTCGTCCTCCTGGGACGGGTCACGCATCGCCTGCAGGTCCGGGTGGCGGTACAGGGCGTTGCCGTCCAGATTGATCTTGGCGTCGAGGCAGTGCAGGTTGCCTTCGTCGGTGATCACCAGCGGGTTGATCTCGAGCAGCGCCAGATCCTTGTCGTGGAACAGCTTGGACAGGCCCAGGAAGATCTTGGTGAACTGCTTGACCTGAGCCCCCTCGAGGCCCAGCTGGAAGGCCAGCTCACGCGCCTGGTACGGCTGCGCGCCGACCAGCGGATCGATCTCGGCCTTGAGGATCTTCTCGGGGGTTTCCTCGGCGACCTTCTCGATCTCGACACCCCCCTCGGTGGACGCCATGAACACCACGCGGCGCGTGCCGCGATCGACCACGGCACCCAGGTACAGCTCGTTGGCGATGTCGGTGCAGTTCTCGACCAGGATCTTGGCGACCGGCTGGCCCTTCTCGTCGGTCTGGAAGGTCACCAGGTTCTTGCCCAGCCACTGCTCGGCGAAGGCCTTGGCCTCGTCCGGGCTCTCGACCAGCTTGACGCCGCCGGCCTTGCCGCGGCCACCGGCATGGACCTGGGCCTTGACGACCCACTTGTCGCCACCGATCTTCTTGCAGGCCTCGGCGGCTTCCTCGGGGGTGTCCACGGCAAAGCCCTTGGACACCGGCAGACCATAGTCGGCAAACAGCTGTTTGCTCTGATATTCGTGAAGGTTCATCGTGTCATGCCATTGGTTGCATGTGACTCGAACGATGACGCGGCGCCGGGCTGACAGCTCGCCCCGGCCCGCATCACCCCTGTTCGCCCGCATGCGGGCGAAGCGCCCTCGAGCGAGGGCGCGGGTTTACAGCGACGATCGTTACTTGCGCTTCTTGCGGTTGGCCACGTGGATGGCATGGCCTTCCACCGCCAGCGCCGCCTCGTGGACCGCCTCGGAAAGCGTCGGGTGCGCGAAGCAGGTCAGCGCCAGGTCCTCGGCGCTGGAGCCGAATTCCATGGCGATCACGCCCTGGGCGATCAGCTCGCCGGCATGCTGACCGACGATGTGCACGCCCAGCACGCGGTCGGTCTCGGCATCGGCGATGATCTTGGCCGAGCCTTCGGTGGCGTTGTTGGCCATCGCCCGGCCGCTGGCCGCGAACGGGAAGCTGCCGGTCTTGACCTCGATGCCCTCGGCCTTGGCCTGCTGCTCGGTCATGCCCACCCAGGCGACTTCCGGGGCGGTGTAGATGACGCAGGGGATGGCGTCGTAGTTCATCTCCGCCTTGTGGCCGGCGATGATGTCGGCCACCATCACGCCCTCTTCGGAGGCCTTGTGCGCCAGCATCTGACCGCGCACCGCGTCGCCGATGGCGTAGACGCCCGGCACGCTGGTCCGGCAGTGATCGTCGACGAAGATGAAGCCACGCTCATCGAGCGTGACACCGCTGTCGTCATCCAGCACGCCCTGGGTGTACGGGCGACGACCGACACAGACGATGACCTTGTCGAAAGTCTGTTCCTGCTCGCCCTCGCTGTCGGTGTACTTGACGACGACTTCCTCGCCCTTGACCTCGGTACCGGTCACACGGGCACCCATCTTGATGTCGAGGCCCTGCTTCTTGAGCAGCTTCTGGGTTTCCTTGGCGATGCTCTGGTCGACCATCGGCAGGAAGGTGTCCATCGCCTCGAGCATGGTCACTTCGCTGCCCAGACGATTCCACACGCTGCCCAGCTCGAGACCGATGACACCGGCACCGATGACGCCCAGGCGCTTGGGCGCTTCCTGGAACTCCAGCGCGCCGGTGGAGTCGACGATCAGCCCTTCGGTCAGCGGCGCCGGCGGAATCTCGACCGGCACGGAACCGGTGGCGATAACGATGTTGTCCGCCTCGTAGGTGGCCTTTTCACCGTCGTTGCCGGTCACTTCGACCTTGCTGTTGGAAAGCACCTTGCCGGTCCCTTCCAGGGCGGTGACGCCGTTGGCCTTGAAAAGCCCGGAGATGCCGCCGGTCAGGTTGGTGACGATCTTGTCCTTGCGGGCCATCATCTTCTTGACGTCCATCTTGACGTCGCCGGTCTCGATGCCCAGATCGCCGAAGTCGTGCTGGGCTTCTACGAACTTGTGCGAGGCTTCCAGCAGCGCCTTGGACGGGATGCACCCGACGTTCAGGCAGGTGCCGCCGTGCACGGTCTTGCCTTCCTTGCTGACCCACTTCTCGACACACGCGGTCTTCAGGCCCAGCTGGGCGGCACGGATGGCGGACACGTAGCCCCCGGGGCCCGCGCCAATGACGATCACATCGTATTTATCGGCCATGAATCTATCCTGTTCGATCTAGTTGGCTTGGCGGCGAATCAAACGTCCAGCAGCAGGCGTGCCGGATCCTCGAGCAGCTCCTTGATCGTGACCAGGAACTGCACCGCATCCTTGCCATCGATCATGCGGTGATCGTAGGACACGGCCAGATACATCATCGGCCGGATCTCGACCTTGCCGTTGACGGCCATGGGGCGCTCCTGAATCTTGTGCATGCCCAGGATCGCCGTCTGCGGCGGATTGAGGATCGGCGTCGACATCAGTGAACCGAAGATGCCGCCGTTGGTGATGGTGAAGGTGCCGCCCTGCATTTCATCGATGCCAAGCTTGCCGTCACGGGCCCGCTTGCCGAAGTCGACGATGGTCTTCTCGACGTCCGCCAGCTTCATGCTGTCGGTATCACGCAGTACCGGCACGACCAGACCGCGGTCGGTAGACACGGCCACGCCGATGTCCTGGTAGCCATGGTAGACGATGTCGGTACCGTCGATGGAGGCGTTGACGTCCGGGAAGCGCTTGAGCGCCTCGGTGGCCGCCTTGACGAAGAAGCCCATGAAACCGAGCTTGGTGTCGTGGGCCTTCAGGAAGGTGTCCTTGTACTGAGCACGCAGCGCCATCACCGCGCTCATGTCCACCTCGTTGTAGGTGGTGAGCATCGCCGCGGTCTGCTGAGCCTGGACCAGACGCTTGGCGATGGTCTGACGCAGACGGCTCATCGGCACGCGCTTCTCGGGGCGCTCGCCTTCGACCGCCGGAGCCGGCGCGGCGGCGGCCTTGGCGACGCTGCTCTGGGCGGCCGGCGCGGCGGACTTCTTCGCGGAGCCCGACTTGATGGCCTTCTGGACGTCTTCCTTGAGGATGCGGCCGCCCTTGCCGGTGCCTTCGATCTTGGCAACGTCGAGGTCGTTCTCGGCAACCAGCTTGCGCGCGGCCGGGGCGAGAATCTTGTCACCGACTTTCTCGTCGCGTTCTTCGCCAGCTGCGGACTCACTGGACTCGTTGCCGGCGGACTCGCTCGCGCCACCGGAGGCGTCGCCACCGGCGCCCTCGGCGAAGACGGCCAGCAGCTGCTCGGAGGTAACCTGCTCTCCTTCCTCGGCCTTGATCTCGGCCAGTGCACCGTCGGCCGGCGCCACGACCTCGAGAACCACCTTGTCGGTCTCGATGTCCGCCAGCACTTCATCGCGCTTGACCGCTTCTCCGACCTTCTTGTGCCAGGTCGCCACAGTGCCTTCCTGCACGGACTCGGGGAAGGACGGTGCCTTGACGTCGTGCTGCTTGCCGGACGCGGCCGGCGCCTCGGCCTTGGCTGCCTGATCCTTGTCGGCCGGCTGCGCGTCGCCGCTATCGGCCTTCTTCTCCTGACCGGCCGATGCGTCGGCCGCTCCCAGCATGCCCAGCACCTGTTCGGATTCGCAGGTCTCGCCTTCCTCGACCTTGATTTCCGACAGCGTGCCCGCCTCCGGCGCCACCACCTCGAGGACGACCTTGTCGGTCTCGATCTCGACGATCAACTCGTCGCGCTCGACGCTATCGCCGGGCTTCTTGTGCCAGGCGGCAACCGTGCCCTCGGCGACGGATTCCGGAAAACTGGGCGCTTTGATCTCGGTAGCCATTTCGTTTCCTTAGTGTGTTCTCTCTCGTCGGTCGCGACGCCTCAGGCGTTGAAGGCGTCATCCACCAGTTGGCGCTGTTGTTCCACATGCACGGACATGTAGCCGGCGGCCGGTGCGGCCGATGCCGGACGACCGGCAAACTTGAGCCCGCGACCCAGGCCATCCACCAGCATGTCGGCAACGACACGCATGTGGTGCTGACTCTGGTACCAGGCCCCCTGGTTGAGCGGCTCTTCCTGACACCACACCACCTGCTCGAGGTTGGTGAAGTCCTTGAGCGCCTCATAGAGCTCTTCCTTGGGGAAGGGATAGAGCTGTTCGACGCGCACGATGGCCGTGTCGTCGCGCTCGTTCTCGGCCCGATAGGCGGCCAGGTCGTAATACACCTTGCCGGCGCACAGCACCACGCGCTTGACCTTCTCGGGGTCCAGCTTGCCCTGGTCCGGCAGCACCATGTTGAAGCGGCCGTTGGCCAGTTCGTCCAGGCTCGAGGTCGCTTCCTTGTGGCGCAGCAGGCTCTTCGGCGACATGATCACCAGCGGCTTGCGCAGCGGGCGAATCACCTGGCGGCGCAGCAGATGGAAGATCTGCGCCGGCGTGGTCGGCACGCAGACCTGCATGTTGTGCTCGGCGCACAGCTGCAGGAAGCGTTCGAGCCGCGCCGAGGAGTGCTCCGGCCCCTGCCCCTCGTAGCCGTGCGGCAGCAGCAGGGTCAGTCCGCACAGCCGCCCCCACTTGGACTCGCCCGAGGAGATGAACTGGTCGACCACGACCTGGGCGCCGTTGAAGAAGTCGCCGAACTGCGCCTCCCAGATGATCAGCGCGTTGGGCATGGTGGTAGCGTAGCCGTACTCGAACGCCAGCACCGCCTCTTCGGACAGGAAGGAGTCGTGGATGGTGAAGCGCGGCTGCCCGTCACGGATATGCTCGAGCGGCACGTAGGTGCTGCCGTCCTTCTGGTTGTGCACCACCGCATGGCGATGCGAGAAGGTGCCACGCCCGGAGTCCTGGCCGGTCAGGCGAATCGGGTGTCCCTGGTCAAGCAGCGTGGCGTAGGCCAGGGTTTCGGCGAAGCCCCAGTTGAGCGCCATGCCGCCGGCCAGCATCTTGCGGCGGTCCTCGTAGATCTTGCTGACCTGACGCTGGACCTGGACCCCGTCGGGTATCTCGCACATGCGCGCGGCAATCTGTTGCATGCGCTTCATGTCGAAGGACGTGTCCGCGTCGCCGGTCCATTCGTGACCCAGATAGGGCGTCCAGTCGACGAAGAGCTCCGTGTTGGGCTCCTTGACCAGGGCGTTGGCCACATGGTTGCCGGCCGACAGGTCATTCCGATAGGTCTCGACGTACTCCTTGGCCTGATCCTCGCTGATCAGCCCTTCCGCGATCAGACGCTCGGCGTACAGGGCGCGCGAGGTCTTGTGCGACTTGATCTTGCTGTACATCATCGGCTGGGTGCCGGACGGCTCGTCGGCCTCGTTGTGGCCTCGGCGCCGGTAGCAGACCAGGTCGATAACGACGTCCTTGTGGAACTGCTGACGATAGTCGAGCGCCACCTGAGCAGCATGGATCACCGCGTCGGCGTCATCGCCGTTGACGTGGAAGATCGGCGCCTGAACCATCTTGGCGATGTCGGTGCAGTACTCGGTGGAGCGCGAATCCTGCGGGTTCGAGGTGGTAAAGCCGACCTGGTTGTTGATCACGATGTGCAGCGTGCCACCGGTCCGGTAACCGCGGGTCTGCGACATCTGGAAGGTTTCCATGACCACGCCCTGCCCGGCAAAGGCGGCATCGCCGTGGACGTTGATCGGCAGCACCTTGTCGCCCTTGGTATCCTCGCGCCGATCCTGGCGGGCCCGCACGGAGCCTTCCACCACCGGCGAGACGATCTCCAGGTGCGACGGGTTGAAGGCCAGTGCCAGGTGCACCTCGCCGCCCGGCGTCATGACGTTGGAGCTGAAGCCCTGGTGGTACTTGACGTCCCCGGAGCCCTTCTCGATCAGTTTCTTGCCGTCGAACTCGTCGATCAGCTCCGAGGGGCTCTTGCCGAGGATATTGACCAGCAGGTTGAGGCGACCGCGGTGGGCCATGCCGATGACCACTTCCTTGGTGCCGTAGCCACCGGAACGCTGGATGAGTTCATCCATCATGGGGATGAAGGTCTCGCCGCCTTCCAGGCCGAAGCGCTTGGTGCCCGGATACTTGGACGCCAGATAGCTTTCGAGCCCTTCCGCCGCGGTAAGGCGCTCCAGCACATGCCGACGGACCTCGTCGCTGTACCTGGGGGCGGAGCGTACCGATTCGAAACGCTGCTGCAGCCAGCGCTTTTCCTCGGTATCCACGATATGCATGAACTCGCAGCCGATGCTCCGGCAGTACGTCCGCTCCAGCGCCTCGACGATTTCCTTGAGCGGTGCCTTGTCCTTGCCCAGGAACAGCGAACCGGTCTGGAACTCGGTGTCCATGTCCGCCTGGGACAGCTGGTGGAAGGCCAGGTCGAGATCGGGGACCGGCACCGGGTTGCGCAGATCGAGCGGATCGATGTCGGCCTTCTGGTGGCCGCGGAAGCGATAGGCATTGATCAGCTGAAGGACCTTGACCTGCTTCTTGCTCTCGCCGCTTTCGGTGGCCGGAGCGGCGGCACCGTTGCGGCGCTGCTGGGCCAGCTGGTAGAACTGATCGCGGATCGGGCTGAGGGGAATATCGTGAGAGGGGCTGCCTTCCGGCCGGGGTAACGTGTCGAAGTAGTTACGCCATTCGTCCGGGACTGCGTTGGGATCGACGAGGTACTGCTCGTACAGCGCTTCCACATAGTGAGCGTTGCCGCCGCTCACATGGGAGGTGCGCCACATCAACTCCATTATGCCTTCTTGCATCTTTCGGTCACCCTGCACTGATGGGGTGGTGTCGGCGCCGGAGTTGCGCTTGGGCTCCGGCGTCACTCTTTGCTCTAACGAGAGCGAGACTTGCACTGACTGGACCCGCTCTGCGTGAACGAGTGTCGTCCAAGAGTTTCGGCGGCTTTGATCGTCAAGAGCCGGTGCCCCTGACACCGGCTCTTGACGCCTGGACCGGCTCCCAGCCGCGACACATTGCCGCGCCCGGGAACAGGGGGTAATGATAACAAGCCATGAACCCCGGTTTAAGTGGCGTTCGCCAGCAAAAGCTCGCGAATCTTGCCGATCGCGCGGGTGGGGTTCAGCCCCTTGGGACACACCGCCACGCAATTCATGATGCCGCGGCAACGGAACACGCTGAACGGATCCTCGAGCTCGGACAGACGCTCGCGAGTCGCGGTATCGCGGGAATCCGCCAGGAAGCGGTAGGCCTGCAGCAGGCCGGCCGGCCCGACGAACTTGTCCGGATTCCACCAGAACGACGGGCAGGAGGTCGAGCAGCAGGCACACAGGATGCACTCGTAGAGACCGTCGAGCTTGTCGCGATCCTCCGGTGACTGCAGGCGCTCGATGGCCGGCGGGGTGGCGTCGTTCTGCAGGTACGGCTGGATGCGCTCGTACTGCTTGTAGAAGATCCCCATGTCGACGACCAGGTCACGAATGACCGGCAGCCCCGGCAACGGGCGTAGCACCAGCTTGTTGTTCTTGACCACATCCGACAGTGCGGTGATGCAGGCAAGCCCGTTGGTGCCGTTCATGTTCATCCCGTCGGACCCGCAGACCCCTTCGCGGCAGCTGCGGCGATAGGCCATCGAGCTGTCCTGCTGCTTGATCATCTCGAGAACGTTCAGGACCATCAGGTTGCGGCCCTGAGTGTCCACCTGGAACTCCTGCATGTACGGTGCGGAGTCGGTTTCCGGGTTGTAGCGGTATATGGATACCTGAAGCATGGACATCGGTGCTCCCCTTAGTAAGTCCGGACTTTCGGCTCGAAGGTGTCGAGGGTCTTGGGCTGGAAGTTCACGTCACGCTTGCCCAGCTTCTTCTCGACCGGGAAGTACATGGAGTGCTTCAGCCAGTTGACGTCGTCGCGGTCCGGATAGTCGTAGCGGGAATGCGCACCGCGGCTCTCCTTGCGCTCCAGCGCCGAGATGGCGGTCGCCTCGGCCACCTCGAGCAGGTTGTCGAGCTCGAGCGCCTCGATGCGGGCCGTGTTGAAGGCGTTGGACTTGTCGCCCAGGTGCGCGTTGGCGATGCGCTCGCGCAGCTCGGCCACCTTCTTGACGCCTTCCTGCATGTGGTCTTCCTGGCGGAACACGCCGAACGACTTCTGCATGGTTTCCTGCAGCTCGGCACGCAGCTCCGGCACGGACTCGCCACCGTTCGACTCGTTCCAGCGATTCAGGCGGGACAGGGCCTGCTCGACGTCGGATTCGGCCGCGTCCAGGTACTCCACCCCTTCGTTCAGCGCGCTTTCGATGTACATGCCGGCGGCGCGACCGAACACCACCAAGTCGAGCAGCGAGTTACCGCCCAGTCGGTTGGCACCGTGCACCGAGACACAGGCCGCTTCACCGCAGGCGAAGAGGCCGTTGACGATCTGATCGTTGCCGTCGCCGTCCTGGACGATGACCTGGCCGTTCACGTTCGTCGCCAGACCGCCCATCATGTAGTGGCAGGTCGGCACGACCGGGATCGGCTCCTTGACCGGGTCGACGTGAGCGAAGGTCTTGGCCAGCTCGACGATACCCGGCAGGCGCTTGCTGAGGACGTCCTCGCCCAGATGGTCGAGCTTGAGCAGCACGTGATCGCCGTTCTCGCCGCAGCCACGTCCTTCGAGGATCTCCATGACCATGGAACGCGCGACCACGTCACGACCGGCCAGGTCCTTGGCGTTCGGCGCATAGCGCTCCATGAAGCGCTCGCCGTCCTTGTTGATCAGGTAGCCGCCTTCGCCGCGACAGCCCTCGGTCACCAGCACGCCGGCGCCGTAGATGCCAGTCGGGTGGAACTGCCACATCTCCATGTCCTGCACGGAGAAGCCGGCCCGGAGCGCCATGCCGATGCCGTCACCGGTGTTGATCAGGGCGTTGGTGGTGGACGCGTAGATACGACCGGAACCGCCGGTCGCCAGCACGGTGGCCTTGGACTTGATGTGCACCACTTCACCGGTCTCGATGCACAGGGCGATACAGCCGACCACATCGCCACTGGCGTTCTTGACCAGATCCACCGCGTACCATTCGTTGAGGAACACGGTGTTGTTCTTCAGGTTATTCTGATACAGCGTATGCAGCAGCGCGTGACCGGTACGGTCGGCCGCGGCGCAGGTACGGGCCGCCTGGCCGCCCTTGCCGAACTCCTTGGACTGGCCGCCGAACGGGCGCTGGTAGATGCGGCCGTTGTCGAAGCGCGAGAACGGCAGCCCCATGTGCTCGAGCTCGAAGACCGCCTTCGGACCTTCGGAACACATGTACTCGGCAGCATCCTGGTCGGTGATGTAGTCACCGCCCTTGACGGTGTCGTACATGTGCCAGCGCCAGTCGTCGTTGGGATCCGCGGAGGCGATGGCACAGGTGATGCCGCCCTGGGCCGAGACCGTGTGCGAACGGGTCGGGAAGACCTTGGTGATCACCGCGGTCTTCTTGCCGGACTTGGCCAGCTCGAGCGCGGCACGCAGGCCGGAGCCACCACCGCCGATGATGATTGCGTCGAACGTCAGGCTACGCATATTGGACATGGATCAGGCTCCCCACAAGACTTGTACGCCCCACACCAGGAAGATGAAGATGGCGAGGATGATGGCGATTTGGACGGTGAAACGAATGCCGGTCGGCTTGATGTAGTCGGTGACCACGGTCCACAGGCCGATCCAGGCATGGGCCGCCAGCGAGACGAAGGCCAGCAGGGAGAAGATACGCATCCAGGTCTGCGCGAACAGGCCGTTCCAGGTGGCGTAATCCAGGTCAGGATGGAACAGCAGATAGCCGACCATGAAGACCGCATAAAGCGCCAGAACCACCGCCGAAACACGCTGGATCAGCCAGTCCGACAGGCCACTGCGACCGAAATTGGTGATGTTGGTTACCATACCCAGACTCCTGCCAGTACCACGAGAACGGCGCTCGCCACCACGGTGACTTGCGACTTCTTATAGGCGTTTTCGAGATCGACACCGTAACCGGCATCCATCAGCAGGTGCTTGATGCCTGCAACGAAATGGTAGGCCAGTGCCGAGAGCAGCCCCCAGGCCACGAGCTTGGCCAGGAAGTTGTGCTCGAGGGCGCCCCGGACCGCCTCGAAGCCTTCGGGCGAAGACAGCGACGCGTCGAGTGCCCAGAAGACGAAGATCAGGCCAACGAACAGAATGACGCCGGTGATACGGTGGGCAATGGAGGTCAGGGCTGGGAGTGGGAACGTTATCGTGGAAAGGTCGAGGTTTACGGGTCTTTTGCTATTCACGGCTCTCTACACACTCTCTTGGCCCGCTCCAGGACTCCGATCGGGCTCGGTCGAGCGGGCGGTGGTTTGAGGAAGAGCGATGGTTGGCCAAGTCAGGTGGTACCAGTCACCGCTTCCCGCCAGTCGCGCGGATAAGGATTATAGGGACTGGCCACTGGCATGACAAATCGTTACCGCCGGATTGCGACCTTGGTGTTACCCTTGGTAACAAGGTAACCTTGCTGCCGGGCAGCATGACACCGGCCTCGAGCCAGCCTCTGAAGCCGCCCCAGCCTCTGCTGCATCGCCGCATCGGCCACCATCGGTGAATTGACAATACTCGGGACGCTTCTATAGTGGGCGAACCTTTGATGTCCGTTTGCAGGCAAGACAAAGAGTTACGTTAGGTATTGAGATAAAGAGGAGGCCATCATGGCTGACAGGAAAGCGCAGTTGACAGTGGACGGGCTGGAGAAGCCTCTCGACTTACCGGTCTACTCAGGCACTGTCGGACCCGACGTCATCGATGTCCGTGGTCTTACCGCCGAAGGCCTCTTCACCTACGACCCGGGCTTCGTCGCCACCGCCGCCACCGAATCCGGCATCACCTACATCGACGGCGCCGAGGGCGTGCTGCTGCATCGCGGCTACCCCATCGACCAGCTGGCGAACAACTCCAACTTCGTCGAGCTTTCTTATCTTCTGCTCTTCGGCGAGCTGCCCAGCGACGAGGAATACACCCAGTTCGAAAAGACCATCCGCAACCACACGATGGTCCATGAGCAACTGGCCAACTTCTTCAAGGGTTTCCGTCGCGACGCCCACCCCATGGCCATCCTGTGCGGCGTGGTCGGTGGACTGGCAGCCTTCTACCACGACAATCTGGACATCACCAAGGAAGGGGAACGCCGCGTCAGCGCCATCCGCCTGATCGCCAAGATGCCGACCCTGGCGGCGATGTGCTACAAGTACAACGTCGGCCAGCCGTTCAACTATCCTCGCAACGATCTCAACTACGCCGAAAACTTCCTCTACATGATGTTCGGCAACCCCTGCGAGGAGTACAAGATCAACCCGGTGTTCGCCAAGGCCATGGACCGCATCTTCATGCTCCATGCCGACCACGAGCAGAATGCCTCGACCTCCACGGTTCGCCTGGCCGGCTCCACCGGCGCCAACCCGTTCGCCTGCATCAGTGCCGGCATCGCCGCCCTGTGGGGGCCGGCACACGGCGGCGCCAACGAGGCCGTGCTGAACATGCTCGACGAGATCGGCGATGAATCCGAGGAAAACATCCAGCGTTTCGTCGACCGCGCCAAGGACAAGGACGACCCGTTCCGCCTGATGGGCTTCGGTCACCGCGTCTATCGCAACTTCGACCCGCGCGCCAAGGTCATGAAGGAGACCTGCGACGAGGTACTGAGCGAGCTGGGCATGGCCGACGACCCGCAGCTCAAGATCGCCAAGCGCCTGGAGCAGATCGCCCTGGAGGACGACTACTTCATCGAGCGCAAGCTCTACCCCAACGTCGATTTCTACTCCGGCATCATCCTCAAGGCGATCGGCATTCCGACCAACATGTTCACGGTCATCTTCGCCGTGGCCCGCACCATCGGCTGGATCTCGCACTGGAACGAGATGATCAGCAGCGGCTATCGCATCGGGCGTCCGCGCCAGCTCTACACCGGCTACACCAAGCGCGACTACCCGGGCGCGAAGTAAGCAGGACCACTCAAAGGCCGCCGCAAGGCGGCCTTTCTCGTCAGGCCCCGCCGACCGGCATTCACCTATGCTGGTCCCGGCATGAGACAACTTCCCTGCGAGGTACCCTTCCATGAGCCAGACAATCCGAACCGCCGCCTTTATCGGCCTGGGCGTCATGGGCTATCCCATGGCCGGCCACCTGGCCCGCGCCGGCATCGAGATGCGCGTCTACAACCGCACCAGCGAGAAGGCCCGCCAGTGGGTCGATGAGCATGGCGGCAGTTGGCACGAAACGCCCGCCGAGGCGGCACACAGTGCCGACCTGATCCTCGTCTGCGTCGGCAACGATGACGACGTGCGCGAGGTCACCACCGGCCCCGAAGGAGCGCTGACCGGCATGCAGGCCGGCGCCATCCTGGTCGACCACACCACCGCTTCGGCCGAGCTCGCCGAAGAACTCGATCACGCCTGCCGCGAACGTGGCGCCCACTTCATCGATGCCCCGGTATCCGGTGGCCAGCAGGGCGCAGTGAACGGCGTACTGACCATCATGTGCGGCGGCGAGGAGCACGCCTTCCAGCATGCCCGCCCGGCACTCGCCCACTACGGACGCGCGGTTACCCTGATGGGCGCCGTCGGAGCGGGCCAGATGACCAAGATGGTCAACCAGATCTGCATCGCCGGGCTGGTGCAGAGTCTGGCCGAAGGCCTGCACTTCGCCGAGAAGGCCGGACTCGACAGTCACCGCGTCATCGAGGTGATCGCCCAGGGGGCCGCCGGCTCATGGCAGATGGAAAACCGCCACCGGACCATGATCGCCGATCAGTACGATCACGGCTTCGCTGTCGACTGGATGCGCAAGGATCTGGGCATCTGCCTGGAAGAAGCTCGCAAGCTCGGCGCCCGCCTGCCGGTGGCAGCCTTGGTGGACCAGTTCTATGGCGATGTCCAGGCCATGGGCGGCGGCCGCTGGGACACGTCCGCCCTGCTCAAGCGTCTGCAGCACGACTGACCGAACGGCCCGATCGCGCAGGATCGGGCCTGCCCGCCCCTTTTCCACACATTCTGTGGACAACCCTGTTTATAAGCTTTCGAAAAGGTCGCAGAATCGCCATGACAAGCGGCCTGGCAACAAATCGGTCAAATTTTAACCAAGCATAAACCATTGATTTAATTGATTTTTAATAAAGAGGCGGTCAAGAACATGGATGCCGCGCTGACTTGTGCACAAGCCGCGAGCCATCGAAAATTCGTGGGGAAAAGTCAATACGAAAAACGGGACGAAACCGGAAAATTCCGGGATACCAGGCGAAGAACGGATCGAACGGCCGGCTGAAAACGAGCGACTGGATTGCAAGAAACAGCGAGGGAGGAAGTGGCGTCCCATAGGGGGTTCGAACCCCTGTTACCGCCGTGAAAGGGCGGTGTCCTGGACCACTAGACGAATGGGACGCGGAGATGCCTTCAAGCAGGTTCACAACGTGCAACTTGGTGGAGCCTACCGGGATCGAACCGGTGACCTCGACACTGCCAGTGTCGCGCTCTCCCAGCTGAGCTAAGGCCCCGTATCGGCGTTGCCCGTGAGAACGAGGCGTATATTACGGATTCTCGCGGCCTTGGTCAACAACGAATTTCACCGGGAAAACAAGGCAGGGGTCTGCGCCCCTGCCTCGGGGATCCGCATCCGACTACAGGTCCCGATACTCCTTCTCGAAGCGCTTGGCCTGCTTCTTGGACACACCGCCCAGCACGGTGATGGCATGGCGCAGACGTGCCCGGGTCATGTCGGAGCCGAGAATCGCCATGGCGTCCATTACCGAGGTCGAGGTCGCCGAACCGGTAATGGCGATGAACACCGGCGCCAGGAAGGCCTTCATCTTCAGGTCGAAGGCGGCACTGAGCGACTTGACCTCGGCCAGCAGGCTTTCCTTTTCCCAGCGGGTCACCCCTTCCAGACGCCAGACCAGGAACTGCAGCAGCTTGAGCAGGGTTTCACGTTCGAGCTTGACGTCGGCAAAGCTCTGCTCGTCGAGGTGCACCACCCCGGCAAAGAAATGCCCGGCCAGCGGCGCCACATCGGACAGCGTCTCGATACGCGGGCGTACCTGCGGCAGGATCTGACCGACATACGGCTCGTTGAAGGCCCACTCGCGCAGCGCCTCCAGCAGCGCCGCGTCGTCGAGATCCTCGCGGATATAGACCCCGTTGAGCCAGGTCAGCTTCTGCAGGTCGAAGACCGGACCACCCAGCGACACGCGCTGGATATCGAAGTGCGCCATCATCTCGTCGAGGGTGAACTTCTCGCGATCGTCCGGCATCGACCAGCCCATGCGGCCGAGGTAGTTGGTCACCGCCTGCGGCAGGAACCCCATTCGCCGATAGTAGTTGATCGAGGTGGGGTTCTTGCGCTTGGAGAGCTTCGACTTGTCGGGGTTGCGCAGCAACGGCATGTGACACAGCACCGGCATCTCCCAGCCGAAGTACTCGTAGAGCAGCTTGTGCTTGGGGGCCGAATTGATCCATTCCTCGCCACGCAGCACATGCGTGATGCCCATCAGGTGGTCGTCGACCACATTGGCCAGGTGATAGGTCGGCATGCCGTCGGACTTGAGCAGAATCTGGGCATCGACCTGGGCCCAGTCCACCTCGATCTCGCCGCGCAGCATGTCGTTGACGACACAGGTACCTTCCGCCGGCACCTTCATGCGCACCACGTAGGGCCAACCTTCCGCCTCGCGCCGCTGCTGCTCGGCCTCGGACAGGGCCAGATCCCCCGGCTTGAGCGCGAGATGGAGCCCTTCAGCCTTGCGCGTCTCACGCAGCTCATCGAGCTCTTCGCTGGTGCGGTAACAGCGGAAGGCATGCCCGGCCTCGATCAGCTGACGGGCATACTCGGCGTAAATGTCACCGCGCTCGCTCTGACGATAGGGACCGTGCGGCCCGCCCACGTCCGGTCCTTCATCCCAGTCGAGCCCCAGCCAGCGCAGGGAATCGAGGATCATCTGTTCGGATTCAGCCGTGGAGCGCTGGCGATCGGTATCCTCGATGCGCAGAATGAACTGACCGCCGTGCTGGCGAGCGAAACAGAGATTGAACAGCGCGATGTAGGCGGTGCCCACATGCGGGTCACCGGTCGGTGACGGCGCGATACGGGTACGAACAGTAGTCATGACGTGCGTCCATTGGCTTGCAGGATGGGCGGCATTATACGCACCCGAGGCGCCATCATCAGCCGATAGCCGATGCTCCCGCTCGTTCCCTCCCCTTGCTCAGGAGACGCTCATGCTGGAAGCCTTGCCGAGTGACTTTACCGCCGTGGTAACCGGTGCCGGCGGCGGTATCGGTCGCGCCGTGCTGGACCACCTGCTGGCCAGCGATCGCCCGGGCCGAGTGCTGGCCGTGTCTCGTCGCCCCATCGAGCACCCGGATCCCCGTCTGGAGAGCCTGACAGCGGATCTTTCCAGCCAGGCGGGCCGCAAAGCGCTCACCGCTCGCCTGGACGGCGCCCCGGTACACCTGCTGTTCAACGCCATCGGCCTGCTGCACGACACCCCCCGGGGCCTGCGGCCGGAAAAGCGCCTCGAGGAGCTGGACGCCGACACGCTGGCGCACCTGTTCCAGGTGAACGCCACAACGCCGGCCCTGCTGATCCAGGCACTGCATGCGTCACTCAAGGGGCGCCATCCGGTGATTATTGCCAGCCTGTCGGCACGGGTCGGGTCGATCGACGACAACCGGCTCGGCGGCTGGTACGGCTACCGGGCCAGCAAGGCCGCCCACAACATGCTGATGCGTACCGCCGCCATCGAGCTGGCCCGTTACAACCGGCGCTCCATCGTGCTCTGCCTTCACCCTGGCACGACCGACACCGCACTGTCGCGCCCCTTCCAGTCCCGCGTGCCCGAGGGCAAGCTGTTCACGCCCGCCTTCGTCGCCGAGCGCCTGTTCGCCGTCATGAACGCACGTCGCCCGGAGGAGACCGGCACCTTCTGGGACTGGGCCGGCGAGCCCATCGCCTGGTAGACGACTACAGGACCAGACGCTCGCGGAACCAGTCGGTAATGAAATCCAGGTAGGCACGTGTCTTGTCCGGCAGGTACTTGCGGGAGCGGAACAGCACCAGCATGCTGCCGTGCTCATTCCAGTAGGGCTGCAGCAGCGGCACCAGTTCCCCCTCGGCCACGGCGGACTGGGCGGCGAAGGTCGGCAGGTAGGCCAGCCCGAAGCCCGCCTTGGCCGCCTCGACCACGCCCAGCAGGTTATTGATCACCAGTCGAGAGCTGGGCTCGATGTCCAGCGGCTGACCGTTGAGCGAAAAGCGCCAGTGGGCGCCCAGGTCGTAGTTGCCGTAAAAGACGCTGTCGTGGGACTCGATGTCCCGGGGATGCTGCGGACGCTCCGCCCGGGCCAGATAGTCGGGCGCCGCATAAAGACCGTAGACCACCTTGCAGAGCGGGCGCGACACCAGACTCGACGCCGGCAAGGGGCCCATGCGGATCGCCAGGTCCACGGAATCGTCGATCGGCTCGAAACGCTGGTCCTCGAGCAGGATCTCTACCGCCACATCCGGATAGCGACGCATGAAGGCGGTGGTCGGCGGGGCCAGATACATGAAGCCGAAGCTCACCTGCGCGCTGACCTTGAGCTGGCCGCGGGGCCGCGCCGTCACCGACTGCACCTGCGCCTCGGCAGCCGCCAGCTCCTCGCGAATCCGCAGCCCGTGCTCGTAATAGATCTGCCCCGCCTCGGTCAGGTGCAGCGAACGAGTGGATCGGTTCAACAGGCTGACGCCCAGCTCCTCCTCCAGCGCGGCAATACGCTTGGAAGCGAGCGACTTGGAAATCCCCAGCCGGCGCGCCGCGGCGGTGAAGCTGCCGGCGCGCACGACTTCGACAAAGACCTTGAGTGCATCCAGCGTGGCCAAGGAACAGTACCTCGCGGTCGCGCAATGAGATGACTTTGTTTCCATAATAGAAACACTGGATTTCAATTGTACCCACTTATTCCGCAAAGTACGACTGCCTATACTGCCAGCACTTCGACGGCATCCCCGTTGAAGCACTGTCCTCGCCCGCCGCGGCGTCGACGGAGCCTTCAGTGCATCATCTCTTGTGCGCCAGAGTCTGCTCGACCGAGCACTCGGCGCATTTTTCTTTGTGCGCCCCTCCCGGTTGCAAGTGTCGCCATTTACCCACACTACCCACCCCGCCGGTGGCAGGGGTATAACGGAGTCATCGTTGTCCAGCGACATGGCCCATCCGGTAACGTTCGCCCAAGTCACGCCGACGCCCTCTTTCAGTTTGCCTGAATACGGGCCCCTCGCCGCACACCTGGCACCGAATTCCCGCATAAATGGATGACGTAAAATCACACTTTTTTACGGAAGTTATCGCCCGCAGCATCCGGTAATTCCTCAACAAAGTGAGCTTTATCAACCCGAAACATACTTCGGTGGCGACTGGCTATGCTAGGCGTTCACGTTACGGCGAGATGCAATCGATGGATGCGTTGGGTTCCCGAATAAAAGCGCTGAGACTGAAGGCAAACCTGAGCAAGGCCGCCCTCGCCCGGCGAGTCGGTGTTTCTGATGTGACCATTTCCTACTGGGAGTCGGGCACCATCCGACAAATCGGCCACGAGCGCCTGCTGGCCCTGGCCGACGCCCTTGACTGCACGCTGGGAGATCTCCTCGAGGACACCCCGGCTCCCCCCGCGGTCACCGGCATTCTGCAACTCATTGCTCGCGAACCGGTCCCGTGGGAGCGCCGTGACACCTCGCTGGTATCGCTGCTGGGGGATCTGCCCCTGGCCCGCGTCGACAAGAACTGCTATCTGGTCACCCCGGGACCGGGCGAACGTTTCGACTTCCTCGACAGCGGCGACCTGGCAGCCGTCCGTCCGGTCAATGCCTTTCAGGAGGATGACCTGTACCTGGTGACCTATCCGGATCGACTGGCCATCCGCCGCCTCGAGCGCCTGCCCGACGGTGATCTGCAGATCGGCGGGGAGCACGATGCACTCGAAACCGCCCCGCTCGATGCTCTTCCCTTCCGGCTACGGGGCCGTATCCAGGCCCGCTGGCAATTGCTCGGCACCTGACCGCCCAGGGTCGCCTTGCGGCCCGGTGTCGTGGTGGCTACGTTGACAGCAGGCTATCGAGGAGGAAAGGCTCATGCCGCTGTTCGACAGTTACGAAGCAGCCAGTGACTGGTACGCCGCCAGCGATTACAAGGACATGGCCTGGTACGACGGCTTCGAGGAGGAACAGTTGATCGAATTCGCCTACCGTCATGGCTCGGATCACGACGGCGAGGAGGATCTGATTGCTGCCTTTCTGCGCGAGCAGGGTGAAGATCCCGGCGAATACGGCCTGTGACCCTGATCGTCCCCGGGCATCTCGTGACGGAAAGAATTTGCCCCGACATCCTGCCGGGGCAATGCTATCGGGCCGGCCTTCCGAAGGCGCCGACCCTCGCTCGTCGGTGACAGCGGTGTTTAATCGGCCTTGAGTACGCCGCGGCGGATTTGGTCTTCCTCGATGGACTCGAAGAGCGCCTTGAAGTTGCCCTCGCCGAAGCCCTTGTTGCCCTTGCGCTGAATGATCTCGAAGAAGATCGGACCAATGACGGTATCGGTGAAGATCTGCAGCAGGATCCCCTCTTCCGGCGCACCATCGATCAGCAGGTTGAGCGCCTTCAAATCCTCCAGATTCTCATCGTGGTTGGGCACGCGCTGGTCGACCTTCTCGTAGTAGGTCGCCGGCGTGGTCATGAAGCGAATGCCGTTGTCGCGCAGCGCCTTGACCGTGGCGTAGATGTCATCGGTCGCCAGGGCCAGATGCTGGATGCCTTCCCCGTTGTACTCGCGCAGGAATTCAGCGATCTGCGAGTTGTCATCGGCGGACTCGTTGATGGGAATGTGCATCTTGCCGCAGGGTGCGGTCATGGCGCGCGAGTGCAAGCCGGTCATCTTGCCTTCGATGTCGAAGTAGCGAATCTCGCGGAAGTTGGCAATGGCCGTGTAGAAGTTGGCCCAGACGTCCATCTGGCCACGATCGACGTTGTGGGTCAGATGGTCGAGCATCTTCAGGCCCACGCTGCGGGCGTTCTTCTCGGCGCCGGCAATGGGTTCGAAGTCGATCTCGTAGATGCTGCGCCCCTCGGCATCCCGCTTGTCGTCGACGAAATAAAGCAGCGAGCCGCCGATTCCCTTGACGGCCGGAATACCGGCTTCCCCGGGACCGACCGGATTATCCACCGGCTCGGCACCCTTCGCCACGGCGTGCTCGAAGGCCTGGCGGGCATCCGCCACCTTCCAGGCCATGGCGCAGGCGCTGGGGCCATGCGCTTCGGCAAAGGCGGAAGCATGGCTGTTCGGCTCGGCGTTGAGCACGAAGTTGATGCCCTCCTGCTGGAACAGGGTCACCTGCTTGGAACGGTGCTGGCGGGTTTCGGTAAAGCCGAGCTGGCGAAACAATTGACGCAGGCCCTCGCGCTCCTCGGCACTCGGCGCAGTAAACTCGACGAATGCAAAACCATCGGTGCCGATCGGGTTGCCCTGGGTTTCACGGGGGGAAATGCTGGCCGGTGCGGTCATGAGCCTTCTCCTTGTTGACGTCGTGGCTGGGGAGCGGCGCCGTCGACGGACGGCGAATGGCCCCAAGCCTAGGCCTCTGCCCCGTCGTCGAGAATGGCGATTTGGCGCCACCACGGGCCCCGCGGCTCCCCCATGACCACCTGGCTCGTCAAGAAAAGCTGACAGCCCTACCGGCCCACGTCAGCGGCTCCCGAAAGCGGACGGAAACCCTGACAAGGCGTAACGAAAAATTGACACTCAGGTCACCAGCTGCACCGCCATCACCAGCAGAAAGGCCCCTATCACGGCATCGATGGCGCGCCACACGCCAGGGTGCGCCAGCCGCGGTGCCAGCCAGCCGGCCGCCGTCACCAGACCGAAGAACCACAGCCCCGACGCACTCATGGCGCCAGCATAGAAGCCCGTCGGGCTGGCCTGGACGGCACCGATGGCACCCAGCATCACCACGGTGTCGAGATAGACGTGAGGATTGAGCAGGGTGACGGCCAGGGTCTCCGCCGTCACGCCACGGCGCGTCGATGCCGCCGGTGCGGCAGCCAGGCCGGCGGGGGCCACGGCACGCCGCCACGCCTGAAGCGCCTGCCAGATCAGGAATACGGCCCCGCCCCAGCGCGCCGCCGTCACCAGCAGCGACTGCGAGGCGATCAACGGCCCGAGACCCAACCCGCCCAGACCGATCAGCAGTGCGTCGCAAGCGGTACAGATCGCGGCGACACGCCACGGTGAGCGACCCCGCAGCCCCTGCGCCAGCACGAAGGCGTTCTGCGCACCGATGGCCACGATCAGCCCGGCGCCGGTCGCCAGCCCTTGAAGGGCGGATGCCCACATGATGTCGCCTCCCTGGCCCTGGAAGACGACAGGTTAGGTTTGACGCTACAATAAGTGAAATTAATTCAAGGAATGGATGATTAACCTGGCTGATGCTTGACTACAAACTTCTCCAGGCCTTGGCCGCCGTCATCGACCAATCCGGCTTCGAGCGGGGCGCCAAGCATCTGGGCCTGACCCAATCGGCCGTTTCCCAGCGCATCAAGCTGCTCGAGGCCCGACTGGGACAACCGGTACTGATTCGCACGCCCAAGCTAGCCCCCACGGCGCTGGGACGTCGGCTGCTCAATCACGTCCAGCAGGTCCGCCTGCTCGAGCATGACCTGCTCGACCAGATTCCCGCCCTGGGCGAACGGGAACAACGGCTGCGTCTGGCGATCAACGCCGACAGTCTGGCCACCTGGTGGTCGCCGGTCACCGGCGCATTCTGCCGGCAGCACGACGTACTTCTCGACCTGGTGGTGGAGGATCAGGACGTAGCCCTGAAGCGCATGAGGGATGGGGAAGTCGCCGGCTGTATCTGCGCCACGCCGCGCCCGATTCAAGGAGCGCGCCAGCATCCGCTGGGCTACATGCGCTACCGGGCACTGGCCAGCCCGAACTATGTCGCTCGCCACTTCCCCCGCGGCCTGACTCATGAAGCCCTGCGGGAGGCGCCCGCCATCGTCTTCGGTCCGGACGACCGGTTGCAGCACCGCTATCTGGAAATGCGGGGCTTTCGGGAACCCTTCCCCCACCACCTGTGCCCCTCCTCGGAAGGGTTCATCCAGCTGGCCGAAGCGGGTATGGGATACGGACTGATTCCCGAGCGACAGGTCACCCGGGAACTGGCGGGCGGCACACTGGTGGACCTGGACCCCGGCTGCTATATCGACGTGCCGCTCTACTGGCACCACTGGCGGCACGGCGGCCAGGTACTGGACGCACTGACCGACCACCTGCTGGCGCAGTGCCGGCACTGGCTGATCCCCTTCGCCAGCCCCCAGTGAGCCGGGACGCCTTGACGCCCCGGCCCTCGATCATGCCGCCAGGCTGCCGTGGGGGTCGATGACGAATTTCTTCGCCACGCCGCCATCGAAGTCGGCATAGCCCTGGGGCGCCTCGTCCAGGGAAATGACCTGAACATTGACGGCCTTGGCGATGTCGATGCGCTCGAAGAGAATCGCCTGCATCAACTGGCGATGGTAGCGCATCACCGGGCACTGCCCCGTATGGAAGGAATGCGCCTTGGCCCAGCCCAGCCCGAAGCGCATCGACAGATTGCCGTGCTGGGCGTCCTGGCTCTCGGCACCGGGATCTTCGGTGACATACAGCCCCGGAATCCCCACCTGCCCACCGGCACGGGTCACGTCCATCATCGCATTGAGCACGGTGGCCGGCTGCTCGTGACTGTGGTTGTGCCCGTGGCAACGCGCCTCGAAGCCCACGGCATCCACCGCACAATCGACCTCGCGTTCGCCGAGGATCCCTTCCAGCATGTCCGGCATCGGCGTGTCCTGACGCAGATCGAGCGTCTCGCAGCCGAAGCTGCGCGCCTGGTCGAGCCGCTGCGGATTCATGTCGCCGACGATCACGCAGGCGGCGCCCAGCAGACGCGCCGAGGCGGCGGCGGCCAGCCCCACCGGGCCGGCGCCGGCGATGTAGACCGTGCTGCCCGGCCCCACACCCGCGGTCACGCAGCCGTGATAGCCGGTGGGAAAGATATCCGACAGCAGCGTCAGGTCACGGATCTTGTCCATCGCCCGGTCGCGGTCGGGGAAGCGCAGCAGGTTGAAGTCGGCGTACGGCACCATGACGTACTCGGTCTGGCCACCGACCCAGCCGCCCATGTCGACATAGCCGTAGGCGGCGCCCGGCCGCGCCGGGTTGACGTTGAGACAGATGTGGGTGTTGCCTTCCTTGCAGTTGCGGCAGCGGCCACAGGCGATGTTGAAAGGGACCGAAACCACATCGCCGACCTTGACGAACTCGACATCTCGACCGCATTCGACCACCTCGCCGGTGATCTCGTGGCCCAGCACCAGCCCCGGTGGCGCCGTGGTGCGACCCCGCACCATGTGCTGATCGCTGCCGCAGATGTTGGTGGTGAGCACCTTGAGGATCACGCCGTGCTGGCACTGACGATTACCCAGGGCAAGCTCGGGAAAGGGGAGAGACTGCACCTCGACATGACCGGGGCCCTGATAGACGACCCCGCGGTTGGCTTGACTCATGGCTGGCGTCCTTTGTCGTTGTTCCTGTCACCGCACCCACGGTGACGACCTCGACCAGCCTAGCCCCGGCGCGAGGGAGGCCACTGTGCTCAGAAAGGCATCGGCATGCCTGAACGAGACAGCCGCACGACATCCCCCGTCTCGCCTCAGTGCCGAAGCAGGTCTTCGACGCTGGCCACCTTGTCATCCATGCTCTGCTCGCGATCGGTACGCGTGCCGACCTTGAGCGTGGTGTTGATGCGGGGTGCCCCCATGGCGTGCACGGCTTCATGGCAGCGCTTCACCACGGCGAAGACCTCGTCCCACGGCCCCTCGATATTGGTCCCGTAGGCATGCATGCGATGCACCAGGCCGGCCTCCTCGATGATCGTCTGGCACGCCGCGACATGCCGGGATACGGAAACGCCGACGCCCATCGGCACCAGGCAGAAATCGACAATGACCTGCATGATTCACTCCTTTCGCGATCCGTATGACTGATTGCTCGTGGTCTATGCTGTTGAGCAAGGCTATTGCCACCATAGACTGAGCCTCTTGCAGGTCGCCAAGTCAATTAGCAAACTAAACGAGAGCTGTGTACAGCGGCAAGGATTGCCTTGCCCGAAAACCGTATCGCGCAACGGCGCCCCAGATAACGGAGTTCGGCATGACCAGTGACACTCGCATCGCCCCCATCGCACTGCCCGACACCCGCGCCCGACGCGTCATCGAGAGCCTGCTCGACGGCTCGGGTGTCGCGCTGAACGGCACCTCGCCCTGGGACATTCAGGTACACCATCCCGACTTCTTCTCGCGAGTTCTTCACCAGGGCACGCTCGGCCTCGGCGAGTCCTACATGGAAGGCTGGTGGGAATGCGAGCGCATCGACGAGATGACCCATCGCCTGCTGCGTCACGGTCTCGGCGAGCATGCGCACACCCCCTCCGAGCGCCTGATGTACAAGCTCCAGGCCGGCTTCTTCAACCTGCAGAGCAAGGCGCGGGCCTACATTGTCGGCGAGGCGCACTACGACCTGGGCAATGACCTGTTCGAACGCATGCTCGATCCGACCATGTGCTACTCCTGCGGCTACTGGAAGGACGCCGAGACACTGCACGAGGCCCAGGTGGCGAAACTCGATCTCGCCGCCCGCAAGCTGGGCATCGAGCCGGGCATGAAAGTGCTCGATATCGGCTGCGGCTGGGGCAGCTTCGCCGAGCATGCCGCACGCCATTACGGGGCCCACGTCACCGGCATCACCATCTCCCGGGAGCAGGCCGAACTGGCCCGCAAGCGCTGCGAAGGCCTGCCGGTCGAGATCATCCTCGAGGACTATCGCGATCTGGAAGGCCGGTTCGACCGCATCGTCTCGATCGGCATGTTCGAGCATGTCGGCCACCGCAACTACCGGACCTATTTCGACACCGTGGACCGGCTGCTGGCCGACGACGGCCTGTTCGTGCTGCACACCATCGGCTCCAACAACTCCGAGATCAGCGCCGATCCGTGGATTCACAAGTACATCTTCCCCAACGGCATTCTGCCCTCGATCAAGCACATCGCCCAGGCCACCGAAGGGCGGCTGCTGATGGAAGACTGGCAGAATTTCGGTGCCGACTACGACCGCACGCTGATGGCCTGGCGCGACAACTTCGACGCCCACTGGCACGAAATCGCCGACAACTACAACGAGAAGACCCGCCGCATGTTCCGTTACTATCTGGGTGCCTGCGCCGGTGCCTTCCGTGCCCGGGATATCCAGCTCTGGCAGGTGGTCTTCTCCAAGGGGCGGCCGGGGCGCTATGACAGCCCGCGTTGAGACAGCCCGCGTTGAGACAGCCCGCGTTGAGAGGGGGCTGTAGGAAATCACTGACATGGTTTCGAGATCAGGGCTGACATGATCTGAGGCATGACGCGCGTTTCGTTTCGGGCGTATAGTGTTGCGTTTTGTACAGGCCTTGTTGCCGATCAGCGACAGGCCTCGCACGACAAACCGCCGGGAGTCGACGCCCCATGTCCTGCCTCGATGCCATGCTGGCCCATGCCGCGGAAAGCCTCGACTTTCTGATCTGGCACGTCCCCATGCCGCGAGGCGAGCCGGTTGTGCTGGCAGGCGATCCGCAGCGCCTGCTGGGCCTGGAAACGCCGGCATTCCTTGCTGGCCTTCACCGTCCCGCAGGCGACGACACCGCCGAGTCGCCGTGGCAAACCGCACGTCGGACCCTGCTGGACGCCGCCTCCCGGGAGGGCCACGCCAGTGGCCGCTACACGCTGGTCATCGCTGGCGCCCGGCATCAACTCGAGGAACAGATTGCCTGCACCCCCACGGGCTGGCAGGGCCTGATTCGGCGTCTGCCCGAACCGGCCGTGGCCACCGGCCCGCTGCCGAAGACTCTGGAGATCCTGAGCCGGCAACTGCTCGAGCCCATGCCCACCAGCGCCTTCATCGCCCAGCGCGACGCGGTAACCGGGCATTTTCGCTATCGCTACAGCAATCCGGCCATGAACGAGGCCTTCGAAAGCCTGTCGATCGCCGGCCGTTCGCCCCGCGAGGTCTTCGGCGACATTGCCGGCATGCGTCTGGAGCGCTACTACGCGACCAGCCTGCGTGACCGGGTTCCCGCCACCTACGAGCATACGCTGCCCTTCCAGGGGCGGTATCTGCGGCTGCGTACCACGCTGCTGACCCTGACGCACGAACCGGACAGCGACGACTGTCTCATCGGCTTCGTCCACAACCTCACCGCCCTGGCCCAGGCACGGCGCAGCGCCGCCAACGCCCACCGCCGGCTACGTCATCTGCTCGAGGCCAACCCGGCCGTGCTTTACGCCTGCGCCCCCACGGCCCCCTGGGCGTTTCACTATCTCAGCCGCAACATCCAGTCCCTGCTCGGCCTGCCCGACGCCCACCAGCTGCATGACCTCGGCCTCCTCGCGCGCGTGCACCCGGAGGACCGCGACGAGGTGGCTGCCTGGCTGGAACGCGTCACCGAGGCCGACCAGGGCCGCAGTACCCTGCGCTATCGGCTGCGCCACGAGGACGGTCATTACCTGACGGTACAGAATCAGGCCCTGATTTCGCGGCCGCGCCGGACCGGTGGCGAACGCGAGCTGATCGGCACCCTGCTCGATGCGAGCCGCGAGGCCCGGTTGTTGCACCGGCTCGAACTCATGACCCGGCGCATTCCCGGCTTGATCTTCCAGTTCCAGCGCGACAGGGACGGCCGCACGAGCCTGCCCTACCTGGCCGGCGACGCCCCGCTGCTCGATGGCCTGGACCGCCGGGAACTGCAGCACGACGCCCAACCGGTCCTGGAACGTATCGCCCTCGAAGATCGCCCGCGACTCATCGCCGCCATCGAGAAATCGACACGACGTCTCTCTCGGCTGTCCATCCAGCTGCGCCTTCACGACAACGGCCAGGCCACACACTGGATCACCCTGCGAGCCCAGCCCGAGCGCAGTCAGCAGGGCACGCTCTGGCACGGCGTGCTGTTCGACATCAACGACCAGGTCGCCAAGGCCCACCGCCTCAAGAAACTCTCGGATACCGACGCCCTGACCGGACTCGCCAACCGGCGTCGGCTGATGCAGGCCCTGGCCAGCGAACTCTCCCGCGCCCGACGCCATCACACCACGCTGGCCCTGATTCTTCTCGACCTGGACCACTTCAAGCACATCAACGACACCTGGGGGCACCTCAAGGGCGACCGGGTGTTGCGCGTGCTGAGCCGGTTGTGCCGCGACCTGTTGCGACAGGAAGACCTCGTTGCCCGCTTCGGCGGCGAGGAAATCGCCATCCTGCTGCCGCTGACCGACGCCGACGCGGCGCAGCGCCTGGCCGAGCGGCTCCGCCATGCCATCGCCGCCCATGACTTCGGCCTGCCCGCGACCCGCATCACGGCCAGTCTGGGCGTCGCCGAGTACCGGCCCGACGATACCGCCGACACCCTGATCGAACGTGCCGACCAGCGTCTCTACGCCGCCAAGCACGACGGACGCAACCGGGTCTGCGCTCGGGCCTGACGCCCTGCCTTGCGACTACTCGATGGCCCGGGTCGGTGCCCAGACATTCAGCAGACGATCCAGCAGCGCCATGAGCACCAGCGTCGCCACCAGCGCCACACTCATCGACGAGAAACGATACAGGGCGCTGTAGATCAGATCCTGATTGGGCGACAACGACTGGCCGAACAGGATGCCCAGCGTCGTCAAGCCACCGAACCCGACCCCCGAACCCGCGCCCTCGAGCACATGCACCCGAGCGAACACCATCAGTCCCAGCCAGTAGACCACCAGCACCAGCAAAAAATGCTGGGCCTGAGTGTAGAGCAGCAATTGGCTCGCCAGGGCCAGGTTGCAGCCGAGCAGTGTGCCCACCGCACGCTTGCGGGCCGACAAGCGTGCCCCCGGGTAGCCCAGCGAGAACAGGATCAGCACCGTCGCCATCTGCGCGGACAGCGAGTCACGCAGGTCGAAGACCTGGAAGATCACGAACGACAGCGTGGCGGTGACGGCGCCGATCAGGGTTTCGTGGCGGATCCGGGCGGCCGACTTGGACGGGCGCGGCGGGGGCCGGCGGGGTTCGCGATCCGGAAACACCACATACATCAGCGCCGCGATCGCTACCGCCAGCACACTGGCCACCAGATTGCAGGTCAGCAGGTCGGCCAGATCGATCGACGGATAGCTGGCGAAGTGGAACAGGATGCTCAGCGTCAGCACCCCGTTGGCGCCGAACAGAAACAGTGGACCGCGAGCCATCAGCCGGAAACGCGTGTAGAACAGCGCAAACACCAGCCCCGTCATCACCACCGGCATGTGCCGGGTCAGGCCCACCACCAGGCTGACCTCGACACAGTTGACCAGCACGTTGCCCAGAAACTGACGCACTACATGGCCGTTGAGCACCGGCACCAGCCCCAGCAGGAACATCGGAAACACGGTGAAGAAGACCCCGTAGTTCCAGTTCATCAGCTGGCTGACCAGAAAGCCCAGGGCACCGCCGCCGGCCACTCTCAGGCACTGGCGCAGCCCGTTCTCATCGAGCCCCTCGCCGTCGCGGTGCCCGGTCAGCAGCCGCCAGGCATCACGCAGCAGCGGCCAGCGAGGCGCCTCAGTAGACATGGTGGAGCAGGCTCAGCAGCGTGATCTGCGCCCGGGCCAGCGCCCGGCTCAGGCCACTGTCGAGCGGGGCCAGCTGCACCGTGGCCCGCGCGCCGGTGGGCGGCAGGGACTCGAGAGGCGCATCGAGGCGCAGGTGAACACGGATGCGCTGGGCGTCCCGCACCCAGCGATCAGTGGCGGGAATCGATGCCAGATTGCCGTCCGCCGCCAGCTGGCCGTCGCGGACCCCGGCATCAATGGAGACCACCCGTGCCCGATAGACCGCTCCCGGACGGGCATCGAGCGCAATCCAGGCCGAATCCCCCGGTTTGACGTGACGCAGGCTCTTCTCGCGGAAGTCGGCGATGATATCCAGCTTGCGACCGATGTTGACCAGCACCGGCGAGCCGGCGTGTACCGTGTCCCCCGGGTCCAGCTGAAGATTGCTGACTCGGCCGTCGTGCGCAGCGGTGACGCGGGTGCGCCGCAGGTCGAGCGTCGCGGCGGCCAGGGCATTGCGCGCCTGACGCACCCGCAGATTGTCGTCGCCCTGCCGGCCGCGCTGCACCTCCAGCGAGTGCACCCTGGCCTCGGCGGCCGCCACCGCCGAGCGTGCGGCGCGCGCATCGGCCATAACCGAGTCGTAGCGCTGACGAGAGATGCTGCCGCGGGCGATCAGCGACTCGACCCGCTGCTGCTCGCCGGCCAGTTCATCGGCCGTGGCACGGCGCTCGGCCAGGTTGGCGCGCGCCTCGGCCAGGGCGGCATCCAGCTGGGCGTTCTCACGCCGTGCCTGATCGACCGCCAGCCGGGCCTTGTCCACGGCGATCCGGAAGGGCTCGGGGTCGATGCGAAACAGCAGCTGCCCCTGTTTGACCGCGGCATTGTTGGTGACGGCGACCGCCTCGACCGGCCCGCTCACCTGCGGCGCCACCCGCGTCACCTCGCGCAGGACGCGGGCCTGCGGCGTGACCGGCATGTAGGTATCGGCAAACACGAAATAGACGAACAGCACGACGAACAGCACAATCGCCGCACGCACCCAACGGGCAAATCGCTGCTCCGGGGTCATGGCTCTCTCTCTGACAGATGGATCGACAAGGGCGTGGGGAAACGGCGGTACTCAATGGCCGGACAGCCAATGCGCCGCATTGGACTCGATGTGGCGCAGGACACGATGGAAGATCTCGCGCTCGGCCGGCTCCAGACCTGCCAGCAGCAAGGCTCTCGCCTCGTCGGCACGCGTCTCGAGTTCCTCCAGCGCCCGGCGGCCCGCCGCCGTGAAGAAGACCTGACGAACGCGGCGATCCTCGCTCGGCGTCCGCCGCTCGATCAGCCCCTGGCGCTCCATCTGGGCCAGCGTCCGCGACAGTGACGGCAGTTCGATGCCCAGCGAGTCGGCCAGCTGCTTCTGGGTCGCGCCATCTCCCAGGTGACGCAGCATGAACAGCGCCGTCCAGCGCGGCTGGGTCAACCCCGACGAGGCAACGGTGCGGTCCACGACGGTGCGCCAGAGGCGATGAACGTGCCCCAAGCGCATCCCCAGCGAGGTATCGGCATTCGGCAGGTCATTAGTTTGCATGCGAAGCATCGTATCACATGTTAGTGTGCTAACGAAATACCGCATACCGCCTTGCCGACGTTTTCTTCGCCAATGGCTACGCTGCTGCGTCAGTGGCTACGACAGAGTTCCGCCGGATGGCGCAGCTTTTCCAGTAGATAGCGACGCAGTTGCGGCTCCACGGCCATCTCGTCGAGGGCCGTGGCCATGCAGGCCAGCCACGCATCGCGCTCCGCGGGGCCGATCGGCAGGTGGTGGTGAGCGCGAGGAATGGCAATCGGCCCGAAGCGCTCACGGTAGCGGCTGGGTCCGCCCATCCAGCCGATCAGAAAGGTCGCCAGCTTGTCCTTCGACTGAGTGAGATCGTCGGGGTGCCAGGCGCGGATCGTGTGCGCCTCGGGCAGGCCGGGCAGGCGCTCCATCGCCGCATAGAAGCGCTCGACCAGTTCGATCACCGCCGCTTCGCCGCCAAGCGCCTGTAGCGTGCTGTCTCCCAGACCATAGACTGTCATTTCACTCCCCTCCCCCTGCCATCTCGTCAGTCATCAGCATTGATCCCTATCGAGGCCTTGTCCGACCAGCGTGGCGGCCACGACCGACGCCGGCTTGCTGCCTTTCGATGATCCTGCAGCCGCTAACGAGAAACCTGTCTCTGTGCTGAAAGATATCGCGCACAAAAAGGTATCAATAAAACGGCACCCACTCCTGTTGCTCACAGAACCACTGCTGCTTCAGGCCGCGCTGCTCGTCAAGCAGCAACGCCAGATAGCCACGCAGCGGGTGGGTCTCGGGCAGCGTAGCGCGATGCCGCCGCAGCCGCTCCCGATAGGGCTCCTGGCCCTCCGGCACATGAGCAGTTGTCGCGTGGTGCCTGAGCCATGCCAGCGACGGCAACAGCAGCTCGGTCGCGCCGCTGGCCAACGCGATATCGAGCCCCTTGAGGTCGAAGTCGCCGGCGTAGCCATGTGGCCGCCCGGTCGCCGCCCAGGCCTCGGCCAGGCGGGCGAAGCCGCCACCGTAGTGGCGATCGCCGCGATAGACGATCAGCGGCCGTTGATACGCCGACAGCGCCGGGATCTCGGTCGTGAAAGCGTAAAAGCTGTCGAGATTCTCGACCTGCAACAGCACATCAAAGACGGCAGGCGTGATGGCATGCCAGTCGACATCCAGACACTCCCGCTCGCCGCCGGCGATGCCCGGCCAGGACGCTCGGGCCGGCAGGCTGACCAGCACCCGCGATTCCCGCGGCGCCTCGCGCACGCTCTTCGCTTCCTGATGGCCATGCTCGGCCTGCTCGGCGGTGGTCAGCCCGCTCAGCTCGGACGCCAGCGGCGGCTGCCCCTGTACCTCGAGCTCGGCGTCGATGCCCTCCAGCAGCTCGCGATCGAGTCGCAGCCGGACACGATTCAGGCGCGCCCCGGGCTCGATGTCCCAGGCCCGGCACCAGGCGACGATCTCCGTGACCGCAGCGCCGCGGGGCTTGTCGACGTGAGGCGCGCGACGCAGCTTGTCCGCCGCATCGCGCAGCACCCGCCGCGCCGCCTCCGAGAGCGTGGTCATGCGCTGCCCTGTCGCGCGGGGGCAAGCTGGAGGCTGACGTCGTGAATCAACCGCACGTCGTTGAAGGCGGCCGCCCGACTCTCGTGCTGGCGCAGCCGGAAGGCGGCCTGCTCGCGCCGGGGCAGGCCCTGGAACTCGGCCAGCACCTGGAACAGCCAGATCTCCTCGCCCCACTCGAGCTCGCCTGCCTCGAGATACTCGAGCGCGCTCTGCGACGCGCCGTCACCCTCGACCACCGACAGATAGAAGCGTTCGACGTCTTCCCTCAGCGCCTGCTGGCGGGCGGTGACCATCGAGTCCTCCTGACGCTCGACGGCCACGGCGGCGACGACGGGCTCCGGCGCCGCGGTAGGCCGTGGCAGGTCATGGAGCAGCTCGGTGACGACCCGGGCGTCCGGGGCATGATCGAGCGCCACCGCGCCGGCAGCGGTCAGCGGCGCGGCACGGTTGACCAGTGCCGGCACCTCGCTGCGCCGGGCGTAGTTGCCGGGCACGAAGCCGGGATGCTCGCGCAGGAAGGCGGCCATGCCCGCCACCAGGCGGCTGCGCGACTGCTGCTGGCGGAAGCGCGCCATCAGCTCGATCAGCCGCCGCTGCACCTCGCGCAGGCTGGTGTAGTGCTGGCTCAGGCGATGCTGGAGCTGGCTGACCAGCAGCTTGCGCAGCGCCCCGTCGGCGCCCACCAGGTCGATCAGCTCGTCGAAGTCGATCAGCGCCAGGCCGTCGAGCAGGCGCACGATCTGCTTCTGGGCGCGGTCGTTCTCCCGGATCTTGTCGGCCAGCCGGCTGACGAAGCCGAAGTCGCTGTTGAGGCGACGCCACAGGCTGTCGATGGCGTCGGCGAAGCGGCCGTCGAGGTCGTCCACCGCCTGGCGCAGGTGCAGCAGCTGCTGTTCCTGGCGCCAGTACTCGGCGCCGTCGCGGGCCTCGCGGTAGCTCTGCACCAGGCCGCGCATCAGCTCCAGGGTCTCGGCCACGTCGGCGTTGACGTGGCGGCGGGTCTCGTCAGCCAACATCTCGGCGATCAGCTCGCGGACCTTGGGCGAGAGCTTCACCCCGGCCTGCTCGTCGGGCCGCCACAGGATGCGCGCCGACAGCAGCCGGTTCAGCGCGGTGGTGCTCAGGTTCTCCAGCGGCACCTCGTCGCGCACATAGCCGGCCATCAGCGCCTCGGCATGCTTGCCGAGCAACGCCAGGCGCTCAGCGCCAGTGCCGAGCAGGCGGTTGTCCAGGATGTCGGCGTCGCTCGCGCTCACAGCAGCCGCTCCTGGGCCTCCGGGGCCTGGTCGTCGACGGGCAGCTGTTCCTCGTCTCGGATGAAGCGCACCAGCTCGATCAGGTAGTCGATCTTGGCGGTGGCGACGAAGTACTGGCGGTCGGCGTGGGGCTGGCTCAGGTAGCCGCGCTCGCGCAGGCGCTTGAAGACCTGCTTGATCTGGGCGTCGAGCTGCTCGCTCTGGGAGCCGAAGAACGGGTCGGTGGCCAGGCGCTCGAGGCGCTCGCGCAGCCCCTGGTTGTCCTCGCAGCGCGAGCTGAAGTCGGCGGGCTTGAGCACGCCCCCGGGTGACACCGGGCCGTCGCGGCCGAGCGCCTCCTGCACCAGCTGCAGCCATTCGAGCATCGGCAGCAGGCTGCCGACGGTCTCCGCCAGCTGGCGGGAAAGCTGGTCGCGGGCGCCCTCGTCCAGATGACGCCAGGCCAGAAAATAGACGCTGCCCTCCTCGTTGCTCGCCAGGCGACGGTTGAGCGGGCGCAGGTAGGCGTCGAGGCGCTCGCGGGTCGCCTCGTCCTGCAGGCGGCGGAAGGCCGTGTCGTCACTGACCGCGCAGATGAAATCGCCGGCCAGCAGACGTTCGAGCAGCGGGCCCAGCTCCACCATGGGCCGCTCTGCGATCGAATACCCTGACATCATGTCCTCGCTCATGCCGATGTCTCCTGACGGTCGTTCTCGCGGTCCTGCAGGCGCTGGGCCAGGCGGCTCAGGCGCGGCTCGATGCGCTTGAGCCGGCGCTTGTTGGGCACGGCCTCGTCGCGGTCGATCAGATAGCGGTGCTGGAACAGCATCAGCACATCCGACTCCGGATTGGGGAAGGCGCCGACGATATGGATGCGGTTGTTGTCGCAGGCGTCGAACAGCTTCTCGACGTTGTGGTACGCCAGAGTGCCGATCTCGTCGATGGGCCAGTGCACGGCGACCTCGGCCGGGCCGCGCAGCAGCCGGGTAAAGGCCAGCAGGAACTTGCACAGGATCAGGTAGGCCATGCCGTGGCTGGAGGACTCGAGCAGCTGGCGGTCGTTCTTGATCACCAGGTCCGCGCCGCCCTCGTTGAGGTGCAGCTCCAGGCGCAGCAGGCTCTCGACGCTGTACTGCTGATCGCTGCGCAACAGCTCCACCACGTCGCCCAGGGCGTCGAGGTAGTCATCGTCCGGCAGCGTGCGGCCGCCATCACGCCACTCACGGTAGCGCTGGGCGAAGCGCTTGAGCGGCTCCCAGAAGCCGAGCTCGTCGATGGTCGACTGGATCTTCACCTCGGCCTTGCCGATACCCTCGAGCTTGAGGTCGTCGGCCACCTCGTCGGAGAGCCGCCGGCTCTGGGCGTTGATGCGCCGGTTGAGGTCGCGGAACACGGTGAAGAACTTGTCGAGATCGTCGCCGAGATTGCGCCCTTCCTGCAGCAGCTGCTGCTGTTGCCCCTCGAGCAGCTGCAGCATGTCGGCGAGCACCGCCAGCAGGCGGCGCGGACCGGTATCCTCGAGCTTGGCGCGCTCGGCCTCCAGGGTATCCTGGAAGTCGGCGCTGGCGCCCTTGATCAGGTCGGCCTCGATCTTCTCGCAGCCTCGGCGCAGTGCATCGAGCGCGCGGGCATGCTCGGTGAGCGCATGGCGGGCGCGCTCGATGCGCTCGTCGACGTCGCCCTGGGCCTCGCCGCGGGGCTCGCTGGCCGGCGCCAGGGTCAGTCCTTCCAGGGTGTCGAGCAGCGGCGCCAGGGTCTCGATCAGCGCCTGCTCGGCCTCGCGGCGGGTCTTGATTTCACCCACCGCCGACCGATGCTCGGCCCGGTCGGCGTTGAAGGCGTCCTTGAGCGTCTTGCGCTCGTGCTCGGCGGCCTGCTGGGCCTGGCTCAGCTCCGCTTCCCGCGCCACCAGACGCGGCTTGCGCTCGCCCCAGTCAAGGCGCATGAAGCGGGCGTAGGCGTCGAGCTCGTCGCGCCGTGCCTCGGTGTCGTGGATGCGCTGGCCCAGGTCCTCGATCTTCGCCCGTGTCTCGCGGACCTTGACCGGGTCGACGCCGCGGTCGGCCAGCTCACGATCGAAGGCGGCCTCGAGCTCCTCGCGCTGGCGGCGATTGTCTTCGCGGATCTCGCCGAGCTGGCGGCGATACTGCTCGATCTGCCGATCGACGCCGGCCAGCTGGCCCTGATGATCGGCGGTAAGCTCCATGCGCTGGGCGCGGTGGGTCTCGTCCAGCGTCGCCAGCGCCTGGTCGCGCTCCTCGCGCAGCGCCTGCTGCACCGCCTCCTGCTCCTCGAGGGCTTGGCGGCGGCTCGCCTGACGTTCCTGCTGCGCCTGCTGATGACGCACCTGACACTGGCTGCGGGCCTGCAGGGCGTAGTCCACCTCCTCGGCGGCGCGGCGCTTCTCGCCGCTGGCCCGCTCGAGACGCGCGTCGGCCTCCTGCACCTTCTGGTGCCCGGTCCTGAGGGCCTTCTCGGCGTCCTGTTCCGCCGCCCGTGCGTCGCCCAGCGCCTGCTCGGCGGCGGCGATCTCGGCCTGCAGGCCGGCCTCGTCCTGGGCATGGTCCGGCAGCGCGATGGCGGCCAGGTCGAGCGCCAGGCCGTGGAGGTCGTCGCTGGCGTCGTCGTTGAGCTGCGGGGCGAGGTCGCGGCGTTTGAGCAGCGCCGGCGCCAGCACCTTGCCCAGGGTCTGCTCCCAGCCGGGGCGGTGATGGCGCAGGAAGTGCCGCAGGCTGCCCTGGGCCGGATCGCGCTGCACCTCCAAGGCCTCGAGGCGAGCCTCGGCCCGGGCGCGCTGCTGGCGGACCCGGTCGAGCTCGCGCTCGGCATCGTCGCGGGCGCGCTTGTGACCGTCGAGCTCGCCGCGCAGAGCCTCGAGGGTGGCGGCAATGGCGTCCTGGGCACTGCGGGCCTCGTCGACGCGCAGCTGGGCCCGCTCGGCCTCGCGGGCCTCGTCCTCGGTCTGGGTGCCGTGGGCGAGCTCGGCCTTGAGCTCGGAGAGGCGCGCGGTGAGCTGCTCGAGCCGCCCGCAGTAGTCGCTATCCAGCGCCTGGCGGCGGGTCTGGTAGTCGGCGTCGAGGCGACTCTCGGCCTCGCGCTGACTCTCGCGGCGGGCGTCCTTCTCCTCGCCAAGGGCGTCGATTCGGGCCTGGAGCTCGTCGCGGCGGCGCTCGAGCTGATCACCGAGTTCGACAAGACGCGCTTCCAGACGGACCTTGCTCTCCTGCACCGCCTGCTGCATGAACTCGAGGTGGTCGCGCAGGCCCTGCTGCTGCTCGCGCCACTGGGGCAGCGCCTTGAGGTCCTGCTCCAGGCCGGGCATGTCGGCCTCCTCGAAGGCCTCGAAGCGGCGCTGGAGATCATCAAGCTCGGTGCGGGTTTGCTCGAGCTCGCTGCCCATCTCGCTGAGGCGGTCGTTGACGTCCTGGCGCGCCTGTTCGTAGGCCTGCTCGCGGGCCTGGAAGTCGCGCTGGCGCTCGCCGATCTGCGCTTCGAGATCGGCCCGGCCGCGCTCGGCCCGGGCACGATCAGCCTCGAGCTGGGGACGCAGCTGCCACAGGCCGGCTTCCAGGGCGGCGATCTCGCGATCCTGGCGCTGCAGGTCCGCCAGGGCCTTCTGCAGCGGCTCGAGGCGCATCGACTGGCGCATGCGGGCGATCCACTCCCGCGCCTTGGTGTTGCGGATGCGGGTCATCGGCAGCTCGACGCCGTCTTCCTCGAAGATCGCCGCCAGCATGGTCTTGAGGGTGTCCATCTTGCCCTCCTTGGCGTGCACCGCCGAGACCAGCTTCTCCATGTGGCGGATGCGCCGCCCGGGCCGCACCAGGCTGAAGCGGGCGGCGACCTGGCGCAGTTTCAGACCCTCGCGACGTCCCCCGCCGCTGCCGTGCTGGGTGAAATCGTTCTGGATCACCGCACGATATTCCGAGGTGGCGCCGAGCTTCTGCGACACCGGGGTGCCCTGCCGGCGCAGCCCCTGATGCCACTGGGCATAGTCGATAGCGACCACCCCAGCTTCGGTCTCGACCAGGTAGTCCTCGGGGCGATAGGGCGCGCCGACGAAGCGATACTCCACGCCGCCCTCGCTCTTGCGGGTGAGTACCGCCTGGCAAACGTCGCCCTCCTCGCGGCGATATTCGTAGACCAGGTAGCTGTTGCGATGCGGCAGGTAGAAGGCATCGAACTTGCGCCGAGTCTTGGGCACCACCCGGTTGGGCAGCTCCCCGTAAAAGACCGGCACCAGGCGCTGCAGGGTCGTCTTGCCCGACGCATTGGTGCCGCAGATGTTGGTGTGGCCGTCGACATCCAGTTCGACCACCCCCTCGAGATGACCGTGGATCATCACGATTCGTAACAGCTGAGCCATGCGGCATCCTTGATGGTTAGCTCTCGGTTGGAAAGGTCATTCTATCTCCGGTTGATCGACCATCAAGGCTGTGTTCCAGGGATCAATGATAATAAGTCGCACTTTACAGCTGACAGCCGAGGCCCAGCCCCAACCGCCGCGCAGGCCACGACACGGCCCTTCGCGAAGCTGGCCGAACGATACGCCAGCCACACGCTCAGGAGCGCTCCTTCCTAGCGCTGCATCCGGGAATCGACTGGCCTCATTGGGGTAGCGCCCTGCATCAAAGCAGCGTCGTCGCGCGCTGCGGATCGAGATGCTCGAGGAACCACAACCCGGCCAGCCGCTGGACTTCCTCGAGCTTGCCCGGCTCCTCGAACAGGTGGGTGGCACCGTGCACAGTGATCAGTTCGCAAGGGGCGGTCATCCGCTCTCGTGCCTGCTCGTTGAGATTGATCACCGGATGATCGCGCCCACCGACCAGCAACAGCGTGGGTGCCACGACCCGCGCCAGCGCCTCGTCGGCAAGATCCACCCGGCCCCCGCGCGAGACCACCGCCTTCACCGCCTGCGGGCGTTCGGCGGCGGCGATCAGTGCCGCCGCCGCGCCGGTACTGGCACCGAACAGGCCGATGGCGAGTTCACGGGTCGCCTCGGCCTGGGCGACCCAGTCCACCGCGCCGGTCATGCGCCGCCCGATCAGCGGAATGTCGAAACGCAGCTCGCGGGTGCGCTCGTCGATGACGTTCTCGTCCGGCGTAAGCAGATCGAAGAGCAGCGTGGCCAGGCCTTGCGAGGCGAGATACTCGGCTACCTGACGGTTGCGGGTGCTGAAACGGCTGCTGCCACTGCCGTGGGCGAACACCACGATGCCGGTGGCCCCCTCGGGAACGATCAGGTCCCCTTTCAACTCGACGCCGGCAGCCTCGAGGGTGACGCTCCGGGGCGAAAACACCATGGGTCGACCTCCTCGCCGCACACGGCGGCAAAAGCGGGATTTCCGGGATCACGCAGCCTTGCTTGAGTGTAGGAAGGCCCCGACGCTTCGCTCCAGTGCGTCGGCTCGACAGCCACCCGCGATGCTCAGGTACGCCCCCGACTCTCGCCACGGGCGATGCCGCCGGCGATCAGATGCGCGGCACGCAGCGGCTCGGGAATCCGCCCCTCGAGCGCGGTGGCGCGGATCACCCGCTCGGCCTCGTCACGGCTCAGGCCCTGGCGCTGGACGTACACGCCGGCCAGCGGTTCCATCGGCCCCAGCCGGGCGATGCGCGCCCACTTTTGCGAACCGCCGGGAATGTGCGCAAGCAGGGCCTCGCGAAGCGCCTCGGGGCGCGGCGCATGACGGGCGACCACCAGCACCGGCAGCCCCGAGAGACGATGCAGGCGCACCGCATCGACGACGTTGAAGCCGGCCAGCGCCACGCCCTGCAGCAGGATCAGCTGCAGGTGCGGGGCGAAGCGCGTCCCGCCCGTCAGGCGCAGCAGCTCGCGGGTGGCGTCGAGGCCGTCGCGCTCGACACGCCCCGAGACCACGCCGGCCAGTCGGCTGCCCGAGTACACCGCACCGATCACGGTCACCAGGCCGCGATGGTCGCGCGCGAAGGGACAATCGTCGAAGCCGACGATGTGCGAGAATGGGCGCGGCTGGCGAGCGGTCATCGAAGCCCCTCGGGTGACGAATGCCGTTCCCAGCATAGCCCCCGCCGCCTTCCCCTTCAGGAGTGGTCATGATCGAGCAGACCCTGCAGAACGTCTTCGGCTACAGCGAGTTCCGCCCCGGCCAGCGACCGGTGATCGAGGCGGTGACGGCCGGGCGCTCGGCGGCGGCGATCTTCCCCACCGGCTCCGGCAAGTCGCTGTGCTACCAGCTGCCGGCGTTGCACCTGCCGCACCTGACGCTGGTGGTCTCGCCGCTGCTGGCGCTGATGCAGGACCAGCTGGCGTTTCTCGAGCGCCACGGCATCCCCGCGGCGAGCATCGACTCCGGCCAGAGTCGCGAGCAGACGGCGGCGGTGATGGAGGGCGTGAAGCGCGGCGAGATCCGCATCCTGATGATCTCGGTGGAACGCCTCAAGAACGAACGCTTTCGCACCTTTCTCAGGAAGGTGCCGGTCTCGCTGCTGGTGGTCGACGAGGCCCACTGCATCAGCGAATGGGGGCACAACTTCCGCCCCGACTACCTCAAGCTGCCCGACTACCAGCGCGAGTTCGCCATCCCCCAGACGCTGCTGCTCACCGCCACCGCCACGCCGCGGGTGATCGACGACATGGCGCGGCGCTTCGCCATCGCCGACGACGACGTCACCACCACCGGCTTCTATCGGCCCAATCTCAACCTGCTGGTCGAGCCGCTGGCCGCCGAGGCCAGGCTGCGCTATCTGCGCGACTGGCTGCGCCCGCGACTGGCAGGCGACACGCCGCAATCGAGCATCGTCTACGTCACCCTGCAGCACACCGCCGAGCGGGTGGCCGGCTACCTGCGCCAGGCCGGGCTCGACGCCGTCGCCTATCACGCCGGCCTCGACGCCGAGACCCGCGAGCGCCTCCAGCGCGACTTCATGGCCGGCGACGTCGGCGTGATCGTCGCCACCATCGCCTTCGGCATGGGCATCGACAAGCGCGACATCCGCAACGTGGTGCACTTCGACCCGCCCAAGTCGCTGGAGAACTACAGTCAGGAGATCGGCCGTGCCGGCCGCGACGGCGCGCCCTCCGACTGCCTGGTGCTGGCCGGCGGCGACAACCTGCGGGTGCTGGAGAACTTCGTCTACGGCGACACGCCGGAACCGGCGGGCATCCGCACGGTGATCGAGGCGATCCTCGGCGAGCGCGAGGGCAATCACTGGGAACTGATCCTCAACCGCCTCTCGCAGCGCAGCGACATCCGCCCCCTGCCGCTCAAGACGCTGCTGGTGCAGCTCGAGATGCGCGGCGTGATCGCCCCGCGCTATGCCTACTTCGCCGAGTACCGCTTCCAGTACCGGATCGAGCCCGAGGACCTGGTGGCGCGCTTCGCCGGCGAGCGCCGCGACTTCGTGACGGCCATCATCGCCACCGCCGAGCGCGCCCGGACCTGGTGCCGGCTGGACTTCGAGGCCCTGCATCGAGAGGGCCGGGAACGCGGCCTGGACACCCGCCGCGCTCGGGTGATCGCCGCCCTGGACTACTTCCACGACCAGGGCTGGATCCGCCTCGAGACCCGCCAGATGACCGAGGTCTACGAGGTCCTGCAAAGCGACATCGATCCCGCGCGGCTGACCGCCGAGCTGCACGCCGACTTCCACACCAGGGAGGCCGCCGAGATCGCGCGCATCCACGCCATGCTGGCATTCTTCGAGAGCGAGACCTGCCTGAGCCGCCGCCTGGCCGAGCATTTCGGCGACGACCGTGCGCCTCATCGCTGCGGCCACTGTTCGGTGTGCGCCGGGCGCGTGGCGCGACTGCCCGAACCGCCGGCACCGCAGCCCCTGGCCGAGCGGAATGTCGCCGAGCTTGCCGGCGAGCTGATCGAGCGCGCCGCCGACGAGGGCGATCCGGCGGGCCGCGAACTCGTCACCCGCTTCCTGTGCGGGCTGACCACGCCGCGCCTGACCCGGCTCAAGGCGCGCCGGCTGCCGGGCTTCGCGGCGCTGGAGGGCTATCCCTATGGAGAAGTGCGTGGCTGGGTCGCGCGGCACCTGACCGCCCGCGAAAGCCGCTGAAGCGGCCCGGGCGCCCCATCGCCCGGCGGGTTATACCTTCTTGACGAACTCCGACTTGAGCTTCATCGCGCCGATGCCGTCGATCTTGCAGTCGATGTTGTGGTCGCCGTCCACCAGGCGGATGTTCTTGACCTTGGTGCCCACCTTCACGACCGACGACGACCCCTTGATCTTGAGGTCCTTGACCACGGTGATGGTGTCACCGTCCTGCAGGAGATTGCCGTGGGCGTCGCTGACCACCGGCGTGTCGTCATCAGTCTCGACCGCCCCATCGGCGACCCACTCGTGGGCGCATTCCGGGCAGATCAGCAGGTCCTGATCCTGGTAGGTGAATTCCGATCCGCACTGCGGGCAGGGAGGCAACTGGCTCATGAACGATGTCCGATAACAGAGATGAGCGCGCAGTGTAATCGGTCGCGACGCATTGCCCAACCTGGCTTCCGTCCACCGTGCCGACCGACGCGCATTTGCCGGGTACCCCGCCCGATCATCCGTGCCCCGGCCCGACTTCGTCGCCCCACAGCGCCAGCAGCGTCTCGATGAACAGCTCGGCGGTACTCGAGAGATGGTGATCGTTGCGCTGAATCAGGCCGATGGTGCGCTCGATGCGCGGTTCGGGCAGGGGACGCGAGCACAGCGTGTCATGGTCGGCACCCGGCATGGTCAACCGGGGCAGGATGGCGACCCCCAGCCCGGACTCCACCAGCCCGAGCGACGTGGAAAGATGCTGGACCTCGTAGAAACCGTTGAGGCGAATGCCCTCCGACGACAGCACGTTGTCCAGCAGGGTGCGATTGCCGCTGTCGCGGCTGACGGTGATCATCTTCACCGCCTCCAGGTCGGCCCAGGTGATCGTCTCCTTGGCAGTCAGCGGGTGATCGGAGCGCAGCGCCAGCACGAACGGGTCACGCAACAGCGGCGTGAAGGAGACCTCGGGCAGCTGCGGGCTGATCATGTTGATGCCGAAATCCGCCTCGCCGTTGACCACCCGTTCCAGGCCCTCGTTGGCACTGACATCGAGAATCCGGATGCGGATCCCCGGCCACGCCTCGTTGAACCGGCGGATCACGCTGGGCAGGAAATAGAATGCCGCCGTGGGCAGGCAGGCGATGGTCAGGGTGCCCTTCTGGTGCGTCGCCAGTTCGCGGATGCCGAGGATAGACGATTCATAGTCGTCGATCATCCGGCGGGCCCGCGGCAGGAAGTCGGTGCCGATCGCCGTCAGCCAGGTACGCCGGGTGGTACGCTCGAGCAACGTCACTTCGAGCGCCTCCTCGAGCTTCTGGATGCGCCGCGACAGCGCAGGTTGTGACAGGTGGAGCCGCTGTGCCGCCTCGTGAAAGCTGCCCAGCTCGGCGACCTGGACGAAGGCCTGCAGGTCGAGAAACTCGATGCGATGTAACATGGACGATTCTTGCATTGGAATTGAGCCATTGAACAACTTATCACATTAATGTGCTTTAAACATTAGTAGTTATCTTTATTTGCATTTGAGGCATCAAAACAGCGGTGACATGCTCGTTTCATGAGTTCTGGCACGGAAAGTGAAACGGCAATGATCCACAGCATCCCTTGCATCATCATGCGTGGCGGCACCTCCAAGGGCCCGTTCCTGCGCATGAGCGACCTGCCCGAATCGCCGGAGGCGCGCACGGAGACACTGCTCAACCTGATGGGCGCCGGCCATGCCCTGCAGATCGACGGCATCGGCGGCAGCGATCCGTTGACCAGCAAGGTGGCGATCGTCGAACGTTCCGACCATCCCGACGCCGACGTCGACTACCTGTTCGCCCAGGTCGACGGCCCCGGGCGCCGCGTCGACTTCAACCCCAACTGCGGCAACATGCTCTCGGCGGTCGGCCCCTACGCCATCGAGACCGGGCTGGTCGAGCCGCGAGACGGCATCACCGTGGTGCGGGTTTGCAACCTCAACACGCAACGCCTCATCGAATGCCACGTCCCCACGCCGGGACGCCAGGTGGATTACGAAGGCGACACCCGCATCAGCGGCGTGCCGGGGAGCGCCGCGGGTATCCAGCTCAGCTTTCTCGATGTGGTGGGCACCAAGACCGGCGCCCTGCTGCCCACCGGCCAGGCGCGGGAGATCATCGACGGCATCGAGGTGACCTGCCTCGACGCCGCGACCCCGACCCTGTTGATCGCCGCCGAGGCCTTCGGCCTGACAGGCGACGAAACGCCCGCCGAACTCGACGCCAACGGCCCCATGCTCGCCCGCCTCGAGGCCATCCGCCGCGAAGCCGGGCGGCGCATGGGGCTCGGCGACGTCAGCCACGGCGTGCTGCCCAAGCCGGTTCTGCTGTCGGCCCCCGGCACCACCGAGGCGACGCTGCGCGCCCGCTACTTCGTGCCGCACCGCTGCCACAAGGCGCTCGCCGTGACCGGTGCCATCGCCCTGGCAACGGCGATCAGCGTTCCGGGGACCGTCGCCAACCGTATTGCCACCGCGGCGGGCCGGCTGACCGACGGCGAGTCACTGGCGCACGTGCGCCTCGAGCACCCCTCGGGCTACATCGATCTCGATGTCGAGCACCGCGGGCAGGACCCGCATGACGTCGCCCGGGTCTCGCTGGTCCGCACCGCCCGCAAGATCATGGCCGGCACGCTGTATTATCCCGGCACCACGCCCGATCACCGGCCGGCCGCTGCCATGACGGCCAGGGCCGGCTAGATCGTAGTCCATCCGACGAATCCCAAAGAGCGACACAACAACAAGGAGTCACGCCATGCGCCCCTTGAAATCCCGACAGACTCTCGCCACCCGTCTGAAGCGCGCCGCCGGCCTCGGCCTGCTGTGCGCCGGCCTGAGCCCGCTGGTCCTTCCCGCGACGGCGAACGCCGCGGACCCCGACGTCCCCGATACCATCAAGTGGACCATCCCCTTCGGGGTGGGTGGCGGCACCGATGTCTGGGCACGCTTCTTCGCGCCCTGGTTCAGCGACTACCTGCCCGGCAAGCCGACCGTCATGATCGACAACGTGCCCGGTGGCGGCTCGATCAACGGTGCCAACCTGTTCGCGGTCCGCGCCAGGTCCGACGGCAGCCAGTGGCTGGGCACGTCGGCCTCGACCCAGTACCCGGCCATGCTCGGCGACCCGCGGGTGCGCTACGACTACGCCGACTGGAAGCCGATCCTCGCCACCCCGACCGGCGGGGTGGTCTACGCCTCGCCCGAGATGGGCAAGGACGCCGACAGCGCCCTTAAGGCCCTGTTGAAGCAGCCGGTCAAGCTGGCCGCGCAGTCCCCCACCGGGGTCGAGCTGCCGGTGCTGATCGCCCTCGAGATGCTGGGCGTCGACATCAATCCGGTATTCGGCATGCGCAGCCGCGGTGAAGGTCGCCTGGCCTTCGAGCGTGGCGAGGCGAACATCGACTTCCAGACCACCTCCGCCTACCTGAGCAACGTCCAGCCGCTGGTCGACGACGGCAAGGCGATCCCGCTGTTCAGCCTCGGCGTGCTCGACGACGACGGCAACATCGTGCGCGACCCGACCTTCCCGGATCTGCCGACCTTCAACGAGATCTACCAACAGACCCGGGGCAAGGCACCGTCGGGCAACGCCTACGAGGCCTACCGCAAGTTCTTCGCCTCCGGCTACGCCCTGCAGAAGCTGGTGATGGTCCCGGTCGACACCCCCGAGCCCCTCGTCGAGACCTACCGGCAGGCGGCTCGCGAGTTCATCAAGACCGACCAGTTCAAGGAGGAAGCGGCCGCCCAGCTCGGTCCCTACACGCCGATCGTCGGCGAGACGGTCTCCAGGCACCTCCGGGATGCCATGGCGATCAAGGACGAGACGCGCCAGTGGCTGATCACCTGGCTGGCGGACAAGTTCGACGTCCACCTGGCCACGCGCTGATCTCTCCGGCCCCGTCGCAACGCGCCGGGGCCGGCCCGATTCCGACACGACAACGCGAAGAACCACGCCATGCTCGACATCCTTCTCTCCAGTCTGGGACAGGTCTTCACCCTCTCCCATCTTCTCTACATGATGCTCGGGGTCAGTGTCGGCCTGGTGGTCGGCATCATTCCCGGCCTCGGCGGTATCGCCGGCATGTCGCTGCTGCTGCCCTTCCTGTACGGCATGGAACCCTCGGTGGCACTGGGCATGCTGATGGGACTGGTGGCGGTAATCCCCACCGGCGACACCTTCGCCTCGGTGCTGCTCGGCATCCCCGGTTCCAGTGCCTCGCAGGCCACGGTGATCGACGGGTTCTCGCTGGCCAAGCGCGGGCAGGCGGCCCGGGCGCTTTCCAGTGCCTTCCTGTCATCGATGATCGGCGGCCTGATCGGCGCTGCAGTCCTGACCGGTTTCATTCTCATTGCCCGGCCGCTGGTGCTGGCGTTCTCCTCGTCGGAACTGTTCATGCTGACGCTGCTGGGTCTGTCGATGGTCGCCGTGCTTTCGGGGCGCGACCTGTTCAAGGGGCTCGCCGCCTGCGGACTGGGCCTGCTGGTCGGCGGCATGGGCATGGCTCCAGCCACCGGCGAGTTTCGCCTGAACTTCGGCCTCGACTACCTCTATGACGGCCTGCCGCTGGTCGTGGTGGGCCTGGGCATCTTCGCCCTGCCCGAGATCATCGACCTGCTGGTCCAGCGCGGCGCCATCGCCAGCGAACCCTGTCGGCTCGGCGAGGGCTGGCGTCAGGGCTTTCGTGACGTGCGGCGCGAACGCGGCCTGGTGGCACGCTGCGCGGGGTTCGGCAGCCTGATCGGGACCATTCCGGGGCTGGCCGGCTCGGTCGTCGACTGGATGACCTACGGCCACGCCGTGCAGAGCGCCAAGGACAAGAGCGAGTTCGGCCGCGGCGACATCCGCGGCGTGATCGCTCCCGAGTCGGCCAATAACGCCTGCGCCTGCGGCGCGATGGTGCCCACGCTGCTGTTCGGCGTCCCCGGCTCGGGCAGCGCGGCGGTGTTCCTCGGCGGCCTGCTCCTGCTCGGGCTGCAGCCGGGCATCGGCATGATCGAGACCCACCTCGACCTGACCTACACCATCATCTGGTCGCTGGCGCTGGCCAACATCCTCGGCGCCGGTCTCTGCCTGGGGCTGGCCGGCCCGGTCGCCAGCCTCACCCGCGTCCGCTTCACCATTCTCGCCCCGCTGATCACCGTGCTCATCCTGTTCGCCGCCTACCAGGCGACCCGGGCCACCGGCGACCTGATCGCACTGGCCGCCGTCGGTGCCATCGGCGTGCTGTTCAAGAAGGCCAACTGGTCACGCCCGGCTTTCCTGATCGGCTTCGTCCTGGCACCGGGTGCCGAGACCTACTTCTATCAGGCGGTCCAGTTCCAGGGCAGCGCCGCGTTCGTCCGCCCCGGCGTGATGATCATCGGTGCGCTGATCCTGGCGGTACTGTTCATCCCCGCCCTCAAGGCGCTGTGGCTGAAACGCCGCCAGGCAAGGGGGGATGGCGACACCACCGACAGCGAAGCAGCGACCCCGGCCGATCGGACACGGCCCACGTTCGGTGCGGTGGACGTTCTGTTGCTGGCAGGGTTGCTGGGCCTGGCCGCGTTCGCCTGGAGCGATGTCGCCGGCCTCTCGCTGCTGGGCAGCGTGTTTCCCAAGCTGGCTATCGCCATCATGGCGGTGGGCTGTCTCGCCGAGACGGCGCGCTACGTCCTTCGCCGACCGCAATGGCAAGAGCAGGCCTGCCGGGAAGAGCTGATCTGGCTGGCGGGCTTCTGCGCGCTGATCGCGACCATCCTCGGCCTGGGTTTCATCAGCACGGCGGCACTGTTCTGCCTGGCATTCCTGCTGGGTATCGCCCGGCTCAAGCTGTGGACGGCGGCGGGCATGGCCGCCGGCGTGGTTGCCTTCCTGGTCGGCATGGCGCACTTCCTGACGCTGACCTATCCCAGCGGATTCCTCGATCCCTGGCTGTTCAGCTGAGCTCACCTGACAGGCCACCGCCCGCCATCGCGGGCGGCGGCCGCACTCGCTCTCCCCTCTACCGAGCCAACAATTATCCTGCGAAGGGTTTACACTATTTGGCACACGATTTCCGCTCACTTGCTTCAGGTGCCCCATGCCCGAACTCGCCCCCCGCACCACGGCCCTCGTTCTCATCGATCTGCAGCGCGGCATCGTCGGCATGCCACTGGAACCGCGCAGCGGCGAGGTAGTGGTCAGCCAGTCGAAAGGATTGGCCGACCGCTTCCGCGACGCCGGCGCGCCGGTGGTTCAGGTGCGTGTCGCCTGGTCGGCGGATTTCGCTGACGCACCGCCGCGCAATGTTGACCAGCCGATCCCGCAACCGGAAGGCGGGTTGCCCGACGACTGGAGCCAGTTCGTCGACGGCCTGGTCAAGGCCGGGGATCTGGAGATCCTCAAGCGCCAGTGGGGGGCCTTCTTCGGCACCGAGCTGGACCTGCAACTGCGCCGCCGCGGTATCACCACCGTGGTCCTGGGCGGCATCGCCACCAACTTCGGCGTCGAGTCCACGGCCCGCCAGGCCTGGGAGCGCGGCTACGATGTGGTGGTGGTCGAGGACGCCTGTGCCGGCCCCTCTCGCGAGCTGCACGAGATGGCGATGACCCGGATCCTGCCGCGCCTGTCGCGGGTGGTGCAAAGCGCCGACCTGGCGCTGGCCTGATGCCAAACGAGGCCCGGCAAGCCGCGCCATTCGATCTGGCCACTCGCGGCCTCGCCGCACAGTGGCTGATCCTGGTGTTGCTTTCGGTGCTGTTCGGCGCCGCACTGGTGGGCCTTCAGGTTCCCGCCGGGCTGCTGCTGGGGCCGATGGCGGCCGCAGTGCTGGTCGCCGTGGGGCGGGCGAGCGTACGCGTGCCCCGTCGGCCGTTTCTGCTCGCCCAGGCGAGCATCGGCTGCCTGATCGCCCAGAGCATCACCCTGCCGATCCTGCACGAGATCGGCCGTCACTGGCCGACCTTCGGACTGGCGGTGGTGGCGGTAATTGCCGCCAGCAGCCTGCTCGGCTGGCTGCTGGCACGCTGGCAGGTACTGCCGGGCACTACCGCCATCTGGGGCGCGGCACCGGGCGCGGCCACCGCCATGGTATTAATGGCCGAATCCTTCGGCGCCGACGTGCGCCTGGTCGCCTTCATGCAGTATTTGCGCGTGGTGATCGTCACCCTCGTCGCCTCGCTGGTGGCCTCGTTCTTCATGCCTGAAGGCGCCGGCAATGCCTCATCCGGCCGGGCGTGGTTCGCTGCGGTGGAGCCGGCCGCCCTGGCGATGACACTGGGCATGATCGTCGTCGGCACCGTTGTCGGCCAGGTTGCGCGTCTGCCGGCCGGCCCGCTGCTGGTAACGCTGGTGGGCGCCACACTGCTGCAGGATCTCGCCGGGGTGACGCTAGAGCTTCCCTCGCCCCTGCTCGCCGTCAGCTATGCCTTCGTCGGCTGGAACATCGGGCTGCGCTTCGACCGCGCCATTCTCGCCCACGTCATCCAGTCGCTGCCCGGCGTGCTCGTCTCGATTCTCTGCCTGGTGGGGGTCTGCGGCGGTTTTGCCGCGCTGCTGGTGGTGTTCGCCGGACTCGACCCGCTCACCGCCTATCTCGCCACCAGCCCGGGCGGCGCCGACTCGGTGGCGATCATCGCCGCCTCGACCCATGTCGATGTGGCCTACGTGATGGCGATGCAGCTCGCCCGCTTCGTGCTGGTGCTGCTGTTCGGGCCGCATCTCGCGCGGCTCATCGCCGGGCAGGCGAAACGCCACCGGCCCGACACCTCCTGACGGGTTACCCCGGAACGTCGGCGGCCACGGGCCCGGCACCGCCGATCACACAGTCGCGCCCGGCCTGCTTGGCCTGATACAGATGCTGGTCGGCTGCGTTGATCAGGGCGTCGCCCGTGGTGAAATCCGGCGTCAGGGCGACGAGACCGGCACTCAGGGTGCACTGGAAGTCCCGATCGTCGCCATGGAACGCCAGCGCTTTGAAGGACTCGCGCAACTCGTCGAGTACCTGAAGCGCTTGGGTGCGATCACAGTCGTTGAGCACCAGCAGGAACTCCTCGCCCCCGTAGCGGCCGATCAGGTCGCTTTCCCGCAGCCGCCGGCGCAGCAGGTTGGCCAGCGCACGAATCACCTCGTCGCCGGCCAGGTGGCCGTGGGTGTCGTTGACCGACTTGAAATGATCGATGTCGAGCATGGCCACGCACAGGGCGGTGTTCCGTCGCCGGGCCTGGGCGAGAGCGGTCTGCAGGCGCTCCTTGATGTCGGCGTGCTTGAGCAGACCGGTCAGACCGTCGCGGGACAGCGCGGCGGCCAGTTCCCGGGAACGTCGGGCTCGCGCCGTGACGGCGGCGACCAGCGCCTCGGGCGCAATCGGCTTGGTGAGAAAGTCGTCGCCGGCCTTGGTCATCGCCTCGAGCTGCGCGCCGGCATCGAGCGCGGCCGACAGGTAGATGATCGGCACCTGCAGCCAGCGGGGATGGTAGCGCACGATCTGGGCCAGTTCGGGGCCGCTGCACTGGGGCATGTGCACGTCCAGCACCAGCACGTCGGGCGCGAACCCCTCCATGGCCTCGAGTATCCCCTCGGGGCGGCTGAGGGTCATCACCGTGAAGCCGACCTCTTCCAGCAACAGGCGATGATAGGTGTGCATCATCTCGTCGTCATCGACCAGCAGGACCCGTGCCGGCGGCAGGCGATGCCGGCGCAGGTGCGTCTCGAGCATGTCGGCCAGCCGGATCGGATCCAGCGGATGAGAGATGATCCCCACGACGCCGGCACGCACGGCCCGCAGCTGGTCCTCGAAGGCCTGGGCCCGGCTGGTGACGAACAGCGGCAGTGGCTCGTCGAACAGGTGCTGCACCGCCTCGCCGATGGCCAGGCCATCCTCGACCTCCAGGTGCAGGTCGAGAATCAGCGCATCGGGGCGCTGCTCGCGGCAGGCTCGCTCGAGCGCGTCCCCCGTGCTGAACCGGCATGTCCGGTAGTGAAAGCTCTCGAGCATGCGGCACAGTGGCTGCCCCGTGGTGGCGTCGTCGTCGAGCACGAAGATCAGCGGCTGGCGAGATTCCCGGACTTCCGGCGACCGAGCCACGACCGGCGAGTGCAGCAGGTCGTCGGCGATGGAGAGCCGCTCGGGGGTCAGCGACTTCACCAGCGCCGGCAGGGAGTCGAGTTCGCGCAGGAAGACCCCGGCGTCGCCGGAGGCACCGGTCTGCAGGATTCGCTCCAGGCGATGCTCCAGCAGCCGACAGATTTCACTGGCCTCCTGGAAGCCGAAGGTACCCGCCGAACCGGCGATGCGATGCAGCCGTTCGCGAACCGGCTCCCAGGGGGCGCCGTTCAGGATGGGATTGCCCAGCTCCTGTGCCTGAGCCGACAGGTCGGCGCACTCGCGACCGAGCCAGAGCCCATAGTCATGGCGCATGCGCTCGAGCCTGGCCCGAATATCGGCGTTAGCCATGGGAGTCATGCAACGTCCCTCCCGACCGTCCCGCACCGTGCGGCTGGCCCGCCCGGCCCGCCGCTTTCCGTGCCGCCCGTGTCATGGCGACCCTCGACTCGCTGTCCTCGACCTGCAGAACACGACGCCCCTCCGGCATGACCCACCTCTGCCCCTGATCCGACTGTTTACCCTGCCCACTTTTTCGCAGCGTGTCACTCGCCCCGCCGACCCCGGCAGGCGCTTGCCACACCCGAGCTTCCCCCTTCTACACTGAATCCCATCATGACATGGTAACGGAGGCTTCGAATGGACGAGAAACGCATCTGCGAGTGCCCTTATTGCCAGTGCGTCGTGCCCGACACGGCGCTGCCGGTCAACGGCCACTACTACTGCTGCGCAGCCTGCGCCAGCGCCCACCCCGACCGCGAGCCCTGCCAGGATGCGGACTGTGACTGCCATCAGCACGGCTGGGGCGGCATCAAGACATGAGGCTCGACGCCCTTGCGTGAAACGCTGTGGCTGGCGTTTCACGCGATCTCGACCCATCTTGACGAAAAGAGACTCATCCCGCCCACGACACAAGGAGAACCATCGACCCGCAACTCCCGACGCCCCGTGACGGGGCTCATGCCAGTGGTTGTCATCGCCGTGCCATGCTCGACTGTCAGCGTCGAGAAGGCCATCAACCAAGGAGTGCTCACGCCGATGGTACGTATCGACAAGAAGGCCACCCGCCTCTATGTACTCGACACCAACGTCCTGATCCACGATCCGGCCGCCCTGTATCACTTCGAGGAGCACGACGTGGTCATCCCCATGACCGTGCTCGAGGAACTCGACAAGCACAAGAACGGCCTGCGCGACATCGCTCGCACCGCGCGCCAGGTCAGCCGCACGCTCTCCGAACTGACCGCCAACGCCACCTTCGACGAGATCCGCGCCGGCATCCAGTTGCCCGGCACCGGCCAGACCGGCCGCCTGCGCTTTCTCTGCTACAGCGACCTCAAGCCGCTCGACCCGCTCGAGGACAGCCCCGACAACCGGTTGCTGGCCGAAACCTGCCGGCTGCGCGACGAACGCCCGGATGCGTCCGTCATCCTGGTGACCAAGGACATCAACCTGCGCGTCAAGGCGGCGGCGCTCAACGTGCCGGTGGAGGATTACCGCAACGACCGGGCGTTCAGCGACAACGACGCTATGATCGAGGGGGCCCGGGTCTACGCGCAGGCAGGGCCGGACGGTGCCGGTCTCTGGGAATCGCTCGATGTCGACGTCAGCGTCGAGCGCATCGACCAGCAGACCTGCTATGCGCTCACCGGCACGCTCCCTGCGGACTGGCATGCCGGCATGCTGGTGGCCGACAGCGACAACGGCGCCGACTTCGAAGCCATCGTGCGCGAGTACCGAACCGACGGCGCCCGCCTCGAACTGCTCACCAACTACCGCCATCACGCCGGGGTCTGGGGCGTGCACGCGCACGACAGTCGGCAGAACTTCACGCTCAACCTGCTGATGGACCCCGAGATCGACCTGGTGACCATCGCCGGCACCGCCGGCACCGGCAAGACCTACATGACCCTGGCCGCCGCCTTCGAGCAGACCTTCGACCAGAAGCGCTTCGAGCGCATCGTCTTCACCCGTGCGCCGATCCCCATGGGGGAGGATATCGGCTTCCTGCCGGGCACCGAGGAGGAGAAGATGTCGCCGTGGATGGGGGCCTTCCACGACAACATGGACAACCTGCTGCGCGACGAGCGCGACGGCACCTCGAACTGGAGCGAGGGGGCCACCCGCCAGCTGATCGGCTCACGGGTGCAGATTCGCTCGCCGACCTTCATGCGCGGACGCACGCTCAACGATACCTTCCTGATCATCGACGAGGCCCAGAACTTCACGCCCAAGCAGCTCAAGGGGCTGATCTCGCGGGCCGGACGCAATACCAAGATCGTCTGCCTGGGCAACGTCGGCCAGATCGACACTCCCTACCTCACCGCCAACACCTGCGGCATGGCAGCCGTGGTCGAACGCTTTCGCGACTGGCCGCATGCCGGGCACATCACCCTGAAAAGCGTCGAACGCTCGCGGCTGGCCATGGCGGCGGAAGACCTGCTGTAGTCCCACTCGCGACAACGCCGGCCGGGCAGCCCCTCATGCGGGGCACCGGCCGGCGTCGGCAGGGAAACGTGTCAGTGCCGTGCGTTCACGGCCTTCTCGAGCAGCGCCTCGCTCTCGCTGCCGGGCCCCTGGCGCAGGATCTCCTGCGCTTCGTGATACAGGCACACATAGGCATTGCACGAGGCACAGAACACCTTGTCGTCAGGGTTGTGGACCTCGGACACCCGCATCAGGTGGCTGCCGCATGACGGGCACCCCACCGGCAGGCGAAAATCCTCGGACAGGTCATGATCGGTCATTGGCACTCACTCCCTTGATGGTGGAAACAGGCCGTGGCCGGCCCTGTCCTCAGTCTTTGGGGCGTCGGCCCAATTATCAAGCACCCCGCCCGTCACGCACTCCGTCGACGCAGCACGACCCCGACATTATTGGCCGGCATTTCCACCACCTGCTCGAGATGCAGGCCGCTGGCGCGCGCCAGCGTCGATACCGCCGCCAGCGAGCGCAGACCCCAGCGCGGGTCACGCCGCCGCAGCTCGATATCGAAGGCCTCGTTGCTGGGCGCCGTCGGCACGCCGTCGCGCAGGAAGGGGCCGTAAAGGAACACCGGGGCGCCGGCCGGCAGGCGTGCACCGGCCTCGCCGAGCAGGGCCTCGGTCACCGACCAGGGCGCGATGTGCAGCAGGTTGATGGCCACCAGGGCGTCGAAGGCATCGACCGTCCAGGGGCGGCTTTCCACATCCAGGGCCAGCGGTTCGGCCAGGTTGTCGAGGCCACTGTCGGCTCGCCAGGCCGCGATCGAGGCCCGGGCCGACTCGCTGGGATCACTGGGTTGCCAGCGCACGCCCGGCAGCGCCGCGGCAAAATGCACGGCGTGCTCGCCCGTGCCGCTGGCCAGTTCCAGTACCGTCCGGGCACCGCCGAGCAACGGTGCCAGCGTGGCCAGAATCGGCTCGCGGTTGCGCTGGGCCGCGGGGCTCGACAGCCGCTCGTCCGAATGCCCCGTCATCGGGTCCCTGCTCTGCATCGTGATGCGCTCCTCGCTGTTGGCGGTGACGTCATGGGGTTGCCCCGCCCGGATGACACCACGCTCAAGTTTCCTCGGCAACAGGCCGATAAAACGTTAAATGTGGTCTGCCAGGCCAGGGCCCGGGCATGGCGGCGCCCTCGACATTCAGGATTCTCCACGTCAGGAACGACCCATCTTGCCATGCAGCCTCCCCGACTCCCCGACAACGAAGCACGACGCCTGCAGACTCTGCATCGCCTCGAGCTCCTCGACAGCCTTCCGGAGGCGGGGTTCGACCGCCTGACCGAACTGGCCGCACGCCTGTTCGACGTGCCCACGGCACTGATCTCGCTGGTCGACGCCCATCGCCAGTGGTTCAAGTCGGCGCACGGCATGGACTGCCGGGAAACCCCGCGAGACGTGTCCTTCTGCGGCCATGTCGTCGCCGACGATCAACCGCTGGTGGTCGAGGACACGCAACTGGACGCATGCTTCCGGGACAACCCGCTGGTGGATCGGATCGACGGCATCCGCTTCTATGCCGGCCATCCGCTGCGCCCCCTCGATGGCCACGTCGTCGGCACCCTGTGCCTGATCGACACCCGGCCGCGCCGCTTCGATGCCCGCCAGCAGGAAAGCCTGGCGCTGCTCGCCGCCCAGGCGGAAGAGCTGATCCGCCTGCACCTGGCCCACCGCAAGGCGCAAAGTCGTGAGCGTCGGCATCATCGCCAGCAGACGCTGCTGCGGGTCCTGCATCAGGGCATCACCGATTATCGCGCCCTGATGTCGGGCCGCCGCCTGTGGGACTTCCTGATGGAAGCCCTGCGCGAACTGACCGGCAGCGACTACGCACTGATCGGCGAAGTGCTGCACGAGGCCGAGGGGCCGGCCCTGAAGATCCACGCCATCACCGACCTCTCGTGGAACGCGCAATCCCGCCGGCTGATGGAACAACTGCGCTCGGGGGACATGCGCCTGACCAACCCCGGCTCGCTGCTGGGTCGCGTATTCGCCCATGGCGATACCATCATCACCGACGATCTGGCCAACCACCCCCTCCGGGGCGGCTTTCCGCCCGGACACCCGCCGATCCACAACTACCTGGGCGTGCCCATCGTCCACGACGGCCGGGTGATCGGCATGTACGCCACCGCCAACAGCGATGACGGATATTCTCCCGAGACCGTGGCATGGCTGGAGCCATTCAACGCCACCTGCGCGCTGCTGATCAATCTCTACCGCCAGTTTTCCGAGCGCGACCGCATCCAGCAGGAAATCACCCGGGCCCGCGATCAGGCGGAGCGGGCCAGCCGCGCCAAGAGCGACTTTCTCTCGGCGATGAGCCATGAGTTGCGCACCCCGCTCAACGCCATTCTCGGCTTCGCCCAGTTGCTCGCCAACGGCCGCCGCGACCCGCTCTCCGAACGCCAGCAGCGGCAGGTCGCCCAGATTCGCAGCAGCGGCGAACACCTGCTGGCCCTGATCAACGACATCCTCGATCTCTCCCGGATCGAGGCCGGCCGCATGACGCTGGCCCTCGAGGCAGTATCGGTCAGGGATATCTGCGACGCGGCGCTGGAAAGCCTGGCACCGTTGGCCCGGGAGGCCGCCGTCACCCTGCATGGCCCAGCGGAGACGGCCGATCCCTGCGTGCTCGCCGACCCGACCCGCCTCAAGCAGGTGCTGCTCAACCTGCTGTCCAATGCCATCAAGTACAACCGCCCCGAGGGCCGCGTCGTGGTCACCCTGGCCGAGCACGGCGACACCCTTCGGGTAAGTGTCGAGGACACCGGCGTCGGCATCTCCGAGGCGCGCATCGCCGAGCTGTTCCAGCCCTTCAACCGCCTCGAGGCGGAAGGCAGCACCATTGAAGGGACCGGCATCGGTCTGACACTGACCCGCCAGCTGATCGAACAGATGCACGGCCGCATCGGCGTCACCAGCGAAAAGGACGCCGGCAGCCGATTCTGGATCGAGCTTCGCCGCGCCGATGACGCACCGGCCGGCGACCCCGAGCCGCCGCCCGCCGCCCTCGAGACCCGCTTCAAGAAGGAAGCCAGCGATGCCTGACAAGGACGCCCTGCTCGCCAGCCACATCCTGGTGGTCGACGACAACCCCGCCAATCTCGCCTTGCTCGAGGACCTGCTGGACGACGAGGGCTTCACCCGGGTCGCCACGCTCGATGATCCGCGCCGGGTAGTCGACTACTGCCACGACACACCGCCCGACCTGCTGCTGCTCGACGTGCGCATGCCGCATATCGACGGCCTGACCCTGCTCGGTGATCTGCAGCAGCGCTGGAACGGTGAAGGACCGCCGGTGATCGTGCTGACCGCGCAGACCGATCGCGACACCCGCTCACGGGCGCTCGAGCTCGGCGCCCGCGACTTTCTGAACAAGCCCTTCGATCATCAGGAAGCCCTGCAGCGAATCCACAACGCCCTGCAGGCCGGCCGCCTGTATCGGGAACGCACGGACCAGAACGCCCGGCTCGAACAGCTGGTGGCCCAGCGAACCACCGAACTCGAGCGCCTGGCCTATCAGGAACCGATCACCGGCTTGCCCAACCGCAGCGCTCTGGTCAAGTGGCTGGAACGCCACCTGACGACGGGCCGCGGCACCTGCCTGCTGTTCATCGCCCTCGACGGTCTGGACGACATCGCACGCCTGCATGGCTATCCGGCATCGGATGCCCTGCTCAAGCATGCCTGCCACCTGCTGGCCAGCGAGGCCCACTCGCGTGACGTGATGGGCTGTTGGGGCGGGGCCGAGCTGCTGCTGATCTGCCACGCCCCCTCGGACGAGGACACCCTGCACATCCGGGCCAGGCGCATCCTGACCCTGTTGGCGCGCGACCACCAGATCGGCGACGCACTGATGTCGCTGACCGCCCGCATCGGTATCAGCCGCGCGGAGAAGGAGGCCGACACACCCGAGCAACTGGTCCGCCAGGCCAGCCTTGCCCTGCCGTCGCCGGGCGATACGCCGATAGGCTTCTACTCGGCCGGCCTCGAGCAGCGCCACCAGCAACGGGCCCGCATGCAGCAGCTCCTCCGCGACGCAACCTCACGGGGCGAACTGCAACTGGTCTACCAACCCAAGGTGTCGCTACGCACCGGCCGGCTGATCGGCGCCGAAGCCCTGCTGCGCTGGACCAGCGACGAACTGGGTCATGTCTCGCCGGGGGACTTCATCCCCCTGGCCGAGACCAGTGGCGAGATTCTCGCCATCGGCGACTGGGTGGTCGACGAAGCCATACGTCAGGCCCGGAAATGGCGCGGCCAGGGCCAGGTCGATGACGACTTCAGCATCGCCATCAACGTCGCCGCCCGACAGTTGATGACGTCAGGGTTCGCCAGGCGCGTACTGACACGCCTGCGCTATGCCGGCCTGCCGGCTCATGCCCTGGAGGTCGAGGTCACCGAGTCGGGACTGATGGAGGACGTCAGCCTGGCACGAGAAACGCTCAGAAAACTGGCCGATCAGGGCATCCGCATCGCCATCGACGACTTCGGTACCGGCTATTCCTCGCTGGCCTACCTCAAGACGCTGCCGGTCAACACGCTGAAGATCGACCGCGCCTTCATCAATGACATGCTTCACAGCAGCCACGACCGCAATCTGGCCAACACCGTGATCCAGCTGGCCCACAGCTTCGGCTGCGATGTGGTCGCCGAAGGCATCGAGAACCCCGAGCAGGCCCGGCTGCTGGCCTCGCTGAACTGCGAGCACGCCCAGGGCTACTGGTTCTCGGCCCCGCTGCCGGCCGAGCGTTTTCTGGAATGGAAGACACAGTACCGCGCCGAGCCCTATCGGGAGTGCTCTCGCTAGCCTCGCTCGCTCACGACGTGCCGCCACCCCCGCCCCGGCGAAGGCAGAGCAAGGCAGCCGCGCAAAAGGGCAGGACAAAAAAAGAGGCCCGCTCCCAGGAGAGCGGGCCAAGCAACAGCATAGGCTGTCGAGAGAGAACAGTCGCCCGCCTCGCCGGCGGGATGGCTCAGTGGTGAAAGCGCTCGGCGGCCTCGCGGGCCAGGGCCTTGATGCCCGCCCAGTCTTCCGCCTCGATCAGTTTCCTGGGCGTTACCCAGGAACCGCCGACACACATCACGTTGGGCAGCTTGAGATAGTCCTCGGCATTGTCCGGGGTGATGCCGCCGGTCGGGCAGAAGCGCGCCTCGGGGATCGGCCCGCCGAACGCCTTGATCGCCGGTGCGCCGCCACTGGCTTCAGCCGGGAAGAACTTGAAGCGCCGGTACCCGAACTGCCAGCCGGTCATCAGCTCGGAAATCGTTGCCACGCCCGGCAGCATGGGGACCGGGCTGCTCACGCCATAACGGTACAACGCCTCGGTCGCGCCGGGGGTCACCACGAAGTCGACCCCGACCTGCTCGGCCTGGCGATACTGGGCCGGCGTCAGCACAGTGCCGGCGCCGATGCTGGCCCCCGGCAATGCCTCGCGCATGCGCGCGATGGCCGCCAGCGCGCAGTCGGTGCGCAGCGTGATCTCGAGGACCGGCAGCCCGCCTTCAACCAGCGCACGGCCCAGCGGCACGGCATCTTCCAGTCGCTCGATGGTCAGCACCGGAATCACCTCCGCCTTCTGGCAGATGCTGTCGAGCTCGGTGGTACGGGTGGAAGGCAGCTGCTTTTCAGTGGTCATGTCATGCTCCAGCAATTCGGTTCAGGGTGCCCAGTAGACGGCCAGTGGACAGGCCAGAAAGGCACGGATGGGCAGCTCGCGGGCATCGTCGCCGGCCAGGGCCTGCGCCAGCACCGAGCGCTTGTTGTCGCCGACGATATGCAGAACATGGCGGCGAGCCCGGTGCAGATAGGCGGCGCTCAGGGTGATGCGCGGCTGGGCAACGCTCGGCGCGCGCACGGCCACGACCGCCTCATCGGTGGTCAGTGCCAGCCCCAGCTCGCCGCTGTCGGGAAACAGCGAGGCGGTATGGCCGTCACCGCCCATGCCCAGAATCACCGCACTGGCCGGCCAGGGCAGCGCGGTGATGCGCTCGGCCACGGTGGCCGCGCCCTGCTCGGGCGTGGCCGCGTCGCTGGTCAGCGAATGGAAGGTCGCCGCTGCCGCCGGGCCGACGAGCAGGTGCTCGCGAACCAGGCGGGCGTTGCTGTCGGCGTCATCCTCGGCGACCCAGCGTTCGTCGGCCAGGGTCACGTCGATGCGCTCCCAGGGCAGCGCCATGGCCGCCAGGCATTCGAAGAACGCCACCGGCGTGGAGCCGCCGGACACCACCAGCAGCGCCCGGGGCTGCTGTTCCAGGTCGGCGCTCAACGCCCCGGCCACCGCCTCGGCCAGTTGGGCGGCAAGCCGCTCCCGCGGAGAAATCTCGGTCGTCATGGAGTCACGCCTCGCTCAATAGTCCTCGTACCAGCTACGGCCGTCCTGGGTGATCATGGCGATCGACGCCACCGGCCCCCAGGACCCCGCCGGATAGCGCCGCGGCGGCATGTCGCGGGCCTTCCATCCCTCGATCAGCTGGTCGCACCAGCGCCAGGCGTACTCCACCTCGTCGCGGCGCACGAACAGGTACTGCTGGCCCTTCATCACCTCGAGCAGCAGCCGCTCGTAGGCATCCGGAATCCGCGACTTGGGGAAGGCGCTGTTGAAGTCCAGGTGCAGCGGCCCCGGGCGCAGGCGCATGCCCTTGTCGAGCCCGCCGTCCTTGGTCAGCACCTGCAGGGCGATGCCCTCTTCCGGCTGCAGGCGGATGATCAGCTTGTTGGCGGCCAGGTCGCGCTGGTCGGGATCGAAGATGTAGTGCGGCTGCTGGCGGAAGTGGATGACGATCTGCGAGAGCTTCTCGGGCATCCGCTTGCCGGTGCGCAGATAGAATGGCACCCCGGCCCAGCGCCAGTTGGAGACCTCGGTCTTCATGGCGACGAAGGTCTCGGTGCGGCTCTCGGTGTTGGCGCCTTCTTCTTCCAGATAGCCCGGCACGCTCTCGCCGTTGATCGACCCGGCGATGTACTGCCCGCGTACCACGTCGCGACCGATGGTCTCCTGGGTGAAGGGCTTGAGGGCCTTGAGCACCTTGACCTTCTCGTCACGGATGGCATCGGCATCCAGATTCGACGGCGGGTCCATGGCGATCAGGCAGAGCAGCTGGAGCAGGTGGTTCTGCACCATGTCGCGCAGCTGACCGGCCTTGTCGAAGTAGCCCCAGCGCCCCTCGATGCCCACCTGCTCGGCCACGGTGATCTCGACGTGCGAGATCTGGTTCTGATTCCACTGGTTGCCGAACAGCGGGTTGGCGAAGCGCAGGGCGATCAGGTTCTGGACGGTTTCCTTGCCCAGGTAATGATCGATGCGATAGATGCGCGACTCGGGGAAGGCCTCGCCGATCGCGTCGTTGATCTGCCGCGAGGATTCCAGGTCGTAGCCGATGGGCTTTTCCACCACCACGCGCGTCTGCTCGTCCAGGCTGCCGCTGGCGCTCAGGTTGCGGCAGATATCGCCGTAGATGCTCGCCGGCACGGCCAGATAGACGGTCATCGGCCGCTCGACGTCCTGGCGCCACCGGGCGATGGCGTCGTAACCCTCGACGGTGGCGAAATCGAGCTGGAGGTAGTCGAGGCGCGCGATGAAGCGCTCCAGACAGGTCTTTTCCAGCAGCGCCGTCTTGACGTGCTTCTTCAGCGCCTGCTGGACGCGCTGGCGGAAGGCCTCGGCGTCGATGTCCTGGCGCGCCAGGCCGAGGATGCGCGTCGACGCGCCCAGCAGGCCGTCGCGATCGAGATGGTAAAGCGCCGTGTAGAGCTTGCGCAGGGCCAGGTCACCGAGGGCGCCGAACAGCGCCAGATCGATGTCGGGCGTGGTGTCTTGGGTCATGCCTCGAACCCCTTCAATCTGGTAATCTTACGTATAAAATATGCCATTGATGCGTTTCACGGCAAGATTTATCGGTAATTTTACTACCAAAGATGCAATCCTGACGTGGCCCGCACTTGGCGTCATCCCGAGCGTCACGCTAGGATGTGGCTACCAATGTAGTTAAATCACTACATATTGCATCAGGAGCCGTTACACGCATGGCCAGCCATGACCTTCTCGAGCGCATTCGCGCCCGCCTCGACGAGCTCAATCGCTCGGAACGCAAGGTGGCCGACGTCATCCTCCAGGATCCGGCGACTGCCACCGGGCTGAGCATCGCCACCCTGGCGCAGGCGGCCTCGGTCAGCGAACCCACCGTCAACCGCTTCTGTCGCAACTTCGACGCCAAGGGCTACCCGGACTTCAAGATCAAGCTGGCACAAAGTCTGGCCGGCGGCACGCCGTATGTCAGCCGCAGCGTCGAACGCGAGGACGATGCCGCGCGCTACGGCGACAAGATCTTCGGCGCCACCATCGCCGCCCTCGACGACGCCCGCCGCGCGCTCGACGCCAAGCGCGTGGAGCGCGCCGTCGACTACCTGATCCAGGCCAAGCAGATCAGCTTCTTCGGCCTGGGCGCCTCGGGACCGGTCGCCCAGGATGCCCAGCACAAGTTCTTCCGCTTCAACCTGCCGGTGATGGTCTACGAGGACGTGCTCATGCAGCGCATGGTCGCTGCCGCCAGCCACACCGGCGACGCCATCGTCATCATCTCCTATACCGGCCGCACCCGCGAACTGGTGGAGATCGCCCGGCTCGCCCGCAGCAACGGCGCCGTGGTGCTGGGCATCACCGCGCCCGACTCACCGCTGGCCCGGGAATGCACCGAGACGCTCGAGGTGGTCACCCCCGAGGACACCGACGTCTACATGCCGATGACCTCACGCATGATCCACCTGGCGCTGATCGATGTCCTCGCCACCGGCGTGACACTGCGCCGCGGCGAAGACTTCCAGACCCATCTCAAGAAGATCAAGGACAGCCTGCAGGCCACCCGCTTTCCCGCCCCGGACGTCGAATCCTAGCCGGGCGGGCTCGCCGGGCTTGCCCCCTCCGCCGCCAGGCTCAACAATAGCGCCCCCATTCACGACAGGAGCCCCGCGATGCGACGGCTGATCGCGACCACCCTGATGCTGCTGGGCCTGGCCCCGGTGGCTCAGACCCAGGCCCAGGACACCTTCCGCTTTACCGCCATTCCCGACGAGGACCAGACACGCCTGGTCGAGCGTTTCCAGAAGGTCGCCGACTACCTGGCCGACACCCTGGATGTCGACGTCGAATACGTGCCGGTGAAGTCCTACAGCGCCGCGGTGAGCGCCTTCCGCAACGATCAGGTGCAGCTGGCCTGGTTCGGTGGCCTGTCCGGCGTGCAGGCACGCCGCCTGGTGCCGGGCTCGCAGGCGCTGGCTCAGGGGGTCGAGGACGCCGCCTTCCACAGCTACTTCATCGCCAATGCCGATACCGGCATCGCCGCCGACCAGGACCAGCTGCCCGAGTCGCTCGAGGGCCACTCCTTCACCTTCGGCGCCAAGACCTCGACCTCCGGCCGGCTGATGCCCGAGTACTACCTGCGCGAGCGCTTCGGCGAGGCCCCCGAGTCACTGTTCTCGCGGGTCGGCTTCTCCGGCGACCATACCCGCACCATCGCCCTGGTCGAGTCCGGCACCTATGATGTCGGCGCCGTCAACTACTCGGTGTGGAATGCCGCCGTCGAGGCCGGACGGGTCGATACCGACAAGGTCCATGTGGTCTGGGAGACCCCTGCCTACCCGGACTACCAGTGGACGATTCGCGGCGATGTCGACGAGCACTTCGGCGACGGCTTCACCGACCGTGTCCGCCAGGCGCTGCTGGGCATGACCGACCCGGACCTGCTCGAGAGCTTCCCGCGCCAGGGCTTCATCCCGGTCTCCAACGATGCCTACGCACCGATCGAGACCGTCGGCGAAGACCTCGGCCTGCTGCGCTGAGCATGAGTGACGCCGAACTGCTGTCGCTGGCCGGCGAGGATGTCGGCCACGGCAGCCAGGTCGTGCTTCCCCGGTTGTCGCTGACCCTGCGCACCGGCGAACGCATTGCCCTGCTCGGCCAGAGCGGCGCCGGCAAGTCGACCCTGCTGGCCACCCTGCGCCGGCGCCTCGACACCGATGCCGCCTGGTGCCCGCAGAGCCACGGCCTGGTGCCGCAACTGGCGGTCTACCACAACGTCTACATGGGCCGCCTCGAGCGCCACTCGGCGCTGGCCAACCTGTGGAACCTGATCCGTCCCGATCGCCGGGCCTGGACCGAGATCGAAACCCTGTGCGGGGAACTGGGCCTGGCCGGCCTGCTCAGGCGCCCGGTCGCCCGGCTGTCGGGTGGCCAGCGTCAGCGCGTGGCGATCGCCCGCGCGCTCTATCAGCAGCGCCGCCTCTTCCTCGGCGACGAGCCGGTGGCCAGCGTCGACCCTCATCAGGCGCTGCGCCTGCTGGCGCTGATCGATGCCCGCCATGACACCAGTGTCGTCGCCCTGCACCAGCGGGAGCTGGCGCTGTCCCACTTCGATCGTGTCTGGGGGCTGCGCGACGGCCGGCTGGTGCTCGACGCCACGACCGATACGCTGACGCTCGACGACCTCGACCGTCTCTACCCCGACGCCGACGCCGCCTCCAGCGCCTCGGCCGACGAGACAGCGCATGGCTGAACCCACCGCTCCGGGCATGCTGCACGGCGACTCGCCCGGGCTGCGGCTGGCCCGACGCTCGCTGGTGCTGGTCGCCCTGTGCATCGTGCTGCTGCCCTTCGCCGACCTGTCGGTGGTCGCTCACGACCCCTGGGCGGAGCTGAGCCGCATGGCGACAGGACTGGCTCTGCCCCATTGGCGCGAGCTGAGCTCGCCGCTCCAGGCCATCGGCCTGACGGTCAGCGTGGCCCTGTGGGGGACCCTGCTCGGCGTGCTGCTGGGCTTTCCGCTGGCGCTGGTATTCTTCCGCTCGCGGCTGGTGCGCACCGCCTGCGCCTTCGTGCGCGCCATCCACGAGCTGTTCTGGGCGCTGCTGTTCCTGCAGGTCTTCGGCTTCTCGGCCGTCACCGCCCTGGCGGCGCTGGCCGTGCCCTACGCCGGCATCTTCGCCAAGGTCTATGCCGAGATTCTCGAGCAGACCCCGCGTGACGCCGCCGACAGCCTGCCGCCCGGCGTCGGCCGCCTGTCGCGCTTCATCTATGCGGAACTGCCGCTGGCCTGGGAACGGCTGGCCGCCTACACCCGCTACCGCTTCGAGTGCTCGCTACGCGCCAGCGTGCTACTAGGATTCGTCGGCCTGCCGACCCTGGGCTTCCATCTGGAAAGCGCCTTCCGCGAAGGCCATTATCATCAGGCCGGGGCGCTGCTCTGGCTGTTCTACCTGCTGATCGGCACGATCGGTTTCTGGGGGCACCGCCGCCTGCTGCCGCTGCTGACACTCGGCAGCCTGTTCCTGCTCGGCCCCTGGCCGCATGTCGATAGCGGCCTGCTGTGGCGCTTCGTCAGTCACGATCTATGGCCGGCACCGCTGCTCGATGGCGATTGGGCGGGTCTCATGGCCTGGCTGGGCAATATCCCCGATCTCGGTCCGGCGATCGGCAACACCCTGCTGCTGGGACTGATGGGCACCGTGGGCGCGCTGATCATCGCGCTGCTGCTGTGGCCACTGGCCAGCCGCCACTTCGGCAATCCGGCCACGCGGCTGGGCGGGCGTGCCCTGCTGGTCGGGCTGCGCTCGACGCCGGAGCTGATGCTGGCGTTCATCTTCCTGCTGCTGCTCGGCCCCTCGATGCTGCCCGCCTGGCTGGCCTTGGCGCTGCACAACGGCGCGCTGATCGCCTTTCTCGCCGCCCGCCACGCCGACAACATCGAACCCGGTATGCCGGGGCTTCCCGCAGGCGGCCGCTACGCCTACGAGCTGCTGCCGCGTATCTACCCCGGCCTGCTCGCCCTGGTCTTCTACCGCGCCGAGGTGATCATCCGCGAGACCGCCCTGCTCGGCATGCTGGGTGTGGCCACCCTGGGCTTTCACATCGATTCGAGCTTTCAGTATCTGATGTTCGATCAGGCGTTCTTCCTGCTGCTGGTCACCGCCGGGCTGAACATCGCCGTCGACGCCCTGGCGCGGCGTTACCGGCCTCGCGAGGTGGTGATGGACGATCCGTGCAGCCGCTAGGCTTTGTCCGAAAACTGCCTGCGCTCGGCAATACGGCGTTAAAAACCGGCTCGGGCGCGAGTCCGATCAAAATGCTCATTTACACCCCGTAAACTCGCGTGCGAGCCCAGTCCGCTTTTTCGCCGATTTTTGCCTTGTCTTTCCTTCGCTCGCCGACTTTTCGTACAAAGCTTATAGGATCGAGACCCGCCGCCCCCCCTGTTCTATCCTTAGACACATTTATGAGCCACGCCGAATATTGATCGCCATCAAGGTTGCTAAGCTGGAAAAGTGAGACGTCTCACTATACTTTCGAACTGGTAATACCAGTTCAGGAAGGACTCGATGGCGGACCACAACGATCTGCTCCAACGTCGCGGCGACGCCGACGACGTCCATTGCCGGCATTGCAGCCTGAGATCGCTGTGCCTGCCGCAGGCGCTCGACGACCGGGATCTGGAGCGTTTCAACGCTATCGTGCGACGGCCGGGCCACTTCAAGAAGGGCAGCCTGCTGGCACGGGAAGGCGCGCCCCTGCACAGCCTGTTCGTCGTGCGCTCGGGCAGCCTCAAGCAGGTCAGCCATACCGGCGGCCGGGAACAGTTGACCCGCTTCTTCCTGCCCGGCGAGCTGGTCGGCCTGGATGGCCTGGACACGCTGCGCCACCCGGGGTCGGTGCGGGCGCTGGAAGCCGCCACCATCTGCGACATTCCCTATACCAGCCTCGACACGCTGGCCGAGCAACTCCCTGCGCTGCGCACCCAGCTGTTCCGCAGCATGAGCCGGACGCTGCGCGAGGACCGGCTGCTGATGGGGCACTTCACGCACCAGTCGGCCGACCAGCGCCTGGCGACCCTGCTCTGCGAGCTCTCGGAACGCTTTCACCGCCGTGGCTACTCGGCCCACCGCTTTCGCTTTTCCAAGTCCCGCGCCGAAATCGGCAGCTATCTGGGCATCGCCATGGAAACGGTCAGTCGCGTTCTCGGCCAGTTTCAGCAGCAAGGCCTGATAACCATCAGAGGCCGTGAAGTATGGATTCTCGACCTGCCTGCACTGGAATCCCTGGCCCGAGGGGACAGGCTGACGGTGCTCATACCCACGCCATCCAGGCTCGCACCACCCGCCAGGACATCGCCCGATGCACAGATAGCGACACTGTCCTTGGCTAATCATTGACTCCGGCTCACCATTCAACAGCCAGGGCCAATGAGGGCCGCTGTCGACTCACGTCCCGGCAACCTCACTCCGGCACGGAAGCATTCATGGCTGGGTGCTTCCTGCCATTGCCCCGCCGCCGACATAGAGCAACAGGAAAGATTATCCGCGCCCCTTTTCTGCCGAATGGCCCGCAGATCTGCCGATATGGCTCGCAGAAGTCTTTGAGAAAAGCCGACATCACGTCGTTGTCTTTTCTATTGCACTTTGCTTTTCGCACTGTATAACGAAGGCAATTGCATCGCACGCCGTGCCCTGCCGACGCCCTCTTTATTGCAGCGCCTCTCTATGCCCCAGCCTCCACGCCCGGACCACCCCCCCCTCCACACTGTCGCCCCAGAACGGGCTCGCTCTGCAGGCGTGGCTGCTGATCCTGATCGTCCTGGGTATTCTGGTCGGTAGCATCAGCCTTTTTCTTGACCGCCTTCCGCACGCTGCCCTGCTGCAACACTGGTGGCTGAGCTCGGAAGGCGGCATCGCCGTCTTGCTGGCCAGCGCGGGGCTGCTGGCCCTGGCGCGTCAGCATCGCATGATGCGCTCTGTACTGGCACTGCTGATGCTGGCGGTGGCTCTCTACGGGCTGGGCCAGTATATGCTGGCGGCGCCACACGACAGACTTGCACCGGTAACAGCATACCGAGGCCTGCATCCGCTGCCGGCGGGCCTGCTGGTGCTGGCCGCCGTCGGCTATCTGCTGCCTGCCCAGTGGCGGCTTGCCCGCCCTGCCTGGCGTCTGATCGGTGGCGTCGCGATCATGACCGGCGCTCTGACACTCGGCATGACGTTGTTTGCCGCCATCGGAACAGACACCAGCTCGACGGCCGGCTTCTCCCCCGTTGGCAGCCTGTTCGCGGCGCTGCTGGGCTCCGGTTTTTTGATCGTCGCCAGACACGCCCCTGACCCGGCGCTGACGCTGCCGCGCACCGCCCTTGTGGCCGGCACGGTCGGCGTGACCCTGAGTCTGGCCGTCTGGCTGACCAGCGGCTGGGTACAGCACCATGAACGCCTGGATGCAGCCGACAAGCTGGCCGCCAATGTCGCGAAAGGCTTCGTCCAGCGGCTCAGCGACAGAGTGCACATGCTCGAACGCCTCACGGAACGCTGGGAGGCACAGGACGGCCTGCCTGACTCGCGACTGCGCAATGTCGAGGCGCGCACCTACCTGAGCGATGAACCCAGCCTGAAGGCCATGGCCTATCTGGCCGCCAACGGCGCCCAGAACTGGCGCATCGGCCGTTCTACCGAGGACCTGCAGTGGCTGATGGCGCAGCTGGCGCAACCGGCCACACAAAGCTGGTTACATCGACAGAACGAACTCAGCAGCACGACCTTCTGGCGTTTTCCGGACCCGGAGCGACCGTATCTGGGCCTGCTCGCCATCACCCTGAACGGTGGGGTCGGCACCATGCTGGCCACCCTGGACATGCGCGATATCGTGCAACTGCAGGCCCATGTCGATACCGGCGGCTTTACCCTCCATTTCATGCTCGACAGCCAGCCGTGGGCCACTCTTTCCGACCGGGACTGGAGCAACAGCATCACTCCCCAGACGTTCGCCGCCCGGCAAATCCCGCTCCCCGGCGGCCCGGTCTTCACGCTCACGGTGCTCGATGGGCCGATGCCCCTGAGCAGCCTGGAGGGCACCCTGCCGTTCATCTTCGGTCTGCTGGGGCTGCTGTTCAGTCATCAGTTGATCCTGAGCCGCGCCCTGCTCGCCGTGCGTGCGGCGCAGGCCCAGGCGCTCGACTACAGCGAGCAGCGGTTTCGCTCCCTGTTCACCCGCCACCCCGATGCCGCCTTCGCCTACAATCTCGACGGCGCCTACACCGCCATCAACCCCATCACCGAGGCGATCGTGGGCGTGCCGGAACACAAGCTGCTGGGGCGCCACTTCCGCACCCTGATTTGCGAGCCGGCCTGCTCGAAGGCGGATATCCGGCGTACCGAAGCCGCCTTCCGACACGCCGCCAGCGGCCGTACCGACACCTACACCCTGCGTTTCTGGCGTGATGCCAGGACGGTGCAGGATCTCGAAGTCGTCATGGTGCCCATTATCGTCAACGGCACGGTGGACGGCGTCTTCGGCATCGCCAAGGACATCAGCGCGCGCGTCAGCTCGGAAGAACGCATGCGGGTGCTGGAGCGCAGCGTGGAAGCCAGCAGCAACGCGATCGTCATCCTCGACGCCCGGACCGCCGGGTATCCCGTGGCCTATATCAACCCGGCCTTCACCGCCATCACCGGCCACCAGAAACAGGATGTTCTCGGCCGCCCACCCCATGCCCTGACCGGCCACGCGGCAACCAGCGACATCGCCACCGCGATTCGCCAGACCATCGAGCAAGGCGAGACGCTGACCACAACCTTCCGTGCCCACAAGGCCGATGGCAGCCCCTACTGGAACCAACTGCTCATGTCGCCGGTACGCGATGCCGACCAGGGGATCACCCATTTCGTCGGTATCATGACCGACGTCACCGAACATCGTGAACAGGAACGCAAGCTGGCCTACCAGGCCACCCACGACGCGCTCACCGGGCTCGCCAATCGCGCCCTGTTCAGCGAACGGCTGAGCCAGGACGTGGACTTCGCCGCGCGCAAGGGGCGCACCGTCGCCGTGCTGTTCATCGACCTCGACGGCTTCAAGCCGATCAACGACACCCTCGGCCACAAGGTGGGCGACGAGCTGCTGGTCAGCGTGGCTCGTATCCTGACGCATAGCCTGCGCACCAGCGACACCCTCGCCCGCCTGGGCGGCGATGAGTTCGTGCTGCTGCTGCCCGACCTCAACACGCCCGAGGAAGCCGAGGATGTTGCAGGGCGCCTGCTCGACGAACTCAACAAGCCGCATCGAGTCGGCCCGCACGAACTGCACATCTCGGCGAGCATCGGCATCGCGACCCACACCGGGCCGCTGCATGAACCGGAAGAACTGCTGCAACATGCCGACATGGCCATGTACAAGGCCAAGCAGCAGGGACGCAACGCCTGGGAGCGCTATACCGTGGACCTCGACAGCCGGCAGAGCGGGCGCGTCACCCTGCGCACCCAGCTCCAGGAGGCCATCGAGCAACACCAACTCAGCCTGCACTACCAGCCGCTTCTCGACCGCCATGGCCGCGTCGAAAGCCTGGAGGCCCTGGTTCGCTGGCACCACCCCACCGAGGGGGTGATCTCGCCGGGTGTCTTCATCCCCTTGGCCGAGGAAACCGGGCAAATCATCGCCCTGAGCCGCTGGGTGATGCGCCAGGCCTGTCAAGACGCCTGTCGGCTGGTCGACGAGGGGCTTCTCCACGGCCGGATGGCCGTCAACCTTTCTCCGCTGCAGTTCCACCGCGCCAACTTCCTCACCGCCCTTCGCGACACCCTGGCCGCTACGGGATTGAGCGCTCGCCACCTGGAGCTGGAGTTGACCGAAGGCATCCTGATGCACGATACCGGCGGCGCCATCGACACCCTCAACGCGCTGCGCGGCATGGGCGTCAGCACCGCCATCGACGACTTCGGCACCGGCTTCTCCAGCCTCAGCTATCTGCGCGACCTGCCCATCGACAAGATCAAGATCGATCGCAGCTTCGTCACCGACGTGGCGACCAGCGACAAGGATGCCGCCATCTGCCGCAGCGTCATCACCCTGGCTCGGGATCTGAACCTGAAGATCGTGGCGGAAGGGGTCGAAACCGAGGAGCAGCATGGCTACCTGCTGTCGCTCGGCTGCCATACCTTCCAGGGCTATCTGTTCGCCAAGCCCATGCCGCTGGAAATGCTGATGCCCTGGCTGGCACAACGGGCCGAGTCCGTCGGTACGAGCCCATCGGTATCGCGACCGGCCTCACCTGAGCCATCTCCGGCTTCTCCCGGGCATCTCGGCCCGGGAGCGCGGCACCGACACCCGGCACGCTCCCGGCGACACCCCGCCTATCATTTTGCCAAACGATGTTTTAGGATCAGCGCTCCTTTGGGGAGTAGCCGATCCTCGACCCTGACATCGAGGAGGCCTGCATCAACAAACTCGACACCACCGTGTCGTGGTGCAGGCGACCGACTCCGGTTGGCGAGACCAAGGGTATGCCGTGTGCTCGAGGTCGGGCGCGCGCGGCATGCCCCTGGCCAATCGCCCGACCCGGAGATAACCATGACCCTGGCTTCCACCCTCCTGCTGGCCTTTGCCATGTCCACGGACGCCTTCGCCGCCGCCATCGGCAAGGGAGCGGCCCTCCAGCGCCCCCACTTCCGTGAAGCCCTGCGTACCGGCCTCATATTCGGCACCATCGAAGCCACTACCCCCGTCATCGGCTGGGCCATGGGCATGGCCGCCTCGCGCTACGTCGCCGAGTGGGACCACTGGATCGCCTTCACCCTGCTGCTGCTGCTCGGTGGCCACATGATCAAGGAAGGCTTCTCCCAGAACGACGACGAGGCCGATGAGCGCCCCACGCAGCACTCCTTTTTGCGCCTGGCGCTGACCGGCTTCGCCACCAGCATCGACGCGATGGCGGTGGGCGTCGGGCTCGCCTTCGTCGACGTCAATATCGTCTCCACCGCCGCGTTCATCGGTCTGGCGACCCTGACCATGGTGACGCTGGGCGTCATGCTCGGCCGCGTGCTCGGCCATGTGGTCGGTCAGCGTGCCGAGATCGTCGGCGGCGTGATCCTGATCGGCATCGGCACGCTGCTACTGATGGAGCACCTCGGCATGCTGGCCTGAGCCGGGCCATGGGCGCCACAGTGGCCCGCAGGCGGCGACTCGCGTAGGGTATAGCCTGCGTCGACGGCCATCCCGGCAGGACGCGCAGGCCCTCGGCAGTGACAGGACCCGGCACCATGAACTCTCCTTCTCTCCATCTCCAGGACTGGCGCGCCTGGCTCCCCGACGGCGATGCCGGAGGCGACACCCGCATCGCCACCGACACCCGACCCGGCGGCCGCTCGCTGCCGGCGATGCTGCGCCGCCGCGTCAACCTCGCCGGGCGGGCGGTCGCCGACCTGCTCGCCGAGCTCGACCCCGACGCGGACAGCATCCTGCTGCACGCGTCGCGTCATGGGGATGGCGAGCGCACACTCGAACTGCTCTACGCGCTGGCCGAGGATGCTCCCCTGTCACCGGCCCGCTTCGGCCTATCCGTGCACAACGCCGTGCTGGGTGTCTACTCCATCGCCAGCGGCAACCGCCGCTCGCTGCAGGCGATCGCCGCCGGCGGCGACGAGCTGGCCGCCCTGTTCAGCGAGGCCCGCGGCTACCTGGCCGAGGGCGCACCGCAGGTCATCGCCGTGTTCAGCGATGTACCGGTACCGCCGCGCTTTGCCGATCATGCTCCCGCCTCCCGCGGGGCGGCGGCACTCGCCATGCGTCTGTCGCTCGACAACGGCCGGGCGATCCACGAATCCCCCTGGCAGGGCGGCGGCGACCCGCCGCAGCCCGTCGACGTCATCGCCTGGCTGCGGGACGGCGGCGAGCTGGGCAGCCCCCTGCGAGGCCGCGCCTGGACGCTGGCCCCCTGATGGCGCTTGCCTCGAATCCGGCGCCTCGCATGATTCGTCACCTCGACCCGCTATGGCGCCGGCTGATCACCCCGCTGGCCTTCGTCGGCTTCGCCGTCGCCGCCCTCACGATCGGTGCCCTGTTCGCACCGATGACGCGGCTGATCAGCCCCGACCGGGCTACCGCCCAGCGTCGCACCCGACATCTGGTGCGCCTGACCTGTCGCGCCTACCTGGCCTCGCTGCGTCATGCCCGGCTGATCGACTACCGGGTGTCCGGCATCGATCGGCTGGCCGGCGGTGGCCGCCTGCTGCTGGCCAACCACCCCACCCTGCTCGACGCCCTGTTCCTGCTCGCCTACACGCCGAATGCCAACTGCATCGTCAAGGGCCCGCTCGCCCGTCACCCGGTGACGAGTGGCGTGATTCGCGCCGCCGGCTTCATCACCAACCGCCGGCCATGCGCCACGTTCAAGGCCGCCTGCCGGGCACTGCGCGGCGGCCAGTCGCTGATCGTGTTTCCCGAAGGCACGCGTTCGACGCCCGGCCAGCCGGTACGCCTGCGCCGCGGCGGCGCCGCCATCGCCGTGACCAGTCGCACCGCCGTCACGCCGGTCCGCATTCGCTGCCGTCCCAGTACCCTGACCAAGGGCGAGCCGTGGTATCGTGTGCCGCCGCGCCGCCCCGACTTCCGTATCGAGGTCGGCCGACCGCTCCCGTCCACCGTGCCGTCGCCGACGACACAAGAGGCGGTCGGCGACCTGACGCAGCGCCTGGAAACCTATTTCAACCGCCCCCACAAGGGATGAGGGAGCCCATGACGACAGAACTGGAACTCGAGCTCAAGCAGCTGATCATCGACACCCTGGAACTCGAGGACGTCACCCCCGAGGATATCGACCCCGACGAACCGCTGTTCGTCGAAGGCCTGGGACTCGATTCCATCGACGCGCTCGAACTGGGCCTGGCCCTGCAGAAACGCTACGGCATCCAGCTGGAGGCCGACAGCGAGGAAACCCGGCGCCATTTCGCCAACCTGCGCACCCTGGCGGCGCTGGTCGAGGCGCGCCGTACCCAGTAACCCGGCCACTGACGCACGCCCCTCATGGACCGGCCCTCCGTCTCACGCTCGCCCGCCGGCCTGCTGATCGGCGCCGCGACCCTGGCCTGGCCGTGGCTCGTCACCCGCTGGCAACCGGCCGGCGGTTGGCCCTGGCTGGTGCTGCTGACCGCACTCGTCGCCTGGCGCCTGCCGGTCGGACACAAGCGCTGGGCCCTCGGGCTGGGCATCCCCGCCGTGCTGCTGGCGGCCGGCGGACAGGCGACTCTGGTCATGCGGCTCTGGCCGGTGCTGGCCAACGCCGCCCTGCTGGGCCTGTTCGCCCGCTCGCTGCGTCACCCGCCGAGTGTCATCGAACGGCTCGCGCGGCGTCAGACGCCGGACCTGCCGCCCAGCGGCGTGCGCTATACCTACCGGGTCACCCAACTGTGGTGCGGTTTCTTCGCCGTCAATGGCACGCTGGCGCTGGCCACGGTGATCCATGGCGACCCCGCGTTATGGTCGCTGTACAACGGCGGGCTGGCCTATCTGGCGATGGCCCTGTTGTTCGCCGGTGAATGGCTCGTGCGCCAGCGCGTCAAGAAGAGGGCTTCGTGATGAACGACTCCCCCCTGCGCCAGGCTCGCTGGCGCGACCCGGACCCGTCGCGGTGCGTCGGCTGGCTGCCCGCCGGCCGCGTCACGCTGGCCGACTTCCAGCGGCGCATCGGTGCCTGGCAGGCCTGCCTCGACACGCTCGCCGCCCCCGGCCGCTGCTATGCCCTGCATGACCGCGACCCGCTGGCCTTCGCCAGCGCCCTGCTGGCCCTGTGGGAGCGCGGCGACAGTGTCCTGCTGCCCGCCGACGACCGCCCCGAGACCCTGGCCGGCGTGGATGCCCTGACCCAGGCCCGACTGGGCGATGTGCCCGGCGGCCATCGCCCGGGCACCGGCGCCGCCCCGCGCTGGGGAACACTGAATGCCGGGCGCACGGCGCTCTGGCTGTACACCTCCGGCTCCACCGGCGCGGCGAAGCGCATCCCCAAGTCCTTCGCCCAGCTCGATGCCGAACTGGCCACGCACCGCGACCTCTGGCCGCTCGAAGGGCGGCTGACGATCAGCCAGGTCAGCCACCAGCACATCTACGGCCTGCTGTTCGCCATCCTGCGCCCGCTGGGCGAGGCGGCGCCGATGGCCGGCGTCCTGTGCCGCTACCCGGAAACCCTGCACGCCTGGCTCGCCGCGCTGGACGATACCGGTCAGGCCGAACTGATCAGCGCCCCGCCGCCGCTGGAGCGGCTGCCCGATACGCTCGACTGGCCCCGGGTGCGACAGCGCCTGGCCGCCGTCTACAGCTCCGGCGCCCCGCTGCCGGCCGCGGACGGGCAGCGCGCCCACCGGCTGCTGGATGCCCCGGTTCGCGAGCTCTACGGCAGTTCGGAGACCGGCGGCATCGCCTGGCGCGACACCCATCGGCAGGACGACGCCTGGACGCCGCTGCCCGGCGTCGCAGTGCGCGCCGACCGCGACGATGACCACCTGTGGCTGCATTCGCCCTATCTCGACACCCGCGACTGGCAACGCCAGGCCGATCGCATCCGGGAAGCCGCCGACGGCCGCTTTCACTTGCTCGGCCGTGCCGACCGTATCGCCAAGGTCGGTGGCAAGCGGTTGTCGTTGACCGCCATGGACTGCGCCCTGGAGGCCGCCCCCGGCGTGCACCGGGCCCGTACCGTGGTACTGCCCGACCACAGCGGCCGGCTCGGCGCGATCGTTCAGCTCGACCCGGCCGACATCCCTGTCGAGCACGGCGCCCGTCGGCGCCGCATCGCGGCCTTGCGCGAGCCACTGATACGCGCCTTCGAGCCCACGGTGATCCCCCGCGCCTGGCGCTTCGTCGAGACCTGGCCGGTCAATGCCCAGGGCAAGCTCACCGCTGAGCGCGTCGAACGATTGTTCCGCGACCGCCGGGACCCCACGCAGCCGCGCTGGCTGGGCGTCGACACGCCCGGCGACGCCCACTGCCGCGTTACCCTCGAGGTGCCGGAACGCCTGGCTCACCTAGCCGGGCATTTCCCCGGCCGGCCGGTGGTGCCGGGTGTGGTGATGGTCCAATGGGCGTCCGATCTGGCCCGCGAGCACCTCGGCGTGACGGGGGCCTTTTCGCACCTGGAACGGGTCAAGTTCCCCCAGCTGCTGCTCCCCGGCGAGCGCGTCACCCTGGCCCTAGAGTGGCACGGCGACACGCAGCGACTGGACTTCCGCCTCACCGGCCGTCACGGCTGCCATGCCAGCGGCCGGATGTACTTCCGTGCAGGAGACCCGCCATGACAACGGCTCGCCCCTGCGTACTGATCCCGGTCTACAACCACGAACACGCCATCGGCCGCACCTACGCGGCGATCCGGGAGCGTCTCGGCTTGCCACTGCTGCTGGTCGATGACGGCAGCGACCCGGCGTGCGCCGCGACTCTCGATGCCCTGGCGGCGGCCGAAGATATCCAGCTGATTCGCCTGCCGCGCAATCGCGGCAAGGGCGCGGCGGTCAAGGCCGGTCTCGCCGAGGCGGCACGCCTGGGCTATACCCACGCCCTGCAGGTCGATGCCGACGGGCAGCACGACCCTGCCGACCTGCCCGCCTTCGTCGCCGACCTGTCCGCCGACGACGCGCGACTGCGCATCGGCTATCCGCGCTTCGATGCCAGCGTCCCGCGCCATCGTTTCTACGCCCGCTACCTGACCCATGGCATGGTCTGGCTCGATACCCTGTCGTTCGCGCTGCGCGACACCATGTGCGGCGTCAAGCTGTTTCCCGTGGCCGCCACGCGCCGGCTTCTCGCCCGTCACGGCTGTGGCGAGCGCATGCAGCTCGATACCGAACTCCCGGTGCGCTGGGTCTGGGCGGGCGGTGAGGTGCTCAACCTGCCGGTTCGGGTACACTATCCGCTCGACGGGGTGTCGCACTTCGCCCTCGGCCGCGACAACGCGCTGCTGGTGGCGATGCACCTGCGGCTGTTCGCCGGCATGCTCTATCGCCTGCCGCGCCTGGTGTGGCGCCTCGTCCAACGAGCCACCGGGAGGAACGACGCGTGAACGCCACGGAAAAGGCGCCGCGCCACTGGGCGCGCATCCAGGAATCGGGCAGCGTCGCCGGCATGCGGATCATGGTCTGGATCCGCCGCCGGCTGGGCCCCCTGCCGTTTCGCTTCATGCTGGCATGGGTGATTCTCTACTACTATCTGCGCCGCCCGCTGGCCCGGCGTGCCTCGCGGCGCTATCTCAAGCGCATCTGGCCGTACCATGCCGGCGGCGCGCCCGGCGGCATGGCGTTGCTGGTGATGCGCCACTTCTGGGCCTTCGGGCGCTCACTGATGGACAAGGTCGACGTCTGGAGCGGCCTGGCGCTGGATGTACGCATCCCCGATGCCGACCGCGCCCGGCTGGACGCCGCCATCCGCAGCGGCCGGGGCGGGCTGATGCTGGTCTCGCATCACGGCAACCTCGAGATCTGCAGCGCCATGAGCCACACCCGGGACGACTTCCACGTCACCCAGCTGATGCACACCCGCAACGCCGAGAAGTTCAACACCCTGCTGGCCCAGGCGACCCACCGTCGCCCCCCCGAGATCGTCGAGGTCAGCGAGATCACGCCCGCCACCGCGATGCGCCTGGCCCGGCGCATCGATGCCGGCGGCTTCGTGGTGATCGCCGCCGATCGCGTGCCGGTGGGCGAGTCCGGGCGCACCCGGGACCTGGACTTCCTCGGCGACGCCGCGCCCTTTCCCGAAGGCCCGTTCCGGCTGGCCGCGCTGCTGCGCTGTCCGATCTACACGCTGGGCTGCGTGCGCGACGGCGATCATCACCGCATCACCTTCGAGCCGTTCGATGACACATCCACCCTGAGGCGCCGTGATCGCGACGCCTGGTGCGATGCCGCCATGCCCCGCTACGTCGCCTGGCTGACCGAGCAGTGCCGGCGTCACCCGCTGCAATGGTTCAACTTCTTTCCCTTCTGGCACGCCGATGACCGCTGACAACACTCGCCCCTGGCTGACGCTGGACGGCACCCCCGTCCCGCTCGAGAGCGTCGCGCGGGTCGCGCGGCGCGACTGCCGCGTGCGCCTCACCGACGCCCCTGCCTTCCGCCGCCGCATCGAGGCCGGCCCGGCCTTTCTCGAGCGCCTGCTCGACGAGGACGGCGTCATCTACGGCGTGACCACCGGCTTCGGCGACGCCTGTACCCGCGCGGTACCCGCCGACCAGCTCGAGGCCCTGCCCCGACAGCTGTATACCTTCCATGGCTGCGGCCTGGGCGAGGTGCTGGACGTCGAGACCGCCCGCGCCGTGGTCGTCGTGCGGCTGATCTCGCTGTGCCGCGGCCTGTCCGGGGCGTCGTGGACCCTGCTCGAACGCCTCGTCTGGCTGCTCGAGGAGGACGTGATACCGGTCATCCCCACCGAAGGCTCGGTGGGCGCCAGCGGCGACCTCACCCCGCTGTCGTACCTGGCCGCGGTGCTCTGCGGCGAACGCGAGGTCTACGACCGCGGCCACCGCCGCGCCACCGCCGAGGCCTTCGCCGAGCGCGGCCTCGCCCCCTACCGGCTGCGCCCCAAGGAAGGCCTGGCGCTGATGAACGGTACCGCGGTGATGACCGCCCTGGCCTGCCTGGCCTGGGAGCGCGCCGAACATCTCTCGCGGCTCGCCACTCGGGCCACGGCGATGAACGTCTGGGCGCTGGACGGCAACCCCTACCACTTCGACGCCACCCTGTTCGCCGCCAAGCCGCATCCCGGCCAGCAGCGCATCGCCGCCCGCCTGCGCGCCGATCTTGCCGTCGACGCCGAGGCCCGCACCCCACGCAACTCGCCGCGCCTGCAGGACCGCTACTCGACCCGCTGCGCGCCGCACGTGATCGGCGTGCTCGAGGACAGCCTCGGCTGGCTGCGCCGCTTCATCGAGGACGAGCTCAACAGTGCCAACGACAACCCGCTGATCGACCCCGACGGCGAGACGGTGCTGCACGGCGGCCATTTCTATGGCGGTCACATCGCCTTCGCCATGGACGCGCTGAAGCCCCTGGCCGCCAACCTCGCCGACCTGCTCGACCGCCAGCTGGCCCTGCTGGTCGACCCCCGCTACAACCACGGCCTGCCGGCCAACCTGAGCGGCGCCGAGCCCGAGCGCGCGGCGCTCAACCACGGCTACAAGGCGGTGCAGATCGGTGTCTCGGCGTGGACGGCCGAGGCGCTCCAGCACAGCCTGCCGGCCAGCGTCTTCTCGCGCTCCACCGAGTGCCACAATCAGGACAAGGTGAGCCTGGGCACCATCGCCGCCCGCGATGCCCTGCGCGTGCTCACGCTCGTCGAGCAGGTCGTCGCCGGCGTGCTCCACGCCGCCTGCCAGGCACTCGAGCTGCGCCGGAGCCTGAGCGACGAGCCGCCGGCGGTGCTGGCCGCCTGGCTCGCCGCCTGCCGCACGCACATCGCGCCGCTGGCCGAGGACCGCCCCCTCGAGGACGAGCTGCGACGGCTGTGTCGGGTCCTGCCCGAACTCGCCGCCACGCTGTACCCCGACACCCCGGCCCACACCGCCGACTGACCCATCGACCGGAGATTGTCATGCGCCTGTTCGTACTGCTCATGCTGGGACTGCTGTCGAGTCCGGCCCTGGCCTTCGACCTCGCCGACCTCCAGCACCGGCTCGGCGACACCCAGGGGTTGAGCGGTCGCTTCGTGCAGACCCGCCACCTCGCCGACCTGGATACCGATCTGGAGAGCCGCGGGCACTTCACCTATCAGCGCGGTAAGCGGGTCGTCTGGGCGCTGGAGCAACCGGTCGAGGACCGCCAGGTCTTCACGCCCGCCGACGCCCGCGCGGCGGACGACGCGCCGGGCGATACCGGCGATGACCGACGCCGTCGCCAGATCGCCGCACTGCTGCTGAACCTGCTCGACGGCGACTGGCAGGCGCTCGAACGGCGCTTCTCGCTGACCCTGAGCGGCGACGCCACGGCCTGGCAGGTGGCGCTCGCGCCCCGCCAGGCCGCCCTGCGCGAGCGTCTCGCCGAGGTGACGCTCGCCGGCGGCCGCTACGTCGAGCGCCTGCGGCTCGAGACCGCCGACGGCGACACCCTCACGGTACGCTTCAGCGACCTGCAGCCCCTGGCCGGAAGCGACCCGTGACGCGCCCGGCGGCCCTCGGCAAGCACCTCGCCCGGCTATGGGGGCTGGTGCTGTTGGCCGGCGTGGTGAGCCTGGCCTGGCAGCTGCGCGACGGGCTGCCCAGCGACACGCGACTGACCGCGCTGCTGCCCCAGGACCGCCAGAATCCGCTGCTCGAACGCGCCGACGCCCGGCTCGGCCGCGCCTTCGAGGATCGCTTCGTGCTGCTGCTTGACGCGCCGGCCCTGCCCCGGGCCACCGCCGATCTCGCCGAGCGGCTCTCCGCCGCCGACGGCGGCCGGCTGCTGACCCGCCTCGACTGGCGGGACGTGGACTTCGCCGACAGCGATCCCGCCGCCGTTTTAGGCCCTTACCGCTACCGGCTGCTCACTCCGTCGCTGCGGCAGGCGATCGAGCAGGACGGCGGCACCTCGCTGGTTCAGCCGGCCCTGGCGCGGCTGTTCTCGCCGGGTGGCGACCCCGAGCCGGTGGCCGACCCCTTCGGGCTGCTCGACCGCTGGCTGGCCCAGCAGGACGACAGCCCCGTCTCGAGCTGGCAGGGCCTGCTCACGGTGCGTGACCGGGATGGCACGCGCCGCTCGCTGCTGATCGGCCGGCTGGCCGACACCCCCTATGCCCCGTCGGCCCAGCAGGCACTCACTCGGGCGCTGCGTGCCTTCGAAGCCGCGCATCCCGATGCCCGGCTGCTGCATTCGGGGCTGATCTTCCACGCCGCCGGCGGCGCGCGTCAGGCCCGCCACGAGATCACCACCATCGGGCTGGGGGCCTTTCTGGCGCTGATCGTCATCCTGCTGGCGGTGTTTCGCTCGCCACGCACCCTGCTCGCCCTGCTGCTGCCGCTGGCCGGCGGCCTGCTGGTCGCCACGCCGCTGACGCTGGCGCTGTTCGGCCGGCTGCACCTGCTCACCCTGGCCTTCGGTGCCAGCCTGATCGGCGTGGCCATCGACTATGCCCTGCACCTGCAGTGCGAACGCGCCGTCCAGGGCCGGCGCTTTCACCTGCGGCCGCTGCTACCCGGCCTGGCCCTGGGGCTGGTTTCCAGCCTCGCCGCCTATCTGGCCCTGGCCCTCGCACCGATGCCGGGGCTGCGCCAGATGGCCCTGTTCGCCGCCGCCGGGCTCGCCGGTGCCTGGCTGACCGGCGTGCTGTGGCTGCCCCGCCTGGCGCTGCCGGTGCACCCCGCCACCGCCCGGATCGCCGCACGCTGGTGGTCGCTCACCACGCCGCGTCGTACGCTGGCGCCCGGCTGGTTGGCCGTGGTGGCACTGATCCTGCTGGGCGTGATCGCCTGGCGGCTGACCGCCGACGACAGCCTGCGCCTGCTCAACCCCTCGTCGTCCGCGCAGCTGGCCGAGGAGCGCCAGGTCCAGAGCCTGCTGGGCCGTGACACCGGCAGCCGCTACTTTCTGGTGACCGCCGACGACGAGCCCGCCCTGCTCGAGCGGCTGGCCACCCTCGGTCAGCGACTGGACACGGCCAGCGCCGACGGCCTGACGATCGGCTACCGCAATCTGGCCGACCGCGTGCCGCCGCCCCGCATGCAGGACGCCAATCTCGCCGCGGTGCGCCGCCTCTACGGCGAGCCGCTGGCGACGCTGGTCGAACGCGCCGGCCTGCCGGGCTCGGTGATCGACAAGGCCCGCGCCACCCTCGACAGCGTACCGCGGCTGGATGTCGCCACCTGGCTCGACGCCCCCGCCGGCACGGCCGACCGCCGGCTGTGGCTGGGGCCGGTCACGGCCGACGACGGCACCACGCGCCTGGCCGCCACCCTGGTGCTCAACGGCGTCGACAGCGCGGCGGAAGGCCGGCGCCTGGCGGCCCTCGCCGACGCCCGGCCCGATGTCTGCTACGTCGATCGCGTGGCGCGCCTGTCGCGACTGCTCGGCGAGCTGCGCCGGCACGTCAGCCTGTGGGTCGGCCTGGCCCTGGCCCTGCTGACCGCCGGGCTCGTGCTGCGCTACCGTCGGCAGGCCTGGCGCGTGGTCACGCCCGCGCTGGGCGCCCTGCTCGGCACCCTGGCGGTGTACGCCGTCGCGGGGGTGCCGTTGAACGTGTTCAGCCAGCTGGGCATGCTGCTGGTGCTGGGGATCGGCCTGGACGCCGGCATCTTCAGCGCCGAGCATGCGCGGCGCCCGGCGACCTGGCTGGCGGTCAGCCTGTCCACGCTGACCAGCGTGCTGGCCTTCGGCCTGCTCGCGTTCAGCGCCACGCCGGCGCTGCACTACCTGGGGCTGACCTGCCTCATCGGCCTGACGCTGGTCGGGCTGCTGGTGCCCTGGGTGCGTCCCGCCCCGCCTCGCATCAAGGAGAGACCGCATGGCGAACACTGACACCAGCGACGTGGTCGTGATCGGCGCCGGCCCAGCCGGCGCCCTGGCCGCCGCCCGACTCGCCGATGCCGGCTATCGAGTGCAGGTCGTCGAACGCACGCAATTCCCCCGCTTCTCGATCGGCGAGAGCCTGCTGCCCCAGTGCATGGAACACCTCGAGCGCGCCGGGCTGCTCGATACCGTCCTGGCCGGCGACTACCAGCTCAAGAACGGCGCCGCCTTCACCCATCGCGGCGTATCGACCGTCATCGACTTCCACGACAAGACCACGCCGGGCTGGTCCACCACCTTTCAGGTGGAACGGGCCGACTTCGACCAGCGCCTGATCGAGGCCGCCCGGGCACGCGGCGCCCGGGTCGACTTCGCCACCACGGTGGATGCCGTCGAGCCCGACGCCCGGCACCCCCGGCTCACGGTGCGCGATGACACCGGCCACACTCGACGGCTCGAGACGCGCTTCATCCTCGATGCCAGCGGCTACGGCCGCGTGCTGGCCCGCCGGCTGGGGCTGGCCCGCGACCCGCGGCTCGAGTCCCGCACGGCCCTGTTCACCCATGTGGCGACCGAACTCGATGCGCGCTTCGACCGCGACAAGATCCTGATCGGCGTGCATCCCGATGACGCGCGGCTGTGGTACTGGCTGATTCCGTTTCGCGACGGCCGCGCCTCGGTGGGCGTGGTCGGCGACACCGCGACCCTCGAGGCCGCCGGAAGCGATGCCGAAAGCCGCTGGCGGGCGCTGGTCGACGCCGAACCGCGGTTCGGCGAGCTGCTCGCCGGGGCCCAGCCGGTGCGTCCGGTGGAGTCACTGGCCGGCTATTCCGCCGACGTCGAGCGCCTGCACGGCCCGGGCTTTGCGCTGCTCGGCAACGCCGGCGAATTCCTCGACCCGGTGTTCTCCTCCGGGGTGACCATCGCGCTGCGCTCGGCGGACATGGCCGTGCCGCTGGTCGAGCGTACGCTGGCCGACGAGTCGCCCGACTGGGCAGCCGAGTTCGAACGCCCGCTGCGCGCCGGGATTGCCACCTTCCGCGCCTTCGTCGACGCCTGGTACGACGGCCGCCTGCAGCGCATCATCTTTCACCCCGACCCGCCCGCCGAGCTGCGCCGCCGGATCAGCGCGGTACTCGCCGGCTACGCCTGGGACCGCGGCAACCCCCTGGTCACCGCCAGCCGGCGGCGGCTCGACCTGCTGGCCGAGCTGTGCGGGCCTCTTCCGGAGGCCCGCCCATGAAACGCCGTCCGGTCTGGCCGGCCGCCTGCCTGGCATTGCTGCTCGGCGGTTGCTCGCTGGCCCCGCCGCTGCCGCCCGCGCCGCGCCAGTCTCTGGCCGCGACGGCGACCACCGTCCAGCGGCGCATCAGCCTGATCCCGGACGACACGCGGCGCGCACCCCGGACCCTGCTGGCGGTGCTGCGCGTCCGGGGCGCCGGCTGGCGGGCGGCCTTCCTCACGCCCTACGGTCAGCGGCTGGTGACCCTGATCCACGAGGACGGCGACAGCCGCTATCGCGAGGGCGACGTGCCGCTGGCGACGCTCGGCGACACGCTGCCGCCGGCCGACTGGCTCGCCGCCCGGCTCGACTGGTGCCTGTGGCCGGTCGCCGCGCTGCAGGCCGCCTTCGACGGCACGCCCTGGACGGTGGACGTCGCCGACGGAGCCCGTATCATTCGCCATCATGGGCGCACGGTGGCTCGTATTACCCCGGCCGACGCCGAGTTCGCCCGCGCCGAGACGGTGCGGCTCGACGATCGCCGGGGCGGCTACCGCCTGCGCATTTCCCCGCTGCCGGAGACCTCCCATGAGTGATGCCACTGTTCGATCGCCGTGCCGTCTCTCCGCCCCCGGCGTGGTCTGCAGCCTGGGCGACGACCTGCTCCCGGTGATGGCCGCCCTGCGCGAAGGCCGCCGCGGGCTGACGGCGAGCGATGCCTTCACCCCCGGCCGGCGCCTGCCGCTGGGCCGGGTGACGGTGCCCCTGCCCGCCGACGCGGACTGGCCGGCGGCGCACCGCAGCCGCAACAACCGGCTGCTGGCCCGGGCCCTCGAGCGCCTGGGGCCAAGCCTCGAGGCCGTGCTGGCACGCCACCCCCGCGAGCGCATCGGCGTGGTGCTGGGCAGCAGCACCTCGGGAATCGGCGAGACCGAGCAGGCCCTGGCCGTCGCCGGGCGTGACGGCCCGCTGCCCGAGGACTTCCAGTATGCGCGCCAGGAGCTGGGTGCCCCGGCCCGCTGCGTCGCCGAGCGGCTGGGACTGACCGGGCCGGTACATGTGCTGTCCACGGCGTGCAGCTCCAGCGCCCGGGCCCTGGCCAGCGCGCGACGCCTGCTGCTGGCCGGGGAGTGCGACGCGGTGATCGCCGGCGGCGCCGACAGCCTCTGCCGGCTGACGGTCAACGGCTTCGCCAGTCTCGAGGCGGTCAGCGACGCGCCCAGCCTGCCGTTTTCCGCCAACCGCGCCGGCATCAACCTCGGCGAGGCCGCCGCGCTGTTCTTGGTGACCCGCGAGCCCGGCGGCATTCAGCTGCTCGGCGCCGGCGAGAGCAGCGATGCCTACCATGTCAGTGCCCCGCGCCCCGACGGCAGCGGCGCCCGCGCGGCGATGGCCGCCGCCCTGGACCAGGCCGGTTGCGCGCCCGAGGCGGTGGACTACCTCAACCTGCACGGCACCGGCACCGGCCACAACGATGCCATGGAGGCCCGGGCGGTCAGCGAGCTGTTCGCCACACCCCCGGCCTGCAGCTCCACCAAGGCATTGACCGGGCATACGCTGGGTGCGGCCGGCGCGCTGGAGGCCGCGTTCTGCTGGCTGGCCCTGCACCACGGCTTCCTGCCGCGCCATGTGCATGACGGCGTCGACGACCCCGAGCTGCCGCGACTGCCGCTGGTCAACACTCCCGAAGGGGCGCCCCGCGTCGCGCTGTCCAATTCCTTCGCCTTCGGCGGCAACAACGTCAGCCTGCTGCTGGCCCGCGACGCGCCGGAGGACGGTCCATGACGCCCCTGCCCTGCGCGATCGCGCCCTACGTCCCCCAGCAGGGGGCCATGTGTCTGCTCGATCGCCTGCTGGCGGTGGACGAGACCTCGCTGAGTGCCAGCGTCGACCCCGCCACCAATCGCCTGTTCCATAGCGACGGCGCGGTGCCGGGCTGGGTCGCCCTCGAGTGGCTGGCGCAGGGCGTCGCCGCCTGGGCCGGCTGGCACGCCGCCCGGCACGGTGCGACCCCGGCGGTGGGGTTTCTCGTCGGCACGCGACGCTTCACCAGCCACCGCCCCGCCTTCCCGGTGGACCGGGCGCTGCGCGTGCAGGTCACGCGCGATTTCGTCGCCGACAACGGCCTGGCCCACTTCGCGGGCCGCGTGCTCGCGGCCGACGACGACACCCTGCTGGCCGAGGGCCGGCTGACCATCTTCCAGCCCGCCGACGAGGAGGCCACGCATGCCTGACTCCCGCCCCGACACCGTCCTCGTCACCGGCTCGAGCCGGGGGATCGGCCGCGCCGTGGCCCTGCGCCTGGCCCGCGACGGCTTCGATGTGGTGCTGCACTGCCGTCGCCAGCAGGCGCAGGCCGAGGCGGTCGCGGAGGAGATTCGCGCCATGGGGCGCGCGGCGCGGGTGCTGTGCTTCGACGTGACCGACCGTGCGGCGGCCCGCGCCACCCTGGAGGCCGACATCGCGGCCCACGGCGCCTACTACGGCGTGGTCTGCAACGCCGGCATCACCGCCGACGGCGCCTTCCCGGCGCTGACCGACACGGCCTGGGACAGCGTGCTGTCGACCAGCCTCGACGGCTTCTACAACGTGGTGCACCCGCTGGTCATGCCGATGATCCGCCGGCGGCGGCCGGGCCGCATCGTGGTGATGTCCTCGGTGTCCGGGCTGATCGGCAACCGCGGCCAGGTCAACTACAGCGCCGCCAAGGCCGGGCTGATCGGCGCGGTCAAGGCGCTGGCGGTGGAGCTGGCCAAGCGGCGCATTACCGTCAACGCCGTGGCGCCGGGGTTGATCGAAACCGACATGGTCGACGCCGAGGCCACCGAGGCGGCCCGGCGCGCCATTCCCATGCAGCGCCCGGGCACCGCCGACGAGGTCGCCGGCGCAGTGAGCTTCCTGTGCGGCCCGGATGCCGGCTACATCACCCGGCAGGTGCTCTCGGTCAACGGCGGGCTGTGCTAGGCAGGCCTCGACAGGCCATTGCCACAGGCTTGCTAAGTTTTTGCGCCCGTCGGCCGATAACATCGGGGAATACCGGATTTCTGCTCCGGCTCACGGATCGAGGGAGACGTGGTGTGATTGCAGTCGTTGTCATTATCGTGCTGGCCACGCTGGCGCTGGGCGGCCTGGGCGTCATGGCCAGCGCCCCGAGCTGGCCCCTGCCGGCCGATACGCTGGCCGCCTACGGCGGCTATGCCCTGTCCCTGGTTGCGGCCATGGGCGTGCTCATCCTGCTGGTGATGCTGGCCCACCAGCAGCGCCTGCAACAGCGCGCCCTGACCCGGAGCCTGGAACTCCAGCAGGCCCAGCAGCGCGGCCTGGAAACCACGCAGCTCATGGAGCGCTTCGTGCATCAGGCGGAACTGCTGCTGGAGCGAGAAAGCCTCGACCCCAACAAGCGCAGCGTACTGCGCTGCCTGTCCATCGATGCACTGCGCGGCAATACCGGCCGCGGCGATCCCAACTACCATCGCCTGGCGCGGCTGTTCGAGTGGCTGGCGCAGGAGGCCGAGGCGGCCGGTCAGGACCCGGTCCGGCAACGCCTGATGGAGCCCGTGCTGCGCCAGTATGCGGAAATCGCCGATCAGCTTTGCCACGTGGGCGAGGCCAACCCGGCGCGGCTGGAGCCTTTCCTGCGCTTCCAGCCGCAGGCCCGCCCCGACGCCGAACGCGTCGAGTCCTGACGGCCTTCAGTAGAGGCGGCTGCCGGTATCCCCCTGCCTGACCGCCGCCGTCACCGTGATTTCGACACGCAGCTCGTCGGCCGGCATCGGGGCGGTAATGCAGGTCCGCGCCGGGGCATGCCCTTCGGGGACCCAGGCATCCCAGACGGCGTTCATCGCCGCGAAATCGGCACCGTCCTTCAGATAGATCGTCGCCGCGAGCAGGTGCTCGCGGTCCGAGCCGATCTCGGCCAGCAGCGCATCGACGCGCGCCAGCATGCTTTCGGTCTGTTCGGTGATGTCGCCGTGGCGTGCCTCGGGGCCGGCCACCTGGCCGCACAGGTAGGCCACACCGTTGTGAATCACCGCCCGGCTCATGCGGGCCTTGGTATCGTGACGCTGGATCATCCGGTCTTTCCTCGTGGTTTCAGGGGGTCAGCGCAGCAGGAGCAGCGGCACATCGGCGCTGCGCAGCATGGCCGTGGTGGTGCTGCCGACCAGCAGGTGGCGAATGCGCGAATGGCCGTAGGCGCCCATGATCAGCAGGTCGATGGCCTGTTCGCGCTGATAGTCGCGCAGGGTGGCTTCCACGTCGCCGGCACGGATCGCCTTGTGGGCCTTGATGCCGGCATCGTTGAGGGTGTCGATCGCCCAGTCGAGCTGCGCCTGAATATCGGCGATATCCGCCCCGACCGTCACCACATGACAGGTCAGGCCGGCGAACAGCGGACTGGCGGCGATCATCTCGATGCCCTTGCGGGTGGTACGGCTGCCGTCGAAGGCGACCATGACCCGCTGGGGCGCGCGGAAGGTCTCGGGCACCATCAGGATCGGCCGATGCACGGCGCGCACCACCCGCTCCAGGTTGGAACCCAGGTGCTCGGACGCCCGGTGGGCGGACTCGCCGCGCTTGCCCATCACCAGCAGCCGTGTCTCGCCTTCCAGGTCATGCAGCGTCTCGACCAGCTCGCCGTTGCGCTGGCGACTGTGGGGTTCGTCAACGCCGTCGTCGACGGCCCGCTGGCAGGCCGCCTCGAGCATCACCCGGCCCTGCTCCCGGGACAGCTTGGCGCGGCGTTCATCCAGCGAGGCCAGTTCCTCGAGCAGGTGCTCGCGGCTGCCCAGGCCGATGTTGCCCGACAGGTTGCCGGCCTCGGGCGGCGCGTGATTGTCGATCACGTGCAGGAAGGTGAGCGGTGCCTCGAGGCGCTGGCTCGCCCAGGCAGCGTAGTCGCACACCGCCGTGGCATAGCCGGAGCCGTCGATGCAGGCCATGACGTGTTCTTTCATCGGGCACTCCCCAGGTTGTCCATCGTTCGCTTCATCGTCGGCGCATCGCGGCGTCGACTCAATGGCCGCTCATCAACTTCTCGACCGCATCGGGCTTGTCATGCACCGCGAAGCGGTCGACGAGCGTGGCGCTCGCCTCATTGAGACCCTCCACCTCGACCTCGGTGCCCTCGCGCCGGAAACGAATCACCACCTTGTCGAGCGCGTCCACCGCCGTGATGTCCCAGAAGTGCGCGCGCGACAGGTCGATGCGCACCCGCTCCAGCGACTCCTTGAAATCGAAGGCGTTGGTGAAGCGATCCGCCGAGGTGAAGAACACCTGGCCGATGACCCGATACTCGCGGGCCTGACCGTCGTCGCTGGCCTGACTGTCGATGTAGAGCACCCGGCCGACCTTGTTGGCGAAGAACAGCGAGGCCAGCAACACGCCGACGAACACGCCGATCGCCAGGTTATGGGTCGCCACCACCACGACCACGGTGGCCAGCATGACGATATTGGTGCTCATCGGATGCTTGCGCAGGTCGCGCAGCGACTCCCAGCTGAAGGTGCCGATGGAGACCATGATCATCACCGCCACCAGCGCGGCCATGGGAATCTGCGACACCCAGGGGCCGAGGAACACCACCAGAATCAGCAGGAACACCCCGGCGACCAGCGTGGACAGCCGCCCGCGCCCGCCGGATTTCACGTTGATCACCGACTGGCCGATCATCGCGCAACCCGCCATGCCGCCGAGCAGGCCGGTGGCGATGTTGGCCAGCCCCTGGCCGCGACACTCGCGGTTCTTGTCGCTGCCGGTATCGGTGAGTTCGTCGACGATGGTCGATGTCATCAGCGACTCGAGCAGACCCACCACGGCCAGGCCCAGCGAATAGGGCAGGACGATCAGCAGCGTCTCCAGGTTGAGCGGCACATCCGGCCACAGGAATACCGGCAGGCTGTCGGGCAGCTCGCCCATGTCGCCCACGGTACGGATATCCATGCCGGAGAGCATGTAGACGATCGTCAGGGTGACGATGCACACCAGCGGCGAGGGCAGCGACTTGCCGATCTTCGGCAGCAGCGGAAACAGATAGATGATCGCCAGACCCGCCGCCGTCATGGCATAGACGTGCCAGGTGACGTTGGTCAGCTCGGGCAGCTGGGCCATGAAGATCAGAATCGCCAGCGCATTGACGAAGCCGGTGACCACCGAGCGCGAGACGAAACGCATCAGCTCGCCGAGCCTCAGGTAACCGGCGATGATCTGGAACACACCGGTGAGCAGGGTCGCGACCAGCAGGTATTGCAGGCCGTGCTCCTTGACCAGAGTGACCATCAGCAGAGCCATGGCCCCGGTGGCCGCCGAGATCATGCCCGGCCGGCCGCCGGCGAAGGCGATCACCACGGCCATGGAAAACGAGGCGTAGAGCCCCACCTTGGGATCGACCCCGGCGATGATCGAGAAGGCGATGGCCTCGGGAATCAGCGCCATGGCGACCACCAGGCCGGCGAGGATGTCGTTCTTGGGGTTGAAGAACCAGGTCTGTTTCAGGGATCGGATCATGCAGTTGTCCAGGTATCGTCAGGGGCGACGTACCCTCGCCGCGCTCTCCGGGAGCGTCCCACAACAAGGGTACGTGCGGTATTCGGTCTTCAAAAACGGGAGCCGTTCGGGCGAACGGAATCGCAACGCTCACCGGCGGTCGAGACGCCGGGCGTCGCCGGGCGCGTGTCGGGCACGCAAGGCGGGGGCGGTACTAGGGCGGACTGGCGATGATCGCGCGCGACCTCATGGCGAGTTCATCCTTTCGTCGAAGCGGTACATGGCAAAGCGTCGCATTCTAGCAGGCCGGGAGGGCAAGATCATCCCGTCCACCAGCCCAGAAACGACCCGCGCACTCCGCCCGGGCACGGACCGAGGACATTCGCCTATACGATGCCCCGTGCGACGAGGGCCTCGCGGATGATGGGCACCGGCGTCATCAGGTGCTCGCGCATTCGTTCACAGGCACGCTCGCTGTCACGGGCCAGGATGGCGTCGACCAGGGCAGCGTGTTCGCGGCGCTTGGCTTCCAGCGCCGCCTCGGAAAAGACCGTCTCGCACAGCCACAGGTGCCGATAGCGCTCCGCCTGGTCGAACAGCGACTCGCGCACGCGCAGCAGGTGCGGCGACTGGCAGCCGGCGACGATGGCGTGGTGAAACGCCTTGTGGCGGGCATCCCAGACATCCAGCATCTCGTCGGCATTATGCACTTCCACCACCTTCGCCAGGGTATGCAGCTTGGCGAGGATGTCGGCCTCCCACTCGTCCCCGCCCCTGGCGATCGCCAGTTCGAGCATCAGCCCCTCGAGATGGGCCCGCGCATCGTAGATGTCGTTGAGCTCCTGCTCGGACATGGCGGCGACCCGGTAGCCGCGCTGGCTGACCGCCGTCACCAGATGCTCGCCGACCAGTTGCGACAACGCCTCGCGTACCGGCCCCACGCCCAGGTCGTAGCGCGCCTTGAGCCGACTCATCAGCAGCTTTTCACCGGGAGCGTAGACGCCGCGGATGATGTCGCGCTTGAGCTGACGGTAGGCGCTGATGGCCAGATTGGGACGCGGGGCGGGCTGGGTCATGAAGCATTCCTTGCGGTAGAGAAGCCCATCATACCCAACTCCGGTGAGGTCGGGAAAACGGCACAATTTCTCTAAAACCCAATAATTTTGACATAATAAAAAAATGTAGATATTTTTTTATTCCATGTTGGCTCCACGCATTCCCTAGCACAACCAAGAGGTTCGCCATGACAGCCCTGCCCTCGCTCGCCGAGATCAACACGCACGGATTCCGGCTCGCCCCCCTGCCCCAGTCGCCCCGCCTGTTGCAGCTGACCTTCGAGGCGGAGACGGTGACGGCCTTTCTCGACGCGGTCGACGACCTGCCCGTCCAGGCACTCGAGTACAAGTCCATGCTGCGCTTTCGCGTCGCCAAGGTGCTCGATGACCTGTGCCGCAACACGCTGCAGCCGCTGCTGGTGGACACGCTGGTCGATCGTGCTCACGGGGCGCTGCTGATCGATGCCGAGGGGGTGAACCAGGTCGAACAGGTCGACGCGATGATCAAGCTGTCGACCGCCGTGGCGCACTGCTTCGGGCGCTCCAACTTCGACGCCATGAGCGGCCAGTACTATGCGCGTTTCGTGGTCAAGAACGTCGACGCGTCGGACAGCTACCTGCGCCAGCCGCATCGCGTGATGGAACTGCACAACGACGGCACCTTCGTCGAGCAGGACACCGACTACGTGCTGATGATGAAGGTCGACGAGCGGAACATGGAGGGCGGCAATTCCCTGCTGCTGCACCTGGACGATTGGGAGGATCTGGAGCGCTTCTACCGCCATCCGCTGGCGCGCCGCGAGATGCGCTGGTCGGCACCGCCCAGCAAGAAGGTCGCCCGGGACGTTTATCACAGCGTGTTCGACGTCGATGCCGAGGGACGCCCGGTGATGGCCTACATCGACCAGTTCGTACAGCCCCGTGACTTCGAGGAAGGCAACTGGCTCACCGACCTCTCGGAATCCCTGGAAGGCAGCGACGCACGCCTGTCCCTGCCCGTCCCGGTCGGCAGCTTCCTGCTGATCAACAACCACTTCTGGCTGCACGGCCGCGACCGCTTCACCCCGCACCCGGAGCTGCGCCGCGAACTGATGCGCCAGCGGGGCTACTTCACCCACAAGAAGACACTGGCCACCTCACGGATCGACTGAGCCATCCGCCAGTCCACCCCACTCCCGCAACAGAGCCATCGCCGTTGGCTCCGGCAAGGGGCGCCGGGGACAGGCCAGCCCCTGGCAACAACGCTAACGGCGATACCCCTGACTCCCTCAACCTGCGAGATTCCGGTGTACGACTTCATCATCATCGGCGGCGGCATCCTGGGCATGTCGACCGCCATGCAGCTCATCGAAGCCTACCCCGACCGGCGCATGCTGGTCCTCGAGAAGGAAGGCGGGCCGGCGCACCACCAGACCGGCCACAACAGCGGCGTCATCCATGCCGGCGTCTACTACGCGCCGGGCAGCCTCAAGGCCCGTTTCTGCCTGGCCGGCAACCGCGCCACCAAGGCCTTCTGCGATACCCACGACATCGCCTACGAAACCTGCGGCAAGCTGCTGGTCGCCACCAACGACGTGGAAATGACCCGCATGCAGTCGATCTGGGAGCGTACCGGCGCCAACGGGCTGGAGCGCGAATGGCTGAACGCCGAGGCGCTGCGCGAAAGAGAGCCCGATATCACCGGCGTCGGCGGCATCTTCGTCCCCTCGAGCGGCATCGTGGACTACGCCGCAGTCACCGCCCGGATGGCCGACGTCTTTCGCCGCGCCGGCGGCGAGATCCGCTACGACGCGGACGTGACCGCCCTGGAGGAACGCCGCGACGAAGTGGTGGTGACCAGCTCGCAGGGCGCCTTCACCACTCGCCACCTGGTGTCCTGCTCCGGCCTGATGGCCGATCGCACGGTGCGCATGCTGGGGCTGACCCCTTCCTTCACGATCTGCCCCTTCCGCGGCGAGTACTATCGGCTGGCTCCGCAGCACAACACCATCGTCAATCACCTCATCTACCCCATCCCCGATCCCGGGATGCCGTTTCTCGGCGTGCACCTGACCCGCATGATCGACGGCACGGTGACCGTCGGCCCCAACGCCGTGCTGGCCTTCAAGCGCGAGGGCTATCGCAAGCGCGACATCTCGCTGCGCGACCTGATGGCCATGGGCACCAATCCCGGCATTCGCCGGGTGCTGCGCAGCCACTGGCGCGCCGGTCTCCACGAGATGAAGAACTCGCTGTTCAAGGGCGGCTACCTGGAGGAGGTGCGCAAGTACTGCCCGAGCCTGACGGCCGACGACCTGACGCCCTACCCGGCCGGCGTCCGGGCCCAGGCGGTCTCCCGCGACGGCCAGCTGATCGACGACTTCCTGTTCGTCAACACGGCCCGTACCGTCAACGTCTGCAACGCCCCCTCGCCCGCCGCGACCTCGGCCATCCCGATCGGCGCGCACATCGTCGAGAAGGTCAAGGCCCAGGTGGACGCCTGAGCGTCACCCCCTTCGGTCACGCGGTGCCTCCTTCCGGGCACCGCGACGGCGCGACACTTTCAAGTAGCGTTTCAAGGCCCGGCGCAGCCGATCGGCCTCGTGGCGCAGCCCCTCGCCGGAGACCATGCCGATGCCCATCACCAGCCCGCGGCGCGGATCGTCCCGCCCGCAGGCCAGGCTCAACGGGCGCACCACCAGCTGCGCCTCGAGCAGCCGCTGGGTCAGGGCCACATCGTCGATCTCGGGGTCGAGCTCGAGACACAGGCTGATCGAGCCGCTGGGCGCGGATAGCCGCCTGACGCCGGGCAGGTCGTAGAGTCGGTCGTGAAGGACCTGCTGGCGGGCGAGGTAGTCCCGGCGAATGCGCCGATTCCAGGCATCCAGATCCCCGTCGTCGATGAACTGTGCCAGCACCGCCTGGTCCATCATTCGCCCTTCGCGAAAGACCTCGCTGCGCAGCCGGTTGAGCGGGTCCGCCAGCCCTCGCGGCACCACCAGGTAGCCCAGCCGCAGCCCGGGAAACAGCAGCTTGGAAAACGTGCCCACCAACACGCCGGCGCTGCCCTGCGGATCGAAGAGCAGGTCGCTGCCGCCGTCGTCGGCGAACTCGTAGTCGTCCTCGATGACGAACGAGGCCCCCACCTCGCGACACAGCGCCCGCTTGTCCGCGGCGCGCGTCGGCACGCCCAGCGGATAGTGATGGCTGCCGGTGAAGTAGGCCAGATGCACCGGCCGCGAGCAGGTGCGCGGGACATACCCGGACTCGGGATGCCAGGCCAGGGTCTCGACCTCGAGCCCCGCCGCCATGAAGACGTTGCGCGCCCCCCAGTAGCAGGGTGAATCGAGCAGTACCCGCTGGCCGACATCGGCCAGCGCCAGCGTGCACAGCTCGATGCCGTGATGCGCCCCTTCGGTGATGATGATCTGGTCGGTCTCGCAGCGGATGCCGCGCCAGCGCTGCAGGAAATCGCGGATCGCGCGCTTGAGCGGGCCGTACCCGCCGGTGGAATAGGACAGCAGCAGGGTGTTCTGCGGCACGGTGACGCTGGCATAGAGCGAGCGCCACTTGCGCATCGGAAAGTGCGCGATGTCGGGGATGCCGGGCATGAAGGCGCCGCTCTGGATCGAGCTGGCTCCGGGGCTGGCCAGCACCGCCCTCGCCCGCGCCGACAGTGCCGCCTCGCCGGAACGCGACAGCGCGGCCTCGGCGAGCGGGGCCACCGGCGCCTGACAGGGCCGGCACACCCAGGTCCCGCTGCCCTGCCCGGTCACCAGCAGGCCCTCGTCGATGAGCCGCTGCAGGGCCTTGACCAGGGTGCCGCGCGCCAGCCCCAGCCGGGCGCAGATGCGTCGCTGGGAGGGCAGGCGCACCCCGCCGGGCCAGTGCGAATGAATCACGCCGCGCAGGGCCTGCTCGACGCGCACCTGCTTGCCGAGACTCTCGGGCTGTCGCCGATAGGCGGCCCACAACTCGCTCAGTCGGGCATCTTGCGTTGCCATCGTGTCTTTTTCCTCCCCACAAGGCGCCCATTCTCGGCGTGGACCGGCAATTGGTCCAGTCGAACGCCGAATTGGTCTATTCAATGCCGACCGGCACGCTGCTAGCGTGCCTTCAGGACCGGGCCTGCAAGGTAAGTCGGTCCTCACCATGACAACATCAAGAAACCTGGATTGGACAACAATGATGCAAGACACTTCCCATCAGACGGACAAGCTCGTCCGCGTGCTGGCCCGAGGCGACGTGCTCGCCCTGGCCTTCGGCGCCATGATCGGCTGGGGCTGGATCGTGCTCACCGGCACCGCCATCCTGGACGCCGGCAGCCTCGGCGCCATTCTCGCCTTCATCGTCGGCGGCATCGCCGTGCTGCTGGTCGGCCTGACCTACGCCGAGCTGGCCGCCGCCATGCCCAAGGTCGGCGGCGAGCACGTCTACAGCTATCGGGCGCTGGGCCATTTCGCCTCCTTCATCTGCACCTGGAGCATCGTGCTCGGCTACGTCGGCGTCGTCTCCTTCGAGGCGGTGGCCCTGCCGACGGTGGTCGAGCAGCTGCTGCCCGGCTATGCCGTCGGCCACCTGTGGACCGTCGCCGGCTGGGACGTCAAGGCCAGCTGGGTGGCGGTCGGCGTGATCGGCTCGCTGATCATGATGGTCATCAACTACCTCGGCATCTCGACGGCGGCGCTGATCCAGAAGCTGGTCACCGGCCTGATCCTGGTGGTCGGCGTGCTGTTCATCACCGGCGCGCTGTTCACCGGCGACGGCATCAACATGACCCCGCTGTTCAACCACGGCGCCGACGGCGGCCTGGCCGGCGGCATCATGGCGGTGATGGTGATGGTGCCCTTCCTGTTCGTCGGCTTCGACGTGATTCCCCAGGCCGCCGAGGAGATCAACCTGCCGTTCCGCGACATCGGCAAGGTGCTGATCGTCTCGGTGATGATGGCGGTGGCCTGGTACGCGCTGATCATCCTCGGCACCAGCCTGATGCTCGGCCACGACACCCTGGTCGAGAGCACGCTGAGCGTGCCCGATGCCATGGCCGTCGTCATGGGCAGCCCGTGGGGCAGCAAGCTCATGGTACTGGCCGGGATCGCGGGCATCATCACCAGCTGGAACGCCTTCTACATCGGCGGCTCCCGCGCCATCTACGCGCTGGCCCACTCGGGCATGCTGCCGGCCTTCCTCGCCAAGCTGCACCCCACCCACAAGACGCCCACCAACGCCATCCTGATGATCGGCCTGCTGTCGATGCTCGCGCCCCTGCTGGGCCGTCCGGCGATGGTCTGGCTGGTCGATGCCGGCGGCCTGGGCATCGTCATCGCCTACCTGTTCGTGGCGCTGTCCTTCATGGTCCTGCGGGTCCGCGAGCCGGACATGGAGCGCCCCTTCCGGGTCGGCAACGCCAAGCTGGTGGGCAGCCTGGCGGTGGCCTTCTCCTTCATCATGGCCTGCCTCTACCTGCCGGGCAGCCCCTCCGCCCTGACCGGCACCGAATGGCTGATCTTCGGTATCTGGATGGTGGCCGGACTGGCGATGTACGGCTACGCACTGAACCGCTACGGGCGGGACTACAGCAACCAAGTCATGCAAGACGTCTACGTACGCTGAGGAAACACGCTCCATGATCGACCTGTTCACCCAAGGTCAGCCCGTCGATGCCTGCATCGGCGGCGAGTGGCGCCCCGGACGGCGCCGCTTCCCGGTCACCGACCCCGCCAGCGGCGAGACGCTGGCGCAGGTCGCCGATCTCGACGCCGCCGACGCCCGCGACGCCGTGGCCGCCGCCCACCGGGCGCTACCGGCCTGGCGCGCCACCCCGGTGAAGGAGCGCAGCCGACGGCTGCGGGCCTGGTTCGACGCCATCGTCGACGCCGGCGAGACGCTCGCCGAGCTGATGACGCGCGAGCAGGGCAAGCCGCTCGCCGAGTCCCGGGGCGAGGTGACCTACGGCGCCTCGTTCGTCGAATTCTTCGCCGAGCAGGCCAAGACGCTGAGCGGCGAGACGCTGCCCATGCAGAGCCCGGACAAGCGCATGCTGGTCACCCGCGAGCCGGTCGGCGTGGTCGCGGCCATCACGCCGTGGAACTTTCCGCTGGCGATGATCACCCGCAAGTGCGCCCCCGCGATCGCCGCCGGCTGCACGGTGGTGATCAAGCCCGCCGAGGCGACCCCGCTGACCGCACTGGCGCTGGCCCGCCTGGCCGAGCAGGCCGGCATCCCGGCCGGGGTGCTCAATGTGGTCACCAGCGAGCAGCCCGCGGCGATCGGCGAGGTCCTGACCACCGACCCGCGGGTGCGCAAGGTCTCGTTCACCGGTTCCACCCCGGTCGGCAAGACCCTGCTGGCCCAGTGCGCGGGCACGGTCAAGAAGACCGCCATGGAGCTGGGCGGCAATGCGCCGTTCATCGTCTTCGACGATGCCGACCTGGACGCCGCCGTCGACGGCGCGATCGCCGCCAAGTTCCGCAACGCCGGGCAGACCTGCGTGTGCACCAATCGCTTGCTGGTGCAGTCGGGCGTCTACGATGCCTTCCTCGACAAGCTGACCGCCCGCGTGACCGCCCTCAAGGTCGGCGACGGCCGCGAGCCGGGCGTGCAGATCGGCCCGCTCATCAACGCCGCCGCGGTGGACAAGGTCCGGCGTCACGTCGGCGACGCGCTGGAAAAGGGCGCCCGCCTGCTGTGCGGAGGCGAGCCCCACCCCGCGGGCGCGCAGTTCTTCACGCCCACGGTGATCGCCGACGCCACCCGCGACATGGCCGTGGCCGAGGAAGAGACCTTCGGCCCGCTGGCCCCGGTGTTCCGCTTCGACAACGACGCGGAAGCCATCGCCCTGGCCAACGACACCCCCTTCGGCCTGGCCGCCTACTTCTACAGCCGCGACTACCGGCGCATCTTCCACACCCTGGAAGCCCTGGAGTACGGCATGGTGGGCGTCAACGAAGGGCTCATCTCCACCGAGCTGGCCCCCTTCGGTGGCATCAAGGAATCGGGGCTGGGCCGCGAGGGCTCGCATCACGGCCTCGAGGAGTTTACCGAGATGAAGTACGCCTGCCTCGGCGGCCTCTAGGCTTTGTCTGAAAACTGGCTGCGCTCGATCATGCTGCGTTAAAAATCAGCTCAAAATGCTCATTTACACTCCGTAAACTCCGCTTTTTCGCTGATTTTTGCCTTGCCTGATCGTCGCTCGCCGACTTTTCAGACAAACCCCGGGACAAAAGCGGGCTGCGCTTTTGTTTCCACCAACGATTCGCGATAGGCCTCGTGGGAGGGAATTCATTCCCGACGGCGCGCCACGGCAATCGACAGGGTGCGACGCTCTCGACCCCATTCGCTCTCGCTCAGGATCATCAACCACCCCTGGCCGCCGTTCACGGCGGCCAACCACTGGAGTCTGCCTGCATGACCAATGCCGAACTCAACGCCCTGAAGGACCAGTACGTCGCCAGCGGCGCCGCCTCGCCCACCACCGTCTTCGCCGATCGTGCCGAGAACGCCGAGATCTGGGACGCCGACGGCCGCCGCTGGATCGACTTCGCCGGCGGCATCGGCGTGCTCAACCTGGGCCATCGCCATCCCCGGGTGGTCGAGGCCGTCAAGGCCCAGCTCGACCGCGTGATGCACACCTGCGCCACGGTGATGCCCTATGCCCCCTACGTGCAGCTGGCCCAGCGGCTGTGCGAGTTGACCCCGACCCGCGACGCGACACGCAAGGCGCTGCTGGTCAACACCGGTGCCGAGGCGCTGGAGAACGCCGTCAAGATCGCCCGCGCCGCCACCGGCCGCAGCGGCGTGATCTGCTTCGACGGCAGCTTCCACGGGCGCACCTTCATGACGCTGGCCATGACCGGCAAGGTCATGCCCTACAAGAACGACTTCGGCCCCATGCCGGGCGACGTCTATCGCGCGCCCTACCCCAACCCGCTGCACGGCATCAGCGACGACGAGGCCCTGGCCGGCCTGAAGAAGGTCTTCAAGACCGACATCGCCCCGCATCGCACCGCGGCGATCGTCATCGAGCCGGTGCAGGGCGAGGGCGGCTTCTACATCGCCTCGACCTACTTCCTCGAGCAGCTGCGCGCCCTGTGCGACGAGCACGGCATCCTGCTGATCGTCGACGAGGTCCAATCCGGCTTCGCGCGGACCGGCAAGCTGTTTGCCATCGAGCACAGCGGCGTCGCGCCGGATATCGTCACCATGGCCAAGAGCCTGGCCGACGGCATGCCGCTGTCAGCGGTGGTCGGCAACGCCGCGGTCATGGACGCCTCCGGTCCCAACTCGCTGGGCGGTACCTACAGTGGCAACCCGCTGGCCTGTGCCGCGGCGCTGGCGGTCATCGAGGCCATCGAGGAGGAAGACATCCTCGCCAGGAGTGAACGCCTGGGCCGGGCCCTGGCCGAGCGCTTCGCGACCTGGGAGTCGCGCTTCGGCGCCGTCGCCCACGCCCGCCACCTGGGTGCCATGGCGGCCTTCGAGTTCGTCGACCCGGCAAGCGGCGAGCCGGACCCGGCACTGACCCAGGCGGTGTGTGCCAAGGCCCGCGAGAAGGGACTGATCCTGCTCTCCTGCGGTTTCTACGCCAACACCATCCGCATCCTGGTGCCGCTGACCGCCGAGGGCAGCCTGGTCGAGGAAGGCCTGGACATCGTCGAGTCGGCGATCGCCGAGCTGGCCGGCTGACCGCGCCGTCGCCGCCGTCGTTCGACGCCACCCTCAGCGGGTGGCGTCGTCGTTTCCGGGCGGCGCCTCGCCGTCATCACGCGGCGGCGCGCCGGCACCGGCCTGTGGAACCTTGCCCGCCATGGCGGAGAAGCCCTTGAGCAGGTCCATGGGCATGGGAAAGATGACCGTCGAGTTATTCTTGCCACTCATGTCGCTCATCGTCTGCAGGTAGCGCAACTGCAGGGCCATGGGGTTGGCCGCCATCACGTCGGCGGCCTCGAGCAGCTTGTGCGAGGCCTGCAGCTCACCCTCGGCGTGGATCACCTTGGCGCGCCGCTCACGCTCCGCCTCGGCCTGGCGGGCAATGGCGCGGATCATGCTCTCGTCGAGATCGACGTGCTTGATCTCGACGTTGGCGACCTTGATGCCCCAGCCTTCGGTCTGGGTGTCCAGGATCTCCTGGATATCGTCGTTGAGTCGGTCGCGCTCGGAGAGCATCTCGTCGAGATCGTGCTTGCCGAGCACCGAGCGCAGGGTGGTCTGCGCCAGCTGGCTGGTCGCCATGCCGAAGTGCTCGACCTGGATGATCGCCTTCTCCGGGTCGACCACACGGAAGTAGAGCACCGCGTTGACCCGCACGGTGACGTTGTCCTGCGAAATCACGTCCTGCTCGGGCACGTCGAGGGTCACCAGGCGCAGGTCGACCACCTGCATCTTCTGGATCACCGGGATGATGATGAACAGCCCCGGGCCCTTGACCGCCTGGAAGCGACCCAGGAAGAACACCACCCCGCGCTTGTACTCGGGCAGGATACGAATCGAGGCGCCGATCAACAGCAGCACCAGGACCAGCGGAACCAGGTAGGACAGCATCATGTCGATTCTCCCGATACGGAGGGTGGCGGGTCGGGCGATGCCGCATCGTCGGGCACGACCTCGACGGTCAGCCCGTCGATCGCCACCACCGTGAGTGACTCGCCGGCCTTTACCGGCCCCTGGCTGCGTGCCCGCCAGCGTTCGCCGTGCAGCCACACATGCCCCTCGGCCTCGACATCGCCCCGGAAATCGTCCAACGCGGTGGCACGGGCGCCGATCATCTCGTCCTGGCCGGTCTGGGGCCGGCGCCGTCGCAGACGCAGAAAGCGCATTGCCACCCACAGCATGAACCCCGAGGCGACCAGCGCCACGCCACCGATCAGCGGCAGCGACACGGCCAGGTTGCGATCGTCCATGAGAATGACCGAACCGGCGACGAAGGCGACGATCCCGCCGATGCCCAGCACCCCGAAGCTGGGCATCATCGCCTCGCCGACGATCAGCGCCAGCCCCAGGACCACCAGCCCCAGCCCGGCGTAGTTGATCGGCAGCACCTGGAAGGCGAACAGCGCCAGCAGCAGGCAGATTCCGCCGACCACCCCGGGCACCAGCGCCCCCGGGCTGAGCAGTTCGAAGACCAGCCCGTAGAAGCCGAGAATCATCAGAAAATAGGCAACGTTGGGGTCCGAGATCACGCTCAGCAGTTCGGTGCGCCAGTCGGGATCGAAGCGCACGATCGACAGACCGGCGGTATCGAGCGAGCGCGTGCCGTCGGCCATCACCACCTGGCGACCGTCGATCTTGTCGAGCAGGTCGGGCACGTCGCGGGCGATGACGTCGATGACATTGTTGTCGAGCGCCTCACGGGCCGTCAGGTTGACCGCCTCGCGCACCGCCTGCTCCGCCCAGTCGGCGTTGCGACCGTGTCGCTCGGCCAGGCTGCGAATGGTGGCCACCGCATCCTCGAGCACCTTGCGCTCCATGGCAGTGTCGCCGCGGCGTTTTGATCCGCTGTCGTCGGTGGGCGGAGTCTTTTCGCTACTCTTTCCATTCTGGCCCGATTCGCCGCTGCCCTTTTCCGGTTCCGACTCGGGCGAGCCGCCCGGCAGCAGACCACCGCCGCCGATCTGCACCGGTGTCGCCGAGCCAAGGTGCGTGGACGGCGCCATCGCCGCGACGTGGCTGGCGTAGAGCAGGTAGGTGCCGGCGCTCGCGGCGCGCGCGCCGTCGGGCGCGACGTAGACCGCGACCGGCACCGAACTGGTGAGCATCGCCTGGATCATGTCGCGCATCGCGGCATCGAGCCCGCCCGGGGTATCGAGGCGCAGCACGACGAGCGCCATGTCCTGGTCTTCCGCCCGGGCCAGGCCGCGCTGGAAATAGTCGCTGGTCGCCGGGCCCACGCTGCCGTGCAGGGTCATCACCAGGGCCTGGCGCTGGCCTTGAGACGCCTGTTGCGCGCTTGCCACCGCAAACAGCAGCAGTCCGCCCAGCAGAAGCATCAGCCAGCAGAGACGACGATGGAGGCTGGAACCCGAACGCCTGGATAGCATGGCACCTCTCGCTTGTCGATTGGCGCTGTAGTAAAGCTAGTGCTCTCCCAAGGAAGCCGCTATCTAATTGCAGCGGCAAAGCGTCACTGCCGGGTGCGCGCCCGCTCGTAGAGTGTCGAATCGGGCGGGGAATGCGACGAATCACCGCCCACGGCCGAGTCGCCCTGCTGGCTGTCCGGCGTCGACTGGCTATCCGGATTGGCCTGAGGTCGCTGGCCTTCCTCGGGATTCTGGTTCTCCTTGCCTGCCTGGCTCTTGTCCGGCTCCTCGTTGCCGCCGGTCATCTCGGAGAGCGTCTCGAGCGGCGAGGAGATCAGATTTTCCAGCGCCTCGCGGATCGCCTGACCGACCACGCTGCCGACATCGAGCGACGGATCGTCGAGCGGCATGGTCAGCGGCACGTCGAGGCGAATCACCCCGTCGCCCCCCTGCAGCAGGCCCACGATCATCTTCACCGGCAGATCGATCTTCTCGCCTGGCACCGGCTTGCCGAGCTCCAGTTGATGCAGCACGACATGGTTCTCGGCGCGCAACCGCCCGCTGTCGAGCCGATAGGCGACGTCCAGGGTCAGTCGCCCCTGGTCGATGTGATAGCCGCCGAAGTGACGGATATAGGGAGCGAAGGTGGTCAGCGCCAGCTTCTCGACGTGCAGGTGCATGTCGCCCTGCATCCGCTTGCCCAGCGGATCGAAGGTGCCGTCGATGCGCAGCGGAGAGGACGCATCGACCCGGCCCCGCAGCGCCAGGGGCCCACCGCCGCCCTTGACGTTGGAAAGATCCTTCCAGTCGCCCTCGAGCTCCTCGAGATCGAGGGTCACGGCTTGCGAGAGATGACGGTCGTCGAGCGCCACCTCGCCCTTTGCGATGCTCAGCCGGGCGATGGAAAAACCCAGGCCCCCGCCCCCGCCGTCGCCACCGGAATCGGGCGGCAGCCAGGTACTCAGGTTGGTGGACAGCGACTCGTCGAGGGTCACCTTGAGCCAGGGGCGGTCGAGCGCGATCGACTCGATGGCGAGCCGCTGGTCGTCGCTGGTGAAGTGAAGCCCCTTCACCCGAACCCGGGCGAAGCGTCCCAGCGGCTGGCCGCCGGGCGTCGCCGCCTCGAGATCGGCGAGCGAGCCCTGCGCCGCCACCGTGGTGCCGTGCCGACTGGCCGCCCCGGCCTGCAACTGGACCTGGCTGCTCAGGCTCCCCTGGCGGATGTCGGCACGGGTCAGGTGGGCGAGATAGCCACGCAGCACCGAAAGCGGCAACGACTCGACGCTCAGGTCGAGGTCGGCCTGCCAGGGCGCGAAGCCCAGCTTGCCCTTGGCGGTCAACGGCTGGCCCGCCCAGCTCGCCCGGGCGTCGAGATCCATCGGCGTCTTGTTGCGCGGATCGAAACCGGTGGCGGTCAGCGACACCTGATCGAGCGACAGCGTCACCGGCTGGGCGAGACGGCGGTTGATCCAGTCGAAATGCCCCCGCTCGGCACTCACCCGGTCGATGCGCAGGCGGGAGCCCTGCTTACCGCCATCGTCACTCCTGTTTCCACCGTCGTCGCCAAACATGCGAGCCAGGTTCCAGTCGCCGCCGGACAGCCAGATCAAGCGCAGCCGCGGAGCGCTGAAGTGCAGCCGCTCGATGTGCCAGCCGCTGTGCCATAGCGATGCCCAGGCGATCCGGGCCGTTACCGCGGGGCTGACCAGCACCGGTTGCTCGCCCTTCCCGGCGATGCGCAGCCCCTCGATCCGCACCCGGGCCTGCCAGGGCGTCACCTCGACGGCATCGATCGTCACCTCGCGACCGGTAGTCGCGGAAAGCGCCTCGACGAGCTGCGATTCGATGATGCGCGGCAGCGCCCACCAGCCGGCGGCAAGCAACATGACCACTACCGCGATCAGCGTCAGGGCGATCGTCCAAGGGCGCTTTCGCGAGCGAGGCTTTCCTGTTCGGGTGTCTGGCTGTGCGGCATCGTCCTCTGCCATGCACGACTCCTGCGATGAGATCCTTTCAGCGTGGCAGTTGGCGACGATACCGGCCAATCCCCTGCACAGACGTCACTGGTCAAGGTGCATCTTTAAGGGCACGCTGCACGTAAAGGAAAAACGTCCCGACTCATCCGTAGCCAGGAGGCCTTGCGATGCCCCTTTTACCACGCCGAGCGGCTCGCGCCCTGTCGCTGGCCGTGCTGGCGCTCGTCGCCGGTACCGCCCAGGGCTATGCCCTCGACGATTGGTCCACGGTCACCGACGAGGCCGCCGGCCAGACGGTCTATTTCGCCGCCTGGGGCGGCGACGCCGACGTCAACGGCTATCTCGACTGGGTGAGCGCTCAGATGCAGCAGCGCTACGACGTCGGGGTGGTTCACGTCAAGCTCGGCGATACCGCCGAGGCGGTCTCCCGGGTGCTGGCGGAAAAGGCCGCCGGCAACGCCGATCACGGTGCCATCGATCTGGTGTGGCTCAACGGCGAGAACTTCGCGGCCATGAAGGAGAACGGGCTGCTCTACGGTCCCTTCGCCACCCGACTGCCCCACTACGCGCTGACCGCCCCCGAGTCCCATCCCGAGGTGAGCCACGACTTCACCCTGCCCACCGAGGGCTACGAGTCGCCCTGGGGCAAGGCGCAACTCACCTTCTACTACGACAGCGCCCGCGTCGACACGCCACCGCGCGACATGAACGCACTGCTCGACTGGGCCCAGGCCCATCCGGGACGCTTCACCTACCCGCTACCGCCCGACTTCCTCGGCTCGAGCTTTCTCAAGCAGGCGCTGCTGGGGCTGGTCGACGACCGCGAGCCGCTCTACCACCCGGTCGGCGAGGCCGACTTCGACGCCGTCACCGCGCCGCTGTGGGATTACCTGGATCGACTACACCCCTACCTGTGGCGCGAGGGGCGCACCTTCCCGGCCAGCGGCTCGGCCCTGCGCCAGCTGATGGGCGACGGCGAACTGAGTCTGGCCTTGACCTTCACGCCCTCGGCGCCGGCCGCGGCGGTCGCCGATCATCAGTTGCCGCCGACCACCCGTAGCTATCTGCTCGACGGCGGCACCCTGGGTAACGTCCACTTCGTCGCCATCCCCTTCAATGCCTCGCACAAGGCCGGCGCGCTGGTGCTCGCCAACTTCCTGCTCGCTCCCGAGGCGCAGGCGCGCAAGCAGGCGCTAGACGGCTGGGGCGACGCCACGGTGCTGGCCATGGAGCGTCTCGACGCGTCGCAGCGCGCGGCCTTCGAGACACCCGACGACAACCCCACCCGGCTGCCGGCCGGGGCCCTGGGCAAGACCCTCGCCGAGCCGCACCCGAGCTGGATGGCGCGCCTGGAGTCGGCCTGGCAGGCCCGCTACGGCGCCCGATGATCGACCCGCACGCGCTGTGGACCAGACCCGCACCGTGGCTCGCCATGGCGGTGCTCGGTCTGCCGGTCGCCGCCGGCCTGGGCGCGGTGATCGCCCCGGCCTTCGGCTGGCTGCCGGCGCTGGGCGGCACCTCGCCGACGCTCGCCCACTGGCAGGCCCTGTGGGAAACGCCCGGCCTCGTCGACATGGTGCGCCTGAGCGCTGTCACCGGGCTGGCCAGTGCGGGGCTGTCGCTGGCCATCGTGATGCTGTTCCTCGGCGCCTTCCTGCACACCCGGCTGTTCGGCGTGGTTCGACGTCTGCTGTCGCCGCTGCTCGCCGTGCCCCATGCCGCGGCAGCGATCGGCCTGGCGTTCCTGTTCACGCCCTCGGGGCTTGCCGCGCGCCTGGTCTCGCCCTGGCCAAGCGGTTGGGAGTACCCGCCGGACTACCTGTTCCCCGGCGACCCCGACGGGCTGGCGCTGATCATCGGGCTGACGATCAAGGAAGTCCCCTTCCTGTTGCTGATGAGTCTCGCCGCCCTGCCCCAGTGCCGCGCCGGCGAACGCCTCGACGTCGCCCGTGGACTCGGCTATCGCCCCATGGCCGCCTTCCTCAAGGCGGTCCTGCCGGGGCTCTACCCGCTGCTGCGCCTGCCGGTCTACGCGGTGATCGCCTTCGCCACCTCCGCCGTCGACGTGGCGCTGATCCTCGGCCCGACCACCCCGCCGCCGCTCTCGGTCGCGGTGCTGCGCTGGCTCAACGACCCCGACCTGACGATGCGCTTCATGGCTTCTGCCGGGGCGCTGCTGCAACTCGGCGTGACACTGGCGGCTCTGCTCGTCTGGTGGACGCTGGAAGGCCTGACGGCACGCGCCTGCCGGGGCTGGCTGAGCGACGGCCGCCGCGCTTTCGGCGATACGGCATTGCGCTGGACCGGGTTGGGGCTACTGGGTGCCGCCCTGGTCCTGATCATCGGCAGCCTGATCGGCCTCATGCTATGGTCGCTGGCCGGCTACTGGCCCTTCCCCGAGGCGCTGCCCTGGCCCTGGATCGCCGACAACTGGTTAGGCGCGCTCGACGGACTCGCCGCGCCGCTCGAGCACGCCGCCGAGGTGGGACTTGCCGCCACGCTGGTCTCGCTGGGGCTGGTACTCGGCGCGCTGGAAGCGGAGAGCCGGCGCACCCGCCCCGTCAGGCGCTGGAGCGAATGGCTGCTCTACCTGCCGCTGCTGGTGCCGCCGGTGGCCTTCCTGTTCGGGCTGGTGCTGATCCAGACCCAGCTCGGTCTGGCGCCGGGGATCGCGGCGGTGATCGGCGCCCACGTGGTGTTCGTGCTGCCCTACGTGTTTCTCTCGCTGGCCGAGAGTCACCGGCGTCTCGACCCGCGCTGGACGCAGCTCGCCCGTAGCCTGGGTGCCTCGCCCTCGCGGGTCTTCTGGCGGGTTCGCCTGCCGCTGCTGACCGCGCCGCTGCTGACCGCCGCGGCGGTGGGCTTCGCGGTAAGCATCGGTCAGTACCTGCCCACGCTGTTGCTGGGCGCGGGCCGAGTGGCAACCATCACTACCGAGGCGGTAAGCCTGGCCAGCGGCGGCGACCGGCGCCTGACCGCCGTCTACGCCCTGCTGCAACTGCTGCTGCCGGCCGCGGGCTTCGCCCTGGCGCTGGGCCTGCCGCGCCTGCTGTTTCGCCATCGAATCGGCCTGGTGAGCCCTTCATGACCGACCTCTCCCATACCGGCCTCGCCCCCGCGTCGCTGCACCTCGAACGGCTGGTCATCAACCTGGCGGGGCAGCCGCTGGTGAGGCTCGACACCGACATCGCCCCCGGCGAGATCCTCACCGTGATGGGGCCATCGGGCAGCGGCAAGTCGACCCTGCTGGCGGCCATCGCCGGCTTTCTGGCGCCGGCCTTCACGGCAGCGGGATGCGTCCGCCTCGGCGATACGCCGCTCGATGGCCTGCCACCGGAATCCCGCCACGTCGGCCTGCTGTTTCAGGACCCGCTGCTGTTCCCGCATCTCTCGGTGGGCGGCAACCTGGCCTTCGGCATGGCTCCCGGCGGCCGACGCCGCGAGCGCCGCGCCCGCGTCGCCGAGGCGCTCGCCCGGGCCGGACTGGCCGGTTACGCCGAGCGCGACCCGGCCACCCTGTCGGGCGGCCAGAAGGCGCGGGTCGCGCTGCTGCGGGTACTGCTCTCCGCGCCCCGGGCGATGCTGCTCGACGAGCCCTTCTCGAGTCTCGATGTCGCGTTGCGCGACGACCTGCGCCGGCGGGTCGTCGCCGAGATCGCCCGACGCGGCCTGCCGGCCCTGCTGGTGACCCACGACCCCGCCGACGCCGAGGCGGCTGGCGGACGTATCGTCACGCTGGGCGGCAGCTGATCAGCCCAGGCGCTCGGCGAGCTCGTCGAGGGACGACACCGTCAGATCCGGCTCGCCGCCCCAGGTGTCGAACGGCGCCTCGGCGCTGCGCCGCACCCAGGCCGCATGCAGGCCGGCGTGCTTGGCGCCGATCACGTCGAAGGGGTTGCACGACACCAGCCAGGTCTCGTGGGCCGGCACCTCGAGCCGGTTGTGCAGAAAGGCGTAGACCGCCGGATCGGGCTTGAAGCGCTTGACCTCCTCGACGCTGACGATGTCATCGAACTGCCCGAGTACCCCGGCCTGGTCGAGCAGCCCCTCGACCGCCCGGCGGCTGCCGTTGGAGAACGCGACCCGCTTGAGGTTGAGCTCGGCCATGCGCGACAGGGCCGGCGCCACGTCATCGAAGGCCGGCAGCCGCCCGTAGACGCCCATCAGCCGCTCCTTGTCGGTCTCGCCGAGGCGCGTGCCCATCGCCCGATCGACGAATTCCAGGGCATCCCGGGTGCATTGCGAGAAGTCGGCGAAGGCGCCCATCAGGCCCCGCCGGAAGGCATATTCGAGCTGCTTGTCGCGCCAGCGCCGCGAGAACTCCTCGGCGCTGTCGCCCAGGTGCTGGTGCAGGGACTCCACCACGCCGTGGGTGTCGATCAGGGTGCCATATACATCGAATGCGAGAACTCGTTTCATGCCGTGCTTCCTGTCACTGCGTGCGTGTCGCTTCAGACTGGTCGCTTTGGCGACCCTCGACAAGGGACCCATGGCAATAACAGCGCCCCCTCGTAGACCTGTCGACGGCTCAGCCCTGGCGATCACCGTAACGGCGACAGCCCTGACAAGGGCCCCTTGGCATATGACAAGCAAGGGGTAAACGCCGCACAATAGCCCCTCCTGATCGACGACTGGAATGAGAGACCCGCGATGGCGTTCAACGTGTATGTGGATGGGCAGGAAGGGACCACCGGCCTGCGCCTGCTCGACTATCTCGAGGCGCGCGACGATATCGAGCTGCTGCGCATCGACAGCGACCGGCGCAAGGACACCGCCGAACGTGCCCGACTTCTCAACGCCGCCGACGTGGCCTTCCTGTGCCTGCCGGACGAAGCCTCGCGCCAGGCGGTCGAACTGCTCGACAATCCCGACACCTGCCTGATCGACGCCAGCACCGCCTTTCGTACCGCCGAGGGCTGGACCTACGGCCTGCCCGAGCTGGTCCCCGGCCAGCGCGAGGCCATCCGGCGCAGCAAGCGCATCGCCAACCCCGGCTGCCATGCCAGCGCCTTCATCCTGCTCGTGCGCCCGCTGATCGAGGCCGGACTGCTGCCCGCCGACTATCCGCTGTCGGCCTTCTCGCTGACCGGCTACAGCGGCGGCGGCAAGAAGCTGATCGCCGAATACGAGGCTGCGGAGCCCGGCCGCCTGGCGGCGCCGCGCCCCTATGCCATGACCCTGGCCCACAAGCACCTGCCGGAGATGCGCCTGCACGGCGGCCTCGCCCAGGCGCCGGTCTTCACGCCCGTGGTGGGACCCTTCCTCAAGGGACTGTCGGTCACCGTGCCACTGCACGTCGACCGCCTGGCCGCGGGCGCCGACGGTGCCGCGATCCACGACGCCTATGCCCGCCACTACGCGAACGAGCCCTTCGTCAACGTCATGCCCCTGGCCGACGAGGCCAGCCTCGACCACGGCTTCTTCGAGGTGCAGGGCGCCAACGACACCAACCGGGTCGACCTGTTCGTCTACGGCGGCGAGGAGCGTCTGGCGCTGGTCGCCCGGCTGGACAACCTCGGCAAGGGCGCGGCGGGCGCCGCGGTGCAGTGCATGAACATCCACCTGGGCCTGGACGAGGACACCGGCCTGACCGTCGGTTGACGCGGCGACCGCCGCCCGAAACGACGCTGCCCACCCCGGCCGGGGTGGGCAGCATCGCGAGCAACCTGCAACACCGGGTCAGTCGGCGAGGCGCTGCAGGGCGAAGGCAGCGATCGCGGTATCCTGCACCCCGGTGCCGGTCAGGTCACAGACGGTGATGCTGGCGTCCGAGACCCGCAGGCGCTGGTTCTCGGCGATCGCCTGTCCCAGCTCGTAGACCTTGAACGGCGCACTGGCCTCGTCTTCGCCGGGCTTGACGAAGGCCTTGAGCTCACCGTTGGTCCGGCTCTGCGCGCGGGTGTCGCAGACGAAGGCATCGGCACGGATCATCACCTCCTCGTCGAGCTCACGCTTTTCCGGGCTGTCGGAGCCCATCGCCGTGACATGCACCCCTTCGGGCAGGTCCTGGGCGGTGAGAATCGGCTCCCGGGCGGGCGTGGTGGTGACGATGATGTCGGCCTGTTCGCAGGCCTCCCTGACCGAGTCGTGGACGTTGACGCTCAGCCCCTGCGCGCGCATGCGCTCGGCATAGGCCTCGGCGGACTCGCGGTGCCGCGCCCAGACATCGACGGTATCGATGTCGCGGACCAGCTGCAGCGCCCTGACCTGCAACTCGGCCTGCTCGCCGGCCCCCAGCACGGCGACCCGGCGGCTGGCCTCGCGCGACAGGTGCTTGGCGGCAATCGCGCCGGCCAGCGCGGTGCGCACGGCGGTCAGGTAGCCCTCGTCGAAGAGCACCGCGTCCACCAGCCCGGTTTTGGCGGAAAACACCATCATCAGCCCGTTGAGACTCGGCAGGCCGATCTTGGGGTTGTCGAAGAAACCGGGGCTGACCTTGATGGCGAAACGCTCGGCGCCGCGAATGTGCGCCGTCTTGACGTCCACTTCGCCGTTGGCCTCCTCGATCGCCATCGACAGGATCGGCGGCTGTACCACCTCGCCGCGCCCCAGCGCGGCAAAGCCGTTTTCCACGGCCGTCAGGGCCTCCTGGTCGAGCCTGACCGCCGCCTCGATGTCATCGCGTTGATAGAGTTCCATGAATCCGTCCTCAGTTCTCGACTGTATCTCTCGCGGGCGCGCCGCCCTGCCGGAAGGGCAGCACGCTCAACGGGTTCCGGCAAGCTCCCGGGCACGATCAAAGGTTTCCAGCGCCACGCCATTGCCCGAGACGATCAGTGCCACCTTCTGGCCGCGCACGTCCAGGCCGTGCTCGTCGAGAGCCGCCAGCCCCACCGCCGCGGCGCCTTCCACCAGCATCTTCTCGTCGGCCAGCATGTCGACCATGGCGCGCGCGATGGCGGCCTCGGCAACCTGGTAGTGATCGTCCATGACCTCACGAACCAGCGCGAAGGTGCAGCGATTGTCCAGGCCGATGCCACCGCCCAGCGAATCGCCGAGGCTCTCGACCTCCTCGACATCGACCGGATGCCCGGCCTGGAGGCTCTCCCACATCGCCGCCCCCTGACTGAGGCTGATGCCGGTGACCCGGGTGGCCGGGCGAATCCCCTTGATCGCGGCACCGATGCCGCCCAGCAGCCCGCCCCCGGACAGACCGACGATCACCCGGTCCAGATCGGGCTGATCCTCGAGCAGCTCCAGCCCGATGGTACCCTGACCGCTGGCGATCAGCGGGTCATCGAAGGGCGGGATCAGCGTCATGCCCTCCTCGTCGACCAGCCGCGCGACCTCGCCGAAGGCTTCATCCTGGCTCCGGCCGACACGCCTGACCTCGGCGCCCAGTGCCTCGATGGCCCGCACCTTGTTATCGGGCACCAGGTTCGACAGGCAGATGATCGCCGGCACCCCAAGGCGCGAGGCCGCCAGCGCCACGGCGCGCCCGTGGTTGCCGGTGGAAGCGGTGGTCACGCCACGCGACAGCGCATCGGCGCCGCCCCGCTCGCGCAGGGCGCGGATCATGTTGGTCGCGCCCCGCAGCTTGAAGGCCCCACTGGGCTGGCAGTTTTCCAGCTTGAGAAAGACTTCGGCGTCGAAACGCCGCGACAGGGCCTGGGAGCGGATCAGCGGGGTGCGCGTCACCTGACCGGCAATGCGCGCCCGGGCCTGATAGAGCGAGGCCAGGGTCACGCCATGCGTCGGCTGCGTCATCGTTGACTCCTTGTTGAACGGCATGGGCCAGACAGGACGACGCCGCAAGAAACTTGCGGCGTCGTTACCGGCCGACCGGCCGGTGTCTTTCGTGAAGCATAGCAACCGTGGCTATGTAGCATAGGTTGCCTGAAAACTCGGCGAACGACGGCCAGACAAGGCAAAAATCAGCGAAAAAGCGGAGTTTACGAGCTGTAAATGAGCATTTTGAGCTGATTTTTAACGCCGTATGGCCGAGTGCAGGCCGTTTTCAGCCAAACCTATGCCCCGTCGCCCAGATCGCCGGACTTGGTCAGCTCGTCGGCGACCTTGTCCACGGCACGCTTGGCGCGGGCGACGATCTCGTCGACATCGTCACGGGTGGCGACCAGCGGCGGCGCGAAGCCGAGGATGTCGCCCTGCGGCATGGCACGGGCGATCAGGTTCTCCTCCAGCGCGGCGGAGCTGATGCGCGCCCCGACCTTCAGGGCCGGATCGAAGTGGGCACGCTTGGCGGCCGCCGGCGAGAACTCCAGTGCCGCGAGCATGCCCACGCCACGCACGTTGCCGACGATCGGGTGCTCGCCGAAGGCTTCCTGCATCTTCTGCTGCAGGTAGGCGCCGGTCTCGGCAGCATTCCGGGTCAGCCCTTCGCGCTCGATGATCTCCAGGTTGGCCAGGCCGGCCGCACAGCCCAGTGCATGACCGGAGTAGGTCCAGCCGTGGCCGATCGGGCCGAACTCGCCGGTGCCGTGCTCGAGCACCTGCCAGACCTTGTCGCCGACGATGACGCCGGAGAGCGGCTGGTAGGCACTGGTCAGCCCCTTGGCGATGGTGATCAGGTCCGGCTTGATGCCGTACTGATGGCTGCCGAAGTCGCTGCCGATACGGCCGAAGCCACAGACCACCTCGTCGGCGATCAGCAGCACGTCGTACTTGGACAGCACGGTCTGGATCTCGTCCCAGTAGCCTTCCGGCGGCGGCACGATGCCCCCGGTGCCCAGCACCGGCTCGCCGATGAAGGCGGCGACGGTATCCGGACCCTCGGCCAGGATCAGCTCCTCGAGCTTGGCGGCGCAATGCTTGGAGAATTCACGCTCGCTCATGCCTTCCAGTTCGGGGGCACGATGGTAGTAGTACGGCGCCTCGGTGTGCAGGATGCCGGTCATCGGCAGATCGAACTGATCGTGGAATGCCTTGAGGCCGGTCAGCGAACCAGTGGCCAGGCCGGAGCCGTGGTAGCCGCGCATCCGCGAGATGACCTTCTTCTTCTGCGGACGACCCAGCACGTTGTTGTAGTAACGCACGATCTTCAGCTGGGTCTCGTTGGCATCGCTGCCGCCGAGGCCGTAGTAGACCTTGGACATGCCCGGGCCGGCCAGCTCGAGGATCTTCTCGGACAGCGCGATCTGCGGCTCGTTGGAGTGGCCCACGTAGGTGTGGTAGTAGGCCAGCTCCAGCGCCTGCTTGTAGATGGCCTCGGCCACCTCGGTGCGGCCGTAGCCGATGTTGACGCAGTACAGGCCGGCGAAGCCGTCGATGAACTCGCGGCCGTCCTTGTCGACGATGTTGATGCCCTTGCCACCGGTGATCACGCGACCCGGCGCATTGCCGTGGGCGAAGTCACGCAGGTGCGTGGACGCATGGAAGGTAACCTTGCGATCGCGATCGATCAGATCCTGATGGGTGGTCATGGCACTCTCCTGTCAAAAAGTCATCTTGCTGAAAGCAATAAACGGTTCGTCAAACGTCGTGCGTTCGATCAACTGCCGGAAACGGAACCCAGCCCGCCGAGGCAGTAGTACTTCGTCTCGAGATACTCCTCGATCCCCGCGGTGCCGCCCTCGCGGCCCAGGCCCGACTGCTTTACCCCCCCGAAGGGGATGGGCGGCCCGGTCATCTTCACCGTGTTGATCGCCACCATGCCGTTCTTCAGCGCGCGCATGATCTTCCAGATGCGCCGAATGTCATGGGTGAAGATGTAGGCTGACAGCCCATACTCGGTATCGTTGGCCATCTCGATGACTTCGTCATCGGTGCTGTAGCGGGTGATGCCCGCCACCGGCGCAAAGTTTTCCTCGCGCCAGACCTTCATGTCCGCCGTGACCTCGGTCAGCAGGACGGGCATGAAGAAGTTGTCGCCCGGCGCGGCCGACTGGTCGCCGTGAACCAGCGTGGCGCCCTTGGACAGCGCGTCGTCGACGATCGCCGCGGCCTTGTCCACCGCCCGACGGTGAATCAGCGGCCCCAGATCGACCTCGCCGTCCAGGCCGTTGCCGACGGTGAAGGCCTGCATGCGCTCGGCGAAGTGCGCCACGAATTCGTCGTGCACGGACTCGTGGACCAGGATGCGGTTGGCGGCCAGGCAATCCTGTCCGGCGGTCTGGAACTTGGCCGCCACGGCGGCGTAGGCCGCTTCCTTGGGATCGACATCCGGGCCGACAATGAACGGCGCGTTGCCGCCCAGCTCCAGCGAGACGCGCTTGACCGTGCCGGCGCTCTGCTCGAGCAGCAACCGGCCGACCGGCGTGGAACCGGTGAACGACAGTGCCTTGACGCGCTCCTCCTTGCAGAGAATCTCGGAGACCATCGGCGCATCGCCCAGCACCACGTTGAACACCCCGGCCGGGATACCGGCCCGCTCGGCCAGCTCGGCCAGTGCCAGGGCGGAGAACGGCGTCTCGCCGGCCGGCTTGACGACCACCGTGCAGCCCGCTGCCATCGCCGCGGCGGCCTTGCGAGTGATCATCGCCAGCGGGAAGTTCCAGGGCGTGATCAGTGCGGCCACGCCCACCGGCTCCTTGAGGGTACCCAGGGCGGCATTGGGGATGTGGCTGGGAATCGTCTGGCCGAAGGTGCGCTTGCCTTCCTCGGCGAACCAGCGGATGAAGCTCGCGCCGTACTCCACCTCACCGCGCGCATCGGGCAGCGGCTTGCCCTGCTCGCGGGTCATGATGTAAGCGAGATCCTCGCGATGGGCCTGCAGCAGGTCGTACCAGGCCAGCAGCCGCTCGCAGCGCTCGTCGGCGCGCAGCGCCCGCCACTGCACGAAGGCGGCATCCGCGGCGTCCACGGCGGCGCGGATCTGCTCCGGCTCGAGCAGCGGAATGTGGCCCAGCGTCTCGTTGGTCGCCGGGTCGATCACGGCCTCTTCGCGACCCGCGTCGCCATGGGTCCACTTGCCATCGATATAGGCGTACTGACGAAACAGGCGGGGATCGTCGAGTTTCATCCTGCACCTCCGCAGAAACGGAAAAACGGGTTCCGGGTATTGCTACCCGCTTGCTGCCCAGAGTAAGGGAGGCGGCGCTCGACGTGTTTCTGTTAGCCAGGGGGGAAAGGCGGTATTTTTTTGGAGATGTGGGGAAGAGTTGAGGTTTTTTCTCGCCGGCTCAATCGAGGTGGCCGCTGAACAGCTCCAGCCGCTTCCCCCGGTGGCAGCACACCAGATTGAGCTCGCAGGCCCGCGCCACCTCGACCGCCAGGGCGGACGGCAGCGACAGCGTGGCCAGGGTGGGAATGCGCGCGCGCACGGTCTTCTGCACCAGCTCGAGGCTGCAGCGGCTGGACACCAGCACCGCCTCGGGCGGAGTGTCGTTCAGCAGGCTCTCGCCGATCACCCGATCGAGGGCGTTGTGGCGGCCGATATCCTGCCCCTGCGCCACGACCTCGCCGCGGGCATCCAGCCCCAGGGCGGTGTGCTGGCCCCGGCAATGCCGCGCCTCGAGCGCCGCCAGGCCATGCCGCAGGGCCTCGCCGGAGAGGACCGGGCGCGGCGGCAGGCGGGTCAGCCCGGCCATTACCTCGGCCTCCTCGCTGGCACCGCAGGCACCGCAGCTGGATACCGAGGCCTCGCGCGGGGCGCGCCGCGCCGCCTGTCGCGCCAGCCGCGCCGGGACCGCCAGGCGCACCCGCAGGCCGTGGCGCAGCCGCGAAATCGTGATGTCCGCGACCTGATCGCCGCGGGTGATCCAGCCGGCGGTGAAGGCGTGGCCGATCGCCAGCGGCTCGAGCGACTCGGGGGTGGCCAGCAGCGTGGCCACCGCCTCATCGTTGAGCGCCAGGGTGATGGGCATTTCACGGGGGCCGTCGAGATCACGCAACGGCTGGTCGCGCCGGTCTACGTAATCATCGACGGGCGCGGCAGGGGCAGGCAGCATATTCATGGATATAGCGTAATCACCCCGACGGGCGACGCCAAGTGGCTACCGATCCGGCGCGGCCAGAGTCAGCCGGCATCGTCGACGGTAAGGGGCGGGGCCTCGTCCTTGACGGTCTTGGTGACGATGTAGGTGAAGTAGCGCTCGATGCCCAGATCGGACATCAGCCAGTCGTCGATCAGGCGCTGGTAGGCATCGATCGAGTCCGCCTCCACCTTGACCAGGTAGTCGACGCCGCCACCGACAGCGACGCACTCGGTGACCAGCGCCTCCTCGCGAATGGCTTTCTCGAAGCGCTGAAAACTCTCGGCGTTGTGGGCCTTGAGCTCGATCTGCACCCACACCGGCGTGCGCTTGATCAGCACCCGGGAATTGATCCGCGCCGTGTACCCTTCGATGACGCCGGCCTTCTCGAGGCGGCGCACCCGCTCCCAGCAGGGGCTGACCGAGAGATTGATCGCTTCGGCCAGGCGCGACTTGGTGATACGGCCGTCCCTGGCCAGGATATCGAGAATCTTGAGGTCGTATCGGTCTAGCTTCATGCCGGTCCACTATCGGGCCGGCCGCCGGGCGTGGCGGCCGGGACGCTTGCGGTAGGCTGCGTTCAGCCGTCGAGAGAATCCACCACCTCGGCGATCACCGCAATGGTGTCGCCCATGTTGACCTGCGCCGGAAAGCGCCTCGCCACCAGCATGCCGTCACGCTGAGCGTGATAGACCACGGGCTCGGCACCGGTGCGGGTCATGTCGTAGACGCGGGCGATGATCTGGCCCTTTTCCACCCGGTCGCCAAGGCTCACGGTCAGCTCGAGCAGCCCTGTGTGCTCGCTCTGCACGTAGCAGGAGGCATCCGGCATGTCGACGTAGACCTGAGGCTCGGCGGGCACCTCCAGCTCACCATCGATCAGGCCGTAGTGGATCAGGAAGTTGCGTACGCCACGCTCGGTGATCGCCATGCGCTCCGGCGTGGTGGTGCCGCCGCCGCCCAGCTCGGTGGCAACGAAGATCTTGCCCTGACTTTCCACCGCCGTGTCATACAGCTTGGCGGCATCCAGCTCGAACATCATCATCGCCGTGGGCGCGCCGAACGCCTTGGCGCCGGCCAGTGCCTGACGTTGCTGGTCCTTGTTCTCCAGATGGTGCGAGGCGGCGAACGGCACGATGTCCAGGGTCCGGCCACCGGAGTGCAGGTCCAGCGCCACGTCGATCATCGGCACCAGGTAGCGGGTGAAATAGTCGGCGACCTGCTCGGTCACGCCGCCGTCGGGATCACCGGGGAAGCTGCGATTGAGGTTGCCGCCATCCATCGGTGAGGTCCGGCGGCCGGCCTGTGCCGCCGGCACGTTCATCATCGGCACGATGATTACCCGACCATGCACGTCCTCGGCCTTGAGGGTGCTGGCCAGCTTCATCAGGGCGGTGATGCCCTCGTACTCGTCACCGTGATTGCCGCCGGTGAGCAGCGCCGTGGGGCCCTCGCCGTTGGCGACCACGGTGATCGGAATCATTACCGCGCCCCAGGCCGACTCGTCGTTGGAGATCGGCAGCTTGAGAAAGCCGTGCTGGACGCCGTCGGCGTCGAAGTCGACGGTCGCGGAGATCGGGCTCGGCCGCAGGTCGCGGGCTCGCTGAGTCATGGTGCCACTCCTTGCTTGACGAACAGCTGACTTACTTGACGAACAGCTGGCGCGGGAAGTTGGCCAGCGGTTCTGCGCCGTTTTCGGTGATCAGGATGCTTTCGGTGATCTCGAGACCCCAGTCGTCCATCCACATGCCGGGCATGAAGTGGAAGGTCATTCCCGGCTCGAGGATCGTCTCGTCGGAGGGACGCAGACTCATGGTTCGCTCGCCCCAGTCCGGCGGATAGCTGATACCGATCGGATAGCCGCAGCGCGCGCCGCCGCGGTCGAAGCCGTACTTGTCCATGGCCGCGCCCAGCGCCATGGCGATGTCGGCACAGCGATTGCCGGGCCGGGCCACGGCCAGGCCATTCTCGATACCCTCGAGCAGGGCCGACTCGCCACGCACGAATTCCTTGGGCGGCTTGCCGAGGAAGACGGTGCGCGACAGCGGGCAATGATAGCGCTTGAAGCAGCCGGCGATCTCGAAGAAGGTCCCCTCGCCCTCGCGGAACGGCGTGTCATCCCAGGTCAGGTGCGGCGCCGCGGCATCGGAGCCGGTCGGCAGCAGCGGCACGATGGCCGGATAGTCGCCGCCGTACACCTTGCCGTCGGCATCGGTCCAGCCCTCGATACCCACGCGATAGATCTCCGAGACCAGCTTGCTCTTGGCCAGTCCCGGCTCGATCATCTCGAGGATGCGCGAATGCATGCCCTCGACGATGCGCGCCGCGACGCGCATGTACTCGATTTCCTGCGGCGACTTGATCGCCCGGCACCAGTTGACCAGCGAGTTGGCATCCTGAAAACGCGCGTGGGGCAGTTCCTGGACCAGGCTGGTATGCGCCTTGGCGGAAAAGTAATAGTTGTCCATCTCCACGCCGACGACGCCCTCGTGCCAACCACGCTCGGGCATGATCGACTGCGCCAGGTAGTCCATCGGGTGCATGTCCGGATTCTGGACGTAGTAATCCGGATAGTAGGTGATGTTCTCGGGGTCCATCCAGCAGGTGCGCAGCGCCCCGTTGCTGTCCTGCCGACGCCCGTACCATACCGGCTCGCCCTCGAGTCCGAGCAGCACGCACTGATGCACGTAGAAAGACCAGCCGTCGTAGCCGGTCAACCAGGCCATGTTGGAAGGGTCACTGATGACCATCACGTCAATGCCGCGACTGGCCATCGCCTGACGCACCTTCCAGAGGCGCTGGGCATATTCCTCACGAGTGAAAGGCAGGGAAACCTGGATCATGTGCCTCGTTCCAAAACACGAAATCGCCAGAACCGACCCTCCAGCGGGAGTGCGGGGGTCGGGCCGTCAAGGGGACGCTGAAACAGCTCGTTGGCAATTTTGATTGTCATGACACTGGATTATTGAAATCATGACAATTACCTGCCAATGTCCTGCCGCTGATACTAGCACCAACGTAGAGCCAGCCGTCAAAGCCTTTATTGAATCATGACAATTGATCTGACGCCCTACCTGTCATCACAGGGCCCGAAATACCTGGCCATCGCCCGTGCGCTGTCCGAAGCCATCCGCCAGGGTGAGCTGACGCCCGGCACGCGGCTCCCTCCGCATCGGCAGTTGGCCGACGCGCTGGGCGTCAGTGTCCAGACCGTGTCACGCGCCTATGCTCAGGCCGAGAAGATGGGGCTGGTCCAGGCCCGCGTGGGCAGCGGCACCTGGATCAACACCCTCGATGACAACCGCGAGGCGGAGTACCTGCGGACCGGCGAGCCACGTACCGAATCCGCCCTGATCGACCTGTCGATCGCCCATCCGGTCTGCCCGCCGACCCATCACCTGCGTTTCCGCGAGACGCTCGTCACGCTGGCCGAACAGGCCTCGCCGGACGTAATCTCCGCGAGCCGCCCCATCGCCGGGCTCTCCTACCAGCGCGAACGCGCGGGATACTGGCTGCGCGACCGGCTCGGCGTGCCCGGCGACGTGGAGGAACGCATTCTCTGCAACGGCGCCTCCCACGGGCTGATGCTGGCCGTCGCCACCGTGGTCCAGCACGGCGACCTGGTCCTGACGGAAGCACTGACTGATCATGGTCTGATCGCCCTGTCGCGAACCCTGGGCTTTCAATTGCGCGGGGTCGCCATCGACGACGAAGGCATGATGCCCGATGCGCTCGACACCGCCTGCCGTCGTTTCCGCCCCCGCGCCATCTGCCTGACGCCGACCCAGCTCAACCCCACCGGCGCAACCATGAGCCAATCGCGGCGTGACGCCATCGCCGAGGTGCTGATCCGCCACGGCGTGTGGCTGATCGAGGACGACGTTCACGCCCTGCTCGAGCCACCCGGCCTGACCCCGCTCACGGCACGGCTGCCGCGCCAGAGCTTTCATGTCACTAGCCTCACCAAGGCCACCGTGCCGGGGCTGCGCGCCGGCTATCTCACGGTGCCCCGGGGCCAGCTGCATCATGCCCTGCCCCGCCTGCGCGCCACGACCTGGATGGCCACCCCGCTGATTCTCGAGATCGCCGATGCCTGGCTGGCCGACGGCACCGTCGAGGCACTGGCCGGCGAGCAGCGCGAGCTGCTCGCCGAACGCCAACAGCTCGCCGCGCAGCGACTCAACGGCCATGTCTTCGCCTCCCGGGCATCCAGTCTCCATGTCTGGCTGTCCCTGCCCGACTCCTGGCGTGCGGAGGAGCTGCGCCAGCAGGCCGAACAGGAAGGCGTGGCGATCACCGCCTCGCAGCCCTTCATGGTCGAGCAGACGCCCGCCCCGCGCCGCGTGCGCCTGAGCCTCGGCGCCGAGCCCGATCTGGAGCGTCTCGATCGCGGCCTGGAGCTGGTCGCCCGCTTGCTCAACGAATCCCCGCCCCCCATGCTGGAGATCGTCTACTGAACGGTCGCCGGTCATCGCCGGACAAGGCAAGGAGAGAACAGAGAATGCGCGTACTGGTTCACATCGACGAGGCCGACACCTGGCGCGAGGCGCTGGCTCGCCGCCTGCCCGACGCCGATATCGTCACCAGCGACGACCCCGGCGACACCCCCGCCGACTATCTGGCGGTCTGGAAGCCACCCGCCTCGCTGTTCGAGGGTCAGACGCGTCTCAAGGGCATCATCAACCTGGGCGCCGGTGTCGATGCCCTGCTCGCCAATCCCGGCCTGCCCCGCGACGTGCCCATCGTCAAGTTGCGCGACGCCGGCATGGCACCGCTGATGGCCGACTATGTACGCTTCGGAGTGCTCTATTTCCAGCGCGATTTCGACCGCTACTTCGCCCAGCAGGGCCACACCACCTGGCACGAGCAGCCGCTGACCGACAAGGCCGACTGGCCGGTGGGCGTGCTGGGCCTCGGCGCGATCGGCGCTCACGTCGCCCGCACGCTGGCCGAGGACGGCTTTCCCGTCCACGGCTGGAGCCGTTCCGCCAAGTCGCTCGACGGCGTGACCTGCCACCACGGCGAGGCCGGCCTGCCCGAGCTGCTCGGTCGCGTACGCACCCTGATCACCCTGCTGCCCGACACCGACAGCACCCGCGGCATCGTCGACGCAAAGACACTGGCACAGTTGCCTGAGGGCGCGACGCTGATCAACCCCGGGCGCGGCAGCCTGATCGACGCGGCCGCGCTGCTCGACGCCCTCGGTCCCGGCGAGAAGGAAGGCCGCCTGCGCGGCGCCCTGCTCGACGCTTTCACGGAGGAACCGCTGCCCCGCGACAACCCGCTGTGGAGCCACCCCCGCGTGCGCATCACGCCACACATGGCCGCGCCGACCCCGGTACGCGACGCCGCCGATCAGGTCGCCGAGCTGATCCGCGCACTGGACAACGGCGAGGACGTCGAGGCCATCGACCCCCGAGCGGGCTACTAAGCAAAAGCCCGCGCCCTACAGTCGTTCCCGGGTCACCTCCAGCACACGGCCATCCACCGTGCGCTGGAGCTTGTCCTCGATCTCCTGACACAGCGACTCCACCTGGCGACCGTCGATACCGGTCACCACAAAGGTCCATTCGCTCGTCTCCAGACTGTCGAGTGCGCCGCTTTCGCAGACCGCGACCGCCGGGTTGTGCCCGAAACGCTCATGCAGACCGCCCATGCGCTGGCGCTTTTCCTTGAGCGAGCGACAGCCCGGCAGCGAAATCCTGATGGTCATCACAACAATATGCATGGGTCCTCCTCGAGACTGCGCAAGCCCGCACGGTGGGCCGGCCGCGCACTGCCGCGTGTCGGCTTTCGCGGCCACCCTGCCTGTTCTCGCCTGTGGTATAACTCCCGGCCGCGACAACCGACAAGGAGAAGGCCATGGGCCGCTTCGTTTTCTCGCTCGTCCTGCTGGCCGGCCTTGCCTATGGCGGGCTCTATGTCTATTACGACACCAGCGTGACGCAAGCCGTCGCGGCACGCCTGGACGGGCTCGGCTTGACCGCAGTCACCGTGGACGGGCTCGACTTCCCCCCGCTGGCGCCACTCAGCGATGATGCCCGTATCGCCGCCGAGGTTCACTACGGCGGTGCCGAAGCCACGCTGGACATGCACCTGACGGGTCATCCGTTGTTCACCCGCCAGATGCATCTCGCATTCGACGGGCTCCAGGCGTTGCGGCTGACGCTCGGCACCGGCGGCTGACGGCTCTCACCCGTGAGCCGTCCACTCACCGGGCAGACGGATATGCTAAGGTGCCGTCACACGCCCCTGGCGGCGAGCCACTCCTGCGGATGCACGCCATGACCGATACGCCAACCGCAACCCAGCCGACGCCCTCGGCGGCGAGTCCCGCTGCGCACGAGGCACCGATCATCCAGATCGACAAGCTCGACAAGACCTACGCCTCGGGCTACCAGGCCCTGAAGTCGATCGATCTGGAGATCCAGCGCGGCGAGATCTTCGCCCTGCTCGGCCCCAACGGGGCCGGCAAGACTACCTTGATCAGCATCATCTGCGGTCTGGTCAACCCCACCGGCGGCCGGGTGATCGCCGACGGCCACGACATCGTCCGCGACTACCGTGCGGCCCGCGCGACCATCGGCCTGGTCCCGCAGGAACTGACCTCGGAAGCCTTCGAGACGGTTTGGAACACGGTCAGCTTCAGCCGCGGACTGTTCGGCAAGTCGCCCGATCCCGCGCATATCGAACGGGTACTCAAGGACCTGGCGCTGTGGGACAAGCGCAACAACAAGCTGATCACCCTCTCCGGCGGCATGAAACGGCGCGTGCTTATCGCCAAGGCACTGGCCCACGAGCCGCGCATCCTGTTTCTCGACGAGCCCACCGCGGGCGTCGACGTGGAGCTGCGGCGCGACATGTGGAACGTGGTACGCCGGCTGCGCGAGTCGGGGGTGACCATCATCCTCACCACGCACTACATCGAGGAAGCCGAGGAGATGGCCGACCGCATCGGCGTGATCAGCAACGGCGAGATCATCCTGGTCCGCGAGAAACAGGCGCTGATGCGCCAGCTCGGCCGCAAGGAGCTGACCCTCCAGCTCGCCGCGCCGCTGGCCGCGCTGCCCGACGCGCTCGCCGGGCGGGGATTGACCCTCGACGACGAGGGCCGGCAGCTGGTGTATACCTACGACGCCCAGCAGGACGCCACCGGCATTCCCGAGCTGCTGCGCGCCGTGGACGCCGCCGGTCTCGAGGTGACCGACCTGCAGACCCGGCAGAGCTCGCTGGAGGACATCTTCGTCGGTCTGGTCAAGGAGCGCCCATGAACTGGTACGCCATTCGCACCATCTACCGCTTCGAGATGGCCCGGGCCCGGCGCACGCTGCTGCAGAGCATCGTCTCGCCGGTGCTCTCCACCTCGCTGTACTTCGTGGTCTTCGGCGGCGCGATCGGCTCACGCATCACCCAGATCGACGGCGTCAGCTACGGCGCCTTCATCGTGCCGGGGCTGATCATGCTGATGCTGCTCACCCAGAGCGTTTCCAATGCCTCGTTCGCGATCTTCTTTCCCAAGTTCTCGGGCACCATCTACGAGCTGCTCTCGGCACCGGTATCGCATTTCGAGATCGTGCTCGGCTATGTCGGGGCGGCGGCCACCAAGTCGATCATCCTGGGGCTGCTGATCCTCGGCACGGCGAGCCTGTTCGTGCCGCTGACGATCGCCCACCCCGTATGGATGGCTCTGTTTCTGGGCCTGACGGCCGTCACCTTCAGCCTGCTCGGCTTCATCATCGGTATCTGGGCGGACAATTTCGAGAAGCTGCAACTGGTGCCGCTGCTGGTGATCACACCGCTGACCTTCCTCGGTGGCACCTTCTACGCCATCGACATGCTGCCACCGCTCTGGCAGACGGTGACCCTGGCCAACCCGGTGGTCTATCTCGTCAGTGGCTTCCGCTGGAGCTTCTTCGGCAGCGCCGATGTCAGCGTGGCCGCCAGTCTGGCGATGATCCTGCTGTTCCTGACGGTATGCCTGGGCATCGTGGCGTGGATCTTCCGCACCGGCTATCGGATTCGTCCCTGAGCCCGACAGGACGAGGAACCGGGCTATCGGAATGGATAGCCCGAAGCAACAACGTCTGGGAACGTCTGGGAGGTGAGCTCAGTCCAGCAGGGCGTTGAACTGCTTGAGCCACTCCGGGTGGGCCGGCCAGGCGGGCGCCGTGACCAGCTTGCCGTCGGTGACCGCCTGATCCACGGCGATGTCGGCATAGTCGCCGCCGGCCAGGCGCACCTCGGGCGCACAGGCCGGGTAGGCCGAAACCCGCAGCCCCTCCAGCGACACGGCGGCGGCCAATAGCTGGGCGCCGTGGCAGATCGCCGCCACCGGCTTCTCGGCTTCCATGAAGTGACGCACCACCTCGAGCACCCGCTCGTCGAGACGCAGATATTCCGGCGCGCGGCCGCCGGGAATCACCAGGGCGTCATACTCGGCGGGATCGCTCTCGGCAAAGGTGGCGTTGAGGGTGAAGGCGTGCCCGGGCTTCTCGCTGTAGGTCTGATCCCCCTCGAAGTCATGGATGGCGGTCCTCACACTGTCGCCCTCGCGCTTGTCGGGGCAGATGGCATGCACCGTGTGCTCCATCGCCTGCAGCGCCTGGAACGGCACCATGATCTCGTAGTCCTCGACGAAGTCCCCTGCAATCAACAGAATCCTGGCCATGTCGGCATCTCTCCTGTTCTCTTTCATAGGCACTGTCTGAAAAGTCGACGAGCGAAGGTCAGGCAAGGCAAAAATCAGCGAAAAAGCGGAGTTTACGGGGTGTAAATGAGCATTTTGAGCTGATTTTTAACGCAGTATGGCCGAGCGCAGACAGTTTTCAGA
>LSBP01000051.1 GCA_001577635.1 Halomonadaceae bacterium T82-2 | reverse complement strand
TGGCGACGAAGACCAGCCAGGCGGCACCGCGGGCGCACCACAGCACGCCGCGGTCGAAGGCGCTGCGCGCCTCGTCCGGCGCCGACTCGGGCTCGGCGGCATGCGCCTCGGCCCGTTCGTCGTTACGGGATGGGGATGACATGGGATTTCCTCTGCACGATAAAAGCGTCAGGGTGCGTCATGACGAACGACGAGGCCCGCAGGCCCCGTCGCTGTCGCACTGTCGCGGCAGGCCGCGATCAGGACTTGTCGGCGGTCTTCTCGGCGTCTGCCGCGCCGTCTTCCGCCTTCAGCAGGTTGTGGTTCTGCAGGTAGCTGACCACGGACTTGTAGAACTCCTTGGTGATGTCGTTCTTGTCCGCCCACTTCTGCCACTCTTCCTTGGCGATGCTGCGGAACTTGGCACGCTCGTCGGCCGGCAGGTCGATGATGTGGATGTCCGGATCCTTGCGTGCTTCACGCACCGCCTCGAGGTCGCGCGTCTTCAGCTCGCCGACCATCTTGTAGGCCATGGCGTCGACGGAGGTGGAAAGGATCGCCTTGAGGTCGCCCGGCAGGCCGTCCCAGATCTGCTTGTTGATGGACACGGAGACCATCGGCAGCGAGTGGAAGCCCGGGTACAGCGGATAGTTGGCGAACTCGTGCAGACCCTGCGCCTGGTTGGTGGCGAACACGGTGTAGTCCGCAGCGTCGATCACGCCCTTCTCGAGCGAGGTGTAGACCTCGGAGCCCGGCAGGTTGACCGGCGTGGCGCCCGCCTTCTCGAAGATGTTGTAGACCATGCCTTCCGGGGCACGCAGCTTCAGGCCCTTGAGGTCATCGACCGAGTGAATCGGCTTCGAGGACGGCAGTGACTCCAGGCCGGTGGCCGCCGCGCCGATCAGGTGCAGGCCGTAGGGCTCGACCAGCTCGTTGTAGATCTTCTCCCCGCCACCGTTGTTCATGTAGTCGAGGAAGTTGTAGGGATCGCTCCAGGCGCCGACCAGGTTACCGATCATGCCGAACGCCGGGTTCTGGCCGGTGAAGTAGCTGGGGTCGGTCAGGTGGCCCTGCAGGATACCGGACTTGACGGCCTGCAGCGTCTGGTTGGCCTGGACGACGGAGCCCACGGGCAGGATCTCGATGTGGATCCGGCCGTCGGACATCTTCTCGACGTTCTCGGCCCACTGCTTCTTCATTTCGAACTGCGGCTCGCCCGCGGTTTCGGACGTCTGGAAGGTCCAGTCGTACTCGGCAGCCTGAGCGCTGACGGCGGTAGCCGCCAGAATCGCGGCGGTGAGCGTCTTGAGCGGAGTGCGTGACATCATGCGTGAGTATCCTCTTGATCGCTTGTTGTTTGAGGTTCGAGAACGGGGAATTCGCGGGTCAGGCCGTTCAGGCCCAGATCCCGCCCGGTACGGTCGAGGACCGCCAGCGCCGCCTGTGCGGCCTGTTCGGGTTGGCGCAGCCGGATCGCCTCCATCACGCGACGGTGGCGCTCCATGCTGTCGTTGAGTTCGTGGGCGCTGTGGTTGGAACGCTCGACCACCAGCGAGATGGCCGGCTTGAGCACATGGCTCAGCTGCGCCCAGACCAGATTGTGCGAGGCATCGAAGATCGCCTCGTGGAAGGCCACGTCGTATTCGTTGTGACTGTGGCCCTGCCAGTGCAGATCCTCGCTGCCGAGTGCGCGGATCATGCCCTCGTAGGCCGTCTCGATCGCCAGCAGATCGGCGGCCGTGGCGTTTTCCGCGGCCAGCCGGGCCACGAACGGCTCGACGGCGACACGGAAGGCGAAGATCTCGCGCTGGATGCGTGGATTGGGCTGGGCGAAGCGCGCCATCCAGGCGCTTACCTGGGGGTCCAGCAGGTGCCAGTCCTGCAGTTCGCGAACCCGGGTTCCCTGCCCCGAGATACGCTTGAGCAACCCGGCAGCGACCAGCGTCTGCAGGGCGCTGCGCACGGTGCTGCGGCTGACCCCGAACTGCGCGCAGAGATCCAGCTCCTTGGGCACGAAATCGCCCGGCGCGTACTCGCCGCCGAAGATCGCCTCGGCGAGGGCCTCGGCGATATCGGGACGCGACGAACGGGATGTACTGGCGCTGGCTTGGCTCATGTCGGACGGCCTGCGTTGTAGGACTCGATTCAGGTTATGTCCGACATAGGATCAATCAAGAACAGACAAAACGCCTTTAGACTTTGGTCATAGTTCGAAGAATGCCGGGCTCAAGCACCGCGTTACCTCTTGCGGGAGCGACTCCAGTCGCGATGCCCTTGGCCACAGCGGCACCGCCGTCGGGGATGAATCCCCTCCCACAACCCCCGGTCCCGGGCCCCAGGGCCTCCCTGTGGGAGATTCTATGTTGCCCGTCAAGCCTTGATGGGGCTTGGAGGGCGATATCCCGTCTCATGCTTCATCAGTGAAAAGGCGATGCGTGCCAGCTT
>LSBP01000033.1 GCA_001577635.1 Halomonadaceae bacterium T82-2 | reverse complement strand
GGGCTCGGGGCAGATCAGCGTGCTGCAGCAGTTCATCGTGATCACCGCGATCCCGGTGTCGCTGGTGCTGCTGCCCTCGCTGTGGACCGGCCCCAAGGCCGCCTATGCCATGGCCCGCGAGCAGGGGCTGATCGAGCCCCGGGACTGACTCTCCTCAGGCGTTCTCACGCAAAGGCGGCGACCGTCTCCGGTCGCCGCCCTCTCCTTTCTACCTTTTCCGACGCTCAGACGTTGTAGCCCAACACCCCCGGCAACCACAGCGCGATCGGCGGAAACAGCGCCACCAGCAGCAACGCTATAGCCATCGCCGCCACGAACACCAGCGCCCAGCCCAGGGTCTGCTCGAGGCGGATGCCCGCCACCTCGGTGGTGACCATCAGGTTGACCGCCACCGGCGGCGTGTACTGGCCGATGGCGATGTTCATCGCCAGCAGAATGCCGAACCACACCGGATTCCAGCCGAAGTGCTGCATCACCGGAATGAGGATCGGCATCAGGATCAGGTAGATCGAGATCGCATCCAGCAGCATGCCGGCGAGCAGCACCGCAATCATGATCAGGGTGAGCAGTACCGCGCCGTTGTCGGATAGCGTGATCAGCCACTCGGCGAGATGCCGGAACGTCCCCAGCATGGTGCCCGCCCAGGCGAAGATCCCCGCCAGGGCGATGATCAGCATCACCACCCCGGAGATCGTCGCCGCCTCGCCGACCAGTCGCCAGAGTTCGCGCCAGTCGAGCTCACGGGTCAGGAACAGCCCCACCACCACGCCGTAGGCCACCGCCGCGACGGCGGCCTCGGTGGGCGTGAACAGGCCGCTGCGCAGCCCGCCGAGGATCAGCACCGGGGCGAACAGTGCGGGGATCGCCTGGCGAAAGCTCTCGCCCAGCGCCGGCCGTTCGACCTCAGAGGGTGCCTCCCAGCCATGGCGCCGCGACAGCCAGAACGCCGGCAGCAGCAGCGCCACGCCGGCCAAAATGCCGGGGAATAGCCCGGCGGCGAACAGCGCACGCAGATCGACGCCCGGCACCACGATCGAGTAGAGAATCAGCGCCACCGACGGCGGGATCAGGATCGCGGTGGATGCCGAGGCGGCAATCAGCGTCGCCGAGAATGGCCTGGGGTAGCCGGCACGGGTCATGCTGGGCAGCATCACCATCGCCACCGCCGCGGCATCCGCCGGTCCCGAGCCGCTCATCCCGCCCATGATCAGGCAGACCAGCACCGCGACCAGCGCCAGCCCGCCGTGGCGCGGGCCGATCAGCGCCTGGGCGAAGCGCACCAGCCGCGCGGCGACCCCGGCGCGCTCGAAGATCAGGCCGGTGAGGATGAACAGCGGAATGGCGATCAACGGGTACTTGGCGATGCTGTTGTAGGTGTTGGTACCCAGTGCCGCCAGCATGTCCGGCGAGAGCCCGGTGACGATGCCCACCGCCCCGGCCAGGCCCAGCGCGAAGGCCACCGGCACGCCGGCCAGCAACAGCAGCCCGAAGCTGCCGATCATCAGGAAATCAGGACTCATCGTCGAGCCCTCCGCGCAGCCGATCGAGAGTCTGCTGGACCAGTCGCACGAGCATCGCGAGCGACAGCAGCGGCAGCCACACCAGGTACCACCACTGCGGCACGCCGAGCCCCGGCGACAGCGACTGCCAGTGATACTCCTGCCAGGCCATCTGCGCGCCGTAACCGGTGATCAGCCCCAGCACCACCAGCCCGGCGAGGCCCTGCAGCGCAATCAGCACACGGCGCGGTCCGGGCGGCAGGGCACGCTCGACGAGGCCGATGCGAATGTGACCGTTGCGGCGCAGCGCCACCGCCGCCCCGGCGAAGGTCACAACCACCAGCAGGAAAACCGAGATCTCCTCGGTGAAGGCGAAGGAGGCATCGGTGACGTAGCGCACCACCACGTTGGCGAAACTGATCAGGGCGATCACCACCAGGGCAAGCGTGGCCAGAACGCGCTCGAGTCGCGCATCCGGTTGCGGTTTCATGTTGACCTCATCGTGTGTCGGCCGGCACCTCGGCCGGCCGACGGGGCTTGCGGGTTGGCGACACTTGCCGCTCAGCGGTTTTCGGCGGCCTGGCGTGCCGTCTCGACCAGCGCCTCGCCGATCTTCGGCGTCCAGGTGTCATAGACGCTGCGGGTGGCGTCGACGAAGGCCTGGTGCTGGGCGTCGTCGAGCTCGACGACCTCGACACCGCGCTCCTTGATCGCTGCCAGCCGATCGTCACGCTCGCCGCGCGATTTCTCGATCTCCCAGGCACCGGCGTCCTTGGCGGCCTGACGCAGCAGCTCGCGGTCCTTTTCGGGGAACTGCTGCCAGACGTTGCGATTGACGGCGAAGATCAGCGGATCGTTCATGTAGTGCCACAGCGTCAGGTACTTCTGCCCTACCTGATCGATGCGCGCCACGTCGAACACCGACAGCGGATTCTCCTGGCCGTCCACCGCCCCGGTGGTCAGCGCCGGCTTGGCGTCGGCCCAGCTCATCTGGGTGGGGTTGGCGCCCAGCGCGGTGAAGGTGTCGTGGAACAGCGGTGAGCCGACCACGCGGATCTTCAGGCCGTCGAGATCCTCGGGCTCATTGATCGGCAACTTGGAATTGGACAGTTCGCGGAAGCCGTTCTCGCCCCAGGCCAGCGGGATCACGCCGCGCGATTCGATGGCGTCGAAGACCATCTCACCGGCCTTGCCGCCGGTGACCGCGTCGACAGCGTCATAATCGGGCATCAGAAACGGCAGCGAGAACAGGTTGAGCTGCGGGACCTGCGGCGACCAGTTGATGGTCGAGCCCACCGCCATGTCGATCAGCCCCTGGCGCATGGCCGAGAATTCGCGGGTCTGGTCGCCGTTGACCAGCTGCGAGTTGGGATAGACGCGCAACGTGATGCGCCCGTCGGAGCGTTCCTTGACCAGCTCGGCCCACTTGTCGGCGGCCTGCCCCCAGGGGAAGGCATTCGAAAGCACGGTGGAGACGGAATATTCGCGGGCCTGTGCGGTCAACGCGGTGCACAGCAGGGCGGCCCCCGCAAGGGCAGCGGTGAATCCGGTAAAGCGGCGTGTCAGCATGTCGTGATTCCTTGCATGCGCCAGCCCGCGGGCCGGGTCTGGCTACGTTATTGGTTATCATGAAGCCGGGCGGCTTCCCCGCATGCAGGTCCGGAGGATAAGGACCCGCGGCGCGCAGCTCGTGGCTGCCCGCCGAGGCACGCCCGGCACGGTGGGCGCGGGCGTGTATCGATCCAGCCATCATTGTAAAGCGCTATCGAATGAATGACAGCCTGGCAATATGCCCACGGCTGTCATCGAACCGTCACGCGGCCGGCCACCATCGCTGCTAGACTAAGGCGCCCTTTCAGACGGCCGAACCGTGGGAGCCCGCCATGAAGATGCTGGCGCTCTACAGCATCAAGGGCGGCGTGGGCAAGACCGCCTCCGCCGTCAATCTCGCCGCCGAGGCCTGCCGTGACGGCCGTCGCGTGCTGCTCTGGGATCTCGACCCCCAGGCGGCGACCACCTTCTATCTGCGCGCCAAGCCCAAGGTACGCGGCGGCGTGGGCAAGCTGGTCAAGGGCAAGGCGGCGCTCGACAAGGTGATTCGCAACACCGGCGTCGAGGGGCTCGATCTGCTGCCGGCCGCTATCGGCTCGCGGGCGATGGAACAGCTGCTGGAAGACCGCAAGCCCAGCCGCCTGCGCCGCATGCTCCAGCCCGTGCATGACGACTACGACCTGATCATCCTCGACTGCCCGCCCAGCCTGTCGACGCTGGCCGAACAGATCGTCTCGAGTGTCGACGCCCTGCTCGTGCCGGTGATCCCCACCACGCTCTCGCAACGCACCCTCGACCAGCTGCGCCACTACCTGGACGACGCCAATCAGGACTGCCCGGTCTGGCCCTTCGTGACCCTCGCCGACCGCCGCCGCAAGCTGCACCGGGAAATCGTGGACGACCTCGGCGAACACTGGCCCACCCGGTTGTCCACGACCATCCCCAATGCCAGCGCCATCGAGCGCATGGGGCTGGAGCGCGCCCCGGTGAACGCCTTCGCCCCGCGCTGCGCCGGCAGTCGGGCCTATGCCGCCCTGTGGCGCGAAATCGCCCAGCGCCTGGGCTGAGTCACCCCGACCGTCAGGGCAGCGAGGTCGGCAACAGCCGATCCCCCACCGTGATGCCATGGCGCGCGAAGAACCCGGCGTTGACCTCCAGTGCCATGCGAAACGGGACCCCCGCGGGATAGCGCGGGCAGTCGGCAGGTCGCTCGCTGGCACAGGGGACCATTCGCCGGATGGCGCGGATGACGCCCTGGGTATCGATGAAGGCGATCGACAACGGAATGCGGGTGTTGAACATCCAGAAGGCGCCCGTGGCGGATTGCTCGCGAGGGAAGAGAAACAGCATGCCGGCGCCGGCGGGCAGCCGCTCTCGCTCCATCAGGCCCCGGGCCCTGTCGGCCGGGCGCCGGGCGATTTCCGCCTGAATCGCCTGCCGCCGATCGCCACTGACAATGACCAGAGTCCGCTGTTCCAGGTCGCCGGCCTGCACCCCTGCCCACCCTGTCAGCACGCCCAGCACGGCGAGCCCGCACCAGAGCGCGAAAACCACTCCTCGTCGCGGCATCACAGCCTCCCGTCTTCCATTATGCGCATCGAAGGCGCCTCGCAGCCTCCGCCCCCCTTCTTTATACTGCTCTATCGGTTTTCCCTCAGGTTACCTGACCGCCATTCAAGGATGAATTCGTGCCCCTACGCGACCTTCTGCTCGGATTGACCGTAATTGTCATCTGGGCCCTCAACATCATCGTCATCAAGGTCGGGGTGGCGGACATGCCGCCCCTGTTGCTGATGACGTTGCGCTTTTCGCTGGTCGCGGCCCTGCTGGTGCCCTTCACCCGCTTCAACCGCCGCCAGCTGCCCTGGCTGCTGCTGCTGTCGGTAACCTTCGGTGGTCTGCATTTCCCGCTGCTGTTTCTGGGGCTCGGCCAGGCCGAGGCCGGCACCGGCGCACTGCTGGTGCAGATGGGTACGCCCTTCGCGACCCTGCTGGCCGCCGCCTTCCTTAGAGACCGGCTTGACCTGCGCCGCTGGCTGGGCCTGGCAATGTCCTTCAGCGGCGTGGTGGTGCTGGCCGGCGGGCCCTCCCTGCCGGCGCCGCTGCCCACCACCCTGCTGCTGGCCAGCGCCTTCTTCTGGGCAGTGTCGAACCTGATCATCAAGGTGGCGCCCCCCATCCCGCCGCTGACCCTGGCCGGCTGGATCGCGCTGTTCGCCATTCCCCAGGTGGGGCTGGGGTCCTGGCTCTTCGAGGATGCGCAATGGGCGGCGCTGGGCAACGCCGGCTGGAGCGGCTGGGGTGCCGTCTTCTATACCGCCGTGATGTCGTCGATCGTCGCCTATGGGGTGTGGTATCGGCTGCTGCAGAAGCATCCGGTCAGCCGCGTCGTGCCGCTGTCGCTGCTGATGCCGGTCTTCGCCGTGCTGCTGGGCATGTGGCTGCTGGGCGACCCGCTGGGAGCCAACAAGCTCATCGGCGGACTACTGGTGGTAGCGGGCCTGGCGGTGATCAACGTGCGTCTGCCCGGCCGGTGGTGGGCGCGCCGCGAAGGCACGACGCCACGCCCCTGACGCGGCACGACAAAACGGCACGACAAAACGGCAAGACAAAAAAAGGCCGGCGACAGGAGTCGCCGGCCCGGATACGACGCCGAAGCGACGCTTACTTCGTCTGGCCCGCCGTCTTGCTGGCGGTCTTGAGGTTTTCCTCGACCAGCTGCTGGCTCTGCTTGGCGAAGTCCTGGTTAAGGGCAACGACCTTCTCGGCATCGCCCTTCAGGCGCTCGCCCAGATCCTTGACGACCTTCTGCTGTTCCTCGACGTAGCTGCGGAAGCCTTCGGCATCACGCACGTCGAGCATGGCGCGCGTCTGGGCGAAGCCGGCGTCGACATAGGCCTTGGTGAAGCTCATCTGGGTGTTGACCAGCTGCTCCGTGTAATCCATGGCCATGGCGGCGTAAGCGCGCGCCGGGCCGGTATAGAAAGTCTCGAACTGCTTGTTGACCTGATCGAATGCGTTCTGGGTGTTGGTAGCCATGATAGGACCTCCGTCGTGGTGGGCTGACCTCGAAGGTTTCGGCCTTCGTTGCAGTGCAACATAGCAGACCCCTTGTTGCAGTGCAACATGCCTTGTCATGCCCGGGGCTGTCGACGGCCGCCCACGCCATCGCGCGCGGTGCAACCGTTTAAAGGCCATCGGTGGCGGCGCTTGTCCGGCGAGGTCAAGCCCCTGTAAGGTCACCCTCATACGGCCCGTGGCGATCCCCGCCCCGCCTCCGATGGCCCGGGCCCATCACAATCACAACTCCATCGCCGGGCCGGCATCCGTGAACGCCGTTTCACCGCCCGCGCCGCCCCGGAAAGAGGACGCTTGCGAGGAGCTTCTCCTTGATTCAGATCGACAACGTCTCCAAGACGTTCGGCGGCATACAGGCAGTGCGAGGGGTCTCGCTCGAGGTTGCCGAGGGCAGCATCACCGGCCTGATCGGCCCCAACGGTGCCGGCAAGAGCACCCTGTTCAACATGGTCGCCGGACTCTTTCCCCCCAGCGAAGGCCGCGTGCTGCTGGACGGCCGCGACATCACCGGCCTGCCGCCGCACAAGCTGTTTCATCTCGGCCTGGTCCGCACCTTCCAGATCCCCCACGAGTTCTCGCGCATGACCGTGCGCGAAAATCTCATGGTCGTGCCGCCCGGTCAGAGCGGTGAGAACCTGTTCAACGCCTGGCTGCGCTGGGGCCGGGTCAAGCAGGAGGACAGCGCGGTGCTCGACAAAGTCGACGACGTGCTCGACTTTCTGGAGATCACCCATGTCGCCGACGAGCTGGCCGGCAACCTCTCGGGTGGCCAAAAAAAGCTGCTCGACCTGGGGCGCACCATGATGACCGATGCCCGGATGGTCCTGCTCGACGAGCCCGGCGCCGGGGTCAACCGCACCCTGCTGGGCAAGATCCGCGAGGCGATCCAGCGCCTGAATCGCGAGCGCGGCTACACCTTCTGCGTGATCGAGCACGACATGGACCTGATCTCGGCGCTGTGCGACCCGGTCCACGTGATGGCCAACGGCGAACTGATCGCCTCCGGCGCCATGACCGACCTGCGCCGCAATGAACAGGTCCGCGAGGCCTATCTCGGCGGCGGCATGAGCGGGCAGATGGGCGAGAACGCCCGGCCTTCGAACCAGGGAGATGCCTCATGACCAGTCTTCTCGAAGCCCGGGACCTCTATGGCGGCTACGGCGGCGTCGATATTCTCCAGGGTACCAACCTGCGCGTGGAGACCGACGAGATCGTGGTGATCGTCGGCCCCAACGGCGCCGGCAAGTCCACGGCGATGAAGGCGGTCTTCGGCCTGCTGCGCATCCGTGCCGGCGACGTCCTCTACAAGGGCGAGCCGATCACCAACGCCAAGCCGGAACAGATGGTCCGGCGCGGTATCGCCTACGTGCCCCAGGAGAAGAACGTCTTCCCCTCGATGACGGTCCGCGAGAATCTCGAGATGGGCGCCTACCTGATGAAGGGTGATCTTTCGAAGCGCCTCGACAAGGTCTACACGCTGTTTCCCAAGCTCGCCGAGCGGCGTCGCCAGCAGGCCGGGCTGATGTCCGGCGGCGAGCGTCAGATGGTCGCCATGGGCCGCGCGCTGATGATCGACCCCGAACTGCTGATGCTCGACGAGCCCACCGCCGGGCTTTCGCCGCTGCTGATCGACGAGACCTTCGAGCGCATCAAGGAGATCAATGCCCAGGGCATCGGCGTGCTGATGGTCGAGCAGAACGCCAAGCAGGCCCTGGCCATCGCCGATCGCGGCTATGTACTGGCCACCGGCCGCAACCGTCACGAAGACACCGGTCCCAACCTCCTGGCCGATCCGGAAGTCGCTGAAATGTTCCTGGGGGGCTGAGATGACCGATATCCTGCAACTGCTCGTCTACGGCCTGGTGCTGGGCAGCGTGCTGACCATGGGCGCCATCGGCGTGTCGATGATCTTCGGCATCCTGCGCTTTGCCCACTTCGCCCACGGCGATTTCATGACACTAGGCGCCTACCTGGGCCTGACCTTCATTTCCGCCTTCGGACTCAGCGCCTGGTGGGCACTGCCCGCGGCGATGGTCGGCATGGCGGTGGTCGCGGTATTCATCGACCAGGTGCTCTATCGGCGCATTCGCCGCACCCAGCCGGTGATCCTGCTGATCGCCTCGTTCGGCATGGCGCTGATCCTGCGCAGCCTGGTGCAGCTGATCTGGGGCTCCGACAACCAGAGCTACACTACCGGCATCCAGTTCCCCTGGCGCCTCGACTGGCTGGGCGGCATCCGCCTCAAGCCCGATCACCTGTGGATCGTGCTGATCTCGCTGGGGCTGGTGATGGCGGTGCACCTGTTCCTGACCCGCACCCGGCTGGGCAAGGCCATGCGCGCCATGTCCGACAATATGGACCTGGCGCTGGTCTCGGGCATCCCCGCCGAACGGGTGATCATGGTCACCTGGGTGATCGGCGGCGCCCTGGCCGCGGCGGCCGGGGTGTTCCTGGGCATCGATACGCGCCTGCACCCGGTGATGGGCTGGAGCGCCCTGCTGCCGGTCTTCGCCGCCACCATCCTCGGCGGCATCGGCCGGCCCTACGGCGCGATCGCCGGCGGCATGATCATCGGCGTCTCCATGGAGATGTCGACGCTGATCATCCCCGCCGCCTACAAGCCCGCCGTGGCCTTCGCGATCATGGTCGGCATGCTCATCCTGCGCCCGCAGGGCATCTTCAAGGGGACAGTCTGATGGAACTCACCGGCATCGCGTCCTATCTCGTCTCGTTTCTGACCTTCGCCGGGGTCTATGCCGTGCTCGCCCTGGGGCTCAACATGCAGTGGGGCTTCACGGGCCAGTTCAATATCGGTATCGCCGGCTTCTTCGCGGTGGGCGCCTACACCAGCGCCATCCTCACCACCCCCGGCAGCCCCGCCTATCTGGGGGGCTTCGGCCTGCCCTTCCTGGTAGGCCTGGGGGGCGCCGTGATCGCCTCGACGATCATCGGCGTGATCATCGGCCTGATCACCGCGCGCCTGCGCACCGACTATCTGGCGATCGCCTCGATCGGCATCGCCGAGATGATTCGCCTGTTCATCAAGAACGAGGACTGGCTCTCCAACGGCGTGCGCGGTATCGCCGGCATTCCGCGGCCGCTACAGGGCACTCCGCTGGACACACCGCTGGGCTACCTGCTGGTAGTGGTGGTCTTCGTGGTCGGCGTCTACTTCCTGGTCGAGCGTGCCTACGCTTCGCCCTGGGGCCGCGTGCTGCGCGCGATCCGCGAGAACGAGCCGGCCACCGCGGCGGCCGGCAAGGACATCGCCAACTTCCGCCTCCAGGCGTTCGTGCTCGGCTCGGCAATCATGGGCCTGGGCGGCGGGCTGTACGCCCACTTCTTCGGCTTCCTCAGCCCCGAAGCCTTCCGCCCGCTCTACGGCACCTTCATCGTCTGGGTCATGCTGATCGCCGGGGGCAGCGGCAACAACCGCGGTGCCATCCTCGGTGCGGTGGTGGTCTGGGGCATCTGGTCGGTCACCGAGCTGTTCACCGACATGCTGCCGGCTGAACACGCCACCCAGGGCGCGGCACTGCGCGTGCTGCTGATCGGTGTGCTGCTGCAGGTCATCCTGGTCCTGCGCCCGCAGGGGCTGCTCCCCGAAAAGCCGCCCCGCCTGATCGCCCGGGATCGCCGTTCCCGATAGGCGGCTGGCTCAGTGCCGCTCTCGGGCGGGCTGAGCCTGCAGGCCATCAGAAAGCCCCGGCCATGGGGCCATGGCCGGGGCTTCGCGTTGCAGCGTGGCAGCGGCTGGCGGCCCATGCCGCCAACCGCCGCATCACGGCAGCTTACTTGGGCATCGTCGGCTCGAAGATACGCTTGGTGACGATCTTGCCGTCCTCGAAGGTCCACTCGCCGAAGGTACCGGGCACGTCACCGTTGTCGTCGAAGTTGACCGAACCGGACGCCCCTTCGTAGTCGATGTCCTTGCCCGCCTTGAGCAGCTTCACCGCCTTCTCGAACTCGCCGGGACCGACCTGCTCGCCCGGCGGGTTGGCAACCTCGCGCAGATGATCGCGGATCGCCACACCGTCGGTGGAGCCGGCGGCCTCGGCGGCCAGCGCCATCAGGTAGAAGGCGTCATAGGCGGTATCCAGGTAAGGCTTGGGCGGCACCGCGCCGTAGGCCTCTTCATAGGCGGTGCTGAAATGCTGCGCCCCGGGGGAGTCGTCGCGGGCCTGCGGCACCGTACCCACCGAGCCGTTGAGGTACTCGGCGCCCAGGTTCTCGACCAGCTCCGGGGCCTTCATGCCGTCGGTGAACACGAAGTTGCGGAAGTAGCCCCCTTCCAACGCCTGACGCAGGATGGTCTGGCCGTTCTCCGGATAGCCGATCAGCACCAGCGCCTCGGGATCGCCCTTGTCGGCCTGCTGCAGCTCGCCGCGATAGGCCGGCTGGCCCTTCTCGTAGGCGACCGTCGAGGCGACCTTGCCGCCCTGCTTCTCGAACGCGGTGGTGAAGGCTTCGGCCAGCCCCTTGCCGTAGTCGTTGTTGATGTAGATGATGCTGACCGTCTTGTAGCCCTTGTCGGCGGTGATCTGCGACAGTGCCACGCCCTGGAAGGCATCCGAGGGCACCGTGCGGAACAGGAAGTCGCCGTCGTCGAGCGACGTGATCACCGGCGAGGTGGAGGCACTGCTGATCTGCGGGATCTTGCCCGGCTTGGAGACGCTCTGGGCCACCGGAATGGTCACGCCGCTGGAGAGTGCACCCATGATGCCGCTCACACCTTCGACGTTGACCAGCTTCTGGGCCGCGGACACCCCCGGCTGCGGCGAGGTCTGGGTATCGCCGCTGGCGATCTGGACATCCTCGCCCATCACGCCACCGGCTGCATTGATCTCCTTGGCGGCCAACTGCGTGGCCTTGAGCGCGGGCTCGCCGTAGCTCTGCAGGTCACCGGTCAGCGGCACCAGCACCCCAATCTTCATCGGGGCGGCCAGGGCCGACAGACTGGTCGTCAGCGCAAGAGCGGAAACGGCAGCGACAAGCGGTTTCTTGACGGTCATGGAATATGCCTCCATTGCAGACCTTTGATTGTTGATTGTCGATCGGCGGGCGTGACCCTTCGTTGACATTCACGCGGGTCCAGCATAAGCGGGAGACCTCGAAGACACAAAGCGTGACAGCGGCGCCCTGTCAACGCTTGCACGGGGGCATGCAGCCCCGTCACTTGCTACCATGGGCCGGCGCACAGGACGTGGCAAGACACCAGGAGAAGCCATGGGACTTCAGGAAATCGCCGTGGGCGGCATCTACTTCAGCCCCTTGCTGCTGTACGCGCTGCTGGGCTTCGTCTGCGCCGTGGTGACACGCAACCTGCTGCACCGCTTCCTCGGCCAGCAGGTGCTCTGGTACGAAGCCTGGTTCGATGCCGCCCTGTTCGTCATTCTCACCGCCGCCATCGCCTTCGCCTCTTCATTGCTGACAGGGACGCCCTTCTGATGCGCCGATCGCTCCGCATTCTCGTCACACTGCTGATCGTGGCAGCCGCCGTCGCCGCCGGGCTGTGGCTGTGGCACTACTACCTGTACACCCCCTGGACGCGGGACGGCCGGGTTCGCGCCAACATCATCACCATCGCCCCGGACGTCTCGGGCTGGGTCGACACCCTGGCCGTGCAGGACACCGCCGCCGTGAAAAAGGGCGAGGTGCTGTTCACCATCAACGACGCCCGCTACCAGGCTGCAGTCGACAAGGCCGAGGCCGTGGTCGCCCAGCGCCGGGCGACGCTGGAGCTCAAGCGTCACGAAGCCTCCCGGCGCCAGCATCTGAGCGATCAGGCGATCAGCGCCGAAAACCAGGAGGTCGCCCGCATCAACACCCGGGTCGCCGAAGCCAACCTGGGCCAGGCCCGGGCCGACCTGGAACGCGCCCGACTCGACCTGAAACGCACCACCGTGACAGCCCCGATCGCCGGCCATATCCTCAATTTGCATCTCAACGCCGGCAACTACGTGACCGCCGGCAATCCGGTGATGGCGCTGGTCGCCTCGAACTCCTACTACGTGACCGGCTACTTCGAGGAAACCAAGATGCCGTTCATCCACGTCGGCGCCCCGGCACGGGTGACCCTGATGAGCGGCAATACGCAACTGCGCGGCCACGTCGCCGGCATCGGGCGCGGCATCGCCAACGCCAACACCGACACCAACAGTGAGCTGCTGCCCCGGGTACAGCCGACCTTCAGCTGGGTACGCCTCGCTCAGCGCATCCCGGTGCGCATCGAGCTCGACACCATTCCCGACGAGACACTGCTCAGCGCCGGGATGACCGCAACGGTACGCATCGTCGACGAAAACCGCTGAGCCGACCGCCATGTCTGCCCTTCTCAAGGCCTATCTCACCCCGTCGGCGAGTGCGGTCAAGTTCGCCATCAAGGCGACCCTGGCGATGTTCCTGGCGCTCTATCTGGCGCTCTGGTTCAACCTCGACCGCCCCTACTGGGCGCTGATCTCGGCGGCCTTCCTGCAGATCCGGCCGATGAGCGGCATGGTGATCGAGAAGGGCCTCTGCCAGATCGGCGGCACCGTCATCGGCGCCGTCGCCGGCACCGTGATCATGGCGCTGTTCGTCCAGGCGCGGGTGCCGGCGCTGATCACCCTGACCGCCTGGATCATGCTGTGTACCTACGGCAGTTCGCTGCTGCGCAACAACTTTTCCTATGGCTGCATCATGGCCGCGGTGACGGCGATGCTGATCGTGGTGATCGCCGGCAGCAACCCGGCCAGCGTCTTCGACGTGGCGGTGGCGCGCCTGTCCGAACTGGCCCTGGGGGCGACCTGCGCGACCCTGGTCAGCTCGCTGCTTTGGCCCTCCAAGGTGCGCGATCACCTCGCCGACCAGGCCAACACGGTGATCAATCAGGCCTTCCTGCAGGCCGCCCAACGCCTCGAGGCGAGCCACGACGATACCGAGCTACAAACCTCGCTGACCGGCAGTCTGGCGCCGCTGACTCAGCTCGAAACCGACAGCCAGGCGGCACGCTACGAGGGGCCGGAGGGCAACGGCCGGGTCCGCGCCACCCACGTGCTGACGCGCCGCACGCTGCGCTTCTTCGCCACCCTGCACGCCATGCATCATCTGCTGCGCGATCGCCACGAGGCGCTCGACGCGGATATTCGCGAGCTGGCCACGGAATGCGCCCGGGGCTTCCGCGACGCCGAGAACGTCGAGGGTGTACCGGCCGCCAGAAGCCGCTTGCAGACGCTGCGCCATCGGGCCCTGGAACTCGACGAGACCCAACGGGCGCCCCTGCAGCGACGGCTGGTGCTGGGGCTGCGCGACATTCTCGGCCACGCCATCGTCATGCTCGATGCGCGCGAGGCGATCGTCACGCCGGGCAGCAAGCACGTCCGCAGCGGCCGACTGTCCTGGCACCGCGACCATCTCGCGGCAGGCGTCAACGCGCTGCGTGCCGGCATCGTGTTCGGCTGCCTGGCGACCTTCTGGATCCTCACTCACTGGTCGAACGGCCAGGTGGCGATGCTGCTCGGGACACTGTTCTCGGCATTCTTCGCCAGCCGCGACAATCCGGTGGCAATCACCCTGATGTTCTACAAGGGCATGCTGGCGGCGATTCCCAGCGCTTTCCTGTTCGGCCACGTTCTGCTGTCCCAGGCCAACGGCTATCCGATGCTCGCCATGCTCTTCGGCACGCCGCTGTTCCTCGGTCTGCTGGGTGCCGGCAACCCACGTACCATGGGCTACTGCCTGGCCTTCACCATCTTCAATATCCTGCTGACCATGCCCGGCAATGGCATGGATTTCTCCTTCGATAGCTTCGCCAACCGCGCGATCGCGGTGATCATCGGTCTGAGTGCCGTGGTGATGAGCTTCCGCCTGCTTCCCGGACTTGGCGCCACCTTGCGGCAGCGGCGCCTGGTCGGCGCCATCGCCCAGGACTTGCGTCGGCTCGACCAGGGCTCGCTGGGTGAGGCCGAAACACGCTTCAGCGGCCATATCGCCGATCGACTGCTGGCCCTCGCTCGCCACGACGACATGCTGCCCGACGATCAACGTCATCTGTTCGCGCTGGGCCTTACCGGTCTGGATCTCGGTGCCAGCAGCCTGCGCCTGCGCCAGTGGCTCGATGATACCGACAGCGCGGCGGTACGCCGTGCCCGGCGACATTTCCAGCAGGCCCTGGCCGAGGCCTATCGGCACTGCGCCGATGGCCGGTCGTATCCGATGCTGGACGATGCCGCCCGCACCCTGCTCGATACGGTCCGGGAGCACCAGGCGCTGCCCGACGCACGCACCGATCTGCTGCAGGGCATGCTCGAGCGTCTGAGCCTGACGCTATATCAGCAGGCCGGGCGAATCGCCGAGCGGCTCGACACAGCCCCTGCCCGATAGCACTCCATGGACTCTGCACCATTGCTGAGAATGACTATCAGCGTTGCACCAAAAAGCAGCACAAGGGTACTCCTGAAAAATCCCCGTCTGGAACAATTCCTGCTCGAAATATCGCAACCAGCTGAAAAGTAATATATTTACCCTGACTGGCAGGAATTTTGTAACGGGTGTCAGCGAGAGAAACAGGGGTATCGGCGGCCATGCCGCCACACAATTCGGTTTCCAATGGATGGCTAGGGTTCCGATCGCATCACCTACTCACCCCGATGCGATGACTGGTCCGAGAGCCATCGACCCGCCGCACTGAACGAGTATGGCTGACGACGGGTTACACGGCGGGAGAAAAGCCCGGGAGGATACGGTGTCACAGGCTGCCACCGATACCCCCGCCTTTCGCCAAACCATTGGAGGCCTCATGCGCTTGCACAATCTCACTCTCCCCGTCCTGACCTTGTCGGCCCTGCTGGCCTCACCTCTGGCGAATGCCCAGAGCCGCGACCATTTCAGCGTCTGCTGGTCGATCTATGCCGGCTGGATGCCGTGGAGCTATGCCGACACCCAGGGCATCATCGACAAGTGGGCCGACAAGTACGACATCGACATCGATCTCGTGCAGGTCAACGACTACATCGAGTCCATCAACCAGTACACCTCCGGCAACGTCGACGGCTGCGCCATGACCAACATGGACGCTCTGACCCTGCCCGCCGCCAGCGGCGTCGATTCCACCGCGCTGATCATCAACGACTACTCCGACGGCAACGACGGCATCGTGCTCAAGGACAGCGACGACCTGGCCGACATCAAAGGTCGCAAGGTCAATCTGGTGCAGTTCAGCGTGTCCCACTACTTCCTGGCCCGGGCCCTGGAGAGCGTCGGCCTCACCGAGCGCGACATCGAGACCGTCAACACCTCGGATGCCGACATCGTCGCCATCTACCCCAACGACGACATCGAGGCCGTGGTGACCTGGAATCCGCAGCTCAGCGCCATCGACGGACTGGACAACAGCCACGTGGTCTACACCTCCAAGCAGATCCCCCGCGAAATCCTCGACATGATGGTGGTCAACACCGACACCCTGGCCGCCAACCCCGATTTCGGCCATGCCCTGGTAGGCGCCTGGTATGAAGTCATGGAGACGATGGAGGCCGGCGACGAGCAGGCGCTCTCGCAGATGGCCGAGGCCGCCGGCACCGACCTCGCCGGCTACCGGAACCAGCTCGCCGCCACCCACCTCTACACCGACCCCGTCGAGGCCGCCTCACTGATGCGCAGCGAGGATCTGCTCTCCACCATGCAGCGTGTCGCCGAGTTCAGCTTCAAGCACGGCCTGCTCGGCGAAATGGCCCCCAACCCGGGCTTCGTGGGCATCGAAACGCCCCAGGGCGTGTTCGGCAACGAGTCCAACGTCAAGCTGCGCTTCGACCCCCGCTATACCGACGCCTACGTCGAGTCGCAGCAATAAACCGCCACGTCTCGCATCATCGCCGGCCCGCCTGAGCTCGTGCCAAGCAGGCGGCGCCGGCAGCACGCCATCCACCCGACGGAGTCATGCTCATGAAGCGACTCATCAACCTCACACCGACCCGGGGCAGCCGCTGGCTGCTGGGGCTGGTGCCGTTCGTGCTCGTGGGGATGGTCTATCTGGCCTTGTCCAACGCGCGCCTGGCGGAGAATCCCGACGACCGCCTGCTGCCCTCGCCCGCCACCATGGCCGAGACCTTCGGCCAACTGGCGACCAAAGCCAGCGTGCGCACCGGCACCATTCCGTTGTGGGACGACACCTTCGCCAGTCTCGAACGTCTGGGCCTGGGCATCGCCATCAGCGCCCTGATCGGTCTGCTCGTTGGCCTGTTCACCGGGGGCCTGCCGCTGGTGCGCGCCAAGCTCTCACCCTTGGTGACGGTGATCTCGTTGATCCCGCCGATGGCCATCCTGCCGATCCTGTTCATCGCCTTCGGTACCGGCGAGATGGCCAAGGTCGCGTTGATCGTCATCGGCGTGACGCCATTTCTGATCCGCGACCTGCAGAACCACGCCCTGCGCCTGCCCGACGAACAGCTGATCAAGGCGCAGACCCTGGGGGCGAGTTCCTGGCAGGTGCTGACCCGGGTGCTGCTGCCGCAGCTCACCCCGCGACTGATCGCCTCGACCCGCCTGGCGCTGGGCAGCGCCTGGCTGTTTCTGATCGCCGCCGAGGCCATCGCCGCCCAGGAAGGCCTGGGCTATCGCATCTTCCTGGTGCGCCGCTATCTCTCTATGGACGTGATCCTGCCCTATGTGGCCTGGATCACTCTGCTGGCCTTCGTCATCGACCGGGTGCTGGTGCTGATCTCGACACGCGCCTTTCCCTGGTATCACGCCGAGGAGGGCGACCAGACATGAGCCATCCAAGAAGCCTGCTCGAAGCCCGGCGCGTGGAGAAGGACTACGGCAACCAGGTGGTGCTGGAGCGCCTGTCGTTTCGTGTCGATGTCGGCGAGTTCATCACCCTGGTCGGCGCTTCCGGCTGCGGCAAGACCACCTTTCTGAAACTGCTGCTGGGCACCGAACGCATCACCCGCGGCAGCCTGACGCTGGACGGCCGGCCGCTGCCCGACGAACCCGGCCCGGATCGCGGCGTGGTGTTCCAGAAGTACTCGGTGTTCCCCCACCTCAGCGTGCTCGGCAACGTGATGATGGCCGAGGAGCTGGCCCGCTCGCCATGGCTGGGCAAGCTGTTCGGCAGTGCGCGTCGCCGGGCGCGTGACGCCGCCGTCGCGCGACTCGAGGAAGTCGGCCTGCAGAACGCGCTGGCCAAGTATCCGCACGAACTGTCCGGCGGCATGCAGCAGCGTCTGGCCATCGCCCAGGCGCTGATGATGAAGCCACGCATCCTGCTGCTCGACGAGCCGTTCGGCGCACTCGATCCCGGCATTCGCCAGGACATGCATGCCTTGATCACCCGGCTGTGGCGTGAGCAGCAGCTGACCATCTTCATGATCACCCACGACGTCAAGGAAGCCTTCGCGCTCGGCACCCGACTGTGGGTGTTCGACAAGGTCCGCCATGACCCGCAGGCCCCCCAGGCCTATGGCGCCACCATCACCTATGACCTGCCGGTCGGCGAGATGCAGCAGCCCCCCGAGGGGCTTTCCGCCCAGCTCGACGCCACCACCCGCCTCACGCACACGACTCAGGAGACGCTGACATGAGTACGCCCATGCCCCCCAACGACGATGCGCGCTACACCACGCATCTGCCCGGCGGCCAGCACTGGTCGCTGCGTCTACGTCGCGGTACCACGCTGACGCTGACGGCGAAGGAGGCCGACACCAACGTCGGCCTGCTGTGCTACAACCCCGAGAACCTGCTCGAGCGCCTCAATCTGCCGGACACGCTGAAGGCCCAGCACACCTTCAAGCTGACCCGCGGCCACTGCTTGTATTCCGACATGGGGCGCATCTTCGCCTCGATCGTCGACGACGACCTGGGCTGGCACGACAGCGTGGGCGGCAACCTCATGCCACATCACATGGTTCAGAAGGGCTGGCAACCGGTCAGCTATCAAAAGGCTCACAACGCGTGGACCCGCACCGGCTACGACAATTTCCTGGTCGAACTGGCCAAGTACGGCCTCGGCCGGCGCGACATGGCTGCCAATCTCAATCTGTTCTCACGGGTGGAGAGCGACGGCGAGGGCCGGCTGCGCTTCGTGCCCGGGCACTGCCAGCCCGGTGCCAGCGTCACGCTGCGCCTGGAAATGGATACCCTGGTGATCCTGCACACCTGTCCGCACCCGCTCGACCCCAGCGCCGAGTATCCGCGCCGCGGCGTGGATATCGCGCTGGGGACCGCGCCGGCGCCCACCGAGGACGACGTCTGCTACCGCTCGCGCCCGGAGAACGCTCGCGGCTTCGCCAACAACCGCCTCTACCATCTCGGCCTGTAAGGGAGACTGCCCATGATCATCGAGAGCACCAAGCGTCCCGAGAACGCCACAAGCCGCACCACGGTCGAGGCCGGCGATCACTACATCGGCATCGTCCAGGCCGGCCAGACCCTGCGCATCCTCGATCTGGAAGGCAACCAGGCCGCCGACACGCTGTTCTTCAACGCCCATGACACCGCCGAACGCTACAGCGCCATGGATACCCTGCGCGAGCAGGGCGCGGTCTACCTGACTGCCGGCTCCCGGCTGCTCTCCAACGAGGGCAACGTGCTGCTGACCCTCACCGCCGACACCTGCGGTCGCCACGACACCCTGGGCGGGGCCTGCGCCAGCGAGAGCAACACCGTGCGCTACGACCTCGAGAAGCGCCACATGCATTCGTGCCGCGACAACTGGATGCAGGCCATCGCCAATCATCCCGAGTACGGCCTCACCAAGCGCGACATCACCCACAACATCAATTTCTTCATGAACGTGCCGGTGACCGCCGAAGGCGGGCTGACCTTCGCCGACGGCATCTCGGCACCGGGCAAGTACGTGGAGATGATCGCCGCGATGGACGTGGTGGTGCTGATCTCCAACTGCCCGCAGCTCAACAACCCGTGCAACGGCTATAACCCGACGCCGATCGAGCTGCTGATCTGGGACTAGAAAAACTGGCTGCGCTCGCTCAGTTTTTACCGGCCCATAACAACGTTTTTTTTGCCTTGGAGACGACTCCATGGCGCTACCAGTCCCGGCGGGACGGCCCGCCACGTCATGGACCGCTTTCATGTTCAGCAAAGTCCTGATTGCCAATCGCGGCGCCATCGCCGCCCGCATCCAGCGCACGCTCAAGCGCCTGGGCATCGCCTCGGTGGTGGTCTACGCCGAGGCCGACCGCGACGCGCCCTATGTTTTCCAGGCCGACGAGGCCTATTCGCTCGGCGACGGTGCCGCCGCCGACACCTACCTGGCCATCGACACGTTGATCGACATCGCCAGAAAAAGCGGCGCCGAGGCAGTGCATCCCGGCTACGGTTTCCTGTCCGAGAACACGAATTTCATCCAGGCCTGCGAGGATGCCGGCCTGGTGTTTCTCGGCCCGACGGCCGAGCAGATCCGTGACTTCGGCCTGAAGCACGAGGCCAGAGCACTCGCCGAACGCGCCGGCGTGCCGCTGGTGCCCGGTTCCGGGCTGCTCGCCAGCGTCGATGACGCCCTCGTCCAGGCCGAACGCATCGGCTATCCGGTGATGCTCAAGTCCACCGCCGGCGGTGGCGGCATCGGCATGCAGGTGTGTGCCGACGACGCCGAACTCCGGCGCGCCTTCGACTCGGTGCGCGGCCTCGGCGAGCGCAACTTCGGCGACGCCGGGGTGTTTCTCGAAACCTATATCGCCCGCGCCCGCCATCTGGAAGTGCAGCTCTTCGGCGACGGCCGGGGCAAGGTGGTGGCGCTGGGCGAGCGCGACTGCTCCACCCAGCGCCGCCACCAAAAGGTGCTCGAGGAGTGCCCGGCCCCGGAGCTGCCGGACACGGTGCGCCGCGAACTGCACGCCACCGCCGTGCGCCTGGGCGAAACGGTCGGCTATCGCAACGCCGGCACCGTGGAGTTCATCTACGACGCCGAGCGCCAGCGCTTCTACTTCCTCGAGGTCAACACCCGCCTGCAGGTCGAGCACGGCGTCACCGAGGAAGTCTGGGGCGTCGACATCGTCGAATGGATGATCCGCCTCGGTGCCGGTGAGCTTCCCCCGCTCGACGCCCTGACCCGCGATCTCGCGCCCACTGGCCATGCCATCCAGGCGCGCCTCTACGCCGAGGACCCGAGTCACGATTTCCGTCCCAGCGCGGGCCTGCTTACCGAGGTCGCGTTTCCCGAGACGCCCGGCCTGCGTGTCGACCACGCCATCGAGGCGGGGCTCACGGTCTCGGCGCTGTTCGACCCCATGCTGGCCAAGGTGATCGTGCATGCCGACGACCGCGACACGGCCCGCGAACGTCTGGCTGAAGTTCTAGAGCAGTCCAGCATCTATGGAATCGCCACCAACCGTACCTGGCTGTCGCACGTGCTGCGCGACGCGCGCTTTCGCGACGCCGACCTGCACACCCGCTGGCTGGCCGATCTCGCCTGGGCGCCGCCGGCCATCGAGGTGCTGAGTGCCGGCACGCTGACCACGATTCAGGACTACCCCGGGCGCCAGGGCCACTGGGACGTGGGTGTGCCGCCCTCCGGCCCCTTCGATGACTGGTCGTTCCGCCTCGGCAACCGCCTGCTCGATAACTCCGCCGACGCGGCGGGGCTGGAGATCACCCTCACCGGCCCCACGCTGCGCTTTCACCGCGCCACCCAGATCGTGCTGGCCGGCAGCGAGCTGCCTGCCGAACTCGACGGCAAGGCCGTGGCCTTCTGGCAGGTGCTGGACGTTCCCGCCGGGGCCACGCTGACGCTGGGCAAGGCCAGTGCCGGCGCGCGCGCCTATCTGCTGGTGCGTGGCGGCATCGACTGCCCGAAGTATCTCGGCTCCCGAGCCACCTTCACGCTGGGCCAGTTCGGCGGTCATGGCGGGCGCGCCCTGCGCACCGGCGACATGCTCGCCCTGCCCGCACTCGACCCCACCGCGTCACGCGCCCTGCCTGAAGCGCTCAGGCCCGAACTCGGCGGCCAGGATGGCCATGTCTGGCAGATTGCCGTGCTCTACGGCCCGCATGGCGCGCCGGACTTCTTCACCGAAGGCGACATCGATACCTTCTTCGCTCATGAGTGGGAAGTGCACTACAACTCCAGCCGCACCGGCGTGCGCCTGATCGGCCCGCGTCCCGAATGGGCCCGCGCCGATGGCGGCGAGGCCGGCCTGCACCCGTCGAACATCCACGACAACGCCTACGCCTTCGGCACCATCGACTTCACCGGTGACATGCCAGTGATCCTGGGGCCCGACGGCCCCTCGCTGGGCGGCTTCGTGTGTCCGGCCACGGTGGTGCGCGCCGAACGCTGGAAACTCGGCCAGCTCACCGCCGGCGATCATGTTCGCTTCGTGCCGGTGGATCTGGCCACTGCCCGGCAACTGGAAGCGCGCCAGCAGGCCCAGCTCGAGGCCCTGAGCGAGCAGCCCGCCGTGGCGTTCAAAGAGGATCGCGGCAGCCCGGTGCTGCGCGACGTACCGGCCGAGACGGGCGGCGAACGCATCGTCTATCGCCGTGCCGGCGACGACTTCCTGCTCATCGAGTTCGGCGCCATGGAGCTCGACATCGCCCTGCGCTTTCGCGCCCACGCCTGGATGCTGTGGCTGCAGGAGAATTCCCTGTCCGGCCTGCGCGAGCTGACGCCGGGCATCCGCTCGCTGCAGATCCACTACGAACCCGACGAACTTGCCCTCGATGCCCTGCTTGCGCATCTCGAGCGCGCCGAGCTTGAGCTGCGCGACGTCGAGTCGCTGGAGGTCGAGGCGCGCACCGTTCACCTGCCGCTGTCCTGGGACGACCCGGCCTGCCAGGAAGCCATCGACAAGTACCAGCGCTCGGTGCGACCGGATGCGCCCTGGTGTCCCAGCAACCTGGAGTTCATCCGCCGCATCAACGGGCTCGATGCCGTCGAGCAGGTCCGCGACATCGTCTTCAATGCCCGCTATCTGGTCATGGGCCTGGGCGACGTCTACCTCGGCGCGCCGGTGGCCACGCCGCTCGATCCGACCCAGCGTCTGGTCACCACCAAGTACAACCCGGCACGCACCTGGACCGCCGAGAACTCGGTGGGCATCGGCGGCGCCTATCTGTGCGTCTACGGCATGGAAGGTCCCGGCGGCTACCAGTTCGTCGGCCGCACCCTGCAGATGTGGAACCGCTATCGCCGCACCGAGTATTTCGACAACCCCTGGCTTTTGCGCTTCTTCGATCAGCTGCGCTTCTTCGAGGTCAGCCACGACGAGCTGATGCGCATCCGCCGAGACTTTCCCCACGGGCGCTATCCGCTCCAGGTCGAGACCACGCGTTTCCGGCTCGCCGACTACCAGGCCGATATCGAGGACCGCGCCGAACGGATTCGCGACTTCCGCGAACGCCGCGAGGCGGCCTTCCAGCAGGAGATGGCCGACTGGCGCGCCAACGGCCAGTTCACCTTCGAGGATCAGGCCCCGGAAGCCGTCGAGGCCACGGAACTGGGTAGCGACGAGCTGGGCATCGACAGCCCGGTCACCGGCAGCTTGTGGAAGCTGACGGTCGCCGAAGGCGAGCACGTCGAGGCCGGCCAGGTGGTGGCGCTGGTCGAGTCGATGAAGATGGAGGTCGAGATCCTCGCCCAGCAGGCGGGCCAGGTCACGCGCCTGCCGCTGGCCGAAGGGGCCGCCGTCGCGCCCGGCCAGCCGATCGTGATTCTCGAACAGACCGCGAACCTGGAGACCTCCGCATGAATGCCGTCGACATGACCATTGCTTCGTTGCTGGCGCGCTATCGCGCCAATGCGCTGACCCCGCGTGAATTGATCGACACGCTGCTGGCGGATGCCGACGCGCGTGGCTTTGATCCCGCCTGGATCACCCGGCTCACGCGCGAGCAGCTCGAACCCTATCTCGAACGTCTCGAGGCGACCGACCCGCAGACGCTGTCGCTCTACGGCATCCCCTTTGCCATCAAGGACAACATCGACCTCGCCGGTGTGCCGACCACGGCGGGTTGCCCGGCCTATGCCTACACACCGGATGAATCCGCCTTCGTGGTGCGCCAGTTGATCGAGGCCGGTGCCATTCCGCTGGGCAAGACCAACCTCGATCAGTTTGCTACTGGTCTGGTCGGCGAGCGCGCCCCAGACATCTACGGCGTGCCCGGCAACGCCTTCGACGGCGAGCGCATTCCCGGCGGCTCGAGCAGCGGCTCGGCGGTCACCACCGCCCAGGGCCAGGTCAGCTTCGCGCTGGGCACCGACACCGCCGGCTCCGGGCGCGTACCGGCGTGCTTCAACAACCTGTTCGGTATCAAGCCCACACTAGGCCTGCTGAGCACCGCCGGCGTGGTACCGGCCTGCGCTACCCTGGACACCATCAGCCTTTTTGCGCTGAGCGCCGACGACGCCAACGCCGTGCTGAGTGTCGCCGGCGAGTACGATCCCGACTGCGCCTGGTCGCGACGCCACGATTTCGCCGTGGCCGGCCAGGCCTACGGCGAGGCGCCGGGGCGCTTTCGCTTCGGCGTGCCGCTCGAATCGCAGTGGCAGACCGATGACGCCTACACCGCCGGCATGCGCCGGGCCGTCGACACTCTCGAGGCGCTGGGCGGCATCAAGGTCGAGCTCGACTGCACGCCGCTTTTGGCCGCGGCGCGCCTGCTCTACGAAGGGCCATGGGTCGCCGAGCGCTACCATGCGGTACGCGAGCTGATCGAGAACCGTCCCGACGCCCTGCATCCGGTGACACGCCAGGTCATCGAGGGCGGCGGCAAGCCGCGTGCCGTGGACGCCTTCGACGCCCGCTACCAGCTCGCCGAGTACAAGCGCCAGGCCGATGCCCTGCTGGCCGGGGTCGACGTCGTGCTCGCGCCGACCACCGTGACGCATCCCACCAAGGCCGAGGTGGCCGCCGAGCCCGTCGCCGTCAATTCGCGGCTGGGCACCTGGACCAACTTCATGAACCTGCTCGACTACAGCGCCCTGGCCGTGCCCACCGGCTTCACCGACGCCGGGTTGCCGTTCGGCGTCACGCTGTTCGGCCCGGCTTTCGCCGACCTGACGCTGTTGAGCCTCGGCCGCGCATTGGAGCGCCGCCTCGACTTGCCGCTGGGCGCCACCGGCGTCGCCCGCGCCCCGCTGCCGGCCTTGCCGGAGGCCCACGACGGCACCCTGGAACTGGTGGTGTGCGGGGCGCATCTCGACGGCCTGGCGCTCAATCACCAGTTGACCCGCCGCGGCGCGATCAAGGTCGCCACGACCCGCAGCAGCGCGAACTACCGCCTGTATGCGCTGGCCGGCGGCCCGCCAGCGCGCCCGGCGATGGTCCGCGACGATGCCAACGGCGCCGCCATCGAGGTGGAGGTCTGGCGCCTACCCATCGACGGCGTCGGCAGCTTTCTCGCCGGCATTCCCGCCCCGCTCGGACTGGGGCAGGTCGAACTGGAAGACGGTCAGTGGAAGTGCGGTTTCATCTGCGCCGCCGGGGCCCTGGAAGCGGATGGCCCGGCCGAGGACGTGACCCGTTTCGGCGGCTGGCGCGGCTGGCTCGACTCCCAACAGGGAGAACGCTCATGAGCCATGCACAACGCCAACCCGGCGATTTCCAGTCACTGCCGGTGATCGACATTAGCGGGCTCTTCAGTCAACAGAAGGGCGAACGTCTGGCCGTCGCCGAGCAGCTTGGCGATGCGGCGCGCAACGTGGGCTTCTTCCATGTCGTCGGTCACGGCATCGGCGAGGAGACGCGCCGAGGGCTGCTGGATCAGGCCAGGCGCTTCTTCGCCCAGCCGATGGAAGCCAAGATGCGCCACTACATCGGCCTTTCCGCCGGCAACGGCACCACCCGCCATCGCGGCTACGTTCCCGAAGGCGAGGAAGTTCCCGAGAAGGGCAAGCGCGATCTCAAGGAGGCCTTCGACCTGTCCTTCGAGCTCCCCGCCGACGATCCCGCGGTGATCGCCGGCACCCCGATGCTAGGGCCCAACGTGTGGCCCGACCTGCCCGGCTTCCGTGAGCAGGTCTACGCTTACTACCAGACAGCCTACGCGGTGGGCCGCGCCCTGATGCGTGGCTTCGCCCTGGCCCTGGGGCTGCCCGAGGAACACTTCCTCAAGGACGTGACCCGGCCGCCCAGCCAGTTGCGCCTGATCCACTACCCGTACAATCCCGACGCCGAGGACGCCCAGGGCATCGGCGCGCATACCGACTACGAATGCTTCACCCTGCTGCTGCCGACCGCGCCGGGTCTCGAGGTCATGAACGGCAAGGGCGAATGGATCGACGTGCCCTACCGCGACGATGCCCTGGTCATCAATATCGGTGACATGCTGGAGATCTGGACCAATGGCGAATTCGTCGCGACCTCGCATCGGGTCCGCAAGGTCAAGGAGGAGCGCTACGCGTTCCCGCTGTTCTTCGCCTGCGATTACGCCACCACCGTGGCGCCGTTGCCCCAGCTCGTCGCGCGCGACGGCGAGGCACGTTATGCCCCGCTCAAGGCCGGCGAGCACCTTTACGCCCAGACCATCCATACCTTCGCCTATCTGCAAGAACGTCTAGCCACGGGCGAGATTCACCTGCCGGATGGCGCTCGCGATACCGCTACCCTGGGCCAGCACGCACGTCATCCGCAAGTCGATCGGGAGACGCCATGAGCATGCCGCTGCCCGGCGTACCGCCGGTCTATCGCGGCGTGTGGCAACGCCTGCGCTATGTCGGCGAGGACGACGATGGCCAGTGCGTGGACGATCGCTCGACCCGGGTCGTCTGGCTTCAGACGGCGTGCTGGCACGCCGATCTGCGCGTGCCGGTGGATACCCCCGACTTTCGCGGCGTCGCATCGCTGGCCGAGTGCCGCCGCGACCAGCTCATCTGGCTGGCGAGCCTGACCGCCTTCGTCGGGCTGACCCGGGTCGAGGGGCGCTTCTGCACCTGGCACCGGCTCGTCGATCTCTCGCCGGGGCTCGACAAGGACGTCGGCGACATGCGCTTTCTCGATCCGCACCGCCTCGAGGAACGCGATCCCCGGGGGCGCTACCGGGAGGACTGGGCGTGCCTCACCGACAGCGTCGAGACCGGCGACACAGTGCGCCTGGACGCACAGGGGCTGCCCCGCTGGCTGCAGCGCGGCGATCATGCGGTGTGGATCGAGCCGCGAGGCGCCATGCCCGAGACACACGACCTTCTGGCGCCCGCCTCGACCCTGCCCGACGACGCCCTGAGATGGCGCGCCGGCCTGGCCCTGCACTATCTGCACCGCGACGACGCCGGCTGGCGGGTTGCACTGTCCACTCGGCCCTGGCGGGTCGGCGAGCGCATCGCCCCCGAACCGATGAGGCCACCGCATGGCAAGACCACGCCGGTGATTGTTCACTCGGGCGACTGATGGCGTTCTTGAAGGGGGAGGAAAGAGACATATTTATAATACATATATTCATTATATTTAAATAATAATACGCAAACAAACAAATAGCAAAATATTCATAACCTTGGAAACATATGCTATAATTTTGTCGCCTGACAACGACAATCGGCATTCACACAGGGCTGACATGGCCCGTTTTCACTTGACTCACGCAAGGAGAACACCGTGAAGCAGAGATCATTCAAGGCTATTGGGCTGACCACCACACTGTTCACGCTGGCCACGCCGGCGCTGGCACAACAGGCCAGCAACACCAACGTGCAGCGACAGCTGCAGGAACTGCGCAACAAGATCGAGCAACTCCAAACCCAGCTCGACGAGCAGCAACGCCAGGCTTCCACCAGTGAGTCGGATCAAACCCGACAGCTGGCCGAAGAAAACAGCCAGATTCTCGAGGCCATGAAGCGCACCGAAATCAACGGTCAGCTCGAGTTCGGTTCAACCTTCAACGACTGGAGCCAGCGCGACAAGGACACCGGCGGGGACCTCGACTTCGGCAAGTTCAACCTCGGCGTCAGCGGGGGCTACGACCAGTTCAATTACTCGTTCCAGTACCGCTTCTACAACGGCTATCGTTTCCTGCAGCACGGCTGGCTGGGCTACGACATAACCGGTAACGACAGCGTCAAGCTGGGTCTGGTGCAGACGCCGTTCGGCAACATGGATTACGGGTATCTCGGCTGGTACGGCAACCTGCCCTATCTGGCGGGCTTCAACGACAACCAGAACGCCGGTATCAAGTGGGATCACAGCACCGGCGCCTGGGACACCTCGCTGGCCTTCTTCAAGAGTGACCAGCTCGGCGACGACAACGAGCACTATGGCGCCAACGCCGTGGGCAACAGCGCCCAGGGCAACACGGAAGAGAACCAGTTCGCCGGTCGCGTCGCCTACACCTTCGGCAAGGGCAGCGACTACACCACCGAGGTCAACCTCTCGGCCAAGGGGGGTCAGCTCTACAACACACGGACCGGCGACAGCGGCGACAACTGGCAGGCCGCGCTGGGCCTGAGCGGCAGCTACGGCAACTGGCTGACCCTGCTGCAGGCCACCACCTACGAGTACAACGCCGAGAACCCGGCGGAGTCGGTATCGGGCATTTCCGACAACGTCCTGCAGGTCGGTGCCTTCGGCTTCAACTACCTGATTCCGGCCAAGGGCGAGACCTATTCGGCGAGTCTGGCCTACAGCATGGACGTCAACTGGGGGCCGGTGGAGAACCTCTACTTCTACAATGACTTCAGTGTCATCGATGCCGCCAACGACTATTCGCCGATCAACGGCGGCTACGGCAACATGGACAATCCCATGCTCAACGATCTGGGGATGAAGGTGACCGCCGGGCCCTACTACGCCTGGTTCGACATCATCGCCAACAAGAACGGCCTGAACTACTTCGGCTCGCCGGTGGACGACAACTGGCACACCAGCGTCCAGACGCATTTCGGGCTGACCTTCTGACGCCCGCGCAACATTACCGCGATAGCTCCCTTGCCCCGCTCGCTCCCGAGCGGGGCTTTTTCATATTCATGGCTGTGCATGGGCGTTCATGGACGCGCCAGGCTCAGTAGACGCCCTCGATATCGACGCTGCGCAGCGCATTGCGACCCAGCCCGTCGTGCAGATCGAGCATGCGCTCCACCCAAGCGTAGACCGGGTCGGCATTGGAGACCAGATCGGCGGCCGACACGGTGCGCGCCCACATGAAGGCACCGAACACCAGGTAGTCGGCGGCGGCGGGCGCCTGGCCGTCGAGAAACTCGGCTTCCTCCAGGCGGGCCCGCATCGGCTCCAGCGCCTGGTCGAGCTGGCTCAGCCCGCGACTCGGGGCGTGGACTTCCTCGAGCGTGCGCCCGAAGGCCTTTTCCCGGGTTTCGCGGAAGTACTCGCGATCCTGCGGGGCCACGACATTGAACAGGTCCATCATCACCGTCTTGATGATGGCGGGTGCCAGGTTGCGCTCGGCGTAGAACTTGAAGAAGCGAGCCCGCGCCTCGGCCTCCGGGCCGCCCAGCAGCGACGACTCGGGATAGACCCGATCCAGATAACGGAAGATCTCGTAGCTGTCGACGACGGTTTCCTCGCCATCGACCAGCACCGGCACCTTGCCCTGCCCGGAAAAGGCGAGCATGCCCTTGTCGGTGAAGTGGCAGGGACGGGTCTCGTAGTCCAGCCCCTTGTGCGCCAGGGCGTACTTCACGCGCCAGCAATAGGGTGAGAAGCGCAGCCCTTCGTCAATGCCGCAAAGGTCGTAGAGAATTCGTGCCATAGCGTCCTCGTCATGCCGTTTCGATGAATGCTTAGAACGCTACCATCCTGCGCCGAGACGCGCCATGGTGTCGGGCGGATTCGCCCTCCGCATCATCTATTAGTCGAATAAATTGACCAATCCTGCTCTCCGCCACTCGCTGACCAGGCTGTATTTTTCATCACAACTCATTGATTTTAAAATTAAAAATAGGTCATACCAGTGCGCCGCACCATTGGTAAAACCAATTTTCCAAGGATGGCCAAGCCGACGATTCCTGATTATCGTGCCAGACCTGCTGCCCCCGGCAGCACGGCAAGCCTGCCGAACCCTTCGCTTCTGGTCGTGCCATGCCCAGCCTGACGCTGGACAACAACAAGAGGGACTGTGCCTCATGAATGAATCGTTACTCGCGCTTCTGGCCTTTCTACCGCTGTTGCTGGCGGGGATACTGCTGATCGGCTTCCGGTTGCCCGCGCGGACCGCCATGCCGGTCGTCTTCGTCGTCACCGCCCTGATCGGCCTGTTCGCCTGGAACATGACGTTCACACGCGTGCTGGCGTCGACATTCCAGGGCCTGATTCTCACGGTCGCCATCCTGTGGATCATCTTCGGCGCCATCCTGCTGCTCAACACGCTCAAGCACTCCGGCGGGATCGCCGCGATTCGCAACGGCTTCTCCGGTGTGAGCCCGGACCGCCGCGTCCAGGCCATCATCGTCGCCTGGCTGTTCGGCTGCTTCATCGAAGGGGCGTCCGGCTTCGGCACCCCGGCCGCCGTCGCGGCACCGCTGATGGTGGCCCTGGGCTTCCCGGCGCTGGGCGCCGTGGTCGTGGGCATGATGATCCAGTCCACACCGGTCTCCTTCGGTGCCGTGGGCACGCCGATCGTGGTGGGCGTCACCGGCGGCCTGCACAAGTCCGGCATCAGCGAGCAACTGACCGCCAACGGCTCCAGCTGGGACCACTACTACCACCTCATCACCTCCGAGGTCGCCATCACCCACGGCATCATCGGCCTGTTCATGCCGCTGATCCTGGTCACCATCATGGTGCGCTTCTTCGGTGCCAACCGCTCCTGGCGTGAAGGCCTGGCGATCGCGCCGTTCGCGCTGTTCGCCGGGGTCTGCTTCGTGGTGCCCTACATGCTGGCCGGCGTGCTGCTCGGGCCAGAGTTCCCGTCGATGATCGGCGCCATGGTCGGCCTGGCCATCGTCGTGCCGGCGGCGCGCAAGGGCTTTTTGCTGCCCAAGGAAACCTGGGACTTCCCCAATGCCGAGAGCTGGCCCCAGGAGTGGCACGGCGACCTCGAGATCAAGGCCAACGAGGTCACCGACCGCACGCCGATCTCGGTGTTCATGGGCTGGGTGCCCTATGTGCTGCTGGCCGTGTTCCTGGTGCTCTCACGGACCATCGCACCGCTCAAGGACGCCCTGACCTCGGCGAGCCTCGGCTGGAGCAACATCCTCGGCGAGACCGGCATCTCCGGCAGCCTGCAGCCGCTGTACCTGCCGGGCGGCATCCTGGTGTTCGTGGTGCTGCTGACCATCGGCCTGCACCGCATGCGCGGCAGCGAAGTCAAGGCCGCCTTCCACGAATCCACCCGCACCCTGCTCGGCGCCGGCTTCGTGCTGCTGTTCACCATCCCCATGGTGCGTATCCTGATCAACTCCGGTGTCAACGGGGCCGATCTGGTCTCCATGCCGGTGGCCATGGCACGGTTCGTGGCCGACAGCGTGGGCGACATCTATCCGCTGTTCGCGCCCACCGTGGGTGCCCTGGGTGCCTTCATCGCCGGTTCCAACACCGTCTCCAACCTGATGCTGTCGGACTTCCAGTTCAACGTCGCCAGCGCACTGGGCCTGTCCACCAGCATGATGGTGGCCCTGCAGGCGGTGGGCGCCGCGGCCGGCAACATGATCGCCATCCACAACGTGGTGGCGGCCTCGGCCACGGTGGGTCTGCTGGGACGCGAGGGCGTGACCCTGCGCAAGACCATCCTGCCGACCCTCTACTATGTACTGTTCGCGGGCATCATCGGCATGATCGCCTTCTACGGGCTGCACGTGACCGACGGTCTGCTGGGCGGCTGATACCGCACCACCCTGAACGCACAACACCCCGGCCAGTGGCCGGGGTGTTGTCGTTTCAGAAGGGCGTGACGACGTCGGGGGCCCGTCGATCAGCGGAACCCCACCACCTCGTGGGGCACATAGGGTGACTCGAGGCGCTCGACCTCCGCCTCGCTGAGGGTCAGTCCGAGCGCGCCCAGCGCCTGGTCCAGATGATGCGACTTGCTGGCGCCGATGATCGGCGCGGTGATGCCGGGCTTCTGCAGCAGCCAGGCCAGTGCCACCTGGGCGGGCGATGCCCCCTTCTCCCCGGCGATCGCCTGCAGCGCCTCGATCACCGGCCGGTCGCGCTCCAGCCCCAGGTACCACTGACGCATCTGCGCATCGCTGCGGGCACGCGTGGTCTCGCCTTCGCTGCCGACCGGCTTGCTGCCGGCGAGAATGCCGCGGGCCAGCGGACTCCAGGGGATCACCGCCACGCCCTGATCGAGGCACTGCGGGATCATCTCCCGTTCCTCCTCGCGATAGATCAGGTTGACCATCGGCTGCATGGTGGCAAACGGCGTCCAGCCGTTCTCGTGGGCGATACGCTGCGCCTTGGCGAACTGCCAGGCATGCATGCTCGACGCCCCCAGGTAGAGCGCCTTGCCCGACTGCACCACCTCGTGCAGCGCCTCCATGGTCTCCTCGATGGGCGTGTCGTAGTCCCAGCGATGGGTCTGGTAGAGATCCACGTACTCCATGCCCAGCCGCGTCAGCGAGGCATCGATGGCATGACGGATGTGCTTCTTCGACAGCCCGCGTTCGTTGGGGCCCTTGTTGCCGGTCGGGTTGTAGACCTTGGTGGCGACGACCACCTCCTCGCGCCGGGCGAAGTCCCGCAGGGCGCGCCCCACCACCCGCTCCGACTCGCCGTCGGAGTACATGTCGGCGGTATCGAAGAAGTTGATCCCCGCGTCCAGGGCCTGCTGGATGAACGGACGGCTCTGCGTCTCGTCGAGCACCCAGTCGCGCCATTGCGGGGTGCCGTAGGTCATGGTGCCCAGGCAGAGCGACGAGACCTGAAGCCCGGTATGGCCCAGACGACGATAGTCCATGGTGACCCTCCTGTGAGTGGACAGGGATTAGGCATTGTCTGAAAACTGTCTGCGCTCGGCCATACTGCGTTAAAAATCAGCTCAAAATGCTCATTTACACCCCGTAAACTCCGCTTTTTCGCTGATTT
>LSBP01000050.1 GCA_001577635.1 Halomonadaceae bacterium T82-2 | reverse complement strand
GACCAGCTCGGCGCCGCCGTCGATCTCCTGGGAGGAGCCGTCGATCAGCGCGCGGATCTCCTTGGCCGTCTCGGCACTGCGGCTGGCCAGGTTGCGCACCTCGCCGGCCACCACCGCGAAGCCGCGGCCCTGCTCGCCGGCCCGCGCCGCCTCCACCGAGGCGTTCAGCGCCAGGATGTTGGTCTGGAAGGCGATCGAGTCGATTACCCCGATGATCTCGGAGACCTTGCGCGAGCTGTCGGTGATCCGGCCCATGGTGTCCACCACCTGGCCCATCACCTCGCCGCTCTCGCGTACCGTGGTCGCCGCGTCGCCGGCCAGACCGCTGGCCTCGCGGGCATTGGCGGCGTTCTGCTTCACCGTGGCGGTCATCTCCTCCATGCTCGAGGCGGTCTCCTCCAGCGACGAGGCCTGCTGCTCGGTGCGCGACGACAGGTCCTCGTTGCCCGCGGCGATGTCCCGCGAGGCCGGCCGTACCACCGCGACGCTGCGGTCGACGTCGCGCACGATGCTGCCCAGACTCTTGCGCATCGCATCGAGCATCGCCATCAGCTCGCCGATCTCGTCGTTGCGCTGGCTGGGCAGGGTCGCACCCAGGTTGCCCGACGAGATCTGCAGGGTGAACTGCTTGGACTCGCGGATCGGCCGGCGGATCGCGCGCATGCTCAGCATGCCCATCACGACCAGCAGCACCAGCCCCACCAGCACCAGTGTTACCTGAATCAGGAACATGCGATTCTTCTCGGCCTCGGCACTGGCCACCAGAGTTTCCGCCTGAGTCTGCTTGGCCTCGACCAGCTTGTTGAGCATCCCGCCCAGGCGCTCGCCCATGGGCGTCAGGGTGTCGTTGTAGGCGGTATAGGCCTGATAGAAGTCGCCGTTGTTGAGACTCTTGACGATGGTCTCCAGGCCCTTGGTGCGATAGGCCTCGAGCGCCTTGCCGAAGGCGGCCGCCGTCTCGGAGTGATTGACGTCCCGCGCCATGAACTCGCCCCACAGGCCCTGCAGGCTGTCCGTCAGCGTCTTGACCTTGGACGTGACAGCTTCCATGTCGCCCGACATCGGGTTGCTGACCGGGTCGGCCACCAGCTCGCGCCCCTGACTCACCAGCTGGTCGATACGCTGCAGCCGCGCCACGTCCTTGAGACCGTTGCTGTTGACGGCATGCAAGCGGTCGGAGGTCGCCTGCAAGGCATAGAGCCCCATCCCGCTTGCCGTACCCAGCAGCAGCAGTGCCAGAATCACCATCGACGCCATGCGCCCCTGCAGGGAGCGCAAGCGCAGGCGACGCAACCGACCGCGCAACCCGCTGCGCACCAAGCGCCCCTTGTCCAGACGAAAGCCGCTGGGCTTGCCGGCGCGAATGTCGGCATAGACACGCTCGGCCTGCTCGCAGGCCGCCGGGTCGGCCTTGACGCGCACCGAGGCATACCCCAGCAGTTCGCCGTCCTCGATGATCGGCGTGGCACTGGCGTCCACCCAGTAGTGGTCGCCGTTCTTGCGCCGGTTCTTGACCAGCCCGTGCCAGGACTCGCCCGCCTCGATGGTTTCCCACATGTTGGCGAAGGCGGCTTCCGGCATGTCCGGATGACGCACGATGCTGTGCGGTGCGCCGATCAGCTCGTCGCGCGAAAAGCCGCTGACCTCGACGAAGGCCGGATTGGCATAGGTGATCCGTCCCTTGAGATCGGTTCGCGAAATCAGGTAGTGCTCGTCGTCGAGCCGGTATTCACGCTGTGTAACGGGCTGATTGTCTCGCATGTCGTCCTAGTTCCTGCTGGTTCGGAGGCATTCCGGGGCGTCGCTTCAGGCGCCGCCGCTAGAACGTCTCCCATTCGTTATCGTCGTGCTGAACCACCGGCCGCGAGACTGGCTCGGGGCGCCCCAGCGCCGGGGCCGCCGCCCCGCCCTGCTTGCGGGCCTGCGCGGCGCGGAAGCGGGTCTCGCGATCGACCTGCTCCCGGCCGCTGCCGCTCAGGCGCAGCACGCCCATCGCCTCGGCCAGGCGAACCACCTGCTCGTCGAGTTCCTGGGCGGCACGCGCCGAGGTCTGCACCCGCTCGGCGTTCTGCTGGGTGACCTCGTCCATCTGCGCCACCGCCTGGTTGATCTGCTCGATCCCCCGGGTCTGCTCGTCCGAGGCCGAGGCGATTTCGCCCATGATGTCGTTGACCTTGAGCACCGCGCTGACCACACCCTCGATCGAGTTCTCGGCCCGCTTGACCAGCTCGGCGCCACCATCGATCTCCTGGGAGGCGCCGTCGATCAGCGCGCGGATCTCCTTGGCCGCCTCGGCGCTGCGGCCGGCCAGGTTGCGCACCTCGCCGGCCACCACCGCGAAGCCGCGGCCCTGCTCGCCAGCCCGAGCCGCCTCCACCGAGGCGTTCAGCGCCAGGATATTGGTCTGGAAGGCGATCGAGTCGATCACCCCGATGATCTCCGAGACCTTGCGCGAGCTGTCGGTGATCCGGCCCATGGTGTCCACCACCTGGCCCATCACCTCGCCGCTCTCGCGTACCGTGGTCGCCGCGTCGCCGGC
>LSBP01000009.1 GCA_001577635.1 Halomonadaceae bacterium T82-2 | reverse complement strand
CACACCCTGCCTGCACCAGGCCGTCGACCTGATGGACATCGCCGTCAACCGGCGCGTCTACGAGCGCATGTCGCCGCAGACCCAGGACCTCATGCACGAGCTGGTCTCGGCCTACTCCCGCGACCATTACGCGGCGATTCAGAAGGCCAACGCCGCGGCCTGGCCCAAGTACCGCGAGAAGGGCGTGGAGATCATCCACCTGTCCGAGGACGATGCCGATCGCTTCCGCAAGGCGGCAATTCCGCTGTGGTTCAAGTGGGCCAACAAGGACCCCGATGCCGCCAAGCTGTTCCGGGCGCACCTCCAGACCATGCAGGACCCGGCGGTGGCCCTGGTGACGGACGAGGACATCAAGGACTACTCGCTGGACGCCTGACCCGGCGCCTGCCGGACTCTCCCCGCCCCGGCAGTGCCGGCGGCGGGGCACTCTGACGACCGAATGCTTGGCACCGTCGTGGCTCTTCGGCCGCGCTGACGGGAGAGGTGCAATGAACCTACAAGTCAATTTCGTGCTGCCGCACTGGCTGTACTGGGCGGTCCTGTTGGTCCTGCCGCTGGTGGTGATGTTCCTGGTCGATCGCAGCTTTCGCCGCGGCGGCCGTGTCAGCGGGTCGACGGCCGGCGAGGTGCCGGTGTCGACGCACGAGGGAGCCTTTCATCCGCCGGGCAACGGCCTGACCCGAATCATCGACAGGATCTCCGGGTTCTCGGGACGCTACGTGGCCTACTGGGCGCTGATCGCGCCGTTCGCCTACTGCTACGAGGTGTTCGTCCGTTACGCCCTCAATTCGCCGACCAACTGGGTCCACGAGTCGATGTTTTTGATGTTCGGCATGCAGTACCTGCTGGCCGGGGCCTACGCACTTCGCGAAGGCGGGCACGTGCGCGTCGACATCCTCTACACCCGGGGCCGCCCGTTGACCAAGGCGGCGCTGGACTTGATGACCTCGATCTTCTTCTTCGTCTTTGCGCTGGCGCTGCTGAGCACCGGCTGGACCTTCTTCTCGCAGTCGGTGGACCAGAACAGCGTATTCTTCGCCAGCGGCTACGCCAACGAGGTGTCGTTCACCGAGTGGGCGATCCAGTACTACCCGATCAAGTTCACGCTCTTTCTCGGGGCGCTGCTGCTGCTGCTGCAGGGCCTGGCGCAGCTGATTCGCGACTATCAGTCGTTTCGCCACGCCCTGCCGGCGCGTGACGGCAACGTGCCCTTCGCCTGGTTCCTGGTGATTCTGGCCATTGTGCTGGCGGCGCTCACGCTGTTCGAGATCGTCAACATCGTGGTCAACGATTACCAGCCCTTCGCCATGAGCGTCGAGCACAGCCTGGCCAACGTGGGCATCGGCGCACTGACCGCACTGATGTTCGGGTCGCTGATGATCGTGCTGATGGCGGGACTGCCGCTGGCCTTCGTCACCGGCGGACTGGGGGTCATCTTCCTCTACCTGGTCGGCGACCAGTTCATGCTCAACATGATGCCCTCGCGTATCTTCCCGATGATGACCAACTACCAGCTCTCGGCGATCCCGCTGTTCATCTTCATGGCGGCGGTGCTCGAGAAGGCCGGTCTGATCGAGGAGCTGTTCGACGTCGTCTACAAGTGGATGGGCGGGCTCAAGGCGGGCCTGGCGATCGCCACCATCGTCGCCTCCACGCTGCTCGCGGCGATGGTCGGCGTGATCGGTGCGGCGGTGGTGACCATGGGCCTGATCGCGCTGCCGGCGATGCTCAAGCGAAACTACGACCCGGAAATCGCCCTGGGCTCGATCATGGCCGGGGGCACGCTGGGCATCCTGATTCCGCCGTCGATCCTGGCGATCATCTACGGCGTGGTGGCCCAGCAGTCGGTGGGCGAGCTGTACCTGGGGTCGCTGATTCCCGGGTTGATGCTGGCCGGCATGTATGCCTTCTACGTGTGGTTCCGCGGCAAGCTCAACCCGCGCACCGCGCCGCCCCTGCCGCCCGAGGACCGGGTCAGCATGAAGGAGAAGCTGCGTCTGCTGCGCAACATGCTGGCGCCGATCACCCTGGTCGTCGTGGTGCTGGGGGTGATCTTCACCGGCCTGGCCACGCCGGTCGAGGCGGCCGGCATCGGCACCTTCGGCGCCATGGTGGTGGCCGCCATGCACGGCCGGCTGACCTGGCCCAACCTGCATGCGGCGTGCATGACCACGCTGGTGGCCACGGCGATGGTGATGTGGATCATCTTCGGCGCGACCATCTTCGTCGGCTTCTACATCCTCCAGGGCGGCCAGAGCTTCGTGCAGGAGCTGATCTCGGGCGCCGGGCTGGGGCCCTACGGCGTGCTGGCGATCATGATGCTGCTGCTGATCGCGCTGGGCATGTTCCTCGACTGGGTGGGCATCCTGCTGCTGGCGGTGCCGATCTTCGTGCCGCTGATCCAGCCGCTGGAGTTCGACGGGCTGTTCGGCCTGCCCGGGGTCTCGGCTGCCGATGTCTCGCTGTGGTTCGGCGTCATCTATCTGGTCAACATGCAGATGTCGTTCCTGAGCCCGCCGTTCGGCTATGCGCTGTTCTACATCAAGGGGGTCTGTCCGCCGCACATCACCATGGCGCAGATCTTCCGCTCGTCGCTGCCGTTCCTGGGCATCCAGGCGCTGGGGCTGTTCCTGGTGATCGTGTTCCCGGCGCTGATCACCTGGCTGCCGGATATGGTCTATGGCTGATCGCGGAATCGCCGTCACGCGCTGACGGCACGAGCCATGTCACGGGCGCCTGCGGGCGCCCGTTTTCATGAGGGTCGGGCGAACGCGCCCGGGGAGGGGGCGATTCCTGTTTTTGGTAATTTATTTGCGACATGCAAATTTATTTGCAAATCGTCGTCGGCCATCCTAGCCTGATGCCATGAACGGGCAAGAGGCATCGGCATGAGACAGGACGCGGTTCCCGCTGATTTCGATACGCTGCAGGCGTGGCTGCCGCGGCTGCGCGAGGGCGATGCGGCACTGCCGCGCCTGTCGCCGAAGGCACTGGCGCTGCTCGAGTCGCTGGTGGCCGAGCCGGAACAGGTGGGACTGTCGACCATCTCGCAACTGGCCGAGCGCCACCACACCAATGCCTCGATGCTGACGCGCCTGTCGCAGGCGCTGGGGTTCTCCGGCTTCAAGGCCTTTCAGGCGCTGTTCCGCCGCGACCTCACCGGCAGCACCTTCTATTCCACCCGAGCCGAGCGCCTGCTGGATTTCGGCGAGACGCCCGAGGCGAGGCCCGATGCCTTTCAGGATCAGGCGCTCTGGCAGCAGGAGATGGCCAATCTGTCCGCGGCCGTGAGCGGTCTGGACACCGGGTGTCTCGAGCGCGCCGTCGAGCGCATCCTGAGCGCACGCCGCGTGCATGTGGTGGGGCTGCGGGCCAGCTACGGCGCCGCGCACTACCTGGCCTACTACCTCGACTACCTGCGCGGCGACGTGCAGCTGGTGTCGTCCCAGGCGGGCGTCACCGTCGAACAGGCCCTGCATCTGGACGCCAGCGATCTGGTGATCGGCATCGCCTTCCGGCCCGAGACCCGCAGCAGCGTGGACTACTGCCGCCTGGCGGTGGAGCAGGGCGCAGGGCTGATCGCCCTGACCAATCACGCCCGTTCCCAGCTGGCACGACTCACCGACTGCACCCTCACGGCACCCGCCGAAGGCCCGTTCTTCTTCAACCCCATGAGCAGCCTGTTCCTGCTGGTGGAGCTGCTGCTCTCCCGCCTGGCCCGGGAAATGGGCAGCGAGGCGGTGGCGGCGATCCGCCGCCGCGAGGCGTTGATCGCCCGCCTGAACATCGAATGACCCGGCGATCCCCACCCCCCAGCGCCTTCAAGGAGGCCACGATGACCACCGCGATCCGTCACGACGATACTCCCGAACCCTTTCCTGCCGAGTCGGCGTCTCTCGCCCAGCGGCTCCAGGCCGGCTACCGGCAGGCCGAGGCGGGGACGCCTTCCTCTGACACCCTGCTGATCAACGAGCAGTCGCGTCTGCTCGAGGCGGGGGGACGCCGCATCCACAAGTTCGGCTTCGGCCAGTCGCCGTTCCCGGTGTTTGCGCCGGCGGTGGCGGCACTCGCCGAGCATGCCGGCGAGAAGGCCTACTTGCCCGTGCAGGGGCTGGCGGCACTGCGCGAGCAGGTGGCGGCGTTTCACCGGGCCACCGACGAGACGGCCTGGGAGGCGCAGCGCGTGGTGGTGGGCCCCGGCAGCAAGCTGCTGCTGTTCGCCCTGATGAAATCGCTGCCGGCGGCGGACATCCTCATCCCTGCCCCGGCCTGGGTGTCCTATGCGCCCCAGGCGCATCTGGCGGGGCAGCGTGCGGTACGCCTCGAGGCCGAGTTCGAGACCCGCTGGCAGGTGACGGCCGAGCAGCTGGACGCCTGCTGCCGCGACGCCCCCGAGCGGCTCAAGGTGCTGATCCTCAACGCGCCGGGCAATCCCACCGGGCTGTCGCCCGATGCCGAGAGCCAGCAGCGCCTCGCCGAAGTCGCGCGTCGTCATGGCGTGCTGGTGCTGGCCGACGAGATCTACGCGATGCTCGACCATGCCGGTGCACATCGCGCCTTTGCCCGTGACTACCCGGAAGGCACGGTGACCACCAGCGGCCTGTCCAAGTGGTGCGGGGCCGGTGGCTGGCGGTTGGGCGTCATGCATGTGCCGGCGGCCCTGGGTGACGAACTGTTCCAGCGCGTGATCGGCCTGGCCTCGGAAACCTGGTCGAGCGTCACCAGCCCCGTGCAGTACGCGGCGATCACCGCCTATACGCTGACCCCGGCGCTGACCGCCTATGTCGCGCGCCAGCGAATGATCCTGGCGGAGCTGGGGGAGGCCTGTGCGAACCGGCTGAGCGCGGCCGGCGTGCGGGTGCATGCGCCGGATGGCGGTTTCTATCTGTTCCCGGATTTCGGGGCCTTCCGCGAGTCGCTGGCCCGGCGCGGCATCACCACCAGCGCCGAGCTGACCCGGCGGCTGCTCGACGAAGCGGGCGTGGCCCTGCTGCCGGGCAGTGCCTTCGGCTGTCGGCCGGAGCAGTTGACGGCGCGCCTGGCCTATGTTGATTTCGATGGGGCCGCCCTGCTCGATGGGGAAGGTGCGGTGCTCGATCACCCGGCGAGTCGTTCGCTGCTCGAGGGGATCGAGGCACTCGTCGCCTGGCTCGAGCAGGGCTGAGCGTATCCGGGGGCGGCCCTGTCGCTCCCTGGCGACGGATGTAGAGACGGTGGAACTTGAATTTTCAATACGTTACAGGAAATTCAGGAACCCGCGAGGCACACCGCCGTCAGAGTCCGTACACGCGACATTCATTCTGGAGGTTCTAGATGCAAAAGTTCACTGCCCTGTTCGCTGCGGCGCTGCTCACGGCCGGCATGATCTCGGCCCCTGCCATGGCCCAGGATACCAACGGCCAGGCCCAGCAGCAGACTCAGCAGGCCGCGCCGACGGCGCAGGACTTCACCGACGAGCAGCTGCAGCAGTTCGCTGATGCCTCGCAGCAGATCGCCGCGATTTCGCAGAAATACACCCAGAAGCTGCAGGGCACCGACGACCAGTCCAAGCAGCAGGCGATCCGCAAGGAAGCCAATGACAAGATGGTGTCCGTCGTGCAGGACAGTGGCCTGACCGTCGAGACCTTCAACGCCATCGGCCAGGCGATCCAGCAGGATCCCGAACTGATGAAGCGGGTTCAGGGAATGGCCAACGAATCCTGAACCGGACATGCGCCGGGCATCGCCCGGTCATGATGGACAACGGGGCGCTTCGGCGCCCCGTTGTCGTGTGTGGCCTTTGGTCTTCAGGATGCGGCTGCGGCCAGAGTGAGCCGGTGCTCGTCGTGCAGCCCTTTGTAGAGACTGAAGCACATGGCCAGCAGCACCAGTGTGAAGGGCAGCCCGGTGGTGACGGCGCCTGCCTGCAGGGCATCCAGCGCCTGATTGCCGCCGCCGTAGAGCAGGGCACCGGCGATCACCCCCTCCAGCGTCGCCCAGAACACGCGCTGACTCTTCGGAGCATCGAGCTTGCCGCCGGCGGTGATGCTGTCGATCACCAGGGATCCCGAATCCGACGAGGTAATGAAGAACACCAGTACCAGAATGATCGCCAGAGTGGAGGTAATGGCCGTCAGCGGTAGTTGCGCCAACATCTGGAACATTGCCAGCGAGACATCGTCGATGCCCCCGGCCAGCGAACCGACACCGCTGGCAGCCTGGTGCAGGGCCGTGCCTCCGAAGGCGCTCATCCACACGATCGTCACCAGGGTCGGGACCAGCAGCACGGCGATCAGGAACTCGCGCACGGTGCGTCCATAGGACACCCGGGCGATGAACATGCCGACGAACGGCGACCAGGAGATCCACCACGCCCAGTAGAAGACCGTCCAGCCGTGGAACCAGGTCGTGTCATCGCGGCCGATCCAGTTCGACAGGGGCAGGATGTGGGTCAGGTAGTCGCGGGTCGCGCCCCCGATGCCGGCCAGGATCGTCAGCGTCGGGCCGGCAACGATGACGAACAGCAGCAGGGCGGCGGCGATCACCATGTTGATGTTGGAGAACAGCTTGACGCCGCCGTCGAGCCCCCGCCACACCGAGAACAGCGCGATCGCGCTGACCACCACGATGATCGCGATCTGGGTGCCCAGCGTGTCGGGGACACCGAACAGATAGGCCAGGCCGCCGGCGGCCTGGGTGGCGCCGAGGCCGAGCGAGGTGGCCAGGCCGAAGATGGTCGCCAGCACGGCGACGATATCGATGATGTGGCCCGGCCAGCCGCGGGTCCGTTCCCCCAGCAGCGGGTGGAAGGCGGAGCGCAGGGTCAGCGGCAGGCCCTTGTTGAAGGCGAAGAAGGCCAGCGACAGGGCCACCACGGCATAGATCGCCCACGGATGCAGTCCCCAGTGGTAGAGCGTGGCGCCCATGGCGGCGCTCATCGCCTGGGGGGTGCCGGCGGGCACATTGAGCGGCGTGCCGTACCAGTCGGTGTAGTAGGCCACCGGCTCGGCGACGCTCCAGAACATCAGGCCGATGCCCATGCCGGCGGCGAACAGCATGGCGAACCACGACGGATAGGAGAACTCGGGGCGGGCCGCCGGGCCCCCCAGGCGAATGCGGCCCACCGGCAGCACGATCATCGCCAGGCAGAAGACCACGAAGAGGTTGCCGGCGATCATGAACAGCCAGTCGAAATGCTCGATGGCCCAGGTGCGGGCCGCTACCATCTGGGTATTGGCCGCGTCCGGGTAGACCAGGGCATAGATGATGAAGCCGAGGATGGCGACCGCCGACAGGGGGAAGACCGGGTGGTGAAAGTCGAGCCCCAGCACTTGCGTGTTGTCCTGCCCCGGCCGCAGGGCGGGTTCATCGTGTTTCATGGGCGTTCCTCTTGTGTTGTTGTAACGCGGTGGCGCGCGGCGTGCGCGACTCGGCGATTCTTCGCCCGACCCGGGCAGCGTGATTGCCTGAAACCGACGCGGTCGTGCATGCTCGCGGCGCAACGCGCCGGGGTTGTCTGGTTGCGACCCGGAGCTGGCCATGCCCGGCAGCTGGCCGACGGGCGCGATTGCATGCCGGACGCCGACAGGCGAGTATCAAGACGAGAGCCCATGGGTGCCGGCCGGGGTCGGCATCCGACGACGGGAGGGAACGGTGATGATGATTGTCGAACTGATCGACGGCGATGACTTCCGTTCACGCCTGCAGGCGCTGGACATCCGCCTGCCCGAGCATGCCTGCCCGGAAACCTGCGCGAGGATGGCGATACGCAAGCATCTCGAGGTCGGGGTGCCTGGTCTGCCGGCGTTGATCGAGGAGCTCATGGCGCATACCGACGTGATGTTGCCGTCGGTGCGTCAGGCCATCGAGCGCTTCATGCTGCCGGCGTTGCGCTGACAAAGGCCGCGACGGCGGGAGCGGTCACTCGATGAATGAGAGTGGCAAAGTCGTGATGTATTAGATTGTATATCGGTCGCCATGAAAGCGTGGCATCGCCGATGGCGGCGGCCTATAATGCGCCGCTTTTGCCTCACGGCATGCCATGTCTCATGCTGGTGGCGGGTGATCCTCGCCGCCTGCCTCATGCATCGATCCCGCAGGCTCGCGATGAAAGCTGGGCTTCTTCTTGTTCTTGGCCTGACGGCGCTGGTCCTGTCGCGTCCGGCGCCGGCGCAGATAGCGCCCCCGGCCGTGCCGACCGGGCACCAAGTCAGCAACGTGCTGATCCTGGCGTCCTATCATGACGGCGACGAATGGACGGACAGCCTGGTCAGCAACCTGACCTACTACCTGCGTGGCAAGGTCAACCGGGTGCGCGTCCATTACCTGGACGCCCGGGATCTGCCGCGTGCACGTTACCTGAGAAACTTCGCGCTCTACAGCAATGGCAATCGCCTGACGCGCTACGATCGGGTGATCCTGCTCGATGACCCGGCGCTGCGCTTCTATCGCGAGTACGCGACCTGGTTTCCCGATCGTCATCCGATCGCCATTGGCGTCAATGATCCCGAACTGGCCGAGGCGGCAGCGCGCCAGGGGGTGATTCTCGCCGACACCCGCCCGGCGGTCATCGATACCGTGCAGCTGGCGCGCGAGATCGCCGGGCGCAACCGGCTGTTGCTGGTGCACTCGGCGACCCGCGCCGGTTTGCGTCTTCGGCGCCAGGTAATGCCCGAGGTGACGGCGATGGGCTTCGAGGAGGTGGCGTCCCGCACCTGGCGCTCCCTCTACGCCGGCGATGTCGATGTCTCGGGTTACACGATCGTCGCGCTGGATGCGCCACTGCAACTGTTGGCTACGCATTCCGCCGACGCGCTGGCGACCCATTTTCGCCGGCAGCTGGGCGACTTCTTCTGTGCCGTGGATTACCTGACCCCCTTCGGCTGTGTGGGCGGCTCGTTCATCAATGTGGCGAGTCTCTCCCAGCAGGTGGCCCAGCGCGTCTCGAAGGCGGCGGACCCGCTGTCTCCGCTGACGGTGCCGCAGCAGCTTTCCCTGGAGCCGCAGCTGTTGAAGCGGCTGCCCGAGGGCGTGGACGTCAAGGTGCTGGGGGCGCTGCCGGGACTGATGTCCCGCTGGGCCGGATGGCTGATCGGCGGGTTGAGCCTGCTGTTGATTACCGGTGCCCCGGGGGCCTGGATTCACCTGCGCATCAAGCAACGCCAGATCCGTCGCGTCCGGCGCGAATCGACCTATGACGCGCTGACCAATCTCTACAATCGTCAGGCGATGCTCGCCATGCTCGACGAGCACATCCGGGATGGTGAGCCGTTCACGGCGATCTACATCGACCTCAATGGCTTCAAGGAAGTCAATGATGCCTTCGGCCACGCCCAGGGCGACCTGCTGCTGCGCCTGTTCGCCACGCGGCTGCGCGACAGTGTGGGGCGCCAGCCGGTGGCCGGGCGCATGGGGGGCGACGAGTTTCTGGTTCTCTGTGGTCGGGAGACCCCCTATCTGGAACTCGCCGAACTGCTGCTGCGTGCGCTCAAGCGCCCCTTCGAGGTCGGCGGCAACGTGCACACCCTGGGCTGTTCGATGGGTATCGCCCACTACCCGCTGCATGCCCAGAACGCCGCGCAGCTGCTCAAGTGTGCCGATGCCGCCATGTATGCCGCCAAGGAGGATCGCGAGGACAGTCTGGTGGAGTTTACCGACGCCATGCTCGATGCCCAGGCGTATCACGCGGAACTCTCCAACCTGCTGGAACAGGCGCTCGCCTCGGGCGGGGAGGGGCTGAGCTTCGCGATCCAGCCGATCCACTCGCTCAAGCGCCGGGGCTGGTGCGCCGGCGAGGTGCTGTTGCGCTGGAACCACGCCGAGCGCGGGCCGGTCAGCCCCGGCGTCTTCATCCCCATCGCCGAGGCCAGCGACCTGATCATCAAGCTCGGCGACTGGACGCTGGAAACGATGCTCTCGCGGCTGGCCGACGAGCCGGCGCTCGCGCATCTGGACTACCTGTCGCTGAACATCTCGCCCAAGCAGCTCTACACGCGACGTTTCGTGGACACGGCGCTGGCCCTGACCGCGCGTCACGGTATCGATCCGGGGCGCATCTCCTTCGAGCTGACCGAGCACGTCAAGCTGCTCGACCGTTCGACCCTGACCGCCGAGATCACCCGGCTGCGTCGGGCGGGATTCCGGGTGGCCCTGGATGACTTCGGCACCGGCTACACCTCGATCAGCTTCCTCAAGGAGATTCCCTTCTCGAGCATCAAGATCGACCGCTCGTTGATCGCCGGGCTGACCGATCACGACGCCCGGGAGGCCCGCGGCATCATGGACGGGCTGCTCTACCTGGTGAAGCGGCTGCAGCGTGGCGTGGTCATCGAGGGGGTGGAAACCGTGGAGGAGGTGGAGATTCTCCGCGCCATGGAAGCGGACCTGCTGCAGGGATACTACTTCCAGCGGCCGCTGGCATGGGCGGACTTCTTCGCGGAGCTGCCGGCACGGGCGAGCCGGCCGGCAGTGTCGTGACGTGAACGAACCCCGCCGGGTCGGCGGGGTGGCGGTTCAGAAGGACTCCCAGCTGTCCTCTTCCTGCGCGGCCCGGGAGCGGGAGGACTCGCGTGCCGAGGGCAAAGCGGTGGATTCGCGGTGTGTCGAGCCCAGTGCGGGGGCGGCGGGTGCGGCGTCGTCGCCGAGCACGAAGTGGTTGACGAGCCGGGTAAGCTGCTCGGCCTGATGGCGCATGTCCTCGGCGGCCATGGAGGTCTGCTGGACCATGGACGCATTCTGCTGAGTCATGGTGTCCATCTCGGCGACCGCCGTATTGATCTGGCCGATGCCGCTGCTCTGCTCCTTGGCGCCGGCGCTGATCTCGGCGATGACATCGGAGACCCGGGTCACGCTGGTGACGATCTCGCGCATGGTTTCGCCGGCGTTGCGCACCAGGTCGGCACCGGTCTGCGTATGGCGCGTCGACGTGTCGATCAGCTCGCGAATCTCCTTGGAGGCCTCGCTGGAGCGGCTGGCCAGGGAGCGGACCTCCTCGGCGACCACCGCGAAGCCGCGGCCGTGCTCACCGGCGCGGGCCGCCTCGACCGAGGCGTTGAGCGCCAGGATGTTGGTCTGGAAGGCGATCGAGTCGATCATGGTGATGATCTCGCTGATCTTCTCGGCCGACTCGTTGATGTCGCGCATGGTCTGCTCGACCTGCCCCATGGCGTTTTCGCCGTCCTGCGCCACGCGGCTGGTCGACTGCACCAGCTGGTTGGCCTGGGCGGCCGACTCGGAGGAGTGGTTGACCGTGGCGGTGATCTCTTCCATGGAGGAGGAGGTCTGCTGCAGGTTGGCGGCCGCCTGCTCGGTGCGGCTGGACAGCTCCTGGCTGCTGTGGGCAATGCCGCCGACGGCCTGGCTCACGCTGCGTGTGCTGGCGCGAACCTCGCGCAGGGTGTCCTGCATGCGGCCGACGAAGGCGTTGAACTGGTTTGCCAGCGCGCCGATCTCGTCGTCACTGCGTACCGGCAGGCGCCGGGTCAGGTCGCCCCGACCGCTGGCGATGTCCTTCATGGCCTCGGCGGTCTCGCGCAGCGGCCGCACGGTACGCCGTACCAGATAGCCGACCACCAGCGCCACGATCACCAGCATGCCGAGACCCAGCAGGATCACCCGAATGATCGCCGAGCGCAGCTCCGCGGCGGCGGTGGCGCGGATTTCCGCCATCGCCTGGTCGATCTCGGTGACGTAGACCCCGGAGCCGAGCATCCAGCCCCATTTCTGGATGCCGGCGGCGTAGGAGTACTTGGGTTCGGGTTGCCGGGTATCGGGGTTGGGCCACAGGTACTGATAGAAGCCGCCGCCGTTCTTGGCGACCTGGATCATGTCCTTGACCAGGAAGTGCCCCTGGGCGTCCTCCTTGTCCAGCATGTCGGTCCCTTCCAGCTTGCGATTGTGGGGCAGGACCAGGTTCGTGCCTTGGTAGTCGTAGACGAAGACGTAGTTGCTGCCGTCGAAGCGCAGCCGGCGCAGGATGTCCTTGGCGCGCTCCTTGGCGTCCTGATCGTCGGAGCCGGCCTCGGCGACGATCGGCGCGATCGCCGACTTGGCGGTCTCGACGACGTTCTTGACCGACTGCTTGCGCGCGTCGATGAGCATCTGGCGCTCTTCGGCTAGGGTCTTCTGGTTGTCCTCGATGCGGTCGAGGATGGTGAGGGCGACCAGCCCGCTGGTGACGAGCATCAGGGGCACCAGCACCAGGGTCATGACCTTGGCTTGCAGGCCCAGTGACGACCAGCGACGGGTCAGGATATTGCGACTCATGACAAGTGAGACTCCTGCATCAAGGGATGTACGTTGTGAGCATCGTTTTCGGCAGAGGTTTCCATGCCACCGTGCCGGGAAGCCGGGGGGCAGGATTCTTGCCTTGTTGTTGATTTTTCTGGCGTTACTGGCCCGCGCGGGGTCAAGAACAGGCGGTAACAACGCAGTATCGCTACCTCCTTCGAAGGAATATCGGCCGAGGGACGGCCGGATTTAGGGTGTGGAAGGGAAATCCACAAAAAAGCCCGGCCTGGGGGCCGGGCGGAATGCCGTGCGCGACACGGGAAGCGGTGGGGCTTTCGGCGGGGCGTCAGCCGCGGGCCAGGTGCAGCGCCGGGGCATGACCGAGGTTGGAGAGCATGCGTTCGCTGTACCAGTCGACGAAATCGATCACCCCGAACTCGTAGGTCTCGGAGTAGGGGCCGGGCTGGTAGGCCACGGAGTTGATGCCCCGCTGGTTCTCCTCGGCCAGGCGGCGATCCTGGTCGTTGGTGGCGTCCCACACCCGGCGCAGTTCGTCGGGTCGGTAGTCGACGCCTTCGACGGCGTCCTTGTGCACCAGCCACTTGGTGGTGACCAGGGTGCGCTGCGGGCCCAGCGGCAGGACCCGGAAGACCACCGCGTGATCGCCCATGAAGTGGTTCCAGGAATTGGGCAGGTGGAGGATGCGCAGCGAGCCCATGTCGGGGCTGGTCAGCCGGCCCATCAGCTTCCGGCAGCCGGGCTGGCCGTCGAGGGTCATCGACACCGTGCCGTCGAGCAGCGGGGTGCGCGTCAGGCGGTTGCGCTTGCCGATGCGGGCGAGCTGCCAGGGCACGTCTTCCGCCTCCCAGTCGGCCTGCTTGCGGGCCACCAGCGCCTTGTAGGACTCGGTCGCGCGTGGATCGTCGGTGTCGTCGAATTCCTGCAGCGAGTTGAGCAGTTCCGGATGCGCGCCATTGCAGTGATAGCACTCGCGGTTGTTCTCGATCACCAGCTTCCAGTTGGCCTGCTCGACGATGCTCGACTCCGCGGCGACCTTCACCTCGTCCATCCGGTAGGGCTCGAGATAGGTCTCGAGGGTGGCCAGGAAGTCGTCGATGGCCGGGGGCTGCTCGGCGAGGCTGATGAACAGGAAGCCGCCGGCACTGCGCACGTGCACCGGCTTGAGCCCGTAGCGTGACAGGTCGAAGTCGTCGCCCATGTCGGTGCCGGCAAACAGCAGCCGGCCGTCGAGTTCGTAGGTCCACTGGTGGTAGGGGCAGACCAGCTTGGCCACCTTGCCCTTGTCCTTGACGCAGAGCCGCGAGCCCCGGTGACGGCAGACGTTGTGGAAGGCGTGAATCCGGCCCTCCGCCCCGCGGACGATGATCACCGAGTTGTCACCGACCTCGACGGTCATGAAATTGCCCTTGGCGGGAATCTCGCAGGTCATGCCGGCGAACAGCCACTCCTTGGTGAAGATCTCCTGCATGTCGAGCGCGAACAGCCGCGGGTCATTGTAGAACGCCTGGGGCAGCGAGAAGTGCCGGTCGCGTTCGTGAAGCAGGTTGGCGGTGGCCTCCTTGACGTTGGCCAGCGGATCGTCGAAGGCAGTCTGGGCTATCAGGTCCATGGCGTGGAATCCTCGTGCATCGCGGCCTCCCCCGAGGACGGCGATTAGGGTCATGTAGGTCGAGAAATCGAGAGGCGTGGTACCGCGGACGACATCCCGTTGTCACCCGATTTGCAGCGAGTGTGGCGGAGCCGCCGGCGGCATGATTGTCTGCAGGCGACACGAGCCGATATTCAGGGCGACGTGGTCGTCGCGCAGCGCGGTGGTGCATGGCCTGACGGGCATGCGTGCGTCGTTGCCAGACAAGTGGCCCGGCGCGCGCCTACCCAGAATTGCCGTACGGCGATCCCTCGGGGACGAGATCGAGGGCGGCGTCGCGGCCCTCGCGGGCCAGGGTTCCGGCAGCTCACGATCCGGCAGGCAGAGACAGCAATGACAATGAACTTCTTCAACCCGGTTACCACTCAGACCTGGACCAATGGCCGCCACCGGGTGCGCTGCGTCAAGGTGATCCAGGAAACCCTGGATGTGCGGACCTTCTGCTTCATGGCCGAGCAGCCGGTGCTGTTCTTCTTCAAGCCCGGGCAGTTCGTCACCCTGGAGCTGGAGATCGACGGCGAGCCGATCATGCGCTCGTACACCATCTCCAGTTCGCCGTCGATTCCCTACAGCTTCTCGATCACCGTCAAGCGCCTGCCCGACGGCAAGGTATCCAACTGGCTGCACGACAACCTCAAGGTCGGTGACGAGCTGGCCGTGCACGGCCCGGTGGGCGACTTCAACGTCATCGACTACCCCTCCGACAAGGTACTGTTCCTGTCGGGAGGCGTGGGGATCACGCCGCTGATGTCGATGACGCGCTGGTTCTTCGACACCAATGCCGATGTCGATGTCGAATTCGTGCACAGTGCCCGCTCGCCGGGGGACGTGATCTTCCATCGCGAGCTGGTGCACATGTTCTCGCGGCTGCCCGAGTTCAAGCTGCACGTGGTCTGCGAGAACAAGTCCGACATCGGCGAGGCATGGGCCGGCTACCGCGGCTTCCTCACCCAGGCGATGCTCGAACTGATGGTGCCGGACTACCTCGAGCGTGAGATCTTCTGCTGCGGGCCGACGCCGTACATGAACGCCGTCAAGAAGATCCTGCGCAGCAACGGCTTCGACATGGCGCGCTACCACCAGGAGTCGTTCGGTGCCACGCCGCTGGATGTGCGCGAGGACGTGCGCGAGCTGGCCGAGCAGGCCGAGGCGGAGGCCGAGGAGCTCGACTACAGCGACATGGTGCAGGTGGAGTTCGCCGGGACCGGCAAGAGCGTGCGCATCCAGCCCGGCGAGACGGTGCATGCCGCGGCCTCCAAGCTGGGGCTGCACATCCCCAAGGCCTGCGGCATGGGCATCTGCGGCACCTGCCGGGTGGGCCTCAAGGCCGGTGAGGTGGAGATGGACCACAACGGCGGGATCACCGACGAGGATATCGCCGAGGGCTACATCCTGTCCTGCTGCAGCCGGCCCAAGGGCGATCTGGTGGTGGATTTCTGAGCCGGGTCGGCTTCCCGGGGTTCACAGCACCCCTCATCGGTCCGGCGCTCCGGGACCTGTCGACGGATCAGGCGTTGGTAAACTCACTTCGATAGCCCCTTGTCAGAGCCAACTGCGATGCCCTGCCGGGAGCGGGCGCCGAACAGCCGGTGCAGCAGGCCGCGCAGCGCATCCTGGCGCCGGCTCGCCGGCGCGTCGCTCGGCCACAGGCCGGGCCGGAAGCCCGCCGCCTCGAAGCGGGCGATCAGCGCGACGTCGCGGCTGATGACGTGGATCGGCACGTCGCGGCTGGCCTTGTCGCCGGTGATCAGCGGGGCCGGCTGGTGATCGCCGAGCACGATCAGCAGCTGGTGCTCGCCCAGGTAGCGCTCGGCGAAGCCGGCCATCGCGGCCAGGGCATAGTCGATGGCGCGGATATAGTGGCGACGCACGTCCCCCGCGTCCTGCCACAGCACTTCCGGTGCCGGCCCGGCCGTCGCCCAGCGGTCGAAGCGCCGCCCCTCCTGCAGGTCATCCCAGTCATCCAGCAGCGGCAGAATCGGCGTCCAGGGCGCATGGCTCGAGATCATCGCCAGTTCGGTGAACAGCGGCCGTGACTGGCTGCGCCGGTAGTCCGCGAAGAACCGCCAGGTGTACTGGTCGGGCATGGTCACCCAGTTGAGCGCCGGTCCCCGGTAGGGAATGTCCCGGGCGGCCAGGCGGATGTCGTAGCCCAGCCGGCGACCGGCCGGCCAGGGCGCGGTGATCGCCGGCATGATGGCCACGCTCCTGTGGCCGGTCAGCCGGAAATCGTCGATCAGGGTCGGGCTGTCGCGCGTCAGCAATAGGTCGTAATGCCGCTGGCTGGTCAGCCACAGCCCGCTGATGACCGTGCCATGGGCCAGCCAGGACTGGCCGCCCTGCACCGGCGAGGTCAGCCGCGAGGTGGCGACGTGCAGGCCGGCGGCGTCGAAGCGGCGCTGCATGGCCGCCAGCCGGGGAGCGATGACGGGCGCATAGCGCGGGTCGAACAGGGCCGAGACCCCGTAGGACTCGATGAAGGCCAGGCTCACGTCGCGCCCGGCCAGCCCCGGCAGCGCCGCGGCCGGGCGGGCGTGGCCGTCGGCGAGCTGCTGCCGGAAGGCGGCCCAGGCCTGGCGGGTCTCCACGCCCTGCTGCCAGTGGCGCATGACCAGGGTCATCAGAGGGGTGGCAGCGTGACCCGACGCCGCCACGGGCAACGACAGCACGAGCAGGGCGACGAGCGCGCCGCGCCGGCGCCGGCCCTGCACGGCCGGGAGCCGGGCCAGCAGTCGCGCGCCGCCCCAGACAAGGGTTATGATCGCCGCCGCACCGGCGGCCAGAATCAGCGGCGCAAGGAACTTGCCGACATTATCGACCATCAGATGGTAGGCTGGGCCGAGCAGGCTGGCATCCAGCAACGGGTTGAAGGCGCGGCCCAGACTCAGTCGGGCCAGGTCATCGAGCAGCACCAGCAGCGTCGCCAGCCCGAGCGCGCCGGCCGCCGGCCAGGCCAGGCAACGGCGAAGGCCGGGGCCGACGAGGCTCAGGGCCAGGATCAGCCACAGCCCTTCGAGGGCCGGCCAGCCGCCGCCGGTCATGGCGGGGGCCAGGCGGCTCAGGGCAATCAGCCAGCCTTCGACGACGACAAGAATCAACAGGCCTCGATACAGGGGACGACTCCTCACCGGTGTCCGCCACCGGCTCCGGTACGGGGAGCTCCATCATTGCGCGAACGCGCAGCGAGTGCCAAACCGCTATATTGTGGGCAGTGAACGGAAGGGACGCATTGTCAATTTTGGGAATGAGGAACGCCCATGAATGTGTGGCAATATCTGGCGCTGGGGCTCGCGTGTGCGGGCTTGCCGGTGGCCAATGCCCAGGAAACGCCCTCTGGCGGAACGGATTCGGCGCCGGCCAGGGCTGCCGAGCAGGTTCCGCTTTCGTCGCCGAACCAGCCCCCCCGCGAGGACTGGACACCCCAGGCGCTGTTCGAGCATGTCGTCGAACGTGCCCGCAAGCTCGCCGACAGCGACTATCAGGCGCCGCAATCGACGTTGCCCGCCTTTCTCAAGGAGCTTGACCACAACACCTACAGCGACATCCGCTTTCGGCCCGAGCACGCCCTGTGGCGGGACGACCGGCTGTTCGAGGTCCAGTTCTTTCATCCCGGCTTTCTCTACGACAACCCGGTCGAGATGCATGTCCTCAAGGGCGGACGCATCGAGGATCTGGCCTTCGACCCCGGCATGTTCGAATACCGCGGCGAGTCGGCGTCGCTGAAGGAGAAGGTGGAAAAGATCGACCCGGCCAAGCTGGGTTTCGCCGGCTTCCGCCTGCACTACCCGGTCAATACGCCGGACTACAAGGACGAGATCGCCGTCTTCCTGGGGGCGTCCTACTTCCGGCTTGCCGGGCGCGGACAGCGCTACGGTTTGTCCGCCCGCGGGCTGGCGGTGGACACCGCGACCCAGGGCGGCGAGGAGTATCCGGCCTTCCGGGCCTTCTGGCTGGTCCGTCCGGAACCCAACGCCTCGACCATGACGCTGCTGGCGCTGCTCGACAGCCCCTCGGTCACCGGCGCCTACCGCTTCGACGTGCATGCCGGCCGCCAGACCGTGGTGGACGTCGACGCCCGCCTGTTCGCCCGCGAGGATGTCGGCAAGCTCGGTGTCGCGCCGCTGACCAGCATGTTCCTGCACGGCGAGAACAGCCTGGAGGACTTCGACGACTACCGGCCCGAAGCACACGATTCCGACGGCCTGCTCATGAACACCTCGAGCGGGCAGTGGATTCGCCGGCCGCTGTCCAATCCGCCGTCGCTGAACGTCACCCAGTTGCGCGATACCAACCCTCGTGGCTTCGGCCTGATGCAGCAGGATCGTGACTTCGAGCACTACCTGGATCTGGATGCCGCCTATCAGCGCCGCCCCAGCCTGTGGGTGGAGCCGCGCGAAGGCGACTGGGGCGAGGGCGGCGTCGAGCTGGTCCAGATTCCCACCGAGCGCACCATCCACGACAACATCGTCTCCTACTGGGTGCCGGATACGCCCTTCAAGGCCGGTCAGTCGCGCCATTATCGCTACCGCCTCGCCACCCGGGACGCCACCGTGCCCGGCGAGACGCTGGGGCGCGCGATCCGCATGCGCAACGGCTGGGCGGCGGATCCGGGGCAGGCCGAGCCGCCGCCGCATACCCTGCGTCGCTTCATCGTCGACTTCCGCGGCGGCGAACTGGCCGGGCTGGACGCCTCGCAGCCGGTGCAGGCCGACCTGAACGTGAGCCAGGGCAAGGTCAGCGACCTCAGCGTCCGGCCGCTGCCCGACGGCGACACCTGGCGGGCCATGTTCACCCTGGACCCGCAAGGCGCGTCCGCCGACATGCAGCTGTCCCTGACGCTGCGTGGTCAGCGGTTGACCGAAACCTGGAGCTACCTGTGGAATCCCGATGTCCTATGAAACTGATCCTCGTGCCCCGGGGGTGAGCCAGGGCACGGATACGTCCCCCGATGTTGCGCTTCAGGAGCGTCCTGAAGCCGTCTCGTCGTCCGCCTCCGGGACTACGGCCGAAGCGCCGGCGGCCGGGAGCGCGACGCCACCGGCCCAGCGCATGCCGATGCTCGGCCTGCGGCGGCTGGTGTTCTTCACGCTGGCGATCCTGACCAGCCTGCAGGGTGCCTACATGATGTTCGACATCCTGCGCGCCAACGGGCTGACGGTGCTGGAAGGGGCCATCCTGGCCCTGTTCGTGTGCATGTTCGCCTGGCTGACGATGTCGTTCTGGTCGGCGATCGCCGGTTTTCTGGTCGTCATCACCCGGCGTGACCCGCTGACCCTCAAGCGGGCCGCGCCGCTGTCGGAAACTCTCGATCCCAATCGGCGCATCGCCCTGGTGATGCCGGTCTACAACGAGGACACCGCCCGGGTGATCGCCGGTCTCGAGGCGACGTGCCAGTCGTTGGCGGCGACCGGCAAGGCCGAGGCCTTCGATGTCTTTCTGCTCAGTGACACCACCGATTCGGAAATCGCCGATGCCGAACGCCGCGCCGCGGCGGCGCTGAGCGAGCGCATGCCCGGCGGGCTCAAGCTCTACTACCGGCGCCGCGAGCGCAATATCGGCCGCAAGGTCGGCAACCTGGCGGAGTTCTGCTGCCGCTGGGGCGACGCCTACGAGAGCATGATCGTGCTCGACGCCGACAGCGTGATGGGTGGCGAGACCCTGGTGCGCCTGGCGGCGACCATGCAGGCCAATCCCCGACTCGGGCTGCTGCAGACCGTGCCGCTGCCGGCGCGCTCCAACACCCTGTTCGGGCGCTTTCTGCAGTTCGCCGCCACGCTCTACAGCCCCATGCTGGCGGCCGGGCAGAGCGTCTGGCAGGGCGATACCGCCAACTACTGGGGCCACAACGCCATCATCCGCATCGAGGCCTTCGTCGAGCACTGCGGGCTGCCGCCGCTGCCGGGCAAGGCCCCGCTGGGTGGCGAGATCCTCAGTCACGACTTCGTCGAGGCGGCGCTGCTGCGCCGCGCCGGCTGGGAGGTGCGTCTGCACGCCGGGGTCGAGGACAGCTACGAGGAACTGCCCGGCAACATGGTCGACTATGCCAAGCGCGACCGGCGCTGGTGCCAGGGCAACATGCAGCACCTGCGCCTGCTGTTCGCCCGCGGCCTGCACCCCATCAACCGCCTGCATTTCCTGCTCGGCGCGCTGGCCTACATGGCCTCGCTGCTGTGGCTGATCATGCTGGGGTTGAGTACCGTGGATGCGGTGGTTCGTGCGGTGGCCAAGGTGCGTTTCTTCAACGAGGGCTATCAGCTGTTTCCGGAGTGGCCGGAGTCCAAGGTGGCGATGATCGCTTCACTGCTGGTGATCACCGTGCTGATGCTGCTGCTGCCCAAGCTGCTGGGCGTGATCGTGGCCCTGGCCCAGCGTCGCCGGGAATTCGGCGGTGCCGTGCGCCTGACGCTGAGCGCTCTGCTGGAGGTGGTGTTCTCGATTCTCATCGCGCCGCTGATGATGGCCTTTCACGCCTGGTTCGTGGTCAGCGTGTTGCTCGGGCGCACCGTGTCGTGGAGTTCCCAGGTACGCGGCGGGCGGCTGATTCCCTGGAGCGTGGCCTGGCGGCGCACCGGGGCGATGACCCTGCTGGGCCTGCTCTGGGGGGCGGTCAGCTATTACTACGCCCCACTGTTCTTCTGGTGGCTGTCGCCGGTACTGCTGGGCATGGTCGCCTCGGCACCGCTGCTGCGCTACACCAGCAGCATCCGGGCGGGCGAGTGGATGGCGCGTCACAAGCTGGTGTGCATCCCGGCCGAGGTGATGACGCCCGATGTGCTCAGCGATCTCGCCGAGCGCGAAACGCAGCCCATGACACAGCGCGATGTCGCCGCGGAACAGCTTCTGCCCGGTTTCGAGCGGCGGCGCAGCATGCCCATTCAATCGCTGGCGGCCCCCTGGGGGCTGGGCGGGGCGAAGCCGCCCTCCACGGAGAGCGCTTAGGGAAACACTGGATAAATGGCTGCGCGGGCAAATCACTTCGTTGTGCGGTGCTCGGAATCCTCACCTATAACTCATAGGCTCCGGTTCCTGTGCTCCGTACGCCTCGTGCTTTACGTCGCTCGCCAATTTATTCAGCGCTTCCTTAGGCGATTAGAGTCTAGCCAAATTTCCACAAATAACTTCATGATATAAAGCATGGCGGTCAGAATGCGGTGTGATTCCCTTCAGCCGCAGGACCGCCATGTCTCCCGATGCCTGGATCTCGCTCGCGACCGTCTCCCTCGTGTTCCTGCTGATGGGCACGACGCGGATCGGCGCCGACATGATCCTGCTCGGCGGCGTCATCGCCCTGCTGACCTTGGGCGTGATCAGCCCGCAGCAGGCGCTGTCCGGCTTCTCCAACGACGGCCTGTTCACCGTGGCGTTCATGTACGTGCTGGTGGCCAGCATCCGCGAGACTGGCGGCATGGACCTGATCATCCGCTACGTGCTGGGCCGCCCGCGCGACGAGAGCGGGGCGCTGGCCAGGCTGTTGATTCCGGTGTCGGCGATGAGCGCTTTCCTCAACAACACCCCAGTGGTGGCCACCTATATCCCGGCAGTGCTGAGCTGGAGCCGGCGGCGCAGCCTGAAGGCCCATCGCTTCTTGATGCCGCTGAGCTTCGCCTCGATCCTCGGCGGTACCTGCTCGCTGCTGGGCACCAGTACCAACCTGGTGGTCAACGGCCTGCTGTCCACACGCTATCCCGACGCCTCGTTGCAGCTGTTCGACATCGCCTGGGTCGGCGTGCCGGTGACGCTGGTGGGGCTGGCCTACCTGCTGCTGGTCGGGCGTCGATTGCTGCCCGATCGGCGCAGCGCCACCCAGGTCTTCGAGAATCCCCGCGAGTTCACCATCGAGATGGCCGTCGACCCGGACGGGCCGCTGGTCGAGAAGAGCGTCGAGGAAGCCGGCCTGCGCCACTTGAGTGGGCTTTTCCTGGTCGAGATCGAGCGTGACGGCAACGTGGTCAGCGTCGTCGGCCCCGGCGAAACGCTCAAGGCCGGCGACAAGCTGGTGTTCGCCGGTACCCGTGAGGCGGCCATCGAACTGCAGCAGTTCCGCGGCCTGCGCCCGTCGAGTTTCGGCGAGTCGAGCCTGAAGAAGGATTTTCGCGAACGGCGGCTGGTCGAGGCAGTGGTGTCCGACCAGTGCCAGTTCATCGGCCGCTGCATCCGCGAGGGGCACTTTCGCACCCTCTATGGGGCCGCCGTGCTGGCGGTGTGCCGCAATGGCGAGCGTGTCGACGGCAACCTGGGTCAGGTGCGCCTGCAGCCGGCCGATGTGCTGCTGCTCGAGGCGCGGCCCCCGTTCATCGAGCGCCATCGCCAGTCGCGGGACTTCCTGCTTGTCAGTTCGCTCAACGGCCAGGCGCGGCCGGTACACGAGAAAGCCTGGCTGGCCTGGACGATCCTGGCGGGCGTGGTGGCGCTGGCCAGCTTCGGTGTGCTGAGCATGCTCAATGCGGCGATGCTGGGGGCCTTGGCCAGCCTGCTCAGCGGCTGCTGTTCGGTGAGTGCGGCCAAGCGCGGCATGGATACCCAGGTGCTGCTGACCATCGGCGCCTCCTTCGGCCTGGGCGCGGCGCTGGAGAGCTCCGGCGCGGCGGCGGTCGTGGCCCAGCAGGCGATGACGCTTGCCGGTGGCAATCCCTATCTATTGCTGATCGGCACCTATGTGCTGGTGGCGCTGCTCACCGAGGTAGTGACCAACAACGCTGCGGCGGTGATTGCCTTCCCCATCGTCACCGCCAGCGCCGAGAGCCTGGGAGTGAGCGTCATGCCGTTTGCCGTCACGGTGATGTTCGCTGCCTCGGCGAGCTTTCTGACCCCGCTCGGCTACCAGACCAACCTGATGGTTCACGGTCCGGGCGGCTATCGCTTCGGCGACTTCCTGCGCGTCGGCGGGCCGCTGAGCGTGCTGGTGGCGGTCACATCACTGCTGCTGATCCCGCGGGTCTGGCCGTTCTAGGGCGCGGAGGCGGGCGCCGTGATAGGCTGGCGCTTCTGTTGAACCGACTCTTGTTGAACCGACATGGCGCCGAGGAGAAGGGCATGGCACGCGAGCCACTGGTGATCGAACCCCGTAACGGGCAGGCGGCGGATGCCGCACTGATTCTACTGCACGGCCTGGGGGCCGACGGCAGCGACTTCGAACCGCTGGTGCCGGCGCTCGGCCTGCCGCGGGAGCTGGCCCTGCGGGTGGTGCTGCCGCACGCGCCGAGCCGTCCGGTGACCGTCAACGGCGGCATGCGCATGCCGGCCTGGTACGACATCCTCGAGATGGATCTGTCACGCAAGGTCGACGTTGAGCAGCTCAAGGCCTCGGCGCAGACCGTGCATGCGCTGATCGACGCCCAGCGCGATGCGGGGATCGACAGCCGGCGTATCATCGTTGCCGGTTTCTCGCAGGGCGGGGCGGTGGCCTACGAGGCGGCGCTGACCTATGCGCAGCCGCTGGCGGGGCTGCTGGCGATGTCCACCTACTTCGCCACCGGCGACACGCTCGGTGTCGCCGACGCCAACCAGACCCTCGAGGTCGAGGTGCATCACGGCACCTTCGACCCGATCGTGCCCGAGGCGCTGGGGCGCGCCGGTTACGACCGCGTCCGCGAACTGGGACTGCCGGCGCACTATCGCACCTACCCCATGGCCCACGCCCTGTGCCCCGAGCAGATCACCGACATCGGTGACTGGCTGACGCGGCGGCTGGCCGCCGAGTAAGAGGTCGCCTACTCCGCCTCGCCCCGGAGCCGCTCGAGATCCGCCTTCGACGGTAGCGCCGCGTAGGCGCCGGGGCGCGTCACGGCGTGCGCGCCGCAGCGACAGGCCACGTCCACGGCCCGCTCGAGGCGTGCGGTGTCGTCGCACCACTCGGCGAAGGTCTCGGCCGTAACCTCGGCCTCGGCCAGCTGGGCGAGCAGCCCGCCGATGAAGGCGTCGCCGCCGGCAGTGGTGTCGACGGCCCTGACCGCCGGCGGGGCGATCGCGAGGCGCTGGTTGAGTCGATGAACCGCCACGTCCGCGCCGCCGTCGGTGATCACGATCAGCTTCACGCCGGCGGCGAAGCGCTGGTTGAGCCAGGCCTCCACCGAATGGCCGCCGCGCAGTGCCTCGACTTCCTCGGCAGAGAGCTTGAGCAGGTCGGCGCGATCGAGCAGGGCGGTGACGCGGCCGATGTCGATTTGCCCTTCGGGCCACAGGTTGTGGCGCAGGTTGGCGTCGACGCTGACCAGGCTGCCCGAGCGCCGGGCGATGTCGGCCAGCGCCAGAGTGGTCTCGGCGATCGCTTCCTCGGTGAGGCTGTTGCTGCACAGATGGACGATCGCCGGCTCGGCGAACACCCCAGTCGGCAGATGCTCGAGGCGATAGAGCAGGTCCGCGGCGGGCGGCCGGTAGAAGTCGAAGGTCCGCTCGCCGTCGGCGTCGCGGGAGACGAAGGCCAGCGCGGTGCGGGCCTCCCTGGTCGTCACCACGCCCGAGGTGTCGACGCCGTGGCTGGCCATCTCGGCGGTCAGGAAGCGGCCGAAGCGGTCGTCGCCGACCATGCCCAGGAAGCGGCTGGGTACCCCGAGTCGCGTGCAGGCCACGGCGACGTTGGCCGGGGCGCCGCCGGCGTAGGGAGTGAAGGTCTCCGGGCCGTCGGTGACATCGTCGCCGAGGCGGCTGGAGAGCATATCGACGAGCGCCTCGCCGAAGGCGATGACGGGGATCATGAGCGCTTGCTCCGGCTGGTGGATTTGGCCTTGGCCTTGTCAGGCGCCTCGTTCGGCCCCGCATCCCGGCCCTGATGGGCGGGGAAATGCTGACGCACCAGGGCCAGCAGGCCCTGGGTCGAGGCGTCGAAGTCCTGAACCCGCTCGTCGATGCGCTCGCTGATCTCGCCGGCGATGCGCTTGCCGAGCTGCACCCCCCACTGGTCGAAGGAATTGATGTTCCAGATTACCCCCTGGACGAACACCTTGTGCTCGTAGAGTGCAATCAGCGCGCCGAGGTTGCGCGGGGTCAGCTCATCGAGCAGCAGAGAGCTTGACGGGCGGTTGCCCGGGCAGCTGTAGGGGTCGAGCTGGCTGCCCTGCTGGCTGCCCTCCATGAAGGCGTTGGCCTGGGCGAGCATGTTGGTGAGCAGGGCGAAGTGATGCTCCTCCATGCCGTCGTCGGGCTTGAGCGAGGCGATGAAGTCGATCGGCACGTAGCGAGTGCCCTGGTGGAGGAGCTGGAAGAAGGCGTGCTGGCCGTTGGAGCCGGTCTGGCCCCAGACGATCGGTCCGGTCTTGTAGTCGACCGGGTGGCCGAAGATGTCCACCGACTTGCCGTTGGACTCCATGTCGAGCTGCTGGAGGAACGCCGGCAGCTGATGCAGGGCCTGATCGTAGGGCACGATGGCCTGGGTTTCGGCGCCGTGGAAGTTGATGTACCAGATGCCGATCAGCGCCATCAGCACCGGCATGTTGCGAGCGTTGGGGGCCTCGATGAAATGGCGGTCCATCTCGTAGGCGCCCTCGAGCAGCTCCATGAAGCCCTCGAAGCCGATCGACAGGGCGATGGGCAGGCCGATCGACGACCACATCGAATAGCGCCCGCCGACCCAGGCCCAGAACTCGAAGACGTTCTCCTCGCGGATGCCGAATTCCATCGCCGCCTTGCGGTTGGTGGAGGCGGCGACGAAGTGGGCGCCCACGTCGGCGTCCTCGCCGGCATTGTCGAGGAACCAGCGGCGCGCGGTCTTGGCGTTGAGTAGCGTCTCCTGGGTGGAAAAGGTCTTGGTGGAGACGATGAACAGCGTGGTCGCCGGGTCGAGCCGGCGCAGCACCTTCTGGATGTGCGCGCCGTCGACGTTGGAGACGAAGTGGAAGTTGAGGTCCTGGTTGCGGTACTTGAGCAGGGCCCGGCAGGCCATGTTGGGCCCCAGGTCCGAGCCGCCGATGCCGATGTTGACCACATCCTTGATCGTCTGGCCGTTGTAGCCCTTCCAGCTGCCGTCGCGCACCGCCTCGGAGAAGGCGCGGATCTGCTCGCGGGTACGCTTGATCTCGGGCATCACGTCGTGGCCGTCGACCATCACCGGGTCGTCGCCCAAGTTGCGCAACGCGGTGTGCAGCACCGGGCGGTCCTCGGTGACGTTGATGATGTCGCCGGAGAACATCTGTGCCCGGCGCTGGACCAGCGCCGAGTGATCGGCCAGCTCGAGCAGCTTGGCGAGGACGGCGTCGGAGATGTGGTGCTTGGAGTAGTCGAGGAACAATCCGCCGACACGCAGACTCATCTTGTCGAAGCGCGCCGGGTCGGCGGCAAAGTAGTCGCGAATGCGGTCGTTGGCGGTGTCCCGGTGAAGCGCCTGGAGGGCGCGCCAGGTCACGCTGCGGGTCAGTTGGAACATAAGGGCGTGTCCTCTTCTCTTGTTGTGTCGGGGATCACGGCGAGCGGCCCGGGGCAATGGTGCAGGCGCCGGCGTCGGGGCGACGCCGCGATTGAGTGAATCGTGTCACCTGATCTTCGCAGAGCCTGCGGGGCTTGTCACGGGGGCGGCCGAGGGCCGCCCGCCGTCAGGCCACGCGATGCCCCCGGGACTCCTCGAGCAGCGCAAACCAGGTCGCCCGGTCGAGTGCCACCTCGCCGTCGCGCAGCAGCTCGCGGATGCGCGATTCACGCAGGGTGCCGATGACCGGCACCGGACGGCCGGGAATGCACCGCAGCCAGGCCAGGGCGATGCCGCCCCGGGAGGCGCCGAGTTCCCGGGCGAGGCGGTCCAGTGAGCCGCCCAGTATATCCTCGAACACCGTGCCGCCGCCCAGCGGCGACCAGGCCATGGGGCGTTGGCCGTCGTTCAGCACGGCATCGTAGAGGCCGTCGAACAGCGGCTCGGCGTGCGCCAGCGACAGTTCCAGCTGGTGAGCGGTCAACGGATGGCGCATGTGGCGCTGCAGGCGTCGCCACTGCTCGGGCAGGAAGTTGGAGACACCGATGGCGCCGACCTTGCCGCTGTCGACGAGGCCGTCCAGCGCCTCGGCCGTGGCCTCGGCGTCCATCAGCGGGTCGGGGCGGTGGATCAGGAAGTGATCCAGCCGCTCGACACCCAGCCGCGTCAGCGAGGCATCGACGGCCGTCGTCACGTAGTCGGGCGAGGTGTCGTAATGCTTGACGCCGTGGGGCGAGGTATCCAGTTCGGGCAGCACGATGTCGGCCTTGGTCACCACCCGTACCCGGGCGGCGAGTGCGGGGCGCGTGCTCAGGGCCTCGCCGAAGCGGCGCTCGCCCTCACGGCCGCCGTAGATATCGGCGTGGTCGAACCAGTGCAGACCCTCGTCGAGACGCGCCTCGATCCAGTCGGCCAGGCGTGCGGGCGTGTCCAGGGTGTGTGCCTCGTGCAGGCGCATCATGCCCAGCAGGAAGGGAACGTCGAACTCCGGGGCATCACTCATGAAGGGCGGTCCTCGTCACGGCTGAGGGTCGTGCCCAGCACGTGCTGGGCGCCGGGCACCAGCCATACCGGGTCGATCCGGGTGCAGGCGGTCTCGACACACAGGAAGTGCCGGCCGGCCTCGGCCGGGGTGTCGTCGGGCAGGGCGGTGTCCGGATGCCAGACCACCGTGGAGTCGCTGCCCTGCTTGGCGATGCGCAGCCGCCGCCGGCCGTCGTCGAGCACCGGGGGCTGGTTGGAGGCATAGATGCGGTCGAGGGCGCCGCGCACGCCCAGCTCGCCCTGCTGGACCCGCTCGGCGAAGCCGTCGAGCTTGTCGAGATAGCGCGCCCCGGCCAACCCCTCGACGCGGCAGGCGTGAACGTCGGCGACGCTGAAGTAGGTGTGCAGGGCTCCGGTGAGCTTCACCGGGGTCTCGCCGGTGTGCTCGGTCACCAGCTCCACGTGCAGACGACGGGCGTTGGCCTGGATGACCGCCCGCGGCACGAGCTGGCCGTGCAGGCGCTCGGTCGGCGACAGGTGAAGCTCGACGCCTTCCTCATGCTCGTCGACGGCCTCCAGCCGCCACTCGGCCTTGCGCGCCGGGCCGTGCAGCGGGCCGTTGCGCTCCGGAGACTCGTCGGCGAAGCGCTCGTCGGCGAACCACGGCCAGCACAGCGGAATGCCGCCACGGATGGCGCCGGGCAACGGCTGGGGCGTGGGCGTGACCCACAGCCAGCCGTCATCGGTCGTGGGCGCCGGGCGAGCGCCTGCGGCTGGCCCGGTTTCGGGGGCCGGTAAATAGTGAAGCACCTGGGCGCCCTGCAGACTGACGATCAGCTCGCCCCAGGCTTCGTTGGCCAGCCAGATGTCGCGTCCGGCCCAGACGGCGTGGCGCTGGCCCCGCGTCGCTTCGAGCTGTTCGCGCAGAGAAGCGGGAATCATTCGACCTCCTCGTTGTGCAATGCCTCGCAGGCGCCCAGCAGCCCCGTCCAGGGCGCCGTGACCACCCACACCGGAATGTTGGCATTGTAAGCGCTCATGCGGCCCTTGTCGGCGAAGGCGCGGCGAAAGTCGCTGTCCGCCACGTAGTCGAGCAGGCGCGGCACGATGCCGCCGCACAGGTAGACCCCGCCGAGAGCGCCCAGCGTCAGGGCGGCGTCGCCGCACACATCGCCGAGAATCTTCAGGAAACGGCGCACCGTGCGTCCGGCCAGCTCGTCGCCCCGGCCGGCGGCCTCGGTGACGGCCGCCGGCGAGGGCAGGGCGGCCTCGCGGCCGGCCAGCAGGGCGTGGGCGTGGTAGAGATCCAGCAGCCCCTGGCCGCACAGCACGCGCTCCACCGAGACGCGCCCGTAACGGGCGCGGAAGTAGTCGAGCAGGGCCTGCTCCTCGTCGTCAGTGGGCGCGAAGGTGACGTGGCCGCCCTCGGTGGGCAGGGGGATCCAGCCGTGGCGTCCGGGAAACAGTCCGGCCACGCCCAGTCCGGTGCCCGGGCCGATCACCAGGCAGGCCCGGTGGGGCTCGCTGCGGCCCTCGCCGATGGCCACCCGCTCCTCGTCGGCGACGTGGGGCACGCCCAGCGCCTGGGCGGTGAAGTCGTTGATCACCTTGAACAGCTCGAGGCCGAGCGCCGCCTTGACCTGACGCTTGGAGAAGCGCCAGGCGTTGTTGGTCATGCGCACCTCGTCGTCATGCACCGGGCAGGCGAAGGCCAGGCAGGCTTCTCGCGGGGCACTCTCGCCCGTGGCCTCGGCCTGCGCCAGATAGGCGCGGATCGCCGCCTCCAGCGTCGGGTAGTCCGCGCAGGCCAGGGTGCGGATCGCGTAGGGCGTGAAGGTGTCCGGCGTCACCAGCGCGAAGCGGGCGTTGGTGCCGCCGATATCGCCGATCAGTGCCGGGCGCGTCATGCCTGCGAGCCCTCGTCGACGTCGCGGGCCTCGAAGCCGCCGAAGGTCGCCGCGCCGTCCTCGGCACCACCGACCAGGCTGCGGAAGCCGGCGAACAGCTCACGACCCATGCCGTAGCGATACTCCTCGATGTCGGTGGTGGCCAGTTCGCGGGCCTGCCACTCGGTCTCGTCGACCAGGGCGCGCAGCTCGCCGTTCTCGGGGTCGAGGCGGATCACGTCGCCGTCGCGCAGACGAGCCAGCGGGCCGCCGTCGTAGGCTTCCGGGGTGACGTGGATCGCCGCGGGCACCTTGCCCGATGCCCCCGACATGCGCCCGTCGGTGACCAGCGCGACCCGATAGCCGCGGTCCTGGAGCACACCCAGGAAGGGCGTGAGCTGGTGCAGCTCGGGCATGCCGTTGGCGCGCGGGCCCTGGAAGCGCACTACCACGACCACGTCGCGGTCGAGCTCGCCGGCCTCGAAGGCCGCCTTCAGCTGGCGCTGGTCGCTGAAGATGCGTGCCGGCGCCTCGACGCGGCGCAGCTCGGGCTTGACCGCGGAGATCTTGATCACGCCGCGCCCCAGGTTGCCGTCGAGCACGGCAAGCCCGCCGGTGGGCGAGAACGGCTCGGCGACCGGCCGTAGCACGTCGAGGTCGTGGCTTTCGGTGGGGCCTTCGCGCCACACCAGCTTGCCGTCCTCGAGGAATGGCTCCTTGGTGTAGTCGGACAGGTCGCCGCCGAACACGCAGGGCACATCGCGGTGCAGCAGGCCGGCGTCGAGCAGCTCGCGGATCAGGAAGCTCATGCCACCGGCGGCCTGGAAATGGTTCACGTCGGCCTGACCATTGGGATAGATGCGGGTCAGACTGGGGGTGACCGCGGAGAGTTCGGCGAAGTCGTCCCAGGTCAGGGTCAGCCCGGCAGCGCCGGCCATGGCGACCAGGTGCAGGGTGTGGTTGGTGGAGCCGCCCGAGGCCAGCAGGCCGACCATGGCGTTGACGATCGCCTTCTCGTCGATCTGCTGCCAGAACGGCCGGTAGTTACCGCCCGGCTCGCTGTTGCGCACCGACTGCTCGGCGGCGTAGCGGGTCAGCGCCTCGCGCAGCGGCGTGCCGGGGTTGACGAAGGAGGCGCCCGGCAGGTGCAGGCCCATCATCTCCATCATCAGCTGGTTGGAGTTGGCGGTGCCGTAGAAGGTGCAGGTGCCCGGGCTGTGGTAGGACGCCGACTCGGCCTCGAGCAACTCGTCGCGCCCCGCCTTGCCTTCCGCGTAGCGCTGGCGGACGCGGGCCTTTTCCTTGTTCGGCAAACCGCTGGTCATGGGGCCGCCGGGCACGAAGATCGCCGGCAGGTGGCCGAAGCGCGCCGCGCCGATGAACAGCCCCGGCACGATCTTGTCGCAGATGCCCAGGTAGAGTGCCGCGTCGAACATGTTGTGCGACAGCGCCACGGCGGTGGCCATGGCGATCACGTCGCGGGAGAACAGTGACAGCTCCATGCCCGGCTGCCCCTGGGTCACGCCGTCGCACATGGCCGGCACGCCGCCGGCGAACTGGGCCGTGGAGCCCATCTGCCGCGCCGCATCCTTGATCATGTCGGGGAAGGGGGCCAGCGGCTGGTGCGCCGAGAGCATGTCGTTATATGACGAAACGATCCCCAGGTTGGCACTGTTCATCAGCTTGAGCTGATTCTTGTCCTGAGGGCCGCAGGCGGCGAAGCCGTGGGCCAGGTTTCCGCAGGAGAGCTCGCCGCGGTGCACGCCGTGGTGATGCTGTGCCTGCATGTGGCGCTCGTAGTCGGCGCGCCGCTGCGCGGAGCGCTCGCGGATGCGCCGGGTCACGCGGGAGACGGTGTCGTGAACAGCCATGGCAACCTCTTGTCGGCGGTCTTGGGTGAGGATGTGTGTAAACTTACCAAAAAAATTACTTGAACGTCGTCATCCTTTGGGCCAAATTGTGGGCAAAGCGTAGGATTATTTCATCGTGGTTGCCTCCCGGCCGTCACCCGCGGATCGGACGGCGGCCATGTACCGGGTTCACGCCAGTCGCATCGAAGGAGGCCACCATGACACTGCGTGTCGCCATCAACGGTTTCGGACGCATCGGTCGCAACGTGCTGCGAGCGCTCTACGAAAACGGCTATCGGGATCGTGTGCAGGTGGTCGCCATCAACGACCTCGGCGATCCGGCGCTCAATGCGCATCTGCTCAAGCATGACAGCGTTCACGGGCGCTTTGCGCCGGAGGTCGGGCACGACGAGGAATCGCTGACCGTCGGCGACGACCGGATTCGCATCCTCGCCCAGCGCGATCCGGCGCAACTGCCGTGGAGCTCGCTCGACATCGACCTGGTCATGGAGTGCACCGGGTTGTTCGTCAAGAAGGCCGATGCCGGCAAGCATCTCGAAGCCGGTGCCCGGCGCGTGCTGATCTCGGCACCCAGCCCGGATGCCGATGCTACCATCGTCTATGGCGTCAATGATGACGTGCTGAGCGCCGATCATCGTGTCGTTTCCAATGCGTCCTGCACCACCAACTGCCTGGCGCCAGTGGCCAAGGCGCTCAACGACAGCGTGGGCATCGACAACGGCCTGATGACCACCGTGCACGCCTACACCAACGACCAGAATCTGTCCGACGTCTATCACAAGGATCCGTATCGGGCGCGCAGCGCCACGCAGTCGATGATTCCCACCAAGACCGGCGCGGCCGCCGCGGTGGGTCTGGTGCTGCCGGAGCTCGACGGCAAGCTCGACGGCCTGGCGGTGCGGGTGCCGGTGATCAACGTCTCGCTGGTCGACCTGACCTTCACGGCCGGGCGCGAGACCACCAAGGAGGAGATCAACGCCATCGTCGAGAAGGCCGCCGCCGACTCGCCGGTGCTGGCGGTCAATGCCCAGCCGCTGGTGTCGATCGACTTCAACCACGACGCCCACTCTTCCACCTTCGACGCCAACCACACCCGCGTCAACGGCCGCCTGGTCAAGATCATGGCCTGGTACGACAACGAGTGGGGCTTCTCCAACCGCATGCTGGATACGGCGCTGGCCATGCAGGCCGCTGCAGCCTGACGACGTATCCCACCCGGTGTGGCGGCGTGGCGGTCGCACGGTTTCGCGCACTCACGGCTCCGCACGAACGGTTTGCCGTCGCGCCGCCGCCCTGATTCGAAGAACTGAGCTAGCGAGTGCTTGGGGTGCCCTGGAGGCACCCTTTTTTCGTTTCCCCACCGCGCCCGGGTTCCTTGTCCTGCGTCATGGTCGGCCGGATTGCCGACGCGTTCCGTCGCCCGGCCTGCTAGGCTGGACTTGCATTGCGCCCCGACTGCAGGATTAGCTGATACACTGGGACGACAACTCCATTCATTCATCGGGCCGCGGCGGCGTCACGCGCAGAATCGTGATGCCGCCGGCCCTGACGACTGTGCGAACCGCCATCATGCGTGACTGTGTTGCTCAGGCTCATCTCTTGATCGGTGCGACCCTGCGAGATCCCGAACGACAGCGCGAGGGGCGCGTGGTCGGCGTGGATCAGACCCGCGAGGCACCGGCATTGTGGATTCTCTGGGTCGAAGGCGCGGGAGCCGAGCGGGTGGTCATGAGCCATCGCGAACTGGCTGCACTGGCCGCCGGGTGCACGGGGGCCGGGACGCCGGTCGCCGGGACGCCGGCCGCGCCCCTGAAAGGCGGCCGGGCGCGCAGCTTAGGCAGTGGCGTCAGTCCCGACAACGAGAAAAAGACCGCGAAGCCGTCGATCGGGCCCGAAGAGGCCGCAGGCGGCGTGCCCCGGCGCCGTGCATCCGGAGATCGCGGCGGCGACTGATACCGTCTTCAAGGGCGTGTATCGAGGCGGCGGGCCAGGGAACGGAAGGGCAAGGGGGGCACGATGAGCATGCCGGCGACGTCATTGCAGTTTCTGCCGCGCTTCATGGATGCCATGTTGTGTGCATCTCCCGCCGTGGTCTACGCAACGAGCGTGGACTGGTGGCAGGGGGAGGTTCATTACCTGGGCATGAATGTCGCGACGCTGTGCGGCATCGAGCGTGACGCGCTGCGCGAGCAGCCCGGGCGATGGCTGGAATGCCTCGATTCCCAATGCCGCCGGCGGCTGCTGACACGCCTGGCCGAGGCCCGCCGCAACGGCGATTCCCGGCTGACCCTGCACTATGCCCTGACGCATCTCGACGGTTCCCGCCATCACCTGCAGGATGATCTCGTCCTGCATCGCGACACGGACGGCCGGGTCGTGGAGCTGGTGGGGTCGCTGGTCGATGTCACCGAGCGCCAGGCGCTGCTCGAGCGTTTCGAGAAGCTCAGCGAGCAGCTCCCCGGCACCCTCTACCAGTGTCGGCTGACCCCCGACGGCCGGCTCGACTTTCCCTTCGTCAGCGCCGGTATCCGGCGCCTGTTCGGGCTGCCGCCGGAAGCCGTCCTGCAGGAGGCGACGGCGGCGCTGGAGCGGGTACATCCGGAAGACGTCGAGGGGCTGTGGCGCAGCATCAACCGCAGCGCGCGGCGCCTGAGCGTCTGGCGCCACGAGTTTCGCTATCGTCACCCCGATGGCTATCAGCTCTGGGTCCAGGGGCAGGCCACGCCCGAGCGCCAGGCGGATGGCAGCACCCTCTGGCACGGCTTCTGCGAGGATGTCACGCTGCGCAAGCAGGCGCAGCTGGCGCTGGCCGAGAACGAGCGCCGCTATCGCTTCATCGTCGAGAACGTCAGCGACCTGATCCTGCTGATCGATGCCGACGGGCTCTGCCGCTACGCCTCGCCCTCGGTCGAGCGCCTGCTGGGCTATGCGCCCCGGGCGATCCAGCAGCGCCCGCTGATCGAGCTGCTGCCGCCCGACGATGCGCCGCGCACCCAGCGGTATATCCACGAGACCTCGCGGCTGGGCAGCAATCTGCGCATCGAATTGCGTGCCCGGCATGCCAGGGGCCACTACATCTGGCTGGAGACGGCCTGCTCCCCCTACATCAGCCCCCTCAACGGGCGCTATGAATGGATACTCGCGGTGGCCCGCGACATCACCGACCGCAAGCGCCACGAGCGCAAGCTCCATGAGCTCTCGACCACCGACAGCCTGACCGGGGCGCTCAATCGCGGTGCCTTCCTGGGCTGCTTGAACTCGGCTCTCGAGCAGGCCGACGTCCTGGCGACCCGGCTGTCGCTGGTGATCTTCGACATCGACCATTTCAAGACCATCAACGATACCTGGGGGCACGCCGCCGGCGACCTGGTGCTGAGCAGCCTGGGCGACATCTGCCGCAGTACCTTGCGGGCCGAGGACATCTTCGGCCGTATCGGCGGCGAGGAGTTTGCCCTGTTGCTGTCGGCGCAGTCGCTGCAGGAGGCGGTGGTACTGGCCGAGCGGCTGCGGCGCAAGTTCGAGAATGTCATGGTCGAATTCCATAACGAATGGCTCAATTTCACGGTCAGCTTCGGCGTCGCCGAGCGGCGTGACCACGAGACGGCCGAGGCACTCATGCACCGGGCCGACATGGGGCTCTATGCCGCCAAGCGTCATGGCCGCAACCGGGTCCACCAGGCCCTCGCCGAACCGGCCCCGGGGCGATAGCCGAACATGCCGAACAAGCAAGTCGAACAAGGAGAAACCATGCGCATGCTGCTCAAGTTCGTGACCCTGCTGCCGGTACTGCTGGCCGTGCTGGCGGCCCCGGCCCTGGCGGAGACCGAGGCCCCGGCCGTGAAGATCGACCAGGGGCCGCGCGTGGTGGGCGAACCCTTCACCTACCAGACCGGCGGGCAGACCTACCAAGGCTATCTGGCGCGCAACGTCGCCGACGACGAACCGCGCCCCGCCGTGCTGGTCGTCCATGAATGGTGGGGGCTCAACGACTATGCTCGCGCCCGTGCCGACCAACTGGCGGCGCTGGGGTTCGTCGCCCTGGCCGTGGACATGTACGGCGACGGCCGCTCGACCACCCATCCCGACGAGGCAGGCAAGTTCGCCGGCCAGGTCATGCAGGACTGGCCGTCGGCCCGGGCGCGGCTCGAAGCCGCCATGGCCAAGCTGCGTGAGAAGCCGTTCGTGCGTGGCGATCGCATGGCGGCGCTCGGCTACTGCTTCGGCGGCGGCATCGTCATGAACATGGCGCTGGCCGGGATGCCGATCAAGGCGGCGATCAGCTTCCATGGCAGCCCCGCCCAGGCGGTCAGCAAGCCGCAGCCGTTCGATGGCGTGGTGCAGATCCACAACGGCGCCGAGGACCCGCTGGTCAAGCGCGAGGCGCTGACCGACATGGCGCAGGCGCTGAAGGCCCAGGGGGCCACGGTCAAGGTCATCAACTATCCGCACGCCAGGCACAGCTTCACCAATCCGGACGCCGATGCGGTCGCCGAACGCACCGGCCTGCCGCTCGGCTACGATGCGGCCGCCGACGCGGCGTCCTGGCAGGCGGCGCTGCTGACCCTGGACAAGACCCTCAACGGCAAGTGACGTCGGGCCGGGGGCCGGCGCGGAATCCCGGCGGCTAGAACAGGCCCATCAGCCTCAGCAGCCAGCGCCGATAGGGCGGATGAAGGCGGGTGACGCTGCTGTGCCGGGACTGGCGGAACACGCTGCGCTGATGGCTGAAGGTCAGGAAGCCGTGCTCACCGTGATAGGCACCGTGCCCGCTGGTGCCGATACCGCCGAAGGGCAGGGCGGGCTGGGCGATGTGCCACAGGGTGTCGTTGATCACCAGTCCGCCCGAGTGGGTGCGGGTCAGCAGCAGTCGCCGATGGGCGGGGTTGTCGGTGAAGGCATACAGCGCCAGCGGACGCGGGCGCGCATTGACGAAGTTCACCGCGGCGTCCATGTCCTGGACGCCGACCAGCGGCAGCAGCGGTCCGAAGATCTCCTCGCGCATGACCCGCAGCGACTGCTGGGGGTCGAGAATCAGGGTCGGCGCCAGCTTGCCGCCGGCCGCGAACGTGGCGTCGTCTCCGCCGATCTCGATCACCCGGCAGCCGCGCTGCTCGGCCTCGCGGCGCAGCGCGATCAGCCGCTCGCGCGCGGCGCTGCCGAGCAGCGCGCTGTAGTCGGGATTGCCGGCCGGATCGGGATACAGCTGCCGCACCGCGCGCTCCAGGGCCTCGGCGAAGGCGTTGAGGCGCCGCTGGGGCAGCAGCACGTAGTCCGGGGCGATGCACGTCTGGCCGGCGTTGAACCACTTGCCGAAGGCGATGCGCCGGGCGGCGTCGTCGAGATCGGTGGTCTCGTCGAGGATTGCCGGCGACTTGCCGCCCAGCTCCAGGGTGACCGGGGTCAGGTTGGCGGCCGCCGCCTGCGCGACCTGGCGGCCGGTCTCGGATGAGCCGGTGAACAGCAGGTGATCGAAGGGCAGGGCGGCAAAGGCCCGGCTGGCGTCGGCGTCGCCGGTCACCACGCCCAGCTCGGCCGGGTCGAAATACCGGGCCACCAGCGACTGCAGCAGTTCCGCGGTGGCCGGGGCGTGTTCGCTGGGCTTGATCATGACCCGGTTGCCGGCGGCCAGGGCATCCACCGCCGGCAGCAGCGCCAGGTTCCAGGGGTAGTTCCACGGGGCCATGATGCCCACCACGCCCAGCGGCTGGGAATGGATCTCGGCCCGGGCCGGCCAGAAGCGCCAGCCGACCCGGACGCGGCGCGGGCGCATCCAGCGCCGCAGGTGGCGACGCGCATGGCGGATGGCCTGCTGCAGGGTGGTGAGCTCGGCCAGGCGCGTCTCGACGCGGGAGCGATGGCCAAAGTCACGGGCGATGGCGGCCTCGATCTCGCCGGCATGGCGACGCGTCAGCTGGGCCAGGCGTGCCAGCCGTCCCAGGCGCACGGACAGCGCCGGGTAGGGATGCGCGTCGTAGGCCTGACGCTGGGCGGCGAATAGCGTCTTCAGTGCGTGATCGGCCGAACGCTCCATGCGGTCTCCTCCTGAAAATGGCGGCTGTCGCGGCGACTCAGCCGGCACCAGCCATGATGCCGAAAAACGTGGCCACGAAACCACCGAACAACACGAATCCGGCGGCGGTCAGCCCGATCAGCAGGTAGCCGATGATCAGCGCGGCCAGCGCCCAGCTGTCGCCGCGTTCACCACGCCGGCGAATCTGGTGACGAGCCAGGTGGCCGCAGACCACGCCGGCCAGGGCGGCGGGCATGACGAACACCGCCAGCACGCTCAGGGCGAAGGCGGCGATCGCCATGGCATTGACGGGGCCGTCGTCGGGTGGCGCGGGGTGCGGGGCTGGTGTCATGGTTTCTCTCGAGCAGGGCATGGGGATACCCTAGCATCGCGACGTCGACCGTGGGGACACGATCGGCGTCGCGGCAGTGCCGCCGCTCCCGTCCGCCGTCAAGGAGTTTGCCGAATGCACTTCACGATCGACACCCTGCCGGCCCTCGAGGCCGTGTCCGCGCGGGACTGGGACGCGCTGGTGCCGGCCGATCAGCCCTTCCTGCGCCATGCCTTCCTGCACGCCCTGGAAGCCTCCGGGGCGGTCACGCCGGCTGCCGGCTGGACGCCGGCCCACCTGGTCGTGCGCCGGGAAGGGCGGCTGGTGGCGGCCCTGCCGCATTATCGCAAGCTGCACTCCTTCGGCGAGTACGTCTTCGACTGGGCCTGGGCGGATGCCTGGGAGCGCGCCGGCGGTGACTATTACCCCAAGGGACTGACGGCGATACCCTTTACGCCCGCGCCGGGCGCGCGCCTGCTGATCGCCCCGGGTGTTTCTCGGCGTGAGGTGATCGCCGACCTGGCAGCGGTCTGCTGCGACACGGCGCTTTCCAGCTGGCACCTGCTGTTCGCCGAATCGGAGGAGGTCGACGACTGGCTGGCGGTGCGCCCCGACCTGCTCGAGCGGGCGTCGGTCCAGTTCCAGTGGCGGGATGCCGGTTACGGCGACTTCGCGGGCTTTCTGGAGGCGATGAGTGCCAAGCGCCGCAAGGAGGTTCGGCGTGAACGGCGCCGGGTGGCCGAGCAGGGTATCGAGATGCGCCGCCTCGCGGGCGAGGCGATCGACGACTCGGCGCTCGAACACTTCTACCGCTGCTATCGGATTACCTATCACGAACGGGGCCAGCAGCCCTACCTGTCATTGGACTTCTTCCACCGGCTGCGCGCAACGATGCCCGAAGCGCTGCTGCTGGTGCAGGCCCGGCACGGCGGGCGACCGGTCGCGGCCGCGCTCTGCGTACAGGGCAGCAATACCCTCTACGGTCGTTATTGGGGCAGTGAGGTGGAGGCCGACTGTCTGCACTTCGAGGCCTGCTACTATCAGGGAATCGAGCACTGCCTGGAGACGGGGCTGACGCGCTTCGACCCCGGTACTCAGGGCGAGCACAAGGTTAGCCGCGGGTTCGCGCCGCGCCGGCTGCGTTCGCTGCACTACATCGCCCATCCCGGCTTCCGCGACGCAGTGGCGCGCTTCTGCGCCGAGGAGCGCGAGCACATCGCCGCCTATCAGCATCATGTCGAGGCCCGGCTGCCGTTTCGCCGCGACCGGGACGATGCCGCTGGCTGAGGGTCGGGCGGGGCGCTAGCATGCCCGCAGGCAATGCAAAGGACATCAGGAGCATGGACTTTCTCTTCGAAGCGGCCGTCCTGCTGGGGGCGGCCATCATCGCGGTACCGCTCTTCCAGCGGCTGGGGCTGGGCTCGATCCTCGGCTATCTGGCCGCCGGGCTGGTGCTCGGCCCGTCGGTGAGCGGCTTCATCGCCAGGCCCGAGACGGTGCTGCACTTCGCCGAGTTCGGCGTGGTGATGCTGCTGTTCATCATCGGCCTCGAACTCGAGCCGGCACGCCTGTGGCAACTGCGCCGCCGGCTGTTCGGCCTGGGCAGCCTGCAGCTGATCGGCTGTGCGGCGCTGCTCACCCCGCTGGGACTGGCGCTCGGCCTGGCGCTGGACCGCGCGGTCCTGCTGGGGCTGATCCTGGCCCTGTCGTCGACCGCCTTCGCCCTGCAGGTGCTCAACGAGCGTCATCAGCTGGCCGCGCCGCACGGCCAGACGGCGTTCGCCATCCTGCTCTTCCAGGATCTGGCGGTGATTCCGCTGCTGGCGCTGCTGCCACTGTTCGCCGGCGACATCGGCCTCGCCTCCGGCGATGCCTGGCTGACCGTGCTGCGCGGCGTGGGCATGGTGGTCGCGGCGATCCTGTTCGGGCGGCTGGTGTTCCCCCGGGTGCTGGCCTTCATCGCACGCAGCGGCGTCCATGAGGTCTTCACCGCCGCGGCGCTGTTCATGGTGCTGGGCATGGCACTGGTGATGGACTGGGCGGGGCTGTCGATGGCGCTGGGGGCCTTCCTCGGCGGGGTGATGCTTGCCGACACCGCCTACCGCCACGAGCTCGAGGCCAACATCGAGCCGTTCAAGGGCCTGCTGCTGGGACTGTTCTTCATCGCCGTGGGCATGTCGGTGGATCTGCCGCTGGTCTATCACAACCTGGCGTGGGTGCTGGGCATCGCCGCCGGGCTGGTGATCGGCAAGCTCGCGGTGGTGGCGCTGGTGGGGCTCGTCGCGCGCCTGCCCCGCTCCGAAGTGCCGCGCCTGGCGGCGGTCATCGCCCAGGGCGGGGAGTTCGATTTCGTGCTGCTCACCGCGGCGGTGAGTGCCGGGGTCTTCGAGGCGCGCATCGCCAGCCTGTGCATCGCCGCGGTGACCCTGTCGATGGCGCTGACGCCGTTTCTCTACCGGGCCGGCGAGCGCCTGGGGGCGCGCTTCAGGGACCGGCGCCCCTACGACGGCGACTTCGGCGATCAGTCGCCGCCGGTGCTGATCGCGGGGCTGGGGCGTTTCGGCCAGATGGTCGCGCGGGTGCTCAAGAGTCAGGGCATCCTGTTCACCGCCCTCGACCCCAATATCCGCCAGGTCGAGTTCATTCGTCGCTTCGGCTCGCGGATCTACTATGCCGACGCCTCGCGTCTCGACCTGCTGCGGGCCGCGGGCGCCGAGCGTGCCCAGCTGCTGGTGGTCGCCGTCGACGATGCCGAGACCGCCCTGCGGATCGTGCGCCAGGCGCGGGTGCATTTCCCCGAGCTCAAGATCTGTGCCCGGGCCCGCAACCGCCATCACGCCTGGGAGCTCATGGAGCTGGGCGTCGAGGTGGTGATTCGCGAGACCTTTGCGGCGAGCATGGAGATGAGTTTCGAGGTGCTCAAGGGGCTCGGCTATCCGAGTTCCAACGCCATGGATGCGGTGCGCACCTTCCGCGACTTCGACGTGCGGCTGTTCCAGGATTCCTACAAGGACCGCCACGACGTGGAGACGCTGGTCGCCAACGACCGGGCGGCGATGGCGGAGCTGCGCTCGCTGTTCCAGAAGGAACTGAGCGGACGCACGCCGCGCGACGGCACGCCCGGGGTCGCCCGCAGCGAGCCCGAGGCCAGCTGACACCCACCATTTGACGCAAGGCACCTGACGGGAGGGAGTGGCGCATGGCCCATGGAGACTGGCGCGAGCGCCTCGCGGCGCTGGGCCTGGAGGTCGTCGGCGAACCGCGGGCGCTGGCCGGCGGCGACATCGCCGCGGTGAGCCGCCTCGAGACGCGGCAGGGGGCGGTGGTCGCCAAGCGGGACGCCGCGGCAGCCCGCCCGGCTCGGCGAGGGGCTGCGTCGCCTGCACGGCGTGGCGGGCCCCTATCACGGCTGGCCCCGCGACAATCGCTGCGGCCCCACGCCGCAGCGCAACACGCCGTGTACCGACGGGCGGGTCTTCCAGCGCGAGCATCGCCTGCTGGCGCTGGGCGAGGCCTGCCGGCAGCGCGGACTGCTCGACGCGGCGGCCGGCGAGCGCCTGGCCATGATCGCCGCGCGTCTCGAGGAGTGGCTGCCGGATGCCGAGCCGCAGCTCGTCCACGGTGACCTGTGGTCGGGCAACGTGCTGTATACCCCCGATGGGCCGGCGCTCATCGACCCGGCCGTCTATTACCATTATCCCGAGGTGGACCTGGCCATGCTGACGCTGTTCGGCCGGCCCGGTGAGGCGTTCTTCGAGGCCTACTGGGACGGCGAGCCGCCGGCGGACTGGCCGCGCCGCGAGCGGCTCTTCCAGCTCTACCCGCTGCTCAACCATCTCTATCTGTTCGGTGGCGGCTATCGGGCCGCGGTGACGGCGACCCTCGACGCGCTGGGCGGCTGAGAGACGCGGATCAGCGGGCGAGCAGCCCGAACAGGGTGTCGATCACCGCGCCGCCCTGTTCGTGCAGGGCGTAGTCGTCCGGATTGCGCAGCCAGTCGTGAAACAGCCCTCCCAGACAGGATTGCAGCAACTGCGTGGCCATCTCCGGCGACAGCGCCGGGTTGAGATGGCCGTCGTCCTGCGCCTCCCGGAACTTGTCCAGCAGCGCCGCGAAGCAGTTGCGGCTCAATTGGGTCTGCATCTCCAGGGGGGCGATGTCGCTGAAGAACTCGCAGCGGTGGATGAGGATCGAGTGAATCCGCTGGTACTGCGGACGCTCGAGGCGCATGAAGCTCTCGTGGCAGGCCAGGCGGATGCACTCCAGTGGCGACTCGGGCTCGTGGCGGGCCTCGATATCCTCGGCCAGCTCCTCGAAGGGCATGCGAACCCGGTCGAGCAGGGCGTGGAAGAGGTCGGCCTTGTTGCGAAAGTGCCAGTAGACGGCGCCGCGCGTCATGCCGGCCTGGCGCGCGATCTGTTCCAGCGAGGTGCGGGCCACGCCCTTGTCGAAGAACAGTGTCTCGGCCGCGTCGAGAAGGGCTTCCCGCGTTGCCTCGGCTTCGGCTTTGGTGCGTCTGGCCATGACGAGTGAAGGCTCCGGGAACGAAAGGGGAACACGTCGGGACGGGCATCTTAACGCACCCGCGGCGTGTTTACATTCACTGTTGTATGGGGGTAGGCTTGCCGCCAACCTGACACACATCGAGGAACAGACCATGCCGATCCCGACGAGTCCGCGCCGGCTGCAAGGCGTCCTGTGGGCGTCGGTGGCGCTCGTGCTGGCCCTGGCCGGGTGCAGCGACGAGAAGGCCGCCGGTAACGCCCAGGGGCAGCAGCAGTCACCCCCGCTCAAGGCGCAGGTGATGACGCTGTCACCCCGCGACCTGCCGGTCGACAAGGCCTACTCGGCACTGCTGCGCAGCGACCAGGAAGTGGATGTGGTCGCCCGGGTCACCGGTCAGCTGCAGAAGCGCGAGTTCCAGGAGGGGGCGCATGTCGAGCAGGGGCAGTCGCTGTTCGTCATCGAGCCCGACCGCTACCGGGCGGTGGTCGCCCAGCGCCAGGCGGACCTGGAAAGCGCCAAGGCCGAACAGTATCGCGCCCAGCGCAACTGGGAGCGCTATCAGCGCCTCTACCAGCAGAAGTCGGTGAGCCAGCAGCAGCGCGACGAGGCCCGGGCCGATCTGCTCGCCGCCCAGGCGTCGGTGGCCCAGGCCAGCGCGGCGCTCGAGGATGCGCAGCTGGATCTCAATTACAGCAGCGTCGAGGCGCCGGTGGCCGGCCAGGTCAGCCTGAGCGAGGTCAACGTCGGCAACCTGGTGCAGCCGCAGCAGGTGATGGCCACCATCACCCCGCTCAAGACCCTGCAGGCGCGCTTCTCGCTGACCCCGGACGATGCCATGGCCGTGCGTCTGCAGCGGCGCAACGACGAGACCATCACGCCGGTGGCGACCTCGCGCAACGGCCAGGGCGACAGCGAGCTGCGCGGCGAGCTGACCTTCGTCGGCTCGCGGGTCGACCGCAACACCGGCACCGTGCAGGCGGAGGCCACCTTCGCCAATCCCGATGCGCTGTTTCTGCCCGGTCAATTCGTGCGTCTGACCCTGGACGGGCTGGTACTGCCGAACGTGATCGCGGTGCCCGAGATCGCCGTGGTCGAGGGCCGTGAAGGCCCGCAGGTCTACGTCGTCGGCGACGACGGCAAGGCCAAGCCGGTCACGGTCAACCTCGGCGAGCGCTCCGAGGCCTGGGTCGTCGTCCAGCAGGGGCTCGAGCCCGGCCAGCGGGTGGTGGTGACCCACGTCGCCAGCGTGCGCCCGGGCCAGGCCATCGACGCCCAGCCCTTCGACGGCGAGGCCGGGACGGTCGCCGGCGATGCCACGAAATCCGACGGCAGTGCCGCGAAATCCGCCGGCGCCGATGACAAGGCGGCGAGCCAGGGGGCTCAGGGCTGATGAACTTCTCGAGCTTCTTCATCCGCCGGCCGGTCTTCGCCACCGTACTGTCGATCGTCATCGTGATCGCCGGGGTGATGGCGCTGCGCGTGCTGCCGGTCGAGCAATACCCGAAGCTGGTGCCGCCCGAGGTCCAGGTGCGTGCCACCTATCCCGGTGCCAGCGCCCAGACGCTCTCGGAAACCGTGGCGGCGCCGCTGGAGCAGGCGATCAACGGTGTCGACAACCTGCTCTACATCAACTCGACCAGCGCCGACAGCGGGGTGGTGTCGGTCTCGGTGACCTTCGCCATCGGCACCGATCCCGATCAGGCAACCATCGACGTCAACAACCGGGTTCAGCAGGCCATGGCGCAGCTGCCCAACGTGGTGCAGCAACAGGGTGTGGAGGTCCGCAAGCGGTCGTCGAGCATCCTGCAGGTGATCACGGTGTCGTCGAACAACGGCGAGTACGACCCGGTCTTCATCAGCAACTATGCGTTGACCAACATCATCGATGCGCTCAAGCGCACGCCCGGTGTCGGCAATGCCCAGCTGTTCGGGGCCAAGGACTACTCGATCCGGGTCTGGCTCGACCCGGAGAAGATGGCCGACTACGACATCACCGCCAGCGAGGTGGCCGCCGCGGTTCGCTCGCAGAACACCCAGTTCGCGGCGGGCAAGTTGGGCGCCGAGCCGTTGAAGCACCCGCGTCCCTATACCTTCACCATCACCACCGAGGGACGCTTCTCCAGTGTCGAGCAGTTCGAGAACATCCTGCTGCGCACCGACGACAGCGGCGCCTCGCTCAAGCTGGGTGACATCGCCCGCGTCGAGCTGGGCGCCCAGGACTACTCCTTCGTCGGCCGGCTCAACAACAAGCCGACGGTGCCGATCGGCATCTTCCTGCAGCCGGGGGCCAATGCCCTGGAGACCTCGGTCGCCGTGCAGAAGGCCATGGAGAAGCTGTCCGAGAAGTTCCCGGAAGGCCTGAACTACTCGATTCCCTACGACACCACCAAGTTCGTCAAGCTGTCCATCGAGGAGGTGATCAACACCTTCATCGAGGCGCTGGCGCTGGTGGTGGTCGTGGTGTTCGTCTTCCTGCAGAAGTGGCGGGCGGCGATCGTGCCGATCATCGCCGTGCCGATCTCCATCGTCGGTACCTTCGCCGGCATGTACCTGCTCGGCTACTCGATCAACCTGCTGACGCTGTTCGGCATGATCCTGGCGATCGGCATCGTGGTCGACGACGCCATCATCGTCATCGAGAACGTCGAGCGCATCATGGAGGAGGAGGACGTCTCGCCGAAGCAGGCCGCGCTCAAGGCGATGCGCGAGATCTCCGGGCCGATCGTCGCGGTCACCCTGGTCATGGCCTCGGTGTTCATTCCCGTGGGCTTCCTCGGCGGCATCTCCGGGCAGCTCTACAGCCAGTTCGCGATCACCATCGCCATCTCGGTGTTGATCTCGGCGATCGTCGCGCTGACGCTGTCGCCGGCGATGTGCGCGCTGCTGCTCAAGCCACACGACAAGGAACCGATGGCGCCGTTCCGCTGGTTCAACCGGGGTTTCGACAAGGCCACGCGCGGCTATCTCGCCGGGGTGAGCTTCATGGTCAAGCGGGCGATTCTCGGCGTGATACTGTTCATCGGCTTCTGCGGCATCACCGCCTACCTGTTCACGCGCCTGCCCAGCGGCCTGGTGCCGCCCGAGGATCAGGGCTTCTACCTGACCATCACCCAGCTGCCGCCGGCCTCGTCGCTCGAGCGCACCGACAACTTCAACCAGAAGGTGGTCGACGACATGCTCGACTTCCCGGGTGTGAAGAGCGTGGTGTCGTTCGCCGGCTACGACATCCTGGCCAGCGCCCAGTTGCCCAACGCCGGGGTGGCCTTCGTCACTCTGGACGACTGGTCCAAGCGGCCCGTCACCGCCCAGCAGCTGGTCGGCAAGACCTTCCAGATGGGCGCGCAGCACCTTGACGGTCGGGTGATCGCCTTCAATCCGCCGCCCATTCAGGGCATGTCGACCACCGGCGGGTTCGAGGGCTACCTGCAGTCCACCGAAGGGGCGTCGCCGAAGGAAATCGAGGCCAAGGCCCAGGCGGTGGTCAAGGCCGCCAACCAGCGGCCCGAGCTTTCCCAGGTGCGGACCACCATGAGCACCAGCGTGCCGATCTACAGCGCCACGGTGGATCGCGACAAGGCACGCAGCATGGGCATCGCGCTCGACGATGTCTACTCGACCATGCAGAGCACCTTCGGCACCCTGTACGTCAACGACTTCACCCTGTTCGGACGCAACTTCCAGGTCAATCTGCAGTCCGAGGGCGAGTACCGCGACACTCCCGAGGACCTGGACAACGTCTTCGTGCGTGCCGACAGCGGGCGGATGGTGCCGCTGTCGAGTGTGGTGACGCTGACGCGTAGCCAGGCGCCGAGCATTATCCAGCGCTTCAACCTGTTCCCGGCGGCCAAGATCCAGGGCCAGCCGGCCGAGGGCTACAGTTCCGGACAGGCGCTGGCGGCGATGCAGGACGTGGTAAATCAGACGGTCGGCAAGGACTACCAGATGGGCTGGACCGGCGAGGCCTACCAGCAGCAGAGCTCGTCGGGCAACGCGAACCTGGCGCTGATCTTCGGCGTGGTGATGGTCATCCTGATCCTTGCCGCCCAGTACGAGCGCTGGTCGCTGCCGCTGGTGGTGATCACCGCGGTGCCGTTCGCCATGTTCGGCGCGGCGGTGGCGGTGATCCTGCGCGGCCTGACCAGTGACGTCTACTTCCAGGTCGGCCTGCTGGTGCTGATCGGCCTGGCGGCGAAGAACGCGATCCTGATCGTCGAGTTCGCCGTCGACCAGCGCCAAGCCGGCAAGGGCATTGTCGAGTCGGCGAAGGAGGCGGCACGGCTGCGTTTCCGGCCGATCATCATGACCTCGTTCGCGTTCATCGTCGGGGTGATCCCCCTGGCGACAGCGACCGGGGCCAGCTCGGCCAGCCGTCACTCGATCGGCACCGCCGTGATCGGCGGCATGCTCGGCGCGACGTTGATCGCGATCTTCTTCGTGCCGATGTTCTTTACGCTGGTGACGCGCTTCGAGACCTGGCTCGATCGCAAGCGCGGCAAGACCGGTGAGGGCGAGGTGGCGACCGACAGCGACCACTGATCCCGACCCGCGAACGCCGTACCGCAGAAAGCCAGGGCCCGCGGGCCTTGGCTTTCCTGTTTCGGGGCGTCAGGCTTGGCACAACGTCAATCACGCGAGGAGAAGACATGGCGCTGGCGCGACTGGCAGGCGGGCTGTTCCTGCTGCTGATGGTGGCCCTGCCGGTGCAGGCGCAGGGGTTGCCCGCGAGCCTGGGAAGCGGCGGTGACAAGCCCGCCGCCCAGGCCGATCCGCAGGCGCTGCGCGACTCGCTGGATCAAGTGATCGGCATGCTCGAGGACGATGCCCGGCGCGGCCAGCTCCTCGAGCAGCTCAAGGCCCTGCGCGAGGGCACGGCCGTGGCCGCACCGGGGCAGGACGGCGAGCCGCGTCAGGGTCTGCTGGGCGCGCTGGCGGACTCGCTCACCGACCTCGGCGCGCAGGCCGAGGCCGGGCATTCTCCGCTGGATATCTGGCAGCTTCGCTCCGAGTGGGCGCTGGCCGACCTGCAGCGGTTGATCGATACCATGGGGCGAGAAGAGCTGCTGCGCCAGAGCCTCGAGGCGGCGGTGCTGCTGGCGATCTGGCTCGGCCTGGCACTGCTGCTGGCCGGTGCCGGCCGCTGGATTGTCTCGCGGCGCGACTGGCCGCTGGCCCTGCCACCGGAGCCGCGTCCGGCGCTGCTGGTGGTACATTTCCTGCGCAAGGTGCTGCCCTGGGGGCTGGCCTTCCTGATCATGCTGCTGGGGCTGCGCTGGCTGGTACCGCTGAGTCCGGCCCGGGCTGTGGTGCTGGTCATCGCCTACGTCACGCTCTGCGGCCAGTTGCTCGCCACGGTATTCGATACGGTGATCTCGGTGTTCACCCACGGGCACCGGCGGGTCGCCGTCCAGCTGCTGCGCCGCCAGGCACCGAAGCGCCTGTTCTGGATCGGCGTGCTGGCCGCCTTCGGCGACGCCGCCAACAGCGATCGGCTTACGACTCTGCTGGGCCCCAGCCTGGCCGACTGGCTGTCGGTGATGGGCAACGTGCTGGCCGGGCTCATCAGCGGTGTGCTGGTGATACGCCTGCGGCGCCCGGTCAAGCATCTGATTCTCAATCGTCCCTATTCCCAGCGGCGTGACAGCAGCTCGCTGCGGGATCTGGCCAATGTGCTGGGCCATTTCTGGCATATCCCGGCGCTGCTGCTGATCGTCGCCTCGCTGGTGGCCATCTTCGTCTCGGCCGGCGACGCCGACGGTGCCTTCACCCGGGCGATTCTCTGCGCGGCCCTGCTGGTGCTGACTCTGGTGGTCAGCGGCGGCCTGCGCCGTCACGCCGAGCGCGCCACCCGGCGCAAGCGCAAGTCGCAGTATCGGCGGCGCCTGGAACGCTTCGGCTACACCCTGTCGCAGTTCCTGTGCTGGGCGTTGTTCGCCGAGCTGTCACTGCGCGTCTGGGGGTTTTCTCTGTTCGGCATCGGCGAGGAAGGTGCCGTGAGCGCGCGCATCGGTCAGGCGCTGATGCGTATCGGCCTGACCGTGCTGTTGGCCTGGCTGACCTGGATCTTTGCCGACACCGCCATCCAGCGGGCGCTGCGCGGCAGCGGCCGTTCGCGGGGGCGGCGCGTCAACAGCGCCCGGGCCCAGACCATCACGCCGATGATCCGCAACGTGGTATTCGCCACCATCTTCATCATCGCGGCGATCGTCGGGCTGGCGAACCTGGGCGTCAACGTCACGCCGCTGCTGGCCGGTGCCGGGGTGATCGGCCTGGCGATCGGCTTCGGTGCCCAGACGCTGGTTCAGGACCTGATCACCGGGCTGTTCATCCTCATCGAGGATTCGCTGTCGATCGACGACTTCGTCGATGTTGGCGGCCACATGGGGACCGTCGAGGGGCTGAGCCTGCGCACCGTGCGGCTGCGCGATCTCGACGGCATCGTGCACATCATTCCCTTCAGCCAGATCAAGGGCATCCAGAACTTCGCCCGCGAGTTCGGCATCGCGCTGATGCGCATTCGCGTGCCCCACACCATGCGCATCGATACGGCCATCGAGCTGGTGCGGGAGGTGGCCGACGGGCTTCGCCAGGACCCGATGATGCGCCACCACATCTGGTCGCCGCTGGAACTGCAGGGGATCGAGAGCTTCGATCAGGGCGCGGCGATCCTGCGGGTGCGCATGCGTACCAGTCCGCTGATGCAGTGGGACGTGGCCCGGGCCTTCAACCTGCGTCTCAAGCAGCGGCTCGATGAAAACGGTCAGGACCTGTCGCTGCCGAGGATGAGCGTGGTGCTGGAGAATCCGGCAGCCGCGACCGGGTCAGGCGGCACTCCCGCCGACGTTCAGCGACGCCACGGGATCGCACCGCCCGACGAGGGCGAGGCGCCGGAGCCCCTGTAGCCCGGCTGCCGACGATCACAGCCACAGGCCTGCCAGCAGACCCAGCAGGGCGGTGATGAGAAGGGCGGCGAGCCACCGCCACGGGCGCCGCGATGCGGCGGAAGGGGCGCCGGCGGCGACCAGGGCGTCGAGCTTGTCGGCGAGTTCCTGGTGCCGTGACAGGCTGCGGTCGGAATCCTGTGAAAAGTCGTTGGCTACGTCATCCTGCCAGTGCGGGGCATGGGTCAATCCCAGGCGGGCGCGCAGTCGGCCGAGGTCGCTGAGCGTGGCATGCAGCTGATCGTAGGCGTCGCGCCGTGCGGGAACTCTGAGCACGGCGTCGGCGTCCTGCTTGAGGGCGGTGTGTCGGCAGGCCTCGATGGCGGCGGCGAGCGTGTCGGGCGAGGCGTCGGACGGCACGTCCAGGCGTTTATACAAATCGCGCATCTTGCATCAGGTGCTCGTAGGCTTTCTGGATTCGCTGAAACTGGCGGGAGGCCAGTGCCATGCGGCTCTCGCCTTGGGCGCAGAAGCGGTCGGGGTGATGCAGTTGCGCCAGGCGGCGGTAGGCGCGCTTGATATCGCGCCGCGAGGCGTGGTGGTCGAGGCCCAGCACACGCAGGGCGTGGACGGTATCGAAGCTCGGCGGTGGCGGAGTCCCGGTGCGCTGTCGTTCGCGCTCCTGCTGCCGGCGGTGGCGTTGTTCGGCTTCCTCCTCGCGGCGACGCTGCTGCGCGCGTTCGCGTTGCTCCCGCGCCCTTTCGGCCCGCTCGCGCTCACGGCGTTGCCGTGCCTGCTCGTCGCGTCGGCGGGCCGCTTCCTGCGCGGCCCGGCGGCGGGCTTCCTCCTCGGCGCGTCGCCGGGCTGCGGCGTCTTCCTCGCGGCGTCGGGCTTGGGCCTCACGGCGCCGTCGCGCCGCCGTCTCGGCCTCGGCCGTGTCGTCGGCGTGAGTCTGCTGCTGATGGCGGTGTTCGCGCTCGGCCCAGTAGGCGGCACGGCTGGGGTCGTCCGGATGCTGGAGAGGCTGGCCGGTGACGCTCTTGTACAGGGCCGACAGAGGCTCCGGGGCGACGCTCAACAGGTCGGCGAGAAAGCGCAGTACATGGTGGTTGCGGTGCGAGGGCGGTCCGCCGCTGGTGGCCAGGGCGATGGCCTGGCGCAGGAAGGGGTGCGCCGATTCGCCCTGCCAGTCCTTCTGTAGCACCTCGGCGGCCAGCTGAATGGCCGCCATGTCCTGGGCGTGGGCCGTCTCGACCAGCGGCGCCAGGGCGTGCCCGTGGCGGAAGTCGTCGGCCAGCGTGTCGAGATAGCCACGGTCCTCCGGCAGGGCACGCGCCTTGTTGGCCAGGATCCAGGCCAGCATCAGCAGGGCGGCGGTGTCCGTCTGGTTGCGGCTTTTCAGCAGCAGCAGCTCGAACGGCGTGAAGGACGATGGCGGCATCGACGACTCCCGTCGGCGGGCGATGAGCGGCAAGGTGTCGGGAGGCCGAGTATAACGAACCCCTCGGCCGGTGACAGGCGTGAGGGCTGCATCCTTGGTCTCATGCGGCGCGGGCTGCGATTGCCCGCGCCGCCGGGGCCGGGCGGTTCAGCCGGCGGCCGCCAGGCTGATGAAGAAGCCGGCGAGGACCGCGGACATCAGGTTCGACAGGGTGCCGGCGAGCACCGCCTTGAGACCGAGGTCGGCGATCTCGTGACGCCGGCCGGGGGCCATGCTGCCCAGGCCGCCGAGCAGGATGGCGATCGACGACAGGTTGGCGAAGCCGCACAGCGCGAACGACAGCACCGCCCTGGTGTGGGCGCTCATCGCCTCGCCGGTGGCGGCCACCACCTGATCGCCGCTGATGTAGGGCGCGAGATTGACGTAGGCGACGAACTCGTTGACCACCAGTTTCTGGCCGATGAAGGAGCCGGCCACCGTGGCCTCGTCCCAGGGGATACCGAGCAGGAAGGCCAGCGGCGAGAACAGCCAGCCGAGAATCATCTCCAGACTCAGGCCGTCCACGCCGAACCAGCCGCCGATGCCACCGAGAATGCCGTTGATCAGCGCGATCAGGGCGATGAAGGCGAGCAGCATGGCGCCCACGTTGGCGGCCAGTCGAAGCCCCGAGGATGCCCCCTCGGCGGCGGCGTCGAGCACGTTGGAGGGTTTTGCCTCGGCCTCGATCTGCTCAACGTGACGGGTGTCGTCGTCCGGGGTGTCGGTTTCGGGCATCAGCAGCTTGGCGAACAGCAGTCCGCCGGGCGCCGCCATGAAGGAGGCGGCGACCAGGTAGTCCATGGGGATGCCCAGTGCGGCATAGCCGCCCAGCACCGAGCCGGCCACCGAGGCCAGGCCGCCGCACATCACCGCAAACAGTTCCGAGCGGGTCATGCCGGCGATGAACGGGCGTACCACCAGTGGCGCCTCGGTCTGGCCGACGAAGATGTTGGCGGTGGCCGACATCGATTCGGTGCGCGAGGTGCCCAGCACCTTCTGTAACAGTCCGCCGAGCAGCCGGATCACCCGCTGCATGATGCCCAGGTAGTAGAGTACGGCGATCAGCGAGGAGAAGAAGATGATCACCGGCAGAACCTTGATGGCGAAGATAAAGCCCACGCCGCTGCCGGGATCGGCGAGGCTGCCGAAGAGGAAATTGATGCCGTCGTCGGCGTAGGCGACCACCTGGCTGACCGCATCGGAGACGGTCTTGAGAACGCTCTGGCCGAAGGGCACATAAAGCACGAAGGCGCCGATGCCGGCCTGGATGGCGAAGGCACCGCCCACGGTGCGCAGGCGGATGGCGCGGCGGTTGGAGGAGAACAGCACCGCGATCAGGATCAGGGTGGCCATCCCGACCAGGCTCATTATGCTTGTCATGGCAGGGGACTCCGGTACAGGATCAGGGAGAGTGCCACGAGAGGGAACCCGAAAGGCGAGGGCATGTCAAAGGCGTGTCGCGCGGCTCGCCGATTGCCGCCTCGCTATGTCACGCCGCGGTGCGCGTCAAGGTGCGACACCCTGCGGCAAATCGTCTCTTCTCATTCATCCGCCATTCATCGACAATGCGCGCGTTCTGCGGCAAGGGCAGATCAGCCTATCGACGCTCGCTGGCACCTGCCCAGCACGCCATCTCTGAATAGCGACTGCCGGACAGTGTGCACGTGCCCTGTCGACTTGCCGGACAGGCGTCGTGGCAAACGTCGCCTGCGCCAGGTTTCTCCACGAGGCCTGGCGCAGCGGTATTTGTCGGTGATCGTCTTCATGCTCTGACGAGGTCGCGAGATGAGGAAAAAGAAATACCCACGTATTTTCAACATCTTGCCGCTTCTGTTGCCATTGCTGCTGAGTGGCTGCGGATCGGCATTGATGGCCCCCAAGGGGGAAATCGGCAGTGAGCTCAAGTCGCTGATCCTGACGGCGTTCGGACTCATGCTGATCGTCGTGATTCCGGTCATCGTCATGACGTTGCTGTTCGCCTGGCGGTATCGCCACAGCAACCTGATGGCCAAGTACGCACCGGACTGGTCGCACTCCAACAAGATCGAAGTGGTGGTGTGGCTCGTACCCTGCGTCATCATCTTCTTCCTGGCGATCCTCACCTGGAAGACATCCCACTCGCTCGACCCGCACAAGCCGCTGGCCGACAAGGAAGACACGCTGGAGATCCAGGCTGTCTCGCTTGACTGGAAGTGGCTGTTCATCTATCCGGAGCAGGGCATCGCCACCGTCAACGAAGTGGCCTTCCCGGTGGATACGCCGGTGCACTTTCGCGTGACCTCCGGCTCGGTGATGAACTCGTTCATGATTCCCACACTGGGCAGTCAGATCTATGCCATGGCCGGCATGGACAACGATGTGCACCTGAGCGCCAACGAGAAGGGCATCTATCCGGGTCGTTCCACCAACTTCAGTGGTGCCGGCTTCGCGGGAATGACCTTCGACGCGCACGTCACGTCCGAGCAGGACTTCCAGGCCTGGGTCGACAAGGTTCGAAACGCCAACGACGACACCCTGTCATTCCCCGACAGCTATCGTCAGCTGGCCGAGCCGAGCGAAGACGTGCCGGTTCAGTACTACTCGAACGTCTCGCCGAGTCTGTACAAAGACATCATCGACAGCTTCCGTTATGGAGATGGCGGTCAAGGCGCGCATGCAGGAGAGCATGACGAAGTGGCCATGAGCGCGGAGGCAGCGGAGTAACGTTATGTTCGGAAAACTCAGCTTAGAAGCGATACCCTATCACGAGCCGATCATCATGGTGACGGCGGCGGTCATCGGGATCGTCGGCGCCGCTGTGGTCGGCCTGATTACCTATTATCGCAAGTGGGGCTATCTGTGGTCGGAGTGGATCACCTCCATCGACCACAAGAAGCTCGGCATCATGTATTTCCTGGTGGCTCTGGTCATGCTGATCCGCGGCTTTGCCGATGCGATCATGATGCGCAGCCAGCAGGCCATCGCCGCGGGCGGCGCCGAAGGCTATCTGCCGCCCGAGCACTATGACCAGATCTTTTCCGCCCACGGCGTGATCATGATCTTCTTCGTTGCCATGCCCATGGTCATCGGTCTGATGAACCTGGTGGTGCCGCTGCAGATCGGCGCACGCGACGTGGCCTTCCCGTTCATGAACAACCTGAGCTTCTGGCTGTTCGCGGCGGGCGTCATCCTGGTCAACGTCTCCCTGGTGGTCGGCGAGTTCGCCAAGACCGGCTGGCTGGCCTATGCGCCGTTGTCGGAGACGGCCTATAGTCCCGGTGTCGGGGTCGACTACTGGATATGGGCGTTGCAGATATCGGGGATCGGCACGACGCTGACCGGTATCAACTTCTTCGTCACCATCCTGAAGATGCGCACCAAGGGCATGAAGCTGTTCCGCATGCCGATCTTCACCTGGACGGCGCTGTGCACCAACGTCCTGATCATTGCTTCCTTCCCGATCCTGACCGCGACCATCGCGCTGCTGACGCTGGATCGCTACCTGGGCATGCATTTCTTCACGAATGACCTGGGCGGCAACCAGATGATGTACGTCAACATGATCTGGGCCTGGGGTCACCCCGAGGTGTACATCCTGATCCTGCCGGCCTTCGGCGTCTTCTCCGAGGTCATCGCGACCTTCTCCAAGAAGCGTCTGTTCGGCTACAACACCATGGTCTGGGCGACGGTGGCGATCACCATCCTGTCGTTCATGGTCTGGCTGCACCACTTCTTCACCATGGGCGCCGGCGCCAACGTCAACGCCTTCTTCGGCATCGCCACGATGATCATCGCGATACCCACGGGCGTGAAGATCTTCAACTGGCTGTTCACCATGTACCGCGGCCGGGTGCAGTTCACCTCGCCGGTACTCTGGACCCTGGGCTTCATCATCACCTTTACCCTGGGTGGCATGACCGGCGTGATGCTGGCCGTCCCGGGCGCCAACTTCGTGCTGCACAACAGCCTGTTCGTGATCGCGCACTTCCACAACGTGATCATCGGCGGCGTGGTGTTCGGCATGATGGCGGGCTATGCCTACTGGTTCCCCAAGGCGTTCGGCTTCAAGCTGGACGAGAAGTGGGGCAAGCGCAGCTTCTGGTGCTGGCTGATCGGCTTCTACATGGCCTTCATGCCGCTGTACGTGCTGAGCTTCTACGGGGCCATGCGTCGCATGCAGTCCTACGAGAACACCAGCTGGCAGCCGCTGATGATCGTCGCCTGGGTGGGTGCCGTGATCATCCTGCTGGGCATCCTCTGCACCGTGATCCAGCTGATCGTCAGTATCCGTGATCGCGAGAAGAACGCCGACGTCACCGGCGACCCGTGGGACGCTCGTACCCTGGAGTGGGCCGTGTCCTCGCCGCCCCCGTACTACAACTTCGCGCATCTGCCGGAAGTCAACTCCATCGACCATTTCTGGGAGATGAAGAAGCAGGAAGGCTTCGCCGCGCAGGCACCGACCCAGTATCACGACGTGCACATGCCGAAGAATACCGCCGCGGGTCCGATCATGGGCATCATCAGCATCGTCTTTGGCTTCGCCCTGATCTGGCATATCTGGTGGCTGGCCGCATTGAGTGCCGCAGGAATGTTCGTGACCTTCCTGATGCGCATCTTCAATGACGATATCGACTATCACGTCCCCGCGGCGGAGGTCGAGCGCATCGAACGCGAGCACCACAAACGGCTGGAGATGCAGGCGTAATATGGCTACCGATACTCTCACCAACCACAGCGCTCATGCGCCCGAGCATGAGCACCACGATACCGGCGCCATCAAGGTCTTCGGTTTCTGGGTCTACCTGATGAGCGACCTGATCATCTTCGGGTCACTCTTCGCCGCCTACGCCGTGCTCTCGCCGAACACGGCGGGCGGTCCGACGCCGGAGGAGATCTTCGAACTGCCGTTCGTGCTGGTCGAGACCTTCCTGCTGCTGTTCAGTAGTTTTACCTACGGCATGGCCGTGCTGGCCATGAACGACGACCGCGCCGAGCAGGTGCGCAACTGGCTGGTGATCACCTTCCTGCTGGGTGCCGGCTTCGTGGGGATGGAGATCTACGAGTTCCATAACCTGGTCGTGGAAGGCTTCGGCCCGGATCGCAGCGCCTTCCTGTCGTCGTTCTTCACCCTGGTCGGGACCCACGGTACCCACGTGACCTTCGGCCTGATCTGGATCCTGGTGATGATCTTCCAGGTGTCCACCAAAGGGCTGACCGACGTGACTCGCCCGCGGATCATGTGCCTGAGTCTGTTCTGGCACTTCCTGGATATCGTCTGGATCTGCGTGTTCACCATCGTCTATCTGATGGGGGTTCTGTGATATGAGTGGTTCTCACAACGCACCCGGTGGTGCCAGCCACGGCAGCGTCAAGTCCTATGTGGCCGGTCTGATCCTGTCGATCGTGCTGACGGTGATCCCGTTCGGCGTGGTGATGAGCGGCGGGTTCAGCACCTCAACCACGGTCGTGACAATCGTGATCATGGCGGTACTGCAGGTACTCGTTCAGCTGGTCATGTTCATGCACCTGGATGCCAAGTCCGAGGGTGGCTGGAACCTGAACGCCATCATCTTCGCCGGGATCATTCTGGTGCTGATCATTGGTGGCTCGATCTGGATCATGCAAAACCTCATGATCAACATGATGTGAGCGGCTGATCGTGATGATCAAACGCTATCTGTCCCTGACCAAGCCGGGGATCATCTTCGGCAACCTGATCTCTGTGGCCGGCGGGTTCTTCCTCGCCGCCCGCGGGGAGGTGGACCCGCTCCTCCTTCTCGCCACGGTGGTCGGGCTGGCACTGGTCATCGCCTCGGGATGCGCGTTCAACAACTACATTGATCGCGACATCGACCGCCTGATGGAGAGGACCCGGGATCGGGTCCTCGTCCAGGGGCTGGTCTCACCGCGGGCGACACTGGTGTTCGCGACCCTGCTGGGGATCGCCGGCTTCTCGGTCCTGTATTGGGGAACCAACCCGCTGGCCGTGCTGTTCGCGGCCATCGGGTTCGGCGTCTACGTCGGGCTTTACAGCCTCTATCTCAAGCGTCACTCGGTCTACGGCACTCTGGTGGGCAGCCTGTCCGGTGCGGCACCGCCCGTGGTCGGCTATGTGGCCGTGAGCAACCAGTTCGACCTCGGTGCGCTGACCCTGCTGCTGATCTTCTGCCTGTGGCAGATGCCGCACTCCTATGCCATCGCCATCTTCCGCTTCAAGGACTACCGGGCGGCCTCGATTCCGGTGCTGCCGGTGCTCAAGGGGGTGAAGACCGCCAAGCATCACATCATCGGCTACATCCTGGCCTTCCTCGGGGCGACCCTGATGCTGAGCCTGGCCGGTTATGCCGGGTACGGCTACTTCATCATCGCCGCGGCGATGGGCGGCTACTGGCTGTACATGGCACTGGCCGGCTACCGTGCCGGCAATGACGAGGCCTGGGCGAAGAAGGTCTTCGTCTTCTCGATCTTCACCATCACCGCCCTGAGCGTGATGATGTCGATCGATTTCCAGCTGCCCGACTCACCGGTGCTCTGGACCTCGCTGCGCTGATTCGAGCCGCGTGACCCGTCGTCTCGCAAGGCCACACCCCCGGGTGTGGCCTTTTTCGTGAGCGCGACCGGCTAGCGCGGCCAGTGCGGGTGGTGGCGGTCGATGACGAAGACGTGCCGGTGGCGGCCCGCGGCGTGATGGTGGGAATGAGCATGCGGAGCCTGCCCCTCGCCGCCATCGTGTCCGTGGCGGTGGTGATCGTCATGCTCGTGTCGGTGCGCATGGGTAATCGCTGGGTGCCAGTGCTCGAGCTCCGTCGGATCGGCGGATGGCCACAGGCGCACGGCCGCCAGTGTCGCGAACAGGGCCATCGCCCCCAGGATGCCGAAGGCCGCGTCCATCCCGGCCTGGGCACCGACCCAGCCGGCCAGCGGGTAGGCGATGAGCCAGCCGGCGTGCGACAGCGAGAACTGGGCGGCGAACAAGGCCGGGCGGTCCTCGGCGTGGCAGGACTGCTTGAGCAGTCGCCCGGTAGGGGTCATGACCAGCGAGGCCCCGGCGCCGAGGAGGAACCACAGCGGCAGCAGGGCGGCGAAGGAGGGCGATAGCCAGCCCGCGAACAGGCCGATGCTCATCAGCCAGCCGCCTGTCAGCATTATCGTACGCTGGGCCAGGCGGTCGAGCAGCGCGGGGAGCGCGAGGGCCACGACCATCGACCCGCCACCGGCCGCGGCGAAGGCGATGGCCACCTGGGTGTCACCCAGCCCCAGCTGGCTGCGCACGTAGACCACGGTATTGACGATCTGCATGGCGCCGGCCGCGGCCACGGCGAGGTTCAGGGCCAGCAGCCCGCGTAGGCGCGGGGTGCGCAGGTAGATCCGGCTGCCCAGCGTCAGCCGCTCGCGAAAGCCGGCGTCATGTTCCGCCGCACGAGGCGACGGCAGACGAATGCTGGCCACCAGCAGCGCCGAGCCGAGAAACGCCAGGGCGTTGAGCACGAACAGCACGTCGAAGTTCATGACCGTCAGCAGCAGGGCGGCGGCGACCGGGCTGAGCAGGTTTTCCAGGTCGTAGGCCAGACGCGACAGCGACAGGGCCCGCGTGTAGCGGCGCTCGTCCTCGAGGATGTCGGGAAGCGTCGCCTGGAAGGTCGGCGTGAAGCAGGCCGAGCAGGCGTTGAGCAGGAAGATCAGCAGGTAGATCTGCCAGATGGCCGTGACGAACGGCAGGGAGACGACCGAGGCGGCGCGCAGCAGGTCGAGGCCGACGAGCAGGGCGCGCCGCGGCAGGCGTGCGGCATGGGCGCCGATGACGGGGGCGATGCCCACGTAGGCGATCATCTTGATGGCCAGCGCCGTGCCCAGTACCTCGCCGGCCCGCTCTCCGGCAAGATCGGCGGCCAGCAGCGCCAGGCCCACCGTGGTCAGGCCGGTGCCCACCAGCGCGATGACCTGGGCGGAGAACAGATGCCGGTAGCGACGATCACGCAGCAGTTCCACGACGGACATGAGGCACACTCCCTGAAACGTGAAGAGCCGCCGCCCGTTGCCGGGCGGCGGCTCTCGATCGTCACTCATGGCGCATCAGGTGTCCACCGACGCCGTGGTGTCAGGCCAGGCTGTCCATGGCCTGTTCCAGCGTGGCCACGCTGCGCTCGACGTCATAGAGCTTGTCGAGACCGAACAGGCCGATGCGGAAGGTCCGGAAGTCCTCCCCCTCGTCGCACATCAGCGGCACTCCGGCGGCGACCTGCAGGCCGGCGGCCATGAAGCGCCCGGCGAGGCCGGCGTCGTCGGTGTAGCTGACCACCACGCCGGGCGCCTGGAAGCCCTCGGCCGCCACGCTGGGGAACCCGCGCTCGACCAGCAGCGCCCGCACGCGCTCGCCGAGCGTCCACTGGGCGTCGCGCAGCCGCTCGAGCCCGTAGGCCTCGGCCTCGGCCATCACGTCGCGCAGGCGGGTCAGGCCGTCGGTGGGCATGGTCGCATGGTAGGCGTGGCCGCCGTTCTCGTAGGCCTCCATGATCGACAGCCACTTGCGCAGGTCGGCGGCGAAGCTGGTGCTGGTGGTGGAGTCGATGCGCCGGCGGGCCTCGGCGCCGAGCATCACCAGCCCGCAGCAGGGCGAGGCGCTCCAGCCCTTCTGCGGGGCGCTGATCAGGATGTCCACGCCGGTGGCCTGCATGTCCACCCACAGCGTGCCGGAGGCGATGCAGTCGAGCACCAGCAGGCCGCCGACCGCGTGGACGGCCTCGGCGACCCGGCGAAGGTAGTCGTCGGGCAGCAGCATGCCGCTGGCGGTCTCGACATGCGGGGCGAACACCAGATCGGGCCGGTCGGCGTGGATTTGCGCCACCACCTCATCGATCGGTGCCGGGGCGAAGGGCGCACGGGCCCCGTCGCCCTGGCGCCGGGCCTTGAGCACCTGGCTGTCGGCGGGGATGTCGCCCATCTCGAAGATCTGGGTCCAGCGGTAGCTGAACCAGCCGTTGCGGATCACCAGGCAGCGCTTGCCGGTGGCGAACTGGCGGGCCACGGCTTCCATGCCGAAGGTGCCGCTGCCGGGCACGATGGCCACCGCCTCGGCCCGGTAGACGGCCTTCAGGGAGCGCGACAGGTCGCGCATCACCTCCTGGAAGGCCCGCGACATGTGGTTCAGGGCACGGTCCGTGTAGACCACCGAGTATTCGAGCAGGCCATCGGGATCGACATCGGGAAGCAGGCCAGGCATCTTTCGTCTCCTAAAATAGAGTCCACAATCGACACAAACGCGGGAAGGCATTCAGGGTATTCGGTGACAGGGGTTTCGACCAGAGCGGCACGGGAGTTTTTGCCGTTGCCGGGGCGATTCCTTCCCGGTGTGCGCCGCGTTACCGTGAGCGCTCGACGATGACTGCCCGGAGGGCTGAGTGACGGCGCTGCGACCCTATCTGTTCCTGCTGCTGACCGTGGTGATCTTTGCCGGCAATATCCTGGTGGGCAAGGCGCTCAGCGATCTGCCGCCCTTTACCCTGTCCTTCGGCCGGGTGTCGATCGCCCTGTGCCTCATGCTGCCCATCGGCGCCCGTCAGGCTAGGCGCGACGGGCCGCTGTTCCGTCGCCACTGGAAGCCGCTGGTGGGCCTGTCGCTGACCGGGGTGGCCTTCTTCAATGCCCTGATCTACCTGGCCCTGGGCCACACCTCGCCGACCAACGTGGCGATCCTCGAGAGCCTGATTCCGGTGGTGACGCTGCTGTTCGTCGTGCTGCTGATGGGCGAGCGCCCGCGAACGGCGCAATGGCTGGGGGTGGGGCTGTCGCTGGCCGGCGCGGTGGCGGTGATCACCCTGGGCAATGCGGCCGGTCCGGGCCTGGCCGGCGTCAACGCCGGCGATGCCGTGATGCTGCTGGCGGTGCTGGTGTGGGTCGGCTACTCGCTGCTGGTCAAGTCGCACATGGCCAAGTTTCCCCGCTATGGCGGGTTGCTGGTGATGCTGGTCATCGCCACGGCGGTGATGGGGCCGATCGCCTGGGTCGAGAACCTGCTGCGCCCGGAGCCGCTGTCACTGTCCGGCGAGCAGTGGCTGGGGCTGGCCTATCTCGGCGTCTTCCCGTCGGTGGTGGCGCTGCTGCTCTACAACAGCGCCATCGCCGATGTCGGGCCCTCGCAGGCGGCGGTCTTTCTCAACCTGCTGCCGGTGTTCACCATGCTGGGCGCCTGGTGGCTGCTGGGCGAGACGATCGTGCCTGCCCAGGTTCTCGGCAGCCTGGTGGTGATCGCCGGGGTGCTGTTGACCACGCGCGCCCGGCGATCGAGCTCTCAGCCGGCGAGGGCACCGGGCAGGCGATCGTAGAGGCCGCGCACGGCGTCGACCCGGTCGAGGAAGGTGGGGACCGGTTCGGGCAGCGGGAAGGGCCGGCCCTCGAGCAGCAGCGGCGTGACCCGGCCGCTGGGCGACTTCAACTCCGCCATCAGGCGCGCGTAGTCGACCAGAAAATCCTTGCCCTTGACGGCCTTGTGCACCGCCGCCAGCGCATCGCTGACCGCCTCCGCCTGACTTTCGCCCTCGGCGGGCGGGTAGACCTGGGCGTACAGCAGGCCGTTCTCCCAGCCAATCTTGACCGGCTCGTTGATGATGCGGACCTGGGTGCCGTTGGGGATACGGTGCACCAGGTTGTCGATGTCCCGGGGCAGCATGCGGATACAGCCGTGGGAGACCTGCATGCCCACGCCGCGCGGCCGGTTGGTGCCGTGGATCATGTAGCCGGGGATGTCGAGCAGCATGGCGTAGTCGCCGAGCGGGTTGTCCGGGCCGGCCGGCACCACCCGTGGCAGCGGCGGCTTGCCGGTCCTGGCGCGCTCCTCGCGGATGCTCTGCGGCGGGTACCAGGCCGGGTTCTCGACCTTGGTGGTGATGGTGGTGGTGCCCAGCGGCGTCTGCCAGTCCATGCGCCCCACGCCGACGGGGTAGGTCTCCACGCGGGCGGGCGCGTCCTGGCCGGCCGGCGGATAGTAGTAGAGCCGCTTCTCGGCAAGATTGATCACCACGCCCTGGCGGGGGCCGGGCGGCAGGACGAAACGGGTCGGTATCACCACGTCGGTACCCTCGCCGGGCAACCACATGTTGAGCGTCGGGTTGGCCAGGCGCATGGCATCGAAGCCGACGCCGTGGTTCAGGCCGATATCCACCACGGTATCCTCGTGGCTGGCCGTGACGATCTGGGTGTGTCCGACGATGTCGCCCGATTCGGGCAGCGGGTAGTGGCCGACGGGGGGCGCATCCTCGGCCGCCCGCGCCGTCGCGGCGCCGCACAGGAGCAGGGCGCTCCCCATCAGGGCCGCGGCGATCCGCCGAAATCGCTGGGATTGCATCGACTGTCTCTTCCTTGGATCCGTGGAATCACGAGCCGCCTAAGCTACCGCAAGGCGGGGTCGGGGTCCATGACGATGCGGGGGTTGAGTCTGTAGCAGCTACAGACAATAGCCTTTGCGTCAGCGATAGGCATGGCGACACGAGGGGATTTCCAATGGCGGTAACCGAGCAGACCATGGCAGGGCATCACGAATGGCGTGTCGAGGGCATGGATTGTCCGAGCTGTGCCGGCAAGATCCGCGGTGCGCTGGAGCGCCTGAAAGGCGTCAGCGATGTTCAGGTTTCGGTCATCAAGGAACGCCTGTCCCTCGAACTGGAGGGCGAGCAGACGAGTCCGGAAATGGTCGAGACGACCGTCGAGCGTCTGGGCTATGGCGTTCATCGTACTGCGCCCCGGACGGCGCCCCGGGGTGCCGAACACGGCGCCGGCTGCTGTTCGGGACACGAGCACACCCACGACCATGGCCATGATGATCAGCTTGGCCACGATGCCGACGACTGTTGTTCGGGGCACGAGCATGCCGACGGCCACGGCCACGGCCACGGTCACGATCACGCCGCCGGCGACTGCTGTGGCGGTCATGAACCTGGCGCGGACGAGGCGCCGGCGTCACCCGCTGAGGACCAGCGGGTCTGGTCGGTGGGCGGCATGGACTGCCCGAGCTGCGCGGCAACGATTCGCGGCGCGCTGGAAAAGCTGCCCGGCGTCGCCGACATTCGCGTTTCGGTGATGAACGAGACCCTCTCGCTGTCACTGGACGAGGCGCGGACCTCGGCCGAGACGGTCACGACCACGGTGAGCCAGCTGGGTTACGAGGTGGCGCTGCGCAGCGAGACCTCGGCCACCGAGGCAGGCTCGGGCGAAGCGTCGCGCCCGCGCTGGTACGCCACCGGTAAGGGGCGGCTGGTACTGGCCAGTGGCGGGGCACTGGCCGCCGCGACGCTGCTGCGGCTGTTCAGCGGCGAGACAGTGGCCTACTGGGGCTTCTTCGCCGCCTGTCTGGTGGGACTGGTGCCGATCGCCCGGCGCGCGCTGACCGCCGCCCGGGTCGGCATGCCGTTCACCATCGAGATGCTGATGACCATCGCCGCGGGCGGCGCCCTGGTCATCGGTGCCGCCGGGGAGGCGGCGCTGGTGATCTTCCTGTTCTCGATCGGTGAAATCCTCGAAGGCGTGGCCGCCGACCGGGCCCGGGCGGGCATCCGTTCGCTGGCCGATCTGGTACCCCGCAGCGCCCGGCTCGAGACCGAGACCGGCGAGACCCGCACGGTCGATGCGGCGCAGCTCAAGGTTGGCCAGGTGGTGGTGGTGCGTCCCGGCGATCGGATTCCCGCGGACGGTGAGATCCTCGAGGGTGACTCGGCGATCGACGAGTCGCCGGTAACCGGCGAATCGGTGCCGGTGGCCAAGGGCGTCGAGGCTGCCGTCTACGCCGGGTCGATCAACCGCGACGCCGTGCTGCGCGTCCGTGTGACCCGCCCGCCCGAGGACAACACTATTGCGCGGATCATCCGCCTGGTGGAAGAGGCCCAGGAGGCCCGCGCGCCTACCGAGCGTTTCATCGATCGCTTCAGCCGCATCTACATGCCGGTAGTGGTGGGGATCGCGGTGCTGGTCGCCGTGGTTCCGCCGCTGGCCTTCGGCGGTGCCTGGGGCGAGTGGACCTATCGCGCCCTGGCGCTGCTGCTGATCGGCTGCCCCTGCGCGCTGGTGATCTCGGTGCCGGCATCGATCGCCTCGGCGCTGTCGGTGGGCACGCGCCACGGTCTGCTGCTCAAGGGCGGCGCGGTGATCGAGGCGACCGCCCGGGCCAGTATGGTGGCCTTCGACAAGACCGGGACCCTGACCGCCGGGCGGCCGGTGGTCACCGACATCGTGGCCGCCGACGAGCGGAGTGGGAGCGACGGCGTCGCCGCGCTGGCGGCGAGTGTCGAGCAGGATTCCAGTCACCCGCTGGCCGAGGCGATCGTCCGTCACGCCCAGGAGCGCGAGCTGGCCCTGACCCGGGTGAGCGAGGCGACGGCCATTGCCGGTCAGGGCATGGCGGCGCGCCTGGCAGGACGGCGTGTGCAGGTCGTCTCGCCGCGTCATGCCGCCGAGCAGGTTGCGCTGCCGGAGGCGTTGAGCGCGCGCATCGCCGAGTGCGAGCAGGCCGGCAAGACCGCCGTGGTGGTGATCGACGACGCCGTGGCGGTCGGCCTGATCGCGCTGCGCGACGAGCCGCGGCCGGATGCCGTCGAGGCGGTGCGCGCGCTGGACGCCATGGGCGTGCGCTCGCTGATGCTCACCGGCGACAACCCGCGTACGGCAGCGGCAATCGCCGGTGACATGGGGCTCGAACACCGCGCCGGGCTGCTGCCCGACGACAAGGTGACAATGATCCGCGAGCTGGCCGCGCGGGAGCGGGTGATGATGGTCGGCGACGGCATCAACGACGCCCCGGCGCTGGCCGCCTCGCATGTCGGCGTGGCGATGGGCTCGGGCACCGACGTGGCCCTGGAGACCGCCGACGGCGCGCTGCTGCGCAACCGGGTGGGCGATGTCGCGGCGATGATCGGCCTGGCCCGCGAGACCATGGCCAACATCCGCCAGAATATCGCCATCGCGCTGGGTCTGAAGGGGATCTTCCTGGTCACCACCGTGCTGGGCATCACCGGGCTGTGGCTGGCGATCCTCGCCGACACCGGGGCGACCGTGCTGGTCACGCTCAATGCGTTGCGCCTGCTGCGGGCCCGGCCCGGCGGCAGGGCGGAGCCGTCACCGACATCGAGGGAAGCACCGGCGAGTGGATCGCCGTTGGGAGCGTGAAGAGCCCTGCCGGGGATATGGACGTTTGCGCCAATGGCTCGGCCCGCGGAGCGAATCGTCGACAGGCCTGCGAGCGGGGCCGGCCCTCCGGGGCGCCATGAATCCTTCCCTGGAGGCTACCGACGCTATCTGACCGCCATGGATGGCGGGAATGCCGAAATGGGAGGGATCTCTTTTCGGCCTGGCGTCGGACCCCTCTTCGGACCTGTTCCCGATTCCCTTTAGCGTCGGGCCTAGGTGTCGTCATGAGATAGCCACGTCACAAGCCTTCTTACACCTCCTTGTACAGCTCGGCGCCCTGCTCGCGGAACTTCTCGGCCTGTTCCGCCATGCCGCGCTCGACCGCCTCGCGGTCACCCTCGAGCCCCTTGTCCTTGGCGTAGTCGCGCACTTCCTGGCTGATCTTCATCGAGCAGAACTTGGGGCCGCACATGGAGCAGAAGTGGGCCACCTTGGCCGAGTCCTTGGGCAGGGTCTCGTCGTGGTACTCGCGGGCGGTGTCGGGGTCGAGGCCGAGGTTGAACTGATCCTCCCAGCGGAACTCGAAGCGCGCCTTGGACAGGGCGTTGTCACGACGCTGGGCGGCTGGGTGGCCCTTGGCGAGGTCGGCGGCGTGGGCGGCGATCTTGTAGGTGATGATGCCGGTCTTGACGTCGTCCTTGTTGGGCAGCCCCAGGTGCTCCTTGGGCGTGACGTAGCAGAGCATGGCGCAGCCGTACCAGCCGATCATCGCCGCGCCGATGCCGGAGGTGATGTGGTCGTAGCCCGGTGCGATGTCGGTGGTCAGCGGCCCGAGGGTGTAGAAGGGCGCCTCGTCGCACTCGGCAAGCTGCTTGTCCATGTTCTCCTTGATCAGGTGCATCGGCACGTGGCCGGGGCCCTCGATCATCACCTGGACGTCGTGCCGCCAGGCGATGCGGGTCAACTCGCCCAGGGTCTCGAGCTCGGCGAACTGGGCCGCGTCGTTGGCGTCCGCCACCGAGCCGGGGCGCAGGCCGTCGCCCAGCGAGAAGGCGACGTCATAGCGCTTGCAGATCTCGCAGATCTCCTCGAAGTGCTCGTAGAGGAAGCTCTCGCGGTGATGATAGAGGCACCACTTGGCCATGATCGAGCCGCCGCGGGAGACGATGCCGGTGGTGCGCTTCGCGGTCAGCGGCACGTAGCGCAGCAGTACGCCGGCGTGGATGGTGAAGTAGTCCACCCCCTGCTCGGCCTGCTCGATCAGGGTGTCGCGGAAGATCTCCCAGGTGAGATTCTCGGCGACGCCGCCCACCTTCTCCAGCGCCTGGTAGATCGGCACGGTGCCGATGGGCACCGGGGCGTTGCGGATGATCCACTCGCGGGTCTCGTGGATGTTCTGTCCGGTGGAGAGATCCATGATGGTGTCCGCGCCCCAGCGGATACCCCAGGTCATCTTGTCGACCTCGTCCTCGATGGAGGAGGTCACCGCCGAGTTGCCCAGGTTGCCGTTGATCTTCACCAGGAAGTTGCGGCCGATGATCATCGGCTCGGATTCCGGGTGGTTGATGTTGGCCGGGATGATGGCGCGGCCCGCGGCCACCTCGTCGCGCACGAATTCCGGGGTGATCTCCTCGGGCAGGCGGGCGCCGAAGTTCTCGCCCGGGTGCTGGTGGCCGAGGATGCGCTCGACCTCGTCGGTCCCCAGCGCCTGGCGGCGCTGATTCTCGCGGATGGCGATGAATTCCATCTCGGGGGTGACGATGCCCTGGCGGGCATAGTGCAGCTGGGTGACGTTACGGCCTTCCTTCGCGCGGCGCGGGGTGCGCTGGAGGTCGAAGCGCAGGTTGGCCAGGCGCGGGTCGTTGGCGCGCCGGCGGCCATACTCCGAGGTCGGGCCGTCGAGGTAGTCGGTGTCGCCGCGGGCCTCGATCCAGGCGCGACGCAGCTCGGGGAGCCCCTTGCGCAGGTCGATGGCGGCCTCCGGGTCGGTGTAGGGGCCGGAGGTGTCGTAGACCAGCAGCGGCGGGTTTTCCTCGTCGGCACCTGAGGTGCGGGTCGGCGACAGGTGGATCTCGCGGAAGGGCACTCGGATATCGGGCCGTGAGCCTTCGACGTACACCTTGCGCGAGCCGGGCAGAGGAGCTACGGCGGCGTCGTCGACGCGCGCGGTCTCGGCCAGGGCGTGGCGGGTCAGGGAGGTATCGTTGGACATGCTTTGTGCTCCACACGGTCTGGGCGGCGCACAGCGTAGGCGGGAAGGAACCGGATGGCGGACAGCACGGGCGGATCCTTCGCTTGATCCCTACGCCGGTACTAGCCGGATCAGGTTCATCGGGATCCACCGTGATGCCCGTGGGCATAGGGTGATCTCAGCCGGTTCCACCGGCACCCCGTCAAGCGTTGCGCGTGATTCGCGCGCCGGAGCAGTCTGGGCCAGGCGCGGCAAGGGGTCAAGCGGCGGGTGCCCGGCGTCGCTGGCCGAAAATGGCCGGTCGTGCGACGGCATTGCAGATAAGATGAGCGTCGATTCAATCCGTACGCTAGGAGTACCCATGCCGCTGGATGCCTCGCTTCGCCTGTTGCTGCTCTCCGCCCTGTGGGGGGCGAGCTTTCTGTTCATGCGCATCGCCGCCCCGGCGCTGGGCGCCTTCTCCACCGCCTTCTTCCGTGTGCTGCTGGGGGCACTGGGGCTGATGGCGATCCTCGCCCTGTGGCGCGTGCCGTGGCGCTTTCAGGGCAAGGCGCGGGCCACGTTGCTGATCGGTGTGGTCAACTCCGGCCTGCCCTTCGCGATGTTCGGTCTCGCCGCCCAGGTGCTGCCGGCCGGCTATTCGGCGATGTTCAACGCCACCACGCCGCTGATGGGGGTGATGATCGGCGCGGCCTTCTTCGCCGAGGCGATGACCCGCGAGCGGCTGATCGGCGTGACGCTGGGCGTGGCGGGGGTCGCCGTACTGGTCCAGACCGGGCCGGTACCGCTGACCTGGCAGCTCGCGGGCGGCGCGCTGGCCTGCCTGGTGGCGGCAAGTTGCTACGGGCTGTCGGGCTTTCTGGTCAAGCGCTTCATCGCCGAGCGTGGCGGGCTGGATTCGCGGCTGCTGGCGCTGGGCACCCAGCTCGGCGCCAGCTTGGCGCTGGCACCGTTGATGCTGGTCGAGGCCGTGTCCCGACCCTCGTTGGCGGCCTGGGCCCAACCCGATATCTGGGCGGCGATGCTGGCGCTGGGGCTGGCCTGCACGGCGCTGGCCTATCTGCTCTACTTCCGCCTGCTGCAGGATCTGGGACCGGTCAAGCCGCTGACGGTGACCATGCTGGTACCGGCGTTCGGCGTGCTGTGGGGCGCGCTGTTCCTCGACGAGCGGGTGACGCTGGCCCACGGCTTCGGCGGCGCACTGATCGCTGCTGCGCTATGGCTGATCCTTTTCAAGCCGGTACCGCAGCGGGTGGACATAGTGCCGGACGTCGATGATCAGGCCTGAACAACAGAGCCTTGGACACGCTGCTCGGCCTCGAGGTCGAGCAGGATGCGCTTGCGCTCCAGCCCCCCGGCATAGCCGGTCAGGGCGCCCTTGCTGCCCACCACCCGGTGGCAGGGCACCACGATGGTCAGCGGATTGCGTCCGACGGCGGTGCCCACCGCGCGGGCCGCGCCGGGCGCCAGGCCCAGCCGGTCGGCGAGCTCACCGTAGGTGACGCGTTCGCCGTAGGGGATGGCGGCGAGAGCCTGCCAGACGCGCTGCTGAAAGTCGCTGCCCGAGGGGGCGAGCGGCAACGAGAAGCGTTCGAGCCGCCCGGCGAAATAGGCGTCGAGCTGGGCCCTGGCCTCGTTCAGCAAGGTGTCGTCGGTGACGGCGTTGTCGATGTCGCCGGGGATGTCGTCGGGATAGTGGCGCTGGCCGACGAAATAGGCCCCGGTGAGGGCGTCGTTCTCGGCACGCAGCAGCATCTCGCCCAGCGGTGACGGCATTCGGGATTGCCTGAGCATGGTCACTTCTCCTCTGAGGTGTCGACGGTCAACCGGTAGAGCCCGGTTTCGCCGGTATCGCTGGTGAAGTAGATGGTGCCGTCGGGGCCCACTGCCACGCCCACCGGCCGGGCCCAGCGGCGCCCCTCGGCGTCCTGGAAGCCGGTGATCAGTGGCACCACCTCGCCGTGGCGACCGGCCTCATCCAGACGCACGCCCATCAGCGCCGGTTCGCGGCGTGTCGCCGGGTCACCGCCTGCGCCGCCGGTGGGCGCGGTGGCCCAGCTGCCGTGGAGCGCGGCCACCAGATCGACGCCGAGCGGATGGTCGTCGGGCAGGAAGACCAGTCCCATCGGCGCGCTGCGCGCCGGGAAGGTGGCGACCGGTGGGGTCACCTCGCTCGGCGGCCGGGGCGGCGGGGCGTCGATGCAGTCGTCGCGCGTGACTTCGCCGTCGATCCACTGGAACCAGGGCATGCCGAAGAAACGGCCCGGCTCGGCGCGTACCAGCACCTCGCGGGGGCGCTCGAAGCCCCAGTGGTCAGGTCCGTTGTTGCTGGCGTAGAGGGCGTCGTCGCGCCAGGCCAGGCCGACGGGGTTGCGCAGGCCGCTGACGTAGGGCCGCCAGGCGGGCTCGGTGCCGCCTTCGTCGAGCACCATTACGCCGCCGCGCCGTCGGTCGGGTCCGTAGCCGCTGCCCAGATACTGATTCGAACAGTTGCCCTGAATGCCCAGCGAGACGTAGAGCCGGTCGTCGGGGCCGAGGCTCAGCGAGCGCGAGTTGTGGCCGCCGCCACCGGGGATCGCCGCGACCACGCGGAAATCGTCGGCGGTGAGCGTCGCCCCCGTGCGATAGTTGGCGCGCAGCAGGGCGTCGGTGGTGGCCACATAGAGGGCGTCGCCGCGGCGCACGGCGCTGTGCGGATAGTCATCGAGCCTGACCAGCACCTCGGCGGCCGTGTAGGGCGGCGTCAATCGATAGACGATGCCGGCCTTGCTGCCGATGAACATCTCGCCGTCGCGCCCCAGGCTGATCAGCCGGGGGTAGTCGAGCGCAACCCGCTTGTCGATGTGCACGCCGGCCGGTGCCTCGAGATGCCGGGCGGTACCGGGCACCGCGATCTCGGTACGGGCAGGCGTCTGCGCCCGGGCGGGAGTGGCCACCAGTGGGGCCGCCACCAGGGCGGCGAGCAGCGAGACGCGCCAGAAGCAGGCAGGGGAGCGGTCCGACATGAACAGCCTCCGGGAAGCGTGGGTGCGTCTCGCCAGTGTAGCCGCTGCCCGGCACCGTGTGTGGCGGTTCAGCGATAGAGCCGATGGCGGCGGTGGTCGGGGTCGCCCTGCTGTTCCTGGAGCGTCTTGCGGTAGCGCTTGTACTCCCACTGGTACTGGGCCGGGTCGAGCGCGATGACCGCCTCGACGCTGGCGTTGACGCCGCGGGCGGCGATCGTCTCGTCGGCGTCGTAGACGCGGGCGTCGGCGGCCAGGAAGTGGATCTCGAAGCCCTCACCGGCGGTGCGGCGCCGGGCCACGCCGGTGACCACCCGGGCCTGAGTGCGTGCCACCAGCTTGGGCAGCAGGGTGGCGGTGTAGGCGGGGCGGCCGTAGAAGTCGGCGAACACGCCGCCGCGCCAGTCGGGCTCCTGGTCGGGCAGGATGCCCACCGCCTCGCAGCGCTTGAGCGCCTTGAGCAGGGCGGCCACGCCACGCGGATTGGTCGGCACCAGCGAGGCCCCCATGCGCTCGCGGCCGGCGCGGATGACCGGGTCGAGGGCACCGATCTTGGGAGGCTCGTACATGGCGGTGAAAGGGAAGTGGCTGGACAGCCAGAAGTTGAGGACTTCCCAGTTGCCGAAATGCGGCGCCAGCACGATCACCCCGCGGCCCGCCGCACGTGCGTCGTCCAGCAGCTCGCGGCCGTGGACGGCGTGGATCGACGATTCAACCCGCTGCGGCGCACCCATCCAGGCGAAACCCAGCTCGAGCATCGTCGCCGTGGAGTGGCGCAGGCTCTCGCGGGCCAGGCGGTGGCGCGTCGATGCGTTCTGTTCGGGGAACACGACCTGCAGGTTGGCGTCGGTGACCTGGCGCTCGCGGGCGCTGAAACGGTGTACCAGCGGCCCCAGGCGGCGCGCCAGACGCCACAGGGCGGCCGGCGACCAGCGCGACAGCAGGCGCCACAGCGCCTGGATGGCGCGGGTCTGAAAGCGTCTCGAAAGAGGTGTCTCGCTCATGGAACGGCTATCACGGCTCATGAAGCCGGGCAGTATAGCGCGGATTCCGGGCCGGCATCAGCCGCCCCGGCGGCCTACCATAACCAGCTGGCGACCCTGTCCGGCGCGCGGCGCTCCTGCAGGGCCATCATGCCTTTCACGCAGCGCACGATCAGCCAGGCGGCCAGCGCAATCATCGCCAGCAGGCCGATGCCGATCAGCGACAGCGCGACGGCGCCGAGGCTGTAGAGCAGGCCGACCCAGAAGGTGCGGATCTGGTAGCGGTAGTGGGCGTCCTTCCACTCCGGCCCCTTGCCGCGGTAGATGTAGGCGATCACCACGCCGATCAGCGGCGTGATGCCCACGACGAAGCCGGCCAGCAGCAGGATGTAGACCACCAGCGGCATGGTGGTGTCAGGCGTTTGCGGGGTGTCGGCGACGGGGTCCCGGGCCATGGTCGATTCCTTCCGGCAGGGTCAGCGTTCGGGGCGGCAGAGTTCGATCAGGTTGTTGTCCGGATCGCGGAGGTACAGTGACACGATCGGCCCGGATGCGCCCTGGCGCGCCACGGGGCCGGCCTCGAGCTCGATGTCGAGCGCCTCGAGATGGGCCTGCACCGACTCCAGTGGCAGCAGGCTGCGAAAGCAGATATCCAGGCTGCCGGGCGTGGGGCAACCGGCGCGCGGCGTGATGGTGGTGTCGACCTGATGCAGACGCAGGGCGAGATCCCCCAGCATCAGATCGACCCGCTCGATATCGCGGTAGCGCACCTCCAGGCCCAGCACGCGGGTGTAGAAGTCCACGGCTCGGGATATGTCGGTGACCACGACGACCAGATGATCCAGGCCCGCTAGCATGATGTCTTCCCCCGTGGCGGTGCGCCGGTGTCGGCATGACGGCCGACACGGCGCACGGTCGATGATGAGTCGGCGCTTGGCGCCTGCCGTTATCCTGTCCCGTTCGGCATCATCGGCGCAAGCGGAACCGTCGCGACGTGGCTGGAAAACCCTTTGCGCTCGGTCCATACCGACGTATAGTCGCGCGCGGCGCTCGGCCGGCTTCCTTTCTCGTCGGCGTTGTGCGGGCGTCCATTCCCGACCTCTTCCCATTTTCGCGCTCGAGGCATCGCGCATGTCACGACAGTTGCTGGCCATGGCCCTGGCGCCCCTGCTGGGGCTATTCATCCTGGGCATCGGCAATGGTTTCCTGGCCACCCTGATCACCCTGCGTCTGGACGCCGCCGGCGCCTCGGCGCCGACCATCGGCTGGGTCTCGTCGGCCTACTTCATCGGCCTGGCGATCGGTGCCGTGCTCAACGACCGGCTGCTGCTGCGCATCGGCCACATCCGCGCCTATGCCGGCTTTGCCTCGCTGGTGGCGGTCACGGTGCTGCTCGCCGGATTGTGGCTGGATCCGTACTGGTGGTTCGTGCTGCGCCTGATCGGCGGCTGGGCGACGGTAGGGGTCTATCTGGTCATCGAGAGCTGGCTGCTGACCGCCGCCGATCCCGGGGTGCGCGGCCGGTTGCTGGCAATGTACATGATCGCGCTGTACGGCGCCGGTGTGCTCGGCCAGCTGCTGCTGGGGGTGGCCGAGGGCTCGGGGGTGCAGGCGCCCTTCATGATCGTCGGCCTGCTGGCCTCGCTGTCGGTGCTGCCCATGGCGGTGATTCCGCGTGTCTCGCCGCTGATCGAGCATGCCGAGCCGCTGCCGCCGCTGCGCCTGATCCGGATGACACCGACCGGCGTGATGGGCTGCTTTGGCTCGGGCATTGCGGTGGCGGCCATCTATGCCCTGTTGCCGCTGTATCTGCAGCGCAGTGGCCTGTCGGTGGAACGGATCGGCGCCATGATGGCGGTGGTGGTGCTCGGCGGCATGCTGCTGCAGTACCCGATCGGCCGCTGGTCGGATCGTCACGATCGCCAGCTGGTGCTGATCCTGATCGGCGTGGCCTGCCTGGCGCTGTCTCTCGGCGCCGTGTCGCTGGCGGAACAGCCCCTGTGGCTGGCGGCGCTGCTGTTCCTGCTGGGGGGCGGTGTCTTCGCCCTGTACCCGGTGGCCGTCAGTCACGCCGCGGATCGGGCCCCGGCCGGAGCGCTGGTGCGCATGAGTCAGGGCCTGCTGCTGATCAACGCCCTGGGCTCGGTGGTCAGCCCGCCGCTGATCACGTCGGTGATCGCCGGCACGGGTGACGCCGGTCTGTTCGGGTCGCTGGCCGGGGTGGGCGCCTTCCTGGCGCTGTTCTTCAGCTGGCGGCGCAGCCGGCGGCCCGCTCCGACACCGATGGCGCCGTTCACGCCCAACCCGCCGCAGACCGTGGTGGGTGCCGAGCTCAACGTGACCGAGGCGCTGGTGCAGGGGGCGATCGAACACGAGCACATCGAGGATCTCTCCGGGGTGGTGCCCGATGTGCCGGTCGCCGAGCCGGACTCTGACGCCGTGGCCGACCTGGAGGCGGAAGCCGCCGGCAAGGTGTCGCGGGTCAGCCATGCGGACAGCGAGTAAGGGATGCGTGCGGCTTTTCGGTAATGGCGGGGTAGAAAGCCGGACGCCTATCCTCGGAGGATCATGCGCTTGCGAGGAGATTGTGATGCACGAGGCACTGGTTCTGCAGGAGGAGACGGACGGCGTGGTCCGGCTGACCCTGAATCGCCCCCGGGCGCTCAACGCGCTGAACAGTGAGCTGCTCGGCGAGCTGGAGACGGCCCTGGTCGCCCTGGAAGCGCGCGGGGACCTGCGTGCGGTGCTGATCACCGGGGCCGGCGACAAGGCCTTCGTGGCCGGTGCCGACATCACCGAGATGCGCGACAAGAGCCCCGAACAGGCGCGGCGCTTCGCCACCCGGGCCCTCGCCACCCTGAAGCGCCTGGAGCGCCTGCCGGTGCCGGTGGTGGCGCTGGTCAACGGCTACTGCCTGGGCGGGGGCTGCGAGCTGGCGCTGGCCTGCGACTGGGCGGTGGCGAGTGACAACGCCGTCTTTGGCCAGCCCGAGGTGGGGCTCGGCGTGATCCCGGGGTTCGGCGGTACCCAGCGTCTGCCGCGGCGCGTCGGCCCGGCCATGGCGCTGGACCTGATCACCACCGGGCGGCAGATCGACGCCGCCGAGGCGTTGCGCATCGGGCTGGTCAACCGGGTGGTGCCCCGCGGGGAGCTGGAAACGCTGGTCGAGGAGCTCACCGAGCGGCTCGGCGCCAACGGCCCGCAGGCGGTGCGCGCCGCCAAGCAGGCGGTGCATGAGGGCATGAACCAGCCGCTGGACAGTGCCCTGGCGCTGGAAACCAGCCTGTTCGCGCTGGGCTTCGCCGGCGCCGAGCAGCACGAGGGCATGAGCGCCTTCGTCGAGAAGCGGCCGGCGCGCTTCGGTGAGTCGTCCTAGCCGGTCGTCTCGGTATCCCAGCATACCCGGTTGCGACCGCGGGCCTTGGCCAGATAGAGCGCCCGGTCGGCGCGGTTGAGCACGGCCTCGTGGGTCGGTTCGTCGTCACGCAGACCGGCGAGGCCGATGCTGATCGTCAGCGTGATGGTGTCGGTATCGATGGCCAGTGGCGTGTCGGCGATGCGTCGCCCCAGCCGTTCGGCGACCTGTGAGGCCTGCGCCGCGGTGACGCCGTGCAGCAGGATGCCGAACTCCTCGCCGCCCAGCCGCGCCGCCAGGTCGTCGGGACGCAGGGTGTCGCGGAACTGCTCGGCCAGGTGGCAGAGTACCCGGTCGCCCGCCGAGTGGCCGAAGCGGTCGTTGACCGACTTGAAGTGGTCGATGTCGATCATCAACATCACGCTCTCGCCCGCCGTCTCGCCGGCGCGGGCATGTGCCCGGCTCAGGCGCTTCACGAACAGTCGCCGGTTGGCCAGCCCGGTGAGCGCGTCGGTGTTGGCCTGCTTTTGCAATTCCTGTTCCATCTCGCGGCGCAGGGCCAGCTCGCGGTCGGCGAGTTCGATGCGCAGTTCCGCCTCGCGGCGTGCTCGGGCCTCGCCGGCGAGCTGGTCGATCAGGTCGATGTTGCGGATCGCGATGGCGGCCTGGGCGGCGAGGAACGTCAGCAGCGGTGACAGCGCCTCGGCCTCCTCGTCGCCGAGCCGACGCGGCTGTTCCAGGTACAGTACCCCCAGGGTTTCCCCCAGATAGCTCAGTGGCACGCACCAGTGCGTGCCGGTGCCCTCCGTCGCGTCCCGGGCGAGCGACTGCAGGTAAGTATCGTCGCCGAGCAGCAGGGACTGCCCGATCTCGTCGCGCGAGAAGCGCAGCAGTCGCTCGGTTCGGCCCACGTAGCGCAGGATGGCGCGGGGCAGCCCGGGGTGTTCGTCCAGGGGGATCGGCGGGTCGGGCCGTTCGTGCCCGTCGGGGCGCCGGTCCGCCACCAGCACGAGCGGCCCTTGGCGGATCAGCAGCAGGGCGACACGCCCGGCTCCCGCCTGGTGGGCGACATGCGCGGTGATCTGTTCCGCCAGGGTGTCGAGCGTGGTCGGCTGCGCCAGGCTCTGGGCGATCTGCATCAGGGGGTCCATGCTCGTCGTGGCGGCCATGGGGCCGGGCGTACCAGCGCGGCAGGGGGCGAGTACGGCGTGGGCGTTGCCGCGGCGCAGCGCCTGGCAACGCTGTTGATGGTAGACCTCGGCGAAGCCCGCCGGCCCGCGGCGGCGCCAGAAGGTTTCGGCACGGGCGGCGAGCAGGGCGTGCGCCGGCCAGTGGCCCTGCTTGGCGGCGGCTTCCACGGCGGCATCGTAGGCGTCGATAACGGCAGTGGGTTCGGCACCGCGCCGCCGTTCGCGCTCGGCGAGGAGCAGCTGGCGCCAGTGCTCGAAATTGTCGGGGGCGTGGCGGCACCAGCGGGTATAGCGGGCCGTGGCCTCCGTCAGGCAGGCGTCGGCCGCTGTCGGCGACAGCCCCAGCCGCTCGGGGGACTCGGCCGCCACCAGGGCCTTGAGGGCATGGAACTGGGTGACCGGCAAAAGCCCCTGGACGGACACGCTCGCCAGGCGCTGCTCGGCTTCCCGCAGGTGGCGGGCGGCCGCCTCGAGATCCTCCTGCAGCAGCCGGGCCTGGGCCTGCATGATGTGGTAGATGCACAGCACCTGGAGATTGCCGTGGGCCTCGCAGCGGGCCAGGTAATCGGCTTCGCTGTCGTGCTTGTGGGGCCAGTCGTCGTGAGGCCAGTCGCCGTGGAGTCCGGTAAAGACGCGCAGCGCGCCGGTGATCAGGTCGTTGCCCCAGCGGTTGCGTCGGTCACGGCTGTATTCCAGGTATTCCAGCGTTTCGGGAATCAAGGTCTCCAGCGGCACGCCCTGGAAGAACCGGCAGTAGACATTGTGGCCGAAGCCGTAGACGGCGTACTGCAGATTGCCGGAGGCCTGTCCGCTGCGATAGGCGGCCAGATAGTCCTCGCTGGCCAGGGCCAGGGGCGAGAACCAGTGACGCAGCGAGCTACCCATCATCAGGTGGCCGACACTGGCATCGGCGCCGTGCAGGTCGCGCAGCAGCAGGTGGGTGGCGCGGTAGAGCGCGGCGCAGTCCTCGCCGTCGCCGCGCCCCAGGTGCATCAGCAGGCCGCCGAAGGCCGGATAACTGTAGGCGGCGGCCGCGACGCTACCGTGTTCCAGGCACAACCGCACCTCGCGGGCGACGATCACCGACCACAGGTCGGGGTGGGAGCGATAGCAGGGCGGTCCCAGGCTGGCCAGCAGCTGCATGATCGCCCGCTGGCGTGGGTCGGTCATCGGTGGCAGCTGTGCGAGGGTGTCCAGCGAGCGACCCGCCAGGAGGCGGCGGATGGCGGCGAGCTCGGTATCGCGGGCTTCGGCGTAGGCCCGCTCGGGCAGGGCCGCGCCGAGCAGCGCCAGCCCCTGGCGCGCGGCGGCGATGGCCCGTGGATAGTCGGCACGCAGTGTGGACTGCTCGACCCGCATGCGCAGCAGGGCCGCGCGGCGAAACGCCTCGGGCTCGTGCGCGATGGCCTCGCCGATGAAGAGCTCGGCGGTCTCGAAGTGGCTGTTGAGGGCCTCGAGCTCGCCACGCTCCCTGTACATCCGGTAGGCCAGGTCGGGCACGTCGCGCCAGGGGGCATCGGGCAGCAGGGCCATGGCGTCGCGCAGATAGGCGAGCGCATCGGCGAAGGCGGCGGCGCGCCTGGCCTGTTCGGCGGCTGTCAGGCCGCCCCGGGCTGCCCACAGGCGTTCGGCCGACTGCTTCAGGTGGGGAGCGGCCAGGCGCAGGTGTCCGGCCAGCATCATGGCCTGCTTTTTGCTTGCGTCCTCATCGAGGTGGCGGCGCAGCAGGTGGGCGATGCGGTAGTGCAGGGCGGTGATCGTCGCATTGGCCAGCAGACGCTGGGCGGCTTCCTGCATGCGATCGTGGAAGAAGCGCAGCCGGCCTGCGACCACTCGGCCCTCATGCAGTACCGGCTCGCCTGCCGGCAGCAGGAACCCCTCGTCAAGCGCCGGCTGCAGGCGCTCGTGAATGCAGGGCAGAGGGGCGTCGGCGAGCCAGCCGAGCATCTCGAGCTCGAATTCGCCACCCAGGCACGCTGCCCAGGCCAGCAACTCGCGGCAGGCGTCGGGGAGCTGGGTGAAGCGCTGCAGCATCAGGCCGACGACATGCTCGGCGTAGGGGGCCTCGCGCAGGGTCGCCATGTTCCACTGCCACCCCTGCTGCACGTCGCGGGTCAGCCAGTCGTTGTCGAGCAGGGTACGCAGCAGCTGTTCGATGAACAGCGGGTTGCCGCCGGTACGCTCGTGGACTTCCTCGGCCAGCGTGGCGATCGGCTCGGGCGGGGTGGCCAGGGTCTCGGCGAGCAGGGCGGTGACCTGTTCGGGGCCGAGGGGCGACAGCGCGATGGTATCCACCGCCCGGCCGAGATGGCGTTCGATTGCCTGTTGGGTCAGGACCAGCGGGTGGGTGGCGTCGACCTCGTTGTCGCGATAGGCGCCGATCAGCAGCAGGGGCGTTCCGTCCAGGCGCCGGGCCAGGGTTTCCAGCAGCGCCAGCGAGGCTGCATCACTCCACTGCAGGTCATCGAGAAACAGCACCAGGGTGCGCTCCGCCCGGCCGATGGCCTGGAGAAAGCGCAGCAGCAGGCCGTGCAGGCGCTCGCGCGCTTCGCCGGCCGGCAGTTCGGCCGGTTCGGGCAGCTCGCCGAGCAGGCGCTCCAGGGAGGGAATCAGGTCGCTCAGGGCACGGGCCTGGGAACCGAGCGCCTCGTGAAGCCGGGCCTGCCAGGCCTGAAGGGCGTCGCCCGGTTCGGCGAGCAGAAAGGTCACCAGCTTTTCCAGCATTTCCGTCCAGGCGCTGTAGGGCCGGCCGCGACGCAGCTGGTCGAACTTGCCGGACAGGAAGAAGGCGTTGCGCCGTGTCACCGGCGGGTAGGTCTCGCGGATCAGCGCCGTCTTGCCGAGTCCCGAGGCGCCGGTGACCCACAGCCACTGGGGCCGGCCGCCGTCGACGCGTGCCAGCGCATCGAGCAGCCGGCGACGCTCGACCTCGCGGCCGTGTACCCGGCCGTGGGTCGTCTGCCGGGCCGTATCGTGCGGGTCGACGAGGTGAGCGGGGTCGTCGTCCAGTTCGCCGCGCAGGACCGCGCCGATCCGTTGCAGATGGTGGCTCAGGGTGTCGGCGTCCTGATAGCGCCGGCCGGGGTCCTTGGCCAGCAGCCGCTGGAGCAGGGTCGTCAGCAGCTCGGGCAGTGGCCGGTCGTGGCGCTGTGGCGCGGGGGGCGGTTCGGCAAGATGCTGATAGACCAGGGCGTGGGGGGTATCGGCGCGGAAGGGGCAGCTACCGGTCAGTAGCTGGTAGAGCGCCACGCCCAGGCTGTAGTAGTCGGACCGGTAATCCGCCGGGTAGCGATGACGCCCGGAGAGTTCGGGCGCCATGTAGCGCAGCCGTGCCAGGTCGTCGTCCAGGGCCTGCAGTTCGTGATATTCCTGCTTGAGCCGTACCGCCTGCGAGAAGTCGATCAGATACAGGCGCGAGCCGGACAGCAGGAAGCTGTCGAGACGCAGGTCGCGGTGAAGCAGGCCGGCCCGGTGCACCTCATCGAGGGCATCGACCATCTCCAGGGCGAGTTCCACCCAACGTTCCGGTGTCGGCACGGGAAGCCGGTCGAGAGTCGTGCCGCCGGGGTCGTTGAACAGCAGCATGGCGTTGGCGCCCTGGCCTTCGAAGCGCTGCAGGGACAGGGCGCACTCCAGGGGGTGAGCCTGCAGGGTCTGGTGATCGTTGTAGAGGCAGACCGTCTTGCGCGGGGAAGGCTCGCCGGAACGCAGCTTGACCAGCCGCGGGGCGGTGCCGTCGCTTTCCAGGCGCAACAGGCGCGTCAGGCCGTCGTCGCGAAGCATCCGGGCAGATGCCTGGCCCAGCCCGGCCTCGGGAAACGTGATGGACTCGCCCAACAATCCCCCCTTGGTGCCGCTGCCCGGCGGCCCCCTGCGTGGATGGCGAAGTTCGGCCGGTTGGCAATGGCCCGGCTCTGGTTGTGGGCGCCGTGAGGAGGTGTGTCACTCTCTCAGTTGGCTTGGGTTCAGCATAATCGATCAGCCGGCTTTCGTCCGTTGAGATGAAGCCGCTTCATTACACCGTCGATACGGGCTCAGCGGGCGGGGTCGACATGGCCGCCCAGCGAGGCGTTGCGGCGGAACCAGCCAGCGATGCTGGCGCGGGGCCGGTGTGTCGGCAGCACCGCATGGGGCACCCGGTCGGAAAGAAAGCAGACGAAGGTTCCGGACTCGGGCGGCACGCGGGCCAGTTCGCGGGTGGCGTCGTCGGCGTAGATGACCATCTCGCCGCCGCCGTCGTGCGGCCAGCCGGGGTTGAGGTAGAGCACCGTCGAGATCACCCGGTTGGCACGTCCCTGGAAGCTGTCGACGTGAGTGCGGTAGAAGGTCCCGGCCGGGTAGCGGGCGAAGTGCGCCTCGAACTCGAACAGGCCCAGGTAAAGGGTACGGTTGATCTGGCGCTGCAGGTCGCCCATCAGCGCCAGATAATCACGCTGGGGCTGGGTGTCGCGAGTCAGCCAGCGGATCGCGTCACCACGGATGTCGCGTCGCAGCTGGTGCTGTTCGCCGCGGCCGATGCCGGCCGCCTTCAGGCCGTCATGGGCGGCGAGATGCCCCAGCTCGTCGTGCAGGGCGCGGCACAGCCCGGCGTCGATCACATCGGGGCCGACGAAATAGCCGTGGTCGACCAGACCGTCGATCAGGCGGTTGAGGGTGGCGGCATCCAGGGGCATCGACAAGGCATCCGTGACGAGAGGCGGGATTTCCGGCGGTGTGGTGCCGGGGCGAAGCAAAAACGCGGTTCAGTCGTCGAGATCGGGAATCGACCGGCGGCGTTCCGGGTGATGGTGCAGGTGGCTGCCGGCGGGGGGCGCGTCGAGGCTGACCGGGCAGCCGAAGCCCTCGGCGAGCAACTCCACCAGCATCATCGCCGACAGCCCCCAGATGACGTGCCCCTCGGCGGCGTAACTGGGCACATAGCACGACCGGCCGTTGACGGTGATGACGTCGGTGTGACTGCGCCGGTCCTCGAGAAACAGCGTCAGGGGTACCTCGAAGATGGTGTCGAGTTCGTCGGGCTGCGGGCGCAGCGGCAGGTCCGGGGGAATGACGCCGACGAAGGGCGTGACGCTCAGGCCGTGCAACGACAGCACGTCGCTCAGTCGGCCGAGCAGGCGAACCCGCGCGGGCGGCAGGGCGACTTCTTCCTCGGCCTCGCGCAGTGCCGTGGTCAGCAGGTCGGGGTCGCCGGGCTCGCGCTTGCCGCCGGGGAAGGCGACCTGGCCGGCGTGCTGGTTCAGGTGGCCGGCACGCCGCGTGAACAGCAGGGTCGGCACCGGTCGCGCGACCAGCGGGATCAGCACCGCCGCCTGGGGCAGGGCCGGGCTGAGTCGGCGTGGCGTGTGCGCTTGCAGGCGCTCGTGGAGTTTCTCTAACATGGGCGTTCCGCGGATTTTGTTCCTTGTACCCAGCTACCTCCGGGCCGTCAATGCTCGCCTGCCGCAAGAGGACCTCATGAACTTCTGCAGCCACTGCGGTGAACCCGTGCGCTTCGCCATCCCCGAGGGCGATGATCGGCCCCGTTATCTCTGTGATGCCTGCGGCAGCATCCACTACCAGAACCCGCGCATCGTCGCCGGGACGCTGCCGGTTCACGATGGCCGCATTCTGCTGTGCCGGCGTGCCATCGCCCCGCGACGCGGCTACTGGACCCTGCCCGCCGGTTTCATGGAGAACGCCGAGACCACGCTCGAGGCCGCCGCCCGCGAAACCCGCGAGGAAGCCTGTGCCGAGGTGGCGATCCACGGCCTCTATACCCTGATCAACCTGCCGCACATCAATCAGGTCTTCATGATCTTCCTCGCCGACCTGGAAGGCGGCTTCGACGCCGGGCCGGAAAGCCTCGAGGTGGCGCTGTTCGGCGAGGACGAGATCCCCTGGGACGAGCTGGCCTTCCCGACCATCGAACGCACCCTGCACCACTATTTCAGCGACCGCCGGCACGGTGCGTATCCATTGCACATGAGCGATATCAGTCCGGAGGATAGAGAGCGTTACTTCGGCAGTGCCTGATAGGGAGTCTACAAAACGTCTGCACTCGGCAATACTGCGTTGAAATTGACCTCGAAATGCTCATTTACTGTTCGTAAACTCCGCTTTCTCGGACAATTTCGCCTTGTCTTGCCGTCGTTCGACTGTTTTGTAAACACCCTCTAAATAGCATGATCAGCGTTAATGCTTACTTCCGACTATAGATCTTCCAGCCGCCACACCTCGCAGGCCGGTTCCTCGTAGGGATGGGCCGTCCTGAGGGCGGCCACGGCGTCGCGGATACGGCTGTCCTCGCACACCAGTTCCACCTTCAGCTCCTCGACGTGCTCGAGATCGCCGACCCGGCCGATGTGCGGGTCGGCGCCGGCGAGCGGGCGGAACTGTCCGGTGCCGCGGGTCTGGAAGCAGCACGCCTCGTAGTCGCCGATGCGGCCCGCGCCGGCGGCGAACACCGCTTCCTTGACCGTCTCGGCATCCTCGACGGGGACGAAGAAGGCAAGCTTGTACATGCAGGGCTCCTGACTGTCGGGTGACATCGTGACCGCCGGTCGTCGGCAAGTCATCGGTCATGATGGCATAATGCGCCGGATTGCCTCGACTGGAAGGGATGGCCTCGATGCTCAAGTGGCTCGCCGTGGTGCTGCTCGCGCTGCTCGGCCTGTTGCAGTACCGCCTGTGGCTGGGGGAGGGGGGCGTGCGCGAACTCACCCACATCCGCGCGCGTGCCGATACCCTGGACGACGAAAACGCGACCCTGCGCGAGCGCAACCAGCGTCTGGCGGCCGAGGTGATCGACCTCAAGAACGGCCTGGACGCCATCGAGGAGCGGGCGCGCAGCGATATCGGCATGATCCGCAAGGATGAACAGTTCTTCTGGGTACCCGAGGTGTCGGTGCCCGACGGCGAGCCGGCACCGAGCCGGCCCGGGACGGACACGGAGGCGGGACCATGAGCGAGCGGGTATGGCTGATCGTGCCGGCGGCCGGGCGCGGTCGCCGCATGGGGGCCGCCCGGCCCAAGCAGTACCTGACGCTGGCCGGCGCCAGCGTCATGGCGCGGACCCTGGAGCGCCTGCATCGTGCCTTCCCCGAGGCGCGGCTGTGCCTGTGCCTGGATGCCGAGGACGCCTGGTTCTCGCCGACGATGGTGCCCTTCGCCGACTGGCGGCGGGTCGAGGGCGGCGCCGAGCGCGCCGACAGCGTGGTCAATGCGCTGGACGCGCTGGCCGAGGAGGCCGCGAACGACGATCTGGTGCTGGTGCACGATGTGGCACGGCCCTGCGTGCATCCGGCGGATCTGGCGGGCCTGCGCGAGGCGCTGGCCGACGAGCCGGTCGGCGCGCTGCTGGCCGCACCGGTGGCCGACACCATGAAGCGCGCCGACGCCGCCGGGCGCATCGTCGCCACCGAGCCCCGCGATGGGCTGTGGCACGCCCTGACGCCCCAGGGCTTCCGCTACGCCCTGCTGTGCCGGGCCCTGCACCATGCCCGGGCCACCGGCGTGGCGGTCACCGACGAGGCCTCGGCGGTCGAGGCGCTGGGCCTGGCGCCGCGCCTGGTCGCCGGGCGCCGCGACAATCTCAAGATCACCCATCCCGAAGACCTCGCCCTGGCGGCGCAGATTCTTGCCGCCCAGGAGGCCCCTGCCTGTTCCGGAGATTCCCCCGCATGATGCGAATCGGCCACGGTTTCGACGTTCACCGCTTCGGCGAGGGCGACCACGTGATGATCGGCGGCGTGCGCATCGCCCACGATCGCGGCGTCATCGCCCACTCCGACGGCGACGTGCTGCTGCACGCCCTGTGCGACGCCCTGCTCGGCGCCTGCGCGCTGGGTGACATCGGCCGGCACTTTCCCGATACCGATCCCCGCTGGGCCGGCGCCGACAGCCGGGCGCTGCTGCGCGACGTGATGGCCCGGGTCGCCGAAGCGGGCTACGCCGTCGCCAATATCGACGCCACGGTGATCGCCCAGGCGCCTCGGCTGGCCGCCCACATTCCCGCCATGCGCGAGACCATCGCCGGCGACCTGGACGTGACGTGTGATGCGGTCAACGTCAAGGCCACCACCACCGAACGGCTGGGCTTCACCGGCCGCGGCGAGGGCATCGCCGCCGAGGCGGTGGTGCTGCTGAGGGCGGTGGAGGCGGCCGGGTGAGCACACGACGCACGATCCCCGTTCCGACCTGGCCCCCCGACTGGCCGCGGGCACACGGCGCGCTGCCGGCCGCCGGCGAGTATCGCGCCGTGCCCGAGGACTTCGTGGTCGAGGAGTGGCTGGGTTTCGCCCCGGAAGGCGAGGGCGAGCATCTCTGGTTGTGGCTGGAAAAGCGCGACCTGGGCACGCCCGAGCTGGCACGCCGGGTGGCCCGGGCCTGCGAGGTGGCGCCCCGCGACGTCGGCTATGCCGGGATGAAGGATCGTTTCGCGGTGACCCGCCAGTGGCTGTCGGTGCATCTGCCCGGTCGCGAGGCCCCGGCGGACCTGACCGAACGGCTGGCCGCGGCGGAGGTCACGCTGCTCGAGCAGGCCCGCCATCCACGCAAGCTCAAGCGCGGCGTGCACCGCGGCAACCGCTTTCGCCTGCGTATCGGTGGGCCGGCGGTCGCCCATCCGGCCTTCGCGTCGCGCTGGGCGCGGGTCTGCGAGGCGGGGGTGCCCAACTACTTCGGCCCCCAGCGCTTCGGCCCCGAGGGCCGTAACCTGCAGCGTGCCTGTGGCATACTCGCCCGAGGATGGCGCAAGCGCGACGACCGGCAGGGCATGCTGCTGTCGGCGGCCCGCAGCTATCTGTTCAACGAGCTGCTGGCGGCCCGGGTGCGTCGCGGCGACTGGGACCGGGCGCTGCCGGGCGAGGTGCTGATGCTCGACGGCACGCAGAGCGTGTTCGTGGCCGAGGCGCCGGACGCCGAACTGGCCGCCCGTGTCGCGGCGGGCGACGTGCACCCGGCCGGGCTGCTGTGGGGCGAGGGGGCGACGACGGCGCGGGAGGCGGCCGCGGCGCTCGAACGGGACCTGGCCGAGGCGCATGCCGGACTGTGCGCGGCGCTGGCGGCGAGCGGGGTGCGCACCGCGCGCCGTGCCCTCCGGGTACGGCCGGCGGCGGCCGCGCTGCATCACGAGGGCGAGACGGCGACACTCGACTTCACCCTGCCGCGCGGCGCCTTCGCTACCGCCGTGCTGCGCGAGCTGTTGTGCCATCCCACCCTGTAGCGTGCGGCCCGAGGAGACCGATCGATGCGAAAACTGCTGCTTTCCAATGACGACGGGGTGCATGCCCCGGGGCTCAAGGCGCTCTACGAGGCGCTGCTGGATCACGCCCGGCTGCGCGTGGTGGCACCGGATCGCGACAAGAGCGGCGCCAGCAACTCGCTGACCCTGAGCCGGCCACTGGCGCTGACCGCACTGGACAACGGCTTCTACAGCGTCGACGGCACCCCGGCGGATTGCGTCTATCTGGGCGTCAACGGTGTCTGGGACGAGCGACCCGACCTGGTGATCTCGGGCATCAACCACGGCAGCAACCTGGGTGACGACGTGCTCTACTCGGGTACCGTGGCCGCCGCCATGGAGGGCCGCAACCTGGGAATGCCGGCGATCGCCGTGTCGCTGGCGGGATCGCGCCACTTCGATACCGCCGGGCGGGTCGCGGCGAGTCTGGTGGGCGCGGCGGACTCGCTGTCGCTGCCGCCGCGCAGCCTGCTCAACGTCAACGTTCCCGACTGCCCGTGGGAGGCCGTGCGCGGCTTTCGCGTCACCCGGCTGGGCTATCGCGGCCCGGCGCAGCGCCCGCTGGCGGTCACCGACCCGCGCGGACGCACTCGCTACTGGATCGCGGCGGTGGGCGAGAATGCCGACGACGGGCCGGATACCGACTTCGCCGCGGTGGAGGCGGGCTATGTCTCGATCACGCCGCTGCAGACCGACCTGACCCGCCACGGGGCGCTGCATGACGTACAGGGCTGGCTCGATGCGCTGTCACGACTCGCGTGAGCTCAGCGGCATCGGCATGACCTCGCAGCGCACCCGCGATCGCATGGTGGGGCGCCTGGCCGAGGCCGGCATCAAGGACGCCCGGGTGCTCGCGGCGCTGGCCGGCGAGCCGCGCCACCTGTTCATCGACGAGGCGCTGGCGCATCGCGCCTACGAGGATACGTCGCTGCCCATCGGTTTCGGTCAGACGCTATCTCAGCCCTGGATGGTGGCGCGCATGAGCGAGCTGGTGCTGGCCGGCGGCGCGCGGCGCGTGCTGGAGGTGGGCACCGGTTCCGGCTACCAGACCCTGATCCTGTCGCGGCTGGTCGAGACGGTGTGGTCGCTGGAGCGCATCCGCAGCCTGCAGACCCGGGCGCGGATGCGCCTGGCCAGGCTCGGTGCGCACAACGTGCGCCTGCGGCTGACCGACGGCGCCCACGGCTGGCCCGAAGCCGCCCCCTTCGACACCATCCTGCTGACCGCCTGCGCGAGTGAACTTCCCGGCGCATTGTTGTCGCAGTTGAGCGATGGCGGGACCCTGGTCGCGCCGCTGGCGGATGCCGACGGCGTCCAGTGGTTGACCCGCATCGTGCGGCGCGGCGACGGCTACGCGCAGCAGCGCCTCGAGCGGGTGCGCTTCGTGCCGCTGCTGGAGGGCATCATCCAGTGACGGTGGCGCCGGCAGCCCGTGGCCGTCACGGGCGAGCACTTTTTGATATCGATCCAGAGGAGTCGGGCGTTGAAACGAGCGCTTAAGCTGTTCTTCAAGGGCGCGGGCATGGGGGCGGCGGATGCCGTGCCGGGCGTCTCCGGCGGCACCATCGCCTTCATCACCGGGATCTACGAGGAGTTGATCCATTCCATCCGCCAGTTCGGCCCCACCGCCTGGACGGCCTGGCGCCGGGACGGCGCGCGCGGGCTGGTGACGCACCTCAACCTGGCCTTCCTGCTGCCGCTGCTCGCCGGCATCGCCGCCAGCCTGATCAGCGTCGCGCACCTGGTCACCTACCTGCTGGCGGCGCACCCGCTGCTGCTCAATGCCTTCTTCTTCGGTCTGGTCGCCGCCTCGGCGGTGGTGGTGATGCGCCATGTGGACGGCTGGCGGCTGTGGCACGTGCTGCCGCTGGCGGTGGGCATGCTGCTGGCGCAGTGGCTGCCCAGCCTGATGCCGGCGCTGTCCGGCCTGGGCAGCCTGCGGCTGATGGTCGGCGGGGCGATCGCCATCAGCGCCATGCTGCTGCCCGGCGTCTCGGGCAGTTTCCTGTTGCTGACCATGGGGCTTTACGGCACGGTGATGACCGGCATCAAGGGAATGGATGCCGGCCTGATCCTCCAGTTCGGCGCCGGCTGCCTGGTCGGCCTGCTGACCATGTCGCGGCTGCTGTCCTGGCTGTTCCGCCACTACCACACGGCGACGCTGCAGCTGCTGGTGGGCTTCATCCTCGGCTCGCTGCCGCTGCTGTGGCCCTGGCGCGAGATGGTCAGCTACCAGCTGGGGCCGGACCAGCAGGTGATCCCGCTGGATTACCGCTACCTGCTGCCCGGCGACTACAGCGCCCTGACCGGCGAGCCGGCGCAGCTGGCCGCGGCCCTGGCACTGATGGCCGTCGGCCTGGTGCTGGTGCTGGCGGTGGGGGAACGTTCCACGTCATCTTTCAAGGAGTCATGAGCCCATGCGCAAGGCCGTTGTGATCTCGATGCTGTCGCTGACGGTGGCAGGTTGTGCGGCCCCCGAGGCCCCGCCCCAGGTCAGCGATCTGTCGACCAGCCGGGAACAGGCACCCCGGCAGACCGTCACCGTGGAGGCGGGCGACACCCTCTACGGCATCGCCTGGCGCAATAACATGGATTTCCGCGAGCTGGCGCGCCTCAACGGCATCACGCCGCCTTATCGCATCCAGCCCGGCCAGACCCTGCGGTTGAGCGAGTCCGCCGACGCCGGTGCGCCGAGCGGTGGTAGTGCCGCGCCGGCGGTGGCCCGTACCGGCGATGGGGCGGGCAGCGCGGGCGGCGCGGCATCGCCGCAGAATCCCGACTGGCTGCTGGCCGGCACCGGGGGCGAGGCTTCCGGTACGGCGGCGGCCGGTTCGCAGGATGACGGCTCGCCGGCGCGCGGGGCGCTGGCCACGGCCGCCGGCGTCGGTACCCGTTCCGGCACGATGCAAGCCCCGGGCCCGGTCTATGAAAACGCGGGCTCAAGCAAGAGCGAACCGTCCGGGACGGCCGACAAGGCATCAACGACCGCTTCGGCCTCCCGTGACACCGGCGCCGCCGACACGTCGAAGGTTGCCACCGCCGGCTCGCCGTCAGCGTCTTCCTCGCGCAAGAAAACCGACACCACGGTGTCATCAAGCAGCGGCGATACTGGCAAGAGTGCCGCGGCGTCTTCCGCGGGTGCGAAGGCGGCGGATAGCGGCAAGCAGGCCGATGCCGGCACCGCGGTGGCGGGCGGCGCCGAGGCGCCGAAGCCGGAGCAGCGCAGCTATCAGCCGGTGGCGAACATCCCCTGGCAGTGGCCGACCGAGGGCAAGATCGTTGGACGTTTTTCTGACAACTCTAACATCACCGCCGGCATTGATATCGCCGGGCAAAAGGGGCAACCTGTCAAGGCTGCCGGCCCGGGTATCGTCGTCTATGCAGGCAGTGGCGTACGCGGCTACGGCAACCTCATCCTCCTCAAGCACAACGACCATTTCCTGAGTGCCTACGCGCACAACGACAGCCTGAGGGTGAAGGAAAACGATGTCGTCAAGGCGGGAGAGGTGATCGCCACGATGGGCAACTCCGATGCCGATGGCGTCAAGCTGCATTTCGAGGTCCGCAAGGATGGCCAGCCTCGGGATCCCCTCGACTACCTGCCGGCGCGCTGAGGCGCCGCGGCGAGGGGAGTGGAAAGAAGCCGCATTGGCGGCTTCTTGTTACAGGGATGGACGACCGCACATTCGGTCGCCCCAGACAGGTCGACAATAACAACATCGAGCCGAACCACGGCTGCACTACGAGCAGCAGACTAACGGGGTAGCGACATGAGCATGCTTGAACGGGATATTCAGGATGTCGATCTCAACGATACGGATGACGAGGTGCAGGTCATTGACGATGACGCGGATGCCAAGGAAGAGGCTGCGTTCGAGAAGGCACTGAGCCGCGAGGACAACAACTACCACCAGAGTCTGGACGCCACTCAGATCTATCTCAACGAAATCGGTTTTTCACCGCTGCTGACCCCGGAAGAGGAGGTGCATTTCGGCCGCCTGGCACAGAAGGGGGACCCGGCCGGTCGGCAGCGCATGATCGAGTCCAACCTGCGGCTGGTGGTGAAGATCGCCCGGCGCTATCTCAATCGCGGGCTGTCGCTGCTCGACCTCATCGAGGAGGGCAACCTGGGCCTGATCCGCGCCGTCGAGAAGTTCGATCCGGAACGCGGCTTCCGCTTCTCCACCTATGCCACCTGGTGGATCCGCCAGACCATCGAGCGGGCGCTGATGAACCAGACCCGCACGATTCGCCTGCCGATCCACGTGGTCAAGGAGCTCAACATCTACCTGCGCGCCGCCCGTGAGCTGACCCAGAAGCTCGATCACGAGGCCACCGCCGAGGAGATCGCCGAGTTTCTCGACAAGCCGGTGGCCACGGTCAAGAAGATGCTGGGTCTCAACGAGCGCATCTCGTCGGTGGATTACCCGCTGGGCACCGAAAGCGACAAGCCGCTGATCGAGACCCTGGCCGACGAGAACGAGAGCGGCCCGGAGTCCTCGCTGGTGGATGTCGACGTCAAGGAGCACGTCGAGGACTGGCTGGCCGAGCTGACCGACAAGCAGATGGAGGTCGTGGTGCGCCGCTTCGGCCTGCGTGGCCACGAGGCGGCCACCCTCGAGGAAGTCGGCGAGGAGATCGGCCTGACCCGCGAGCGGGTCCGTCAGATCCAGGTCGAGGCGCTGAAGAAGCTGCGCCGCGTGCTCGAGAAGCAGGGGCTCTCCCTGGACGCCATCTTCGAGTGACCCCGGCGGCGACAAGGCAACGATGACGACGAACGCGGGCCCCGGCCCGCGTTCGTCGTTGCAGCGGGCGTTTCACGCATTTGATTCGCAAGCTAACATGCGGCATTGTATGTATAATGCCGTTTCGGCTTGCTTCTAGTGAAAGGAAATAATACTGATGCCGTCCCGACAAGCTCTCTTCACGCGTCGCTCGCGCGTGCCCGGCGCTCGCTGGCGCCTGCTGCCGCTGCTGGTGGCGGCGGCACTCGCCTCGCCCGCCCAGGCCGCCGACCTCTGGTCGATCGCCCGCGACGCCCTCGACAACAACGCCACGCTGGCTTCGTCCCGCTCTACTTACCAGAGCACCGAGTCCAGTCGCGAGGTACAGCGCGGCGACCTGCTGCCGCAGATCGACGCCAAGGCCAGTGTGGCCAACAACCGGACCTTCGAGCGGCAGGCCAGCGATCAGCCCACCGGTTCGCCCAACGACGACAACTACAACTCGGCCAATGTCAGCGTGCAGGCGACCCAGGCGCTGTTCGATGCCACCAACTGGTACGAACTCAAGCGCAGCGAGAACCAGGTCGGCCAGCAGTCGCTGACCCTGGAGCAGACGCGCCAGCAGGTCCTCTACGACGTGGCCGACGCCTACTTCGCGATTCTCCAGGCACGCGATATCCTCGCCGCCCGCGTGGCTCAGGAAAAGGCGATCCAGCGTCAGCTCGAGCAGGCCAAGGAGCAGTTTCAGGTCGGCCTGATCGCCATCACCGACGTTCATGAGGCGCAGGCCTCCTACGACCTGGCACGGGCGCAGCGCATCGCCGCCGCCAACGACCTGCAGGTCAGCTTCGAGGCTCTGGAGCGCCTGACCGGCAAGCGCTACGACTCGATCGAGGGGCTGGCCGACGACATTCCCATCGAGACGCCCAAGCCCGCGGCCCGTGACGCCTGGGTGTCGATGGCCATGGAGAACAACCCCACGCTGCTGGCGACCCGCAAGGGAATCGATATCGCCCGCGACAACGTCGACGTCGCGCGGGCCGGCCATCTGCCGACGCTCGACGCCTACGCCGACTACAACTATTCGAACAACGACATCGACTATCTCTCCGGGCACAGCTCCGGCGCCGAGATCGGTCTGCAGGCCAGCGTGCCGATCTTCCACGGTGGCAGCACCAGCGCCCAGGTGCAGAGCAACACCTACAAGCTCGAGGCGTCGCAGTACGACTTCGAGGCCCAGCGTCGCCAGACCACCCAGCAGGTACGTTCGTTCTACACGCGGGTGGTCAACGACGTGCAGACCGTCGAGGCCCGGCGTCAGGCGGTCGTCTCCAACCGCAGCGCGCTCGAGGCGACCCGGTCCGGCTATCAGGTCGGGACGCGCAACATCGTCGACGTGCTGCAGGCCGAGCAGAACCTCTACGACGCCCTGGCCAGCTACGCTCAGGCGCGCTACGCCTACGTCACCGACCTGCTGGGGCTGCGCCGCGAGTCGGGGACCCTGGACACCGAGGCGCTGCGCACCGTGAACGACTGGTTGAGCGAAACCGAGAACGTGCGCCTCGACCTGCCCGCCGATGCGACCGACGGGGATGCCGCCGTGATGGATATCGGCGCACCGCCGACGCCGCCGGCGGAGTAATCCTGCGCGCGATACGCCCCGGGTAGTCGATTCGTCTGCCCGGGGCGTTGTTTTTGGGCGTTATCGGGGGTGAAATCCCGGGTCGGCTGCTAAATAATGAGGCCCTTTTTGGCCCCTTCAGGAGTTCCTCATGGCCCGGCCGCTGCATGCCGCTATCGATCTTGCCGCCCTGCGTCACAATTACCGTCTGGCCCAGGCGCTGGCGCCCGGCAGCCGGGCGCTGGCGGTGCTCAAGGCCGACGCCTACGGTCATGGCGCGGTCGCCTGTGCACGGGCCCTCGAGGGGCTGGCTCCGGCCTTTGCCGTGGCCTGCATCGAGGAAGCGCAGACGCTGCGCGCCGCCGGCATCGAGCGGCCGATCGTGCTGCTCGAGGGCATCTTCTCCGCTGACGAGCTCGAGCGGGTCGAGGCGCTGGGGCTGTGGGTCGCCGTGCACAGCGACTGGCAGATCGACGCGCTGCTGGCCCATCGCCCGCGCCGGCCGATTCCCGCCTGGCTCAAGGTGGATACCGGCATGCATCGTCTCGGCTTCCCGCCCGAGCAGGCCGCGGCAGCCTGGCAGCGCCTGCATGCGGCGCCCGAGCGGGTCACCGACCTGCACCTGATGACCCACTTCGCCACCGCGGATGCCCTGGATCCCGGTTACTTCCAGCACCAGATGGCCCAGGTCGAGGCGCTGGCCGGGCAGCTCGGCGCGCCGCTGTGTCTGGCCAACTCCCCGGCGACGCTGGCCTGGCCGCAGGCCCACGGCGCCTGGAATCGCCCCGGCGTGATGCTCTACGGCAGCAACCCGCTGGAAGGCGACAACGACGCCGCCCGCGACCTGCACCCGGTGATGACGCTGCGTTCCGAGATCATCGCCGTGCGCGAGATCGACGCCGGCGAGCCGGTAGGGTACGGCGGCCGCTGGCGGGCGCCGCGGCGTTCACGGATCGGCGTGATCGCCGTCGGCTATGGTGACGGCTACGACCGCCATGCCGTGGATGGCACGCCGGTGCTGGTCGACGGCCAGCGCTGCGGCCTGGCGGGCAAGGTATCGATGGACATGGCCACGGTGGACCTCACCGACCTGCCGGACGCCGGTATCGGCAGCCGGGTGGTGCTGTGGGGCCGCGACGACAGCGGGGCGGTGCTGTCGGTGGACGAAGTGGCCCGTTACTGCGACACCATCAGCTACACGCTGATGACCGGCATCCTGCCTCGGGTGCCACGCCGCTACTCGGGCGACGAGGCCTGACGGGCCCGGCTCGCCGGGTCCCGGCGAGCCGGTTACAATGGCGCCTCGTCCAGATTCCGGGAATCACGCAACACCCATGGCCGACTCCTCCTCCACGCCGTCCTTCGCCCACCCTCGCTACTGGCCCACCTGGCTGGCCATCGGCCTGATGCGCCTGGGCGCCTGGCTGCCGTGGCGGCTCAAGCTGGCCACGGGGCGGTTGATCGGCTGGCTGGCCTGGCGGTTCGCCGGGCGGCGCCGCCACATCACCGAGACCAACCTGCGGCTGTGCTTTCCCGAGCTGAGCGACGACGAGCGGACGCGGCTGGTCAAGCGCACCTTCCTCGCCAACGGCATCGGTATCCTCGAGACCGCCACCGGCTGGTGCCGCGACCCGGAGCACCTGCGCCACCGCGTGACCTTCCGCGGCGAGGAGCACATGCATCAGGCGCTGGCCCGCGGCAAGGGCGCGCTGATCATCGGCATCCACTTCTCGACGCTGGATCTCGGCGGCGCGCTGCACTCGCTGTATTTCCCCGCCGACGTGGTCTATCGGCCCCACGACAACCCGTTGTTCGAGCGCTTCATGACCCGGGCGCGTTCGCACATCTTCGGCCGGGCCATCGATCGCCGTGACCTGCGTGGCGTGGTGCGGCGCATCAAGGCCGGCTATGCGGTGTGGTACTCGCCGGATCAGGACTTCGGACGCGAGGCCAGTGTCTTCGCGCCGTTCTTCGGCATCGAGGCGGCGAGCATCAAGCTCACCGCCAAGATCGCGCGGATGACCGGGGCGCCGGTGATGCCGCTGATCTTCCATCGCAACCCGGACGACCGCACCTACACCCTGGAGTACCTGCCGGCGCTGGAAGGCTTTCCGAGCGGCGACGAGGTCGCCGATGCCGCGCGCATCAATGCGGTGATCGAGGCGGCGATCCGTCGTCACCCCGAGCAGTACCTGTGGCTGCATCGGCGCTTCAAGACGCGCCCGCCCGGCGAGCCGGGGTTCTACTGACGGCGAGCGGCGCCGTCCGACCTTGACGCTTGGGCATTTCCCGACGATTCTCAAGTCGCGTGATCGGTGGCCGAGGACGGGGCATCGGCCCGGACCGGCCGAATCGATCACAGGGAAACCCTGCCGATACAAGGACGACTGCATGCTCAACTACGCCATCATCTTTCTCGTCATTGCCATCATCGCCGCCGTGCTGGGCTTCGGCGGCGTCGCGGGCGTCGCCGCGACCATCGCCAAGATCCTCTTCGTGGTGTTCCTGATCCTGTTCATCGTGTCGCTCATCCGCAGCCGGCGATAGGGCGGGGCGGGCTCTTCACGCAAGCTCTTCACGCAAGAAGGCCCGCGGGGGTGTCCCCGCGGGCCTTCTGTGTCAAGCGATCGATGCCGCGATGCCGTCAGGCGTCGATGCGCTTGTACTTCATGCGATGGGGCGTGTCGTTGCCCACGCGCTTGCGATGATCCGCCTCGTAGTCGCTGTAGTTGCCCTCGAAGAACACCACCTCGGAGTCGCCCTCGTAGGCGAGGATATGGGTGGCGATGCGGTCGAGGAACCAGCGGTCGTGGGAGATCACCAGCGCGCAGCCGGGGAAGGCCAGCAGGGCTTCTTCCAGGGCGCGCAGCGTCTCGATGTCCAGATCGTTGGAGGGTTCGTCGAGCAGCAGCACGTTGGCGCCCTGCTTGAGGGTCTGGGCCAGCTGCAGGCGCCCCCGCTCGCCGCCGGACAGCTCCGACAGGCGCTTCTGCTGGTCGTTGCCCTTGAAGTTGAAGCGACCCACGTAGGCCCGCGACGACACTTCGTAGCCGTTGATGTTGAGGATGTCCTGGCCGTCGGACACCGCTTCCCAGACGGTCTGCTTGTCGTCGAGGGCGTCGCGCATCTGCTCGACGTAGGCGACCTGCACGGTGTCGCCGACCACCACCTCGCCGGCGTCCGGCGTCTCGGTACCGTTGATCAGGCGGAACAGTGACGACTTGCCGGCGCCGTTACCGCCGATGATGCCGACGATCGCGCCCTTGGGCACCTGGAAGGACAGGTCCTCGAACAGCAGCTTGTCGCCGTAGCGCTTGGTGACGCCGTGCAGCTCGATGACCTTGTCGCCGAGCCGCGGGCCGGGCGGAATGTAGATCTCGTTGGTCTCGTTGCGCTTCTGGAAGTCGCCGGACTGCATCTCCTCGAAGCGGTTGAGGCGCGCCTTGCTCTTGGCCTGGCGGCCCTTGGCGTTGCTGCGCACCCATTCGAGTTCCTGCTTGATCGCCTTCTGGCGCGAGGCTTCCTGTTTGGCTTCCTGCTCGAGGCGCTTCTCCTTGGCTTCCAGCCAGTTGGAGTAGTTGCCCTCGAAGGGGATGCCGTGGCCGCGGTCGAGCTCGAGAATCCAGCCGGCGACGTTGTCGAGGAAGTAGCGGTCGTGGGTGATCGCCACCACCGTGCCCGAGTAGTCGTGCAGGAAGCGCTCGAGCCAGGCCACCGATTCGGCGTCCAGGTGGTTGGTGGGCTCGTCGAGCAGCAGCATGTCCGGATTGGAGAGCAGCAGGCGGCACAGTGCCACGCGGCGGCGTTCACCCCCGGACAGCACGCCGACGTTGGCCTCCCAGGGCGGCAGACGCAGGGCCTCGGCGGCTACCTCGAGCTTGCGCTCCAGGTTGTGGGCGTCGGCGGCCTCGATCAGGTTCTCCAGACGCGCCTGCTCGGCGGCGAGCGCATCGAAGTCGGCGTCCGGCTCGGCGTAGGCGGCGTAGACGGCATCCAGCTGGGTCTGGGCGTCCTTGATCTCGCTGACGGCTTCCTCGACGGTCTCGCGAACCGTCTTGCTGTCATCGAGCTCGGGCTCCTGCGGCAGGTAGCCGATGTTCAGGCCGGGCATGGGCCGTGCTTCGCCGGTGTACTCGGTATCGACCCCGGCCATGATCCGCAGCAGCGTCGACTTGCCCGCGCCGTTGAGGCCGAGCACGCCGATCTTCGCGCCGGGGAAGAAGGACAGCGAGATATCCTTGAGGATCTCGCGCTTGGGGGGCACGATCTTGCCCACCCGGTTCATGGTGAAGACGTATTGCGCCATGGATATCCGGTCGGTTGGAGATGAAGGTAAAGCCCACCGATGATAGTGGCGGCAATCTCGAAAGGCCAGTGGACCGGGTTATCGACCGCGGCGGCCGCGGTCGGTCCGTGGCTCACTCTTCCTCTTCTTCCTCGCCGTCCAGCTCGTTGAGCCAGTCATCCTCGATGGCGCGTTTCAGGCGGCGCTCTTCCAGCAGGGTCTCGACCCGGCGACGGGCGCGCAGCGTATCGTGGCGGCTGGTGCGTGAACGGGAGAAATGCGCGTCGTTGACGGCGTCGAAGAAGTCGGCTTCTTCGATGAAGGACTCACGGCTCATGATGACCTCCCATGACCCTGGCTGGCGGGCGAACGTGCCCGGACTGTTCTGCTCGCTATATAGCGTCAGTCGGCGCCGTGCACAAGAGGGGAGGTCGATGTTTTTTCCGGGGCCGCCGAGGCCCCGGCAGGCGCTCAGCCGGCGTTGCGTTCGGCCTTGAGGGCGTCGAGTTCCTGGAGGGCCTCGACCAGCGGGGTCACGTCCTTCTGCACGCCGATGAAATAGGTCAGCTGGTCCTGTTCGTCGAAGACCGGGGTGATCGACAGCTCGTTGTAGAACAGGCTGCCGTCCTTGCGGTAGTTGCGCAGCACCTCGCGACACGGCCGCTTCTCGGCGAGTGCCTGGCGGATGCGCTCGAGCGCCGGCTGATCGCGGTCGTCGTTCTGCAGGAAGCGGCAGTCACGGTAGAGGATTTCGTCGGTGCTGTAGCCCGTCAGCCGCTCGAAGCCCTGGTTGACGTAGATGAGGATGTTTTCGTCGCCTTCCTGTTCGGCGACCACGATGCCGTCGGCGGAGGCATCGACAATGCGTTCCAGGAGCTTGGCGTCGATCATCGGCGGTCGTTTCATGGTGCGGCTGTCCTTGACGATGGCCGTGGCGGGACATCCCGACGGCGTTTTTGGGCGTCATCTTGACCAGTGGATGACAGGAATGCAACGCGGCGGGATGTCACGACTCCACCTCGGGCAGGCCATGGGCGCAGACCGCCGCCGCCAGTGCGCAGCCTGCCAGCACCAGCAGCAGTGCGGCGCTGCCGATCCACTGCGCCAGCGCCCCGATCAGGCCGCCGACCAGCAGCATCAGCACACCGGTGAGGGTGTTCGACAGCGCCACGTAGAGCGCGCGATCCTCGGCCCCGGCCAGGTCCACGACATAGGTCTTGCGACCCAGGCGCACGCCGGCATGGGCGATCACCAGCGCACCGTAGAGCAGGGCGTAGGGCCAGATCGTCGCGCTCCAGGCGCCCGGGGCCCAGGCCACGGCCGCGGCGGCCAGGCAGCAGACGGCGGCAGCGAGCCCGGCATCGCGCATCACCCGGCGACTGGAGGCATCGGCACGCTTGCCCCAGACAGGGCTGGCGATCATGCCGGCGAGGCCCGAGACCAGGATCAGCACGCCCAGTCCGCCCAGCTGTGCGCCGCCCTGATGCTGGCCGAGCAGCGCGATGTAGGGCAGGGCCAGGGCGCTCGACAGCAGCAGCGCGCGTGCCAGGTTGAAGCGCTGGAAGGCGCGGTCGCGGCGCAGCCGGGTAATGCCCTCGCCGAGGCTCTGCCAGGCACTCTTGCCGCCCTCGGTGGCGCCGGGCTCCTCGCGGATCGCGGCTGCACAGGCGGCGTTGACCAGCCAGCCCAGCGCGGCGACGGCCAGCAGCACCGCCAGCGCCAGCTCACCCGGACGGTCGTTGAACAGCATCAGCACCGCCCCGGCGGCCAGCGTCACGGCGCCGGCGACACTGCCGCTCCAGCCCATCAGGTTGCCGCGGCGCTGCTTGGCGATGGTCTTGCCCAGCACGTCCTTGGTGGCGATCGACGACAGCCCGCGCGCCAGCGACAGCGCCACCAGCACGGCCAGCACCAGCGCGCCGCCGAGGCCGCCGTGGCCGAGCAGCGCCAGCGCGGCCAGCAGCGCGGCGCTGAATGCCTGGATCAGCCCGCCGATCACCCAGATCCACTTGCGCTGCGGCAGGCGGCGGGCGACACCGGCGATCAGCACCTGCGGCAGCAGCGCCCCGGCCTCGCGGATCGGCACCAGCAGCCCCACCATCCACACCGGCGCGCCGATGGCGCCGAGCAGCCAGGGCAGCACCAGCCGCGCACTGGAGAGCTCGTCGGCCAGCTTGTTGCCCAGCGAGGCCAGCAGATGACGAAAGAAGTTGCCCGGCTGCTCGTGGCAGGCGGCCTCGGAGATATCCCGGCACATCCGGGCGTCCTCGTCGCCGGTCAGCCACTCGTAGAGCCGGGACTGGCTGGCATTCGCATCACCCATGTCGCGTTCCCTCGTCCGCTGAATGTCGCTGCCCGGGGCGTCGCCGGGCGCTGCTGCTTGTTATCATCGGGCCGTGCTCACCCCCGGGAGGTCATCATGGCCCATATTCGCATCCATTATTGCACGCAATGCAACTGGCTTCTGCGCGCCGCCTGGTACGCCCAGGAGCTGCTCTCCACGTTCGGCGAGGACCTTGCGGAGGTGGCGCTGGCGCCCAGTCACGGCGGGCACTTCGAGGTGCTCTACGACGACCAGCCGCTCTGGGAGCGCAAGCGCGACGGCGGCTTCCCCGACGTCAAGGAGCTCAAGCGCCGGGTCCGCGACCGGCTCGATCCCGAGCGCGACCTCGGCCATGTCGATCGCTAGGCTCGCCGGGTTATCTTGTGGGAGGGGATTCATCCCCGATAGCGGTACCCGGTGGCCGATTGATCGCGACTGAAGTCGCTCCCACAATGACAACGGCTTGTCCATGCTGCCCGGTCTGATGGCTGGTCTTGTGGGAGGGGATTCATCCCCGATAGCGGGGTCTCGAGGGCCGCTTCATCGCGACTGAAGTCGCTCCCACAGCCCGGCGGACCCTGTCGACCGGCGGGTTACCACCACCGCTTGCGCTTGAGCAGCACCATCACCGCCACCCCCAGCCCCAGGGTGATCAGCAGGAAGACCGCGAAGCCGTGGGGGCTGTCGGCGCCGGGGATGCCGCCGACGTTCACCCCCAGCAGGCCGGTGAGAAAGCTCAGCGGGAGGAACACCGTGGTGATGATCGCCAGCATGTACATGCGCTGGTTGAGGCGTTCGTTGTGCTCGCTCCACAGTTGCTCCTGCAGGATCAGCGCCCGCTCCTGCATGGCGTTGAAGTCCTCCACGTAGCGCGACAGCTGGTTGGCGCTCTCGCGGATCGAGATCCGGCTGTCCTCGTCGAACCAGGTCGGCCCCTGGGCCAGCTGGGCCAGGCAGTCGCGCTGCGGACCCATGAAGCGGCGCAGCGTGATCAGTGGCCGACGAATGCGTGTCAGGTCATCGGCGTCGATGTCGGTGTCGCCGAGCTGGGCGTCCTCCAGCTCGGCCATGCGGTCCTCCAGCTGGTGGGTGACGTCGCCGACCTGGTCGACCAGGGTCTCGACCAGCCAGGCCAGCAGGTCGGGGATCGACAGGGCGCCGTCGCCGGCATCGATGCGCTGGCGCACCACGCTGACCGCCCGCAGCGGCAGGCGCCGCAGGGTGATCAGCCGCCGCGGCGTGACCCACACGCGCAGCGAGATCATCTCTTCCGGCCGTGCGCCGCCCTCCAGGCCCAGCCCGCGCAGGGTGGTGACCACGCCGTCGCCGAAGCGGGCGACCCGCGGCCGGGTGTCGGGCTCGAGCAGCGCCTCGATCACCGCCTCGTCGAGCTCGGCCACCGTCTGCAGGTAGTCGGTGACATCCGCCTGGCGGAAGTCCAGGTGCAGCCACAGCGGCGCCTCGTCCTCATGCCAGGCCCGCCGCAGGGTCGCGTCGTCGAGCGCCGTGCCGCCGCCCCGAGCGTCGAGGCGATAGGCGCTGACGAAGGCGCTGCCGTTGGCGGGCGGATCGAGGGAAGCGGAAGCGGTCACCATGGCGTCTCCTGCGGGTCGGGGGGGGTGAAGGGGGAACGCGGTCGCCAGCCGGGCATGGGCCGGTTAGGCTGTCCGGCATCATCCTAATGTACCCGCAGGATCAGACAAGCAGGGAGCGACCATGACCCGGGATCAGCGCGCGATACTCTACGGCACGGGGGCGGTGGGGCTGTGGTCGACCGTGGCCACCGCCTTCAAGCTGGCCCTGACGACGATGACCCCGGTCGAGCTGATGTGGATCGCCGCGCTGGTCTCGTGGCTGCTGATCGGCGTGCTGGTGGTGCATCGCGGTCAGCTGGGCAGCGCGCTGCGCGGCGGCTGGCGCACCGCGCTGTGGGCCGGGCTGATGAACCCGGTGGCCTACTACCTGACGCTGTTCGCCGCCTACGACCGCCTGCCCGGCCAGGAGGCCATGGCGCTCAACTATACCTGGGCGCTGGCCATGGCGTTTCTCGCCGTGCCGATCCTCGGCCAGCGGCTGACCCCGCGCGACGTGCTGGCCGGGCTGGTCGCCTACGCCGGGGTGTGGACCATCGCCACCCGCGGCCGGGTGTTCGACGTCGCCTTCGCCGACCCGCTCGGCGTGCTGCTTGCGCTGGCCTCGACCCTGCTGTGGGCGCTCTACTGGCTGCTCAACGCCCGCGACGAGCGCGAGCCGCTGGTTGCCCAATGGCAGAACTTCAGCGTCGGCCTGCCGGTGCTGACGGGGATCGTCGCCGCCGGCCCGGGCTTCGCCTGGCACGGCTGGGGGAGCCTCGGCGCCGGGGTCTACGTGGGCCTGTTCGAGATGGGCTTCGCCTTCGTGCTCTGGCAGATGGCGGTGCATCAGGTCTCGCGCACCGCCCGGGTCGCCAACCTGATCTTCCTCTCGCCGCCGGTCTCGCTGCTGCTGCTGCACTGGGTGGTCGGCGAGCCGATCCTCGCTTCCACTCTGGTGGGGCTGGTGCTGATCCTCGCCGGGCTCGGCCTTCAGCAGCTGCAGACAAGCCCAAGCACCGAGCCGGCCTGAGAGGGCAGGGCGAGTTTGCCACCGGGCCCGGGTGGTCGGGAGCGGCGGAACCGCGGGAGCGACTTGATCCGCGCCAAGCGGCGCACTTGCGGGAAGCGTGCGGAAGCGACTTCAGTCGCGATGCGTCAGGCACGAAACGGTCGCTGCCGGGATGCGTGCCCCCGCCATGAGCATCCTGACGAGTTTGCCCATCAGGCGGAGGCTCGGAGTGGCTCTTAACAAGGGAGGAGACCCGTGGATATGACACCGGGATCTCGCGCATTGCGGGCCGGCCGTCGCTCGATGCCCAGGCATGTGTATCTTGTTACTACCTGTACCCATCAGCGGTCGCCTCTGATGATGGATTGGCGGGCGGCGCGGCTGGTCGTCCGTGAAATGCAGCAGTTGCATGAAGAGCAATGGCTGCATTCGCAGAGCTTTGTCGTCATGCCGGATCACGTGCACTGGCTTTTCATGCTGGGGGATGCGTGTTCTCTGAGTCAGGTGGTCAAGCGGTTCAAGGGGCGCTCCGCCAGGAGCCTCAATCACTACCTGCAGCGTCGGGGGCCTGTGTGGGAAACCGGCTTTCATGATCGGCTGCTGCGTCGCGAGGAAGACATGAAAGCCGTGGCCCGTTACATCATCGCCAACCCCTTGCGGGCCGGCCTGGTCGAGAGTGTGGGGCAGTATCCTCACTGGGATGCAGTCTGGCTTTGAGGGCCGCTTCATCGCGACTGAAGTCGCTTGTATGTTGGAAATGACCCAACACGGGCAGTATGGAGAAGACTTGCCGGGGTGGAGGGACGAAGATCGCATCTGGC
>LSBP01000032.1 GCA_001577635.1 Halomonadaceae bacterium T82-2 | reverse complement strand
CTTGAGCAGCTCGCTGTAGAAGCAGGCCACGTAGTGCATCAGCCGGATCGGCATGGTGCGATCCACCGACGACTGGAACTCGAGCAGGATGTACAGGAAGACCCGCTGGGTGATGCCCTGCCAGGTGACCTCCACCGACCACACCACGTCCTCGAACTTCTCCTCGAACAGCGGCGTGATGTAGTTGCCGCTGTGGTTCTTGAGGGTGGTGAAATCCATCAGGCCGGCGATCTCGCCGGGTGCGAAGCCCTCGATCAGCTGCTGGACGAACTCGGGGTGGCTGAACAGCTCCTTGTAGCCGGTGTCGTGGTGGTTGGTGGCCATGCGCCCTCCTGTCGCGGGCTTCGCAATCTACCAGAAACGCCCGGCCTTATGACCGGGCTGTTCACGCAGGTCAACGAGCAACCTGAAACGAGTTCACTCCCACGGCGCCGATGCCGTGGGAGCGAATGCATTCGCCAGGGCACTTCAACCCTGGCGCCGGACCTGGACAAGCGGTACGGGTTACCCGGAAAAGGCCAGGCTGTCGCCGAAGGCCGCCGACAGCTCCGACCCGGTGATGCCGGTCAGCACCACGGTTTCATCACTATCGATCACCTTGTCGCCGTTCCCGCCGCTGAAGCTCCCCTGCGACGAGAACCCGGAGAGGTCACTACCGGCGGCAATGAAGTCGGCGAAGGTGATCGAGCCGCCATCGTAGAACGCGATTTGCACATCGACCGTATTGTCGGCGATGCCGCCGCTGTATCCGGTATAGCCACCGTTCTCGATGAAGCTGATGGTACTGATTTCCTCGGCCAGATGGGCCGCATCGCTTTCACTGGTAATGCGCAGAACGTCTTCCTCGGCATCCAGCGCCGGGTTGCCATCGGCGGTCGCCGCGCGGAAGCCGAGGATGGTGTCATCGCCGTCCTCACCGATGGTGTAGACGAGGGTGTCGGAACCGGAATCCTGGGGCACCAGGTCGATAATGTCATCGCCGCCGTTGCCGGTGACGGTCTGATTGCCAGTGCCGGTGGTGATGGTATCCGCCCCCGCGCCACCGGTGATGATGAAGCCGCCATCCGGGCCGGTGAAGACGTTGCCGGCATCGCTCAGCCGGTATTCCTCCACGTAGTTGTAAGGCACGCCGGAGTCAGAAAGATCCACCGCGCCGCCGTCGCTGAAGACCACGGTTTCATGCCCCGGCGTTCCGGACACCCCGGCGTTCAGGGACGTGAACTGGGTATATTGCGTGGGTGTCAGCGTGACCGTCGCCGCGTCCTCGATCCGCAGCCCGGCGACATTGGACAAGGCCAGGCCGCTGATATCCGCGCCATCGCGCAGCAGCAGTGTCTTGCTGCCGACATCCAGCGACGTCGTGCCCGCCGTGAAGGCGATGGGCGTCTCGGTCGTGGGATCCCAGTAGGCGACGTCGGCGAGCGTCACGCCGTCGGCGAAGCTCGCGCCGTCCGCCGCCAGCGCCTCGGCCAGCGGCACGGCGCCGGCAATCTCGACGGGACTGCCGCCGCCCGCCTGCTCCGTTTGCCGGGCGACGAACCCACCGCCGTTCCCGACCCGCGTAGCGATATCGTCGAGCACACTGCCCGCCTGATCGACCACGGACTGTGCCACCTCGATACCCAGGTTCAGGGCATGCGCGCCGGCATCGGTCCGCATCGTGGCCAGCGCGGCCTTGACCTGCTCGGCCTGCTCGGCGCTGTCGATCGACACCGTGACTCGTGCCGATGACGAATTGGCCTCGATGGAGGACAGCCCGGCGAACTGATCGGCCCGCATGGCGATGCCGGAGGCGATGACGATATTGCCCACCTCGGCGAAGTCCGCCTGGCTCAGCGCCGAAATATCCAGCGTGCCGTTCTGCACTTCCAGCGTCTCGACACCGGCGATCGAGCTGCCGTCCTTCAGCACCAGGGTGTCGGTGTTATCGAACGCGAAGACCAGGCGGTTATCGCTGCCCTGAAAACTCGCATCGAAGGCGATTTCCGCGTTATCGGCATAGGCCGACACATCGACCGTGACCAGGTCGCTGCCGACCCCCAGATCGCCCTGCAGCTCAAGTGCCCCGGTGGCCGCCGTCGTGTTGACCGTGAAGCGATCGACGGCGATGCCCCCGTTCAGGGTCGCGTCAAGGCTCTCGCCGGTGGCGGCCACGGTCGCCACGTTGGCGGTCAGTTCGGCGCCGTCGAGCACCAGGGTGTCGGCCGCACGGAGGATGCCCGAGTATTCGACGGGGCCCAGCGCATCACTGACGTCGATGGTGACGTTGTTGCCGTACACATGATTCAGCCAGATGCTGCCGGCGATATTGGCCAGATCCACCGTCACATCACCGGCGACCTGCGCGCCGTTGTCGGCGTCGAGCGTGCCCAGATCGACGAAATTCTGCACATCGCTGGCGCGCACGGTGATATCGGTGCCCCGGGTATTGATGCCGGCATCCAGGGTCTGCGCTCCCTTGACATGGGGGCCGATCAACAAGCCTTCCTTCAGTTCCGAGGCATTGACGATGATGCCGTAGTCGTCCTGGGTCCGGCTGCCCAGCACATCCAGGGCCACGAAGCCGTCACCGGAAAGCTCGACGCTGTGGATGGCGGAAAAATCCACATCGAAGGCATCGAAATTGCCGTCGGTCTCGACGCGCAGCGACTCCAGTCGGCCAAGGGCACCATCCACGTCAAGATCAGCGGCGCTGGTGACGCTGAGGTCGATCAGATTCCGGGCCTGCAGATCGACGGCAGAACTGCCCGCCCCTCTGGCGACATTGACCACCGCGCTGGTGGCGGCGCCGGCGGTGATCTCGCCCTTGTAAGCGGTGTTCTCGCCCACGTTGAGATCCACGGCCTGGCTCTGGGTCAGCACCAGCTTGGCGTCGTGGCTGTCGGGGTTGTCGGCATCGGCGCTCTCGGAGGCGCTGACGTCGACGACGCTGACGCCGCCGTGGCTGCTGGTCAGGGTGCCGCCGTTTTGGTTGTCGCCGGAGAGCGCCAGGGTCAGGTCCTGGTTGCCCAGCTTGGCCAGCACGGCGTCGCCCTGTCACCCAGGGCGACGCGTTCCAGGCCGCTGACGTCGCGGGCGGAGACCGTCAGGCCGCCGGAAACGTCGCCCAGCGCGAGGGTCTGGATGTTGGCCAGCTGGTACTGGGTGGCGCCGCTGCCGGCAAGCGCCAGGGTGTTGTCGCCGTCGCCGCCGTCGATCATGGCGTTGGCGGCCAGGCTGCCGGTATCGGCGGTGACGGTGTCGTCACCGGCGCCGGTGGTAACGCTCTTGATCTGGTCGGCGTTGGTCAGGTTCAGGGCCACGTCGCCTTCCACGGCGGCGGCGTCGACGCCGGCCAGCTTGGTGCCAACCTTGTCGACATCCAGGCTGCCGGTGCCGCTGGCGGTGAGGTCGGCGGCGGCGATGCCGCTCAGGTCGACGACGTTGGTGCCTTCGGCGGCCACGCTCAGCGACTCGATGCCGTTGGCGGTGACGGCGACCGCCTCCCGCTCGCTGGCGTCGGTGGCCGGGTCGTCGGCGGTGCCGACGTTGTCGAGTTGCAGGCCGAGACTGTCGCTGGCGCCCTTGACGGCGTCGGCGGTGAACTTGATGTCGGTGGTGCCCTTGGCCTTGTCGGCCAGCGCCACGCTGACGTCGGCGGCGCTCAGGCCGGCCAGGTTGACGTTGCCGTTCAGGCTGTACTGCTGCACGCCGTCCACGCCGGTGGCGTTGAAGGTGCGGGCGATGGAGCCGTCGTTGCTGACGGCGACGGTCTCGACGTTCTGCACGCCGCCGTCACCACTGAAGCCGCCGAAGCCGCTGTCCAGGGTCACGTTCAGGGTGTCGTTGCCGTCGCCGCCGTCGATGCTGTCGCCGGCGTTCAGGGTGCGCGCGGAGGACAGCGCGGAGGCCACGCCGCTGAAGGTGTCGCTGCCGGCGGTGCCGGTCAGGGTGTCGACATCGGTGGTCAGCTCGGTGGCGTTGCCGATGATCGGCTGGGTGATCTCGGTGACGGCGGTGCCGTCGTTGTAGGTGGCCGGGGCGCGCGCTTCTTCGTACTCGCCGTAGAGCACCCAATGCTGGTAGCCGGTGGCGAGGCTGCCGTTGTCGACGGCGGCGGCGACGTCCGGGTTGGCGTCGAGATACGCCTGCTCGTCGAAGCCTTCGGCGATGGCCTGGTACTCGGCGTTGGGCGCGCGGCCCTCGGCGGCGCCGTACTGCAGGAAGTGCGTCAGCGGGTCGATGATGCCCTTCTCGACGGCATCGGCGACATCCGGGTTGGCGGCCAGGTAGGCGCTGGTGTCGAACACGGCGTTGGGGTCGCGGCCCTCGGCGGCGCCGTAGTTCACGTAATGCCACTCGGCACTTTCGACGCTACCGGCGTCGATCGCCGCGGCCACGTCGGGATTCTGCGCCAGATAAAACTCGGCATCGAACTGGAAAGGCATGATCGTTCCTTGCTGACACCCTGATAAAAGGGTTCCTGATTACGCATGTTGATCAGCTACCACGTCGGCCCGGGCCTATACTGGAATCATATGGACGGTCAAGGAGTTAGTGCCATGGCTCGCAACCTCATCCAGTTCCAGTCCGGCCTGTCGTTGCCGGCGTTTCTCGACCAGTACGGCACCGAAGCGCAGTGCCGGTCGGCCCTCTTCCAGCATCGCTGGCCCAAGGGATTCGTGTGTCCCGACTGCGGCAACACCACCGGCTGCCAGCTTGCGCGCGGGCTGTACCAGTGCCATCACTGCCATCACCAGACCTCGCTGACTGCCGGGACCATCTTCCACGCCACGCATCTGCCGCTCACCACTTGGTTTCTGGCCATCTACCTGCTGACCCAACGCAAGAATGGTCTCTCAGCGCTGCAGCTGTCCCGCGAGCTCGGCGTCAGCTACAACACCGCCTGGAAGCTCAAGCACAAGCTCTTGCAGGTCATGTATGAGCGCAACCAGGGAGAGACGCTCACCGGACGCATCGAGATCGATGATGCCTACCTGGGCGGCGAACGGCCGGGAAAGCGCGGGCGCGGCGCTGAGCACAAGTTCCCGTTCGTCGCCGCGGTGCAGACCGATGACGATGGCCATCCTCTGCGCGTCCAGCTGCGTCGCGTGAGCGGTTTTACCCGCGCCGAGGTGCGCCGCTATGCCCAGGTCGCCATCGCGCCCGGCAGTCGGGTGGTCAGCGATGGCCTGGGGTGTTTCCGGGCCTTCGAGTCGCCGGTCTACACCCATGAGCGCTTCATTACTGGCGGTGGCCGTGCCAGCGCACAGATCCCCGCCTTCAATTGGGTCAACACCGTGCTGGGCAACGTCAAGAACGCCATCACCGGCAGCTACCATGCCATTCGTGGCCAACATGTGCCGCGCTACTTGGCTGAGTTCGAGTACCGCTTCAATCGGCGCTATGACCTCACGGCCATGATCCCGCGCTTTCTGACGGTGGCGGCGAGAACACCGCCGATGCCTTACCGGCTCCTGAAGCTGGCTGAGCCATATACGTAATCAGGTCAGGTTTTGAGCGGTCGCGCGCTTGGTCTTTTCAACCCCCACCTGCTCACCTTCTTGGCGCTCCTTCTTCGCCCAGTTCTCTAAGTTTTCTGCCAACATGTAGGTATGGCTGCCTCAGTGCTGCGACTCTCGCCGGAGTCGGGAAACATCCTGAATGGGAAACCCAGTGATCTCTGAGATCATCTGGTCATCCATCTCTGTCCGCATAATCAGGTTATGAGCCGTTTCACGCTGAGTTTCCACACGACCCTCAGCTCGCTCTTTCTGTGCCCAATTCTCCAGATTCTCTGCCAACATGTCTTTGTCCTCCACCAAACTGTTGAGCTGCTCCAGATTGACCTCGGCACCGAGCCGCTGCAGGTGTCGCAGTATCCAGTGTGTAGTGGCTTTAAGCACTCAACCCGTGACGATGCCCTGCCGCATCGGCATAGGTACGAGTCTACAGTGGAAGCAATGCCCCCTAGTGACGCGCCACGTCAGTGCTTGAACAGCTCATCAAGGGTATCGACAGTCAGTATTTCATCTGTCCATGCTTCCAACCGCTTGGTGTCCGCTGCCTCTAGCATTTCACCTATCCAACCGGGCAATTCACCGAAGCGCCTGCTCAGTAGACGCTGCAGAACACGACGTTCACCTGTCATCTCTCCTTCACGCTTCGCGTCGTTCAGCAGAGACACTTCATCCCGCAGCGCCCGCTCCCGAACGAAGGCCAGGCGGCGGGTCTCTTCATCGGCGCTGAGCTCGCGGGTACGGCTCATCGCTTCCCTGGCCACCTCAGTGCTTGAAAAGTTCATCGATAGAATTGGCTATCAAAATTTTCGCAGACCATTCATTTATTTGGTCGCTGTTTGCCTGTTCCAGACGATGCTGCGCCCACTCTGGCAATTCTCCAAACTTCATTTTAACGAGCTTGGCAAACAAATGGGCCTCGCCTTCTCGCCGTGCATCATTCAGCAGAGACACTTCATCCCGCAGCGCCCGCTCCCGAACGAAGGCCAGGCGGCGGGTCTCTTCATCAGCGCTGAGCTCGCGGATACGGCTCATCGCCTTCTTGACCGGTTCATGGGCAACATTGGCCATGGTGAGTTCCTCCTGCCAGTGCTTGAAGAAGGTGATCCAGGCGCGTAGCGGGCCTTCCGGCAAGCCCAGGCGATCCGCCTTGTTGAGTTCGATCAGGTTCATCTGCAGGATGTTCCCCAGCGAGATATCGGGCTGGCGTTCGTCGCGCATCTCGAAGCGCCAGACCGCTTGCTCACGCTCGGCCTCCGTCCCTGTGAACAGATCGAAGTCCAGCAGGTGCAATCCCACCGAGGCACGCAGCTCCTGATAGTCCTCGCCCCCGCTCAGCTGAGTCCCCAGCGTGCGGGCCAGATAAAACAATCCCCGCTTGTGCCAGGCACCGTAGCGGCGTACCTGCACCTCGACATTGTAGCAATGGCCGTCGCCATCACGGGCCAGCACGTCCAGGATGATGTACTTGCCGGTCAGCTCGTTCGGCTCGATGTTGGGATTGAGAATCTCCACCGAAGCGATGTCGGGCAGGTCCGGGCGCAAATCGTTGATCAGATCGACCAGCAGATCCGGGGCTTCAGCAAACAACCGCTTGAACACGTAGTCGTTGGTGGGATCGAGTAGCTCGCTCATGGAAACTCCTATCGTCAGGGCAATATTCTACCACGGCACCATTTGTCAAGCGCTATCACCCACGGCTTCCCCTTCAAGCTATTTGCCCACTACATCAAAAAAATACGCTCTCTCGACACCCCACCCCACGGCGCCGAGCCAGGCAGCCGTGAGGTGGGACGGGAGGTGAGCGGGCCAGCCGCCCAGGTGGGTGGCGGCGAGTGCCGCGAGCGATGCGGATGACCCTACAGCCACCCACGTTCGGCGAACGACACATAGCCCTCGTGACCGACCACCACATGGTCCAGCACACGGATGTCCACCAGACCCAGGGCCTCCTGAAGCCGCTGGGTGATGCGCCGGTCGGCATCGCTGGGCTCGGGATCGCCACTGGGGTGGTTGTGGACCAGGATCACGGCAGCGGCGTTGTGGTCGATGGCGTGCTTGATCACCTCGCGGGGATAGACGCAGGCGGCATCGAGGGTGCCGCGAAACAGCTCATCGAAGGCGATCAGCCGGTGCCGGGTGTCCAGGCAGAGGATGCCGAAGACTTCGTGCGGGTAGTCGAGCATCAGGGTCTGCAGGCAGCGATGGACCTCGTCGGGACGCCCGAGTTGGGTGCCCTTGCTGAGCCGCTTGCGGGCGATCAGCTTGGCCAGGTGCAGCAGCTGGGCGTCGGTGACGTCGCCCGTGACGCGGTAGGTGCCGGGCTGCTCCCCGGCCATCAGCCAGGGGAAGCCCGCGTCAGAAACGTGAGTAGTCGCGAGAGTCATACGGGATCTCCTTGTCATGATGGGTCGTGGGAGTCAGGCGGCGATCTCGCCCTGCTTGAGCGCGGCGAAGTGCTCGGTGAGCGTCCACAGCGCGCGGTTGAGGCGCACGTCCTCGGTGACGCTGTGGATGGGCCGGGTACGGGTGGCCCGGCCCGAACGGGAGCGGCCCCGCAAGCCGCCCTTGAAGAGGTTTTCCTGGGTGCGGTTGAACACGCTCCACAGGCTGCCGTTGGCATCTTCCGAGCGACGAGCTTCGAGGATGTCGCCCGGCTGCACGGGGCTGGTGGCCTGCCAGTCGTCGCCGTAGCGCAGCGACAGCGCGGCCTCGGCGAACAGCTGAGCCTCGCTCTGACTGACCAGGGTGGACTGGAAGGCCTCGACGCCCTCGGCGATGCGCGGCACCTGATGACTGAGCTGGATCGAGCCGTCGAGGATCTCGTCAACGACGTGCTTGCCGTGACGCACGCGGATACCGCCCACGTCACCTACCGGGGTGACCATGCCGTTGAGGCACACCAGCCGGAACAGCCCCAGGTCGAGCTGGAATGCGGCACTGCGGTCGTGGCTGTTGGTCAGCACCAGTTCGGTGACACTGTCGCCCACGGTGATCTGGCGATCGGGGTCCTGGCGGAAGCGGATCAGGTGGCGGGCGACCTCGCGGCGCTCCATCTGGCGGACATGGGTCTGCTGAGCGCGTACCGGATACCAGCCCTCGCGTTGCAGGGCATCGACCACATTGATGGTGGGCACGAAGCCGTAGCGCTCGGAGACAGCAGAATCCGGCTCCTGGGCGAAGATGGCAGGGGCGGTACGATGCAGTTGGTCGTGAGTGAGAATACGCATGGGCAAATCTCCTTATTGGTCAACCACGGCATAACGGCCCGCGGCTACCAGGCAGCGGGCGTCGTTAGGCAATGGCAGGTAGCGGTGAGAAACGACGTCGAGCGCTCAGGCTCGCTTGGCTTGGCGTGCTGCGGGTTGCTGACTATCGTCAGTGGTCGGTGCGGGGGATTCCGCCTTGTCGGTAGCTTCGGCCTTGCCTGACTGCTGGCTCCTGGCCTGCAGCTTGTCGGCGAGCGTCACCGGGGCATTGGCGTCCGTCCCGCCCGGTAGGTGAACCGGGGCGTCGGGGTAGAACTCCTCCACCACGTCGGCGGACTCCTCGGCACTGTCCTCGAAGGCCCCGTTGGCGAAGCCCGCCTTGGCGGCCCGATCCAGGGCTTTCTGGTCGAAGCCGGTGGCCTCTCGCTCCTGGTCCAGGCGTTGCGCCTCCGAGAGGGTGTCTTCCAGCGTCCAGCCTTCACGCAGGGTGATGTCGACGTAGAAGATCGGGGTGCCGCGACTCTGTCGGGTCGACTTGCCGCGCAGCCTGAGTTCCAGCGGCAGACAGGCCAGGCGGTTGCCGGAGATCGCCTTGAAGTAGGCGAGTCGCGCGGCGAGCGTGCGGATCGAGTTGAAGCCGGTGGTGCGGAAAATGAAGCTGCCCAGCGGGTCGTCATCGCCAATCAGCACATTGAGCCGCCCATAGGGCTTGCAGGCGCCGCCCTGAGCCAATGGGCAGCCGTCGGGGGATAGGCAGTCCAATGTCTCCATCCCGTCGCGGGTGCGGCGTTTGCACTGCTCGCCATCACCCACGCACAAGGGGCGGGCGGTCTGGCGATCGAACAGCGCGTACTCGGCACGCAGGTTGAGATCAGGATCGTTGAACAGTAGACGGATGGGAATGCGGCGCAGCTTGCCTTCCTGCTCGCTGCGCAGCTGCTCGTCCAGCGGGTGGCGTATCCAGCCCTCCTTGGTCTGGAGCTGTGAGGTCAGGGTGAACTGGTCGTCCTTCTGGGGCAGGCGCTTGCCGTTATTCTCGACCACCTTGCCGATGGTGATCCGCCCCAGAATCGGTGGGGTAATGGCGAGTCCCTTGAGCATGGGAACCTCCTTGATGACGTGTCGGGTGGCTCATAACGCAAAACGCCCCAGATGGCCCGTAAAGGCGCTCTGAGGCGTTGCGTCGACTGAGGTAAGGCTTTGGTTGTCGCTCCAGTCACTGACGCACTACGAAGCGCCGTGAGCCGGGATACGAGCGAAGGTAGGTCGCGCACAGTTCTGGATGGTCTTGCTGCAGTGCTTTGGTATCGAGCCGCTTGACCGGCGCGGTCTGCTTCCAGCTCAGGCTACCGCTGGGGAACGTGGCCAGGGTGGCGGTGCCCATGGCCTGCTGCAGGCGGTGCTTGAGCCGCAATTCCGCCTTCTTGGCGTCGTCCAGGGTCTGGCGCACCTGCTGCAGGTCGACGAACGCCTGGCTGAGCCCCACGTCATGGCTGAAGTCGACGGTTTCGCCGTCATCCTGGGGGAACAGGGTCCGCAAGGCCTGATCCGCCGACTCGCTGCCATCCGCCGGGGGTGGGGTATCGCGCTCGACGCAGTCCCAGAACTGGCGTTCCAGGGCGATCAGCTGCGCGATCATCGTCTCGTCACGCTCGATACGGTGGATCTGCAGCTCATGGCCCCCGAGCAGGACCGCCACATCGGCGGCCTGCTGGCCGGTGACCGCCAACTGGTGCATCACCTGCAGCTGCACGTACTCGGGCACCCCACTCTTCCACAGCCGGGCGCCGTGAAGTCCGGCCGTCTTGCACTCGAGGATCTGCACGGCGTCGTTGCCGACGATCTCGCGATCCAGGTTGGCGAGCATCCAGGGATGCTCGACGTGCTGGAGGATGGCGTTGACCCGCTGCACCCGGTGACCGGTGTGCCGGGCGTAGTGCTCGGCGACCAGTGGTTCGAGCACCTGGCCCCAATGCAGCGGACTGGTCAGCTGCGCCTCGGGGGCCGGGTCGGCGGATGCCGGCTGACGACCGGTCTTCTCCAGCCACAGTTCGAGCGGGGACTTGTAAGGATGGAGGCCCACCGCCGCGGCGGCATCACTACTGCCGATCCCGCTCTGACGAATCGACAGCCAGGCCTTGCGATCCAGGGCGCGGGTATCGACCAGGCGCCGGGCCTGCTCACGATAGCGGCGCTGGGGGCCGTCAGGACGACGCGGACGCGGGGCTCGCCCCATCGGCATCGAGGAGGGCGACGCTACCCCACTCTGCTCGATGGCCGCGAGGACCGAGGCGGTAACGCTGCCCGGCTGGGCTCGGGCGGACAACGAGGCCCTGGGCGACTCGGTTACCTCGGGGGTGGGCTCGGCAGTATTGGCGTGCCCTCCTTGATCGGCACTCTCCGGCAGCCGGGCGGAACGGGCCGCTTCATCCGCGACAACCGGGGACAGCGCGGTAGGACGTGACGTGGGCTGGGTCATGATCTCTCTCCTGAGACACAAACACGGCATAACGGCCCGCTCCCCGAAGGCAGCGGGCTGGGCCGTAACGAATGATTAGTGGATGGGTTATGGACGCGCGAAATGCGCGGAATGCGCGGAATGCGCGAAATGCGCGGAATGCGCGAAATGCGCGGGGAAGACGGCGTGTCCTGATAGACAGACCCTGCCGAAAGATGTACTATGTACACCAAGCAAGACACGACCCGAAGGACGCCCCTGACGTGAGTCATGCCATTGAATTTATTGAAACACCGACCTTTACTCGGCAGATCCAGAGCATCGCGACCGATGAGGAACTGAAGGAGCTTCAGCGCATCCTGATCGCGCAACCCGACAAAGGGGATCTGATCCAGGGCACAGGCGGTCTACGCAAGATTCGCATGGCATTGCGGCAGCAAGGCAAACAGGGCGGTGCCCGGGTCATCTACTTTCTGGCCACCGCCGAGGTCATCTACCTGATCCTGGCCTATCCCAAAAGCGTGAAAGACAGCTTGACGTCCGCGGAAAAGGCCGCACTCAAGACCCTGACCCACCAGTTGAAGGGGGAGGTTTCCGAATGAGCATTTTTGACGACCTTCAGACATCGCTGCAGGAAGCCGTCGACATCAAGCAGGGCAAGACCCGCGCCGCACGTGTCACACGCCACGAGGTCGCGGATGTGAAAGCCATCCGTGCCGCGCTGCATGTGTCACAGGCCGAATTTGCCAGCGCCATGGGAACCAGCGTGGACACGATCAAGAGCTGGGAAAGCAAGCGTCGCAATCCGACCGGCCTGGCGGCCAAGGTGCTTGCGACCATTCAGGAAAACCCGGCGTTTTTCAACGAACTGGCGTCGCACTAAACACGCCTGCCCGCCTCCGCCAGGGACGGTTCGCCGTGAGGACGGAAGGTGTGCGCGCAGGCCAGGCACTGGTGGGAATCGAGCAGGCGGGCATCGAGTTGCTGGCCCAGACGGGCACCGGCGAGACCGCCCGCCGTGCCGCCCACCAGGCCACCAAAGATCGCCCCGGCCAGGCTACCCACGGTCAGGCCGACCGGCCCGGCCCAGGCACCCACCAGGGCTCCCGTCTCGGCGCCGCTGAGCGCCCCGGCAGCCCCGCTGGCCGCCCCTGCCGTACCCCCGATACCCCCGCCAACCTTGCGACCGCGGTGTCGCGTACGCACCCGCGGTGAGCCACAGCTCGGACATGTGAGCGTCATGAAAACCTCCTGAGGTGGGAATGACGTGTCATCGAAGCCATCGCTTCCCGGCTTCAAGGAGGTAGTACGTGGCTGAAGATTTTTTGAATCGATGTCGGATGCCGTCAGTGCCGTTACGTGGCTGACGGAAAATCCCGGGATTATCCCCGGGCGGAAAGCGACTCCGGCGATGACGTATTATTTGACAGACCGTTGGCATCCCATGAGCGTCATGCAGCGTACCGCATTGCCAATGGAAAGTTTTTAGAGCTCGGGCCCGACAACGATCCCCGGTACGTCCGGGGCGTTGGCGTCATTATCCCCAGTCCTTCCGGGGCATGCGGATCGGCTGCCATGACGGTTCAGTAATATATCTAAATCTACTTACCTCTAATCCCTGAAGAGACGACCTAATAACCCAATCAACTCTTTGGATAACTCAATCTCTGAAAGCGGATTGATCCAGCCATTACAGGCTGTCATGGGCCATACCCCATGACGCATTCTCAAGATATCGCCCTCCCCCTGAGGGCATTAAGTGAATCCACCCTGATCCAATATCGCGTCAATGCCACAGGCTTGATGCATCCTCCGGCACGTCACAAGGAAAATATTCATGTTTCAATCACAGCCCAAGCGCCATCCCCTGTACACCAAACTGAACTGTTATTACGACACTTACTATCGGGGCTTCGAAGTCAACCAGCATGCCGAGGCGCCCTTGATCGAGAATTATCTGGAACGAAGTCTGCTGATACAAACCCGCGCGCTTGCGCATTACAATCGGGTGCTGGCCTTTCGTATTGACCTGCGCTTTCCAGACTGGATGACCGCCTTCGAGCTTACCAATGACAATGTCGTTCTCAGCGCCTTCTTCCGCCATTTGAATGCAGAGCTGGTCAAGGCCGGCACGAAATACACCACGGTATTGCGCTATGTATGGTGCCGGGAGCAGTACAATAGCGACAAGCCGCATTACCACCTCATGATGTACGTGAACTACGACGCCTACTATCAACTGGGCAGATTGAGGCCCTCGGAAGGCGGCGGATACGAAGGGCGAGGCCTGTATCATCAAATCGCACGCGCCTGGGCCAGGGCGCTGGGTTATCTGTCCTGCGACGTCGAAGGCCTGGTTCAGGTCGGCGAAAACCCCATCACGGGCTATCCCTACACGGCTTGCCTGCATCGCGACGACTTCATGGGCCAGGAAGAAGCGGTCTTCAATCTCAGCTACCTGTGCAAGGCACACACCAAGCCCTTCCAGCAAGGCGTGCATGTGTTCGGTACGAGCCGCAGTTAACCCATGACAGGGCACGGCAGCACCGTGCCTTTTCCATTACCAGGAGATCCCCCATGGACAGTCTTGCCGATCGCTGGATTCGCAATTACGAAGCGAACAACCCCCAAACCGTAGCCGCTTATCGCCAGCCCTCGCGTCATCCACCCCCTCCAGAAGCGCCGCTCTTTTCCAGCAGGCCGATCCCAGAACCCACGCCACACGCCCCCATCCCGGCCTCGGCAACGCCGGGTGAGACGCACCGTTCCCAGGACATTCACGCCCTGCTCCAGGCCGCCATTCGCCTGCGACGGTCACGGGGCGATACCCAGGCCGCCTTCGCCTATCGGCTGGGGGTCAACGTGCGCACCTGGCAGGAGTGGGAGCAGGGGCGCCGGTGCCCCTCGGGCCCCGCGCGGACCCTGCTGGAACGGGGTCTCAAGGAGCTGGGTCCTGGTCGCCCAGGGTAGCCCGCCGAGCCAGGAAGTGTCTCCAGCGAGGCCGCCGCCAGCCCTGGTCACTCCCCGTCAAAACCATGACGGACTGATTTTTAATCAGAAACACTCTCTTAATCCCTGCTAGAATTGCGGTTTCTTGCAGAACTAGCATGGATAAAGACAGTGATAAATGATTTATCAGACGCGATTCTCGAAATAGAGGCCGCCAATAGCCTGCCCGACGAGCAGTACGCGATCCCGGCCATCGGGAGTGCCTGGCCAACTTTTCGTGAAGATTCCCGGTTCGAGTCAGCCGTGGTGGCCGTCAGTGATCACGTCCAGGTGGCTTATGAGATGGCGGCGTCGGTCGCACTGGGCGCGATGGCCACCGCATGCCAGGGGTTGGTGGACGTGGAATACCCCAACGGCCATCGTGTCCCCACATCGCTGATGCTGTTGGTCGCCGCCAGGAGCGGCGAGCGCAAAACGGCGCTGGAAGGCTGTTTTTTTGGCCCGATCCGGGAGCTTCAAGATGAAAAGACAAGCGAGCTGAAGCAGCGGCAGCGAGACTATCAGCGAGAATTGAAAAATTGGCAGGACAAGCAAAAAGTCTTGCGCAAAAGGATGCTAAAGGCGTTCGAGGACGATCAGTCCACACTCACGTTCGAGCAACGTCTGGCCGATCACGACAAGGAAAAACCGACCCCACCTACCGATTATCGCCTGATCTACGAGAACACCACACCCAGCGCGCTTACCTACGCGCTTCACGCCAACATTCCCAACGCCTGCCTACTGTCGAGCGAGGCGGGCAGCCTTTTCACCGGCAAGGCATTTGAAGATCTTTACCTGTTCAACGCGTTGTGGAGCGGCTCATCCATTTCCGTCGACAGGCGCACCAGTGAATCTTTTATCCTGAACAATGCTCGCCTGACAGCCTCGCTCATGATCCAGCCGGAAATCATTCAGCGATTCTTGGAAAAGCGTGGCGACGATGCGCATGGCAGCGGTTTTTTGGCCCGGTTTCTGTTTGTTTATCCAACCCCCAAGGTGGGTCATCGCACAGAACTACCCAACGATCTTGCCGATGCCGACATCCTGCCGTTCCAGGAACGCTTGCGTGAGCTTTTAATAGAGTCCATTGAAAATCTCGACCAAAAAAAGCCGCGCCGAGCCCTGACCTTCTCGGCAAGCGCTAAACTTTTATGGAAAAAAATGTATCGCCGCATCGAGCAAGAAACACGTCCCGACCAGATTTATTACCATGCCGAGGGCCATGCCTCGAAGCTCATGGACAACATCTCACGCATGGCGGGCGTACTGCATACCTTCGAAGGCTATGAAGGCGAGATAGGAACCAAAACGCTGGCCTATGCTTATCGCCTGGGCCGCCACTATTCCCGCCATTATCTAGACTACATAGCCGGCGAGCCTGAAATTGTGACCCTTGGCAATCGCTTGGTCCAGGATATACGAAAGCTATCGAACTACTCCCACGGGGTTTATCAGTTTGTGATTTCCGACATCACCCAAAAGACCCACCCCAAACTGCGCAGAAAAGACAAGATGAAAGCTGCACTCACCCTCTTGAAGCGCCTGGGGCATCTCCAAGAAAAAACCCATAGCAAGCAACTGACTTTCAAGGATACGGTCTTTGGCCCTCAAGAGCCGGAGCTCAAGAACGGGGAAGTGTACTATCTGGAGGAGCTACCCTTGTTTGATGAACAATACCCAGAGAAAGGCAAACACCTGATCCAGACAGGCTACCGTTCTAAATCTACCTTTGATGAGGATTTTCGCTAGACCGAGGGAGATCCGACAAGATCAAGCTGACATGCGGGCGCTCAGCCGCCCGCTTGTTGCACAGTCGCCACGAGGTCGAAGTAGGCCCGTTCGGCATCGCCCTCCTCGACATTGGCATCGATGAAGTCGTCCAGGGCATCACAGATCGCGATGGCTTCCGGGGAATCACCCAGCCGTTCGACCCAGTCGGCGTACAGGGCCCGCAGCGCGTCGTAGTCGGCCTGCCCCATCGATTCGAACAGCAGGTGCTCGTAGCCCGCCAGCGTGGCCAGCAGTGCCTCGCGGGTCTCGGGAGGGATCGGGGCCGCATCAAGGCCCTGGGCATCGAGGGAGTCGGTCATGGCGCCATGATAGCAGCCTACAGCGGCCCGTGGGCCGCCTTTATGCCGTAAGTAGGGAACGAGGCAGGTAGCGGCATAAAGCACCACACGGGGCGCCCAGGGAGCGACAGTAACGCTCAATGATCGGCACGCAGGCCCACAGCGTCCCAAAAAGGGTAGCCCAGGTCGTAATCACTCCCCGAAATCGAAGGTCAGTTCTTCGTCGTCACCGTCGAAGAACGCATCCAGATTCTCGTCGGCCGCCTTGCCCGCCTGCTGCTGAGCATGAAACTTCGCTCGCTCGGTGAGCTGCGAAAGCTGGCTCATCGAGAACAGCTGGGCATAGGCCAGCGGCAAGGCACCGTGCTTGCGCAAGTCGGCGAAGGCGTCGGCGGCGAGTTCGTTGAGCGCCTTCTCGTTAATGCGATACAACCCCTGCACGTTCAACGGCTCATGCCCTTCCCCGCGCTCGATCTTGAGCGGCCATTGCTCGATCAGCCCCGTATCGCCCAACAGCTGACTGGCCTTGGCGGTCGCCTGACGGTTGTTGTCGCATTGGGTGAGGAAATCCACCGTCTGCTTCACTTTGTCGGTCAGGTTGCCGTCGTTATCGAACAGCGGCTGAGCGGACGAGTCATCGCTCAGGCTTTCTTGTTCGATGGCCAAGACCTGTTGGTCGTTGTCGGCCTTGGCCATGCGGAACGGGTGGCCACGCAGGACCGAAGGGACATAGTTCGCCAGCCAGCGGCCATCGGCATGCACGTACAGGTTACTCTCCCCGCCCAAGCCGGTCAGGGCCACGGGCTGATAACTTTGATGAGTGCCTTCGCCCTGCTGGATGAAGCCCAGCGCATAATGCGGCAACAGCTTGGTCAGTTCCGCGATTAAGATCGGTACGACCTGATCCTTTTCGGCGAAGGCATAGCCCTGGCGGGGACAGAAATACTTGGGTATGTTCGGTGCGGGACACCGCGATCCAATCGCTCATGCCGGGCTCCTGTCGAGGGCGATAGTAATCACATTATCCAATAAAAAGCCCCCGCCTTATTGAAAGGCAGGGGCTTCGGTGTAAGAGACAGACTGCTTGTTTATTAGACCAAGCTTGCCCCTATTAGTTCTTAAGCTTGCTTAGAATACGTACAGCTGATCAGCGGTGCCAACTTCGTCCAACCCGGAAAGACCAGTAACGCCTGTCAGCTGGATAACGGTGTCAGCGGAAGCGCCTCCGTCTACGTATGCGTACGAGTTACCAAGGTATTCAAATGCTACTGCGTCGCCGTCAGCACCAGCACCAGCACCATCACTACCAAGCTGAGCATCAACTGCAGCGATGGCTGCATCAAGAGTACTAGGTCCGGTGCCCTCGAAGGTAAACAGACCATCTTTGATGCTGAAGGAGCCGGTAGAAGCTACATCAGCTGCCTGCTGAACAGTACCACCAGTAGTAATGATGTCAAAGTTTGACTGTGCAGCAGCGTCTTCAGCAGTACCTTTTTCGATACCGGAAATTTTCGCGCCCTGAGTCACTGTAATGAGGTCATCACCGGAGCCCAGCTTTACCGAACCGCCGTCAAACGCGTTAGTAGCCGATTCTGCTTTCAGTTCAGCGGTACTGAATGTCAAAGCACCAGTCAGCGCAGAAGCGTCGACCGACATTACTTCGCTAGCATCATTCTCAGTAATGGTGAAGCTCAGGTTCTGAGACCCTGTAATAGTTACAGAAGTCAGCAGATCACCCTTGTTAGCTGTCGTATCATTACCACTGGTGAAATCCAGATTATTGGATGCGTTCTCGCCACCAGAAACCACATCGAGACTAGTCGCATTGGAACCAGTGATGTTGAGGTCGGTAGCGTTATCGCCTGCACCAGTTGCCTTACCAACGAACGCCGAATCGAAAACAGCGTTGATAGAGTTAGCATTGGTTGCCACGACGCTGGCATCGCGATCAGTAGCAGCGGTAGTAGCCGCAGTCGTACCAGTCTCGTCAATGTCCAGTGTAACTGTCAGCGGACCAGCAGCCTTCTGAGTCAAAGTCAGAGCGTTTGCAACGTCAGTGTCGCCAATGACACGGTAGCCAACATTAGCACCAACGTTAGTCAGAGTAGCGCCATTAGCTACGTCACCAGTGGTGACAAACTCAGTCACTGTATTCTTGGCAGACAGGATATCAACATCCAGGGTCTTGCCGAGACCAGCAACGTCAAACGTTTCGAAATTGCTAAATGCACCGATGTTAGCAGAACCGACCATGTTCAACGTCAGTGTGTCGGTACCCTCACCACCATCGATAGTGTCAGTACCGTTCACCGCACCAGTACCAGCACCTTTGAAGATATCATTGCCAGCACCCAAATTTACACTCAGCTTACCAGAGCCATCTGCAGTCAAAGTAACTGTATCGTTACCCTCACCAGCATTTACGGTAGTTGTGCCGGTGCCAGAAGTATTGATGTTGATGCCATCATTACCTGCGCCGGTTTCCAGCAAGGCAGAGCGTGTTTCATCAGTGGCAGTTGTTGCAGCATCATCTTTCAGGGTGGCAACAGCAATGGTAGCTGTATCGTTGCCAGAGCCCGTCTTGATGGTAGCAGGAGCGACAGTACCACTAGTTACGGTGCCTGTGTACGTAAGGTCACCCGTGCTCGCAGACGCATCAACTGTACTGATCTCTTTTGTGCTTGCAGCACCTTCAGTAACAGACAGAGTGGTCTTGACGCCAGTGTTGACAGACAAGGTCTCAACATCTTTACCGGCAGTAACACTCAGAGCCAGAGAAGCTGCTGTCGTGTTAACAGTTTGCTGGGCGATATTGCCAGAAACGTTTACGCTTGAAAGGGCATCGCCAGAAGCGCCTAGAACGACATCGTTTGTAATAGCATTGCCTTTGACCGCATCCAGAGCAATGCTCACGGAGGTCGCACCTGTTGCCGCAGCAACAGAAGTACCAACAGCATTATCAGCCGTCAGATTACGGAAACCGGCAGTGGTAGTAGAGGCCACATTAGTGATGCCGTTATTGTTGGCTGCACCAATCTGCCAAATCTGCTGAGCACCTACGAATTTCGAAGCATCAATTGCACTAGTAGTACCAAACTGCTCATCAGCAGTGGTGCTAGAGTTGTAAAGGTTAACGATTTCCACGTTTTTAACAGTCGCAGAAGTCGGAACCACTTCGTTAAGGGTAGCAGTGGTGTAGATATTCAGGGTATCGGTGCCGGCACCACCATTGATGGTATCGAAAGAAGAGAAAGTTTCGGCAGCGGTACCCTGTGCATCGATGGTCAGGGCATTGATGGTATCGTCGCCGCTTGTAGTAGCAGGAGTATCGGCACCTGCAGTGAGCGTGAAGGTCTCGCCCGCCACAGAATTGTCAACAGTGACCTGCTCGTCAGCGGGAACCGCCGGCGCGCTCAGACCTTCCTGCTGACCGTACTCAAGGAAGTGATCCAGCGGCGTCAGGCCGGCAGCAGCAAGGGCTGCCTTGACGTCGTCCGCAGTCTGGTACTGGGTCTCACCGGCGGCCTGCAGGGCAGCCAGTTTTTCTTCCAGATAGGCAGACGCGTCGAACGAGTTAGAGGGATTGATGCCCTCGCTGGCGCCGTACTGCAGGTAGTGCTGGTAGACGTTGCCGCCCCAGATGTCGACGAAGGCCTGAGCGGCCGCGTCCACGCTGGTGTAGCTACTGGCCGGGTCGTTGACCATGGCCACGGCCTTGGCCTGGATGTACTCCTGCGGGTCGAAGTAGGCGTTGGGGGCCAGACCTTCCTGGTAACCGTACTGCTCGTAGTGCTGCTCGGCGGTCAGACCGAACCCGTTGAGAAGCTTGCTTTCCAGAAAGTCGGCAGTCTTGCCGGCCCAGGTAGCGGACGTTGCCGGATCGTTCTGAAGCTGCTCCAGCTTGGCGTTCAGATAATAGTCTTTATCGAACCCTTGAAGTGCCATGTGGAAACTCTCCTTAACACATGCATATGTCATTGCGGCATAAACCGCTTTTGGTTCCAAAGAGGCTTGAATCTCGCGTTGCCGAAAACTGTGTGCAATCAACGTTCAACGACTAACGCAAGATCAACCCCTGCGATCAGCGCTGATCACTCGGGAAGCCTGTTGCCGCCATCACACGAAGGCTGACGACCATGGGCCTGTTCCCTGCAGGTGAGACAACCGTTGGAATACCGTCGCCTGAGGTTGAGTCAGTCATACTTTGAGTACTGGCTCCACCACACCTTGGAGGGATGCTAGAGAGTTGATATGGGCTTTGCAAGCGGTAGAAAAGCCATCCTGAAAGGGCTTATTCAAGGCATTGAAAATGGCTTCAGCTCATCCTTAAAAAACAAGGGATTTAGGCGAAGTGATTACTAACAACAATATTTTTGCCTCTAGGCTCTTTCGACATTGGTCGCATATATCGGCAGCAAAATGATTGAGTGCTCACTTACCCGGAAAGACAAAAACCATGCCTTTCGTCCGCTTTAAAGTGGAGAAAAGGCCCTGTTTGTGAATGCTATTTGAAGCTTTTCGGATCGCCTCCCTAGCCTTCGACCAAAAATGAAAATATGATTATAAAAATCACAAATACATCTCTTTCTTGCCGTTGAGCGTGCGTGGATTCGCTGGCTACCGGGTTAGCAGAGGCAATGAAAACGCAACGGGCCGGCATGAGCCGGCCCGTTGCACACCTTGCGCTCACTCAGCCGAGCCGGCGCCTGGCGGATCGCCAGGCCCGCTGCGCGACCTGCCGAGCACGGCGCTTGAGCGGCGGCATGGCGGGAGCGGGCTCGGGGGCATGGCCCTGCGCCAGGGGCGGGCTGGGCAAGGCAAACGGGTAGTTCTCGGCAGGAGCCGGCGCATGTGTGGCCTCCGGGGCATCGGTATCAGTGACGCGCAACCCGGCTGCCTGGCAGGCGGCGGCAAAGAGCCGCTCCAGGGCGTGGGCCAGCGTGCCATCGGTCTGCCCCAGTTCGATCTCGAAGTCATCGAGTCCAATGTGATCGAGCAGCCGATCCATGGCTTCCGGGCGACACCAGAACATCGAGCCGGCGAAGAAGTGCAGCTCGTCGAGCGTCATGCTGATACCGAGGTGATCGAGCAGGCCGCGGGTGCGCGCCGGGCTCTCGGGATGCCCCCAGTAGCGCCCGTAGGCGAGCCAGTGGCCGGCAGGCCCGACCAGGCCGATCTCGGGGTGCTGGCGAAAGGCCTCGATGATCCGTGTCACCCGTTGCCGCGAACCGAGCAGCTGGCCGAGAAATTCGCGGCGCCAGACATCGCCGTCGCCCCGGTGCAGCGAACGCTTGGCGTGTATCTTGCAAACCTGGCCGTAACCCAGCCCACGAATGGCACGCAACACGGTCAGGAACGGGGCGATGTCGCGGCCGCGATTGGCCAGCGGCACCACGACGGCACCGGGCACACGCCGGCGAATGGTCCGTTCGACCTCGGCATCGGCCTGTTCGGGCACCGAGACGTAGAGGTCGTACTGCCCCTCGAGGCTGTCCAGGTAGTCGGCAATCTCGTCCCACAGTTCGGTGTGATAGAGATGCAGAATCACGGCCGTGTCGTGATGGGCGGTCAGACTGCGCAGCGCCTCGGGGGTCTCGCGCGCCGCGGTGTGTTGCGCGGCGGGGTACTGGGCCATGACCTGCTTGGTCGCCTCGAGATAGGCATAGCCATAGCGGCGGTCCGGCTCGAGGTAGGCACCTTCGGCCCATTCGTTCCAGGCGTTGACGAAGACCAGCTTGTCGTCACCGGGCAGGCGGTCGGCCTCGCGGCAGGCACCGGCCAGCCATTGCTGGTAGCGGGCGGGACTGGAACCGGCAAATATATGGCCACGCCCCGGCTTGCGGGCTTCGTTGTCCCAGGCGGGAAAGACCGTGCGGTAACGCACATAGTCGGGGGTGGGCTTGGCCAGCTGGCTGGCGACCAGGTCAGCGTAATCGTAGACGTGGCCGGTGAAGCCGGGGTTGAGGAAGCGGACTTCGTCGTCCATCCGCCGGGCGTAGGTGTCGTGCGGCGGAAACTCCACCGCGGCATCGAAGCCGTAAGGGCGCGGATCGCCGATACCGAAACTCTGCGCCACGACCAGGTGAAGTTCGCCGATACCGCGCTCGCGGCAGTAGTCGCGCCAGGTCTCGGCGGTCTTGCGTGCGTCGGGGAGAATATCGACGCGGTAGACGATCAGCAGCGGCTTGCCGTCGACACGCAGGTAGCGGGGGTCTTCGAGCAGTGGTGCGACATCCTCGATGAACTCGCGATCATCCTGCGGCTCGTGACGCTGTTCCATGAGGATATCGCTTTCCTTGCCGTCCCAGCGCCGGGTCCAGTTTTCATTGGCCCAGCAGATGCAGAAGGGAAAATCGATATTGGGGTTGGCGACGTACTGGTCGATGGGTGTGTCGAGCAACCGGCGCCGGCCGCTGAACCAGTAATAGTGAAAGCAGAAACCGCTCACCCCATGCTGACGGGCGAGTTCGACCTGACGTTCCTGAACCGCAGGCAGGCGCAGGTCATAGAAGCCGAGCTCGCCGGGCTGGCGTGGCTGATAGTGGCCGGCGAACTGGGGCACCGCCTTGGCGACGTTGGTCCACTCGGTGAACCCCTTGCCCCACCAGCGATCATTCTCGGGGATGGGGTGAAACTGCGGCAGGTAGAAGGCGATGGTGCGAATGCGTGTCGCCTCGTCGAGCGGCCGTTCGGAAAGCGCGACGTACTCCTCGCCATGCCCCTTGGCATCACTGAATAGCTGGTCGAACAATTCCCCGCTTTCGGCCTGCGCGCGCCCCTGCCCCTGGCCGTCACCTTGGCGCAGATGAAGATGATGCAACAGGGGGTGGACATGGCGTTGCAGCAGCTCGGGATGCTGACGCAAATGCTCCAGGCTGTCGAAATGCGGCGAGGCGGCACGCCCCTCGAAGCCCCCGTAGCGGTGGTAGTGCTTGAGTGGATCGAGCCCCAGTACCTGGACGTCGGAATTGTGTGCCAGGTACCAAGCTGGGTCGAAAAGTCCGGAGTTGGCAATTTGATAGCGTTCGTGGCGGCTGCGCCGCTGTTCGCTGGGCCACTGCAAAAGGCGCTTGACCAGCCGCTTGGCGAGCCAGGTCGGGTTATGAACCCGCGACTGTAGCGTTGCCTGCTCGTGGAGCCAGCGCCGAGCTTCCTCTCGCTCGGCGCTCAGTGCTTCACACTCGGCCTGCAGGGTATCTCGCTCTGACGTCACCGCGGCGAGGCGCGCGTCGCGCTCGGCGACGGCAACACCGCGCTCGTCGAGTTCGAGCTCTCTGGCCTGAATGATGATCTCACGCTCGCGTACCACATCGCTGTGAGCGATATCGTGACGGAAGAAACTGCTGCCGGTTTCGGGCAGCTCGGCATCGCTGGCGAGCGCGATGAGGTAGACGGGATCTTCCAGGCCGGGCCGGCCTTCGGGCTCGTGGGCCGTATAGGTGGTCAGCGGCGCGTCATCGGCATCGAGAATGGCCGAGCCATAGATGACACGCTGGCCGAGCAGCCGGCGATGCCGAAAGGCGCCGTCGAGCAGTGCTTCGAATTCGTCGCGGTAGAGCTCCTTGACGTGATAGGGGTTGGCATAGCCCGGGACGTCACTGTATTCGCGCTTGTCGGGACTGGAGATGATCAGCAGACCATCCGGGCGCAGCACGCGCTTGATCTCGGCGATCATTTCCGCGTGCTTGTCGTGATGCTCGATGGTCTCGAAGCTGACCACCACGTCGACACTGGCATCGGGGAGCGGGATGGCCGTGCAGTCACCCTGGCGGAACTCCAGGTTATCGGCGACATAGCGCTCCCGGGCATGCGCAACGGCCTCGTGAGCGATGTCCACTCCCGTCACCCGCGCGGCGGCCTCGGCCAGTAGCCGGCTGCCGTACCCTTCGCCACTGGCAATATCGAGGACGTTCTTGCCGGCGACGTAACGGCGCGCAACGAGGTACCGATGAAGGTGCTCGGCAACGATGTCGCCGTCGAGTTCGGGCAAGAAGCGCTCGCCCGTCGGGGGCAGTTGTGATGCGGTGGTGTTATCGCTCATGAGTGGCTGTCGACCTTTAGGCGGATGTCGTGGATCGGGAGCCCGACGAGACCGTGGCTGACGCTGCTCGAATGGGACTTGAAGAACAGCGCATCGTGAATCCAGTGGTGGTGAACGTGCTCGTTCTGGGTGCCGTCCGCGATGGCAGTACTGATGCTGTAGTCGCCTTGCGGCAATATCGGCATGCGGAAGGTGAAACGGGCTTCGAGGACTTCGCCGGGCATGGCTTCGCAGGCCTGACCGCGATGCGTGAGGTAGGTATTGTCACCGAACAGGGTCTGCCCCAGCCGATCCTTGACATAAAACCCCATGATCGGACGCAGTAACGGGCCTTCGTCAGTTACCCGGGCGCGAATCACCAGGGTGACCTCCTCGCCGCCAACCACCCAGGTCAGCAGACGCTCCTGATCGTCGACCAGTCGCGTGGTCTCGATGACCGCCCCGCCCTTGCCGAAATCGGCAGCATCGGGGTTGAAGGCAAACAGCTCGATGTCGTTGCGGTACGGCGTGGCGTTGATGATGTCCTGGCGCATGTCCCGGGGAACCGGGTCCTTGTAGCGTGCTTCGTCTCGCTCGGTGCCAGCGGTGCTGGCACTGGCCCCCTGGCTGGACTCGAAGTAGTCCTTCAGGTAGGCGTCGGCGACGTCCTTGGGGGCCCCTTCGGCGGCAATCCGTCCTTGATCGAGCCAGATGGCACGCTCGCAGAGGTTGAGCACCGCCGCGGTATCATGGCTGACGAAGAGTACGGTCCCGGTTTCCATGAATCGACGCAGAAAGCGCATGCACTTCTGGACAAAGAAGGCATCACCCACGGCGAGCGCCTCATCGATGACCAGGACATCGGCATCGACGTGCGCAATGACGGCAAATGCCAGGCGCACGTACATGCCGCTGGAGTAGGTCTTGACAGGCTGATCGATGAAATCGCCGATCTCGGAGAAGGCGACGATATCGTCAAACCGGGCGTCGATCTCCGCCTTGCTGAGCCCGAGCACCGAGGCATTGAGATAGACATTTTCCCGGCCCGTGAATTCGGGATCGAAGCCAGCCCCGAGTTCCAGTAGCGCAGCAATCCGCCCTTCCGTCCGCACATCGCCATGGGACGGGGAAAGCGTGCCGCAGATGATCTGCAGCAGGGTCGACTTGCCCGAGCCGTTGCGCCCGATGATGCCTACCGTCTCGCCCCTGGAGATGGTGAAGGAGACATCTTCAAGGGCATGGAACTCGCGTCCATAGTGACGGGGCTCGCGCCCAAGGAAACGCGCCACACGCGGCACGATGAACTGTTTCAGGCGATCACGTGGCGCATCGTAGATCTGATAGAACTTGGCGATGCCACTCAGGCTGATGACCGGCTCCGAGGTGGTTTCGCCGCTCACCGCCTGAGGCTGTGCCTCTGCCTCGTTCAAGACGTCACAGGACATCGGCAAATCCTTTGCGGGTTTTCTGGAACCAGGCGAAACCGATCCAGGCAACGGCCGAAGACAGCACCAAGTACTGCAGCAGCCCTGCCCAGTCGGGCATGTGACCGAGTATCAAAACGCCGCGCACCTGCTCGATGATGAAGGTCAGTGGGTTGGCCATGATGAAGGGCCGGAAGGATTCGGGCAGCGCGGACAACGGATAGAAGATCGGGGAGAGAAACAGCAGCATGGTCGTGACCAGGGTGATCGTCTGGCCAATATCGCGCAGGAAGACCCCCAGCGAAGAGAGCAGCCAGCCAAGTCCCAGGGTCAGGACGATCAGCGGCAGCAGCACCAGCGGCAGCAACAAGGCTGTGGCGGGAATTCCGCCCAGGATGACCAGTTCGGCGCCGAGCAGCACCATCAGGCTCACCAACGCATGGAACAGCGACGAACCAAGCGGCACCAGAGGGAGCACCTCCAGCGGGAAGACGACCTTCTTGACGTAATTGTTGTTGCTGATGATCAGTGACGGGGCCCGGTTTAGAACCTCGGCGAAAAGGCCGTGGACGATCAGCCCGGCGAACAGGTGGATCGCGAAACTGGCCTGTCCTCTGTTCGAGCCGACCCCCCAACGCGCCTCGAAGACCACCGTAAACACGAAAGTGTAAACGCACAGCATGATGATCGGGTTGAACAGGGACCAGGCCAGCCCCAGGACAGACCCCTTGTAACGGCCGACCACGTCGCGACGAACCATGCGCGCGACCAGGTCGCGATAGTGCCATAGCTGCATCACCATGGCGGTCGGCGATATCGGTTGAAAGGCGTGTGGGTTCATCGGTCCTCATTCTCAACGCATCGAGTGGCGCGCCATCCTGGTCGACAGCCGCCAGACAGGGGTTCCAGGGTCAGCGAGCGCATATTACAGGAGTCAGGTTTTATTGAGAATTGTCGCCAACAGCATACCCAGGCTCCCCAGCCGGGACTGTCGATAGACCCCTGAGCGGCGCAGGCCGTGAAGCCTTTTGCGAAGTGACGGGTCCTTGCTGGCCCGATAGTAGTCGAAGGCCCGGCGATTAGCGGCAGACAGGCAATCCGTGAGGGGGGCCAGCGCGTCGAGATTGCGCTGAACCTGGTCCCGGTGGCTGCCTCGCCAGAGCCGCAGGCCTCGATGCCATACGCTCCCCCAGCCAGTCTGCTGGCCGATAAGGTTGGCGGCATGTTGCCGATAACGGACACTCGGTCGCGAATCGAACTCCACTCTTCCCCCGCACCCGCTGACCAGGAGGTAGGTCCACCAGTCGTGCAGAGGGATATCGACATTCTCGCCCGCCGCAACCAGCAAGGACCTGGCCACCTTATCGAAGACCATGCTGTTGCCACTGGCGATGTTCTGCGTCAGCGCGTTGGCGAAGGAGGCTGGCCGCTTGAGAGCCGGCGAGAGGCCGATGACCTGACCATCGGCATCGACCAGCAAGGTACGCGAGCAGTATAGTGCCGGTGCCGTGCCCGCCATGGCCGCAACGGCGCGGGCAAGCTTGTCGGAGAACCAGATGTCGTCCTGATCGGCATAGGCGAAGTAATCGGCACGAATCGATGTGTCGCAAGCCAGCGACATGAAGTTGGCAGCAAAACCCCGCCGAGGCCCGTCTCGCCATTGCAGGCGATGGTCGCCCCAGGCTCGACGATAGCGGTCGAGAATCGCACGGGTGGCATCCGTGGAACCATCATCCGATACCCACAGCGTCCAGTTGTCGTGCGTCTGTGCCGCCAGCGATTCGAGCTGTTCGGCCAGATACTGCTCGCCCTGATATGTCGCCATGAGAATCGCGACGTGGTCATTGCAGCTGGAGGGCAAGTGCGTGGCGGAGTTAGAAACGGCGTCCATGGTTTCTCACGAGAGTATCGGTATCATAGGGGGCCTTTCAGCAAGGCCGACAAGAGTATGCAGGACCAATGACAGCATTCAAGACAGTCGGAAGCGCGCCATCGTGATTGAGCCAACGACGGACGCGGCCATCTGCGTACCTACCCTCAATGCTGGCGACTCATGGAACCAGTGGTTGTCGCAGGCCAAGGGCACCATCGAAAGACTGCCAACGCTGGTCATCGATTCTTCTTCCGATGACGATACAGCAAGACTGGCTGAGCAGGCCGGCTGCCAGGTCCGAGTCATCGAGCGCCGGCACTTCGATCACGGCGCGACCCGGGACTGGGCCCTGCGAACGCTTCACGACTGCGAGATCGTGGTCTTCCTGACCCAGGATGCTCTGCCCGCCACGCCGGACGCCATCGACCGGCTGGTCGAGGTCTTCCGCGACCCGGCGGTGGGCGCCGCCTACGGCCGCCAGCTGCCCCACGTCGACGCCACGCCGCTCGCCGCCCATGCCCGGCTGTTCAACTACCCGCCGCGCTCGCACCGCGTCACCCCGGCGGACATGAAACAACGCGGCATCAAGGCGGCGTTTCTGTCCAACTCCTTCGCCGCCTACCGGCGCCGCGCCCTGCTCGAGGCCGGCGGCTTTCCCCACGACACGATTCTCGGCGAGGACATGGTCGCCGGTGCACGGCTGCTCAAGGCCGGCTGGCAGCTGGCCTACTGCGCCGAGGCCTGCGTGCACCATTCGCACAACTATTCCTGGGGGCAGGAATTCCGCCGCTACTTCGACATCGGCGTGATGCATTCGCGGGAAGCCTGGATTCTCGTCATGACCGGCCGCGCGGAAGGCGAGGGGCGGCGCTTCGTGGTCTCGGAGCTGCGCTATCTGGCACGCCGGACGCCGTGGGCGATTCCCGGTGCGCTGGTCCGCAATGCGCTCAAGTATCTGGGCTACCGGCTGGGACGCGGCGAACGCCGCCTGCCCCTGCCGCTGAAACGCCGGCTGTCGATGCACCGGGGCTACTGGCGGCCGCGCCGGGCGACTAGGGGTGGCGGTTGAGAAAACCGCGTGTCAGGGTCAGCAGCAGAATCTTGAAATCCAGCCCCAGCGACCAGTGGTTGATGTAGTAGAGGTCGTAGTCGACGCGCTTTTCCATGGCCTCGATGTCCCGCGTCTCGCCCCGATAGCCGTTGACCTGCGCCCAGCCGGTAATCCCCGGCTTGACACGGTGGCGCTGCATGTACTCGCCGATCAGGTCCTTGTAGAGCACGTTGTGGTCCATGGCATGCGGGCGCGGGCCGACCAGCGACATGCGCCCCTGCAGCACGTTGTACAGCTGCGGCAGCTCGTCGAGGCTGGTGCGGCGCAGCCAGTGCCCGAGGGGGGTGATGCGCGCGTCGCCGGCGCACGCCTGGGCGGTGTGTCCGCCGGTGTCGTGCAGGCGCATGGTACGGAACTTGTAGATCTTGAAGCGCTTGCCGTCCAGCCCGTGGCGGTACTGCTTGAACAGCACCGGGCGGCCCATGGTCAGCCACACCGCCAGCCCCACGCCGAGCATCACCGGCAGGAAGCCGAGGAACAGCAGACCGCCCAGCACCCGGTCCTCCAGCGACTTGAGCACACGCGCGGGGCCGTTGAGCGGGCTGTAGTTGAGGTCGATGGAGAACATGTCGGCGACCTGCGCCATGCGGTGGTTGAGCAGGCGCACGTCGGAGAGGTCGGGAAAGTAGCGCACGTCGACCGGCACGGCGATCAGGCGGTCCGCCAGGGTCTTGACGGTGTTGCCGTGACTCAGCGGGTAGCTGAGCCAGATTTCGTCGAAGTTGCGCTGGAAGGCGGCCTCGCCGGTCATGCGACAGACCTCGGCGAGCACCCGGTCTTCATCGTCGTCGGCGATGACCCGTTCGATGCGATACCCGGCGTAGGGCATGCCGGCGAGCCGGCTGCGCACCTGCTCGACGTTCTCGGGCCGGCCGATGAACAGCACCGCCTTGAGGTTGCGCCCGGCGGCGCGCAGCCGCCGCAGGTAGCCGTAGAGCACACCCCGGGCCAGCAGGCCGATGGCCAGCACGCTCAGTGCGGAAGCACCCATCCACAACCGCGAGTAGATGTAGCCGCTCTGGGTGACCACCAGGAAGGCACTGATCAGCAGCACCGTGACGGCCCAGCTGGCCACGTAGGCGCCGAACATGCTGAACACGCTGCGCCCGCGCCAGGGCTCGTAGAGGCCGAACATTTCCCCCACCGCGGGCAGCAGCAGGCCGCCCGCCACGATCAGCAGCGGGTATTCGATGCCATAGGCAAAGGCCAGGTTCGGCAGGCACCAGAAATAGAAGGAGCCGGCGGCCATGGCGACGGCGGCGTCGAAGCCGCACATCGCCATGCGAAGAAAGTCGCTACCATTCCTTGGCGCCATTCAAGAGTCATCCGCTCACTCGTTGCAATAGCGTCATGGTATCGACCAGATCGCGCGTGTCCAGCGCCCCGACCGCCGCCTGCAGGTTGAGCTGGTCGAGCAGGTACTGGCGAATGGTCTCGACGAGCTGGATGCGCTGGTCGTAGAGCTTGGCGCGGGCGTCGAGCACGTCGACCAGATCGCGCAGGCCGAGCTGCTGGCCCTTCTCGGCCGCCTGCAGGAACAGCCGGCTGGACTCGATGGAGCGCTGCAGCGCCTTGACCTGACGCACGTCGCCGTCGAGGCTGCGCAGCCGGGTGCGAACCTCCTGGCGCGCCAGCTTCAGGGCGTTGGTGTAGGAGGCGTGGCTGGCCCGGGCGGACAGCTCGCCCTGGCGCACGCTGGCGGAGGTGTAGCCGCCCTGGTAGATCGGCACGTCGAGCTGCACGCTGGCCGAGGCGTCGCGGCTCTCGCGGAAGGGGTCGTTGGAGGAACGGTCCGAGTAGGAGAGGTTGAGGTTGAGCTCGGGGTAGTGCCCGGCGGCGCGCACGCCGGTCTCGGCCTCGGCGACCTTCTGCTGCTGCTTGCCCAGCTTGACCTCGACGTTGTCCGCGGTGCGCGAAAGCCAGTCGTCCGCCGTTCCCCAGTCGCTGGGCAGGTCGACCGTGGCGAGATCGCCCAGGGCCGAGCCGTCGAAGCGCGGCAGCCGGCCGGTCAGGCGCTCCAGGGCGCTCAGGGCGTTGTCGAGCTCGTTTTCGGCCTGCAGCGTGTCGGACACCGCCTGGTCGAGCCGCGAGCGGGCCTCGAGCAGGTTGATGCGGTCCCCCACCCCCAGGTCGTAGGCGCGCTGGGCCTGCTTGACCTGCAGCTCGAGCGACTTCCGCTTGGCGTCCAGCAGCCCCAGCTTGCGCGAGGCGAGGAAGGCATCCAGATACGACTTGGCGACGTTCAGCGCCAGGTCGCGCTCGCCCACGGCGACCTTGAGCTCGGCGGCGGCGCTCTGCGCCTCGGCCTTGCCGACCTTGCGCCAGCGCTCGAGACTGAACAGTGGCTGGGAAAGCTGCAGCCGCCAGGTCTTGTCGCGGGTGGTGCCCTGGTAGCGGGCCTCGTAGTCGCTGCCGACGCGGCTACGCTCGTTGTCGGGGTTGTAGGCCGGGTTGTTGGTGTAGTAGTTGTCCGACTGCTGGTAGATGTAACCGGCGCTGGCCTTGACCTGCGGCTTGAGCCCGGCCTCGGCCATCGGCACGTTCTGCTGGCTGGCCTCGGCCTCGTAGCGCTGGCTGGCGAGCTTGGCGTCGTTGTCCAGCGCGGCCTTGAACAGCGCCGGCAGCGACGGCAGGGGCTCGGCTGCAGAAGTGGCTGTGCCGGGTGCCGCGACACCGGAAGCCGCGGCCGGCGAAGCGGGATTATCCAGCATCGAGTCGGCGGGGACGGCGTCCGCACCGCTTGCGGCCGGCGTGGCGTTCGCGGCGCCGTCCAGCGCCGGCAGCCGGTCGGTCCAGTCGGCGCTCGCCGCCTGGACCCAGGCCAGCTGTCCGCACAGCGGCAGGGCCAGCAGCAGCGTGCCTGTCGTCTTGCGCGTGGCCATCGTCACTCCTCCTGCATGGCGCGGGCCAGCATGTCGGTGATCGGCTTGACCACGTAGCTGGCGAAGGTGCGTTCGCCGGTGCGAATCATGACCTCGGCGGGCATGCCGGCGAGCAGCTGCATGTTCTCGGTCATCTCGCGCTTGCCCTCGGGGGTGACCTTGACCCGCGCCTTGTAGTAGCTGGCGCCGGTGGCCTCGTCCTGGAAGGTGTCGGCGCTGACGTTGACGACCTCTCCCTTGATGACGTTGGTCAGGCGCTGGTTGAAGGCGCTGAAGCGGATCTCGGCGTACTGCCCGGGGTAGATGTTGTCGATGTCCTTGCTGGGAATGCGCGCCTCGACGACGAAGTCGTCACCGGCGGGCACGATGTTCATGATCGGCTCGCCCGGCTTGATGACCGCGCCCACGGTGTGCACCTTCATGCCCACCACGGTGCCGGTGACCGGCGCGGTGACGGTGGTGCGCTTGACCTGGTCGGCGAGCGCGGTGATGCGTTCCTCGGCATCGGCGATGTTGGCCTGGGCCTGACGCAGCTGCTCGCCGACCTCCTTCTGGAACTCCTGCTGCTTGACCTGCTTCTGCACCTTGTTCTCGCTGATCTGCGACTTGAGCTTGGCGATCTGCGCATGATGCTGGGCGTTCTCGCCCTGGAACTGCAGCACCTGGCGCTCCAGCTCGCGCAGGCGCTGGTTGTCGCCCAGCCCTTCCTTGAACAGCGAGCGGTAGTCGTCGGCCTCGCCCTTCAGCGACGTGATGCGCGAGCGGTTGACGCCGATCAGGTTCTGCAGGCCGTCGATCTGCTCGCGCATCTGCTGGCTCTGTTCGTCGAGCGCGGCGAGGGTGCCGTCGAGCGACTCGCGGCGCGCCTGGAACAGCGCCCGCTGCACGGCGAGCACTTCCTTGACCCTTGGGGCGTCGCTGGCGAGCAGCTCGTCGGGGAAGCTCAGGCTGTCGGCGCCCTTCTGCTCGGCCAGCAGCCGCACCTCGGCGGCGCGGTTGATCAGGTACTGCGAGCGGGCGATCTCGAGCTGCGAGCGCGCCTGGGTCTTGTCGAGCACCAGCAGGGTATCGCCGGCCTCGACGTGATCGCCGTCCTGCACCGGGATCTGCTGGACGATGCCGCCCTCCAGGTGCTGGACAGTCTTCTTGAAGGACTCGACCGACACCGAGCCGGGCGCCACCACGGAGACGGCCAGGTCGGCGGTGGCCGCCCAGCCGCCGAAGCCGCCGAAGGCGACCAGCAGGATGATCAGCCCCAGCCGCTTGTAGAAACGGTCGCTGGTGGGCAGCCTGGCGGCCGGGGCGGCGGTGCCGCCCGGGTAGGTCTGCGACTGCCGGGACGGCGTGATGTCGATGCTGCGTGAAATGTCGCCTGCCATGATCAGTCCTGCTCCCGGGATTGCGCGTCGTTGCCCTGCCCCTGTCCGCCCTGCACGGCGGACAGCCGGCTGTTGCTTCTGGTGTTGGCGACCCGGGCCTTGCCGGGCTTGGCGAACTGCGCCAGCACTTGGTCGCGGGGGCCGAACATGCTGACCTGGCCCTCCTTGAGCACCAGCAGCTTGTCGACGTGCTTGAGTACGCTCTGGCGGTGGCTGATCACGAACAGGGTGACGCCCTCGGCCTTGAGCTGGGCGATGGCATCGCCCAGCGCGCGCTCGCCGCTGTCGTCGAGGTTGGAGTTGGGCTCGTCGAGCACCACCAGCACCGGGTCGCCGTAGAGGGCGCGGGCCAGGCCGACGCGCTGGCGCTGGCCGCCGGAGAGCGCGCCGCTGGCGGCGCCGATGGCGGTGTCGTAGCCGTTGGGCAGCTGCAGGATCATCTCGTGGACCCCGGCCTTGCGGGCGGCGGCGACCACCTTCTCGGCGTCGACCTCGCCGAAGCGGGCGATGTTCTCGCTGATGGTGCCGTCGAACAGCTCGATGTCCTGGGGCAGATAGCCGATGTGCGGGCCGAGCTCGTCGCGGTTCCACTGGGTGATGTCGGCGCCGTCGAGGCGCACGCTGCCGACCTGCGGCGGCCAGATGCCCAGCAGCACGCGGGCCAGGGTCGACTTGCCGGCGGCGCTGGGGCCAATGATGCCGATGTGCTCGCCGCTGTCCACCGTGAAGTTGATGCCACGGATGGTCGCCATGCGCACCCCGGGCGGCGCCGCGGCGACGGTCTCGATGGCGACGTTGCCTTCAGGCGCGGGCAGCGACATGCGACGGTTCTCGTCGGGAATCTGGGTGAGCAGCTCGTTGAGCCGCTGGTAGGCGCCCCGCGAGCTGACGAAGCCCTTCCAGCTGCCGATCATCTGATCGATCGGCGCCAGCGCCCGGCCCATGAGGATCGAGCCGGCGATCATCATCCCGGGCGACATCTCGCCCTTGAGCACCAGCAGCGCGCCCAGCCCCAGGATCATCGACTGGAACAGCATGCGCAGCACCTTGGAGGCGTTGGTCAGGGCGCCGGCCCGGTCGCTGGCCCGCGACTGCTTGGCCAGGAACTCGTGGTGCTTCGCCGCCCAGCGGCCCATGATGCCGGGCAGCATGCCCATGGCGTGCAGGACTTCCGAGTTGCGCAGGTTGGAGTTGGCCAGGTTCTGGGCCTTGATGTGGTCGCTGTTGGCGTCGGCCAGAATCGACTTGGTGGCCTTCTCGTTGGCGATGGCCAGCGTCAGCAGGATGATGCCGGCCACGGTGGCGAAGGCCCCCAGCCAGGGGTGGAACAGGTAGAGCACGGCCAGGTAGATGGGCACCCAGGGGGCATCGAAGAAGGCGAACAGGCCGTTGCCGGTGAGGAACTGGCGCAGGTTGGTCAGGTCGCTGAGCGGCTGGGCGGTCTGCTGGCCCTGGGTGAGCACGCTGCGCCGGAACATGGCGCTGTAGAGGCGCTCGTTGACCAGGGTATCGAGCCGGTTGCCGACGCGGATCAGGATCCGCGAGCGAACCAGCTCCAGCAGGCCCATGACGGCGAACAGGAAGACCACCACCAGGGTCAGCATGAACAGGGTGTCCTCGCTGCGCGAGGCGATGACGCGGTCGTAGACCTGCAACATGTAGAGCGGGGGGACCAGCATCAGAAGATTGATGAACATGCTGAAGAACCCCACCGTGACAAACGAGCCCCGACAGGCCTTCAGGGCGCGCTGCAGGTCGGTGGCTTCTGGACGGCTGGCCATGCGTGCACTCACTCGATCGTTGGGTGACAGGGGTGAAGATCGCTCGGACGTCCGGTGTCGCTTGGCGAGGGCGCCAAGCATAACAGATCGTGACACGCGAGCATGAGAGGGTTCCCAAAATAGAACGAGGCGCCGCGATGCGGCGCCTCGATCAGGTACGGAAAACGGCGCTTGTTCGCCGCTTGGGGGCGACTTCAGTCGCGATGAATCGGCCACCGGGCTGCGCTGTCGGGGATGAACCCCCTCCCACAAGGGATGCTCCAGGGGCACCGCTATCGGGAATAACTCTCTCCCTCAGGATGGGGACGCCTGCAGCGGAGAACCGGGATTTGTGTGGGAGATTCTATGTTGCCCGTCAAGCCTTGATGGGGCTTGGAGGGCGATATCCCGTCTCATGCTTCATCAGTGAAAAGGCGATGCGTGCCAGCTT
>LSBP01000008.1 GCA_001577635.1 Halomonadaceae bacterium T82-2 | reverse complement strand
TTCGATCAACCACTGATCCAGGCGGCCTGACGCCTGATGACAACCCGGTCAGAGCTTAGCTCGCCTGTCAGGTGGTCCAGTGAATGGGGTCCACTTCAGCCCGGGTTCAATCACATAGCGAGCCTCTCCTTCTGCCAGTACGCAACCTTCATAGATGCGATACCAATGCCCACCTTGGTCATCCGTTTGCAGTGCTTCTGCATACGGGGCCTGCATACCTGGCGGTACACGCAACAGAGCGTCAGCGGCCTGATACTGTACCGAGGCAATGCCAGCCAGCCGGGTGACATCGTCATCTTCCACAAAGACCGTTGGCAGATACTGCCAATCAATCTCGCTCGACTGAATCACTCGGGTATCCAGGCGCTCCCCCGCACAGGACGCCACCAGCAAGAGCGGCCTCTCCGGCTGTTGACGGGGGACACGGGCTGTTTCAGCAGGAAGCCTGACCGTCATCAGCTCGCCTTCCACTCGCCCGTAATCAACCCCCAGCTTGAGCGCCAAGCGTTCGCCCTCATAAAGCGCCAGCTCAACCCGGCTGTTGGTAATGGAATGCCCCTCCAGGTTTATCTGAAGGGAAGTGCCTAGCCATACGTTAGCTTCCAGCTGTGGTGTATCCAGGGTACCTCTCAGCCAATGCTCACAGGTAAAAGCACGCGCCATATCACGAGCATGCTTGCGCCTTTCAAGCTGCACACTGGCATCCACCAACCACTCATTGACAAGGGCCACGCCATTATCTTGCTCAAGTGGCAGGGGAAACTGTTCACGCCAATAAGATGCATGTTGATTTAGGAAGGCCGCCGGATCATTTTGCTGATCAAGCTCATACTCACTAGCCAATTTTTTCAAAGTTTCAACAATACTGGCAAGCAGGTGATAGGTATCATCGTTTTGGAAAGACTTCGGGAAATACCGCCTAAACTGACGAATAACAGAAACAGCTTCCTGGCCCGCATTTTTATGACTGAGACCCGCCTTGATAGCACGACCAAAACCATGTTGCTCACTCTGCAGCAGCCTCCATGGTAAACCACCTTCCGCAAACAGAGACCCCAGATAGTCAGCGCGCTGATCGCGATAACGCAAGGGGCGCTCCCAGAAACTCAAACCCAACTTGACCAGCTCTGCCCGATCGTTAGGCTGCAACTCAATATCCAGCTGTTTATCGAAGGCTTGCCAGGACCAGTGAGCGTCATACTCACGCCGATAGGTATCCGCCACAAACAGGCAAAACCCCGCAGCCCAATAGATGCCATACGTTGGGCTCAAGCGTTCCTCAGCATTCATGGTTAGCAGGGCTGCCAGAAACTCCCGCTCGCTTTCCCTGGTGGCATAACGATATAGCGGCTGACCATTAGGAGAAGTTCGACCTCTTCTGGCCAGATAAGCCCTGATCCACGTTTTAGCCGACTCACCTTCCACCGGATTTACCATGTATGAGCATCCTTTCCTCGTGAGTATGAAAACCGTGGCGCTTCTTTTAGTAAATACCTATTAATTAGCCAGGTAGCACACGTGCGCTATCACTCTTTAAAGACGATTTTCTAGCTGTAATATTCAGCCCATAGCCACCGCCTCTTCGTGCACGGGCATGCTTGATACCGGCATCATCAAAATACAGTCCCGGTGCCCACCGTGAGGCAATGCCAGCTGGCAGTGCAGCATTCAAGCGGCGTTTGATACGGTTCGTCGCCTAGCTGACATCCAGCCCGCGAACATACTGTATTCAAAATGCACCGGGCGTATGCACGCTGCTTCCAACGTGGTTTCATGCTGGTCAAATCACTCCTCAAAGCTATGGGGTAGCCACGGTTTACAGAGGTGCGCAATCAAAACATCGATCATCGTGCCGGCTGCATAACGCGGCTGAACGTGCATGCCTAGCTTGCCGGGAGGTCCGCTTTGGGTCGATAGCGGACATCACTCCACAAGCTCCGTCACCTTTTCCGCATCGAAAGCCAACCGCCCGGCAATCGCCTGCATCTCATCGATTGACCGTTCATAGCTCCAGGCTACATCGGCGATATCAGGCAGCGAGTAATAGGTGGTATCGCCCTTGAACGGGCAGTGGGTAACGGTAGAGGAAACCGACAGCTTCGATATAGCCACATCCGCACGCAGCAGATAGTGTCTCGGTGGATAACCACGCTCGCGCAGTTCGATGGCCCGGCAGGTATCGGCAATCAGCATGTCGCCATCGAAAATGCGAACCCGGCGGGTATGCGGATGCAGGGTAATGCGGGGTTCGGCGGTGTGATCGGCCATCGTCAGTCCCTTGCTGGTCGGCTGGTTCCTCAGCCTAGAATTAGGGATACATAATGTCACCGCCTGGAGACAATTTCACTTCGGCTTTTGATCCAGATCGGTCTTGCGGGTCTGGTCCGTTCAGCATTCGCCGAGCCATCCCACGCTTGGCGCCAACGCCCCCGCCCGCCATGATGGTGGCGCTCATAAGCTGCGGGAGACTCTCGGGATGCACCAGACACCACGCACACCGGCACCGCTGACGAACTTGGGCCGCCGCTCCGTGCTGTTCGTGATGGCGGCGGATGCCGAATACGGCCCGCATCTGCGGGAGCGGTTCACGCCCGTGATGATTGGCGTGGGGCCGGTCGAGGCGGCGGTGGAACTCACCGCGGCGCTGGCGGAGCTTTCAGCGCGCGGGCAACGGCCGGACCTGGTAGTGTCGCTGGGCTCGGCGGGCAGCCGGGATCTCGAGCAGACCGAGGTCTATCAGGCGACCTCGGTGGCCTACCGCGACATGGACGCCTCGCCGCTCGGCTTCGAGAAGGGCGTCACGCCCTTCCTCGACCTGCCGGCCACCCTGCCCCTGCCGCTGCGTATTCCCGGGATTCCCGAGGCCACGCTCTCGACCGGCGCCGATATCGTCTCGGGCGCGGCCTATGCCGCCATCGCCGCCGACATGGTGGACATGGAAAGCTACGCCTGCCTGCGTGCCTGCACCCGCTTCGACGTGCCGCTGGTGGTGCTGCGCGGCATCTCCGACGGCAAGGCGGAGCTGAACCATATCGACGACTGGACGGCGTATCTCCACGTCATCGACGAGAAGCTGGCCACGGCTGTGGATCGGCTGGGTGAGATGCTCGACGATCAGAGATAGTCCCGCATCTCCGGGATCGGCGAGCTGGCTTCACAGTGTATGACCGCCATCACGCGGATGCCGTGGTGATTCTCCAGCCGCTCCTGCTCCGGTTTGGATAGCAGGCCGTTGGTCACCACCACGGCTTTTTCCGCTACCCGCCCGCGGGCCCCCTCTTCCAGGCGAACCACCAGCTGCCGATATTCCGCCCGATGATGCTTCACGTAAGCCAGCTGCTCGAAGGCATGTGGGATATCGCCGGCTCCCTTGAGTTCGACGAGTACGGCGGCATGACGTTGATTGCCCTGCCAGAGGAAGAGGCCATCGCACTTCGGTTGGTTGTCGCGCAACACGCAGCCATCCAGCACCACGGCGACGGCCCGCTCCCCTGCCTTGGGGGTCAGGCGAACCAGCTTGCCCTGTTCACCGAGCGTGTACTCCCCGAGGCACTGCGCCTGTGTGTTGCCCATCTTCCGACACACGCAGCCCTGATACTCGCCCAGATTCATGCCTCGCGATGCTCCCACTCGATATCCCGCATCTCGTCATAGAGACGATTGATGGCATTGAAGTGGCTGAGCAGCGTGTCATCGAGCAGCCCCAGGTCGGCCGCCATCAGCGACTGGGCCTCGTTCGGCGTCACGTGATAGGCGGCTACTTCTTCCGGCGCTAGCGGCAACAGTGACCGGATGGGCTCGCTGGTGATCTCAAAGCCGTCGATCTGACTGCGCTTGAGGTGATTGTTGAGCGCCTCGACGATAAAAGGGCTATGCGTGGTGACGATGAACTGGGTATTGGGGAAGGTGGCGAGCAGGTCCCCCAGCACTCGCCGCTGCCACTCGGGATGCAGGTGCAGATCGACTTCGTCGATCATCACCACCGCTTCGGCCGCCAGCGGATCGTCCAGCTGCGGATTGGCCATGGCCATTCGAGAACTGAGGTCGATGACCAGCCCCAGCAGGGTCTGATAGCCATCGCTGAGCTGAGCGATATTCAACCACTCGCCTTCCTGCTTCACCGCGAAACGCAGCGGGTTGAGCTCGATATGCGGCTCGGAGAGGTCCGGGAATAACCGCGTGATGGCACGGCGGACGGCGTCCAGCTCGGGCAACGTCACATCGAAGCTCTTGTGCTGCTTCTGCAGGCGATGCTCCTCGTTCTCCTTGTTGTAGAACCAGACGAAGGCCGCCTTGAAACGCGTATCGGCGTTCAGCGCATTGGCCAGGGCATCGAAGCGTTCGTGTGACTTGGGAAACCCCTTGCGACTCAGGGGAATGTCCAGAAGGGCACGGCTGACGCCGTAATAGGCAAACACCGGCAGCTCGAAGGATTCACCGGCAGCCCAGGGCTCGATCACGGCACTGTCGAGATGCTGCTTGAGCGCCTTCACACCTCGCCCCGGAGGAATCTCGCCGGCCGTCTTCCTGCTGTTGTCGCGTCGCTGCAGACGATCCCAGCCCAGGCCCTGAGGGGTTTGCAGGGTAATCCGCGTGTAGGGAGCCAGGTGGTTATCCTGCTGATGGATGTCACCGCGTTTCTTGAAGGTCATGCCCGACACACCAGGCAGATAGGTGAGGATTTCACCGAGCCCGATGGCGATACCGTCCAACAGCGTGGTCTTGCCGCTGCCATTCGCGCCCATCAGCAGGGTCAGGCGCGGCCCCAATGTCATCGACAGAGAGGGCTTGGCGCGAAAGTTTTCCAGTGTCAGGCACTTGAGCTTCATTCAGAGGCATTCCGCCGGTAAGGGTTAGGCATAGAAGTCTGGCATGTTAGCGAAGGACGGTCGACTGATCGCCCGGTATCGCAGAATCAAGGAGCGCGCCACGCGGGCGTGTCGTTCATGCCTCCCCCAGGAACTGTCGAGCGAACGCCTGGAACGCGGGCGTCTCGTAGCCGCAGCGCCACAGCAGACGCGTGCTGACGGTGCCCATCTCCAGCGTGGCCAGGTCGTCCGACACGCGGCTCACGTCCAGCACGCTGCGGGGCAGCAGGGTGACGCAGGCGCCCGCCGAAACGGCCGCCACCATGGCGTGGTAGGAGCCCAGCTCCTGGATGCGCCATTCGCTTCCGGCGACGATGCCGAGTCGCTGTTCCGCCATGGCGCGGTAGGTGCAGCCCGGCCGGAAGGCGGCCAGAGTGCGGGTGCCAAGCTCCGCCGGCACGGTGGCTTCGGCATCGGCGGGCGGCAGCAGCAGCAGCAGCGATTCCTCCCAGACCGGCGCGCTTTGCAGCCCCATCTCGGCCAGGGCCGGTTCGTTCTCGAGCTCGGCGGGCAAGGCCACGAAGGCGCAGTCCAGCCGCCCGTCGCGAACCTCATCCACCAGCGGCCCCGAGGGGCCGGTGCTGACCTCGAGCCGGGTCGCCGGATGGGCGCGGTTGAAGGCCGCCAGCGGCACCGGCAGCCGGCTGGCCGCCGTGCTTTCCATGCTGCCGATGCGCAGGCTGCCGCCACCGCTGCCGCCCACGGCCTGCCGGGCCTCGTCCTCCAGCGCCAGCAGGCGCTGTGCGTAGGTCAGGAAGCGCTGCCCCGCCGTCGAGAGCGTGATGCGCTTGCCGAGGCGAATGAACAGCTCCGCGCCCAGCTCCGCCTCCAGCTGCTGTATGCGCGTCGTGACGTTGGAAGGCGCCCGCCCGAGCCGCGCGGCGGCGCGGGTCACGCTCAACTCGGCGGCGACAGCCTCGAAGATTCTCAGGGTTTCCAGATCCACATCATTCGCCTTTTGAAATTCATTGATCTATTTTATTCTTAATTTGAGAATAAATGAAAGCCATCGTTCCCGCACTCGTGGAGGCCTTTCCCATGACAGCGTCGAATCCCCTGACCGACCGGCTCGGCATTCAGCCCATCATCCAGGCGCCGATGGCCGGCGTGGCCACGCCGGCGCTGGCCGCGGCCGTGTCGAATGCCGGCGGCCTGGGCTCCCTGGGTATCGGCGCCAGCGGCGTCGAGCAGGCCCGAACAATGATCGAACAGACCCGGGCGATGACGTCCCGCCCGTTCAACGTCAACGTCTTCTGCCATGCGCCCGCACTGCGCGACGCGGCCCGGGAATCGGCCTGGCTCGCCCACCTGGCCCCGCTGTTCCGGGAAAGTGACCGCGAGCCGCCGGACGAGCTCGACGAGATCTACCGCAGCTTCGTGGAGGACGATGCGACCTTCGAGATGCTGCTCGAGTCGCGCCCCGCCGTGGTCAGCTTTCACTTCGGCTTGCCGTCCGAGGCTCGGATACGCGCGTTACGGGAGGCGGGCATCTACACGTTGGCGACGGCCACCAGCCTGCAGGAGGCGCGAGATAGCCAGGCGCGGGGCGTCGACGCGATCGTTGCCCAGGGCGATGAAGCAGGCGGGCACCGCGGCTGCTTCGACCCGCAAGCCGACGATGAACAGCTGAGCACGTCCGTGCTCGTTCGCTGGCTCGTCAAGGAGTTGGCCCTGCCGATCGTCGCGGCCGGCGGCATCATGGACGGCCAGGGCATCCGCTCGGCCCTGGCGCTGGGCGCCTGCGCCGCCCAGCTGGGAACCGCCTTCATCCTGTGCCCGGAATCGGCGGCCAACGAGGGCTATCGCGCGACCCTCAAAAGCGAACGTGCCGGGGTGACCCGCATGACCACGGCGCTTTCGGGGCGTCCGGCGCGCGGCATCCTCAACCGCCTGATTCGCCATGCCGAGGCCACGCCCGAGGCAACGCCCCCCGCCTATCCGGTGGCGTACGACGCGGCCAAGCGGCTCAACGCGGCGGCGGCCGGCCACGGCCATCATGACTTCGCGGCGCACTGGGCCGGACAGGGCGCGCCACTGGCACGCGAACTCCCCGCCGGCGAGCTGGTGAGCCAGCTGCTCCAGGAATGGCACGACGGCGCCTGACGCCACCGGCACTCGCCTGCCCGCTTCGCGTTTCGCGGCACCGCCGAAGGCCCCGGCTCTCCTATACTGATTGGGTTGGTCGACGCGTGCCGGGCCCTCTCACCCTGGGCCGCAAGCGGGCTCGGCGATAACGCTGGCGGGCGCCTGCCCGATGCGGCCGGCCCGGCGATGCCGGGAGGAGAGTCCCATGCGTGCAGTCATGTGGGGTGGTGTGATCCTGGCGGGTCTGACGGCGGCCCCACTGGTAACGGCGAGCCCGCCTCCGGGCCAGAACATGGAGGCGACGGCGTTGATCGAATCGGTGCGCGCCGCCACACGGCGCTTCGAGGATGTCAACGCGGCCCTGGCAGCGGGCTACGTGCCGGACCCGTCCGGTGAATGCGTGACGGCCGAGGCCCATGGCGCGCCCGCCGAGCTGGGGGCCATGGGCATCCACTACCTGCGCCCCGACCTGCTCGGCTTCACGGTCACCGCGCCGCGGGTGGATGGCACCGGCACCCATACCGACTTCATGAACCCGGCCATCCTGCTCTACGAACCCCAGGAAGACGGTTCCCTGGTGCTGGTCGGGGTCGAGAATCTGGTGTTCCGCAAGGCCTGGGAGAGCGCGGGCCACGGCGCGCCGCCGGTCCTGGCCGGGCGCAACTGGGAGTACATGGTCGATGACCCGACCACCCCCACCGAGGAGGCCCACCACTTCGAGCCCCACTACGATCAGCACCTGTGGTTTCGCGACAATCCCAACGGCAACCTCGAGCCGTTCAACCCGACGGTGACCTGCCGCCACCACAAGGTGTGACACCCCGCGGCCGGGCCTGGAAACCCGGCCGCTTCCACACTGGATGCGCCCCTCCTGATGAGTCGGGCCCTCATCGACTGCCGTAAACGCTCATCACCCGTTCATCGTCCCGGGCCGCCATCGGCGTTCAGACGACGACGTGACTCGGCGCCCGCATGGCATAATCGGCCGACCCGGGCATGGCGCCACACGGCGGGCGCGCCATCCCGACACACAGCAAGGAGGGGAGGCACCACATGAGCCTGAACGTCATCGATTATGAAGCGGCCATCGATCACCTGTCATGGGACGGGGCCATCGAGGCGCTGCGTTCCGGCCACCGGGCCGCCAGGGCCGAGGTCAACGACCTGGTCCTCGGCCCGCCGGAAGGCGCCCTGCTCAACCGCGCCGCCTATATCGCCGGCACGGGTTACGGGGTAAAGGCGGTGACCGTCTTCGACGACAATCCGGCCCACGGCCTCGCCACGGTCCAGGGAGCAATGCTGGTCTTCGAGCCCCAGCACGGCTGCCTGTCGGCGGTGATCGACAGCCGGCTGGTGACCGAATACAAGACCGCCGGCGATTCCGTGCTGGGTGCCCAACTGCTGGCACGGCCGGACAGCCGGCAGTTGCTGATCGTCGGCGCGGGCACCCTGGCACGCAGCCTGGTCAAAGCCTATGCCGCCGGCTTCCCGGCGCTGGAGCGCATCGCCGTCTGGGCCCGCAGGCCGGAGCAGGCGCAGAAGCTGGCCGAAGAAATGCAGGACATGACGGTCGAGGTCGCGGCGGTCGATGACCTGCCCCAAGCCGCGGCCCAGGCCGACATCATCTCGACCGCAACCATGGCCCGCACGCCGGTTATCCAGGGAGCCTGGCTGCGGCCCGGCACCCATGTCGACCTCATCGGGGCCTACAAGGCGGACATGCGCGAGGCCGACGATGAACTGCTTACCCGGGGCAAGCTCTACGTCGACAGCCGCGAGACCACGATCGGACATATCGGGGAATTGATGATCCCCATTGCCGCGGGGGTGATTACCGCCGACGACGTGCAGGGCGATCTCTACGATCTGGTGCCGGGCACCGCCGGCCGCCAGACCGACACGGAGATCACCGTCTACAAGAACGGCGGCGGCGCGCACCTGGACACGATGATCGCCCGCTATATCGCCCAGGCCATGGCCGACCGGGATCTCGACCGCCCCCGACCCGGCGTTGACTAGCGCGTTGGTCTATACAGGCATCACTCGCACCAGGGACTGGTTTATCTTGGTGGCAAGCGGTCGCGGGGTACTGGCTGAGGCTGGCAGGGGCATTCATCTCGAACCCCATGGCGGGGAGTTCAAGCGACACGCGAATGGGATATTTCGGCCCTGTGCCGGCGGCCTTGGCGCCGGCACAGGGCAAGGCGCTGCACTGGCTCAATGCGTGCAGGATGGGGAGAAATGACCGTTGTCGTCACCAATAATAAAACACCAGCTGCACTGGCTGACCGGCCAGTTTCACGAGCCGGACAAGGAAGCGATGTATCGCCGGGAGAGCGAGCCCAGAGTTCGCGCTGAGTCCTGCCTGACGCTGAGCGTGGCGGCTCTGATCTTCGGCATGTTTGCCATTTCCGATTATTACTATATCGGCCCCGGTACCGCGCTCTATCTACTGCTCGTCGTGCGGGCCCTGGTGGTGGTCTCGTGCCTGACCCTGGCATTCGTGATCAGACGCCGGGGCGGATATGCCCGCAGGATATGGCTCCACGCCCTGCCGCTGTGGATACTGGCTACGGGAATCATCCTGATCATTCCCCTGCGGCCCGAAAGCCTCTCCACCCAGGTCACCTCCTTGGTGGTGGCCATCATGGCCTTCTACCTGCTGATCCCCAACCTGCTTCCCATCGTGGCAACCGCCAGCCTCTACCTGAGCGTGGGCTTCCTCGTCGCCGCGGTGATGGCGGCCGATATTTCCGCTGTGGTAGCACTGCGCCTGTTGCTGTTGCTTGTCATGGCCAACGCCGTCGGCTTCTTCGCCCTGCTCCGTCTGGAAAAGCTGCAACGCAAGCAGTTTGCGCTGCTGCAGGAAGAGCGTGTCCAGAACCATCAGCTGGTCGAGGAAATCGCTCACCGGAAGTCGCTGGAAAAACAGCTGCGCATGGTCGCCGAGCGAGATGCGTTGACGGGCCTGGACAGTCGGCTCTACTTCATGCAGCGAGCGCAGGAATTGCTGGCACAGTCGCAGCGTGAAAACACCCCGTTCAGTCTTTTCATGATCGACGTGGATCACTTCAAGGCCATCAACGACACCTGGGGGCACAGCCAGGGAGATCGGGTACTGACCGCGATTGCGGGCACCTGCATGAAATCCCTCAGACCCCAGGATGTGATAGGACGCTTCGGGGGCGAAGAATTCATCGTGGCCCTGCCGAATACCCAACCGGAAGACGCTCAAGGCGTGGCGGAACGCCTGAAGCAGCAAGTCGCCGAACTCTCGGTGATAGAGGCCATGCCCGAACATCGCCTGACCGTCACCATCGGTATCGCCGGGGCCGCCACCGCGGAAACCGACTTGCCCGCCCTGATCAAGCAGGCAGACCGGGCCCTGTACGCTGGCAAGCACGACGGGCGAAACCGGGTCGTGATGCAAAACCCCACTATGCTGAAAACGTAACACCATGCGCCCCTGCCGACGGACGGCTTGAAGCGTGCCGTGAGTCCTCCTAGGATTCGGCGGGGCTTGTCTGCGCGTGCACAACAACCGCCCCGGGTCCACACCCGACGGCACCGAACGCGCTTTCTCGTGCAGCTCGGTATCCGCTCCGAGAATGATCCGACCGGCCTTCGTCCCCCATCCCCTTCCCTGTCAGGCGAGGACCGCATGGCAATCACGACGAAAACGGATTTCACCCAGCCCCGGGCAGTCATCGCACCACCAAGGGCCCGCCTGAATGCGGAACGGGCCGGCATCCACCACGCCTGCCGGAGGGAGACGCCATGAGACCCCTTTCGAGTACCCAGTTCGCGCTCTTCGGCGCTGCGCTGATTGCCATCAGCTACGGCCTCGCGCGCTTCGCCTTCGGGCTTTTCGTCCCCCAGATTCGCGCCGAGCTGGACCTCACTCCCTATGTCATCGGCATCATCGGCGCGCTGCCGCTAATCAGCTTTCTGCTCGCCACGGCAGTCGCGCCGCTCACCACCGATTACCTGGGTGCTCGCTACGCGGCGGTGCTGTCCGGCGCCTTCGGTGTCGGCGGCCTGGCACTGATCAGTCAGGCCCCCAACGCCCTGCTGCTCGGCGCCGGGGTATTCGCGTGCGGCATCTGCACCGGCCTGATGATGCCGGCCCTCACGGCGGCCATGCAGGCGCTGGTAAAACGCTCGCTGCACGGTCGCGTCAGCTCGGTGATGAATGCGGGGACCAGCATCGGCGTGATGGTGGCCGTGCCCACGGTGCTGTTTTTGGCCGATGCCTGGCGCCTCGCCTACCTATCGTTCACCGTCCTGGCCGGGCTCGGGGTGATCGGCGCCTGGCTGTTCCTGCCCTCGGTCGTGCGCATCGTGCCGGCCAATGCCGCCCCGCCGGCGCCGTTCAGCGAACTGCCCTGGTCGCGCCTGATCCGCCTTTCCCTGTTTGCCTTCGTGATGGGCTTCGTTTCCTCCGCCTACTGGATCTTCGCACCCGATCTGGTGGTCAACCTCGGCGATCTTTCGCCCGGCACCACCGGGTGGCTCTGGCTGGCGGTGGGCGTTGCCGGGCTCGGCGGCGCCGTGGTGGCCGATCTGGCCGATCGCAACAACCCGCCCATCACCCATGCCCTGATGCTGATGATGCTGGCCGCGAGCCTGGCCCTGCTCGCGGCGAGTCCGAGTCAACCGTTGCTGGCGGCGTTCTCCGCGCTGGTCTTCGGCTTGGCCTACATGAGCCTGACGGGGCTCTATCTGATGACCGGCATCCGCCTGTTGCCGGGCCGGCTGTCGGCGGGGCCGGTACTGCCCTTCATGGCGGTCTCGCTCGGCCAGGCGACCGGCTCGCCGGCCGTCGGCGGGCTGGTGAATGCCTTCGGTTACGCCGATGCGTTTTCCATGTTCGCCGCGCTCGGCATCCTGGTGGCCATCCTGTCGCCCTTCTACCCGGGCCATATCGAGCTTGGTGCCGAGGAGGAAGCCGAGGAGGACACCGGCCTGCAGGCAGCCTACGACCACCAGCTCCAGAACGACGAAGGCGAGCCGCTGGAAGAGCCCGCCGAGGACGACGCGGACAAACCGGCAGTCAGCCAGTAAGGCCGATGCCACGACCTTCTGCACCGGGGGTCGCCCATGGTCCGGCCCGATAGGCCGGGCCGGCGGCGAGGCGCCAGCGCCTGTATGGCATAATCGCGCCATCGACACAGGAGCCCGCCATGAAGCCCGAGGATCTGGAAAAGCTGGTCACCCGCCGCATGCCGTTCGGCAAGTACGAGGGGCGGCTGATCGCCGACCTGCCCGGCCCCTACCTCAACTGGTTCGCCCGCGAGGGCTTTCCACGCAGCGAGATCGGCCAGTTGCTGGAGTTGATGCACGAAATCGACCACAACGGCCTGAGCGACCTGCTCGAGCCGTTGCGGCAACGCCATGATGCGACGAATTGAGTGACGCGGCGGCCCCGTTCATTCACGGGGCCGCCGCCCGGCTCAGGTCTCCCCGGCGCGCGCGGCACTCATGGCCGGCTTGCGGGCACGGACCACCCAGTACCCGGCGGCGCCGGCGATGAACAGCATGCCGCCACAGCCGACCGCCAGGGCATAGGCGCCCCACACCGCACTATCGGAAATCGCAAAGCGTCCGGCAAGGCCGGACAGCGTCTCGGCGTACTGGTACCAGAGAAATACCCCGACGCCGATGCCCGCCAGCATGGTGCACACCGCCACCCAGCGCGAGCCGGTCATCCAGCCGGCATTCAGACTCTCGTCGTCCTGGTGCAGGAAGGCCAGGTAGTCACGCTCCGACTGGCTGACCCGGGTCATCCGCGAGGCCACGATGATCGCCACCAGGGCCGCCACGGTGCTGATCACGACCGGGTGCAGATAGACCGGCAGCGAAATCCATCCGGCCTGATCGGCCAGCGAGAGCAGCAGGTTGCCGACGAAGCCGACCACCAGCCCCCAGCCTGCCCCGGCGGCGGTGATGCGGCGGCTCCAGATGCTCATCAGCGCCACCGGCCCCCAAGACGACGCAAACAGGGTGGCCGCGAACCACACCACGGCCATTACCGCCGGTGGCTGGAACAGCGCCAGCACCAGCGCGATCAACCCGGCCGCCAGCACCGCAAGCCGACTGGTGCGCATGGCGGTCTTCTCGTCGCGCGACGGCGGCAGGATGTCGTTGGAGAGGCTGAAGCCGATGATCGACAGGAAGGTCGAGCAGGACGACAGCCCGGCGGCGAAGACGCCGGTGAGAATGACGATGCCCAGCCAGGTCGGCAGGATGTTGAGCGCCGACCAGACCATGGCATGCTCGGCATCCAGGTCAGGCTTGTAGAGGTTGATGGCCGCCCCGGTAATCATCATCAGCGCGTAGAAGATCGCCAGTGCCACGGCGGTGAACATCGCCGAGCGCATCACCACGTGCTCGTTGCGGGCCATCAGGTAGCGGCTGGCCTGCCAGGGGCTGGCGGCGAGCACGGCGGCCCACACCAGCCCCAGTGTCAGCCCCCAGGTCAGCGATTCACCCGGCGAGGCGAAGTTCGCGTCGCTGCCCTGGATCACGCCGTGCCAGAGCGCGATGCCGGGCTTGTCGGACTGGCTCATCAGGCCTTCCAGAACACCGTGCCAGCCGCCCAGGTCGTTGATGATGTAGAGCGACCCGCCCAGCGCCGCCAGCGAGAAGATGACGAACATCACCGTGTCGGTCAGCACCACGCCGGGCGATCCCGAATAGAGAATGAAGCCGGTGTAGGTCAGCCACACCAGCACCAGCCCCACCCAGTAGGGCAGCCCGGTGAGTTCCTCGAACATGATGCCGGCGCCCTGCATCACCCCCAGCAGATAGGCCCCCAGGCCGAACACGGTGGTCAACCCGGCAATGGCCTGCACACGCCGCGAAGCGAAGCGCTTGCCGAAGAACTCGGGCACCGTGAGCGCACCGCTGCGCCGCAGATAGCGACCGAAGGCCAGCGCCCCCAGCAGGCAGCCGGAGGTACTGACCGAGGCGAAGATCAGCATCACGAAGGGATAGCCGCTGTAGGCGAAGCCGGTCTCGCCGAGGAAGGCGCTGGTACTCAGGTAACTGGCCACCAGCGTGCCGAGGATGAGGAAGGTCGGCGCGTTGCGGCCGGCCACCAGATAGTCATCGAGATGCTTGACGCGTCGACCGGCCAGATGGCCGATGACGAAATAGCCGATCAGGCTGAGCAGAATGGCAATGGTATAGACCATGGCAATACCCGTGATTGTGGACTTGTTGGTGTTTGCCATGATGCAAGCCCGAGCCCATATCAACGTTCTGTGTGCGTCATGCCAGGAGGCCCTGGCGACACCCGCTCCACGCCCCCGGACACCACGCCATAGTTATAAAAGCGGATTATCGGGCATCATCTTCGAACGTCGCTGGGCGCGTCGTTCATGAAACATCGAGTATCGTCACGAAGCCTTCCTGGTCGGGAGTTTTCCATAAACCTCATTGTACAAACGACTACAAACAAGGATTCTCCCGATGCGCATGACAACACTGTTATCGTCGAAAACGCTTCTGAAAGGCTCACTGCTTCTGGCCGGCCTGGCCGTTGGCTCATCATCCGCCTTTGCGGCCACCCGCATGGACTTTTCCAACGAATACAATGCCAGCTCGATCCATGCTCAGGGCGACGCCTGGTTTATCGATCGGGTCAAGGAACTGACCGATGGCGAGGTCGACATCACGCTGCACACAGGGGGCTCGCTGGGCTTCCGCTCGGCGGACAACTTCTATGCCGTGGCGGACAATGCCGTACAGATCGCCGACAGTCTTTCCGGCACCCTGGGCGGCATCGATCCCATCTTCCTGCTGTCCTCACTGCCCTTCGTGGCCGATGATGTCGAGTCCGCCCACCGGCTCTACGACATCGCCCGCCCCGAATATGCCAAGGTCTTCAAGGACAATAACCAGATCCTGCTTTACGCCTCACCCTGGCCGGCCAGCGGCATCTGGTCCAAGAATCCGGTGACCAGCATGCAGGATCTCCAGGGACTGAAGATCCGCAGCTATGATCGCAACGGCACGGAAACCCTGATGAATGCCGGGGCCTCGCCGGTCAAGCTGTCCTGGGCCGATGTGGTTCCACAGCTCGCCACCGGCGGCATCGAGGCCGTGCTGACCTCGGCCGAGGCCGGCGCCAATGGCAGTTTCTGGGAACATCTCAATGACTTCAGCGCGATCAATTACGCGGTCCCGCTCAACATGGTTCACATGAACCGGGATGTCTTCGATGATCTCAGCAAGGCCAACCAACAGGCGATCCTGCAGGCGGCGAAGGAAACCGATGCCCATAACTGGGACGTGGTGAAGCAACGCCTGAAGAAGAACTACACCCAGTTGCGTGAGCATCAGGTAGCCATTCACGATCCCATCCCGTCCGATTTCCAGGCCGGCCTGGAAAAGGCGGCCAAGCCCGTGGTCGCGAACTGGGTCGAGACGGCCGGCAAGCGCGGCCGCGATATCCTCGAGCAGTATCGCAGCCAAGAGGCCGAATGATGGCGGCGCCCGAATCGCCCGCCAGCGACCGGCCCGGCCCCGTACTCATGGCCCTGACCCGGCTGTCCAGCGCCCTGGCGGCGCTGGGCGCCGGCATCGCCATGCTGCTCGTGGTCTACATGCTCGGGCACATCCTGCTCGAGATCGGCCTGCGCCTGTTCGGGCACTCCACGTTCATCCTCGACGAGTACATTGGCTACAGCGTGGCCGCCATGACCTTCCTCGGCCTGCCGTATGCCCTCGAAAAGGATGGATTGATCCGCGTGTCACTCGTTCTGGAGCGGCTGCCCCGGGCCTGGCGCTGGCCGCTGGAGCTGTTCGCCAGCGTGTCGGCACTGCTTGCCTTCGGCTGGCTGGCCCGCTACTGGACGCTGGCGGTGGAACGCAGCTACGCCCGCGGCATCATCAGCGAGACCATGGCCAGAACCCCGCTGTGGATTCCGCAAGGCGCGGTCCTGCTGGGCCTGTACCTGCTCTGCTTCGCGCTGGCCGTGCGCACGCTGCAAGTCCTCGCGCAACGTCAGGCCTTCCGTCCCGGAGGACAATGAATGGACATGCTACTCACGGGTGCCGGCGTCGTTGCCCTGCTGCTCGGCGTGCTGGCGCTCGGCAGCTGGGTCTTCTCCGGCCTGGTCATCGTGGCCATGCTCTCGTTGTGGGGGCTGGGTGACTTCGATACCCAGCGCATCGGCCTGATTCTTTCCAAGATTCTCTTTCGCGCCGCCAACAGCTGGGAACTCTCGGCCATTCCGCTGTTCATCCTCATGGGCGAGCTGATCTTTCGCTCCGATATCTCCGAACGGCTGTTCCGGGGCCTGACGCCGCTTACCCGGCACCTTCCCGGCGGTATCCTGCACACCAACGTCATGGGCTGCACGCTGTTCGCCGCCGTCAGCGGCTCGAGCGCCGCCACGACCGCCACCGTCGGCAAGATCACCACCCAGGAGCTGGCCAAGCGCCACTATGATCGCAACCTGTCGATTGGCTCCCTGGCCGGCGCGGGTAGCCTGGGGCTTCTGATACCGCCCTCGATCGTGATGATCGTCTATGGCGTCCAGGCCGAGGTCTCGATCAGCAAGCTGTTCATGGCGGGTGTGCTGCCAGGGCTGTTGATCGCTGCGCTGTACATCGGCTATGTGGCCATGCGCAGCCTGATCGATCCGAGCATCGCCCCTCGCGGAGAGGATGACGCGACCGGCCTGGGCGGCGCTCTGCTGAATCTCGCTCCGGTACTGGGACTGATCGTGATCGTCCTCGGCGCCATCTACAGCGGTATCGCCACGCCCTCCGAGGCCGCCGCGGTCGGCTGTGCCGCCACCCTGGTGCTGCTCTTGTGGGAGCGCCAGCTGACCCTGCGGCTGTTCATCGATGCCCTGAGCGGTGCGCTGATCAGTGCGGTGATGGTCTGCAGCCTGCTGATCGCGGCCGCCCTGCTGTCCACCGCCATGGGCTACCTGCACCTGCCGCGGGAACTGGCGGGCTGGATCGCCGACCAGGCATTCTCGCCGATCGCCCTGCTGCTGGCCCTGGCGGTGTTCTACATCGTGCTGGGGCTGTTCCTGGATGGCATCTCGATTACCGTGATGAGCCTGCCGATCACGTTGCCGATCATCGTCCAGGCCGGTTACGACCCGCTGTGGTTCGGGGTCTTCCTGGTCATCATGGTGGAGCTCGGCCAGATCACCCCGCCGGTGGGTTTCAACCTCTTCGTGCTGCAGGGCCTGACCGGTGAGAGCATCGGTCGCGTGGCGCTGGCCTCGGCGCCGTTCTTCGTGCTGATGTGCATCGGCGCCCTGATCGTCTGCCTCTGGCCGTCGATTGCCCTGTGGCTGCCGACGGTGCTGTCGGGTTAGCGATCGCCCCCCACAGCGGGCGACAGGCCGTCGAAACGCACCGACACTCGCAGCCCGGGTCCGGCGTCTTCCAGTGTCAGGGTCGCCTCGTGAAGCTCGGCGATGGCGGCGACCAGGCTCAGACCCAGGCCGCTCCCGTCGCTCGTCCGGCTGCGCTCCATGCGGTAGAGACGTCGCAATACCCGGGGGCGCTCGCCCTCGGGGATGCCGGGGCCCTCGTCAATGACCTGCAGCACCGGGGATGGGCCTCCCTCGACGACCAGCTGAATCCGGCCGGGCGGAGTGTGGCGCAGGGCATTCTCGATCAGGTTGGCGATCAGGCGGCCAAGCAGGGTCCGGTCGCCGCTGACCACCGCGGCACCGTTGACCCGGGCCTCGAGACGATGGCCGCTTTCCTCGCTGGCCGGCTCGTAGACATCGGCCAGGCTGGTGGCCAGCGAGGCGAGATCGACCGCCGTGAAGTTGGCCCGCGCCTGGCCACCTTCCAGCTGGGCAATCTGCAGCAGCGACTGGAACGTCGCCACGATATGTGCGGTTTCGGCCCGCGCTTCGGCGATCGTGTCACGCGCCGATGCCGTCAACGAGCCGTCATCCAGCCGGTCGAGCAGCACGGCGACCCGCTGGATGGGCGTTCTCAGGTCGTGGGCGACATCGGCGGAAACCTGCCGAAGCGCCTCCATGGAGGCTTCCTGTGCTTCCGCCATGCGATTGACCGCCACCCCGATCTGGCCGAGGTCATCGTCGACCGCCCCCGAAATCGCTACCCGGGCGTCATGGTGGCCGGAGGTCAGTCTGGCGAGCGCCGAGCGAATGGCCTCGACGCGATCGCGGGCCCGGCGGGCGACCAGCGCACCGATGGCGGTCACCAGCAGCAGTGCCGGCACCAGGCTGAACAGCAGGACCTTGGCAAACGTTTCGCCCAGCTCGTTGAGGCTGTCGCGACCGACCAGCAGTGTCAGCCTGCCCTCGCCGACGGGCCCCTGCCAGGCGAGATAGCTGTCCGCCAGCGTGGATGACGGGCGCGGGATCGCGTCATGGCCGATCACGCTGTACGCCGACGCCTCGATGGGAACCGTGAGATTGCCCAGGACCGGCTGGCCCGGCTCGGTATAGCGCAGCAGCAGATCGCGAGGCTGCGCCCCGGCGGCAATTTCGCCGATCCGCTCGCGGATTTCATCCGGCTCCGCAATGGCGCGCAGCATATCCACGGTCTGCTCGAGCTGGGCGTTCACCTCACGGGACAGGGATGTGCGCGTGACCAGATAGGCGGTGGCATAACCGGCCAGGGTGAAGAGCACGAACACCACGACCAGCGTGGCCGTGAGCCGCAGGGGGGTCGAACGCAGCCTGTTCATGCCGGAATCCGGTAGCCGGCGCCCCGCACCGTTTCGATCAGCTCCTGGTCGAAGGGCTTGTCGACCTTGCCACGCAGCCGGCTGACGTGCGTTTCGACGACGTTGGTCTGCGGGTCGAAATGGATGCCCCAGACCGTTTCCAGCAGCATGGTCCGGGTCTGGACGCGGCCCTTGCGACGCAGCAGGCATTCGAGCAGGGCAAATTCGCGGGGCAGGAGGTCGATGACCTGCCCGGCCCGGGTCACCCGACGGGTCAGCAGGTTCATCTCGAGATCCCGGGCCCGCAGCACCGTCGGCTCTTCCGCGGGCGGCGGGCGCCTTGCCAGGGCGGCGACCCGGGCGGAGAGTTCCCCGAAGACGAAGGGTTTGACCAGATAGTCATCGGCCCCGGCGTTGAGCCCCTCGATGCGGTCTTCCACCCCGTCGAGTGCCGTCAACAGCAGGATAGGAACGGGAAGCCGGGCGCCGCGCAGCGTCTGCACGATGGCCAGCCCGTCCAGGCCCGGCAGCATCCGGTCCACGACCAGCACGTCATGGCCGCCCGCTGCCGCCTGCACCAGGCCTTGCGCGCCATCCGTCAGCAGATCGACGACATGCCCTTCTTCGCGCAAGCCATCCACGATGTACCGACCGGTCAGGCGGTCATCTTCGATCACCAGTATTTTCACGCCGTACTCGCCATCCGTTTCCCGAGCCCGGCATCAGTGTACACCCCGCCTGGCGAGCGTCTTCGCCCTGACTCTATCTGGCGATGTCATGCCATCGGCGCAGGGCCCGTTCCATGGGGCCCGCCGCGACCATTACAAATCTGTATAGCCCGGCGAAGCCGACCGTATTCAAGCGCGCACAGGCTGGGTGGTGTCCATCAACCATGTGGAGCCACCCATGAAACAGATCCTGCTTGCCGCGCTGCTGATCGTGGTGCCGGTCAGCGTGTTCTCCGCCACGGAACTCTGGCTGTCACCGGGCCAGAAACCGTCTGCCAGTGCCGGGGCGGACGCCCCCAACCCGCTCGGCGACCTGGCGGAGTATCAGGCCATCGTCTCCGACACCCGGGCGCTCGTCGATGCCGGGAAGCTGAACGCGGCCGAGCACCGCGCCACCGACTTCGAGACCAAGTGGGACGACGCCGAGTCCTCGCTGCGCCCGAAGGCACCCGCTGCCTGGGGGAACGTCGATGCGGCGGCCGATCGCGTCTTCGCGGCACTGCGCACCCCGTCTCCCGATGCGAAGACGGTGAAAACGCGGCTGACGGCACTGTCGGACCGGCTCAGCCACCCCTCGGACGGCGGGCCGAAAGGCGGCGTCCAGCAGGTGGCCGGCATCGCCGTGACCGATGCGAACGGCCACGCCATCCCCTGCGAAACCCTGCTCGGCAAGCTGCGCAGCGCCCTGGCGAACGGCGCAATCGGTGATGCGGACCTCGCCACGGCAAGAAGCCTGCAATCCCGGGCCACGGAGCGCTGCAACGCCGACGACGACGTGCATTCCGACCAACTGTCCGCCCGGGCACTTGCCCTTTCCAGCCAATGACGCGTTATCAGGAGACAGCCATGCACACCGAGGCACCGACATCCGAACCCACGGCCCAGGACGGCTTGCGTCCCAACCGGGTCCCGCAGGTCACGGCCGGCTTCTGGCTCATCAAGCTCATGGCGGTGACCATGGGGGAAACCGCCGCGGACTACCTGGCCGTCAATCTGGGGCTGGGCCTGACGACCACCTCGCTGCTCATGACCGCGGTGCTGATCGTGGCCCTCGCCCTGCAGTTCTCGCGCAAGCGCTATGTGCCCTGGTCCTACTGGCTGGCCGTGGTGCTGGTCTCCATCGTCGGCACCCTGATCAGCGACAACCTGGTCGACAACCTCGGCGTCAGCCTGCTGACCTGCACGCTCGCCTTCAGTGTGCTGCTGGCCCTGACCTTCTGGCTCTGGTTCCGGAAGGAGGGCACCCTGTCGATTCATTCCATCACCACCACACGGCGCGAGGCCTTCTACTGGCTGGCGATTCTCTTCACCTTCGCGCTGGGGACGGCCGTGGGCGATCTGGTCTCCGAGCAGTTCGGCCTGGGTTACCTGGCAACCGGCATCCTGTTCGGCGCCATCATCCTCTCGCTGGCGATCGGCTATTTCTTCCTCGGCCTGGATGCCATTCTCGGTTTCTGGCTGGTGTATATCCTCACCCGCCCGCTGGGTGCTTCCTTCGGCGATCTGCTGTCGCAACCGGTGGCCTACGGCGGCCTCGGCTTCGGTACCGTCATCACCAGCCTGCTGTTTCTGGGTGTGATCGTCGCCGTGGTCGTGTGGATGACCCTGACCGGCAGGGATCAGGAAATGGTGGCGACCGGCTAGCCCGGCGTCGCCTTGCTCCGCTCCGGGGAAGGTGTCATCGTCCCCGGACATCCACCACTCAGGCCGTGAGGCACGCCACCATGTTCATCGCCATGAATCGTTTCCGGGTCAATCCCGAGAGAACAGACGAGTTCGAGCAGATCTGGCTGGAGCGCGAAACCCACCTCCAGGGCCTGCCCGGCTTCATCGAGTTCCACATGCTGCGCGGCCCCGAGGAGGAGGATCACGTCCTCTACGCCTCGCACACCCTGTGGCGCTCGCGGGAGGACTTCGAGGCCTGGACGCACTCCGAGGCCTTCCGCGCCGCCCACGCCAATGCCGGCCAGACGCGGCGCGAGGGGCTGTACCTGGGGCCGCCGAAGTTCGAGGGCTTCGAGGTGATCCAGACGGTCGGCAACGCCTGACCCCATGAATGACCGTCACGAAGCCGCCCCGCTGGCGATCGTCACCGGGGCCAATACCGGGCTGGGGTTCGAGACCGCTCGCGGTCTGGTGCAGCGGGGCTATCGCGTCATCGTCGCCGCGCGCCACCCGCAAAAGGGCCGCGCCGCCGTCGAGACCCTGTGCACCAACTTCCCCGAGGCGGCGGTGCGCTTCGAGCCGCTCGACCTGGACAGCCTGGACTCGGTACGCGACTTCGCCGCCACGGTGCAGGCACAGGAAGCCAGGCTGGATCGGCTGGTCAACAACGCCGGCCTCCTGGCGCCGCCGACGCGGGAGGTGACCCGCGACGGCTTCGAGCGCCAGCTGGGCGTCAACTACCTGGGGCACTTCCTGCTGACCAGTCGGCTGCTGCCGCTGCTGCAGGCCGCACCGGCACCGCGGGTCGTGCAGCTGTCGAGCCTGGCGCACCGCAGCGGGCGCATCGCCTTCGATGATCTCAACGGCGAACGCGATTACGATCCCTGGCGCGCCTATCGCCAGTCCAAGCTGGCCATGCTGCTGTTCAGCCAGGCGCTGCAACGCCACAGCGACGCCCGAGGCTGGGAGCTGGTCAGCGTGGCGGCGCATCCCGGCCTGTCGCGCACGGCACTGTTCGAGCATGGCGTCAGAAGCCGCGCCCTGGTGGGCAGCCTGTTCCGGCTGCTGATGCCTCTCATCAGCCAGTCCGCCGCCGACGGTGCCCGCCCGGTGCTGCATGCGGCCACCGCCGACGAGGTGCGCCCGGGCGACTATTTCGGCCCCGCCGGCCCCTGGGAGGCGCGCGGCGCACCGAAACGCGCCCGGATGACCGCCGCGGCACGCGATTCGATGCTGGCCGAGCGGCTGTGGAAGGTCTCCTGCGACCTGACCGGGGCGAGGTGGGAAGCCCCGCCAGTCGCCACCACGCCATGAACGGCTTCATCGGCTGGCGGCGGGGCGCCCAGGCCCCGGGGGTTCCCTCATGCTGCGCGGACCCCCGTCGACCGATATAGCACCGTCTTTTTGGGCTGGCCGGCAAAAATTGTTTGACTCCAGAACGAAAGGCCCGCACTATGCCGTCAGTTGGTTAGCAAGTCGCATATTGTCAGTTGTACTCGAAGCATTCGGTTACCTGGACATATCTCTTGTCTCACCCACTTCATTCCGGGGTGTCCCCGGTAACCGCAAAAGCGTTCAACGCATAAGGAATTCGATCATGGCAACTGGCACAGTCAAGTGGTTCAACGACTCCAAGGGTTTCGGCTTCATTTCTCCCGCTGACGGCGGTGACGATCTGTTCGCCCACTTCTCCGAAATTCAGGCTGACGGCTTCAAGTCTCTGCAGGACGGTCAACAGGTTTCCTTTGACGTCACTCAGGGCAAGAAAGGCCTGCAGGCTGCGAACATCAAGCCGCTCTAATATCGATTAGATCGCGCTTTCGAGCCGCAAGGCTTCGAGCACCAGGGCCCGCTTCGGCGGGCCTTGGTGTTTTTGCGTTCCTGAAACATGAGTCAATGGCTTTCCCCTCGCCGCCAGGGCCTGCCGATACGCCTCCTGCCAGGCCTCGACATGCCGTGACGGTTCCTCGGGGAAGCGCCCCAGCGCCACGGCGAGATCGAAGAAGCCTCGGGCGGGCAGGCCCTGCCCTTGTCGACTGACGACCAGCGCCGCCATCAAGGGCCGCTCCGCTTCGGCGTCTTCCCGCATCGTTTCCTCCAGTGCCAGAGCCACCTGCTGAATGGTTCGCGGCGGCTCGAGCCCGAGTGCTCCGGCGACCTGCTGATAGGTCATGGGAAGCGCCTCGCGGGGCGTCGTCCCGAGAAGGTGACGAATGCGCGCGGCGAGCGGTGTCCGATCGGTCATGGCATCAGGCGCCTGGATCGAAGAGCTTGACCTCACGGATCTCGATCCGCTCCCAGACCTTCCCGGTCACGTAGGGCTCGGTCGCCAGCCAGTCGTCCAGTTCCCGACGGTCGGGAAACTGAACATGCACGCTGGAACCGACCATGCGCCCGGCATCATCGAGAATCGCCCCGCCACTGATGAATCGCCCCTGACTGGCGAGCTGCCGGATGCCTTCCAGATGGGCTTCCCGACGGCTCAGGCGTCGCTCAAGCGCCTCGTCATCCGAGTAATCGTGCGCCACTACCGCGTACTGCTTCATGCCGTCCCCTTCCTCTCGGATTGATCGCGTCGGCCAACATAGCCCGCGCAACCGATGGCGGCAACGCGAAAGGGCGCATTACGGCATGGCTCGACGCCGGCACATCGGGGGTGTCACGCTGACGCCAGCGCCACCACACGCCACATCAGGGACTCATCGCATGACGCCACCCACCATCCACGATACTCGGGTTCCCACCCCCCGGGGCCGCCTTTTCGTCCGCAGCTGGCAGCCGTCGGGTGTCGCCGATGCCCCGCCCATCGTGCTGTTCCACGAGTCGCTGGGATGCAGCGCCCTGTGGCGCGACTTCCCCGCGCAACTGGCCGAGGCCACGTGCCGCCGGGTGATCGCCTACGACCGGCTCGGCTTCGGTCGCTCCGATCCCTGCCCCGGGCGACTGCCGCTCGACTTCATCGAGACGGAGCCGCAGGAGGCCTTCGCGGCGATACACACCCACCTGGCCCTGACGCACTTCATCGCCTTCGGCCACAGCGTGGGCGGCGCCATGGCCGCACATGTCGCGATGGCCTTCCCCGAAACCTGCCGGGGCCTGGTGACCGAGTCGGCCATGAGTTTTGTCGAAACACGCACGCTCGACGGCGTGCGCGAGGCGAAACGGGCCTTCGCCGCGCCGGAGCAGCTGGCGCGACTGGCTCGTTATCACGGCGACAGGGCCCGCTGGGTCCTGGATGCCTGGGTGGACACCTGGCTGGACGAGGCGTTTCGCGACTGGGACCTTGCCGGCGTGATGACCCGGGTGCCCTGCCCGCTGCTGGCCCTGCACGGCGATCGTGACGAGTATGGCTCGCCTCGCCATCCCGAACGACTCGTCGCGCATGCCGCCGGCCCCGCCATGCTGCGTCTGCTGCCCGGCTGCGGCCATGTCCCCCACCGGGAACGTCCGGAAGCGGTTCTCGCCACCGTCGCGGCGTTTCTCGAGTGAAGCCCCCGGGCCGTGCCCGCACGGCTTGTTCACCCGTGTTGCCGACGACGGGTACCCGGCCTCTGTGACACATCGCCCGGATACGTTATGATATTTAGCTATCAAACGATGTTTAGGCTACTTGTTAGCGCCTGACTTGTGCCACTGCTGGCTGTTCGAGGCTTCGGGCCGGTTTCCCGTCATTCCCGGGAAACCGGCCCGCCTGCTTGCGCGAGCGGTGGCCCGGCACAACACGAGGAGAGGTTCCTGTGTTCGATAACGTCCCTTCCTGTCCGGTCCTGCCGCCGGGGAGGTATCGGTCATGAGCCAGGTGGATCTGCTGTTCGAACGCTACGGCCCCCGCTACAAGCTGTGGGTCACGCTCACGGTGATGCTGGGGCTGGTGGCGCTGGGCATGTCGATCACCATCGTCAACGTGGCGATCCCCTACATCAAGGGCGCCTTCGGCATGAGCGCCTCCCAGGTGCAGTGGCTGTCCACCGGCTTTCTGGCCTCGACCACGGTGTCGCTGCTGATCGCCCCGTGGCTGGTCTCGGCGGTCGGCCAGCGGGCCACCTTCATGGGGCTGCTGCTGGTGTTCATCGCCGCGTCGATTCTCGGCGGGCTGGGCCAGGGCATGACGATGCTGATCGCCGCCCGCGTCATCCAGGGCGCCATGACCGGGCTGATCCGCCCGGTGGCGATGCAGGCACTGTTCGCCGCCTACCCGCCCGAGGGCCGCGGCATGGCGGTGGCCATGTACGGCATGTGCCTGGGTCTGCCGCTGACGCTGGCCACGGTGATCGGCGGCTGGCTGGTGGAGAACTTCACCTGGCGTTACGTGTTCTTCATCACCCTGCCGATCTGCGCGGCCGCCGTGGCGATGGGCTACTTCTTCCTGCCGCCCCGCGAGGGCAAGGGGCCGCGCCCGCCCTTCGACTGGGCCGGCACGATACTGCTGTTCATCGCGGTGTTCGCGCTGCTCGCGGCACTCTCCAACGGCCAGCGCTGGGGCTGGTACGACCCGCGCATCCCCGAGCTGATCGGCACTTCGCTGCTCTGTGGCACCATCTTCGTCGCCTGGCAGCGGCGCACCGCGCATCCGCTGATCGACCTGGCGATCTTCCGCTACCGGATCTTCATGGTCGGCATCCTGGCGATGCTGCTCTTCGGTGGTTCGTTCTACGGCATCATGTACCTGCTGCCGCAGTTCGTGCAGTCGGTGCTGCACTACAGCCCGGTGAGCGCGGGGATGATCTTCGTGCCATCGACGGCGGTACTCGGCGTACTGGTGCCCCTGGTCGGCTGGCTGAGCGACCGCTACCCGCCGCACTGGATCACCCTGCCGGGACTGGCCTGCACGATGATCGCGGTCTGGCACATGGCGCAGATGGACTGGAACACCTCCTTCGCCTTCCTGGCCGGCAACATGGCGATCATGGCCATCGGCATGGCGGCCTTTCCGCCGCCCACGCTGTCCAACGCCATCGCCGCCCTGCCCCGCGAGCTCACCGGGCACGGTTCCGGGGCGATCAACTTCGTCATGCAGCTGGGCGGCGCGCTGGGTACGGCGGGCCTGGTGATCCTGCTCGACCGGCGCACCGCCCTGCACGGCCAGCATCTCAATGCCGGGGTCACCGCCGACAACACCCTGGCCCGGGAGCAGCTCGGCCAGCTGTCGCAGCTGGCCGGCCACCTGGGGGTACCGGATATCCACCAGTCGGCCATGGCCGGCTATCTGATGGGCCGTGTCGAGGCGATCTGGGCCTCGATCCTCGCCTACCAGGACGGCTTCTGGCTGCTGGTCGGCAGTCTGCTGATAGTGGCGGTGCCGTCGATCCTGCTCAGCCGCTGGCAGCGTGCCTGACCCGTTCTTCCCGTTCGTTCGCTCAAGGATTCCGTCATCATGACATCATCGACGTCGAATGCCGTTTCCCGCCGCCCCGGCAAGGGCACCAAGCTGACGCTACTCGCCGTGGCATTGCTCGCCTGCGCGGTGTGGGCTGGCTTTGCCATCCATCATCGCCTGACCCACGTCAGCGCCCAGGACGCGCGGGTAATGGCCGACCAGGTCACCGTCAGCAGCCGCCTGGCAGGCTGGGTCACCGACTTTTCCATCACCGAGGGCGACCGGCTGGACAAGGGCGATACGGTGGCCCGCCTCTACAGCCGACCCGACGAGGAAAAGCTCAAGACCCTCAAGGCCGGCGTGGCCGCCATGCAGGCCCGCCTTGATTACCAGCGCGAGCGGCTCAAGCTTGCCGAGAAGCAGTTCAAGGGCGGGTTGAACATGACCCAGCAGGAACTGGCCGCCAGCAAGGCCGCCATGGCCGCCGCCAAGGCCCGGCTGGTGCAGGCGCGCAAGGACTACAAGCGCTCCGATGCCCTGCTCGACCAGCACTCGGTGTCGCAGCAGCAGCGTGATGCCAACTACTATGCGTATCTGGCCGCCCAGGCGGAGTACCAGCAGGCCCAGCAGGAAGTCGCGGTCAGCCAGGCCCAGGCCGACAACGCCGAGGTCGGCTTCACGCAGATGCCGCTGCCCAACCCCTCGGTGCTGCGCTCCCAGCTGAAGGTGGCCAAGCAGGAGCTGGCCCAGGCCAGGGCCAAGCTGTCGCAGGAGAAGCTGCGCATCGCCGACCTGACGGTGCCCAGCCCGATCGGCGGCGTGGTCAACAAGACGCTGGTCGATGCGGGCGAATACGTCAGTGCCGGCCAGCCGATCCTGATGATGCACAACCCCGACAAGCTCTGGGTGGAGGCCAACATCAAGGAAACCGACATCGGCGAACTGCGCGTCGGTCAGCCGGTCGACATCACCGTTGACGCCTACCCGGATCGCCCCTTCCATGGCCACGTGACGGTTATCGGCCGCGCCGCGACCAGCCAGTTCGCGCTGCTGCCGGATCCCAACCCCTCCGGCAACTTCACCAAGATCACCCAGCGCATCCCGGTACGCATCGCCCTCGACGACGGCCCCGCCCAGCTGATCGGCCCGGGCATGATGGTCGAGGTGGACATCGATGTCAGCAACGACGGCACCCAGCACGGTTGAGGCGGAGATGGACAACGTGACCGACACTCCGGCAGCCCCCGCGACGTCCCTGCGTCCCAACGCCCTGCTGACCTTCGTCATGGCGCTGGCCTGCGGGGTGGCGGTGGCCAACATCTACTACGCCCAGCCGCTGCTCGATACCCTGGCCCGGGATTTCTCGGTATCGCGGGGCACGGCGGGCATGATCATTACCATGACCCAGCTCGGCTACGCGGCCGGCCTGGTGCTGCTTGTCCCGTTGGGCGACCTGATCGAGCGCCGCCGGCTGATCGTCACGGTGTCGCTGGCCACCGCCGTGGCGCTGGTCGGCACCGCCCTGGCCCCGACCATCGAGCTGTTCATCCTCTGCGCCCTGGCCACCGGCCTGACCGCCGTGGTGGCGCAGATCCTGGTGCCCTTCGCCGCGCACCTGGCCGACGACGACCAGCGCGGCCGCGTGGTGGGCCGGGTGATGACCGGACTGCTGCTGGGCATCCTGCTGGCGCGCACCGTCTCCGGCGGGCTCGCCGATGCGCTGGGCTGGCGGGCGGTCTACTGGCTGGCGGCCGGGGTCATGGTCTGTCAGGCGCTGCTGCTGGCCCGCCTGCTGCCGCGCGAACCGGGCCAGACCTCGCTGTCCTATGCGTCGCTGCTGGCCTCGGTGCTGACCCTGATGCGCGAGGAGCCGCTGCTGCGCCGGCGCATCGTCTATGGCGCGGCCGGCTTCGCCACCTTCAGCGTCTTCTGGACCACCCTGCCCTTCCTGCTCGCCGAGGCGCCCTATGGCTACCCCGACTCGGTGATCGGGCTGTTCGGCCTGCTCGGCGCCGCCGGCGCGCTGTGCGCCAACGTCGCCGGCAGCCTCCACGATCGCGGCCTGTCGCGGATCGGCACCGGCAGCTTCCTGAGCCTGATCACGCTGAGCTTCCTGAGCCTGATCACGCTGAGCTTCCTGGTGATGGCGCTGTTCGCCCATGAGCTGGCGGCGATCGTGCTGGGCATCGTCCTGCTCGACATCGGCGTGCAGGGCAACCAGATCCTCAACCAGGGCGCCATCTACCAGATTCGCCCGGAAGCCCGCAGCCGTATCACTACCGCCTACATGACCTGCTACTTCCTGGGCGGCGCGCTGGGCTCGGCGGGCGCGGCCTGGCTCTACACCCTCGCCGGCTGGACCGGGGCCTGCGCGCTGGGCGCGGCGTTCGGGCTGATCGGCGTGCTGTTCTGGCTGACCGAGTGGCGCGAGCCAACGCGGTGACCCGCCACTCGACCATCGCCAGGCACCGCCGCCTGCGATTGTCGGGCGATGGCAGGCTGCCGTCAGGCCGGTGCGCGCTGCGGCTCCAGCATCTTCCGATAGAGGGCCGTGCCGTCCATGTCCTTGAGCGTCACGGTGAGCGCCTCGCTCTCGCCATCGAGATCGACCTGGCCGAAGAACTGATAGCCCGCCGAGGGCGGCAGATTGGCCTGGCCGTCGGGCGGCGCCTTGCTGAACACCACCTCGGGGCCGAAGGTGCCATCGAGGGTGTTGGGCCCGTAGGTGCCGGCATTGAGCGGACCGCTGACGAACTCCCAGAACGGCGCGAACTGCCGGAAGGCGGCACGCTCCGGCGCGTAGTGATGGGCGGCGGTGTAGTGGACATCGGCGGTCAGCCACACCACGTTGCGGATGTCGTCGTCGCGGATCGCCTTGAACAGCCGGGCCAGCTCCAGCTCGCGCCCCAGCGGCCGGCCGTCGTCGCCGTTGGCCACCGCGTCGAAGCTGTCGCCATCCGGCACGTTCAGGCCGATCGGCATGTCGGCGGCGATCACCTTCCAGGTCGCGGTGGACTGCTTGAGCGCCCGGCGCAGCCAGGCGAACTGGCTCTCGCCGAGAAAGGCCGTGTCGTCGGAGGCGGTGTCCTGACGATTGTCGCTGTTGGGGCCGCGGTAGCTGCGCATGTCGAGCATGAACACCTCGAGCCCGGGGCCATAGGCGAAGCGCCGGTAGATGCGCTGCGGCGCGTCGGGCGCCAGCCGGATCGGCGCATACTCGAGAAAGGCCCGGCGGGCGCGGGCGGCGAGCAGCGAGACGTTCGTCTCGGTGTAGCGCGGGTCGTCGAGGATCTCGCCCGGATACCAGTTGTTGAGGGTCGCGTGGTCGTCCCACTGGGCCAGCATCGGCACCTCGGCGGTGAAACGCCGATAGTTGACATCGAGTCGGTTGTAGGCGTGCTGCCCCCGGTACTCGGCCAGGGTCTCGGCGACCTTGCGCTTGGCCGGGGTGACCCGGTTGCGCCAGAGCTCGCCACCGCCGAGGTCCACCGTTTCCTCGAGCGGCCCGTCGGCGTAGACGCTGTCGCCGGAGTGGATGAAGAAGTCCGGTTGCTGGCGGCGCATGGTCTCGAAGATGCGCATGCCGCCGCGCGACTCGTCGATGCCCCAGCCCTGGCCGACCACGTCGCCCGACCACACGAAGCGCACGTCGCGCGGCTGGCGTGGCGGCAGGCGCAACCGGCCGGTCACCGGCTCGCTGACGGCGCGCTCATCGCCCAGCGCGGCGAAGCGCAGCCGATAGTGCAGCGTGTCCCGGCCGCCCAGCCCGGTGGCATCGACCTTGCCGATCAGGTCGGTGTCCGGCAGCACGTCCAGCGACGGCAGCGTCCGGGCACCGCGGAACTCGGGATTGTCGGCCACCTCGAGCCACATCCGTGCCGGGCGGTCCGCCTGGCCCCAGAGCATCGCCCGATCCCTGAGCATGTCGCCGCTCATCACGCCGGACACCACCTGCGGCCGCCGCGCCTCGGCCATCACGATCGCCGGGGCGCCGAGCAGGCTGCCGCCCAGCACCCCGAGTCCCAGGCGCGAGCCCCGGGCGAGAAAGTCTCTGCGAGTCAGGGTCATGTCGCGTTCTCCTCCGTGTCGTCACGCTGACCGGAGTATCCGCGACGCAGATGACAGGCCCGGGACCACACGATGACGTTTCCGTCACGCGTCGCCCGCCGGCCCGGCGCGGCCGACCTGCCCTCAGCGCTTGAAGGGGCGCGCCTCCAGCGAGGTCTGGACGCTCTGGCCGCTTTCCCAGACATTGGCGCCGGGTGCGACCGCCGGCTCGGGGATGTCGCTGCGCTTCTCGCGCCGCCAGTCGGTCGAGAGGCCCAGCCGCCGGTCACGGGCCGCCACCAGCGCGGGATCGGCCTGGCCGTCCCCGGTGAAGCCCATCATCAGCTGCGGCACGCCGTAGGGGAAATCGTCACGATCGTACTGCCAGGTGTGGAAGGTCTTGCCGTAGGTGGTGACGAGATCCTCGAAGTAGGCGTGCTCGGCCAGCTCGGGAATGCCCGGCGCCACCAGCAGCCCCGACTTCACCTCGTAGTGATGGCTGTGCCAGAGGCGCTTTTCCGCCTCGGGCAGTGCGCGAAAGCGCGCCTCGCTGATGATGTACTCGATGCCGATCAGCCGCGCATCGGGCCGGTTGGAGTCGAAGATCACGCACTGATGGAGGTCGGGCTCGAGGTGAATGCAATAGTGCGAAGCCTCGACCTGACGCCCCATGTCGTCGGCATACATGTGAAAGCCGTTGAGGTAGGTGCTCATGGCCTCCAGCGGAATCTTGCGCTGCAGGGTGCTGGAGGCGGCGTCGAGCAGGCGATGCTTGCGCGGATGGCCCCGGCTCAGCCGCGCGGTGGTGGCGGCCCTGCGCCCCGCCAGCACACCGGCCGCCGCGGCCACGCCGGCCACCAGCCCCAGGCCGATGGCGCCCGCCGCGCCGAGGGAAGAACAATGCGAACAATGCCTGCCGTGATGGAGTGACATGACTGGCTCCTTGCCATGGGTGAAGGTCTTCCCTGGAGCGGCACTTTCATGACGACGCCGCTCACTCCTCAACAGCGTAGTCACTCATTCGGGCCTTGCCCGTCAGGTCTGTCCTGTCACCGGGCGCCCTGCCGCAGCAGCTCGTCGCGGCAGCGATCGGCGGCGTCCTGCAGATCATCTCGCGTACGGGTCAGCGCCTCGCGCTCGGTGTCGTCATCGAGACTCGCCAGATTGGCGTCGACACCGAGCAGCAGCGCGCTCAGCCCCGAGTGCAGCATCAAGGCGCCGGCGCGGGTATCGCTCTGCAGGTTGGCATCGGTGAGCGCCAGGACCTCGACGCTCAGGGCCAGGCCTTCGCGACAGACCCGCGCGGCTCCCAGCGGCACGGCATTGGCCCGCTCGGCGGCGTGGGCGATGGCCCGCTCACGCCGCTCGCCTGCGGCCTCGTCGTCGTGGGGCAGCCTCACGGCCGCCAGATAGGCCTCGAAGGCGTTGACGTCCTCGTCGGCGTAGTCGCCGAGCCGGGCCAGCAGCGCGTCGGCGCGCTCGATCGCCCGGTGCATGGCGTCCGGCGCATCGTCGTGCTTGCCCCGGGTGATGCGCAGCCCCTTGAGCACCAGCGCCAGCCCGAGCCCTGCCGAGGCCGCCGCGGCGGCACCGCAGCCCGGCGTGGAGCGCGATTCGATGGCATCGCGAAAGCCCGCCAGCGTCATGTCCCAGAGACTGGACGATACGGTCATGACGTTTCCCTCCTGATGGATGGCCGTTCGGGACCCGTGGTGCAGCCCTCCACCATAGCAGCGACTGCCCCGGCCGGGGCGAGGGACCCCGACAAGCCGTCTTCAGAGCACGCCGTCAGGACGCCTCGTATTGCGCCTTGCGCCGGTTGAAGGCCTCGACGAATTCGTCCATCACCGTCGCGTCGTAGGGCTGCAGCCCGCTGACCACCAGCTTCTTGGCGCCGGTGCCGATCGGCTCGCCGCCGGCGGTCATGCGGAAGGCCAGGCGGGCCTCGCCGCGCTTGCCCTGGACCTCGAACGAGGCCCCGTCGAACTCCACCGCCAGGCTGGCATCGGGCAAGGCGTCGAGAGTGAAACCCATGCTGTCGTAGATCACCAGCGGCCGCCGGGGGTTGAACATCACGCCGTTTTCCTCCAGCAGGGGCTTGAGGAAGTGCGGGAAATTGCGCCCGGAAAAGGCGATGTAGCGGCGGGTGAAGGCCTCGATGGCGACGTCATCGTGGCTGATGGCACCGCCACGCTCGACCACCAGGAACGCCTTGCCGGCGGCATCGACCACCTGCAGGGTGCCATCGTCGTGTTCCTCGACCGCCAGCGGAACGTCGTCGCCGACCATGCCGCGGAAGTGGAAGGTCATGCGTTGAGAGAGCCCGTGACGCGCCAGCACCAGCGCGAAGAGCAGGTCACCGGGAACGCAGAAGCGTCGCGCTTTTGCATCATGGAGGGGGTTGTAGTCACCGGCCATCTGCTTGGCGAAGCGGCTCGCCTGCGCGGCGGTGATACGGATCCAGCCTTCCGCCACCGTATGGAAATCGTCGAGAAACATGCCAGTCCTGATACCTTGAAAGCCCGGAGCCCGAGGGGATGCTCGGCGAGTCATGGATTGGCGTTGTTGTGCGCGACCCGGCCGACCTACGCTGGCGTTCTACCATCGTTGGGCGGTCCGTGGCCAGTCGGGGCGCGAAAAAACCGCAGGGGTACTTCCGCACCGCCGGGTTGCTCCGGCTAGGTCGGCGGTGGCGAGTCCAGCTCGGGGTAGTGGCGAAAGATGCCCTGCTCGCTGAACGGCAGCCGGCGCTCGGAACTCAGGTAGGCGGCGATGCGCTCGCGGCGGGCGACCCGGCTGACCAGCGCGGCGATGCCCGGGTGATTGGGCATCGCGCCCTCCATGGCCCGCGGAAAGGCATAACGCAGGCCACTGACGACCTGGAACAGCGACAGGTCGACATAGCTGTGCCCGCCCTCCACCAGGCAGTCGTCGCTGCCGGGATTCTGCGCGATCACCTGCTCGAAATAGCCGAGGAAGCGGGGAAGGCGTGATTCGAGGAACGCCTCGGCGCGCGCCTGGGCGGTATCGCGCTGCGCCTCGTAGTAGTCGTCGGAACTGATCGGGTGGTGGACATCGTGGATCTCGGCGACGAAGTCGGTCACGGTGAGCTGAAGCCCGTGGGCCCAGAGCCGGATCGCGTCACCCTCGGGCACCAGCCCCAACCGCGGCCCCAGGAACTGCAGGATGTTGGCCACGTGGGAGACGAGGATCTCGCCGGCCCTGAGAAACGGCGGCGCGAACGGCGGGTAGAGCGTGCTCTCGCCGTCCAGGAACTCGCTGATCTCGGTGATACCGGCATCCGAGGCGTTGCCCACGTCGATATAGTCGGCACCGGCATCCTCGAGCGCCAGACGCACGAACTCGCCGCGCCCCTGAATGGTCGGCCAGTAGTAGAGCTCATAGCGCATGTCGCCTCCTATGCAGCCGCCTCCCGCCGAATCGCCTACTCAAGGTAGCAGACCCTTGCGCCCTGTCATCTTCCCTGCCGATTCACCGCACGCCATCACCGTGTCTTGACGGCCATCAAGCCATCCCCTCGCCTGGCATGACTATCTTTTTATCCGCAAGCCGGCAAGGGCTTGCCCGCGTCTTTCACGTTTTCCGGATCGCCACCATGGCGGGAGGGTCATCATGGCCAAGCCAAGCAGTGACACGAGCAACGTCAGCGAGATGAAGGAAGCCGCACCCGCACGCGAGCCGTCGCCCACGGCCCGCCCGAGCGGCCAGGCACTCACCCCCTTCGAGGAGTTCGACCACATGCTGGAACGCTTCTTCGATCGTGGCTGGATGCGTCCGCTGTTCCGGGAGCGCCAGGCCTGGGATCGCTTCGACCTTGCCGCCCCGCGGGCACCGCGGGTCGATCTCATCGAACGCGACAACGAATTCGTGCTGCGTGCCGAGATCCCCGGCATCTCGCGCGACGAGCTGGACGTGTCGATCAGTGACAATCGGGTCACCATCAAGGGCGAGCACAAGAGCACCGAGGAGGAGGAAAGCGGCGAGTTCTATCGCAGCGAGATCGCCCAGTCGTCCTTCGCCCGCACGCTGACGCTGCCCGGTGACATCGATGCCGACAATGCCAGCGCCTCCTTCAAGGACGGCATGCTGGAGCTGGTCCTTCCCAAGCTGCGGGAAGCCCGTCGCCGGCGTCTCGACATCCAGTGATGCCCCGCCGCGCCGGACCCCGACGGCCCGGCGCGGCAGCGGCGCGATCATGAACCGATTCGCAGTACCTTGGCCCCGCGTACCGCGCGGGTCTTGAGTTCGAGGAGCGCCTGGTTGGCGTCCGCCAGGTCGAAGCAGCGCACCGTGGGCCGCAGGCCGATCTCCGCAGCCAGCGCCAGGCACTCGACGATATCCCGCCGCGTGACGTTGGCCACCGACTGCAGGGACTTTTCCCGCCAGAGGTGCGTCGGGTAATCCAGCCCCAGCAGGGCCTCGAGATCCCGCCGTTCCTTGCGAATCGCATTGACCACCAGCCGTCCGCCCGGCGCCAGATAGCCGAGCGCGGCGACGATCGGCTCCCAGGCCGGGGTGGTGTCGATGATCGCCGCCGGCGGGCGCGGCGGCCGCTCATGGGTATGGCCGGTCCAGTGCGCCCCCAGCTGTCGGGCGAACTCCCGCTCCGCGGCGTTGCGCGCGAAGACGTACAGCGGCGAGTCCGGATAGCGATGCCGGGCCATCTGCAGCACCAGGTGGGCACTGCCGCCGAAGCCGGTCAGCCCGAGCGGCTCGCCGTTGTCGAGTGCCGCCAGACGCAGGGCGCGGTAGCCGATCGCCCCCGCGCACAGCAGCGGCGCCGCCTCGGCGGCATCCAGCGCCTCCGGCATCGGACAGGCGAAGCGCGCATCCACCACCATCCGCTGGGCATAGCCGCCGTCGATATCGCACCCGGTGGCGGTGTACTCGGGGCACAGGTTCTCGCGCCCCGCCCGACACGCCGGGCAGTCGCCGCAGGCCGAGGCGATCCAGCCGACGCCGACGCGCTCATTGAGCCGCTGACGATCCACGCCCTCGCCGACGCCGATGATGCGCCCCACGACCTGATGGCCCGGAATGACGGGCAGGCGCGGCGGCGGCAGGCGCCCTTCGATCTCGTCGAGCTCGGTATGGCAGACACCACAGACCGCCACGGCGATGAGCACCTGACCTGGAGCGGGGCTCGGCTCCGGCACTTCGCGACAGGCGAGAAGCGCCGCCCGATGGGACACGTTACCCAGCTGTTGCAGTTGCATCGCACGCATGGCGGCCTCCGAGGATCGCTCCCGACTCGCTCGAGTCTAGCCGGGCCCGCTTCACCGCGCGTTGACCCCCGTCATGCCCGCTCCGCGAAGGTATCCCGAGGCAATCGCGCCCGGACTGTTAACTTATGTGATTTTTTCCATCTATATCACTTCATAATATTGCCGACTCCCGCTTATATTGTCATGCTCTTGCGCCAAGCATGATGCGATCTGGTACCGGAACCACGAGAAATCCAGCCCATCATGCGCGAAGTTTAATTAGCACAGTCACTGATAAAGCAACGTACTCTTGTCAGACTTTTTTCCGAGACTATCCAGCTGCCGGCCCTGCGTTGATGACGAATTCACCCGGCACGCTAGTATGAGAAAGTACCGGGAAAGAATGCCGGGAAAAGGAGTACCGGGAAGGCATACCGGGAACGAGTACCCCGCTTGACAATGACAAGGCAGCAGGGCGACGAGATCACGCCATGAGTTCGAGACGGGCAGGGAGAACACGCCGCGCCGTTTCCCGCATACGGAAACCGTCCCGTGGCCATGCGTCCCGCGTGGCATTCGGGAGCTACCGCCTGCCCGAAATAGGGAGGCTGGTGCAGCGCTGGCTGTGTCTGTGGCTGCTATGGCTGCCGATGGGCGCGGCCGGGGCCGACGAGGTCGTAGTGATCGCCAACCCGGACGTCGAGGTGACCACCCTCTCCCATGACATGGCCCGCGCCATCTTCGCCATGCGCCAGCGCACCTGGCCGGACGGACGAGGCGTCAGCGTCTTCGTGCTGCCGGGCAACCACCCCGTGCACAAGCGCTTTGCCAAGTCGCGGCTCAATGTCTATCCGCATCAACTGCAACTGGCCTGGGACCGAGCCGTCTTCTCGGGTACCGGGCAGGCGCCTTATCAGGCCGACGACCAGCAGGCCATGCTGCAGCAGGTGGCCAGCACCCCCGGCGCCATCGGCTATCTCGAACGTGATCACCTGGAGGACAGCGTGCATGTCATATCGCTGGCGAACTGAACGCCTCGTCGCGGGGCTGGCGCTGGTGCTGCTCGGCGCCCTGCCCACCGCGTCCCGCGCCGGCGACGCCATGGACACCTTCCAGGTGCACGGCTTTCTCAGCCAGGCCTGGCTGATCAGCGACGACAACGACCTTTTCGGCCCCAGCAGCCAGGGGGGCGGCAGCTTCGATTACACCGAACTCGGCCTCAACCTGTCCCTGCGCCCGTATCGCGACGTGCTGGTCTCGGCCCAGTGGCTCAGCCGTCGCACCGGTGATGGCGATGCCACGCCGGTGCTGGATCACGGCGTGGTCGACTATCAGGCCCTCTCCAGTCGCGACCGGCGGCTGGGCATCCAGCTGGGGCGCTTCAAGAACCCCTTCGGCTTCTACAACCAGACGCGGGACGTGGCCTTCACACGCCCCAGCATCCTGCTGCCACAGTCGATCTACTTCGAAAGGACCCGTTCGCTGGCGCTGGCCGCCGACGGTGTCTCGCTCTACGACGAGGAATACCTGGACGCCGGCACCCTGCGTTTCCAGGCCGGCGTCGGGCAGCCGCAGACCGGTGACGACCTTGACGCCACCCTGGGACTCGCCGCGTCGCCCGGCTCCTTCGACGGCCGGACCTCCTACATCGGCCAGGTACTGTTCGAGGACGACGGCGGCCACTGGATTACCGCCCTGAGCGCCGCCGATGTCCGCGCCGGCTACGAGCATGGCACGGCCACGCTCGACGACGGCCGCTTCCGCTTCCAGCCGTGGATCCTCTCGGTGCAGTACAACGAGGCGCTCTGGAGCCTGACCGCGGAGTACGCGCTGCGCCGCATTGCCCTCGATGGTTTCGCCAACCCGGCCTACAACACCAGCCAGGTGGGCGAAAGCTGGTATGTGCAGTACACCCGCCGCTTCGCCGACGACTGGCAGTGGCTGCTGCGCTACGACAGCCTGATCAGCGATCGCGACGACCGCGACGGCTCGGCCTTCGAGGCCGCCGGCGGCGGCCCGGCCTACGCCCGTTACGCCCGCGACGTCACCGGGGGCCTGCGCTGGCAGCCCTCGCCCCGATTCATGCTGGCCGCGGAGTGGCACAACATCGAAGGCACCGCCTGGCTGCCCGTCACCACCGCCTCGCCACCGCCGGCCAAGTACTGGAACCTGCTGCTCTTCCAGGCCTCCTTTCGCTTCTGAGCCGAGGCCCGCTTCGTGAACCCGATGGACGATGCTGCCCATGCGACACCGCACCGCTAGCGACGACCGCCCCCGCTTCAGCCTGACCTGGCGCGCCATCGTGCTGACCAGCCTGCTGCTGCTGGGTACCGCCTCGCTGTTCACGTTCATCGGCCACGAAAGCCTGACCGAGCAGTTTCGCCAGTCCCGCCAGACCATCTACCAGGCCCGCCAGCGCGAATACCGGCTGGCGGTAAACCGCTCGGCCGGCATGCTGGCCCAGCTGGCGAGCCTGGCCGCGGCCTCGGACAACCTGGGCGCCGCCGTGCGCTCCGGCAGTCCGACCCGGGTGTCGCTGGCCATCGACCCCTTCTGGCCCACGCTGCAGCTGGATGTCGGGGTCGACGCCCTGAGCATTCTTGATGACCGGGGCGTGCTGCTCGGCCAGCGCGGTCAGCCGCTTGCCGATGACGACCCGCCCCTGGCGGAATGGACCCGCACCGTCATGGCGGACGAGCAGCCGCTCACCCAGCTGCGCTGCGTACGCGACTGCCGTCAGTATGCGGTGGTTCCGGTACTGGCACGCGGGACCAGCGTGGGTGTGGTGGTACTGTCACGTTCACTGGCCGACCTGACCCGCGTCGCGCAGCGCATGAGCGACGGCGATGTCGCCCTGCTGGTCACCGGGCCGCCACGGGTGATCATCTCGCCCCAGGCACCGATTTATCCGCGTCAGGAGCGCTATCTTGCGGACTGGCAGGGCGCCCTGCTGACCCTGACGAATCAGCAACAGAGCATGCCGGTGCTGCGCGAGGCCGCCAACCAGGTACCGCTGTCGCGCCTGACCGATCGCCCCTGGACCTTCGAGCGCGGCGACCGAACCTACGAGCTCACCGCCTTCCCGCTGGACGACGCCACCCGTTTTCCCTCCAACGGCTATCTGGTGATGCTCGCCGACATCACCCCGCAAGTACACGCCATCCGCCGCGACACCCGCCATATTCTGGTCCTGGCGCTGGTCGGCTGGCTGGCGGCCGAGGCACTGCTGCTGCTGATCCTGTGGCGGCCCATGGCGCGCCTGCGCCTGCTGTCCACGCTACTGCCGCGGCTGGCACGGCGCGACTTTACCCAGGTCCGCCAGGCCCTGCCGCCCGGCACCCGCCTGTATACCGACGAGATCGATACGCTCGAACGCACCACCCTGCAACTGGCCGAGCAGCTGGAAACCCTCGAGCACACCGTCTCCAGCCGTGACCGGGAGCTGACCCAGCGCCTGACCGAGCTGGGCCAGGAGCGCGACTTCGTCGCCGGGCTGCTGGACACGGCGCACGTGCTGATCCTCACCCAGGACGCCCGTGGCTACATCACCCTGGTCAACCACTTCGCCGAAACCCTCTCGGGACGCCCGCGGGAAGACTTGCTGGGCCAGACGTTCGCTGCCTGCTTCCGGGTGGATCAGGCACCGGGAACGCCGGCGCGCCCCGGCCAGGAAGAGGGCACGCTGATTACTCCCGACAACGAGCGGCGGACCATCGCCTGGTTCCATGCCCCGCTGCCCGGCGAGGGGCATGCTGCCGGCACCCTGATCTCGGTGGGGCTGGACATCACCGACCGCAAACAGGCCGAGGACCGCCTCTCCTGGCTGGCCCATCGCGACCCGCTGACCAACCTCTACAACCGCCGCTACTTCCAGGAGGTCCTCGAAAAGTCGCTGACGCCCGAGGCCCGGGGTGCCGTTCTGTTCCTCGATCTCGATCAGTTCAAGGAGGTCAACGAGCTCAGCGGCCACAACGCCGGCGACCAGCTGCTGAAGCTGGTCGCCGAGGCGCTGTCCCAAGAGCTCGGCCAGGAGGCGGTCATCGCCCGACTGGGCGGCGACGAGTTCTCGATCCTGCTTCAGGATGCCCGGGAGGCCCAGGCCGACCAGGTGGCCCGGCGCATCGTCCAGGTACTCGAGATGATCGATTTCTCGGTCGCCGGGCGCCGCCATCGGGCCATGGGCAGCATCGGCATTGCGCTCTACCCCGAACACGGACTGACCCCCACCGACCTGATGGCGAGTGCCGACCTGGCCATGTACAAGGCCAAGGAAAACGGCAGCCAGCGCTGGCACCAGTTGTCGATGGTGCACCGCTCGCGGGAGGAGCTGCAGCAGCGCGTCTACTGGGTGGAGCGCATCCGCCAGGCCTTGCGCGACGACGACTTCGAACTGGTGCTGCAACCCATTCTGCACCTCGCCGACAACCGTGTCCGTCACTACGAGGCGCTGCTGCGCATGCACGGCGACAACGGCAATCCGGTGATGCCCGGTCTGTTCATCCCCATCGCCGAACGCAGCGGGCAGATCGTCGAACTCGACCGCTGGGTACTGCGTCACAGCCTGTCGCTGCTGGCGCGCCTGCAGCAGCGCGGCATCAGTCTGGCGGTCAACCTGTCCGGCCAGTCGCTCCACGATCCGGGGCTGACCGGTTTCCTCGCCGACGCCCTGGCGGCCTCCGGCGCCGACCCGCGGTGGCTGATTCTCGAGGTCACCGAAACCGCCGCGGTCACCGACTTCGCCACCGCCCGCGGCGTCCTGCAGGGCATCCGCGAGCTGGGCTGCCGGACGGCACTCGACGACTTCGGGGTCGGCTTCAGCAGCTTCCACTACCTGGGTCAACTGCCCGCCGACTACATCAAGATCGACGGCTCGTTCATCCAGAAGCTGATCGACAGCCCCGAGGACCGCCTGATCGTCAAGGCCATCGCCGACATCGCCAACGGCTTCGGCAAGCGCACTATCGCCGAGTTCGTCGATCGCGAAAGCATGCTGCCGCTGCTCGCCGCCTACGGCATCACCTATGCCCAGGGCTTCTACATCGGCCGCCCCATGGCGGTGGCGGACGTCATCGATGTCGACCGCTCCCCGGCGACCGAGTACGTGCAGGGCGGTTCGGAAGACTCACCATAATCACAACCAATCGGGGCCCAGCGCCCCTTTCAGAAAGGGACTTGTCGTGAATGCACTGGATCGTTTCGAGGCGACGTTTGATTTCCATCTAGCCACTACCCCCGTGCTGCGGGAACGGGCCTATGCCCTGCGTCACGCCGTCTTTCGCCGGGAACTCGATTACCGGATGCACGAGGACCCCGACGCGCACCTGGAGTACGACGAGCACGACACGGCGTCCCTGATCGTGCTGCTCGAGCACCGCGCCAGCGGGATTCCGGCAGGCTGCGTGCGCCTGGTACCGGCCCTGACGGACGGCCCCGACGCGCTGCGCCGGCTGCCCCTGGAGGCGCACTGCCGGGACAGCCTGACCCATCCCACCCTGCATCCGGAGCGTCTGCCGCGCGATCGTCTCTGCGAGATTTCCCGGCTGGCCATCTCCCCGGCCTTTCGCCACCGGGCGGACACCCGCGGCCGTCCCGACGCCCCCTCGCTGTTCCCGCCCGAGGAGCGCGCCGGCTTTGCGCTGATCGGCGTCGGCCTGTTTCTGGCGGCGACGGCACTGGTCGGTCTGGCCGGCCGGCATCATGTCTTCGCCATGATGCAGCACCGCCTGCCGCGGCGCCTGGCGATCCACGGCCTGCGCTTCACCTGCGTCGGCGAGCCCGTGACCTTCCACGGCCTGCGTCGCGCCTACTACATCGATCAGCGCCGTGCGGTCGCCGAGCTGCCCGGCGATTTGCGGGCGCTTTACTCACGCATCGAGACAACACTGACGCGCCAGTCCCGGACGGCGACGCCTCACCGGGTCAGCCTGTCGTCGCAAATGTGAACTTCTGTGACATGTGTCGCCTGAGCCGAACGATCGAGCGCCGTCATGCCGTATGCTGAGAGGCTGACTCGACCCATGAGATCGCATGCCATGTCCTCGACGCCCACTCTCGACGATTCGCCCCGAGCCGCCTCCACGGCCCGGCGGCTCCGTGCACTGATCGTCGATGACGATATCGAGATCCAGCTGCTGCTGCGCGCCCTGCTGGAGCGTCACGGCTATCGGGTCGAGGTGGCCGGCGGGCTGGAGGAGCTGGCCTGGCACAGCGAGCGGCTGGACGCCGAACTGATCTTTCTGGACATGGACCTGGGCGATTTCACCGGCCAGGATGTCATGCACTTCCTGCAGGAAAAGCGGGTCCGCGCCGATGTGGTGCTGATCAGCAGCGCCTCGGTGGCAACCCTCGAGCGCGCCGTCGCCCAGGGACGCGGCACCGGCCTGGCGATGCTGGGCTTTTTGCAGAAGCCAATTCAGCCCGGCGTCCTGCAGCACCTGCTGGAAAACCGCCGTCCGGCGCCGCCACCGATCGCACCGTCGCAGCTGACCGCGGCGATGGCCGGCGACGAGCTGTTTCTGGCCTTCCAGCCCAAGCTCGAACTCGCTACCGGCCAGCTGACCGGGGTGGAGGCACTGGTCCGCTGGCAATCCGCGCAGCGTGGGCTGGTCTTTCCCGACAGCTTCATCCCGCTGGCCGAGCGCAGCCAGCAGATCATCACGCTGACCTGGCACATCATGGAGCTGGCGTTTGCCCAGAAGGCGCGCTGGGAGGCAGCCGGCCACGTTTTTGACCTGGCCATCAACCTGCCCCAGCAGTTGCTGCGCGCACCCGACTGTCTGAGTACCATCGAGGCCATGGCGGCGCGCCACGGCGTCGATCTCGGCGGCATCGTGCTGGAAATCACCGAAAGCGGTGCCGTGGAGTGCCTGTCATACTCGCGGCACGTCCTCAACAGCCTGCGCGACAGGGGTTGCACGCTGTCGATGGACGACTTCGGTACCGGCTACTCGTCGCTGGCCCAGCTCTACCGCCTGCCCTTCGACCAGATCAAGATCGACCGCAGCTTCGTCGGTTGCTGCGACATCGACCCCGAAGCGCTGGCCATCACGCAGACCATCGTCGACCTCGGGGAACGCCTGAATCTCTGCGTCGTCGCCGAGGGCATCGAGACCGCCGAGCAGCAGGCTTTGCTGGCCGACATGCATTGCCGGCTCGGCCAAGGGTACCTGTTCGGCCGGCCGATGGCCGCCGGCCCCTTCAGCGCCTGGCTGGCCCAGCACCACCTCGAGCGCTTCTAGTCATTTCCCGCCACCAGCGCCATCTCCGGCACCAGTCCTCTCTCTACCAGCCTATCCTGTGTGGCCGCCTGGAGCGTCTCGAGCTCGGCGATCATCGCCTCCAGCTGTTCGGTGGATGCCTCGCCGGCCTCCGTCTCGAGCCGGGCCGCGGCACGCGCGAGCCCTGCGCAGCCCATGGACGATGACGCCCCCTTCAGGGAGTGGGCCTCGGCGGCGATGGCGGCGCGGTCCTCGGCGTCACGGGCGGCACGCAGCCGCGCCAGCCGACCCTCCAGGCGCGTCAGGTAGGTACTCAGCAGGCTCTCGAGCACCTCGGGCGCCAGCGCCTCGTGAAGCTCCTGCATGGTCGCCGCGTCGAGCAGGGCGCCCTGTGTCTGCGGCGCCGATTCCCGGGTGCCGGCATCGGCTCCCTCGTCGCTCGCCGCGGGCGTCCCGGAAGGCGCCCGCCCCAGCCAGCGCGCCAGCAGCTCGCGCAGGTCGGCCCGCGTGAACGGTTTGAAGATCATGTCGTCCATCCCCGCTTTCTGACAGCGTTCCCGATCGGCCGGCATGACATTGGCGGTCATGGCGACAATCGGCAGGCGATGCCCGATTTCCCGGGCTCGCCAGCGCCGTGTGGTTTCCAGACCATCCAGGATGGGCATCTGCATGTCCATCAGCACCAAGTCGTAGGACGTGGCGGCCAGTGTCTCCAGGGCCGCCTCGCCGTTATCCACGATATCGGCCGTCTGCCCCAGAAACTCCAGCATGGCCTGCGTCAACGCCTGGTTGACGGGGTTGTCCTCGACGATCAGCAGCCGGTGCCGGGCCAGCGCCGCGTCCTGTACCGGCAGCTCGCTGCTGTCGGCCGGATCTTCGGCTTCCGGCAGCGGGATCCGGAACCAGAACAGGCTGCCCAGCCCGGGGTGGCTCTCGACGCCGATCTCGCCGCCCATCGCCGATACCAGACGCTGGCAGATGACCAGCCCCAGCCCGCAGCCTTCGTGCCGGCGCGCAATCGAGCTGTCGACCTGCGAGAATGGCGCGAACAGCCGCGACAGCATGGCAGGCTCGATACCGCAGCCGGTATCGCGTACCGCGAAGCGAATGCCCTGATCCCCGTCGCACGTGACGCGGAAGCACACAAACCCCGCATCGGTGAACTTGAAGGCGTTGTTGAGCAGGTTCATCACCACCTGGCGCAGCCGGTTGACATCGCCACGGACCCGATCGGGCAACCCGGCGTCCATCTCGCACTCGAAGCGCAGCCCCGTGCTCCCGGCGTGGCGGGCCTGATAGCTGGCGCAGACCTGCTCGAGAAACCGGCTCAGCGAGAAGGGCCGGTCATCGAGATCCAGCGAGCCGGCCTCGATCTTGGTGTAATCGAGAACGTCGTTGATCACCACCTGAAGCCCCATGGCGCTGTCCCGCAGAGTCTTGAGCAGCTCGGTGCCCCGCCGGCTGCGAACCTCCACGTCGAGGAGATCGGCGACCCCCACCACCCCGTTGAGAGGCGTGCGAATCTCGTGGCTCATGACCGCCATGAACTCCGACTTGGCGCGGCTGGCCGCCTCGGCCCGTGCCAATGCCTCGTCGAGCTCCCGGGTGCGCGCCTCGAGCTGCTCGGTCTTGAGCGCCCGGCCGCGTATCTGGCGCACCAGTACCCGGACCAGCAGCCCGCCGGCGCCCACCATCAACAGCACCATCAGCAGCACGACGCCATACAGCCGCAGCAGTTCCTGGCGCGATGCGGTCCGGGTCGCCGCCACGTGGGCGTTGGTATTGACCAACGTGGTCTCGGTGGCGTCCTGCAGACGCTGCATCTTCACCGCCAGCTGCTGACGAAAGGCCGGTGTCAGGCGCTGCTCGCCCGAGGCCAGCGCCTGAAAGTCCGCATCCATCGCCTGAATGGCCGCCAGCGCCTCGGCCAGGGGCTGCTTGACCGAGGGTATGCCGGCCATGCCCCGGGCGATCTCGCCACGACCAAACAGCTGGCCGCGGCTGTAGAGAATCTCGTAGCGGGTCAGCAGTTCGTCGAGGTCGTCGGCTTGCGTGTGCCCGAGTATCAGGCGCAGCTCGCGGACTTCACGATCGAACTGATAGGTGGCCCAGACCAGGTCCTCGAGCAGGCGGTTCTCGAGCGCCTGCTGGCGCTGATAGACCACGCCGCCGGTCACCATGGCCGACAGGAAGAACAGCAGTACCAGCAGGCTAATGATCCGGAATCGCGGCAGCAGCAGAGCACGCACGAGCGATGGACTCGGCGCGTCAGCGTACGTCGATTCGCGAGAGCTGCCACACCGAGCGGGTCATCACCGTCTCGTTGAGCAGGTCCGGCTCGTCGTCGAAGGGATAGATCACGAACAGCGGCCCCTGGTCGCGGATGCGCAGCCGCTTGCCGTCGGCCGACATGGCGAGAATCACGTCATGCTGGCGGAAGTCCGAAACCGGAATGGACGAGGCATAGTCATTCAACGCCGTGACCCGCAGCTCGCTGCCACGGGCTCCGACGGCATCGAGCAGATCCCGCCCCAGCGGTCCGCTGAACACGACCCTGCCATCGTGCCAGGGGGTGTGGGTGGCGGTCTCATGCTGGGGCAGCGCCAGCAGCATGGCGCGATCGAAGCGCGCCTCGCCCGGCGCATTGGTATTCGCGATATCGCCCGTGACGGTGAGAATCACCGGCCCTCCGGGCGTTTCCAGAGCCAGCGCCTGCCCGCCGAACAGAACACACAGAGCGATACCCGCCAAGGCCAGTGATTTGCCGAAAATGGTTGGCATAACATCCCCTCCCGATGGATGGGATCAGTATACGGCGTGTACGATCGGCAACTGTGAACCTTTGTGACAACATCAACGGTCGGCTGTGGTACAACCGAAGACAAATTAGCCAAAGCCGAAAGGGTGGCCACTCTCATGCATATCGGCGTTCTCGACGACGACCTCGACCAGTGCGACTTCCTGCAGCACTGCCTGATGCAGGACGAGACCCGGGTCAGCACCTATCAGCGCGCCAGCGAGCTCAACCGGGCGCTGCTCGAGCAGCCCTTCGACCTGCTGATCATCGACTGGCACCTGCCGGATGCCTCGGGGATGGATCTCGTCGACCAGCTACGCCGTCACCACGGCTGGGAGGGCCCGATCCTGTTCATCACCGCCAGTGATGCCGAAGAGCATGTGGTACGCGCTCTGGAAAAGGGCGCGGACGACTTCCTCGCCAAACCCCTGCGCCCCTCGGAACTGCGCGCCCGGGTAGGTGCGCTGGCGCGCCGCGCCGGGCTTCACGCCCCAGCCAGCCCCAACCGCATCGGCGCCTACCGGCTCGACCACGACAATCACCGCATCCATCTCGACGGCCGGGAAATCCGCCTCACCGAGCGCGAATTCCGTCTGGCCAGCCTGCTCTTCAGCCGCATCGGCCAGCTATTCTCCCGCGCCAATATACTCGAACTGGTGTGGGGTATTCGCGCCGACGTCTCGACCCGCACGGTCGACACCCACATCAGCCGCCTGCGCCACAAGCTGGAACTCGACGGCAGCCACGGCCTGCGCCTGAAGAGTGTCTATCAACACGGCTACCGGCTGGAACGCCGGGCCGAATGAGGGGGGCGGCCGGGGGCCTGAGGATCACATCCTGCCCGTTTCCATCTTGGCAGGATGCCTCTCCGGGGGAGCATGACACTGACGCAACTCCCACCTGTCCACACTCGGGTTGGACTTCTCCCACACCTTAACTATCCTTAATCACCGGCCCTCATGAACAACCCATGTTATGCATGGCGCCGACGAGAGCCGGCAGCGCTCATTGCAGACTGTCCTCACGAACAGGCCGCACGACTCTCCTGCTATACCATTTCCCGACCCCCAAGTTGGTTCCTCGATGCCTCATGGCCATAGCCCTACCCTGACCAACCTGAGTCACTATTTCAGGCTGGACGACGCGGATGCTCAACTGCTGAACACTCTGGAGGGGCCTGCCACCCGTGTCGTCAACAAGTACTCACTGTGGCCGGCGAATGGCCGGGTGGAGCGACTTTTCGCCATCCGCAGCGGCTGGGCCTGCACGTTCCGCGACGATGCCGAGGGCAACCGGCAGGTTATCGACGTGCTGCTGCCGGGAGACATCATCGGCCTGCGCGACCTGACCTTCGCGACCCATGCCTCGGAGGCACGCATGATCACCGAGGGTGTGGTCTGCTCGTTTCCCCACGTCAATATCGTGGATGTCTTCGAACGCTCGACGCCCTTGGCCATGGCACTGGTGGCCGCCTTCGCGCGCCAGGAAGCCGCCATTACCGAACGCCTGCTGATGATCTCGCGGCGCAGCGCCCGGGCACGCATCGCCCACTTCGTCATCGAGACGCAGCTGCGGCTCAACCGCATTCAGGCGACGGATCTGCGCGATTTCTTCATGCCGCTGTCGCAGAAACTGCTTGGCGAGATTCTCGGCCTGACCTCGGTCCACGTCTGCCGCTCGCTCAACGACATGGAGCGCGACGGCGTGCTCAGCAAGCAGCGCCGCCGCATCCAGGTCCACGACTGCGACAAGCTGTACGAGGAAGCCGGCCTCGACGCCCGTTACCTGAGCGACGATATCGGTGGGCTGCACGCTCGCCTGCAGGAAAGCCGGCCCCGGACGCATCATGGCCCGGACATCGACGGCAACGCTCAGGCATTCGAGCGGCTCGTGTCCCGGTCAGAGAGCCCGGCCGACGACGGCTCACCACTGCCGTGATCGAGCTCCAGCCGGGCCCGCTCGACCAGCTCGCGAGGCAACTCCTTCTTGACCGCCACACCCAGCTCACGAAATTCATCGGCCTGCTTGATCAGATTGCCCTTGCCGGCGAGTAGCTGATTCATCGCCCTGTCGTAGCTGGTACGAGCCCCGTCGAGCCGCTTGCCGACGTCCTCCATGCTGGCGAGGAAGGCGGCGAGCTTGGCATGGAACTTCTCAGCACGGTCGGCCAGCTCGGCGCTGTGGCGACTCTGATTCTCGAAGCGCCACAGCTGACGCACGATATTGAGGCTGGTCAGCAGCGTGGTGGGCGTGGCGACCAGCACGTGATGCTCGATGGCGTGCTGATACAGCGTGGCGTCATGCTTGATCGCCTCGACGAAAGCCGACTCCACGGGCACGAACATGACCACCACCTCCGGCGAGTTGAGCCCTGGCAGGTCGTAGTAGTGGCGATCGGCAAGTTCGTCGATGCGATCCCGGACCGCCTGGCAGTGTTCGGCGAGCGCCCGGCGCCGTTCGCTTTCGTCATCGGCATTGACGTAACGGGTGTAGGCGGCCAGCGACGTCTTGGCATCGATGACCAGATGGCGCTGCTGCGGCAGGTAAACGAGGGCGTCCGGACGCCGCCGTCCCTCCTCGGTGGTGAAGCTGACCTCGCGCTCGTAATCCGTGCCCCGACGCAACCCGGCGCCGTCGAGCACGTTCTCGAGCATCAGCTCGCCCCAGTTGCCCTGGGTCTTCTTCTGGCCCTGCAGGGCCTGGGTCAGCCGCTCGGCCTGATCGGTGATCGCCCGGTTGAGGCTCTGCAGGTTCTGCAACTCGGTGCGCAGCTGAACGCGCTGCTCGCTCTCCTGGCGCTGGATCGACTCGACCGTCTCGCGAAAGCCCTTCATCTCGCTGTGGATGGGCTGCAGCAAGCCACCGATGCGCTCTTGCGACAATGCCGAGAATGCCCGCCCCTTGCGTTCGAGAATCTCGTTGGCCAGGTTCTCGAACTCCTGCTTGAGCGCATCGCGGCTCTCCCGCAAGGTGGCGAACTGCTCGTGGAAATGAGACTCCTTCTGCGCCAGGGTCGCCGTCAGCTCCCCGTGGGTCGTCTTCAGCTCGGCCAGCTCCGCTCCCAGCGACTCGCGACGTTCGCGCTCGACCTCCCACCAGTGGCGATACTCGATCTGCTGCTGGCGGGCCGCCTCCCGCTCCGCCTCGAGGCGCGCCGCCGTACTCTCCGCCTGGCTCAGCCGGGCGTCCCGCTCCTGAAGTGCCACCTGCCACTGTCCGAGTTGCTCGCGCAGCGCTTCGACCTGCGCTTCGCGCTCCGCACAGGCATGCCGCCAGTCATCGACGCGGCGCGCGCCGCGCCAGCCCGCCAGGGCCATGCCGAGCAGCAGCGCCACCAGCGCCGTTACGCTCAGGGGAATCGGGTCCAGGGTCATCGCCGGTCTCGCTCATCGTTTCAGGACCCCGGCATGGTAGCGTCAACGCCCCTCGGGCCGGTAGCGCCCCGGCGCGCCGACGCCGCTCACTCCAGGTTCCGCACCATCAGCGTCACGGTTTCGCCACGATAGTTCACGGTCTCGAATACCCGCCAGCCCAGCCGCTCGTACAGCGCCTGTCGGCCGGGCGGCTAGAGTGAGCCTTCGGCGGCAAGGATATCCGTCAACCCCGTGGTGCCGACCAGCTTGATCGAGAAGTCACCATCGCTGATCATCCCGGCCTGCCTGCCTTCCGTATCCCCGAGAATACGCGTGCTGTCGTCGGTCTCGAAGGCCACGTAGGCGCCCCCATTCTCGCCCGAGACCTCGATTGCCTGGTGCTCGGCATTCATCAACGCGTCTCGATCCCAGTTTTGCGTATCGGGCTCGATCACCTTCACATCGCCGAACTCGCCGCTGATCACGTCCAGGGTATCCTCACTGACATCGAACCCGGTGATCTCATCGGCGGAATGGTAGTTGGACTTCCCGGCCATGTTCAGCGTATCGGCGCCCTCGCCCAGCATGACGTGCTCCCAGACGAAGGTCTGTCCCGAAAAGGTCAGGCCGCCCGTCAACGACGACGCGTCGATATTCTCGAAGCCCCGCCCGGTATCTTCATAACTGACGGCGCCATTGCCCGAGAGCGTCAGGGTGCCCAATTCGTACGGGATAGGGCCACCAATCTCCTCGCTGGTCGGCTCGACGACCAGCTCGAGGGTTTCGTCCGGATCGACATGCCCGCCCGGGCCGGAGAAGTCCGTGACGATATCGACCTCCTGCCCCGCCTCGCGGAGAATCAGGGGCTCACCCTCGCCGTCGAGGCTTCCGTTCAAGGCGGTGACGGTCTGCTCGTCGCCCAGATTGAGCAGGGTTGCCCCGTCCTCGAGGGTGATGTCGCCGACCTCGCTGAAGTCACTGGCATCGGCCGTCACATGACTGGTGAAGCGCAGGGTATCGATACCCTCGAGCCGGCCCTCGAAGACCGCGGCGTCCAGCGTTCCCGATTCGTCGATGACCAGCGTGTCCGACTGTCCGTTGCCGTTACCGTCACCCGTCGACGGGGGGCCCGCCGGCTTCGGGCCGGCATGAGCATCGGCCGGCCGGCTTTCCAGCATCTCGTTGACGGCAGACCGGACAGACTCGTTGCCATGGCTATGAGCCGCCACGGACGCCACGGTCCGCCCCGGTGAATCGAGATCGTCCGGCCCGTGAGGCACGCCTCGCCCGACCGCGTCCCGGGCGGTGACCGCCCCGTCCTCATTTCGGACATTCCGGGTGATACCGGCGGTCGGGTCGATCGGGAAGCTGTCGTCCCGGCCCGACAGGCCGGGGTAAAGCGCGGTAAACACCGGATTGCCCATCGTCTGGATTCCCACGAGTCTCTCCTTGGCTGTTGGGATATGGCAGGGCCGGGCTACAGGTCCTTTCCTGCGCTCAAGGCCACCCGACCTCCGGCAACACTATCATCCTGATGCAGGCCGGATATACGGATACGCCGCACCACTCGAGACACCGCCCCCCGGGCATGACACTCCTCGAGTCGCGTCACCGGGTCCCCTTCATGCCCAGCCACGCCTCATCAGCGTCACCGTCTCGCCGCGATAGTTCACGGTCTCGAATGCCCGCCAGCCCAGCCGCTCGTACAGCGCCTGCCGGTCGGGCGTGTAGAGATACAGTGTCGCGACGCCCGCCTCCCGCGCTTCGCGCTCGACACGTTCCACCAGGGCCGAAGCGATGCCGTGCCGGCGCCACTCGGGATGGACGAACACCGAGGCGAGCCAGGGCGTCAGCTCGGGCCGGGTGGGCATGTCGTCGACGATCAGGCTCGCCGTGCCCACCGGCATTGCGCCGGCCAGGGCCACGAACACCGACGGCACCCCGGCCTCGCCGCATTCGCTGCGGGTCTCGAGCCGCCGTTCGGCAAGGCTGCGCGTCGGGTCTAGGTGACCCCAGATTTCGTGGGTCCAGCGCGCCACGGTAGCGACATGGGGCGAGTCAGGCTGCAGGCGCTGCAGGGTCCAGGCGATGTTCATGGCTCCTCGCGGATCGATAACGGCGGGCGCTGCCATTGGCAAGCGTAGATCGGCATCTTAGACTTTCACGAATAACGACCAACAACAATCAGCCTGCGCAGCGGAACCCACCCGATGATCAATACCACCGAACTGCTTGCGGCGCTGACGCAAGGGGCACGGGCCCTGTCGGAAACGGCCCGGTTCACCGAAGGCGTTCAGCAGTTGCTGGCCCGTATCGGCGAAACCACGGGCGCCAGCCGCGTCTGGGTCTTTCAGCTGATAGACCTGCAGGACGACGCCATCATTCAGGACTATGTGTTCGAGTGGGCGGCCGAGCCGCGCTTTCGCCAGCTCACCCAGCGCCGCTTCCGCTTCTTTGCCACCCTGTTCGATGATCCGCAGTTCCTGGCACTGGTCGACCAGCGTCGTCGCGGCCAACGCCAGGGCACCGTCACCGCCGAGTTGCCGCCGGGGTCGCTGCGCGACAACCTCGAGAGCCAGTCGATCCTGTCGATGGCCACGGTGCCCATTTTGGTCAACGGCCAATGGTGGGGCACGCTGGGGATCGACGACTGCGAGCGCGCCGTCGACTGGGAAGGCCCGGGGCTGGACGCGCTCGGTCTGGCAGCCGAGCTGATCGCCTCCGGCATCTACCGTCAGCAGCTCTCCAGCCGCTCGTCCCAGCTGGAGCTGTTTCACAAGGTCACGGACTGCGGCGTGTGGGAACTGAATCTTGCCACCGGCGAACCCTGGTGTTCTCAGGGGCTGCGCCGCCGGCTCGGCTATCCCGAGACCTACCCTCATGTGCCACTGCGGCGGCTGCTGGAATGCGTCCTGCACGAGGACCGGACCGCCCTGTTCCATCAGCTGCGCCAGGCCCTGCGCGAGCGCGCCAGCCACTGCCGTCAGGATGCGCGGGTGCGCATTGCCGGTGGCGAATACGGCTGGAGCGAGATCGTCGCCGACATCACCTACGACGAGCAGGCCCGCCCGCTGAGCATCGCCGGGCTGCTGATCGACATCAGCCGGCGCAAGCAGCAGGAAGAGCAGGCACTGATCGCCTCTCACCACGATGCACTCACCGGCCTGCTCAACCGGCGCGGCCTCGACCAGCGCTTTGCCGAGCTGGCCTCTCGCGAGTCCGATGACGACCGTGCCCCCCACCTGCTGCTGCTCGACATCGACCATTTCAAGCCGGTCAACGACCACCACGGGCATCCGGCGGGCGATCAACTGCTGCAGCGGCTGACCCGGCGCCTGCGCCAGCAGCTGCGTCAGGAAGACGCCCTCGCGCGTATCGGCGGCGAGGAGTTCGCCATACTCACCACGGCGATGACCACCGCCCAGGCCCACGATCTCGCCGAACGCATCCGTCGCGCCATTGCCGGGCACCCCTTCACGCTGAGCGTACCGGACACGACGACGCCACTGTCGCTGTCGATCACCTTGAGCATCGGGCTGGTCATGCTGCCGGCGGTGACCGATCCGCACGGTTGCCAGGCCGACGCCGTCGCGCGGGCCGACCGGGCGCTCTATGCCGCCAAGCACCGCGGCCGCAACCGGGTGGTGGTGGCCGACACCTGCCTCGCCGAACGCTCAGACGCCTCGGCGTCGCAGGCGCTGCACGAGCGTCACCCCGGCCAGCACCAGCGCGCCGGCCGCCAGTCCGATCGCCAGGTTGAGCAGTGACGGGCCGAGGCCATGAATCACGGCGTCGAGCCCGGGCACGCCGAGCTCGGCCTCGGCCGCCCCCTCGACGAGGTGATGCAGCAGCGGCACGCCGTGGCTGAGGATACCGCCGCCGACCAGGAACATCGCCAGGGTGCCGACCACCGACAGCCCCTTCATCAGCCAGGGCGCTCCAGCCAGCAGACCGCGCCCCAGCGATGCCGCCGCGCCGGTGCGGCGGCTGAGATACAGCCCCAGGTCATCGATCTTGACGATACCGGCGACCAGCCCGTAGACCCCCAGCGTCATCAGTACGCCGATACCCGTGAGCACCGCGATCTGCTGGGTCAGCGTCGCCCCGGCCACGGTACCCAGGGTGATCACGATGATCTCCGCGGAGAGGATGAAGTCGGTGCGTATCGCGCCCTTGATGCGCTCGCGCTCGAAGGCGCGCATGTCCACCGTGGCATCGGCCATCGCCGCGAGCCGCCGGCGATGTTCCTCGGCGTCGTCGGCGCGATGCAGGAACTTGTGGGCGAGCTTCTCGGCGCCCTCGAAGCACAGGTAGGCGCCGCCGAGCATCAGCAGCAGCGTCACCGCCCAGGGCACGAAGGCGCTGATCAAAAGCGCCGCGGGAATCAGGATCAGCTTGTTGCGCAGCGACCCCACGGCCACCGCCCAGACCACCGGCAGTTCGCGGTCGGCGTTGACGCCGGTGACCTGCTGGGCGTTGAGGGCGAGATCGTCGCCGAGCACGCCGGCGGTCTTCTTGGCCGCCACCTTGGTCATCAGCGACACGTCGTCGAGCAGGGTGGCAATGTCATCGATCAGGGTAAGCAGACTGCTGCCGGCCACGGTTGGCTTCTCCCGCCTGGATTTCCCGACAGCTTACCGGCAAGTTCCGCACCCTGTCCCGTTCTCCTGTCGCCGGGGCCGACATCACCAACTCGGGTCGACTACCCTGATGGCGACACATCCGTTTAGCAGCCTCATGGCACACTCGTGACCCGACAGGAGGAGTTGGTAATGGAATTACGCCCGCTCGGCAACAGCGGCCTGAAAACCGCCCCGCTGATCTTCGGCGGCAACGTCTTCGGCTGGACACTCGACGAGCGCGAATCGTTCGCGATGATCGACGCCTGGCTGGACGCCGGCTTCAACGCCATCGACACCGCCGACGTCTACTCGCGCTGGGTAGACGGCCACAGCGGCGGCGAGTCCGAAACCGTGCTGGGCCGCTACTTCAAGGCCCGCGGCAACCGCGACAAGGTGCTGCTGGCCACCAAGGTCGGCAAGGCGATGGGCGACGGCGAGCAGGGGCTTTCGAAGGACTACATCATGCGCGCCGTCGAGGCCTCGCTGACGCGCCTGCAGACCGACGTCATCGACCTCTACCAGTCCCACGACGACGACACCGATACCCCGCTGGAGGAGACCCTCGAGGCCTATCAGCGGCTCATTGAACAGGGCAAGGTCCGCGCCATCGGCGCCTCGAACTATCCGGCGCGCCGCCTCGACCAGGCACTGACGGTCGCCGAGCGCAACGACCTGCCGCGCTACGAAACCCTGCAGCCGTTCTACAACCTCTACGACCGCAGCGACTACGAGGCCCGGCTGGCCCCGCTGTGCGAGCAACACGGCGTCGGCGTGATCCCCTACTTCGCGCTGGCCAGCGGCTTTCTCACCGGCAAGTACCGCGACCGCGAGGATGCCCGCGGCACGCCCCGCGAGGCCTTCCTCGACAAGTACTTCGACGAGCGTGGGATGCGCATCCTCGACGCCCTCGGCGAGGTCGCCCGGCGGCTCGACACCACGCCGGCGAGCGTCTCGCTGGCCTGGCTGATGACCCGCCCGGCGGTCACCGCACCGATCGCCAGCGCCACCTCGCGCCGCCAGCTGGATGCCATGATCGCCGCCACCCGGCTGACCCTGGACAAGGACGCCCTGCGTCGCCTGGAGGAGGCCAGCAACCCCTTCCAGGCGTGATGCCTCAGGTCAGCTGGAAGGGATAGACGCTGCCGATCTTCAACAGCCGCGTCAGTTCGTCGAGCGCGGTGAGCGTCTCCTCGGCGAGCTGCGGGTCGGCGAGATCGGCCGGGCTCAGGGTGTCGCGATAGTGGCGCTCGACCCAGCCGACGAGGTCGGTGTAGAGCGCGTCGTCGAGCAGCACCCGGCCGGACAGCCCGGCGCGCTCGGCGGCGTCGAGCACCACCCGCAGCCGCAGACAGGCCGGGCCACCGCCGTTGCGCATGCTCTGCTTGACGTCCTTGACCACCACCTCGCCGATCGGATTGTGGCCGGCCAGCAGCAGGTCCTGGATGGTCCGCCACACCGCCTCGTTCTCCTGGCACTCGCCGGGCACCACCAGGGTCATGGCCCCGCTGCCGTCGGGGTCGGAGAGCAGCTGCGAGTTGAACAGATACGAGCTCACCGCATCGTCGAGGCTCACCGCTTCGCTCGGCACGCGCACCGGGATCAGCGGCGTGGTCATCTTGCGGCGCAGTTCGTCGAGGGTGCCCTCCTCGTCGAGAAACGCCATCTCGTGATAGAGCAGCACCGGACCGTTACCCACCGCGATCACATCATTGTGGAACACGCCGGCATCGATGGCCTCCGGGTGCTGCTGGGCGAACACCACCTGCGTGGCATCGAGGCCGTGCTGACGGGCTACCGCCTGGCTGGCCTCCAGGGTCTGGCGGGCCGGGAAGCGCCGTGGCTCGCGACGCGTTTCCCCCTCGCCGGGAAACGCCTGACGCCCGTAGGCGTAGAGGTGCACGCCCGGCTCGCCGTGATCGCCGCACAGCCGGGTATGGTTGGCCGCGCCCTCGTCGGAGAACGCCGGGGTCGCCGGCAGCGCCGGGTGATGGGCGAAGCGTGCCTCGTCGCGGAAGATCGCCGCCAGCACGCGGCCGGTGGTCTGCGGCTCGAGGAAGCGGTGAAAGCTCGACTGCAGGTTGGCCGGGGTGAAATGCACCCGGCCGTCCGGTGCGTCGATACTCGGCGTCACCGTAGCGGCGTTGGCCGTCCACATCGACGATGCCGAGCACACCGCGCGCAGGATCTGCGGCGCCTCGCGGGCGGCGCGTTCCAGCACCTGAGCGTTGCTGCCGGAAAAGCCCAGGTCGCGCAGCGCGCCGAGGTCCGGGCGCTGCTGGGGCGGCAGCACCCCCTGAGCATAGCCCGCATCGTGCAGGGCCTTCATCTTGGCCAGCCCCTGCAGCGCCGCTTCCTTCGGGCTGGAGGCCAGGCCGCCGTGGCGCATCGACGCCACGTTGCCATGGGCCAGCCCGGCGTAGTTGTGGGTGGGGCCAACCAGGCCGTCGAAGTTGACCTCGCGGACGTCGGCCCGCGGTGTGGAGTCGCTCATAATGTCACCCCCGGCGGCAGGTTCTCGGGCAGCGCCAGCGACTCGCTCTCCATCGAGGCGACCGGGTAGGCGCAGTAGTCGGCGGCATAGTAGGCGCTCGGGCGATGGTTGCCGCTGTCGCCGATGCCGCCGAAGGGCGCGTCGCTGGAGGCGCCGGTGGTCTGGCGGTTCCAGTTGACGATGCCGGCGCGGATGCGCAGCAGGAAGTCGTCCCAGTCGGCTTGCTCGCCGCCGATCAGCCCGGCGGAGAGCCCGTAGCGGGTATCGTTGGCAAGCGCGATCGCCTCGTCCCAGTCACGGTAGCGGTGCACCTTGAGCAGCGGGCCGAAGTGCTCCTCGTCGGGCACGTCGCAGTCGGTGACGTCGATCAGTCCGGGGCTGAGCAGGCTGGTGCCGTCGACCAGACGGCGCATCCGCGCCAGCACACTGCCACCGCGCGCCTCGAGATCGTCCTGGGCCGCGAGCAGCCCATCGGCGGCGGCCACCGTGGCCAGCCCACCGTAGAACGGCGCCGGCTCGCTGAACGGCGCGGCGACGCGAAGCTCACCGATGGCCGCGACCAGCGCCTCGATCAGGCGGTCGCCGACGGCGCCCTCGGGCACCATCAGCCGCCGCGCGCAGGTGCAGCGCTGGCCGCCGGAGAGAAACGCCGACTGCAGGATGGTCAGCACCGCGGCGGCCTCGTCCGGCACGTCCCTGACCACCAGCGGGTTGTTGCCGCCCAGCTCCAGCGCGAGGATCTTGTCGACCTGGCCGGCGAACTGCTTGTGCAGCAGCTTGCCGGTGCGGGCACTGCCGGTGAACAGCAGCCCGTCGATGTCGTCGGCCCCGGCCAGCGCCTGCCCCACCGGCGCGCCACCCTGCACCAGGTTGATCACGCCCTCGGGCAGCCCGGCGGCCTGCCAGCATTGCAGGGTCAGGTCGGCGGTGCGCGGGGTGATCTCGCTGGGCTTGAAGACCACGGTGTTGCCGGCCAGCAGCGCCGGGACCATGTGCCCGTTGGGCAGATGGCCGGGGAAGTTGTAGGGGCCGAACACTGCCAGCACGCCGTGGGGGCGATGACGCAGCACCGCCGTGGTGCCGCCCGCATCGCGGCTGCGCTCGCCGGTGCGCTCGTGATGGGCGGTCACCGAGATCGCCACCTTGGCGATCATCGCGCCCACCTCGGTCCGCGCTTCCCACAGCGGCTTGCCGGTTTCCCGGGCGATGCTTTCGGCCAGCGCCTCGCGGTGGGTCTCGAGCTGGTCGCGGAAACGCTCGACCACGGCCAGCCGCGCCTCGAACGTCCGACGCGCCCAGCCGGGAAACGCCGTGCGGGCGGCGGCCACCGCCTCGTCCACCTGAGCCGTGCCGGCACTGGCACCCTGCCACAAGGTATCGCCGCTGATCGGGTCGGTCTTGGTCAGCGGGTCGGCGGCGCCGTCGACCCAGGCACCACCGATGAAGAGTTGTTGTCGGGCTTGCATGAGAGGCTCCCAGGTTTCGAGCTTACGTTTCCAGAACCCGCAGGGTATCGCCGGTGGCGACACCGAGGCGGCAGGCTTCCGCATCGCTGAGGGTCAGGCTGCCGTCCTCGTCGGGGCCGCGGCCCACCCAGGCGGCCCGGAAGCCGGTCATGTCGGTGGTCGCCACCAGCCAGGCGGGGCGCTCGGTGGATTCCGGCTCGCTGCCGGCGACCTCCACGGTACACAGCCTTGAGTGACGCACCGCCCGCACGTCATCGATGTAGGCTTCCACGGTGGGGCCGCCGTCGAAGATGTCGATATAGCCCTCCCAGCGCAGGCCCTCCTTCTTGAGCATCTCCAGCGCGGGCCGGGTGTCGTCGTGGACGGCGCCGATGCAGGCCCGCGCCTCCTCGGTGAGAAAGGGGGTGTAGATCGGGAACTTGGGCATCAGCTCGCCGATAAAGCTCTTTTGGCCTAATCCCGTCAGTCTGTCGGCTTCATTGAAATCCATGGGGAAGAAGTGACTGCCCAGACACTGCCAGAAGGGGCTGATGCCGTTGCCGTCGAACTTGCCGCGCATCTCGGCGAGCACCTTGTCGGGAAAGCAGTTGCGGAACTGGGCCATGAACAGCCAGCGCGCCTTCGAGAGCAGCGCACCGTTGCGATGACGGCGATATTCCGGACGCAGGTAGAGCGAGGCCACCTCGGCGTCGCCGGTGTGGTCCGAGCTCAGAAACAGCGTGTCGATGGTGCGGTGCAGGTCGAGCTGTACCGACGAGTGCGCCAGCGTGCCCACCCGGTAGTGGTAGAACGGCACCTCGCGGCCAACCTGCGCCTCGATGGCGCAGCAGCCGGCCAGCTCGCCCGTCTCGTCATCCTCGAGCACGAAGAAGTACAGCCGTTCCTCGGCCGGCACGCGGGCCTCGAAGGCCCGGGCGGCGGACTCGATCTTGCCGGCCAGGAAATCGCGGTTGTCCGGCAGCGACGTGAAACCGACGCCGGTCTCGCGAGCGAGCCGCTGCAGGCTGTCGAGATCGCCGCGGGCGATGGGTCGAATGCGCATTACAGTTCCCCCTCGTCGAAGGCGTCATCGGCGTCCGGCAGACCCAGCGGCGCGGCGAGCACCGCGCGGCCCTCCTCCACGCCGAGTTCCGCGGCATGCTCGGGCGAGAGCATCAGCTGGCCGGTGGGCGACAGCGCATAGCGCGCCACCACGCAGCGGAAGCCGTCGAGCTTCTGGTTGGCGATCAGCGCCGGCTCGGCGTCCGGCAGCGCCGTTGCCGGGCGGATGCGCACCGGATGCCAGGTGCTGTGACGGAAGGTCGCCAGCCGATCGCGCTCGGCCTTGATCACCGGACCGGCGTCGAAGATGTCGACGTGCCGCGAGCGGGCGAAGCCCTCGGCGAGCATTTCCGCCAGCGCCGTCTCGTGGGCCGGGTGCTCGCGGCCGATCGCCGCCCGCGCCGCCGGGGTGAGCAGCGGCAGGTAGAGCGGGAACTGCGGCATCACCTCGGCGATGAAGCTCTTCGAGCGCACCCCGGCCAGGTGGTTCATCTCCTGGTAGCCGCGGGCGAAGAAGTGACGACCGACGCTGTTCCAGAACGGCGACTCGCCGTCGGCGTCCAGGTAGCCGGGGAAGGCGATCGCCAGGAGCTCGGCGAAGCGTTCCGGATACTGGGCGATGAACATCAGCCGCGAGCGGCGCAGCAGGCTCTCGGCGCTGGTACCCTTGTAGCGCGGGTCCAGCGACAGCGCGCACAGCAGGCTGGCGTCCGAGACCTCGTGGGACAGCGACAGCGTCTGCACCTCGCGGCGCACGTTGAGCTGCTGCGAGGCGTGGATCAGCGTTTCCTGACGATAGGTGTAGTACGCCTCGTGAGCGCCGGCATGGGCGCGAATGGTGGCGGTCCCGGCGATCTCGCCGCGCTCGAGGTCCTCGAGCACGAAGGTGTAGCTCTCGTCGCCGGGAAAGTCGACCTCGCGGGCCAGCGAGCGCTGCGACCGGGTGATGCGTTCCTCGAGGCGATCGCGATGCGCCGGCAGATTGGTCAGCCGCGGGGTGGCCGTCCCCGCCAGGCGCTCGAGGCCCGGCAGGTCGGCCGGCTTGGCAGGGCGCACGACCAGCATGGCGTTTCCTCCCGTGGTGGGCGCGTGGCCGTTCATGCGGACTCGACGAAGCGGGCCAGGGCGCGGTCGAGACGCGCCATGCCCTCGTCGATGTCGGCCTCGGGGATCACCAGCGACGGCGCCATGCGCAGCACGTTGGGTCCGGCGATCAGCGCCATCAGCCCTTCCTCGATGGCCAGCGGCAGGATGTCCTTGGCGCGGCCCTCGTACTCGGGGGCCATCGGCGCGCCGATCAGCAGGCCCATGCCGCGCACCTCGCCGAACACGCCATACTTGGCGTTGAGCGCCTCGAGATGCTCGCGGAAGCGTTCATGGCGCCGCTGCACGCCCTCGAGCACCTCGGGGGTGTCGATGTGTTCGAGCGCCGCCAGCGCCACGGCGGAGGCCAGGGCGTTGCCGCCGTAGGTCGACCCGTGGGTGCCCGGCGTGAATACCCTGGCGACCTGCTCGGTGGTCAGCATCGCGCCGATCGGGAAGCCGCCACCCAGCGACTTGGCGCTGGTCAGGATGTCCGGCACGACGCCGTAGCGCATGTAGGCGAACAGCGTGCCCGGACGGCCCATGCCCGACTGCACCTCGTCGAAGATCAGCAGCGCCTGGTGCTCGTCGCACAGCGCGCGCAGCCCCTCGAGGAAGTCCTGGGTGGCCGGCACGATGCCGCCCTCGCCCTGCATCGGCTCGACGATCACCGCGCAGGTGTCGGCGTCGATCAGTTCGCGCACGCTGTCGAGGTTGTTGAACTCGCCGTGGACGATACCGCCCGGCACCGGCCCGAAGCCCTGGGAATACTTGGGCTGACCGCCGACGCTGACGGTGAAGAAGGTGCGGCCGTGGAACGACTGGCGGAACGAGACGATCTTGTGCTTGCGCTCGCCGTGAGTGTCGTGGGCCCAGCGCCGGGCCAGCTTGAGCGCGGCCTCGTTGGCCTCGCCGCCGGAGGAGCACAGGTAGACCTTGTCAGCGAAGGTGCGCTCGGTCAGCGCCTTGGCCAGTTTGAGTGCCGGCTCGTTGGTGTAGACGTTGGACAGGTGCCAAAGCGTGTCGGCCTGTTCCTTGAGCGCATTGACCAGCACCGGATGGCAGTGCCCCAGCGAGTTCACCGCGATGCCGCCGGCGAAGTCGATGTACTCGCGGCCCTCCTGATCCCACAGGCGGCTGCCCTCGCCGCGCACGGGAATCACCCGCTGCGGGGCGTAGTTGGGCACCATGTAGCGATCGAAGTCGTCGCGGGTCGGGGTGTAGTCCATGTCGGTCTCCATCCGGTAAGTCTGTGAGAAAGGCGATGCAGTGATCGAGTCGATCCCTCGAGTATAAGGAGCACAAGCCCCCGGGGCTTACAGCGATGGGACGGCGAATTATGAAAAGCGGCGAAACGGCAGTCGTGACCCGGGGCTTGAAGTCGCACCGGGGCACCGCCACCTTTTTAGCAGGCTACATTTGGGGTCGGCGCCGCGTCGCCGCCCAGCACACGACAAGGAGTGTTCCCCATGCAGATCGACCTTTCCGGCAAGAACGCCATCGTCACCGGCTCCACCGCCGGCATCGGCTTCGCCATCGCCCGCGGGCTCGCCGAGTCCGGCGCCGAGGTCACCGTCACCGGGCGCACCCGGGCCCGCGTCGACGCGGCAATCGAGGCCATCAAGAAGGACGTCCCCAATGCCGGCGTGTCGGGCGTGGCCGCCGACCTGGGCACCGCCGAGGGCTGCCGGGCGCTGATCGAGGCCCGGCCGGAGACCGACATCCTGGTCAACAACGTGGGCATCTTCGGCCCCCAGGACTTCTTCGCGGTCGACGACGCCACCTGGCAGCAGTTCTTCGACGTCAACGTGATGAGCGCGGTGCGCCTGTCGCGTCACTACGCCCAGGGCATGAAGGCCCGCGACTGGGGGCGCATCCAGTTCATCTCCAGCGAATCGGGGCTCAACATCCCCAGCGAGATGGTCCACTACGGCATGACCAAGTCCGCCGTGCAGTCGATCTCGCGCGGGCTGGCCAAGGTGCTCAGCGGCACCCGGGTCACCGTCAACGCCATCCTGCCGGGGCCGACCCGCTCCGAGGGCGTGCTCGAGATGATCCGCCAGGCCGCCGAGGAGCAGGGCGTGTCGCAGGCGGAGATGGAGGAACGCTTCATCCGCGAGAACCGCCCCTCCTCGATCATCCAGCGCCTGGCCACGCCCGAGGAGGTCGCCCACATGAGCGTCTACGCGGCCTCCGAGCAGGCCAGCGCCACCACCGGCGCGGCGCTGCGCGTCGAGGGCGGCATCGTCGACACCATGGCCTGACGCCCGCCTCCGACCCCGCCCGGTGGCCGCCGCCAGCGGGCGGGCTTTCCTGACCGCCGCTCCCGGCGCATGATGGACTCCCCAGCCTGGCCTACCGGGAGAGCCCACCCATGATCGATGCCACCACCTGGAACCGCTGGCGCTATGCCTTGTATGCCCCGGTCTACGACTGTGTCGCCGACCGGGCCTTTCGCCGCGCCCGGCGGCGCGCGCTCGAGGCGGTGGACTGGGCCGGCGGCCAGCGCGTGCTGATCGTCGGCTGCGGCACCGGGCTCGACCTGCCCTGGCTGCCCCGCGACATCGAGCTGCACGGCTGCGACCTCACCCCGGCGATGGTGCGGCGCTTTCGTGCCCGGGCCGAGGCGCTGGGCTTCGACGGCCAGGCCGGGGTGATGGACGCCGCGGCGCTGAGCTACCCGGACGGCCATTTCGACGTGGTGGTGATGCACCTGATCCTGGCGGTGATGCCGCACCCGGAGCGCGGGCTGGCGGAGGCGCATCGGGTGCTCGCCGACGACGGCCAGCTGTGCGTGATGGACAAGTTCCAGCCGGACAGCCACCCCGCCGGCCCGGGGCGCCGCGCACTCAACCGCGTCACCCGCGTCATCGCCACCGACATCACCCGTCAGGCGGGGCCACTGCTGGAGGCGGCCGGCTTCGTCGTCGAACGTGACGAGCCGGTGATGATGGGCTCGCTGTTCCGCGCCCTGCTGGCGCACAAGGCATGACGGGACCAAGGCTACCCGCAGTTCGGCCAAGGGCTGACCCGTCGACAGCTCTTCAAAGGGGCGCTGTGACCCCCTCCATGGGCGCTACCTACGCCATCTGACCGCCATGGATGGCGGAAATGCCGGAATGGAAAGGAACATTTTCCGGCCATGGCGTAGGCCCCCTTCTTCGACCTGTCCCCGGCGCCCCCCGGCCAGAGTCAACTGCGATTGCCCTGATGACGGGGCGGCGCCGTCAGGTCAGCCGCTCCTCGCGGGGCGTCATGCCGAAGTGGTTGCGGTAGGCGGTGGAGAAGTGGGCGCCGGAGGAGAAGCCGGTCTGCAGGGCGATGTCACCCACCGCCTGGTCGGTCTCGCGCAGCAGCTTGCGCGCTCGCTGCAGGCGCAGGTCCAGGTAGTAGCGGCTGGGCACCGCCTGCAGGTACTTCTTGAACAGCCGCTCTAGCTGGCGCCGCGAGATGCCCAGATGCTCGGCCAGTTCGTGGGTGGTCAGCGGCTCCTCGATGTTGGACTCCATCAGCGCCACGGCGTCGACCAGGCTCTGCGGGGCATGGCCGAGCCGCGCGCGCAGCGGCACGTGCTGGGGCTCGTCGCCCATGCGGATGCGCTCGCAGACGAAGTGCTCGGAGATGCGCTCGGCGAGCCGCTGGCCGTGATGCTGGCCGATCAGGGTCATCATCATGTCCATCGCCGCGGTACCGCCGCCGCAGCTCAGACGGTCGCGGTCGATCTCGAAGAGCTGGTGGCTGACCCGCACCGCCGGATGGGCCCGGGCGAAGGCTTCCAGATTCTGCCAGGGCAGCGTGGCGCGATAGCCGTCGAGCACCCCGGCCCGGGCCAGCACCTCGGTCCCCCCGGCGACCCCGCCCAGCGCCACGCCGCGCCCGGCCAGACGCGTCAGCCAGGCCTCGAGCGCCGGATGCGCGCCAACACCCTGGGAAGGGGCACAGACCAGCAGCAGGTCCAGCGCCCCGGCCTCGCTGCCGGTCGCGCCGTTCGGCGACAGCGCCAGCTCCGCGGCGCTTTTCACCGCGCGGCCGTCCAGGCTGAAGATCAGCGGCGTGTAGAGCCGCTCGCCGGCCAGCCGGTTGGCCACGTGCAGCGGCTCCAGCGCGCAGGCCTGGGCGAGCAGCGAGAACCCCGGCAGCAGCACGAAGCCGATCTGCCGGGGTGTTGAGATGGCCGAACTATCGTGCAGCATCGCCGCCCTCGCCGTCCCGCCGGCCGGCGTGTCTCGCCGGCCGGCGCTCAGGGCTGCACGACATCGAAGTCGGCCACCGGATCGACGTCGGCGTCATAGTCCACGTCATCGCGCTCGAAGCCGAACAGCTTGAGGAACTCGTGCTTGTAGCCGGCGTAGTCGGTGATCTCGAAGAGGTTGTCGGTGGTCACCGTCGGCCACAGGTCCTTGCAGGCCTGCTGGACGTCGTCGCGCAGCTCCCAGTCGTCGAGACGCAGCCGCCCGGCCTCGTCGGTGGCAGGCGCCTCGTCGGCGTAGAGCCGGTCGCGGAACAGCCGGTTGAGCTGGTCGATGGTGCCCTCGTGCAGGCCCTGCTCCTTCATCACCTTGTAGACCATGGCGATGTACAGCGGCATCACCGGGATCGCCGCGCTGGCCTGGGTGACCACCGACTTGAGCACCGCGACGTTGGCGCCACCGCCCGTCCCGGCCAGGCGCTTGTCGATCTCGCCGGCGGCGCGATCGAGGTCCTCCTTGGCCTTGCCCAGCGCGCCGTGCCAGTAGATCGGCCAGGTGATCTCGGTGCCGATGTAGCTGAAGGCCACGCTGCGCGCGCCGTCGGCCAGCACGCCGGCCTTGTCGAGCGCGTCGATCCACAGTTCCCAGTCCTCGCCGCCCATCACCGCGATGGTGTCGTCGATTTCCTGCTGGGTGGCCGGTTCGACCTCGGCCTCGATGATGGCGTCCTTGTTGGTGTCGATGGCGGTGGCGCGGTAGGTCTCGCCGATCGGCTTGAGCGCGGAGCGCTTCACCTCGCCGCTGTCGGGCAGCTTGCGCACCGGCGAGGCCAGCGAGTAGATCACCAGGTCGACCTCGCCGAGGTCCTGCTTGATCATCTCGATGGCCTTCTCGCGGGTCTCGTGGGCGAAGGCATCGCCGTTGATCGCACGGCTGTAGAGCCCCTCTTCCTTGGCGTAGCGATCGAAGGCGGCGGCGTTGTACCAGCCGGCGGTACCGGGCTTCTTCTCGGTGCCGGGCTTCTCGAAGAACACGCCCAGGGTGCTGGCGCCGTAGCCGAAGGCCGCGGTGATGCGCGCCGCCAGGCCGTAACCGCTGGACGCGCCGATGACCAGCACCTTCTTCGGCCCGGCATCGCCGGCACCGCGCGCGCCGATCGCCCGGCGGGTCGCCTGGATCTGCTCGAGCACGCTCATCGCGCAGCCGGTGGGATGGGTGGTGGTGCAGATGAAACCGCGAACCTTGGGTTTGATGATCACGTCAGACCTCGGCTTTGCTGGAGCTTGCGGGGCACTCCCCGGATCGGGAAGCGACTGATGCGGCTATTCTAGCGATTTGCCGGAGACCTGTCCGCCCTGCCCCGCCGTCCGCCACTGTGCGACAATGGCGTTCCGTTTCGCATCGCGAGGAGGATGGCGTGAAGGACGCCCAGACCCTGGTCGACGAGCGCGGCGAGCTGTGGCTGGCCCTGGCACCGCTGTGGCGCGAGCACGAGCCCCGCGAGACCGAATACGCGCGCATGGTCACGGTGATCGAGCGTCACGACCTGACGCTCGAGCAGCTGGAGTGGATCTTTCGCCTGGAGCTGGCCCCGGTGCTGACCCGCCAGCAGATGTCCGTGGCCGGCGACAACACCCTGGACGATCATCAGCTGCTGCGCCGGCTGGTGGCCCACAATCGCCGCCTGTTCGGCTGGCGCAAGGGCTTCTGGGCGCTGTTCTCGGGGATGATGACGATGCTCGCCCGCCCGCGCTGGAACACCCTGATCGAACGCCTGCTGGTGGCCCGCGGCCAGACGCCGCCGGACTGATCTCACGCCGAGAACGGCGTCTCCAGGGCCCGCTCCAGATCCGGCACGATGCGCGCCATCCGGTCGCGGGGCGAGAAGCGGCGGATCACCTGACCGTCGCGACCGACCAGGAACTTGGTGAAGTTCCACTTGATCGGGGTGCTGCCCAGCACCCCGGGCGCCTGGCGGCGCAGCAGCACGAACAGCGGGTGCGCCCCCGGGCCGTTGACCCGGACCTTCTCCATCACCGGAAAGGTGACGCCGTACTCGCGTTCGCAGAAGGCGCCGAAGGCCCGTGCCGTTTCCGGCGACTGGCGCGCGAACTGGTTGCAGGGAAAGGCCAGCACCGTGAAGCCCTGGTCGCGATAGCGCCGGTAGAGACGCTCGAGTTCGGCGAGCTGCGGGGTGAAGCCGCAACGGCTGGCGACATTGACCACCAGCAGCACCTGCCCGCGCAGCGCCCGGAGATTGAAGGGCTCGCCACTCTGGGTACGACAATCCTGGCTGTAGATCTGCATGGCCCACGTCTTTGCTGTCGCTGAACGCTAGACGATGCCACGATCGCCCCGCCCCTGTCATCGCTGCGCCATCAAGGAACCGGCATCGAACGGCAGGATGGCCGTGGGCCCGGGAGGACCGTCGATTGACCCGGCGCCCGCCCCGGCCCATGCTCAGTCCATCGGCCGTTTCCCGTGCGCCCGTGGAGTCCCGCCATGACCGATCGCGCCCCGCGCCGCCAGCTCGCCACGCACCGGGTGGACAACCAGCCCCCGCCCCCCGGCGACCGCGACCTGTTCGCCCTCGACCGTCCGCTTCAGGACACCCTGGCCCGCGAGGCCCCCGACTGGGTCGCCCGCCGCCTGCATCCGCTGGGCGTGGCCGTGGGCAGCCGCGCGGTCCAGGCCCTCGGCGAGGAAGCCAACCGTCACCCCCCGGAGCTTCAGCTGTTCGACCGCTACGGCCGGCGTCTCGACGAGGTCCGCTACCACCCCGCCTATCACCAGCTCATGCACCTGGCCTTCGACAACGGCTGGCACGCCGTGGCCTGGGAAGAGGAAGGCCGCGGCGGTCATCAGGCCCACGTCGCCGCGCTCTATCTGCTGACCCAGGCCGAGCCCGGGTTCTGCTGCCCGGTGACCATGACCCACGCCGCCATGCCGGCGCTGCGCCAGGCGCCTCGCGTGCACGACGAATGGCAGGCCCGGCTGCTGGCCTGGGACTACGACGAGCGCGCCGTGCCCGCCCGGGACAAGCCCGCCGCGACCCTGGGCATGGCGATGACCGAGAAGCAGGGCGGCAGCGATGTGCGTGCCAACTCGACCCGTGCCCGGGCCGGAAACGACGGTTACCGCCTGACCGGCCACAAGTGGTTCTGCAGCGCGCCGATGTCCGACGCCTTCCTCACCCTGGCCGTCACCGAGGCGGGGCTGGGCTGCTTTCTGGTGCCGCGCTTCACGCCCGACGGCGAACGCAACGCCATCGAACTCCAGCGCCTCAAGGACAAGTGCGGCAATCGCGCCAACGCCTCGGCGGAGATCGAGTACCGCGAGGCCTGGGCCGAACCGATCGGCGAGCCGGGCCGCGGCATCGCCACCATTCTCGAAATGGTCCAGCAGACCCGGCTGGACGCCGCCACGGCGCCCGTGGGCATGATGCGCCAGGCGCTCGTCGAGGCCTGGGACCATGTGCGCCAGCGTCAGGCCTTCGGCAAGCCGCTCGGCGAGCAGCCGCTGATGCGCCGGGTGATCGCCGACCTGGCGCTGGAAACCGAAGCCGGCCTGGCGCTGGTGCTGCGTGCCGCCCGTGCCTTCGACAGCCCCGGCGACGAGCGCGAGGGGCTGCTCGCCCGGCTGCTGCCAGCGCTGGGCAAGTACTGGCACAACAAGCGGGCTCCCGGCTTCATGGCCGAAGCCATGGAGTGCCTGGGCGGCATCGGCTATGTCGAGGAATCACCGCTGGCACGGCTCTATCGGGAGGCGCCGGTCAACTCGATCTGGGAAGGCTCGGGCAACGTGATCTGTCTGGACGTGCTCCGGGCGCTGCATCGGCACCCGGCCTGCCTGGAAGTACTGCACGCCGAGCTCGCCGCGGCACGCGGCCTGTCCAGCGACTACGACCGGGCCGTGGCCAACCTGTCATCGGCCCTGAGCCGGCCCGCCGAGGCCCTCGAGGCCGATGCCCGCTGGCTGACTCAGCGTCTTGCCCAGTGCATCCAGGCCTCGCTGCTGCTGCGTCACGCCCCCAACGAGGTGGCGGAGACCTTCTGTCGCAGCCGCCTCGGCGATGCGGTCAGCGCGGCCTACGGCGTGCTGCCGCTCGATGCGCCGCTCGACGCCATCTTGGCCCGTATCGAGCCGTGAACTTCAGCCGATCAGTACGCGCAGCGCCAGCGCCAGCAACAGCACGCCGGTCAGGCGATTGATCCAGTGGGCGCGCGCCTGCAGCCAGGGCAGCACCGAGGAGTGCGACAACGCGACCGCCACCAGCACATACCAGAGGCCGTCGATCAGCGTGGCCGTGGCCACGATCAGCGCCTTGCCGGTCCAGCTCATGTCGGGGCTGACGAACTGGCTCAGCAGCGCCACGAAGAACAGGATCAGCTTGGGGTTGCCGAGCGCGACCAGCACCCCGTCGCGAGCCGCCTGCAACGGATCGGTGACCGCCGCCTGCGCCTCCAGCGCGCCACCCCGCCCGGCCTGCAGCGCCTTGATGCCCAGCCACGCCAGATAGGCGGCGCCGCCCCAGGTGATGATGCGGAACAGCACCGGCTCGTGACTGATCACCGCCCCCAGCCCCCAGACGGTCAGCAGCGCGTACAGACCCACGCCCAGGGCGTGACTGATACCCGCGACGACGCCCGGAGTACGCCCGCCGCCCAGGGTGTGACGCAGGACCATGGCCAGGCTGGGGCCCGGCGACATCGCGCCCATGGCACAGACCGCCGCCAGGGAAAGCCAGAGTGTCAACGGCATGATTGTCTCCTCGACTCATGGAATCATCGATCATACTGCCTGCCCGGCTTCGGCGTCAGCCGCGCGGAATTGGACAAAAGACGAGGATCGCCATACCCGCCTTGCGGCAGCCATAAAAAAACCGGCGCCGAGGGCGCCGGTCAAATTACAGGGATGCTGGGATGCAGCAGTACCGATTCTAGCCGGGTTTTCGGCCTGTCAATACGCTGAATTGGCGAGGCTTATTGATGTTAATTACGGTAAACGCCTATCAAAAAGGGTTTGAGATTCAATAGGTAACGAAAAAATCCCTTGCCCGCCTCGCAGACAAGACGGACACACAACCGGTAGTGCCAGGAAACGGCGTTTTCCCGCCTTCACGCCAGAGGGCAGACTGAAAGCTTTTGAAGAGCGTGCATACAGGGCAACAACGACAAGGGTCGGGAATACAGCAGGTACAGAAAGGAGGGCATCAAGTGACAAGCAAAAAAAGGAGGGGCAATCAGGGCTCACTTGATTTCATGGTGCCGGTGGTCGGACTCGAACCGACACGCTATCGCTAGCGGCGGATTTTGAATCCGCTGCGTCTACCAATTCCGCCACACCGGCAGCGAGGCAGGATTATACGGGTCCTCCTCGCCGCGTCAATAACGGGACTGACTTCCCGGCGCGTCTCGACTATGATGTTGCGCCGTTTCATTCATGCGCCGCCGCTTCGGCGACGCCCCGTGATCCCCAATTCCCGGCCTTCGTGGCGAGCTTCCATGCAGCGTTCCGACTTTCATTTCGACCTCCCCGAGGATCTGATCGCCCGTTACCCCAGCGAGCAGCGCAGCGACTGCCGCCTGCTGTGCGTCGATGCCGAGACGCAGACGCTCGCGCACCATCACTTTCCGGACCTGCTGACCCTGCTGGCACCGGGCGATGTGGTGGTGTTCAACGACACCCGCGTCATTCCCGCACGCCTGCACGGCCAAAAGGCCAGCGGCGGGCGCGTCGAAATGCTGCTCGAGCGTCCGCTGGATGCGCAGCGCGGCCTGGCGCACCTGCGCGCCAGCAAGTCGCCGAAGCCCGGCACCGAGCTGATCTTCGAGGGCGACATCCATGCCGTGGTCGAGGGGCGCCGCGATGCCCTCTTCGAGCTGCGCTTTCTCGGCGACACTCCGCTGATCGAGCTTCTCGAGCGCCACGGCCACATGCCGCTGCCGCCCTATATCACCCGCGAGGACGAGCTGTCCGACCGGGAGCGCTACCAGACCGTCTACGCCCGCCGTCACGGCGCCGTCGCCGCACCCACCGCCGGGCTGCACTTCGACGAGCCGCTGCTGGCCGCCATGCGCGAGCGCGGTATCGAGACCGCCTTCGTCACCCTGCACGTCGGCGCCGGCACCTTCCAGCCGGTGCGCGTCGACGACATCCGCGAGCACCACATGCACAGCGAATGGCTCGAGGTCGACGAGCGGGTCTGCGAGCAGATCAACGCCGCCCGGGCGCGCGGCAATCGGGTGATCGCCGTGGGCACCACCAGCGTGCGATGCCTGGAGACCGCCGCGGCCGGCCGCGAGGACGGCACAATCGCCCCCTACCGCGGCGAGACCGACATCTTCATCTACCCCGGCTATCGCTGGCGCTGCGTCGACGCCCTGGTCACCAACTTTCACCTGCCGGAGTCGACGCTGGTGATGCTGGTCAGTGCCTTCGCCGGCCATGACCTGACCCTGCGCGCCTACCGGGAGGCGGTGGCCGAGCGCTATCGTTTCTTCAGTTATGGCGATGCCATGTTCCTGACCCGCAAGACCCCCTGATACACCGCCTCGAGCGACGACCGTCTTCGCGGCATCCAGCATTTTCGAGAGCCCCATGCGCAACGACTGTTTCATGAACTTCGAGCACCTGGCCAGCGACGGGCGCGCCCGTCGCGGTCGGCTGACCTTCCCCCGCGGCACGGTGGAAACCCCCGCCTTCATGCCGGTGGGCACCTACGGCACCGTCAAGGGCATGACCCCGCAGAGCGTCAAGGAGATCGGCGCCGAGATCATCCTCGGCAACACCTTCCATCTGTGGCTGCGTCCCGGCATGGAGGTGATCGAGGCCCATGGCGACCTGCACGACTTCGCCCAGTGGGACAAGCCGATCCTCACCGACTCCGGCGGCTTCCAGGTGTTCTCGCTGGGGGCGATGCGCAAGATCACCGAGGAGGGCGTGCACTTCCGCTCGCCGGTGGACGGCGCCAAGGTGTTCATGGGCCCCGAGGAATCGATGGCCGTGCAGCGCTCGCTGGGCTCGGACATCGTGATGATCTTCGACGAGTGCACCCCCTACCCGGCCACCGAGACGGAAGCCCGGCTGTCGATGGAACGTTCACTGCGCTGGGCCGAACGCTCGCGGGCGGCCCACGGCAGCTCGCCCTCGGCGCTGTTCGGCATCGTCCAGGGTGGCATGTACCCCGAGCTGCGCGAGCGTTCGCTCAAGGGCCTGGTCGACATCGGCTTCGACGGCCTGGCCATCGGCGGGTTGTCGGTGGGCGAGCCCAAGGAAGAGATGATCCGGGTGCTCGACTACCTGCCGACCTGGATGCCGGCGGACAAGCCGCGCTACCTGATGGGCGTGGGCAAGCCGGAAGACCTGGTCGAGGGCGTGCGCCGTGGCGTCGACATGTTCGACTGCGTGATGCCCACCCGCAATGGCCGCAACGGCCATCTGTTCACCGCCGAAGGCACGGTGAAGATCCGCAACGCCAAACACCGGCACGACACGCGCCCACTCGAGGAAGGCTGCGACTGCTACACCTGTCAGCACTTCTCGCGCAGCTACCTGCACCACCTGGATCGCTGCGGCGAAATGCTCGGCTCGATGCTCAACACCATCCACAATCTGCGCTATTACCAGCGTGTAATGGCCGGTTTGCGCGGTGCTATCGAAGCGGGTACATTGGCTGACTTCGTGGCCGCGTTCTACGCGCGCCGGGGCCTGCCGGTTCCCGACGCGCCGCGCTGAATCGCGCTGCGGAACCCTTTTCCCGGCCGGGACCCGCGCGTCCCGGCCCCGCTTTGGCAAGAGCCTTTTCGCAACCTTCCGGGAGACACTGACCCATGCTGGATTTCTTCATCTCACAGGCGCACGCCCAGAGCGGCGGTGGTGCGGCTGCGGGCGGCGGCATCGCCCAGATCGTTCTGCTGGTCGGCTTCGTGCTGATCTTCTACTTCCTGCTGTGGCGCCCCCAGTCCAAGCGGGCCAAGGAGCACAAGAAACTGATCAGCAATCTGGCCAACGGCGACGAGATCGTCATCGGCGGGGGCCTGGTCGGCCGGGTCACCAAGGTGCATGAAGAGTTCCTCACCATGGAAATCGCCGAAGGCACCGAGGTCAACGTGCAGAAGAACGCCGTCGCGGCGGTGCTGCCCAAGGGCACTCTGAAGTCCCTCTAACCCGCCTCTCGCTGCCGGTCTTCACGCCGGCAGCGTTCTTTTCGCGTCAGCAACAAGGACAGGGCTTCCATGCTCAACCGTTATCCCCTGTGGAAGTATCTGCTGATACTGTTCGTGATCGTCGTCGGGTTGATCTACGCGCTACCCAACCTTTACCCCGAGGACCCCGCCGTTCAGATCAGCAGTGCCCGTGGCGATGCCACCCTGGACGACGGCCAGCTCGAGCGCATCCGCAGCGCGCTCGGCAAGGCCGATATCCCCATCGAGCGCATCGACAGCCAGCCCAACGGCGCCCTGATTCGCCTCGCCAGCGGCGATGACCAGCTCAAGGCCCGCCAGATCGTCGCCGGTCAGGTCAACGACGACTACACGGTGGCACTCAACCTGGCCGAGTCGACCCCCGCCTGGCTCGAGAGCCTCGGCGCCTCGCCGATGAACCTGGGCCTCGACCTGCGCGGCGGCGTGCACTTCGCCCTCGAGGTCGACATGGACGCCGCCATCGAACAGCGCCTGCAGGTCAACGCCAGCGCGATCCGCGAGGCTCTCCGTAACGAGCGCATCCGCTACCGGGATACGCAGATCAATGGCCGGACGCTGTCCTTCACCTTCGCCAGCGCCGAGGATCGCAGCAAGGCCCGCGACGTCATCAGCCGTCAGTTCCCCGACTTCCAGTACGCCGACCAGGACGCCGAACGCGGCGCCACCCTGGCGATGACCCTGACGCCGAAGAAGGTTCAGGAGATCCAGGACTACGCGGTGGAACAGAACCTCACCACGCTGCGCAACCGCGTCAACGAACTGGGCGTGGCCGAGCCGCTGGTGCAGCGCCAGGGCCCCAACCGTATCGTCGTCGAACTGCCCGGCGTGCAGGATACCGCCGCCGCCAAACGCGTGGTGGGTGCCACCGCCAACCTGGAGTTCCGCCTCGCCGCCCGTCCCGACACCCCCGACTCGCAGACCGAGACGCTGCCGTTCCGCAACGACCAGCAGCGCACTGCCCGGCTGATGCGTGACGTGATCATCACCGGCGAGAACGTCTCCAGCGCCAGCGTCGGGTTCGACCAGAACGGCCGTCCGCAGGTCAACATCAACCTCGACGGCACCGGCGGCACGCTGATGAACCGGGCCACCCGTTCCAACATCGGCCGGTCGATGGCGGTGGTCTACATCGACAACAAGACCCGCACCCGCACGGTGATGGAGAACGGCAAGGCGGTCGAGAAGCGCGACAACTACACCGAGCGCGGCATCATCAGCCTGGCCACCATCCAGAGCGCGCTGGGCAACCGCTTCCGCATCACCGGGCTGGACTCGCCCACCGAGGCCAAGGAGCTCGCCCTGCTGCTGCGTTCCGGCTCGCTGGCCGCACCGATCTACTTCGTCGCCGAACGCACCATCGGGCCGAGCCTGGGCGCCAAGAACATCGAGCGCGGCATCCACTCGGTGGAGATCGGCATGCTGCTGGTCGTGGCCTTCATGCTGATCCGCTACCGCGCCTTCGGCCTGATCGCCAACCTCGCGCTGGGCATCAACCTGGTGCTGCTGGTCGCCGCCCTGTCGCTGCTCGGCGCGACCCTGACCCTGCCGGGTATCGCCGGTATCGTGCTGACGCTGGGCATGGCGGTGGACGCCAACGTGCTGATCTACGAGCGCATCCGCGAGGAACTGCGCGCGAAGATGCCGATCCAGCAGGCGATCCACGCCGGCTACGAGCGGGCCTTCACCTCGATCTTCGATGGCAACATCACCACCCTGCTGGTGGCCGTGATCCTGTTCTCGATCGGCACCGGCCCGGTCAAGGGCTTTGCCGTGACGCTGTCGCTGGGGATCCTGACCTCGATGTTCACCGCGATCATGGTGTCGCGCGCGGTCGTCAATCTCACCATCGGCGGCAAGCCGGTGAAGAAACTCTGGATCTAAGAGGTGGCCATGAACGCTTTCATCAATCGCCGGCTCGACTTCATGGGCAAGCGCCGCCTCGCGTTTTTCGTCTCGGGGGCGATGCTGCTGGTGTCGATCGTCTCGCTGCTGTTCCAGCAGCTCAACCTGGGGCTGGACTTCACCGGCGGCACCCTCGTCGAGGTGCGCTATGCCGCCGCGCCGGCCTTGGAGGCCGTGCGTCAGACCCTGGAAGGCGCCGGCTTCACCAACGTCTCGGTGCAGACCTTCGGCGCGCCCACCGATGTGCTGGTACGTCTGCAGCAGGCCTTCGACCCCAACGTCGGCGCCCAGGTGACGGACGTGCTGCGTCAGGGTGGCGCCAGCGTCGACCTGATCCGCGCCGAATTCGTCGGCGCCCAGGTCGGCGGTCAGCTGCGCGACCAGAGCGGCCTGGGCATGCTGGTGGCGCTCGGCGTGGTGATGCTCTATGTCGCCCTGCGCTTCCAGTACAAGTTCTCGCTGGGGGCGCTGCTGGCGCTGGTTCACGACGTGATCATCGTGCTCGGCGTGTTCTCGCTGTTCCAGCTCGACTTCGATCTCACCGTGCTGGCGGCGGTGCTGGCGGTGATCGGTTACTCGCTCAACGACACCATCATCGTCTACGACCGCATCCGCGAGAACATCCGCAAGTCGCGCACCGACCACATGCCGACGATCTTCAACGAGGCGATCAACCAGACCCTGTCGCGCACGCTGGCCACCTCCGGCACCACCCTGCTGGTGCTGCTGGCCCTGCTGCTGCTCGGCGGCGACATGATCCACAACTTCGCCCTGGCGCTGATCGTCGGCGTCGGCGTGGGGACCTACTCCTCGGTGTATGTCGCCTCGGCGCTGCTGATCGCCGTCAAGCTCCAGCGCGAGGACCTGATCCCGGCGAAGAAGGAAAACGCCGAGGGCGACGAACTGCCCTGATCCGTTCGGCGACGTCAGCGCGACACCCCGCCTCGGCGGGGTGTCGTCGTTTCGGGGAGGCCCCTCCGCACGGCCATGCCGACATGAAAAAGCCCCGGCTCGCAGGACGCGAGCCGGGGCTTTTCTCAGGATAGCGGACTTACATGTGCGGCTTGAGGCCCTGGACCAGCGCCTTGTAGAGACGCGGCCCGGCGGCCATCAGGTTGGCTTCCGGCGCCACGCCGGGCGAGCCGTCCGGACCGCCGATCAGTGCGCCGGCCTCCTTGAGCAGCAGCGTACCGACCAGGCTGTCCTGCTCCTCGAGGCCCAGCACGAACACGGCGTCGGCACGACCGGCAGCGACATCGGCCATGTCGAGCAGCGCACAGCCCGAGGCGGTCAGCGACTCGATCCGCGGGGCGAGCTGCTGGATCAGGGTCTGGTAGGTAGGCAGATGACGCGGGCGCAGCCAGGTTTCCGGCAGCCCCATCGCCAGGCGCATACCGTCGATGCCGTGGGTCTTGCCGACGCGGATGCGCTTGCCGTTGTGCTGCGCACCGCGGCCGCGGCTGACCAGGTATTCGTCGTCACTGAACGGGCAGATCACCACGGCGTGTTCGGGGCGCCCCTTGACGAGACACACCAGCGAGAGGGCGAACTGCACACTGCCGACGCCGAGATTGGTGTAGCCATGGAAGGGTTCGATCTTCCAGACCGTGTCCCGACCCTCGCCTTCTCCGTCGCGGTGCGGCGTGTAGCGGCCGGCGATCCCGTGCTGCGGATAGCCGCGGGACAGTTGACGGACAATCAGCGTTTCGGCGTTGCGGGCGGTATCTTCCAGGAGGCGGTCGAGACCGTGGTCATCGCGGGCGACATCGATGCGCTCGCGGATACGGACGAATTGCTCGGCGGCGCTGCGTGCGGCACGCAGCGCGAACTGGACCATCGGATGCATGATCGGGCCTTGAGGGTCGGTAACTGTTAAAGAACGTCGCGCATGCTAGCAGACCCGGCTCCGCGAGGGAATCGCGATGCGTCCCGGCCCGGCGGCTGACATGGTAGACTGGCGCCCCTTTTCATTGCCGCGACGTTGTCTTGCCATGCCTCAACCCGCCTTTTCCCTCGACCAGCTGCGCATCGTGCTGATCGGCACCAGCCACCCCGGCAACATCGGTGCCGTGTGCCGGGCGATGAAGAACATGGGACTCGGCGACCTGGCGCTGGTCGCGCCGCGCTGCGAGATCCAGACCAGCGACTCGATCGCCCGCGCCTCGGGGGCCGATGCCCTGCTGATCGGCGCTAGCCGTCACGAGACGCTGGATGCCGCAGTGGCCGACGCCACCCTGGTGGTGGGTGCCAGCGCCCGCTCGCGCACCCTGCCCTGGCCGATGATCACGCCCCGGGCGCTGGGCGAATCATTGCCCGCCGAACTGGCCGACCCGCAAGGCCGGGTGGCGCTGGTGTTCGGCCGCGAGGACAGCGGGCTGACCAATGCCGAGCTGCAGCACTGCCACCATCATGTGCACATCCCCACCGACCCTGACTTCAGCTCGCTGAACCTCGCCGCCGCCGTGCAGGTGGTGGCCTACGAGTGCCGCCTGGCCTGGCTGGCCGCCGCCGAGCCCACCGAGGCCGGCAGCGAGGCCGCCCCGTTCGGCATCGACTGGGATCACCCGCCAGCCAGCCACGACGATCTCGAGCGCTACTTCGCGCATCTCGAGCGGGTGCTGGTCGACACCGGCTTCCACGATCCGCAGCGCCCCCGCCAGCTGATGGCCCGGCTGCGCCGCCTCTACCTGCGCGCCCGGCCGGACACCCAGGAGGTCAGCATCCTGCGCGGCATCCTCAGCGCCGTCGAGAAACGCATCGGCCAGCGCTGAGCGGCGCCTTGCAGGGGGCGCCGGGCGCCCCAATAATGAGTCACCAACCCGTTCGCGGCCGGCCCGTGCGCCGACCGACAGCCCAACAAGGAAGGCTTCATGTTTGGTCGTCTGCGTGAAGACATCAACAGCGTGTTCGACCGCGACCCCGCGGCGCGCAACTTTCTCGAGGTCCTGACCAACTACCCGGGGCTTCACGCCCTGCTCGCCCATCGCCTGAGCCATCGGCTGTGGCGGCACAACTTCAAGTGGCTGGCACGCACCATCTCGACCCTGGCGCGCTGGCTGACCGGCATCGAGATCCACCCCGGGGCGACCATCGGCCGGCGCTTCTTCATCGACCACGGCATGGGCGTGGTGATCGGCGAGACCGCCGAGGTCGGCGACGACGTGACGCTCTATCAGGGCGTCACCCTGGGCGGCACCAGCTGGAACAAGGGCAAGCGCCACCCGACCCTGGGCGACGGCGTGATCGTCGGCGCCGGCGCCAAGATCCTGGGCCCGTTCCGGGTCGGCGCCGGCGCCAAGATCGGCTCCAACGCGGTGATCACCAAGGAGGTGCCGGACGGCGCCACGGTGGTGGGCATTCCCGGCAAGATCGTCAAGCGCGCCGAGCCCGACACCGAGGAGGTCCCGACCTTCGATCCCGAGCGCCGCGAGGCGATCCGCCAGAAGTTCGGCTTCGACGCCTACGGCGTGAGCCAGGACATGCCCGACCCCGTGGCCCGTTCCATGCAGGCGATGCTCGACCACATGCACGCCGTGGACCAGCGCATCGAGCGCATGTGCACCACACTCAGGAAGCTCGACACCGGCTACCTCGAAGGCCGCCTGCCCGAGCTGCGCGACGAGGACTTCGCCGAGATCCTCGCCGATGTCGACAGCTGCTGCGGCCCCGACCCCCGCACCGAACGGCAAGCCGAACGGCGAGCCGAACGCCAGGACACCCGGCGTGACGGCGGCAACGAGGACTGAGCCGCATCGCGGCGTATACCTCCGGGGCGGGCGGCGCTATTGTTGACCGCTTTACTGGGTTTTCTCATAATGGAGCGATGATTCCACCGGCGGCCGCGCGCTTCAGCCCGCTCCGGCGCAGCGCGGCCCTGCGACCGATGCCCGACCCGACTCGCTTATGCGCCTGACCACCAAAGGACGTTACGCCGTCACCGCGATGCTCGATCTCGCCCTGCACGGCGACCAGGGGCCGATCAGCCTCGCCGACATCTCGCAGCGCCAGGCGATCTCGCTGTCCTACCTCGAGCAGCTGTTCGCCCGCCTGCGCCGCGCCCGGCTGGTCAAGAGCGTGCGCGGGCCGGGCGGCGGCTACCTGCTGGCCGCCGCCCCGGACACGCTGTCGGTCGCGCGGGTGATCGACGCCGTCGACGAGTCGGTGGACGCCACCCGCTGCCAGGGGCTGTCGGACTGCCAGCAGGGCCATACCTGCCTGACGCATCACCTGTGGTGCGAGCTGTCGCAGGAGATTCACGGCTTCCTCGACGGCATCAGCCTGGGCGACCTGGTGCGGCGCAACGAGGTGCGCGGCATCGCCGAACGTCAGCGCAGCAGCACCACCGACAACACCATCGTCACCTCGTCACCCTGAGGACCGGCCGCAGCCCGCCGGCCTCGCCGTCACGCAGAGAGCCATGAACGCACCGATCTACCTGGACTACGCTGCCACCACGCCGGTCGACCCTCGCGTCGCCGAGGTCATGGCGCGCCATCTGACCCTGGACGGGATCTTCGCCAACCCGGCCTCGCGCAGCCACATGCCCGGCTGGCAGGCCGAGCAGGTCGTGGAAGGCGCCCGCCGCCAGGTCGCCGACCTGATCGGCGCCGACCCGCGCGAGATCGTCTGGACCTCCGGCGCCACCGAGGCCGACAACCTGGCGCTGATCGGTTTCATGCGCGCCAACCGCGCCCGGGGCATGCACCTGGTGACCTCCACCATCGAGCACAAGGCGATCATCGATACCGCCCGCGCCCTGGAGGCCGAGGGCTTCGAGGTCACCTGGCTCGAGCCCGGCCATGACGGCCGCATCGCCCCCGCCCGACTGGCCGCGGCGATGCGCGACGACACCGTGCTGGTGTCGCTGATGGCGGTCAACAACGAGCTCGGCAGCATCAACGACCTTGCCGCGCTGTCGGCGGTGGTGCATGCCCGCGACGCGGTCTTCCATGTCGACGCCGCCCAGGCGGTGGGCCGGATTCCGCTGGACGTCGTCGAGCTGGGCATCGACCTGATGTCGCTGTCCGGCCACAAGGTCTACGGCCCCAAGGGAGTCGGCGCTCTCTACGTCAAACGCAGTCCGGACATCCGCCTCGAGGCGCTGATCCACGGCGGCGGTCACGAGCGCGGCATGCGCTCCGGCACCCTGCCCACCCACCAGATCGCCGGCATGGGCGAGGCCTTCGTGCTCGCCGAGAGCGAGGGCGAGGCCGACCAGACCCGCATCGCCGCGCTGGCCGAGCGCTTCCTCGCCGGGCTCGACGATCTCGAGGGCGTGCACCGCAACACCGATGTCACCGTGGCCGTGCCCAATATCGTCAATCTGTCCTTCGACGGCGTCGATGGCGAATCGCTGCTCATGGCCCTGCGCGGCATCGCGGTATCCACCGGCTCGGCCTGCAATTCGGCAAGCGTCGAGCCATCCTATGTCCTGCAGGGCATCGGTGTGCCCCGGTCGCGCGCCCTGACGGCGCTGCGCTTCAGTTTCGGGCGTTTCACCACCGAGGCGGAGATCGATGCGGCCATCGCCGATATCCGTCATGCCATTACCACCTTGCGCGGTTGACGCCGACTCGGCCGCCGATTCGCAGTCAGGAGGAGTTTCCATGGCGAACCTTTCGATCACCCCCGCCGCCGCCGACCAGATCCGCCACGTGCTCGGCGAGCGCGGCCACGGCCTGGGGCTGCGCGTGAGCGTCAAGCCCAGCGGTTGCTCCGGCTACAGCTACGTGCTGGACTTCGCCGATCAGGCGATCGACGACGACGTGCCCTTCGAGGCCCACGGCGCCACGGTCTACGTGGCCCCCGACGCCCTGGAGATGCTCGACGGCAGTGAAGTCGACTACGTCAACGAAGGGCTCAATCGCTACTTTCGCTTCAACAACCCCAACGTCAAGGACCAGTGCGGCTGCGGCGAGAGCTTCAGCGTGTGAGCACGCGCGGCCTGCGGGGTGTCAAGACCCCGCCCGAGCCGCTATAATCAGGCGCTTTTCCGCCCGGCCGCCTGCCGCGGCCGAACCGCGACCCTGCGCGCCGCCACGACAGCGGCGCGCAGCCGTATCCAAGCACTCGATTTCACGGAGAACCCTGCATGGCAACTCAGCGCACGCTGTCCATCATCAAGCCCGACGCCGTTTCCAAGAACGTCATCGGCGAGATCATCAGCCGCTTCGAAAAGGCCGGCCTCAAGGTCGTTGCCGCCAAGATGCTGCACCTGTCCAAGGAGCAGGCCGAAGGCTTCTACGCCGAGCACAAGGAGCGCGGCTTCTTCGGCGAACTGGTCGGTTTCATGACCTCCGGCCCGGTCGTCGTCCAGGTGCTCGAGGGCGAGGACGCCATCGCCAAGAACCGTGACCTGATGGGTGCCACCAACCCGCAGGAAGCCGCACCGGGCACCATCCGCGCCGACTATGCCCAGTCCATCGACGCCAACGCCGTGCACGGTTCCGACTCGCCGGAATCCGCCGAGCGCGAAGTGGCCTTCTTCTTCAGCGCCGACGAAATCTGCCCGCGCTGAACCCTGAGCGGGAGCCGCACGGCTCCCGCCCGCCACGCCGGGCCGTGCCTGACAGCCCTCCGACCATCGGTTGACCATCATGACCGCCACCACCCATACCCCCCTGACCAACCTGCTCGGTCTGTCCCGCGAGCAGATGGAAGCCTTCTTCATCTCGATCGGCGAGAAGAAGTTTCGCGCCAGCCAGGTGATGAAGTGGATTCACCACGAGGGCTGCGACGATTTCGAGGCCATGACCAACCTCTCCAAGGCCCTGCGTGCGCGCCTGGCCGAGGTGGCCGAGATCCGCGGCCCCGGCGTGGTCTACGAAGGCACGTCGAGCGACGGGACGCGCAAGTGGGTGCTCGAGGTCGAGGACGGCAGCTACGTCGAGACCGTGCTGATTCCGTCCGAGAACGGCAATCGCCGCACGCTCTGTGTTTCCTCCCAGGTGGGCTGCTCGCTGGACTGCAGCTTCTGTTCCACCGGCAAGCAGGGCTTCCAGCGCAACCTCACCGCCGCCGAGATCATCGGCCAGGTGTGGGTCGCCCAGCGCAGCGTCGGCCCGCGCCGCGACACCGCCAACCGCCCGGTCACCAACGTGGTGATGATGGGCATGGGCGAGCCGCTGCTCAACTACGACAACGTCGTGCCGGCGATGAAGCTGATGCTCGACGACAACGGCTACGGCCTCTCCAAGCGCCGCGTGACGCTGTCGACCTCCGGCGTGGTGCCGATGATCGACAAGCTCGGCGACGAGATCGACGTGAGCCTGGCGATCTCGCTGCACGCCGCCAACGACGAGTTGCGCAACGAGCTGGTGCCGCTCAATCGCAAGTACGACATCCGCACCCTGCTCGACGCCTGCCAGCGCTACCTGGCCAAGTGTGACGACACGCGCCTGATCACCATCGAGTACACGCTGATCAAGGACGTCAACGACCAGCGCGAGCACGCCGACCAGCTCGCCGCGCTGCTCGACGAGCTGCCGTGCAAGATCAACCTGATCCCGTTCAACCCGTTCCCGCACTCGGGCTACGAGAAGCCCTCGCGCAACCAGACCATGCGCTTCCAGCAGTGGCTCTACGAGCTCGGCTACACGGCCCCGATTCGCAGCACCCGCGGTGACGACATCGATGCCGCCTGCGGCCAGCTGGTCGGCCGGGTCAAGGACCGCACGCGCCGTCACGAACGCTACATCCAGTCGATCCAGCTGGATGCCGACTGACCCGGTGGCGTCCTTGACTTCAACCGGTCACGGCGCTTTTATGAGTACGCCTTTTCATGGCGGGTCGGCCCAGTATCGTCATCCCCTATACCATTGATTCGACGAGGGCCATCGCGAGCCGGGCCCGCCACTGTCGAGAGGAGTGCATGATTCGTCGCCAACGCTCGTCCTTCGTCCCCCTGCTGGGTGCCGCACTGTGCGGCATGCTCTGGCTGTCCGGCTGCGCCACGTCCGCACCGGCCGGGCTGCAGAGCGGGGCCGACCCGAGCCAGGCGGCCGAGCTCAATGTGACGATGGGGCTCGAGTACATGCAGAAGGGCAATCTGCCCCGGGCCCGTCGCAAGCTGGACAAGGCCCTGTCGATCGCTCCCGACGACCCCGACGCCCTGCAGGCCAGTGCCCTGCTCTACCAGCGCCAGGGCGAGCCCGAGCTCGCCCGCCGCTTCTTCAAGCGCGCCCTGGATGTGGCACCCGATTTCACCCGGGGGCGCAACAACTATGCGGCCTTTCTCTACGCCCGGGGTGAAACCGCCGCGGCCTGCGACCAGCTCGAACGCGCCACGCAGGATATCCACTACGACAACCGGGCCCAGCTGTTCACCAACCTGGGACGCTGCCAGCGCCGGCTCGGCCGGGCCGACGCCGCCCTGCAGAGCCTGAACAAGGCCCAGACGATCGACCCGCGTTACGCACCCAGTTACCTGGCACTCGCCGGCGCCCTGCACGACCAGGGCGAGGACACCCGCGCCTGGGAGGCGCTGCAACGCTTCATCCGGCTGGCCGGCACCACCCCGGAGAGCCTGCGACTGGCCGAGCAGATCGCCAGCGCTCGCGGGGACGCCGCCACCGCCGCTTTCTATTCACGCCAGCTCAACGCCTCCCGGCGCGACCCCTGACCCCAATCGAGAGGACGGCTCAGTCATGAGCGAAACACAACAGCGACAGGAAGCCAGTCTTGACCCCGCCGTCGGCACGGCATCGGAATCGCCGGGCCAAGTGCTGCGCCGCGAACGCGAGAATCAGGGCCTCTCCATCGACGAAGTGGCCGCCCAGCTCAACCTGCGCCCCGCCGTGGTCAGCGGCCTGGAGGCCGATCGCTACGACGAGATTCCCGTCGCCGCCTATCGGCGCGGCTACCTGCGGGCCTATGCGCGCCTGATGGGCATCGACGAGGCCGACGTGGTAGGCGCCTACAATCGCCAGCACGGCGACACCCGCAGCGACATCGAGCGCAAGATCACCCCGGTGCATGCCTCCCGCCCGCCGTCGCGCCTCGGCGCCTGGGTCTTCAAACTGTTCACCCTGCTGGTGATCGTCGGCCTGATCGGCCTGTCGCTGCTGTGGTGGCAGAGCCGCAACGGCAACGACCTGCTGGGCCTGGGAGGCGGCGACGAGGCCGCCGCGACGGCCCTGAGCGGTGAGCCGGCCGAAGCCGACAGCGACGCCGCGGACGGTGCAACAGCGGACGGCGCCACCGAGTTGCCGCCGCTGCCCGCCGACAGTCAGGCGAAGGCCGCCGATGCACCGGCTTCCGGTGGCACCCAGCCGGCCGCGGACGACGCCGCAACGACCGGCGACACCACCGCGGCCACCACGGCGGACAAGACCGGCACGCCGGAAACAGCCGGTACGTCCTCGGATACCGCGGCCACCGACGCTGCGCCTGCCGACAGCGACACAGCGACGACCACCGACGCTCCGGAGGCCGCGAGCGCCACAGCCGACACGACGGCCACCGCCGAAGACAATACGCCGGCCGCCGACAACACCCGGCGCCTGGCCTTCACCTTCAACGAACAGTCATGGACCGAGATCTACGATGCCAACGACCAGCGCATCCTGGTCGGTCTGCAGCCCGCCGGTAGTCAGACCACGGTCGAGGGCCAGCCGCCGTTCCGGATGACCATCGGCAACGCCAGCGGCGTCGAGCTGACCTGGCGCGGCAAGGCCGTCGACCTCGGCGCCCACACCGGCGGCAACAATGTCGCCCGATTCACCCTGGGCGAATAACTGGGAGAGGACTCCGCGATGCACGCGCAATCCCCGATCAAGCGGCGCCAGTCGCGCCAGATTCATGTCGGCTCCGTGCCGGTGGGCGGCGGTGCGCCTATCTCCGTACAGAGCATGACCAACACCGACACGCTCGACGTCGAGGCCACGCTCGCCCAGATTCAGCGCCTCGCTCAGGCCGGCGCCGATATCGTGCGCGTCTCGGTGCCGACCATGGACGCCGCCGAGGCGTTCGGCCGCATCAAGGCCGGCTCGCCGGTGCCACTGGTCGCCGACATCCACTTCGACTACAAGATCGCCCTGCGTGTCGCCGAACTCGGCGTCGACTGCCTGCGCATCAACCCCGGCAACATCGGCCGCGAGGACCGGGTGCGCGCCGTGGTGGACGCCGCCCGCGAGCGGGGCATCCCCATCCGCATCGGCGTCAACGCCGGGTCACTGGAAAAGGACCTGCAGAAGAAATACGGCGAGCCCACGCCCGAGGCGCTGGTCGAGTCCGCCATGCGCCACATCGACCACCTGGAGCGCCTCGACTTCCCCGACTTCAAGGTCAGCGTCAAGGCCTCCGACGTGTTCATGGCGGTCGCCGCCTATCGCGACCTGGCCGCACGCATCGAGCAGCCGCTGCACCTGGGAATCACCGAGGCCGGCGGCCTGCGCTCGGGCACCGTCAAGTCGTCGATCGGGCTGGGCATGCTGCTGATGGACGGCATCGGCGACACCATCCGCGTGTCGCTGGCCGCCGATCCGGTCGAGGAGGTCAAGGTCGGCTACGACATGCTCAAGAGCCTGCGCCTGCGCGCCAAGGGCATCAACTTCGTCGCCTGCCCCAGCTGCTCGCGCCAGAACTTCGACGTGATCGGCACCATGAACGCCCTCGAGGAGCGCCTCGACGACGTCATGACGCCGCTCGACGTCTCGGTGATCGGCTGTGTGGTCAACGGCCCGGGCGAAGCCAAGGAAAGCGACATCGGCCTGACCGGCGGCAGCCCCGCCAACCTCGTCTATATCGACGGCAAGCCGGCCTCCAAGCTGCGCAACGACCATCTGGTCGATGATCTGGAACGGCTGATCCGCGACAAGGTGCGCGAGAAGGAACAGGCCGAGCAGAACACCATCGCCCGCGAGGGCTGAATTGCTTCAGGAGATTCGTTTCGTTGAGCAAGAAGATCCAGGCCATCCGTGGCATGAATGACCTGCTGCCGGACCAGTCCCCGCTGTGGCAGTACTTCGAGGACCAGGTCCGCACGCTGATGCGACGTTACGGCTATCGCGAGATCCGCACGCCCATCGTCGAGCAGACCGCGCTGTTCAAGCGCTCCATCGGCGAAGTCACCGACATCGTCGAGAAGGAGATGTACACCTTCGACGACCGCAACGGCGACAGCCTCACCCTGCGCCCCGAAGGCACCGCGGCCTGCGTGCGCGCGGCGATGGAGCACGGCCTGCTGCACAACCAGACCCAGCGGCTGTGGTACCAGGGCCCCATGTTCCGCCACGAGCGCCCGCAGAAGGGCCGCTACCGGCAGTTCCACCAGGTGGGCATCGAAGCCTATGGCCTCGACGGGCCGGACATCGACGCCGAAGTCATCCTGCTCTCGGCGCGGCTGTGGAAGCAGCTGGGGCTCGACGCCCACGTGACCCTCGAGCTCAACTCGCTGGGCTCGCCCGAGGCGCGCACTGCCTACCGCGACACTCTGGTGGCCTACTTCGAGCGCCATCACGAGCTGCTCGACGAGGACTCGCGGCGTCGGCTGTCCAGCAACCCGCTGCGCATCCTCGACTCCAAGAACCCCGACATGGCCGAGATGCTCGCCGACGCGCCGCAGCTGCTCGACCATCTCGACGAGGCCTCCCGCGAGCACTTCGAAGCGCTCAAGGCACGGCTCGACGCGGCCGGCATCGCCTACCGCATCAACCCGCGTCTGGTCCGCGGGCTGGACTACTACAGCCGCACCGTGTTCGAGTGGACCACCACGGCGCTGGGCAGCCAGGGCACGGTGTGCGCCGGCGGCCGCTACGACGGCCTGGTCGAGCAGCTCGGCGGCAAGCCGACCCCCGCGGTGGGCTTCGCCCTGGGTGTGGAGCGCCTGATCCTGCTGCTCGAGACCCTCGAGCTGATCCCCGCCGAAAGCCAGCGCGGCCCCGATGCCTACCTGCTGGCGATGGGCGAACGCGCCGAGCGCGAGGCCCTGCTGCTCGGTGAACAGCTTCGCGATGCCCTGCCCGGTCTTTCCCTGCAGGTGCACTGCGGCGGCGGCGGCTTCAAGAGCCAGATCAAGAAGGCCGATCGCAGCGGCGCACGGCTGGCGCTGATCCTCGGCGAGGACGAACTCGAGCAGGGGCAGTTGACCATCAAGTACCTGCGCGAGGAGCGCGAGCAGGAAACCCTGGACCAGGCGACGGCAATCGACCGTCTGGGCGAGCGACTCGACTGAGACTGAAATAAAGTCCCGAGCCCCCGGCACGGGACCTCACGGCATAGGAGGGGCCATCGGTGGCCGAGCTTAGAAGCGAAGAAGAACAGCTGGACGCCATCAAGCGCTGGTGGAAGGACAACGGCAAGTCGCTGATTCTCGGCGTGGCCGTCGCGGTGGCCGCGGTCGTCGGCTGGAAGGCCTGGGAACGCTATCAGCACAACCAGGCCGCTGCCGCCTCGGCAAGCTACCAGGAACTGCTGGGGCTGGCTGGCCAGGACACCCTAGACGACAAGACCATCGCGCGCGCCGACGAACTGATCGGCACGCTGCGCAACGAGCACGGCGGCACGCTCTACGCCGACCTGGCCGCGCTGATCCAGGCGCGCCTGGAAGTCGCCGACGGCGACCTCGCCGGCGCCCGGCAGGCCCTGTCGAACGTGATCGACACCAGCGACGATGCCTACCTGAAGGGGCTGGCCCGCCTGCGTCTGGCCCGCATCCAGGTCGCCGACGGCCACCCGCAGGCCGCGCTCGATACCCTCGACGCCGGCGTCCCCGACACGCTGGGTGCCTCGCAGGCCATGACCCGGGGCGACGCCCTGGTGGCCATGGATCGCAACGATGAGGCACGCACCGCCTACCGGAAGGCGCTCGACCTGTCCCGCGAGCAGGGTCAGCCGGTATTCGGCGCCCAGCTCAAGCTCGACAATCTCGGCGCGGAGGATGCCACGCTATGAAACTCGTCCAGCTGCTCGCCCCGGCCCTGCTGCTCTCGCTGCTGGCGGGCTGCTCGGGGAACGTCGAGCCCGAGTACCCGCCCAAGCCACTGACCGACATCGACCGCCAGGCCGACCTGCAGATGCAGTGGGACCAGTCGATCGGTGACGGGCTGGGCATAGCCCGCTACCCGATCACCCCGGCCATCGACCAGGACCGGCTGTTCGCCGCCGACCAGTCGGGCCTGCTGCGGGCCATCGACACCGCCTCCGGCAAGACGCAGTGGCAAGTGACCCTCGACACGCCGGTCTCCAGCGGCCTCACCGCCGTCGCCGATCGCATCTACCTGGGCACCCGCAACGGCGAGGTGCTGGCTCTCGACCAGGCCGACGGCAGTGTCGTCTGGCGCTCGCGGGTATCCAGCGAAGTACTCGCCGCGCCGCAGGCCAACCGCGACCTGCTGGTGGTGCAGAGCGTCGACGGTGCGGTGACCGCGCTCGACCGCGCCACCGGCAAGGAACAGTGGGTCTACACCAGCAGTCAGCCGGCGCTGACCCTGCGCGGCACCGGCACGCCGCGGGTGATCAACCAGGTCAGCTTCGCCGGCTTTGCCAACGGCCGCCTGGTGACGCTCGACAACCGCAGCGGCCAGCCGCTGTGGGACATGCGTGTCGCCGTTCCCAAGGGCCGCACCGAGGTGGACCGCCTGGTGGACCTCGACGGTCAGCCGCTGCTCACCTCCGACGGCCGGCTCTACGTCACCAGCTACAACGGCCGCCTGCTGGCCCTGCAGGCCACCACCGGCAAGATCCTCTGGGAGCATGACGCCTCCAGCTACCTGAGCCCGCTGCTGATCGGCGACTTCCTGTTCACGGTCAACGAGGACAGCCACGTGCTGGCCCTCGACGCCCGTTCCGGGCGGGTAATGTGGGAAAGCGACGCTCTCGAGGGCCGCAGCCTGACCGCGCCGGCCTTCATCGACGGCCGCCTGGCCGTGGGCGACTACGCCGGCTACGTGCACCTGCTCGACGCCGAAAGCGGCAAGCTGGTCGGCCGCACCGAGCTCGGCGACGGCATCAGCCTGACCCCGCTCAGCGATGGCAAGCAGCTCTACGTGATGGACAACGACGGCGACCTCGCCGCCTACCGCCTCCAGGACGGCCAGTAAGCCGCACGTCAGCGCCGCCGCCCTCCAGAGACAGCCCCGTTTCATATCGCAAGGGGCTCCGGGGGACAGGTCGCAGAGGGGGTCCTCGGCCCAGGGAGGGCCGAGGTAGCGCCCAGGGAAGGGTCCACAGCGCCCCCGCCGCGACCTGCCGCCGGAACCGCCCCGCGCGAGTCGGTCGGGCATTCGCGCTGGACTTCCATTGAACATTGGGCGCCCCGCCCGGGTAATGCTAGAATCAGCCTCCCTGACCGCGCACCCCGCCCGGGGTAGTGCGAAATTCCGTTTCTGAACTCCGGCTCGTTGACTCCCATGACTCCCGTGATCGCCCTGGTCGGCCGCCCCAATGTCGGCAAATCGACCCTTTTCAATCGCCTGACCCGCTCGCGCGATGCCCTGGTGGCCGACTTCCCGGGGCTGACCCGCGACCGCAAGTACGGCAACGGCCAGCTCGGCGGCAAGGAATACACCGTCATCGACACCGGCGGCATCAGCGGCGACGAGCAGGGCATCGACGCCGCCATGGCCGAGCAGTCGCTGCTGGCCATCGACGAGGCGGACATCGTGCTGTTCCTGGTCGATGCGCGCAGCGGACTGATTCCCGCCGACGAGGCGATCGCCAATCACCTGCGGGTCAACCAGAAGAAGACCTGGCTGGTGGTCAACAAGACCGACGGCCTCGAGGAGCACTCGGCGATGGCCGAGTTCTGGGGGCTGGGCCTGGGCGACCCGCGTCCCATCGCCGCCAGCCACGGGCGCAACGTCACCGCGCTGATCGACGAGGTGCTCGCGCCCTTTCCCGAGCGCGACACCGACCCGGACGCGGACGCCCTCCCCCCCGCCGACCAGGGCATCCGCATCGGCGTGATCGGCCGCCCCAACGTCGGCAAGTCGACGCTGGTCAACCGGCTGCTCGGCGAGGAGCGCGTGGTGGTCTTCGACGAGGCCGGCACCACCCGCGACGCCATCGAGATCCCCTACGAGCGCCGCGGCCGCCCCTACGTGCTGGTCGACACCGCCGGCGTGCGCCGGCGCAAGAACGTCAGCCTGGTGGCCGAGAAGTTCTCGATCATCAAGACGCTCGAGGCGATCAAGGAGTGCCATGTGGCGATCATGGTGCTCGACGCGCGCAGCGGACTGGTGGAACAGGACATGCACCTGCTCGACTATGTGCTCTCCTCCGGGCGGGCACTGGTGCTGGCGGTCAACAAGTGGGACGGGCTGGAAAGCGAGCAGCGCGACAAGATGCGCAGCGAGATCAAGCGTCGCCTGGGCTTCGCCGACTACGCCGACCTGCACTTCATCTCGGCGCTGCACGGCACCGCAGTGGGTGATCTCTACCCGTCGATCGAGCGCGCCTACAAGGCCGCCACCGCCCACTGGTCGACCAACCGCCTGACCACCATCCTCCAGGACGCCGTCAGCGAGCACCAGCCGCCGCTGATCAACGGCCGGCGCATCAAGCTGCGCATGGCTCACCAGGGCGGCAGCAACCCGCCGATCATCGTCGTCCACGGCAACCAGACGGCGTCGCTGCCCGAGGCCTACAAGCGCTACCTGACCAACACCTTCCGCAAGGTGCTCAAGGTGCGTGGCACGCCGATCCGCTTCGAGTTCCGCTCCGGCGCCAACCCCTACGACCCCAACGCCGGGGCCAACGACCGCGAGAAGGCCCGCGCCCGCCAGCTGGCACGGACCCGCGAGGCCCGCCGCAGCCGGCGCTGACCCCGCCCGGGGCGCGGGTCAGCCGACGCCGCTGCCCACCCACTGGCAGGCGAACTGCCAGGCGGCCCGCCCGCTGCGCGTCCCGCGCAGGGTGGCGTGTCGCAATGCCGCCTCCCGGGCCGCCTCGCTCCAGCACTCCGCCCCGCCCAGGTGCGCCACCCAGTGACGGCAGGCCTCGAGATAGGAGTCCTGGTTGAAGGGATGGAAGGCCAGCCACAGGCCGAAGCGGTCCGACAGCGAGATCTTTTCCTCGACGGCATCGCCGTGGTGCAGCTCGTCGCCGACCAGCCGGGTATCGGCGTTGTCGGCGAGCGACTCGGGCAGCAGGTGGCGACGGTTGGAGGTGGCATACAGCAGCACGTTCTCCGGCGGGCCGGTCAGGGTGCCGTCCAGCACGCTCTTGAGCGCCTTGTAGGCGTCGTCGTGACCCTCGAACGACAGGTCGTCGCAATAGACGATGAAGCGATGCTCGGTATCGCGCAGCTGCGCCACCAGTGACGGCAGGCCGGCCAGATCGTGACGGTCGACCTGGATCAGCCGCAGCCCTTCCGGCGCCAGGGTGTTGAGCAGCGCCCGCACCATCGAGGACTTGCCGCTGCCACGGGCCCCCCACAGCAGGGCGTGGTTGGCCGGGCGGCCGGCCAGGAAGGCGCGCGTGTTGGCGAGCAGCGCCTCGCGCTGCCGATCGACGCCCACCAGATCGTCGAGGCGCACGGCATCGCGGGCCGCCACCGGCACCAGCTGGCCGCCGAGCGGATGGCGCTGCCAGATCGCGGCCACGTCCCGCGACCAGTCGGCGGCCTCGGGCGCGGGCGGCAGCCACGCCTCGAGGCGATCGAGCAGCCCGTGCAGGCGCCGGTTCAGACTCTCGTCCATGGATTCCCCCTCTTTCCAATCCGGTTGACCCCATGTGGCAACGGGGTATCTTGAAGGCGATCACTGCCACGGAACGCGACCGCCGCTGTCCAGCGCGGTCCCACCCCGCTTATTCTCAGGGAGAGACCCATGACACTTCGCACCCTCGGCGCGCTCAGCCTGACGCTCGTGCTGGCCGCCTGCAGCCAGACCCCCACTGGGCGATCGCAGCTGACCCTGTTCTCCGACCAGGAGATCAATCAGATGGGCGACCAGAGCTTCCAGCAGTACCAGCAGAAACTGCCCACCGTGGGCGGCGCGACCGCCGACTACGTGCAGTGCGTGGCCCATGCCGTCACCGCCCAGACCAACAGCGGCGAAAACTGGGAGGTCAAGGTCTTCAAGGATGACTCCGCCAACGCCTTCGCGCTCCCTGGAGGACATATCGGCGTCAACACGGGACTTCTTGAGGTCGCCAAAAATCAGAACCAGCTGGCCACCGTGCTCGGTCACGAGGTCGCCCACGTGCTGGCGCATCACGCCAACGAGCGGGTCTCGACCCAGGCGGCCACCCAGACCGGCCTCTCGGTACTGCAGTCCGCCGCCGGGCTCGAGGGTCAGGGGGGGCAGCAGCTGATGGGCCTGCTGGGCATGGGCGCCAAGTACGGTATCCTGATGCCCTTCTCGCGCAAGCAGGAAAGCGAGGCCGATACCCTGGGTCTCAACCTGATGGCCCGCGCCGGATTCGACCCGCGCGCGAGCATCGACCTGTGGAAGAACATGGAGGCCAACAGCCAGGGCCAGCCGCCGGCGTGGCTGTCCACCCACCCCAGCCACGGCCAGCGCATCGACGGCCTGCAGGCGCAGATGGATCAGGCGCTCACGCTTTACCGTCAGGCCCGCGACGCCGGTCGCACACCTGACTGCCGGCGGCCGGGCTGAGCCCGGGCTAGAGCGAACGGCGCAGCATCTCGCGCACCGGGCCGGTGTCCGGGCGCGTGTTGCGCCAGATGAAGAACGACTCCGCTGCCTGCTCGACCAGCATGCCCAGTCCGTCGACGGTCCGTGCACCGCGCTGCGCCGCCCACTGCAGGAACACCGTGGGCTCGGCGCCGTACATCATGTCGTAGGCCAGGGCGCCGTCGGCGAACAGCGCGTCGGGCAGCGGCGGAAGCTCCCCCGCCAGGCTGGCGCTGGTGCCGTTGATCACCAGATCGAAGGGGCCGCTCACCTCGGCGAAGCCGCCGCCCCGCACGTCACCCAGATCGGCGAAGTCCGCCGCCAGCGCCTCGGCCCTGGCGGCGGTCCGATTGGCGATCGTCAGGCTCGCCGGCCGCGTGGCCAGCAGCGGCTCGAGCACGCCGCGCACCGCCCCGCCGGCGCCCAGCACCAGGATGCGGGCACCTGCCAGCGGGGCGGCATGGGCCTCGAGGTCCCGCACCAGCCCCACGCCGTCGGTGGTATCGCCGTGCAGGCGGCCGGCGTCGTCGAGCCACAGGGTGTTGACCGCGCCGGCGCGTCGCGCGCGGGGGCTCAGGTCCTCGGCCAGGCGGAAGGCGTCCTCCTTGAAGGGCACGGTGACATTGGCGCCGCGACCGCCGGCCGCGGCGAAGGCCCGCCAGGCACCGGCGAAGTCGTCCCGCGGCGCCTCGATCGCCTCGTAGGTCATGGCCTCGCCGGTCTGCTCGGCGAAGGCGGCATGGATCCGCGGCGACTTCGAGTGGCCGATCGGATGGCCGAACACGCAGTAGCGATCACTCATCGGTGTCTCCTTGCGCCTCGCCCAGCCAGTCGCGCGGACGCAGGTAATCCCGGTACAGCACCGCCTCGGCGCTGCCCGGCTCGGGCGTCCAGCCGTAGTGCCACTCCGCCACCGGCGGCATCGACATCAGGATCGACTCGGTGCGCCCGCCGCTCTGCAGGCCGAACAGGGTGCCGCGGTCCCAGACCAGGTTGAACTCCACGTAGCGCCCGCGCCGGTAGAGCTGGAAGGCGCGCTCGCGCTCGCTCCAGGGGGTGTCGCGACGCCGCGCGACGATCGGCAGGTAGGCGTCGAGGAAGCTGTCGCCCACCGCCTGCTGGAAGGCAAAGCAGCGTTCGAAGCCGCCCTCGTTGAGATCGTCGAAGAACAGCCCGCCCACTCCCCGGGTCTCGTCGCGGTGCTTGAGATAGAAGTAGTCGTCGCACCAGCGCTTGTAGCGCGCGTAGACGTCGTCGCCGAAGGGCGCGCAGGCGTCGCGGGCGACCCGGTGCCAGTGCAGCACGTCCTCGTGGACCGGATAGAAGGGGGTCAGGTCATAGCCGCCACCGAACCACCACACCGGCGCCTCGCCGGCCTTCTCGGCGATGAAGAAGCGCACGTTGCCGTGGCTGGTGGGAATGTGCGGATTGGTCGGGTGCAGCACCCAGGACACACCCACCGCGTGAAAACCGCGACCGGCCAGCTCGGGCCGCGCGGCCGTGGCGGAGGGCGGCAGGGTGTCGCCGTGGACGTGGGAGAAGTTCACCCCGCCCTTCTCGAACACGCCGCCGCCCTCGATCACCCGGGACCGACCGCCGCCACCCTCGGGCCGCTCCCAGGCATCCTCGCGGAAGGTCGCCCCGCCATCCGCCTCGGCCAGCTGTCGGCACAGGCGATCCTGCAGGTCGAGCAGGTAATGCTTCACGTCGTCGAGATAGGCATGCGCCACGGCAGGCTCCTCGTCACAATGGCTGGATGGAGTGGATACGTGCGCGCTGCGCCGGGCTCACTCGCGCAGCGTGTCCCCGGTGACCAGGTCGCGGATGCGGCTGGGACGGGCCTGGCCACCCAGCGCGCCGTCCACGGCGACCAGCGACGCCCCGAAGTAGCGGCGCACGGTGGCCAGGTCCCGGGCCGGCTCGGCGCCCGCCGGGTTCGCCGAGGTGGAGACGATCGGCCCGCCGTGGGCGGCGCACAGCACGGCGACCAGCGGATGGTCACTGACCCGCAGGGCGACGCGGTCATGCTCGCCGCGCAGCAGCGGATGGGCCCGGCCGTTGTCGGGCACCAGCCAGGTGTTGGGCCCGGGCCAGGTGGCCAGCAGCGTCTCGCGCTGGGCCTTGCTGATGCCCTCCAGCCACGGCGCCACCTGGGCGATGTCGCCGGCGATCAGGATCAACCCCTTGGCCGGGTCGCGCTGCTTGAGGGTCAGCACGGCCTGCAGCGCCGCGGGGTCGTCCGGGTCGCAACCCAGCCCCCACACCCCTTCGGTGGGATACGCGATCACGCCGCCGTCGCGCAGGGTCGCCACGGCGGCCTCGAAACCAGTCGCGGTGCTCATTTCGCCCGTTGTCTCCGCACGTCCGAAAGCCGCTCATTCTAGCATGCCGCGCCGGGGGTCACAGCGCCTCAGGCCCCGGGCAGGCGGACCCAGCCACCGGGCACCTGGGCCGCCCGGCCGTCCAGTTCGAACTCCAGCAGGCGCTGCTGGCAGTGCAGCACGCCCTGGCCGGACAGCTCGATGAGCAGGTCCAGCGGCGTGGGCGAGTCGCTGAGCAGGGCCAGCAGCGGCTCCTCCGGTGTCGCCGGCGGCGATGCCGCGCCGGCAGGCTCGCCGAATGGCTCGCCAAATGGCTCGCCGCCCACCGGGATCCAGTGAGCGAGCTCGGCGAGGATGTCGTCGAGTTCCGTCACCAGGGTGGCGCCCTGGCGAATCAGCGCCAGGCAGCCGCGCGCCTGGGGATTGTTCAGGGAGCCGGGCAGCGCAAACACTTCGCGGTTCTGCTCCCCGGCCAGCCGTGCGCTGATCAGCGAGCCGCTCTTCTCCGCCGCCTCGACCACCAGCACGCCCAGCGACAGCCCGGTGATCAGCCGGTTGCGGCGCGGGAAGAACGCCGGATTGGCCCGGGTGCCGGGCGGGTGTTCGCTGAGCAGCAGGCCGGTCTCGCGCATCGCGCGGTAGAGCGCGCCGTGCCGGGCCGGGTAGACGCCGTCGATGCCGCAGCCCAGCACGCCGATGCTGGAGCCGCCGGCCTCGAGCGCGGCCTGATGGGCACGACCGTCGATGCCCATCGCCATGCCGCTGATCACGCAGAACCCGGCACCGGCCAGCTCGCCGGCGAAGCGCGCGGCATTGCCCAGGCCGTCGCGGGTGGGCCGGCGGGTGCCGACGATCGCCAGCCCCGGCGCGTCGAGCGCGGAAAGCTCCCCCCAGGCCCAGAGCAGCGGCGGTGGATCGGGCAGTTCATCGAGCAGGGCCGGCCAGGCCGGATGCCCGGGATACAGCAGGTGATGGGTCGCCGACGCCGCCTCCCAGGCCAGGGCGCGGTCGACCAGCGCCTCGAGCGGGCTCGCCGCCGGGCGAGCCAGCCACAGCCGCAGGGCGTCCCGCGCCGGTGCCGGCAGCACCGCCAGCCAGCCGTCCGGCCAGGCGGGCCGGGCCGCCCTCAGCTCGGCCAGCCGCCGCGGCCCCACCTTCGGCAGATGGCACAGCGCCAGCCAGTCGCGCCGTTCCGGGGTCATGGCGCTCGCCCTCCCGCCGGGCGCGGCGCCCGCACCCGGTCGCCCACCGCCAGGCTGCGCGTGGCATGCATGACCAGGGCATAACTGACCCGGTCGTAGACCCGGAACACCATCAGCCGGCCCGCCTGCTCGTCGGGCAGGGTCACGGCCGCGTCGGTCAGCGGGTCGCTCAGCGTCTCGCCGCGCTGCTCGACGGCCAGTACCGTGCCCGGCGCCATGCCCTCGCGACGCCCCAGGTCGAGCGCCACCACGTCGAGACGACCGATGTAGCGCACGCCGCCGGGCACCGAGAGGATGTGCCCCGCGACCGGGTGCGAGGGCGGGCGGGGCTGGAACTCGGGCGTCACCGGCAGCGACTCCAGCGGCAGCAGCCGATCCCCGGGGCGTATCTCCTGACGCGAGGCGGTCACCACCAGCCGGGAGACGTCCCCCTCGCGGCGCAGCACACGGGCCTCGCCCAGGGTCTCGAGCTCAAGGCCGAGGAATTCGCCGGTATCCGGGGCGACGTAGCGCTCGCCGGGGCGATAGAGCCCGAAACGCTCGCCCGGGGGCAGCGCGCCACGCACGTAGACATGATCGCCGGCCCCGCTGATCAGGCGTCGGTCGTCGCCGGCGATCACGTAGGGCGCCTGCGCCAGCCGGTCGGGCGCGACGATGCGATTGGCCTCGAGAAAGCGCTGCACCTTGTCCAGCGGCAGCGGCGGCACCGCCCGGCGCCGCGGCACCCGGCGCACCTGCGGCGACAGGTGCACCACGCCCTGCCCGCGCTCGAGCCCCAGGCGCGGCGTGCCGTCGGCAGCACGGTAGAGATGGATCACGTCGCCGGGATAGATCCAGTGCGGGTCGTCGACCTGCGGGTTGCCCCGCCACAGGCGCGGCCATTGCCAGGGGTCGGCGAGGAAGCGCCCGGCGATGTCCCAGAGCGTGTCGCCGCGCTGCACGGTATAGCGTTGCGGTGCATCACGGCGCAGTACCGGGGAGGAAACGCTTGACTGCGGCGCACTCGCGCCCATTTCGCTGGTGCCGGCAGCAGGGGGCTCGGCGGCCAGGCTCCAGCCCGGGATCAGCAAACATGCCGCCAGCAACCTGACGGGCCACCGTCGCCGGCGGCCGGCGCTCTTGTGTTGGTTCATGGTCTTCTGCGCCTTCTCTGCGTACTTCTGGATCGCGCCGACGGGAACGGCATGCGCCCCGCGGGGTCGAATGCACAACCTGACGCACGCTGCCCCATAGCTGCCCCCTGTTCTGGATAGCCAAGTCCTATCGCAACGATGCACGGCCCGGCGGTTCCGTAATGCGTCGCCGCGGACTACAATTGGGACAACATTGTTGCATAAACCGAATACGGTACCTTCAACGCCATGGCCAAGCTAGAAATCCTCGAATTCCCCGACGAACGCCTGCGTACCCGGGCGGCGCCGGTCGATACCGTCGACGACGAGGTCCGCGCGCTGGTCGACGACATGCTCGAGACCATGTACGACGCGCACGGCATCGGCCTGGCGGCGACCCAGGTCGACGTCCATCGGCGGGTGATCGTCATCGATGCCAGCGAGGACCACAGCGAACCGCTGGTCCTGATCAACCCCGAGTACGAACCGCTCGGCGACGAGCGCGAGCCGATGCAGGAAGGCTGCCTGTCGATCCCCGAATACTACGCCGAGGTGCCTCGCGCCCTGCGCGTGCGACTCAAGGCACTGGGGCGCGACGGCAAGCCCTACGAGCGCGAGGCCGAGGGGCTGCTGGCGCACTGCATCCAGCACGAGTGCGACCATCTCGAGGGTCGGCTGTTCGTCGACTACCTCTCGCCGCTCAAGCGCGACCGTGTGATGAAGAAGATGCAGAAGCGTCATCGGCAGATGCAGTCCGCCTGACGACGCCTCGCCCCGCCTGCAGGCGGCCGAGAACGATGCCGGGGTCGCCCATGCGCCCCGGCATTTTTTGTTCGCCGTGCCATCCGCTACCCTAACGCCCATTTCCCCGTCAGCAAGGCCCTGTCGATGACCCGATCCCTGCGCGTCGTGTTCGCCGGAACCCCGGATTTCGCCGCGGAAAGCCTCCGCGCGCTGCTCGCCGGCCGCCACGAGGTAGTCGCCGTGTACACCCAGCCCGACCGCCCCGCCGGGCGCGGCCGCAAACTCACCCCCAGCCCGGTCAAGGCGCTGGCGCTCGAGCACGGCCTGCCGGTGCACCAGCCTGTCAGCCTCAAGGCGGAAGACGCCCGGCGCGAGCTCGCCGCGTATCGTCCGGACGTGATGGTGGTGGTGGCCTACGGCCTGCTACTGCCCCAGGCAGTGCTCGACATCCCGCGGCTTGGCTGTCTCAACGTCCACGCCTCGCTGCTGCCGCGCTGGCGCGGTGCGGCGCCGATCCAGCGCGCCATCGAGGCCGGTGACCACGAGAGCGGTGTGGCCATCATGCAGATGGACGCCGGGCTGGATACCGGCGACGTGCTGCTGGAACGCCGCACGCCGATCGAGACCGCCACCACCGGTGGCGAGCTGCACGACCGGCTGGCCACCCTGGGCGGCGAGGCGCTGACTGAGGCACTCGACGCCCTGGCCGGCGACGGCCTCGCCGCCACGCCCCAGCCCGATACCGGCGTGACCTACGCGGCCAAGCTCTCCAAGGCCGAGGCGGCGCTGGACTTCACCCGCCCGGCGGCCGAACTCGCCGCCCGGGTACGCGCCTTCAACCCCTGGCCGGTGGCCTGGACACGCCTCGACGGCGACACCCTGCGGCTATGGCTGGCCGAGGCGGAACCGACGCCACCGGGCGCCGGCGCCGCTCCCGGCACCCTGCTGGACAGCGCGCCCGATGCCCTGCGCATCGCCTGCGGCCCCACGGGGCGCGACGTGCTGCGGGTGACCCGGGCCCAGCTGCCCGGCGGCAAGCCGCTGGCGGTGCGCGACCTGCTCAATGCCCGCGGTGAGCGCTTCGTCGCCGGGCAGCGTCTGGGAGAGACCACCGATGACTGACGTTCGCGCCTTCGCCGCCCGCCAGCTTGCCCCGGTGCTCGCCGGCCAGGGGTCACTGTCCGGGCTCGACGCCGCTCTCGCCGACAGCGGCGTCGCCACCCGCGACCGGGGCTTCGCCAAGGCCTTGTGCTTCGGCGTGTGCCGTACCCAGCCTCGCCTGCAGGCCCTGGCCCAGGAACTGCTGCGCCAGCCCTTCAAGCAGCGCGACGACGACATTCACGCCCTGCTGCTGCTGGGGCTCTATCAGCTCCTGTACATGCGGGTGCCGCCCCACGCCGCGGTCAGCGAGACGGCCGGCGCCGCCCGCGCCCTGAACAAGGGCTGGGCAACGCGCGTGATCAACGGCTGCCTGCGCCGCTTCCAGCGCGAATCGGTCGCCCTGCAGGGACGGGTCGACCGCGATCCCGGCGTGGCTCTGCTGCACCCGACCTGGCTGCTCAAGCGGATGCGTCAGGCCTGGCCGGACGACTGGCGCGCCATCGCCGAGGCCAACAATCAGCCCGGGCCGATGACCCTGAGGGTCAACGCCCGCCGCACCACCCGCGAGGGCTATCTGGCGCGGCTGGCCGAGGCGGGCATCGCCGCCGAACCGTGCCGTCATGCCGCCACGGGGATCACCCTCGAGACGCCCTGCGACGTCAGCGCCCTGCCCGGCTTCGCCGAGGGCGAGGTCAGTGTCCAGGACGAGGCCGCCCAGCTCGCCGCGGACCTGCTCGCTCCCGCGCTCGCCGGCCGAGCCACCCCCCGCGTGCTCGATGCTTGCGCCGCACCCGGCGGCAAGGCGGCCCATCTGCTGGAAACCTGCGACGCCGAGCTGACGGCACTGGACGTCGACGCCCAGCGCCTGGCCCGGGTACGCACGACCCTCGAGCGCCTGGGCCTGGCGGCACATCTCGAGGCCGCCGATGCCGGCTCGCTCGACGGGTGGGATGGCACGCCCTACGAGGCCATCCTGCTCGATGCGCCCTGTTCGGGCACCGGGGTAATCCGTCGCCACCCGGACATCAAGCTGCTGCGCCGCCCCTCGGACCTGCGCGAGCTGGCCGCCCTTCAGGCACGCCTGCTCGACAGCCTCTGGCAGGCACTGGCCCCGGGCGGCACCCTGCTCTATGCCACCTGCTCGGTAATGCCCGAGGAGAATGCCGAGCAGGTGGCCGCCTTCCTGGCACGCACCCCGGGTGCCCGGGCCGAGACCGTGGATGCCGCCTGGGGCCGCGCCGCCGGTGCCGGCCGCCAGCTGCTGCCGCAGACCGGCGGCCACGACGGCTTCTTCTACGCGCGGCTGGTCAAGGAGTCGACAACGCCCGGCGCCTGATGCCTATACTGACCAGGGCGCCGCTGAACGATGCACACCAGCGGCGCCTTCGTTTTGCAACGGCAAGGAGCAGCCCATGACCCAGCACGTCTACAAGCACATCGAACTGACCGGTTCCTCACCCAAGGGGATCGAGGATGCCGTCGAGCAGGCCCTGGCCAAGGCCAACGAGACGCTTCACGACATTCGCTGGTTCGAGGTCACCGACACCCGCGGCCACGTCGAACACGGCCGCATCGCCCACTGGCAGGTGACCGTCAAGGTCGGCTTCACACTGAGCTGACTGACTCGCCCGGGCCGTCGCGGCGGCCCGGGCCGGCCGAAATCCCGCCCCGAACCGCGACACACCTGTCCCCGCCCTGCCCGGGTGGTTTATGCTACCTCGCGTCTGATACACCGCCTCGCGGCCCGGCCGCGCGATGGCATCGAACCCTGCGGACTCGACATCGATGAAGATCATCATACTGGGCGCCGGCCAGGTCGGCGGCACACTGGCCGAGCATCTGGCCCACGAAGAGAACGACATCACGGTGGTGGATACCGACACCGAGCGGCTGCGTGAACTGCACAACCGCCTCGATATCCGCACCGTCACCGGGCCCGCCTCGTATCCGATGGTGCTGCGCCAGGCCGGTGGCGAGGACGCCGACATGCTGATCGCGGTGACCAACTCCGACGAGGTCAACATGGTCGCCTGTCAGGTGGCGCACACGCTGTTCCGCACCCCGACCAAGATCGCCCGGGTGCGCGCCGCCGCCTATCTGACCCGCAAGGGGCTGTTCTCCCACGACGCGGTGCCGGTGGACGTGCTGATCAGCCCCGAGCAGGTGGTGACCGACCACATCCGCCGGTTGATCGTCTACCCCGGGGCGCTGCAGGTGCTGGAGTTCGCCGGCGGCCTGGTCCAGCTGGTGGCGGTGAAGGCCTACTACGGCGGCCCGCTGGTGGGCCAGGAACTGGGCTTTTTGCGCCGCCACATGCCCAACGTCGACACCCGCGTGGCGGCGATCTACCGTCGCAACCGGGCGATCATCCCGCGCGGTGACACGGTGATCGAGGCCGACGACGAGGTGTTCTTCATCGCCGCGCGCAAGGATATCCGCGCGGTGATGAGCGAACTGCGCAAGGTCGAGCGCGACTTCCGCCGGGTGCTGATCGCCGGCGGCGGCAACATCGGCCAGCGCCTCGCCGAGCAGCTCGAGCACAGCCATCAGGTCAAGATCATCGAGCACGACCTGGACCGCTGCACCGTGCTCTCCGAACGCCTCGACCGCACCGTGGTGCTGCACGGCAGCGCCACCAGCAAGCGGCTGCTGATCGAGGAGAACATCGAGGACTGCGACATCTTCTGCGCGCTGACCAACGACGACGAGGTCAACATCATGTCGTCGATGCTGGCCAAGCGGCTGGGGGCCAAGAAGGTGCTGACGCTGATCAACAACGCCGCCTACGTCGACCTGGTCCAGGGCGGCGAGATCGACATCGCCATCTCGCCGCAGCAGGCGACCATCGGCGGACTGCTCACCCACGTGCGCCGCGGCGACATCGTCAACGTCCACTCGCTGCGTCGCGGAGCGGCCGAGGCCATCGAGGCGATCGCCCACGGCGACTCGCGCTCCTCCAAGGTGGTGGGCCGGGCGATCGACGAGATCGACCTGCCGGCGGGCACCACCATCGGCGCCGTGGTGCGCGGCAAGGAAGTGCTGATCGCCCACGACGACGTGGTGGTCGAATCCGGCGACCACGTCATCCTGTTCGTCATCGACAAGCGCCGCATCCGCGACGTGGAGCGTCTGTTCCAGGTCGGCCTGACCTTCTTCTGACCCGGACGCCGCCGCCCGACATGCCTCACCCAGCCGGAACAACGCCGTCATGAGCCCGCGCGTCGCCCTGCGCATCCTGGGTCTGCTGCTGATGCTGTTCAGCCTGACCCTGGTGCCGCCGATCCTGATCTCCTGGCTGTTCGCCGACGGCGACTGGGATGCCTTCGCCATCGCCATGGCGATCACCGCCGGCACCGGCGCGCTGCTCTACTGGCCCAACCGCCGCGCCCACAAGGAGCTGCGCACCCGCGACGGCTTCCTGATCACGGTACTGTTCTGGAGCGTGCTGGGGCTGTTCGGCTCGCTGCCGCTGATGCTGTCCAGCGACCCGTCGCTATCCTGGACCGATGCGGTGTTCGAGTCCTTCTCCGGGCTGACCACCACCGGCGCCACCGTGCTCACCGGCATCGACCTGTTGCCGGAGGGCATCCGCTACTACCGTCAGCAGCTGCAGTGGCTGGGCGGCATGGGCATCGTGGTGCTGGCGGTGGCCATCCTGCCCACGCTGGGCATCGGCGGCATGCAGCTCTACCGCACCGAGATCCCCGGGCCGCTCAAGGACTCCAAGCTCACCCCGCGCATCACCGAGACCGCCAAGGCGCTGTGGTACATCTACGCCGCCCTGACCGTGGCCTGCGGCCTGGCCTACTGGCTCGCCGGCATGAACTGGTTCGATGCCCTCGGCCACAGCTTCTCGACGGTGGCGATCGGCGGCTTCTCAACCCATGACGCCAGCATCGGCTACTTCGACAGCCCGACCATCGAGCTGATCTGCGTGCTGTTCATGGTGATCTCCTCGGCCAGCTTCGGGCTGCACTTCGCGGTCTGGCGCGAGAAGCGCCTGGGCCACTACCTGCACGACCCGGAGTTCCGCTTCTTCGTGACCTTTCTGGCGCTGCTGAGCCTGATCAGCATGGCCACCCTGCTCGTCGACCCCAACTACACGCAGTGGAAGGCCCTGCGCCACGGGCTGTTCGAGTCGGTCTCGGTGGCCACCACCACCGGCTTCGGGGTCGCCGACTTCTCACTGTGGCCGGGCGCGCTGCCGTTCATGCTGTTCGTCGCCGCCTTCGTCGGCGCCTGCTCGGGCTCGGCCGGCGGCGGCATGAAGGTGGTCCGCATCCTGCTGATCTTCAAGCAGGGCATGCGCGAGGTAACCCGTCTGATCCACCCCAACGCGGTGATCGCCATCAAGGTCGGCAAGGTACGCGTCACCGACGGTGTCTCCCAGGCGGTGTGGGGCTTCTTCGCCGTCTACGTAATGCTGTTCTTCCTGATGCTGATCGGCCTGCTGGCCACCGGCCTCGACCAGGTCACCGCCTGGTCCGCGGTGGGCTCGGCGCTCAACAACCTGGGGCCGGGGCTCGGCGAGGTGGCCACCGACTACGGCGACATCCCCACGCTGGCCAAGTGGATCCTGGTGGTGGCGATGGTGCTGGGGCGTCTGGAGATCTTCACGGTGCTGGTGCTGTTCACGCCCGCCTTCTGGCGACGCTAGGCGTGATCCCTTGCCGGGCCGTTCATCCGGAGCCTGGCCGTGGGAGATTCTATGTTGCCCGTCAAGCCTTGATGGGGCTTGGAGGGCGATATCCCGTCTCATGCTTCATCAGTGAAAAGGCGATGCGTGCCA
>LSBP01000031.1 GCA_001577635.1 Halomonadaceae bacterium T82-2 | reverse complement strand
GAAGTTGAGGCGTACCACGTCGACGCCGGCGGTGATCATCGCGTCGAGCACGCCCTCGCGGTCGCTGGCGGGGCCCAGGGTGGCGACGATCTTGGTGCGGCGCAGGGGAGCGTGGCGACGGGCTTCGCTGACACGCATCATAATGTCTCCTCCATGACTCCCTCCCCGTCACGGCGCGGCATTACCAGGAGAGCGCGGAAATCGTTGACGTTGGTGCGCGTCGGCCCGGTGACGATCAGCGCGTCGAGCGCAGCGAAGAAGCTGTAGGCGTCGTTGCGCGCCAGGTAGTCGGCGGCCGACAGCCGTGCCTCGCGGGCGCGCTGCCAGTGGCCGGGTCCGATCACCGCCCCGGCGTTGTCCTCGGAACCGTCGATGCCGTCGGTGTCGATGGCCAGGGCATGGATGCCCTCGGCGCCCTTTAGGGTGTCGAACACCCCCAGCAGATACTCGACGTTGCGCCCGCCGCGCCCCTCGCCACGCACGGTGACGCTGGTCTCGCCGCCGGAGAGGATCAGCAGCGGGCGGCAACATTCGCCCTGGGCCTTGAGCGCCAGCATCGCCTGCGCCCGCCCCAGATCGCGGGCCTCGCCCTCGAGGTCGTCGCCCAGCACGCGCACGTCCAGGCCGCTGCGTGCGGCGCGTTCGCGGGCGGCGGCCAGGGCGTCGGCGGCCCGCGCCAGCACCACGGCCTCGTCGCGGGCGAAGGCGGGGTCGTCGCGGCGCGGGGCGCTCTGGTCGCTGACCAGATGCCGGCGCACACTGTCGGGCACGGCGATCCCGCGTCGCTCGAGGATCGCCAGGGCGTCGGCAGGCATGGAGTCGTCGGCCAGCGTGGGGCCGGAGGCGATCAGCGAGGGTTCGTCGCCGGGCACGTCGGAGATCAGGTAGGTGATCACCCGTGCCGGGTGCGCCGCCGCGGCGAGCCGCCCGCCCTTGATCGCCGACAGGTGACGCCGCACGGTGTTGATCTCGCGGATCGGCGCGCCGCTTCTCAGCAGCTCGTGGTTGAGCGCCTGCTTCTGGCGCAGAGTCAGCCCGGGCGCCGGCCGGGTCATCAGCGCCGAGCCGCCGCCGGAGATCAGCGCGATCACCAGGTCGTCCTCGCCGAGCGCCTCCACCGCGGCGAGCATGCGCTCGGCGGCCTGCTCGCCGAGGGCGTCGGGCATGGGGTGCGAGGCTTCAAGCACCTCGATACGCCGGCACGCCTCGCCATGCCCGTGGCGGGTGACCACCAGCCCGTCGAGTGGATCATCGCGGCCGGCATCCCGGGAACGGGCCTGCCAGGCGCGTTCGAGCGCCCGGGCCATCGCCGCCGCGGCCTTGCCGGCACCGACCACCACGGTGCGCCCGCGGGGCGGATCGGGCAGCCGGTCGGGCAACAGGCTGGCGGGATGAACGGCGGCGATCGCCGTCTCGGCCAGCCGGGTCAGCCAGGTGCGGGTCGCCGCCTCGTCGGCGAAGGGGGTGAACGCCGTCATGCCGGACCTCCTCGGGGGGCATTGCGTCGCAGCCGGCCGGCGCGGAAGGCGGCGACCGGGGCCGCCGGGCACCAGGGCCCGGCGGGTGCGCATTCGGTGAAAAAAGCCCCGCCTGCCGGCCGGTGTGTCGAGAGGCCGGCGGCGGGGTACCCAGGGGAAGGGAACGCGGGCAACGAGCCCGCGCGGATCACTCGATCTCGTGGTTGGCCAGCGCCTCGAGGGCCCGGACCATGCCGGCGTGGTCCCAGTCGGCGCCGTCGTGGCCGACGCAGGCCTGGAACAGCTGCTGGGCGTTGGCGGTACCGGGCAGCGCCAGGTTGAGGCTGCGTGCGCCTTCCAGTGCCAGGTTGAGATCCTTCTGGTGCAGCTTGATCTTGAAGCCCGGGTCGAAGGTGCGCTTGATCATGCGCTCGCCGTGGACGTCGAGGATCTTCGACTGGGCCAGGCCGCCGAGCAGCGACTCGCGCACCTTGGCGACGTCGGCGCCGGCCTTCGAGGCAAACAGCAGGCCTTCGGAAACCGCTTCGATGGTCAGCGCGACGACGATCTGGTTGGCCACCTTGCAGGTCTGGCCGGCGCCGTGACCGCCGATATGGGTGATGGTCTTGCCCATGATCTCGAGCAGCGGCTCGGCGCGGGCGAAGCCCTCCTGAGTGGCGCCGACCATGATCGTCAGCGCAGCGTTAATCGCGCCACCCTCGCCACCGGAGACCGGGGCATCGACGTACTCGCCGCCGGCTGCCTCGATGCGCTTGGCAAACTCCTGGGTCGCCAGCGGGGCGATCGAGCTCATGTCGATGACCAGGGTGCCGGGCTTGAGCCCCTCGATCACCCCGCCCTCGCCGAACAGCACCTCTTCGACATCCGGGGTGTCAGGAACGATGGTGATGATCACCTCGGAGGCCTCGGCGACCGCCTTCGGGTCGGCCAGCTCCTGCATGCCCTTGTCGGCCAGCTCGCTGGCCAGCGGCTTGTTGCGCTTGACGGTGACCAGGTCGTGGCCGGCGTCGAGCAGGTGGCCCGCCATGGGACGGCCCATGATGCCCAGGCCGATAAAACCGATCTTGCTCATGATTGTTCTCCTGTCACTAGCATGATGAGTCGCAACGTCTCTTGATCTTTCCTGGCATGAAACGCGTTACGAGCGATGGCAGGTCGGTCGCCGCCGGCGCGGAGGAGCCGGAATGTACTCCAGTACATGAGGACTCCGAGCACCGCCGGCGATCGAGATGCCGAGCGCAGTAGCGTTTCAGCGTACGGCGTCCAGCCAGCCCAGCCCCTCCTGGGTACCTGCCTTGGGCTTGTACTCGCAACCGATCCAGCCGTCGTAGCCCAGCCGGTCGAGGTGGGCGAACAGGAACGGATAGTTGATCTCGCCGGTGCCCGGCTCGTGGCGGCCCGGGTTGTCGGCCAGCTGCACGTGGGCGATGCGATCGAGATGTTTCTCGATGGTCGGCGCCAGGTCCCCCTCCATGATCTGCATATGATAGATGTCGTACTGCAGCTCGAGGTTTCGGCTTCCCACCTCGTCGAACAGCGCCAGCGCCTGCTCGGTGCGGTTGAGGAAGAAGCCCGGGATGTCGCGGGTGTTGATCGGTTCGGCGATCAGCAGGATACCGGCGTCGGCGAGCTTGCCGGCGGCGAAGCGCAGGTTCTCCACCAGGGTGCGGCGGGCGTCGGCGTCGCTGACGCCCTCGGGCTGGATGCCGGCCAGGCAGTTGACCTGGGTATTGCCGAGTACCCGGGCGTACTCGATGGCGCTGTCGACGCCGGCGCGGAATTCCTCGACGCGATCCGGGTGGCAGGCGATGCCGCGCTCGCCGGCGGCCCAGTCGCCGGCTGGCAGGTTGAACAGCACCTGAGTCAGGTCATTGTCGTCGAGCCGCTGCTTGATGTCGGCGGCCGGGTAATCGTAGGGGAAGAGGTACTCGACGCCCTTGAAGCCGGCGTCCGCGGCGGCCTTGAAGCGGTCGAAGAAGTCCTCCTCGGTGAACAGCATGCTGAGGTTGGCGGCGAATCTGGGCATTTCTTACTCCTCTCGCTCGTAAGAGCTCCTTTCAAATCCCGGCGGACAAGAAATGGGCTTTCCCGGCGGCAAGCCTACGCGAGGGCGCTGTGAACCCTTCCCTGGGCGCTACCTTTGCCATCCATGGCAAAGGACCCTCGCTTCGCCTTGCCCCCGGCGCCCGACATTACCGAGAGCCCGGGAATGGGTTTCCAATCAAGCCGCGAAGCGGGCCAAGCCGTTCCGCGCCTCGCGGGCCGATCAGGCCAGGGTGGCGATCGACGTCGGCGCCTCCTCGGCGGTCTCGGCCAGCGCCTCGAACTCGTTGACGTCGGCCAGCCCCTTGCCGCTCATGGCGATGTTGGTGACTCGCTCGAGGATCACCTCGACCACCACCGGCACCCGGTACTGCTTCATCAGCTCGCGGGCCTCGGCGAAGGCCGCGCCGATGCGGCCGGGCTCGGTGACGCGGATCGCCTTGCAGCCCAGCCCCTCGACCACCGAGACATGATCGACGCCGTAGCCGTTGATCTCGGGGCAGTTGATGTTCTCGAACGACAGCTGCACGCAGTAGTCCATGTCGAAGTTGCGCTGCGCCTGGCGGATCAGCCCCAGGTAGGAGTTGTTCACCAGCACGTGGATGTAGGGCAGGTTGAACTGCGCCCCTACCGCCAGCTCCTCGACCATGAACTGGAAATCATAGTCCCCCGACAGCGCCACGACCTCGGCGTCCGGATCGGCGCGGCACACCCCCAGCGCGGCGGGGATCGTCCAGCCCAGCGGGCCGGCCTGGCCGCAGTTGATCCAGTGGCGCGGCTTGTAGACGTGCAGGAACTGCGCGCCGGCGATCTGCGACAGGCCGATGGTGCTGACGTAACGGGTGTTCCGGCCGAAGGCGCGGTTCATCTCCTCATAGACACGCTGCGGCTTGACCGGCACCTCGTCGAAGTGGGTCTTGCGCAGCAGCGTGCGTTTGCGCTCGCGGCAGGCCTCGGCCCAGGCACTGCGGTCCTTGAGATGGCCGGCCGCCTTGAGGTCGCGCGCCACCTCGATGAACAGGTCCAGCGCGGCCCCGGCATCGGAGACGATGCCGTAGTCTGGGCCGAAGATGCGGCCGATCTGGGTCGGCTCGATGTCGACGTGAACGAAGGTCCGCCCCTCGGTGTAGCTGGCCACGTCGCCGGTATGGCGGTTGGCCCATCGATTGCCGATGCCCATCACGAAGTCCGAGGCCAGCAGCGTCGCGTTGCCGTAGCGGTGCGAGGTCTGCAGCCCGGCCATGCCGGCCATCAGCGGGTGATCGTCGGGAATCGTGCCCCAGCCCATCAGGGTGGGGATCACCGGCACCCCGGTGAGCTCGGCGAACTCGACCAGCTTGTCGGCGGCATCGGCATTGATCACCCCACCGCCGGCGACCAGCAACGGCCGTTCGGCGGCGTTGAGCATGCCGATCGCCTTTTCGATCTGGGCGCGGCTGGCGGTCGGCTTGTAGGCCGGCAGCGGCGCGTAAGTGTCGGGGTCGAACTCGATCTCGGCCATCTGCACGTTGATCGGCAGGTCGATCAGCACCGGGCCGGGCCGCGAGCTGCGCATCAGCTGGAAGGCCTGCTGGAAGGCGCGCGGCACCTGGGCCGGCTCGAGCACGGTGATCGCCCACTTGGTGACCGGCCCGGCGATGGCCTTGATGTCCACCGCCTGGAAGTCTTCCTTGTGCAGCCTGTCGCTGGGGGCCTGGCCGGTGATGCACAGGATGGGGATGGAATCGGCGCTGGCCGAGTACAGCCCGGTGATCATGTCGGTTCCCGCCGGGCCGGAGGTGCCGATGCACACGCCAATGTTGCCGGCCCGGGCGCGGGTGTAGCCCTCGGCCATGTGCGAGGCGCCCTCGACGTGGCGGGCAAGCACGTGGTCCACGCCGCCGACCTTGCGCAGGGCGGCGTAGAAGGGGTTGATGGCGGCGCCGGGCAGGCCGAAGGCGACGTCGACGCCCTCCTTCCTGAGCACGTGAACGGCGGCTTCTGCTGCGGTCATCCTGGTCACGGGCGGATCCTCCTGAGCGGTTCGAATCGTTGTTGTTGCTGCCAACTTAGGCCTCCCGACACAGGCTGTCAATATTTTTGGAAATACTTTCCATTAAAAAATACTGGAATCTAAAACCTCACCCGCGGCGCCACCGGCACGGTGCCCGACTCAGGGCTCACGGGTGCACTGCAACAAAAAAAGCCGGCATTGGCCGGCGTGCAGGAAAGGTGTGACAGGAAGCGGGGGGATCGACGACCCGGGCCGCCGATATTTTTACGGAATTAATTTCCGTTATTTTTTTCAGGCAAACTGAATGCGTGCCGCCAGCGGGTGCTCGTCGCAGTTGTGGCCCGGGCCGCCGCGGTCGACGACCAGAAACTCGCCCTCGCGGTCGAGCACCGACTGGATGGCGTGCCAGGTGCCGGCCCGGTAGTTGACGCCCTGGCGACCATCGGTGACGAAGGCGCGCACGTCGCCGGGGTCGATCGTCTCGCCCGGCGGCGCGACGACGATCAGGAAGCGTTCCTCGTGCAGCGGCATGAAGGCCTGGCTGCCCAGCGGGTGGCGCTCCAGAAAGTCGATCGTAAGCGGCACCTCGACCGGCTGGCTGACGAAGATGCTGACCAGCGTCCGCGCCCCCTCGCCGAGGGTCTCGACCCGCGCCAGGTCGTGGTAGCGCCGGGTACGCCCGGCGTTGATCGGAAAGGAGTCGCTGACGCGGGTGTCGATGACGTCGCCGAACGGGGCGAACGCCTCCGGCGTCAGCAGCTCGGCCTTGAGTTCCAGCATATTGGCTTCCTCGGATTCATTCTCCAGCCGGCCTGCACACCGGGGCTGACCCGGCAGCAGGCTCCGAAGTGTCGGACCATCAAGGAGGCGCTGTGAACCCTTCCTTGGGCGCTACCGATGCCATCCGTGGCATCGGACCTCCTTCCCCGCCTGCCCCCGGCGCCCCTCAGGCTGGCGCTCTATCAGCGGCTGTCCAGACGCAGCTTCGGGTGGCGATTGACGTCCTTGTACAACAGATATCGGAACGGCCCCGGGCCGCCGGCGTAGCAGGACTGCGGGCAGAAGGCGCGCAGCCACATGTAGTCGCCGGCCTCGACCTCGACCCAGTCCTGGTTGAGGTGGTAGACGGCCTTGCCCTCGAGCACGTACAGGCCGTGTTCCATGACGTGGGTCTCGTCGAAGGGGATCACCCCGCCGGGCTGGAAGTTGACGATGTTGACGTGCATGTCGTGGCGCAGGTCGGCCGGGTCGACGAAGCGCGTGGTCGTCCACTTGCCGTCGGTGTCAGGCATCGGCGTCGGCTCGACGTCGACCTCGTTGACCACGAAGGGCTCCGGCACGCCAAGCCCCTCGACGAACTCGTAGGCCTTGCGGATCCAGTGGAAGCGCACCTCGCTGTCGGCCGCATTGCGCACCTGCCAGTCGCAGCCCGGCGGGATGAAGGCGTAGCCGCCCGGCGTCAGGATGTGGCGTTCGCCGGCCAGGGTAAGGGTCAGCTCGCCCTCGACCACGAACAGCACGCCCTCGGCGCCCGGGTCGAGCTCCGGCCGATCGCTGCCGCCGCCAGGGCCGACCTCCATGATGTACTGGGAGAAGGTCTCGGCGAAGCCGGACAGCGGGCGCGACAGCACCCAAAGCCGGGTGTTGTCCCAGAACGGCAGGTAGCTGGCAACGATGTCGCGCAGCACGCCCTTGGGGATCACCGCATAGGCTTCGGTGAATACCGCGCGGTCCGAGAGCAGCTGGGTCTGGGGCGGCAGCCCGCCCTTGGGCGAGTAGTAGGAACGTTGGTGCATGGTGTGTCCTGAAAGTGTTGGGATCCTCTCAAGCGAGAGGCGCCGGAGACAGGCTGTCGACGGATCAGCCTCGCTAGATACGGCATCCTGCAATAAGCCCGGGCTTAGCGCGCCGGAGCCGGATGATGCTCGGCCCAGTGGCGGGCGATATCCACGCGGCGGGTCACCCAGACCCGATCGTGGGCCTCGATGTGGTCGAGGAAGCGCTGCAGGGCACGGAAGCGGCCGGGGCGCCCCAGCAGCCGGCAGTGCATGCCCACCGAGAGCATCTTCGGCGTGTCCTCGCCCTCGGCATATAGCACGTCGAAGGCGTCGCGCAGGTAGGTGAAGAAGTGCTCCGCGGTGTTGAAGCCCTGCGGCGCGGCGAAGCGCATGTCGTTGCTGTCCAGGGTATAGGGCACGATCAGGTGGTCGTGGAGCTTGCCCTGGCTGTCGGCCTCACGGGTCCAGAACGGCAGGTCGTCGCCGTAGTAGTCGCTGTCGTAGAGGAACGAGCCCTCGTCGAGCACCAGCCGCCGGGTGTTGGGGCTGTCGCGGCCGGTGTACCAGCCCAGCGGCTTCTCGCCGTAGAGTGACTGGAAGATCTCGATGGCGCGCTTCATGTGCTCGCGCTCGATGCGTTCCGGCACGTTCTGGTAGTGGATCCAGCGGTAGCCGTGGCAGGCGATCTCGTGGCCCAGTTCCTTGAAGGCGTGCGCCACCTCGGGATTGCGCTCGAGTGCCATTGCCACGCCGAACACCGTCAACGGCAGGCCGCGGCGCTCGAACTCGCGCAGGATGCGCCAGACACCGGCCCGGGAACCGTACTCGTAGATCGACTCCATGCTCAGGTGGCGATCCGGATAGGACTCGGCGCCGATGATCTCGGAGAGAAACTGCTCGGAGCCCTCGTCCCCGTGCAGCACGCAGTTCTCGCCGCCCTCCTCGTAATTGAGCACGAACTGCACGGCGATGCGCGCCTGGCCGGGCCAGTCGGCCTGCGGCGGCGTGCGGCCGTAGCCGATCAGGTCACGGGGATAGTCGGAGTCGCGTGGTGTCATCATTCCCGGGGTCCTTTTGTTGTTCGCGATGGCCGCGAGGCCGGAGCGCATGGTCTGGTCAGCCTGACATGGCACACCAATGTATACAATTAAAAGCTAGGTTGTGCGCACGGGTCGCGCAACCCCCTCGAATGTCGCAGGCGCCGCCTTGGCCATGCACCATCGCGGCACGGCGACAATAGCGACATGACACTGGATCATCACTTTTTGTATACAAAAAATCAAGACATGTTGTTCCTGTGCCCCGGCGAGTTGTTTATCTTGACCCGGAAAGACAGCCACCACTGCGAGGCGAACCGATGGATCTGCGTGTCATCAACCCCAACACCACCGCCGGCATGACGGCCACCATCGGTGCGGCCGCCGAGCGCATCGCCGCCCCCGGCACCCGCATTACCGCGGTCAATCCCGACAGTGGCCCGGTCTCCATCGAGAGCCACTTCGACGAGGCCATCAGCGCCGTGGGGGTCATCGACGAAGTGCATCGCGGCGAGGCCGAGGGCGCCGATGCCTACATCATCGCCTGCTTCGGCGACCCGGGGCTGCTGGCCGCCCGCGAACTGACCCGGGCCCCGGTGATCGGCATTGCCGAGGCCGCCTTTCACATGGCGACCCTGGTCAGCACGCGCTTCTCGATCGTCACTACCCTGGGGCGCACCGGCATCATCGCCGAGCACCTGCTGGCCAGCTACGGCTTCGCTGGGCACTGCCGGCGAGTGCGCGCCGCGGAGATCCCGGTGCTCGACCTGGAGAAGAACGGCGACGCCGCCTTCGAGCGGATCGTCGCCGAGTGCCGCCGCGCCCGCGACGCCGACAACATCGGCGCCATCGTGCTGGGCTGTGGCGGCATGGCCGACCTCACCGCCCGCATCAGCGACGCTGTGGGCCTGCCGGTGATCGAGGGCGTCACCGCCGCGGTCAAGCTGGCCGAGGCGCTGGTCGGCCTGGGTCTTCAGACCAGCAAGCACGGCGACCTGGCCTTCCCCCGGCCCAAACCCTTCACCGGGCGCTTCGCGGACCTTTCCGACACCCGTCACGAGTGAGGCAGTCCTCGCGCAACGGGCAGATCGCGACAGACGATGGCGCCACCTGCCCGGAGGGAGAAAGCGAAAAGAGGATCGAGAAGGGACTGGCTTGCTAGACTGTCGCCGGAGACAGGCGCCGAGGCGCCAGAGGAGCAACGATGGCCGATCCGACAGATATCCTGAAGGGCCTCGCCGAACTGGCTGCCCGGGACGACGACATCGCCGTACTGTGGCTCTATGGCTCACGCGCCAAGGGGACCGCCGGCGCCGACAGCGACTACGACCTCGCCGTGGCCTTTCGCCACTTCGAGAAGGACGCCCTGGAGCGCCGTCTCCGCCCCCAGCTGCTGGCCCAGACCTGGCAGGACGAACTGGGCCTTGCGGAAGACCAGCTCTCCATCGTGGATATCAACCTGGCACCGCTTCCGCTGGCGCATGCGATCATCCGCACCGGCCGGGTACTGCTCGCCAGAGACAAGCTGAGGCTGATTCGGGAAGAACAACGCATCACCTCGATGTGGGAAATCGATCACCAGTATCATCAGCAGCACTACGCCTGAAGCAACGAGCCCCCATCACGTGGAAACCGAATACATCAATGCCATGCGGGAACACCTGGCGACCCTGGCCGAGGAACTGGCGCTGCTGCATCAGGCCGCCACGGCTCCCGATGGCCTGAACGCCCTGCTCTATCGCGCGGCGGAGCGCAACCTGCAGCTGCTGACCGAAGCCTGCATCGGCATTGCCAAGCAACGCTTGAAGTCGCTGGGCGTCGTGGTACCCAGCGACGCCCGCCAGACCTTCTCCAAGCTGAAGAGCCTGGGCCATGACGACAGCGGCATCCCCTGGAACAAGGTCATCGGCCTGCGCAATGCTCTGGTCCACGACTATCTGACCCTGGATGCCGAGATCGTCGAGACCATCATTCGCCGGCGCGATTACCAGAATCTGGTCGACTTCGCCGAGGCGCAGCTGGCTGCCTGACAAGCCCGCGCGCCCCGGCCTGACGCTCACCCCAGCAGCGAACGCAGCCCGGCGATGGCATCCTTGCCCCGGGCCTGCTTCTTCTCGGGGTCTTCCTTGTCGGCGCGGCCTTCCCAGTCGAGGTCGGCCTCGGGCAACTCGTCGAGGAAGCGGCTCGGTGTGCAGTCCATCAGTTCGCCGTAGGCCTTGCGCTGACGGGCCAGCGTCAGGGTCAGGGTCTGGCGGGCGCGGGTGATGCCGACGTAGGCCAGGCGGCGCTCCTCCTCGATGGTGCCGGCCTCGATGGCGTTGCGGTGGGGCAGCAGCTCCTCCTCGAGGCCCATCACGTAGACGTGGGGAAACTCCAGGCCCTTGGCGGCGTGCAGGGTGAGCAGCTGGACACGGTCGGAGTCGTCCTCCTCGGCCTGCTGCTCGAGGATGTCGCGCAGCACCAGCCGCGAGATCGCCGACTCGACGTCATCGGTTTCCTCGCCCTCCTCGCGCTCCATGGACTTCTCGAGCTGGTCGAGCAGCGTCCAGACGTTGGCCATGCGCCGCTCGGCAACGGTCGGCGCGCTGGCGTTCTGGTGCAGCCAGGCCTCGTAGTCCATGTCGCGGAACATCTCGCGCAGCGCGCCCAGGGCATGGCCCTGATCCATGCGCCGGCGCACGCCGTCGATGAATCGGGTGAAGCGGCCCAGGCGCTCCACGGCCCGCTCGGGCAGCACCTGGGAAAGGCCCAGCTCGTGGCAGGCGGCGAACAGCGACTCGCCTCGCTCGGTGGCATAGTTGGCGAGTTTCTCCAGGGTGCCGGGGCCGATCTCGCGGCGCGGCACGTTGACGATGCGCAGAAAGGCGTTATCGTCGCCCGGGTTGATCAGCAGACGCAGGTAGGCCATGGCGTCCTTGATCTCGTTGCGCGAGAAGAAGGAGGTGCCCCCGGAGAGCTTGTAGGGCACCTGGTAGTGCTGCAGCTTGAGCTCGAGCAGCCGGGCCTGGAAGTTGCCGCGATAGAGCACCGCGAAGTCGCGCCAGGCGGCCAATTCCTTGATGCGCCGGGTGAGGATCTCGCTGGCCACCCGCTCGGCCTCGGCCTCCTCGTGGCGGTTGACGACGATGCGGATCGGCGCGCCGATCCCCTTGTCCGACCACAGGGCCTTCTCGTAGACGTGCGGGTTGTTACTGATCAGCGTGTTGGCGGCACGCAGGATGATCCCGGTGGAGCGGTAGTTCTGCTCGAGCTTGATCACCTTCAGCCGCGGGAAGTCCTCGCCGAGCGTCACCAGGTTCTCGGGGCGCGCCCCGCGCCAGGCGTAGATCGACTGGTCGTCGTCGCCGACCACGGTGAAGGTGGCGCGCTCGGCCATCAGCAGCCGCACGAGCTGGTACTGGCTGATGTTGGTGTCCTGATACTCGTCGACCAGCATGTAGTGAATCTTGCGCCGCCAGCGGGCCAGGGCTTCGGTGTCACTCGAGAGCAGCACCACCGGCAGCAGGATCAGATCGTCGAAGTCGACCGCGTTGTAGGCCTTGAGATGGCGGTTGTAGGCCTCGTAGAGCCGGGCGGCGTACTGCTCGTCGTCATCGGCGGCATGCGACATCGCCTGGCCGGGCAGTACCAGGTCGTTCTTCCAGGTCGAGATCTGGTGCTGCACGCGGTTGATCTGCTCGGCATCGATCTGGGCATCCTTCTGCATCAGGTCGCGCAGCAGCGCCTTGGCATCCTCGGGGTCGAACAGCGAGAACCCCGGCTTGTAGCCCAGCGTCTTGAGCTCGCCGCGGATGATGTTGAGCCCCAGGGTGTGAAAGGTCGACACCGTCAGGCCATGGCCCTCGCGGCCCTTGAGCAGCTGGCCGACGCGCTCCTTCATCTCTCGGGCGGCCTTGTTGGTGAAGGTCACCGCGGCGATCTTGCGTGCGCTCATGCCGCACTCCTGGACCAGGTAGGCGATCTTGGTGGTGATCACGCTGGTCTTGCCGGAGCCGGCGCCGGCCAGCACCAGGCAGGGGCCGTCGATGTAGCGCACCGCCTCCTGCTGGCGGGGATTGAGCTTGGCGAGTCGCTGTTGAATCGACATGAATCACTCGTCGCCGGCATCGCCGGCCGTGGGCGCGTTGGGAGAACGGGAAGCCTCGGCGGACGTCACGGATTCGCCGGCCCCCGGCAGCCCGGCGCCCGCAAATCCGAGCTGGCGCCAGGCTTCAAAGACCAGCACCGCTGCGGCGTTGGACAGGTTGAGGCTGCGGCTGTCGGGCAGCATGGGGATGCGCAGCCGCTGCGACGGCGGCAGGGCATCGAGCAGCGCCTGCGGCAGGCCGCGGGTCTCGGGGCCGAACACCAGGGCATCGCCCTCGCGATAGGCGGGCTCATGGTAGCCGGTACGCCCGCGGGTGGAAACGGCGAACACCCGCTCGGGCGCCACGTCGCGCAGAAACGCCAGCCAGTCGGCATGGACCCGCACCCGGGCCCACTCGTGATAGTCCAGCCCGGCCCGGCGCAGGCGCTTGTCGTCGAGGGTGAAGCCCAACGGCTCGATCAGGTGCAGACGAAAGCCGGTATTGGCGCACAGCCGGATCAGATTGCCGGTATTGGGCGGAATCTCGGGTTCGTAGAGGACGATATCGAGCATGCGCGGAACAGAAACCTGGGTGACGGCGACCGCGCCATGATACGCAATCGGCGCCCCGAAAGGGACGCCGATTGCTCTCTATAGCGCCCCGAAGCCGGCGCCTGGTCCGTAGCCCGTAGCCCGTAGCCCCGGATACCTAGAATCCCACACTCACCCCGATCACCGGCCCGCTGTCCAGGGTATGGTCGCCGCCGTCGTCGAAATCGGTGCGGTAGTAGCGATACCCGCCATAGGCATAGGTGTGCGAGACGAGCTCGACCCGCGCCTGGGCGCCGTACTCGTAGCTGCGGTCGATGTCGCCGTGAGTGAGGCCGTTCGGCGTGTAGAAGCCGTAGCCGCCGACCGAGGTCAACGGGATCGGCGTGGGCACGAACAGCGAACCGCCCAGCCCCAGGCCGCCGCCATCGCCGAAGGCCGTGTTCTGGTACTGGTAGCGGGCGCCCACGGAAACGTCGATCCCCGGCACGAAGGGCGTGAACATCAGCGAGCCGGAGTAGATGTCGGCATCGGCACCGCTGTCGTCCGACCTGAGATAGCCGACGCCGGCCCGCAGGGTGGGGAAGATCGTCTGGCTGGCCTCGACACCGGCGGCGTCGGGGCCGGCATTGGCGGAAATGCTGAGCGCCAGCGCCGACTGGCTGAGGGCCAGGCCGACGGTGGCCAGGGTGGCAACGAACAACGGTTTCATGGGCAAAGCCTCGCGTAACGGCCTGACAACGCCTTCACTATGGCATAACATTAGCGATTATCAAACGGCGTTTCCGTTGGCTCAGTCCGCGACGACCCCGTAGCGTTCCCGGTAGGCGCGGATCGCCTCGGCATGGGGCTTGAGCGCATCGCCGGCGTGGCTCTCGAGATAGGCCAGCACGTCGTCGAGGGTGACGATGCTGACCACCGGCATGCCATAGCGGGCCTCGACCTCCTGGATGGCGCTCTTCTCGCCTTGCCCCCGCTCCTGGCGGTCCAGCGCGATCACCACGCCGGCGGGCTCGGCGCCGGCGGCATCGATCAGCTGCATCACCTCGCCGATCGCGGTACCGGCGGTGATCACGTCATCGATGATCAGGATGCGCCCGGCGAGCTCGGCGCCGACGATCAGGCCACCCTCGCCGTGGTCCTTGGCCTCCTTGCGGTTGAAGGCGAAGGGCAGGTCGCGGTCGTGATGGTCGGCCAGCGCCACGGCGGTGGTGGCGCCCAGCGGGATGCCCTTGTAGGCGGGGCCGAAGAGCACGTCGGCGGTGATGCCGCTGTCGGCGATGGCCTGGGCGTAGCAGCGCCCCAGGCGCGCCAGCGCGGCACCGCTTCTGAACAGGCCGGCGTTGAAGAAGTAGGGGCTGACACGGCCGGACTTGAGGGTGAATTCACCGAACTTGAGCACGCCCTGCTCGATGGCGAAGGCAATGAAGTCTCGCTGATAATCCTGCAACTGGGCGGCCACGGCGTGATGCTCCCCTTATCCGAATGATTGGCTCGAGTCATTTACCCAAACGTCGAAAGCTCAGGTATCATACACGCGCGACGAAAAAGGGACCATGTATGAAAATCGCCAGCATCAACGTCAACGGAATTCAGGCCGCCGTCGAGCGAGGCTTCCTCGACTGGCTGGAGAACCAGGATGCCGACGTCGTCTGCGTGCAGAACCTGAAGACCAAGAGTTTCGAACTCGACGACCGCATCCTCTACCCGGAAGGGTACGAAGGCTACTTCCTCGATGCCGAGCAGGACGGCTTCTCGGGCGTCGGGCTGTACTGCCGCAAGATCCCCAAGGCGATCATGTACGGCCTGGGCTTCCCGGAGTGCGACAACGAGGCACGCTTCCTGCAGGCCGACTACGACCGCTTCAGCATCGCCAGCTTCCTGATGCCCGACGGCAGCGACTATGCCGCCAAGCAGTCGTTCATGGCCCAGTATCAGGAATACCTGTCCAAGATGGCCCGCAAGCGCCGCGAGTACATCATCTGCGGCACCTGGCACATCGCCCACAAGACCGTGGACCTCGCCAACTGGGCGGACAACCAGACCACGCCCGGCTTCAAGCCCGAAGAGCGCGCCTGGATGGATCAGGTGTTCGGGCCCACCGGCTTCATCGACACCTTCCGCGAGGTCAACCGCGACGCCGGCGAGTACACCTGGTGGCCGCGGCTCGACCAGGACGTGCCGCGCGCCCGGCAGGAAGGCTGGCGCATCGACTATCAGGTGGTCGGCCCCGAGTTTCGCCGCCACGTGGTCGATGCCTGGATCGACCGTGATGCCACCTTCTCCGAGTACGCCCCGCTGATCGTGGAGTACGACCTCAAGCTGTAACCCCCTGCCTTTCGTCGCACCTGACTGACGCCGGCCCTCGGGCCGGCGTCGCTGGTTCAGGCCCCGGCATCAGGCACGGATGCCCAGTGCCTCGCGCTGACGGGCGAACAGCTCGGCACCGGCGCCCTCGGCCAGGTCGAGCATGGTATCGAGCTCGGCCCGCGAGAATGCCGCCGCCTCGGCGGTGCCCTGCACCTCGATCAGTCCGCCGCCTTCGGTCATCACCACGTTCATGTCGGTGTCCGCGGCGCTGTCCTCCGGATAGTCGAGATCGACCACCGGCGTGCCCTTGTAGACGCCTACCGACACTGAGCTGACCAGCTGCTTGAACGGGTCGCCCTTGATCAGCTTCTCGCGCTGCAGATGACGAATGGCATCCACCAGTGCCACGCAACCGCCGGTGATCGAGGCGGTACGGGTGCCACCGTCGGCCTGGATGACGTCGCAGTCGACGGTAATGGTGAATTCGCCGAGCTTCTTGAGATCCACCACCGCACGCAGCGCCCGACCGATCAGCCGCTGGATCTCCAGGGTGCGTCCGCCCTGCTTGCCACGCGCCGCCTCGCGGGCGCCACGGGTATGGGTGGCCCGCGGCAGCATGCCGTATTCGGCGGTCACCCAGCCCTGGCCCTTGCCACGCAGCCAGCGCGGCACGCCGGCCTCGACGCTGGCGTTGCACAGCACCTGGGTGTCGCCGAAGGCCACCAGCACCGACCCTTCGGCATGCCGGGTATAGTCACGGATCAGCTGAATCTCGCGGGTCTGCTCGGGCTGGCGCCCACTGGGACGGATAGGACCTGAGTGCATATCACCTCTCGTCAGGATCGCTGGAAACGAAGTCTTGCCGGGTGGCCCCGGATGGGGCGACATTCTACACGTTCGCGCTACCCCGGCGCGGATTCGTTACACTGGCCGCAGGCCTTTTCGCGATGAACAGCCAAGGAGCTTGCATGGCGTACAGCATGACCGCCTTTTCCCGGCAGACCCGGGACGCCGACTGGGGCAGCCTGCAACTGGAACTGCGTTCGGTGAACCAGCGCTACCTGGAACCGCACTTTCGCCTGCCGGACACCCTGCGCGACCTGGAGCCGGCCTTCCGCGAGGCGCTGCGCCGGCGGCTGGCCCGCGGCAAGGTGGAGTGCAGCCTGCGCTTCGACCCGGCCACCGGCGGCGAGACGCTGAGCGTCAACCGCGAACGCCTGGCCGAGCTCGCCCGCGCCCTGCACGAGGTGCGCGCCGAACTGCCCGACGCCCCGATGCCCGACGCCCTCGCCCTGCTCGACCACCCCGGCGTGGTGGACGCCCGCGGCATCGACCTGGACACCGTCAAGCAGGCCGCCCGGGCGCTGTTCGACGCCGCCCTCGACGACCTGATCGACGGCCGCGCCCGCGAGGGCGAGCGGCTGGCCGAGCTCATCCAGCAGCGGCTCGACGCCGTGCGCGTGCAGGTCGCCGAGGTGCGCCGCCTGATGCCCTCGATCCTCGAGCGCCAGCGCACCCAGCTCACCGAACGCCTGAACGCCCTCGAGGCCGAGCTCGACCCCCAGCGGCTCGAGGCCGAGGTCGCCCTGCTCGCCCAGAAGGCCGACGTCGACGAGGAACTCGACCGCCTCGAGACCCACGTCACCGAGGTCGAGCGCCAGCTCGGCCAGAAGGGCCCGATCGGCCGGCGCCTGGATTTCCTGATGCAGGAACTCAACCGCGAGGCCAACACCCTCTCCTCCAAGGCCGTGGTCGCCGAGAGCACCCGCTGTGCGGTGGAGCTGAAGGTGCTGATCGAGCAGATGCGCGAGCAGATCCAGAATATCGAGTGAACGATGCCCCGAGAGGATTCCTGGTCCGTCGACGAGATTGAGGCCATCGTCGACACCTATCATCAAATGCTGATCGCCGAGTTGAGCAACCAGCGCTATAACAAGGCGGCGCTCAACCGCCAGTTGCTAGACCGGTTGTCAGGGCGATCGCGTGCCTCCCTGGAGTACAAGCATCGCAACATCAGCGCGGTACTGCGCGATGCCGATTGCCCGTATGTGATGGGGTACCGGCCACTCAGCAACTACCAGTCCACGCTGGTCGACTGTGTCGAGCGCCGCTTATTGCAGAGCGAAATTTTCGATCAGGCGGCCCGCTCGGCGGCTGATCGCCCAGTCATCGATGCCGACACGGAAACGCTCGACAATATCGTCGTCGAGGCACCGTCCATGGAACAGCGAGAAGCGCAGGCTCCGGGCACGAGGGTCATCAAGCGTGACTATCTTGCCCGGGAAGCGCGCAATCAGGCACTCGGCCAGGCCGGCGAACGCTTCATCCTGGCCTATGAACGCCAACGCCTGACGTCACAGGGCGCGCCCCAACTCGCCGAGGCGGTGGAGCACGTCGCCGAGACCCGGGGCGACGGCGCCGGCTTCGACATACTCTCATTCGATACCGACGGGCGTGAGCGCTGGATCGAGGTCAAGACCACGGCCTTTGCCAAGGAATGCCCCTTTTTCATCACGCCGAACGAGCTGTCCTGTTCACGCGACCACGCCACACGCTTTCACCTGTACCGCGTGTTCAACTTTCGGGCGCGCCCGACGATGTTCTGCCTGCAAGGCGATCTCTATCGGCACCTGTGGCTCGAGCCCGACAGCTACCGGGCCGGGGTCCGCTGAGCCTCCCCCACGCGGCCCCGGCCTCGCCGCCCGGTCGTCATCAGCTCAAGGCAGGGTGCGCGGCGGGTTCCCAGCCCAGGCGTGCCCTGGCCGCGGCCACGTCGTCCCGCAGGTCATGGTTCCACAGCCAGTCGAAACGGGTTTCCAGCTCGGCGGCGAGACGCACCCCGTCATCGCCAATGCCCGGCGCGCGGTATTCGTAAAGATCACCGGCTTCATGAGAGGTCCGCTGTACCCGGCAGGCGCGCGCATGGCGAACCGCCTCGAAGGCCGCCAGCACCTGCCGGGCGTTATGCCGGGTACAGGCGTCATCGGTGAGCAGGCTGGCGAGCACGTAGGCGTCTTCCAGTGCCTGACCCGCGCCCGCCCCCTGGTGGGGCAGCATGGCGTGGGCCGCATCGCCCACGATCAGCACGCGATCGCGCTGATAACGCGGCAAGGCCGGCAACTCATGCAGCGCCCACCGCGTCGGCTCGGGAATGCAGGAAAGGATGGCTTGAGAGGCGGCGCCCCAGCCGTCGAAGACGCCTCGCAGCTCCGCCTGGGTCACGGCATTTACCCAGGCTTCCCCCTCAGCCAGCGTGGGCGTCGGCGTGGAGCGATCGGTCAGGAAGGCCACCACATTGATCAACTCGGAGTGCTTGACCGGGAACGTCAGGATGTGGCGGTCATGGCCCAGGTACATCTGCGGCACCACGGCGAGTCGCTGGTTGACCCCGCGGGTTTCCATGGCCGCTTCCAGCTGCCGGACGGGAATCATGCCGCGATAGGCATAGGTACCGCTCCAGAACGGCTCGAGCCCCCGATGTTGCGTCGGGGGCAGCACATGCTCGCGCACCGCCGACTTGATGCCATCGAAGCCGATCAGGATATCCCCGGTGAAGGCGGTGCCGTCGTCGAAGTACGCCCTCGCCCCACTCGCTTCCTGCTGCACGTCTATGCAGCGCTTGCCGAACTGCGCGATCCCGTCGGGCAGGTGGGCCACGATGGCGTCCAGGAAATCGGCGCGGTGAACCGAGGACTGGCCGCACCCCGGCGCCAGGCTGGCGGTCAGGTAGCTATCGTCGCTGCCGCGGCGCCACTCGAACCAGACGTCCTCGAAGGGCGCCGGAGAGGCGTCGGCAATGCGCCGGTACGGCGCCTCGAGCGCGAGGAGCCGGATGGCCTGCACCGCGTTGGGCCCGAAGGACACCCCGGCACCGATCTCGGAGAACCGGGGGGCCGCTTCAAAGAGGGAGACCTCGAGACCGGGGTCGCGCGAGAGCGCCACGGCAAGGGCCACACCGCCGATGCCGCCGCCGACGATGCCGAGGGAAAGACGCTTTCGGGAGGGTTCATATAACATGGCTGGCTACCTGTCAGGGGTATCGTGATGCCCCTGACGTTATGAACCGGACTCGGCGAAAACCACACAGCGGCCTGAATTCACGGCATAAACGGCGCTAATAACCAAAAGATTCAAAGTCTTGAATCAACTCCTGCCTCCCGGTTCGCGACCTTTGTCCAATGCCAGCAGGGGTCACGGGCGCCTCTGGAAGACGGGAACACCATGATCAAGCTGTCCGACATCGACATGAACCTGCTGGTCGTGTTCGATCTCCTCTACCAGGAGCAAAACACCCAGCGCGTCGCCCGGCGCCTCGGCATTACCCAGCCCGCGATCAGTCACGCGCTCAAGCGACTGCGTGCCTTGTTCGGGGATGAACTTTTCGAGCGTACCTCGAGAGGCCTGATGCCGACGACGCTGGCCTCCGACCTGCACCCCTCCATTGCCGAGGCCCTGGCGCTCCTTCAGGAGACCCTTAACCGTCCGGACGACTTCGCGCCGCAAGCGAGCCAGCGAACGTTCACGATCGCCATGACCGATATCGGCGAGATCATCTTCCTGCCCCGCCTGATCGAACGCCTCTCCCAAGAGGCTCCCGGGGTCTCCTTGAGCACGGTGCGCAGTCACAGCGACGACCTGAAGCGGGAGATGGAAGACGGCAATGTCGACCTGGCCATCGGCTTGATCCCCCAGCTGGGGGCCGGTTTCTATCAGCAAAGGCTCTTCATGCAGCGCTACGTCTGCCTGTTGCGCCGTGGCCATCCGCTTGCCCGGGGCCATTTCGGAATCGATGAATTCATGGCCGCCAGGCACGCGGTGGTCGTCGCCAAGGACACCGGGCACGGTCTCGTGGAGGAACAGCTGGCCCGGGCCGGGATCGAGCGCCCCGTGAGATTGAAGCTGCCCCACTTCGCGGCCGTGCCCTACATCATCAGCGAGACCGACCTGGTCGTGACGGTGACGGACAAGCTGGCCAGGGCAACCCGGGACCGGCTCGGCCTGGCCATGCAGGAACACCCGCTGCTGTCCCAGGAAGTCCCCATCAACCTGTTCTGGCATCGCCGCTTCCACAAGGACCCCGGCACCCGCTGGCTGAGACGATTGATCTTCGGCATGTTCTCCGAATAGGGGCCTTCATGGGCAGGATGCCGGCAGGTGTCGCCGGAAAACTTCCGATCCCGGCGACCGGGGCAGGCAAGCCAGCCAGTGCGCCCGACCTGCCCTGGCTGGCGCCGGCGTATCCGCGGGGGCGTCACGACTTGCCGGCGGTGAAGCCCCCATCGACCATCAGGGTGGTGCCGGTGGTGAAGCTGGCCTCGTCGCCGGCCAGGAACAGGAAGGCGTTGGCGACCTCCTGCGGGCGCCCCAGGCGGCCGAGGGGGTGCAGGCGGATCAGCCCCTGGAGCAGCTCGTCATCCAGATCCGCGAGCAGCGGCGTGTCGATATAGCCCGGGCCGATGGCGTTGACCCGCACGCCCTTCGGCGCCGCCTCGATCGCCAGGGTACGGGTGAGGTTGACCACGCCCCCCTTGGCGGCGGTGTAGGCGGCGGTCTGGGACTGGCCGAACACGCCAAGGATGGAGGCGCAGTTGACGATGCTTCCGCTGCCCTGGCGATACATCACCCGCAGTGCCGCCCGGGCGACCCGGAAGACGCCGTTGAGGTTGATGTCGATGATCCGCAGGTAATCCTCGTCGCTCAGCTCGTCGGTCGGGCAGATGCCGCCGATGCCGGCGTTGTTGAACACGGCATCCACGCTACCGAGCTCCGCCACCGAGTCCTCGAACAGCCGGTCCACCTGGGTGGAATCGGTGACGTCACACGCCTTGAACAGGCAGCGCCCGGCGTGCTGGCCGTCCAGCGCCGCCGCCCGGGCCTCGCCATCGCTGCCCGCGATATCGGCGATGACCACGCTGGCCCCCTCCTCGAGGCAGCGCTCCACGCTCGCCAGCCCGATGCCGCTGGCCCCGCCGGTGACGATGACGCTCTTCCCCTGCATGCGCATGCGATCTCTCCTGCTGATGATGGAAGGACGGGATCGCTCTCCGATTCAGGGTTCCCGTGTCACCACGCCGCCGGACCGCGCCCCGCTCCCGTCCATGCTGCCCGATCGCTGTCGCAAGGCCTTGATCCGCGTCAATGTCTCCCGCACGTGGAGGGAACGATCAAGCGCTCGGGCCGGCGAACGACAGCGCGGACATCATCGCCAGCCCGCCTTCCACCCCGAGGCTCACCACCAGCAAGAGCCCCACGCTTGCCAGCAGCGTCACCCATGACCAGCCGCCCAACACGTGCACTGCCCCCCGGGCAGGCTTGAACATGGTCGCCGCGATCACCCGCAGGTAGTAGAACAGCGACACTAGGGTGTTGAGTGCGGCGATCACCGCCAACCAGGTGTAACCGGCGTCGATGGTCACCTCGAAGAGCAGGAACTTGCCGAAGAAGCCAATCAGCGGCGGAATGCCCACCAGTGACAGCAGTGCCACGATCAATATCGCGACAGCCAGCGGCTGGCTTCGCGTCAGGCCGTGATAGTCGGTCAGCTCGGTGCGCCCGCGTAGATGGGTGACCACGGCGAAGGCCGTCAGGTTGGCGAGCACGTAGCTGCCCAGAAAGATCAGCAGGGCCGGCAGGGCGCGGGCATCGCTACCGACCACAACCACCGCCATCAAGGCATAGCCCGATTGCGAAACCGACGACCAGCCGAGCAGACGACGCACGTCGCTCTGCTGCAACGCCGCCAGATTGCCCAGTGTCATGGTCACCACCGCGATGCCGGCAACGACGGCGGGCCAGACCTGGCCTGGCGGCAACACGGTCACGAAGCGTGCCAGTGCCACCGCGGCGGCCACCTTGGGCGCCACGCTCAGCAACGCGGCGATGGGCGCCGGTGCGCCCTGGGCGGTGTCCGGCATCCAGGCATGCCCGGGAAATGCCGCGAGCTTGAAGCTCAACCCGATCACGACACAGGCGGTAGCCAGACTCAGGGCCCAGGGGTCGGCCTCGCCGAGGGCCTCGGCAAGGCGCCGATAGTCGGTGTCGCCGACCAGGCCGAACAGCACGACCACCCCGATGACCAGCAGGGCGTTGGTCAGCGCCCCGATCAGAAAGTATTTCATGCCCGCTTCCAGCGCCGGCGGGAAGCCCCGGTGGTAGGCGACCAGCGGGTAGCTCGCGGTCGACGACAGCAGCACCCCGACCACCAGCTCCATGCTGTCGGTGGCCGACGCCATCATCAGCATGCCGAGCAGAGCGAACAGGCACAGGGCGTAATACTCGCCATGCCGGGGGTCGCTGCGCATCCAGTCCGGCGACAGCAGCACGGCTATCGCGCCACTCAGCAGAATCAGCCACTTGGCGACGATGGCCGGGCCATCCAGGGCCCATACGCCGGAGAACGTCAGGCGCGGCGATGCACCCCACTGCGCCACCGCGAACGCCATGGCCGCCGCCAGCGTCACCAGCGCCAGGCCGGCGGCCCAGGTCTGGCGCTCATGCGGGGCGAAGGCGGCGAACAGCACGATGATCACCGCACCCAGCAATAGAATGATTTCGGGGAGCAGGTCGCCGACGGGCATCAGTGGCCTCCCACCAGCAGACCCGCCGACGCCTCGATCAGCGTCAGCAGGAAGCGCGGCGCGACACCGATGACGACGATCCCCAGCGACAGCACGCCGAGCACGCTCCATTCACGCCGCGTCAACTCGACAAACTGCCCCAGGTGTACCGGCAGGCGCCCGAAGAACAACCGCCTGAGCATGTCCAGGAACACGGCCGCGGTGATCAATATCCCGACGACGCCCAGCACCGCCAGCCAGGGATAGATGGCGAAGGTGCCGGCGAAGACCTGGAACTCGGCAACGAAGCCGGCCAGCCCCGGCATGCCCAGGCTGGCGAATGCCGCCAGTGCGGTAAAGCCGGTCAATAGCGGCGCTTGGCTGGCCAGCCCGCCATAGTGGTCCAGGTCATATTCCCCGGTACGCTGCCAGAAGGAACCGCAGATCAGGAACAGGGCGCCGGTGATCAGGCCATGCGCCACCATCTCGACCGTGGCGCCGGTCAGGGCCAGCTGGCGTACCAGGCTGTCGTCGGTGAACGCGGCAGCGGCCACGGCGATGCCCAGCACCGTGTAGCCCATATGGTTGATCGAGGTATAGGCGATGCGTCGCTTGAGATTCCGCTGGCCCAGGGCGACCAGCGCGCCGTAGAGGATGGCGACCAGGGCAATGACGGCCACCGTCAGGGCGTAACGGGCAAAGGTTTCCTGCAGCATCGCCAGCGGCAGGCGGATCATGCCGTAGGTCCCCATCTTGAGCAGCACCCCGGCGAGAATCGCCGAGGCCGGCCCCGGCGCATCGACGTGGGCCTGGGGCAGCCAAGTATGCAGCGGCACCAGCGGCGTCTTGATCGCGAGCCCCAGCATCAACGCCAGGAAGACCAGCCCGGCATACAGCCCCTTCCCGGCCATCGGCTGTTGCTCGATCAGCACCCGCATATCGAAGGTGTGGGGGTCGAGCGACAGATACAGGCCGATGATCGCCAGCAGCAGCAGCAACGACCCGGCAAAGGTATACAGGAAAAACTTGAGCGCCGAGGCTTGAGGCGCGCCATGCCCCCAGCGGCCGATCAGGAAGTACATGCCGACCAGGGTCAGATCGAAGAACACGTAGAACAGCAGCAGATCGAGCGCCAGGAACACCCCCAGCGACACGGCCTGCAGGAACAGCAGCCAAGCGTAGTACTGACGCGACTCGCCGCGCGTGTCCATCGGATACACGATGGCGGCGACGAACAGCAGCGCACTCATCGTCGCGACCGACAGTGCGATGCCGTCCACCCCGACCCGATAAGCGACGCCCAGCGACGGCACCCAGCGCAGTTCGTCGACATGCTGGAACAGCGGCCCGGCCGGCTCGAAGCCAACCCAGGCAACGACGAGCGCCAGCAGCGACAGCACCGCGGCGATGACCGCGACCTGACGTGCCCGAGCGTCACTCCAGCGCGTTGAGCCGGCGAGTGCGACAGCGCCCAGCAAGGGCACGGCCAGCGCAGTGGTGAGAATCACAAGGCGACTCCTATCACGAGCATGAGCAGGATGATGACAAGGCCGGCCGCGATGCCGGTGTAATAGTGATGCGTCTGGCCGCTCTGGGCCTGGCGGGCCCAGCGCCCGCCCTCGTCGACCAGCCGCGACAGGGATCTCGGCAGCTCCTCGGCAAGGGACTCCCCTTCGCGGGCGTGGTGACGTGCCAGCCACCGGGCCAGGCGAGCCGTCGCGCGCAGGCCGGCGTCGACGACCGCATCGTCGATGCGTGCCAGGGCGTGGCCAAGGGCATTGACGCGGGTGGCGATGCCTTGCGCCAGCACCGGCAGGCCGAACCAGTTCGCGGCGAGGGCCTGCCAGCCGCGTACCGCCTGCTCGGGACGGCGTGCCAGCATCACGCCCGCGGCAATGCCCAACACGACCAGTATCAACGAGACGACCAGCTGCCAGGGGTGGCTCTGGGGCAGCGACAAGGCCAGCGCCCCGGTCAGCCATGCCTGCGCCGCGGGCCACCACAACAGCGACAGCAGCAGGGTGGCAGCGGCCAGGGCCATCAACGTGACACGCTCGACAGTCGACGGTGATGGCGCATCGGGCAGGCCGCTGGATTCACGCCGGGTCGCGCGCCCGTAGGCCAGCCACTGGAAGCGCGTGGCATACAGCGCGCTCAACCCACCGGTCAGCGCAACGAGCAGGGCCAGCCACGCGCCCTGCTGGCCGGCCGCGGCGACGACCTGCTCCTTGCTCCAGGCGAAGCCCATCGGCGCCAGCCCGGCCAGTGCCAGCGCCATCACCGCCGTGGCGATCGCGATCCCCGGCAAGCGCCGGCCGAGACGCATGTCGGCCAGGGTGTAGCTGCCGGTCTGGCGCTCGGCTATCCCCGTCGCCAGGAACAACCCGGCCTTGAGGAAAGAATGCGCCACGAAGTGCACCAGGGCGACCCCCGGGAAACCCACGCCCACCGCCAGCCACATCAGCCCATACTGGGCCGACGTCGATGCCGCCAGCAGCTTCTTGGCGTGCCCCTGCAAGGCGCCGACCACGCCGCCGGCCAGAGCGGTGGCCAGGCCAGTGGCGATGACCACCGGGGCGAACCAGGCGACCGTCGCCAGCGCCGGCTGCAGCCGGGCAAGCAGGTAGAGTCCCGCCGCGACCAGGGTCGCGGCGTGCAGCAGCGCCGACACGGGGATCGGCCCCGACATCGCCGCGAACAGCCACGCCGAAAACGGGAGCTGGGCCGACTTGGCCGCCGCCGCGAGCACGATCCCGGCCACCGCGACGTGCTTGAGCCCGCCGTCGAGGGCGGCCAGGTCGGTGTAACCGAAACTGCCGGTGCCAGCGAAAACCGCTGCCGCGGCGATATACAGCCCCAGATCGCCGAAGCGTGTGGTCAGGAAGGCATGAGCCGCGTCGCGCGCCACGGCGACCTCGCCCCAGCGCTGGGAGATCAGCGCCCAGGAACAGGCACCGATCAGCTCCCAGGCAATCAGCAGCGTCAGCAGGTCGTTTGCCAGCACCAGCAGCTGCATGGCGCCGACGAAGGCCACCAGCAACGCCAGCAACCGGGCGCCACCCGCCGTCGTGCGGTGGTGATCATCGCGACGTGGCAGATCGTGCACGCCGGCATAAGCGATGATCGGCAGGGCGACCAGGGGCACCATCACTGCGAAGAGGCGACCGGCTGACGACAGCTCGAGCGACAGGACGAGCGTCTCGCTCCAGCGATAGGCGCCCTGCCAATCGCCCATCACCGCCACCAAAGCCAGGAGCAGCGTGGCCAGCATGCCCAGCGACGCCCCCAGCGTCAGGGCGGCACGCCCGCAGCGCCGGCCGGCCAGATACACCAGTATCGCGAGCAGCAGCGGGCCGAGGACCAGTACCCACAGCATCAGTGCTTCAACCCGCTCAGCGCTTCAGTCATGTCGGCCTGGTTGGTGCGGAAGACCGCCACCACCAGGGCGAAGCCCATGGCCATCTCGATGGCCATCACCGCCATGACCACGATGGTCAGCAGCTGACCCTCGGGCGCGCCGGCACCGCTCAGGGCCCAGAACGCCACCGCCGCCAGCATGACGCCGTTGAGCATCAGTTCGAGCCCCATCATCAGCATCACGAACGATTGCTGCGAGAGCGCGCCATAGAGCCCGATGCCGATCAGCGCCGCGGCCAGCAACAAGAGTGTGACGAGTGTCATTTCCGCCTCCCTGCGTAGGTGATCGAGGACATTACCGTCAGTGGCAATGGTGGTGGTGGCCGCCGCCCTCCTCGGCTTCGGGCATCCCGGCCGGCTCCCCGCCCGGCTCCAGCCCGGGTGGCATGGAACCCTCCGCGGCGCCGCCGTAGCGTCCGCGATGACTCGCCAGCACCACCACGCCGACCATCGTCGTGAGCAGCACGACGCCGGCCGACTCGAAGATCAGCATCGAGTCGCCGAGCATTTCCTCGCCCAGTGAACGCACCGGTTCGAGCCCGGCCGGCAACGGCCGCACCGGGAAGTCGGCCAGCAGCGCCACACCGCCGAGTACCACGAACGCGGCCACCCCGGCCCCGATGGACAGACGATGCTGGTGGACCATCATCATCGGATTGAGCCCGGCCGGGTTCATCATGAACATGACCATGAACAGCGCCATGACCATCATCTCGACGGCCATCATGAAGAACATCGCCACACCCAGGTACACGGCCGCCAGCAGCATCATGATCACACCCACGGCAATGAACGACACCAGCAGGAAGAACGAGGCGCGCACCATCGAATCGGTGCAGAACACCCGCCAGGCCGAGACGACCGCCAGGACGGCGAGCAGCAGAAACGCGATATCGACACCAAGGGGATAGTCCATCACGCGAGCCTCTCCATTTATCCGTTCAGCAACGCGGCGATGCCCGCCCAGAGCAGGTCGACGAACGACAGCGGCAGCAACACCACCCACATCAGGGTCATGCAGCGTTCCGGCGCCACCCGCGGCAGCAGCCACCCGAGCAGCAACAGCACAACCAGCACAGCGAGCATCTTGATCAGCATCCACAGCGGCCCCGGCAGCCAGGGGCCCAACCAGCCGCCCAGGAAGGCGCTCGCCGCCACGCCACTGAAGGCCACCAGCATCGCCGCCCGGGCGACGTCCCATACCAGCCGCGGCGGCCCCGACACTTCCGAGGCGGTGCCCCCTGCCAGGTCGTCGGCATCGGCCAGGTTGAGCGGCCCCCAGAAGGTCATGCCCAGCCCCACGATCAGGAACAGCGGCAGCCCCAGTGGCTGTCGCACGACGTTCCACATCTCCGTCTGCGAGGTGACGACCTGGGTGAACTGCAACGATTCGGCAGGCAGGGCCACGCCGATCAGCACGAACATGCTGATCAGGATGTAGGAGAGCCCCAGGGCCACGTAGCGATAGGCACCGATCAGCGCGAACAGGGCGTTGGCCGACCAGCCGTGCAGGAAGATCACCACCGTGGCCAGCGCCTCCACGCTGCCCCACAGCACCACGCTGGTGGTCAGGTCGGTCGCGACCAGCGTAGCCGACCACGGCACCACCGCCAGCCCCATGGCAGCCAGCGCCAGGTAAAGCGCCGGCGCCAGCCGCCAGGCCTGCCAGTCCGGCGCCTCGGTCGCATTGGCATGCTGGGTGAGCAGCCAGGCCCCGCGGCGCAGGGGCCCCAGCCAGGCACTTCCACCCTGCGGCAGGCCGAAGGCACCCGCCAGCCAGCGGTCGATCACGGCGACCAGGTAAACGCCCGCCACCAGCGTCATCAATACCATCAGCACTGGCAGTACCAGCTCATCGATGATCATCGGGAGCGCTCCGTCTCGGCATCGGGGCGTGAGGCCGATGCCTCGTCAGCGCCAGGCGGCCATTCGGCAACGCCCGCGAGATCGAGGCTGGCCAGGCTGGCCAGGGCGGTGTCCCACTCCAGCCCCGGCAACAGGTCGTCGAGCAGCGTACTGACATCGGCGGGCCGCCGGTCGCGCCATGCGCCGCGCGGTGTCTCGACGGCACCGCTTTCGTGGGTATAGCGGTTGTCACTGACGGCCTGGCACGCCAGTTGCAACGACTGGGCGATCTCGGCCAGGTATTGTTGCCAGCGCGCCCGGCTATCGCCGCCGCTGTGGCAGATCGGCGCGAAACCCAGACGACGGTACTCGGTATCCTCACTGCGCAGATCCTCCTCGATGCCCGACGCGCGCGCCGCCGGACCGCCGATCTGGCATGCCTGCTCGGCGCTCAGGCAGCCTTCGTCCAAGGCCGCCAGCGTGAAGAACCCGCAACGCACCAGCCGCCGGCGCAGCCCTTGCAATGCATGCTCCACCGCCTTGGCTCGCGCCTCCTGCTGCATGCGCTCCGGCGTCATCTCACTCGCCAGGCGCAATGCCTGCAGGGCGGTACGCTCGAGCCCGGCAAGCCGCAAGCCATGGTAGAGGCGCTGCAGGTGGTAGCGCGCTCGTGCCAGTTCCAGGCGCGCGATGGGGACCGGACGCTCACGGGCCTCCCGGAAGACCGCATCGAGCGCGACCGGGTAGGGAGCATTCTGGGTGGTCCATGTCTGAATCACGTCACCCTGCAGGGTGATTTCCGCCCCCAGGCCAGCGGGAAAGGCCGGAAAGAAAGGCCCCAGCCGAAAGGTCAGGGAATCAAGGGTCAAGCCGTCGCGAAGGTCATCTTGCATGTTCATTGCCATCGGCCGGCCGTAGGGCACCCCGCCCATCATGCCTTCGCCGCCATGGCCGTCGTCACCCAGCCCTTCCCAGGGATTCGGCGGGACATCCGGCAACAGCCGGGGCGAACTGTCGCGCCGGCCGTCCATCAATTCCCGATGCAGGCGGCGGAGGTCGACGGCCAGGCCCTCGAGATCGTCGCTTTGCATGGCGCCCTCGAGTCCGGGCAGTGGCCGGCTGCGATACCACAGCGTGGCGAAAGGCCAGGGATGCTGGTCGTGCACCCGGCGCAGCTCATCGTGCAGACTGGCCGGCACCCTCCCCGCCACCAGCATCACGCTGGCGTGGCGGGGAGAGTCGACCAGCTCGACGCCCGGCGTCAGCGCCAGGCGATGCAGCGCCGCATGTTCGCCAACGCCCAGGACCGGAAAGACCGGTACCGGAGCCTCGCCGGCGAGTCGTCTCAGCCAGCTCATTGCCACTTGAACACCCCCTCTCGCCAGGCGTAGACGATGCCCACCGACAGGATGGCGAGGAACATGCCCATCTCCATCATCGCCACCAGGCCCTTCTCGACATACACCACCGCCCACGGATACATGAACATCATCTCCATCTCGAAGGCGATCAGGAGCAGTGTCATGGGGTAATAGCGAATGTGATAGCGACTCCAGGCATGGGTATCGGGTCGACCACCCCCCAGGAAAGGGGCCCGTTGCGAATAGCTCGGCATCGCTTGATGGCGCAACGGCCACCACTGCACGGCGAGTGCTGCCGACAGGCTGATCAACAGGATGAGAAGAAGAGTGAACAGCTCCATGCGAATCCCTCGCCTCGCTGGCACATCGATGGACAAGGCGCTTCCTGGCCTTGCTACGCGTTCCTGACTGTGAACGTCCTCAATACAGGGCTAAAGGTCGTTTCTTTCAAGCGACACCATAGTGGCACTTCCTGAATTCTAGCTGAATCCAGCACCTTGCAAGGGCTTCATCGAAAAGGCGACTCCCGCTACCGTCCTGCTGAACACACCTTCGCACGGCAGCCTGGCCGGCTGGAAAAACTGATTCGCGCCGGGCCGGAGACCCGTCATGGACTCAGTCTGGGTTCAGCTTGGCATGTGATACTGGCGCCTACTTCGCTTCAGTTCACCAGGAACGTGCCATGCCGCTTTCCCCGGCTGTATCGATGCTGTCTCGGCGTCAACTGCTCAAGGTCGCTTCCGCGCTGGGCCTTTCAACCGCAGCCCTGGGCTTGCGCCCCGCCTGGGCGAATCCTGTCGGCCTCGGTAGAGGGCATCCCCAGGGCGTTGAACAGGGGCCCGAAATTTCGCTGGCGATCCGGCGGGAAACGCGGACTATCGCCGGCAAGACGGGTCGTCCCATCACTCTCAATGGCACCAGTCCCGGGCCCTTGATACGTCTGCGAGAGGGACAGGAAGCGGTCCTGAGGGTGACCAACCTGCTCGAGGAGCAGACGTCGGCACACTGGCATGGTTTTCTCCTGCCTCCGGAAATGGATGGGGTGCCTGGGGTCAGCTTCGCCGGTATCGCCCCGGGAGAGACGTTCACCGCCCGCTTCCCGGTCAGCCAGAACGGTACCTACTGGTACCACAGCCATTCGGGGCTGCAGGAGCAGCTCGGTCATGCGGGCCCGATAATCATCGATGCCGCCGAGCCCGAACCGTTCGTCTATGATCGCGAACACGTGCTGCTGCTGACCGACTGGACCTTCGAGGACCCGAAGGATGTCTTCCGCCACCTGAAAGTGTCGGAGGGCTACTACAACCGTCAGGAGCGCACGATTGCCGATTTCTTCGCCGACGTGGCCAAGAACGGCGTCGCCGATACGCTGGCACAACGCTCGATGTGGGCGCAGATGCGCATGAGTTCCCGTGACCTCGCCGATGTCACCGGTACTACCTATATCTTCCTGATGAATGGCCACGCCCCTCAGGACAACTGGACGGCTCTCTTCAAGCCCGGTGAGAAGATACGCCTGAGGGTGATCAACGGCTCGGCAATGAGCTATTTCGATGTGCGCATCCCCGGTCTGACGATGACCGTGGTCGCTGCCGATGGCCAGCCGGTGCAACCGGTGCCGGTGGATGAATTCCGCATTGCCGTGGCCGAAACCTACGATGTTCTCGTCGAGCCTGAAGCGGATCGTGCCTACACCCTGTTCGCCGAGTCCATGGACCGCAGCGGCTATGCACGCGGCACTCTGGCACCACGGCTGGGCATGGCGGCCCCCATTCCACCGCGGCGAAGCATACCCGATCGCGGCATGGAGGCCATGAGTGCACACGGCAGCATGGACCACTCCGATGTCCAGGACAGGGATCACGCCGCCATGCCGGGCACGGATCACGCCGGCACCCCGGGCACGGATCACTCCGCCATGCAGGGCATGGATCATTCCGCCATGCAAGGCATGGATCACGCCGCCATGCAGGGCATGGCCTTCCCTGGCGACAAGAACCCGGCACCGGCGAGTCGCAGCCGTGGGCTACTGCCGGCAGGCACGGCACAGCCCGGCTCGCACTATGATCAGCCGGGAATCGGTATCGATCCCGCCGCACGCCGGGTATTGGTCTATCGCGATCTCAAGGCCTATGCGCCCTGGCCCGACCGTCGACCGCCAGGGCGTGAACTGGAGCTGCAACTGACCGGCAACATGAAACGCTACATGTGGTCATTCGATGGCATGAAGTTCAGCGAAGTGAATGGGCCCATTCACTTCGAACACGGCGAGCGCCTCCGGCTCATCTTTACCAATACGACCATGATGGAGCATCCCATTCATCTACACGGCATGTGGATGGAGCTGGAAAACGGCGCCGGTGAGCTGATTCCCCGCAAGCATACGTTGAATATCAAGCCCGGCGAGCGGGTTTCCGCACTGGTCAGTGCCGATGCGCCTGGCCTCTGGGCGTTTCATTGCCACCTTCTCTATCACATGGATGCCGGCATGTTCCGGGTCGTCAGGGTTGCCTAAGGAGCCATCGCCATGCGTTTTACGACCCGTATCTTGTTCGGTGTGGGCACTCTTGCCCTGGTATCGACAGCACAAGCCCAGACTAACAGCAGTCATGATGCGCCCCCCGGCTGGGGGCTGCCGATGACAGAACATAATTTCGGCACCCTTCTCGTCGATCGTCTGGAATATGTCTGGACGGATGAAAACAAAGATGCCATCGCCTGGGATTTCCAGGGATGGTACGGAGGAGATTTTCAGCGTCTTTATATCAAGGGCGAAGGAAAAAACCGGCAGGGCGACGGGGAAGATGCCGAGTTCGAGACATTAGACCTGCTCTATAGCCATCTGATTGCCGATTTCTGGGAATTGCAGGGCGGTATCGGCTATCAGGGAGGCATTGCGTCCAGCGATCACCCCGAGCGAACCTTCGCCGTCATCGGCCTGCTCGGCACGATACCCTATCAGTTCGAGGTGGATACCGCACTGAGGGTCAGCGACGAAGGCGATGTATCGGCAAGCCTGGAAGCAGAGTACGAAATCAGGATGACTCAGCGAGTCATCTTGCAGCCACGAGTGGAAGCCGAAGCAGCAACAAGCGATGTCGAGGAGTTCAGTGTAGTCCGAGGACTTAATTATACTCGCGCAGGTATGCGATTGCGCTATGAGGTCACTCGAAAGCTTGCGCCTTATATCGGCACCTACTGGGAGAAGCAGTACGGAAAAACCGCCGAACTGACCCGGGAAGCGCTGGGTGAAACCGAAGGATCTGGCGTTGTTGCCGGTGTTCGAATGTGGTTTTGAAAGGCAGGAAGTCAACCATCAACTCAACTGAAAAACGAGGATCTATCGATGCACTTTAAAAAGACCCTGACCGCCACCTTTATATTTGGAATTACTCTTGTGAGCGCTACCCTTGCTCAAGCTCATTCGGCATTGGAAAGTGCTTCACCCGCGGAAGGTTCCACGGTCAACAATGTGCCTGACGAGCTCGAACTGAATTTCACATCACCGCTTTTTCTAACTTATGTATCCTTGACCCCACAAGATGGGGATTCAATAACACTTAAGGTACCCGGTCGCCAATTGAAAGCCGACTATGTATTGCCATTACCAGAACTCGATACTGGCCACTACACTGTTGAATGGCGCTCGATGTCAAACGACGGGCATGGCATGAGAGACACCTTCTCATTCAACTTGACTGATAAATAATAATGGAAAAAAGCCAAGGAGAAAGTCATGTGGGAGCTGGCTAGCTTCATACTGAAAATAGCAAGCTATGCTGTCGTGTTAAGCGCGGCCGGTGGAGCGCTGTTTCTGATCCTGTTTCCGACCTTGAATGTGCGTGAACGCAACAGGGTCGTAACGATGACGCTAGGCCTGGCACTGGCTGGCAGCCTCCTGACAGCCATGGCAATTCCGCTTCGCTCCGGCTTCCTGAGTGGCATGGGACTCAGTGGAATGTTCGAGCCCTTCTATCTGAACATGCTGTTCGAGTCTGTAGTGGGCACCAGTACAAAGCTTCGCTGGCTCGGCTTGGCGTTGATTGGTTTCGTCTGGCTGCGCCGTCCCCTTGGGTATGGCATTGGGGCGTTGGGTGCGGTACTGACCGTGGCATCGTTTGCACTGATAGGCCATACAGCGGATCTGGAAGCCCGGCTGGCAGGCGGGGGGCTGATTGCACTACACCTTCTGGCAGTAAGCTTCTGGATCGGCGCATTGTGGCCATTGATATGGATGAGCTATGCGCCCGATACTTCCCGCGTCGCCAGGGTACTCGAACGATTCGGTACATTGGCAATGGTCCTCGTCGGCGCACTCATACTGGCAGGGGGCTCTGTCGCTTGGCTACTGCTTGACCAATTATCGACTCTCTGGGAGAGTCACTACGGCAACCTGCTTGTCTTCAAGCTTCTGGTATTCATCAGCCTGTTGGCTCTCGCCGGTCTTAATCGCTTCCGGCTCGTACCCAGATTCGCTGAGGAAGTGCCGGGAGCCAGCGTGGCATTGCGCCGCTCCATTGCCTTAGAAGTTGTCGCCGTTGGTGCTATTCTCGCGATTACAGCAGCGCTCACTACTTTTGCATCACCTTTCGAGTCATGATCTCGATATGGGCTGAAGCGCTGCCTAATACGGTGAAGCCTGGGAGCTAAACCATGCGATTGCTGCTCGTGGAAGATGATAGCCTCTTGGCCGAAAGCCTCGCAGAAGCTCTTGAAGACAAAGGATATCGCGTCGACATTGCCAGTCACGCTCGCAAAGCAAGTGCCTTGATGGCGAGCGAAGCCTATAGCATCGCCATCCTCGACCTGGGGTTGCCCGATGCGTCAGGGCTTGACCTGCTCGAGCGCTGGCGACGAGAAGGAAAATGCTTGCCCGTGCTTGCCCTGACTGCACGGGATAGCTGGTCTGACAAGGTCGCCGGATTACGCCGAGGGGCAGATGATTATTTAACCAAGCCCTATCACGAGGAAGAGCTACTGGCCAGACTCCATGCCCTGCTCCGCCGGGGGAGGGGCAGCATGGAAACGATCATGAAAGTGAATGACATATGGCTGAACGAGGAAACCGGACAGGTTAGCCGAAACGGGGAAGCATGGCAGACACTAACAGCTACTGAGTTCTGCCTTCTGCGCTATATGATGCGCCACCCACGCAGAATACACTCCAAGGCCAGCTTGTTGGAGCAGCTGTATGCGCTTGATCAAGATGTTGCCTCGCCCAACCTGGTCGAAGTCTATATCGGTCGCCTGCGACGCATCATAGGGAAAGATCGCATTCAAACTCGGCGCGGACAAGGTTATGTCCTTCCTTCGAATTGATCGAAGAAGTTTAAGAGTCAGTCTACTGGCTCGCCTCGGAATGGTTGCAATCATTGTCGTCGGTGTCACCTGGTTTTTGCATGACATGCTGATGCGTGACTTGGCACGAGATTTTCTGGGCGACCGTCTGCGTCAGGAGGCCCATTATACTGTCGAAAGGCTCAAGAAGATTGATGGTCCTCCGAGGTCATCACTTCAACCAAGCGCTCTGGCTTCGGAAGTTTTTCATCACTTGTATGTCTTGCGCATAGGCGATCAAGAATATACTTCCGACCCAAGCTGGCTGCTACCCCTTGAGCCATTCCTGAATGAGACCAGCAGCGAGCTCTTTGATATACATTGGCAAGGTAGCCATTCTCTATTCTATCGAACACGGCTGGAACTTGGCGGGAAAACCAGCACCCTCCTGATCGGTGAAGACTTTTCTAAAGTGGAGAAGGGATTAGGAGCCTTGCAGTGGTGGATAGGTGGAATATCAGGAATCCTTCTCCTGCTGCTAATTACTCTAAATCTGTTCGCCGTCAACCGAAGCTTTCGGTCGCTGTTCCGACTAAAACACCAACTAAATGAATTTCAAATGGGCCAGCGTGATCGACTGGAGATTGAGGCCCCCTCTGAGCTCGATGATTTGATTTCTCAGCTAAACCGTTTTATGGAAGAAATGCAGCGCCGGATCCTTCGCTCACGTGCGGCAGTCGCTGACTTGTCCCACACTCTCCAAACGCCCTTGGCGGCGGTCACTCAGGTTTTGCGCGGCAGACGGCCTATCGACGATAAGCGAAGAGAGCTTATGCTCGAACGTCTGGAAGGCATGCAGGCGCAACTGAAAGCAGAATTGCAGCGCGCCCGCTTCGCCGGGCCAAGCAGTGCTCAGCGCGCCACTGTTGCAGAAGAAGCCGAGACACTTGTCGACATGATGCGCACGCTATACCCCGAGAAGTGTTTTCACCTTAACGTTCTCCTGCCCAAGGAGACGACCGTTGCAATCGAAAGACACGACCTGAACGAGATGCTTGGCATTGTACTCGACAATGCCGGGAAGTGGGCTCGAAAAAATGTGGAATGCCACATATGCATGGATAAAGGCCTCGTGATCGAGATCATCGATGATGGGCCGGGAGTGGAAGAATCCGCTTTACTGCAGCTTGGTCAGCGAGGAAAGCGCCTTGATGAAAGCAAGCCTGGGTACGGACTGGGACTAGCTATTTTGAAACAGATAGTCACACAATACAATGGCGAGGTGGCATTCTCATCTTCTTGTAATGGCGGACTCTCCGTAAGCATCACACTTCCCCGCGAACGTTAGCCCCCAAGCTATCGACTATAGTGCTCTGCGAAAACATCAGGCTTTTCTTTAAAACTTCAGCGCAATCGCATTAGATATAATCTATCCTGCTTCTTGAATAGCTGTAGGGTCCCGGATGATCAAATGAGCTATAGGAGTTATCCTCTGCTGGCAGCCAGAGAGCTTCTACAGCAATTCATTCGGGAGCAGGTTCATGGACATCAAGCTGCATAAGCAGGCCACCACGACACCGAAGATCCGTGCTGAAATCCAGGCGGCACCGTCCAGCATCACGGATAGCGAGCTAGCCCGTCAGTATGGTGTCTCCCACGCGACCATCCGCCGCTGGCGGTACCGCGACGATGTCCATGACCGACCGCACACGCGTCACAACCTACTGGCCACCCTCACGTCTGAGCAGGAAGAGGTGCTGATCGCCGCTCGTGAGTTCCTGCGCCTCGGCCTGGATGATCTGCTCGTCGTGGCACATGAGTTCCTGAACCCTCGCCTGTCTCGCTCAGGCCTGCACCGCATGCTCCAGCGCCGCGAGGTGCCGACACTGGCAGAACTGGCACGGCAGGATGCTGGTGATGATGGCAAGCCCCGGCACAAGCCTTTCAAAGACTACGAGCCAGGGTACGTGCATATCGACATCAAGCACCTGCCTCAGATGCCTGATGAGGAGCAGAAGCACTACCTGTACGTCGCCATCGATCGTGCCACACGCTGGGTCTATCTGGAGGTGAGGCGCAGCCAGACTGCCAAGGATGCCAAGGCGTTCATGAAGCGCGTGGAGGAGAAGGCTCCCTTCACGATCCAGACGGTGCTCACTGACAACGGCAAGTCTTTCACCGATCGCTTCACGCGGGCAGGTGAGCGCAAGCCCAGCGGCCGCCACCCCTTCGACCAGGAGTGCCAGGCCCATG
>LSBP01000030.1 GCA_001577635.1 Halomonadaceae bacterium T82-2 | reverse complement strand
GCTTCGCCTTGTCCCCGGCGCCCACCATTGCTGGAGTTTGGAGGAGATGAGCTCTAAGCGGTGCTAGCGCAACCCACGCAGGACCCCGACGGGACGGCCACGGCCGTCCCGTCGCTGTTTCAGGGGGGCGTCTCCTCCCCCGCCACGCCCTCGAAGGGACGCGCCGCCAGCTCCCGCAGATGATCGATCAGAGCCTGGGCCGCCGAAGGCAGCGCTTCGTCACGTCGCGTGATGATCCCGTAATAATCGAGCGGCTTGCCGATGATGCGCTCGAGCAGCACGTACTGACCGCTTTCCAGCGGGCGCCGCAGCACCGAACGCGGCAGCACCGCCAGCATGTCCGAATCCAGCAGCAGCTGCAGCGTGGTCTGGATCGAGGTGGTCTCGACCACATTGTCCGGCGAGGTCACGCCCTCGGCCGCCAGCGCCGCCTCGAACACGCCGCGCATCGGGCTGGTCATCGGGTGCAGGATCCACGGCCAGCGGCTCAGCGTTGCCAGATCCGGCATGCCGTCGCCCGCCGCCAGGGGGTGGCCGCGTCGAACCACGACCCGCAGCGGCTCGTCGCGCAGCGGCTCGAAGTCGAACTGGTTGTGCTGGCTGACATGGGTCAGACGGCCGATGACCAGGTCGAGCCGCCGATACTCGAGCTCGACCAGCAGCCGGTCGCTGGTCTGTTCCTGCAGGTGGACGGAAAGCCGCGGACGCTCGCGCTTCAAGCGGGCGATCGCCGCCGGCAGGATCTCCGGTGCCGCCGCCGCGATCGCGCCGATCAGCAGGCGTCCGTAGCCTCCCGCCCGCCGGTCATTGATATCGCTGACCAGTCGGTCCGCCTCGTTGAGCAGCCGCCAGGCATGGCGGATCACCGGCTCGCCCAGCTCGGTGGGCAGCATGGCACGCGGCAGCCGCTCGAACAGCGCGAAGCCGAAGAAGCCTTCCAGGTCGCGCAGCATCTTGCTCGCCGCCGGCTGGCTCAGGTGCATGGCACGTGCCGCGGCATGCAGGTTGCGGCTGCGATCCAGCGTGGTCAGCAGCACCAGATGCTTGAAGCGCAGCCAGCCAAAAAGATGGGTAGATGACAGGGGGTCCATGGACGTCGCTCCCCGGCACGGCAAGGCGCGCCTTTTGATAACCAGAAGAAATCGCAGTAACAAAATTTTGATTGGAAGGTTATCGCAATTCCCGCTTACCTTGCCAAGAGGCTTGAGTCCCGGCGACGACCGGCAACATGGCAAGGAGCAGGCATGACCACCATCACCCACCTCGACGTGCGCGACATTCGATTCCCCACCTCGCGCGACCTGGACGGCTCGGACGCGATGAATGCGGCGCCGGACTATTCGGCCACCTACGTGATCCTCACCACCGATGCCGGCGACGGCCTGGAAGGCCACGGACTGACCTTCACCATCGGCCGCGGCAACGAGGTGTGCGTGGCGGCCGTGCGCTCGCTGGCCTCGCGGATCGTCGGCCAGCGTCTGGAAACCATCACCGCCGACATGGGCGTCTTCTGGCGCGAGCTGACCAGCGGCGACAGCCAGCTGCGCTGGCTGGGCCCGGAGAAGGGCGTGATCCACCTGGCGAGCGCCGCGATCATCAACGCCGTCTGGGACCTGTGGGCCAAGCGCGAGGGCAAGCCGGTCTGGCAGCTGCTGGCCGACATGACGCCCGAGGCGCTGGTGCGCTGCCTGGACTTCCGCTTCGTCAGCGACGCCCTCACGCCCCAGGAGGCGCTGGCCATCCTCAAGCGCAACGAGGCCGGCAAGGCCGAACGGATCGCGCACCTTCGCGAGTCGGGCTACCCAGGCTACACCACCTCCGCCGGCTGGCTGGGCTACTCGGAAGACAAGATGCGCCGCCTGGCCCGCGAGGCCCTGGAGGAAGGCTGGGAGCACTTCAAGCAGAAGGTCGGCGGCGACCTGGCGGAAGACCGCCGCCGGGCGCAGATCCTGCGCGAGGAGATCGGCTGGCAGCGCAGCCTGATGATGGATGCCAACCAGATGTGGGACGTCGACGAGGCGATCGCCAAGATGCGCGACCTGGCCGAGTTCGATCCGCTGTGGATCGAGGAGCCCACCAGCCCGGACGACATCCTCGGCCACGCCGAGATCCGCGAACGCCTGGCGCCGGCCATCGGCGTCGCCACCGGCGAGCACTGCCACAACCGGGTGATGTTCAAGCAGCTGCTGCAGGCCGGGGCGATCGACTACTGCCAGCTCGATGCCGCGCGACTCGGCGGCCTCAACGAGGTGATCGTGGTGCTGCTGCTGGCCGCCAAGTACGACGTGCCGGTCTGCCCCCACGGCGGCGGTGTGGGGCTCTGCGAGTACACCCAGCACATCTCGGCCTTCGACTACATCGCCGTGTCCGGCTCGCTGGAGGGGCGGCTGCTCGAGTATGTCGACCACCTGCACGAGCACTTCCTCGATCCGGTGCGCATCGAGCGCGGCCGCTACCGGCTGCCCGAGGCCCCGGGCTACAGCATCACCATGCACGCCGAGTCACTCGAGCGCCATGTCTTCCCCGAGGGTGAAGCCTGGCAGTCATGAGCGCTCCCCTCAGGCCATGTTCGACCAACGGCCAAGTCTCGTCGAGCGCCAAAGTCGTGTAGGTTCAACATAGACAAAAAAGAAGCAGACATTAAGCCACATAGTTTGCGCATGACCGCCCGGGATGGGCCCGGCCCGCCCGGCACACGCCACGTGTCTCGCACACGTCAGCCACTCCAAGGAGCCAAGCATGAAAACAACCACAATGACCCGCGTGACTTCGCTGATCGGCGGCGCCCTGCTGGGCCTGACCGCCCTGCAGGCCAGCGCCGCCAGCGAGATGCCGCCGATCCCCGACGTCAAGGGCGACGTCGTCAAGGCCGACGGCGACTTCAAGATCAAGTTCAGCATCGGCACTACCCAGTCCGGCGCCCAGTATCGCGGCCTCGAGTACTTCGAGAAGATCGTCGAGAAACGCAGCGACGGCCACATCAAGGTCGAACTGTTCCCCGGCGCGCAGCTGGGCGATGACCTGCAGGCGGTCAGCGCCCTGCAGTCCGGCACCCTGGAGATGACCGCGCCGTCGACCTCGCCGCTGGTCAGCATGTTCCCGAAGTTCGCCCTCTTCGACCTGCCCTTCCTGTTCCCCACCCCGGAGGTAGCCGACCAGGTGCTGGACGGCGAGATCGGCCAGCAGATGCTCGAGGACGCCTCGACCAACGGCCTGGTGGCGATCGGCTGGGCGGAGAACGGCTATCGCCAGCTGACCAACAGCCAGCACCCGGTCAGCTCGCCGGCGGATCTCGACGGCCTCAAGATCCGCACCATGCAGAACCCCATCCACCTGGATATCTGGCGCACCCTCGGGGCCAACCCCACGCCGATGTCCTTCGCCGAGCTGTTCACCGCGCTGGAACAGGGCGTGGTCGACGGCCAGGAGAACCCCTGGATCACCATCCAGTCCTCCAAGTTCAACGAGGTGCAGGACTACGCCACCGAGACCAACCACGTCTACACGCCGTTCATCACCCTGGTGTCGGAGCGCTTCTGGAACAAGCTGCCGGCGGAGTACCAGCAGCTGCTGCGTGACGCCGCCAAGCAGATGGGCGACTACGAACGCCACGTCAGCCGCTCCATGAACGACCAGATCAAGCAGGAGCTGGCCGACTCGGGCATGCAGATCACCGAGCTGACTCCCGAGCAGATGAAGGCCTTCCAGGAGACGGTGGCCCCGGTCTACGACGACTGGCGCGACAAGATCGGCGGCGAGCTGATCGACAAGGTCCGCGCGGTCTCCCAGTAATCACCGACCGGCGTCGGGCGGGCGCTGACGCTCGCCCGACGCGCCGTATTCGGAGGGCGCCATGAACGCATCCCATTCTTCCCGCAGTGCGCTCGCCCTGCTCAAGACCACCCTGGAAATCGCCGTCGGCCTGCTGGTACTGGGCGTGGTGTTCTGCGTGGCGGCCAACGTCTTCGGCCGCTTCGTGCTCAACTACTCCTACGCCTGGGCCGAGGAACTCTCCCGCGTGTTGTTCATCTGGCTGGTGCTGCTCGGCGCCGGACTGGGCAGCATCGACCGCGAGCACGTCGCGGTCACCTACTTTCAGGACAAGGCCCCGGCGCCGTTGCGCAAGCTGTTCGCCCTGCTGTGCATCGCAGTGATCTATATCGTCTGCGTGTGCATCCTGCTCGGCTTCCGTGACCAGCTGTCGGGCTTCACCAGCGCCACGCCAATGCTGCAGATACCCAGAACCGTGCTCTACAGCGCCATGCCGGTCATGGCCGTGCTCACCCTGATCGCCAATACCCTGGCGCTCGTCAAGCTGTTGCGGGGGACCGCCTCATGATTCTCTGGAGCATTCTCGTCGGGCTGGCGATCTGCATCGTCATCGGCCTACCGATCTCGTTCGGGCTGGCGGCCATCAGCCTGTTCATCTTCTTCGCCGCCGACTACTCGCTGTCACCCATCGTCGCCCAGGCGGTCAACGGGCTCGACTCCTTTCCGCTGCTGGCGATTCCGCTGTTCATCCTGGTCGGCGAGGTGATGAGTCAGGGCGGCATCGCCCAGCGCCTGGTACGGCTGGCCAGCGCCCTGGTGGGCTTCGTCGCCGGCGGGCTGGGCCAGGTGGCGGTGCTGACCTCGATGTTCTTCGGCGGCATCAGCGGCTCGGCGGTGGCCGACGCCTCCGCGGTGGGCAGCATGATGATCGAGCCGATGAAGCAGCACCGCTACAGCGGCCCGCTGGCCACGGCGATCGTGGTCGCCGCCTCGGTGGTGGGCATCATCATTCCGCCGTCGATCCCCATGATCCTGTTCGGGGTGGTCACCAATACCTCGATCTCGCAGCTGTTCATGGCCGGCATCGTGCCCGGCGTGCTGATCACCCTGGGGCTGGCAGTCACCACCTTCCTGCAGGCCCGCAAGACCGGCAAGGGCCAGCCCTTCGAGCTCCGCGAGCTGTGGCTGGCACTCAAGGATTCGCTGCTCGCGCTGCTGCTGCCGGTGATCATCGTCGGCGGCATCCTCTCCGGGGTGTTCACCCCCACCGAGAGTGCGGCGATCGCCCTGATCTACGCCATCGCGGTGTCGATGTTCATCTACCGCAGCCTGTCCCTGAAACGCTTCTTCCAGCTGTGCATCGCCACCGGCCGGCTGACCGGCGTGGTCATGCTGCTGCTGGCCTTCGCCAGCGTGCTGGCCTGGCTGCTGACCGCCAACATGATTCCGCAGCAACTGGTCGTCAGCCTGTCGGCGATCACCGAGAACAAGCTGCTGCTGCTCCTGCTGCTGTCGCTGTTCCTGCTGGTGGTGGGCTTCTTCATGGATCTGACGCCGGCGATGGTGATCCTGGCGCCGCTGATGACGCCGGTGGTGGTCAAGCTGGGCATCGACCCGGTGTACTTCGGCGTGCTGATGTCGTTCATCCTCGGTCTGGGACTGATCACCCCGCCGGTGGGTACGGTGCTCTACGTCGGCTGCGGCGTGGGCAAGGTGGGCATGGAACATCTGGTCAAGAGCCTGCTGCCCTTCTACCTGACCCTGTTGCTGCTGCTGGCCGCCTTCCTGATCTTCCCTGACCTGATTCTCTGGTATCGGTAACGCTGCAAAGGAGCCCGCCATGCCCCTCGATCCCGCGTCCCTGAAGGCCTTCCTCGTCGAGCGTATCGGCGATGCCGGGGTGGTCGACGACCCGGCCGACCTGCCCCGCTACACCACCGACTGGGCCGGTGACCGACGTGGCGAACCGCTGCTCGTCGCCCGGCCACGCACCACCGACGAGGTGGCGGCGGTCGTCGCCCACTGCCACCGCCACGGCATCCCCATGGTGCCCCAGGGCGGGCATTCCGGGCTGGTGGGCGGCGCCCTTCCCGACGCCGAACGCCCTGAGCTGGTGATCAGCCTCGAGCGGCTGAACCGGATTCGCGCCATCGACCCGCTCAACTTCACCCTGAGCGTGGACGCCGGCTGCGTACTGCAGACGGTCAAGGACGCCGCCGCCGAGCACGACTGCGACTTCCCGCTGAGCCTCGGCGCCCAGGGCAGTTGCCAGATCGGCGGCAACGTCGCCACCAACGCCGGCGGCCTCAACGTGCTGCGCCACGGCATGATGCGCCAGCTGGTGCTGGGCCTGGAGGTGGTGCTGCCCGACGGCCGCGTGTGGAACGCCATGCACGCCCTGCACAAGGACAACCGCGGCTACGACCTCAAGCAGCTGTTCATCGGCGCGGAGGGCACCCTGGGCATCGTCACCGGTGCGGTGCTCAAGCTCTCTCCCCGGACGCACAACACGCGTACCGCCCTGGTGGCCGTGCCCGACGTGAACGCGGCGATGGCCCTCTACGGCCAGGCGCGACGCAGTTGCTGCGACCTGCTCAGCGCCTTCGAGCTGATCCCGCGCGCCTGCCTGGAACTCGCCTTCGAGGCCGATCCCTCGCTGCCCGATCCGCTGGACAGCCCCTATCCCGTCTACGTGCTGCTGGAGGTCGCCGCCAGCGGCCCGCTGGATCTCGACGCCATGATCGAACATCTCTTCGAGACCGGCATGGCGGCCGGACAGATTCTCGACGGCGTGCTGGCCGGCAGCGACACCCAGGCCGAGCGCCTGTGGCAGATCCGCGAGCGCATGGTCGAGGGCCAGCAGCTGCGCGGGGAACACCTGCGCACCGACATCGCCCTGCCCATCTCGACCCTGGCGGACTTCTTCACGGCCGCCAGCCAATTGATGGCCGACCACTCGCCGGACACCACGGTGATCGCCTACGGCCACATCGGCGACGGCAACCTGCACTTCAACCTGCTGCCGCCGGCCGAGCTCGAGCTGGCTGACAAGAAGGCCCTGCTGCACGACCTGGAAACCGAGCTGTTCGCGCTGGTCGACGTCTACCACGGCAGCATCAGTGCCGAACACGGCATCGGCCGAGTCAAGCAGGTCCCCTACCTGGCCGCCCTGGCCCCGGTGGAGCGTGAACTGCTCGAGGGCATCAAGCAGCTGTTCGACCCCAAGGAATTGATGAGTCCCGGGCGCATCCTGCCCCGGCGTCACTGAAATCTTCACCTGGCTTCCCGGGTGCCGGCATGGCATCCGGGACATGCCGCCCATTCTTCTCCCACTTTCCCCTCGTTTTCGCGCCCCTCGACGAAAAGCCAATGCCCGCCGCACCGCCGGGTATGGCAAGTCGTCACCGGCTGTACCATACTCGACATGACAGTCACGCTGTTAACCTGTCATACAATATGTCAGCCAATGACACCGCCACCATGAGGCCGCCATGCGACTTCGAGACAAGACCGCCCTGGTGACCGCCGCCGGTCAGGGTATCGGCAACGCGACCGCGCGCCGCTTCGCGGCCGAGGGCGCCCGCGTGCATGCCACCGACATTGCCACCGACAAGCTGGAAAGCCTGGCGGACGTGCCCGGTATCGAGATCCACCGGCTCGACGTGCTCGATGCCCGGGCCATCGCGCAACTGGCCCGGTCCCTGCCCGGGATCGACATCCTGTTCAACTGTGCCGGCCATGTCGCCAGCGGTTCGCTGCTCGACTGCGACGAGGACGCCTGGGAGCGCTCCCTGTCGCTCAACGTCACGGCCATGTATCGGATGATCCGCGCCTTCCTGCCCGGCATGCTGGACCGGGAGCACGGCAGCATCATCAACATGGCCTCGGTGGCCTCGAGCCTGAAGGGCGTGCCCAACCGCTTCGCCTACGGCACCACCAAGGCCGCCGTGCTGGGCCTGACGAAATCGGTGGCGGTGGACTATTTGACCCGGGGCATTCGCTGCAACGCCATCTGCCCGGGCACGGTGAGCTCGCCCTCGCTGATGCAGCGCATTGCCGACCAGGCCGCCGAGCAGGGGCGCAGCGAGGCCGACGTGCATGCCGAGTTCATCGCGCGCCAGCCCCTGGGGCGCCTGGGCACGCCGGAGGAGATCGCCGCGCTGGCCACCTACCTCGCCGCGGACGAGTCGGCCTACACCACCGGCACCTTCTCGGTCATCGATGGCGGCTGGCTGGCCTGATCCCGCTGGACCTCTCTCGACTACACGCTCGACCACAAGGAATCCCAACGCATGAAACTGCTGCGCGTCGGCCCCTCGGGCCAGGAAAAACCCGCCCTGCTCGCCGAGGACGGCACCCTTCGCGACCTGTCCGGGCAGATCGACGACCTCGCCGGCGACGTGCTGGCGGCCGCGCGACTGCGCGAGCTGGCGGCACTGCCGATCGACAGCCTGCCGGTGATCGAGACCGACACCCGCATCGGTCCCTGCGTGGGCCGGATCGGCAAGTTCATCTGCATCGGCCTCAACTACGCCGACCACGCCGCCGAAAGCGGTTCCGAGGTCCCCGCCGAACCCGTGGTCTTCAACAAGTGGACCAGCGCGGTCTGCGGCCCCGACGACGACGTGCGCCTGCCGCGCGGCTCGCAGAAGACCGACTGGGAGGTCGAGCTGGGCGTGGTGATCGGCAAGGGCGGACGCTACATCGAAGAGGCCGATGCCATGGCGCATGTCGCCGGCTTCTGCGTGGTCAATGACGTCTCGGAACGCGAGTATCAGCTCGAGCGCTGCGGCAGCTGGGACAAGGGCAAGGGCTGCGACACCTTCGGCCCGCTGGGCCCGTGGCTGGTGACGCCCGACGAGATCGCCGACCCGCATGACCTGAACCTGTGGCTCGAGGTCGACGGCAAGCGCTATCAGGACGGCTCGACACGCACCATGGTCTACAAGGTGCCCTTCCTGATCAGCTATCTCAGCCGCTTCATGAGCCTGCAACCGGGTGACGTGATCTCCACCGGCACGCCTCCGGGCGTGGGCATGGGCCAGACACCGCCCACCTACCTGCGCGCCGGGCAGACCATCCGCCTGGGCATCGACGGCCTGGGCGAGCAGCGCCAGCGCGTCGTGGCCGACTGAACGAGACTACCCGGGGCGGCGCCATGACCGCCCCGGGACGGAGCAACCTGCAATGAGCCAGACCATCATCAGCGACACCTTCCAGCGTCCCAGCCTGCGCGTCCATGCGCTCGACAACGTGCATGTCGCCCTCAAGGACCTGCCGGCCGGCACCGAGATCGACGACGACGGACGGACCGTCCGCCTGACCGAGGCCGTGCGCCACAAGCACAAGTTCACCCTCGCCCCGCTGGCGGAAGGCGAGCTGGTCATCATGTACGGCGTCACCGTGGGTCGGGCCACCCGGGCGATCGCCGAAGGCGCCGCGATCACCACCGAGAACACCGAACATTCCACCGACAGCCACCCCGCCCAGGCCCACCGCGACCGCTGGAGCGCCCCGGACGTGACCCGCTTCAGCGGCGCCACCTTCGACGGCTACCACCGTCCGGACGGCCGGGTCGGCACCAGCAACGTCTGGCTGGTGGTGCCGCTGGTCTTCTGCGAAAACCGCAACGTCGAGGTGCTGCGCCAGTGCGTCGCCGATGCACTGGGCGAGGACCCGTACCGCGACTACAAGCGCATGGCACGCGAGCTGCTGCATGGCGAGGCGTCCCCCGCCGCGGACTCCGCGCCCTCGCGGGCACTCTTTCCCAACGTCGACGGCGTGCGTTTTCTGACCCATACCCTGGGCTGCGGCGGTACCGACGACGACGCCCAGGCCCTGTGCCAGCTGCTCGCCGGCTACATCTGCCACCCCAATGTCGCCGGCGCCACCGTGCTCAGCCTGGGCTGCCAGAAGGCCCAGATCGAGATGCTCCGGCAGGTCGTGGCACAGCGCGACCCGCAGGGTCTGCGCCCGGTGCACTACTTCGAGCAGCAGGCCGCCCAGGGCGAGGACGCCCTGATCCGCGAGGCCCTGACCACCATCTTCGACGGCCTGAAGGAAGCCGACCGGGTCACGCGCCAGCCGGCGCCGCTGTCGGCACTGACCATCGGCGTGGAGTGCGGCGGCTCCGACGGCTTCTCGGGCCTGTCGGCCAACCCGCTGGTGGGCGCGGTCATCGACCGCCTGGTCACCCTGGGAGGCAGCGGCATCCTCAGCGAATTCCCCGAGCTGTGCGGCGTGGAGCACGAGCTCATCGCCCGCTGCCGCGACGACCGTGTCGCCGAGCGCTTCCGCGAACTGATGGATGCCTACCAGCGCCATGCCGCCGCCGTCGGCGCCCACTTCTCGATGAATCCCTCGCCCGGCAACATCCGTGACGGACTGATCACCGACGCCATGAAATCCGCCGGTGCGGCGAAGAAGGGCGGCGACAGCCCGGTGGTCGACGTGCTCGACTACACCGAGCCGAGCGTGCGCCAGGGGCTCAACCTGCTGTGCACGCCGGGCAACGACGTGGAATCCACCACCGCGCTGGTCGGCTCCGGGGCGAACCTGGTGATGTTCACCACCGGTCTGGGCACACCCACCGGCAACCCCATCGCGCCGGTGCTCAAGGTCGCCAGCAACAGCGAAATGGCACAGCGTCTGCCGGACATCATCGACTTCGACGCCGGGCCCATCATCCGCGGCGAGGCCCAGATCGCCGAGCTGGCCGAGGAACTGCTGCAGCTGTGCATCGACACAGCATCCGGACGCTACCAGCCCCGGGCCGTGCGCCTGGCACAGTACGACTTCATTCCGTGGAAACGCGGCGTCTCGCTGTAGATGGACCGCCGCCACGCGGCGACGTGAACCTGCGTGGAGACATGAAAAAGGGCGCCGATCGGCGCCCTTGGTGTCCAGGCCGTCTGCACCGGCGATTCTGGCCGGCGCAGCGCCGAATCAGCCCTCGTCGGACAGGCGCTCCTTCAGCTGCCGATAGGTGCCGTAGTGGCGATCGAGATGACGACGCATCGCCGCCTCGGCGGCATCCGGGTCGCCGGAGGCGATGGCCTCGACGATCTCGGTATGCGCCTGCAGCGCGGCATGATCCTCGCCCTCGCGCTGCAATACATGCGCCCGACGGTCATCGAGCCATTCCGACAGGGCCTCGTGCACGGCGTTGAAGATCGGATTGCGGGCGATCGCGGCCAGCACGCCGTGGAAGTCGTTGTCGCTGCGCTTGAAGCGGGTATCGTCGTCGAGCGCCTCGCGGTTCTCGTCCAGGGCACGGCGCAGGCTGGCGATATCCTCGGCGCTGGCATGCTGTGCCGCATAACGCGCCATGGAGATCTCGAACATGGCACGCGCCTCCTGGAAGTACTGCTGCCCTTCCGACTGGGCAAGCAACTGCCGGGTCACGCCGGACAGCCGCGCCATCACGGCCTCGGCGGTGGGCCGAATGACCCGGGCACGCGTGCCGCTGTTGATGGCGATGAGCCCCAGCCGCTGCAGGTAGAACAGCGCCTCGCGCACCGCCGGTCGGCCGACGCCGAACTGCTCCATGAGCTCGCGCTCGGCGGGCAGTTGATCGTCCGCCTTGAGCCGTCCCTCGAGAATGTCCTTCTCGAGCTGTTCGGCCACCTGCTCGGAAAGCGTCTTGCGCTCTACCTTGTATTTCGTCATTCGCTGCGACTCCTCGCCAACCGTGTCTGCGCCCCTATGGTACTGCATTGCCGCCCGGTCAGGTCAGCGGCAACGCCGTCACGCCCAGCGACTCGGCCAGTTGCCGATAGGCCGCGACGTTGGCCGAGTCCAGCGGAATCCCCTCGGCGTCCCGCTGCGCCTGGCAACGCCACTCACGGTCGCCCGGCGCCAGCACCTCGCTGCCTTCGCCGGCGGGCTGGGCACGCAGGTCCTCGAGGTAGGCCGCGATGGCCCGCTCGTAGACCTCGCGCTCCACGAAGGCTCCGGGATTCATGACCAGGAAGAAATGCCCGATGCCCCGCGGCGTGTGCATGTCCTCGCCGATCATCGGCAGCAGGCGGAACCCGTGCAGCATGCCCGACAGACTGGCGCTGAGTACCTCGACCATGCCGGCCAGGGCGGCGCCCTTGAAGCCGAAGTCGGCGCCGCCCAGCGGCAGCAGCGAGGCGGCCGTGTGAGGGTCGGTGGTCAGGCCGCCGTGCTCATCGACCACCACGTTCGGCGGCAGAGTCCGGTCGATGGCGCGATACTGCTGGACGCGATTCCAGGGGATCGAGCTGGTCGCCATGTCGACCAGGTAGGGCTGGCCCGAGGCCACCGGCGCCGCGAAGGCGATGGGGTTGGTACCATGGAAGGCATTGGTGCCGTCGTGCAGGTTCACCAGGGCGTCGGCGGTACAGAACGCCATTCCCATGTAGCCCCGCCGCGCGGCTTCCAGCGCGTAGCAGCCGGCAGCGCCGAAGTGCGACGAGTTGCCCACCGCCACCGCCCCCATGCCGGTCTCCTCGGCCATCGCGATCGCCCGGTCGATGGCCTGATACCCCGCCGGATGGCCGAGCCCGTCGTCGGCGTCCAGATAGCCCGTCGCCGGCAGACGCTGCGTGAAGCGCATGGCCGGGCGGGCCTTGATGCGCCCGCCCTGCAGCGCCCGGATGTAATGCGGCAGCAGACGCAGCCCGTGGCTGTCGGTTCCCATGCGGGACGCGGTCAGCAGGGCCCGGGCGACCGCCTCGGCGGAGGTGTCGTCGACGTCGCAGCGCAGCAGTGCCTCGTGCATGAAGCGGCGCAGTTCCTCGGCGGGGACGCGGGCGGCGATATCCTGGGTCATGAGCAAAGCTCTCCTAGCGATAGATCAATGTCGGCAGCCACATGGACAGCGCGGGGATGAAGGTGACCAGCAGCAGTGCCAGGAACAGCGGCACCAGGAACGGCAGCGTGCCACGCATGCAGCGCTCGAAGGGAATGTTCGACACCCGCGACAGCACGTAGATCACCATGCCCACCGGCGGCGTGAGCAGGCCGATCATCAGGTTGAGCACCATGATCACGCCGAAGTGCACGGGGTCGACGCCGGCGTTGACCGCCACCGGCAGCAGAACCGGCACCAGAATGGTGATGGCGGCGATGGTTTCCATGAAGCAGCCGACGATGATCAGCACCAGGTTGATCAGCAGCAGCACGGCGACCGGACTGTCGGCGATCGGGCCGAACAGGGCCATGACCTGCTGGGTTACCTGATTGCTGGTCAGGATCCAGGCGAAGATCGAGGCGCCGGCGACGATCAGCAGGATGATCGCGGTGGTCTCGATGGTTTCCATGCTGACCTTGACGAGACGCTGCCAGGTCAGGGTGCGATAGACCACGGTGCCCAGGAACAGCGCGTACACCACCGCCGCGATCGCCGCCTCGGTGGGCGTGAACATGCCGGAAATGATGCCGCCGACGATGATCACCGGGGTCAGCAGGGAGAGAAAGGCCCGGGCGAAGGTGACCCGCAGCGTCTTCAGGGCGAAGGTGGTGTCGCGCTGATAGCCGCGACGACGCGCCAGGATGGCGATCATCACCATCAGCACCACGCCCATCAGCAGCCCCGGCACCAGGCCGGCCACGAACAGCTGCCCCACCGAGGCACCGGCCATGACGCCGTAGATCACCATCGGCAGGCTGGGGGGAATGATCGGCCCGATGGTCGACGAGGCGGCGGTGATGCCGACCGCGAATTCCTGATCGTAGCCGGCATCGCGCATGGCCTTGATCTCGATGGTGCCCAGCCCGCCGGCGTCGGCCACCGCCGCCCCGGACATGCCGGAAAAGACGATGCTCGCCCCGACGTTGACGTGGCCCAGGCCGCCGCGCATCCAGCCCATCAGTGCCAGCGCGAAATCGAAGATGCGGTTGGTGATCCCGCCGTTGTTCATCAGGTTGCCGGCCAGGATGAAGAAGGGAATGGCCAGCAGCGGAAAGCTGTCCACCCCGTTGATCATGCGGTGGGCGACGATGATGTCGGGCACCTGACCGCTGAGATAGACATAAAGCAGGCAGGAGCCCGCCAGACAGATGGCGATCGGCACGCCCATCACCAGCAGCGTGAACAGGGTGGCGAAGAGAAAGCCGATGTACTGACCCTGCAGGGCCAGCACGACACAGAAGGCCACCGCCAGAATGGCGACGACCGGGGGAACCATGAATCGCCCGTGGCGAAGTGACAGCGTGGAGGACATTGTCGCGCAGCTCCAGGAAGGTTATCGGTCGTCGTCGTTAATCAACAGCTCGCTGGTACCGTCCCGCCAGTGACGAATCGCCACCTGCACGGCCCGCAGCAGCATCAGCAAAAAGCCAACCATGACGGCGTAGTAGAGATAGCTCTTGGGAATATCCACCGAGACCATCATCGAGTGCGTGCGACCGGCAAGCCCGTAGGTGATCCAGGCGGCGGCGGCGAAGAAGACGATCCGCGCCAGGTCGACCAGCGTCGAGAGCAGTCGCCCCATCGCCGGCGGCATGTAGCGGTAGAAGAACTCGACCATGATGTGCGAGTTGCGGCGCACCGCCATGGAACCACCGATGAAGCAGACCAGAATCAGCAGGTAGCGGGCCATTTCCTCGGTCCAGGCGACCGAGTCGCCGAGGACGTAGCGGCTGAAGAACTGCAGGAAGACATCGAGGGCGAGCACCCAGAAGATGGCCAGGGTGACATAGTCCTCGAACCGATAGTCGCGCGGGTCGAACGGGGCCTCGTCGAGATCGGCCAGAGCCTCGAGCGCCTCGCTGTCGTGGGGCTGGGGTTGTTCCGTCATCGCGGTCTCCGAACGCCGCCCGGAGGCCATGCTCCGGGCGGCGGGTAAAGGTGGGATCGACGTTCAGACGACGGCGTTACTGGCCGAGCGCCTGCAGACGGTCGTAGGTTTCCTTGTCCCAGGTGGCAGCGTCGCCGTTGTGATAGGGAATCACGGCCTCGCGGAAGGGCTTGGTATCCACCTTGTTGACGGTCACGCCCTGGTCCTCGAACCAGCTCACCAGCTCCTTCTCGGACTGACGGACATCCTGGGTGATGTGCTCGGCGGCTTCCTGATAGACATTGCGGAAGATCGTCTTGTCCTCGTCGGAGAGCCGGTTCCACAGCGGCCCGCCGGCGATGGTCAGCAGCGAGTCGGTGATGTGGCCGGTCAGGTTGATGGTGTTCTGGACCTCATAGAACTTCTTGGCCTTGATGGTCGGCAGCGGGTTCTCCTGGGCATCCACCACGCCCTGCTGCAGCGCCAGATAGACTTCCGAGAAGGCGATCGGCGTCGGATTCGCGCCGACGGCTTCCGGGAACATCATGTACATCGGCGCGTTGGGCACGCGAATCTTCAGCCCCTTCATGTCCTCGGGGGTGTTGATCGGCTTGTTGGACGTGGTGTGACGCTTGCCGTAGTAGTTGAGCGCCAGCGGCACGTTGCCGGTCGCATCCTGGTAGCCCTTGGCGATCTCCTTGAACAGGTCGCTGTGCGCGTAGGCCTTCCAGTGCTCGAAATCGCGGAACATGTAGGGCGCCCCGGCGATACCGATGGGCCCGTAGGAACGGCCGGCGAACTGGTTGCCGGTGAAGATCAGATCGATGGTGCCCAGCGACAGCCCCTCGTTGATGTCGGCCTCCTTGCCCAGCGATGACGCCGGATACACCTCGACCGTGTAGCGCCCGTCGGTGCGCTTCTCGATCTGGTCGCCGGCCCACACGGCCCACTTGTGGTACGGCTCGGAGGTCTCGTAGACGTGCGCGAAGCGCAGTGTCTCGGCACTGGCCATGCCGGCCGCGCTGATGCCGGCCAGCAGCATGGCGGTCGAGATCCAGCGGTTGATGCGGGTGTGGCGGGTGCGCGTGTTGCCCATTTATTGTTCTCCCTTGAAAGATGGGGCAGCTCATTGCCCGGTATGGTTTGATGGCGCAAATGTATACGTGTCATACCATCATAAGGAAACCTAGCCGTGCTCGCGCCATGACGCAACGGCTTGCGTATTATCCTCTGGTCGTAGACGCGTCCAGCAGTCGCGTCAGCAGGGCGTCGTCGCCGAAGCCGCCGGCCTTGGTCACCACGGGCTGCCGACGCTCGCCGTCCAGCCAGCCCCAGGCGATGCCGGGCTCCCACTCGCCGGCCACCTCGATCGTCCGCACCCCTCGGTGCTGCAGCAACGCCGTGGCGGTGTCGCCGCCGGTCAGGAAAAGCCAGGGCGGGGATGCCGCCCGTACCAGCCAGGCCTGTGCCTGCACCGCCAGCGCCCGGGCCACGTCATCCGCCGTCCACTCGGGGCCGACACCGCACCCCGGCCGCAGCAGTGTGGCGCCCTGCCAGCCCACCGGGGGTGCCTGAGCCGCGGGCGCCTCGGCCTCTCGCCAGCCGGTCGGCCGTTCCCGCACTCGCGCCATCTGACGCCGGGCCTGCTCGCAACGCGACCCGACCACCAGCAGCCAGCTATCACCCGGCTCGGGCGTGGGCCCTCGCCCGCGGAAATGCCGCTTCGCCAGGGCCTGACACACCCCCGCCGCACCCACCACAATCCCGGCGGCAGGCGCGCTGTCCAGTGCCTGCACCAGGGCATCGAGCGCCCCTTCGTCCTCGGCATCCCAGACGATGTCGCCCTCCAGGCGCGTGTCGTTCACGCCGCGGCAGGCCACCGTCAAACCGGCAGCCGCGAACAGTTCCGGCAGCGCTCCATCGGGCGGCGCCGAGCGGGCGTCGCGCGCGAAATCGCTCTCGGCCAGTGGGCGGCCATGCACCAGCACCCGTCCCTGTCGCACGGTACGCCCCTGTGCCGGCACCGCCGGCGCCACGACGAGCGGACGGCCGAGCGAGCGCCGCGCCGCCAGACTCTCGGCCACCACATGGCCGCGCAGGGTGGAGTCGACCTTCTTGATCACCAGCGACGGCGACAGCGCCATCAGCGCGCTGAACACCTCGGCCACCCGTGCGGCCGCGTCGGCGACCGGGGCATGGCGCGTCTCGGTGTTGACCGCCAGCACGTCGCAGTCGCCGGCGTCGGCCAGCACCGCAGCGAGCGCCGTCGGCGACACCACCACTCGAGTTCGCGCGCCCCGCCCGGCGAACGGAGCCGCGGCATCGAGAGCACCGGTCAGGTCATCGGCAACGATCACCACCCGGCATTCACGCATGCCCGCCTCCCTCGGCCAGCCGCCGGGCGTAGGCCATTGCCGCCTCCAGATTGGTGGCATCGGCCCGTCCCTGCCAGGCAATGTCGAAGGCGGTGCCGTGGTCGACCGAGGTACGCTGGACCGGCAGTCCCAGGCTGACGTTGACGGTGGTATCGAAGGCAATGAGCTTGACGGGGATATGCCCCTGGTCGTGGTACTGGGCGACCACCAGGTCGAATTCGCCACGATGGGCACGGTAGAAGACGGTGTCGGCCGAGATCGGCCCCTGGACCGTGTAGCCTTCCCGCTGCAGGGCGCTCACGGCGGGCCGGATGATGCGCTCGTCCTGATCGCCGAAGATGCCGCCCTCGCCGCAGTGCGGATTGAGCCCGGCCACGGCGATGCGTGGATGCGCCACGCCCAGCGCCTCGAGGTGGGCATGCCCGGCCCGTACGGTGTCGACGATGCGCGCCTCGGTGACACGCTCGATGGCCTCGGCCAGGGAAACATGGGTCGAGACATGAATCGTCGACAGCGTGGCCGATGCCAGCAGCATGAACGAGGACGGCGCGCCGGTCAGCGCGGCCAGCATGCCGGTGTGGCCGTCATAGAAACGCTGTGCCGCATGGAGCGCTGCCTTGTTGAGTGGCGCGGTGACGATGACCCCGGCACGACCGGCCTGCACGCATTCCACCGCCCGCGCGACGCTGCGAAAGGCCGTCTCCCCCGCCGCCGCCGTGACCCGGCCGTCGATGATGGGGCCGGCGGGACGCGCGATGGAGGCCACGGCGACGATATCGTCAACGCCTGACGTATCGAGTTCACCAAAGCGCAACGGCGCGCCGATCAGGTCGGCGGCACGTTCGAAGGTGGGGATATCGCCGACCAGCAGCGTCTCGCGGCGCTGGTCCGGCGTCATCGCGACCAGCGCACGACAGATGATCTCCGGGCCGATGCCGGCCGGGTCACCCATGGTGACGACGAGGGGGTAATGACGTGGCTCGGTCATGGCATCAGCTGCCCGCCGTTGACCTCGATCACCTGGCCGGTCACGTAGGCGCTGAGCGCATCGCTGACCAGGAACAGGTAGGCGCCGACGCAGTCCTCGGCCGTGCCCAACCGCCCCATGGGGATGGTCCCGCGCATCGCCTCGAGCTGCTCGTCACTTGAATAGCGCCCGTGAAAATCGGTGGCGATGACGCCCGGCGCCACGGCGTTGACCCGGATGTTGTCGGCCGCCAGCTCCTTGGCCATGGCCCGGGTCAGGGTGCTCACGCAGCCCTTGGCGGAGGCATACAGGCCGACGCCCGGCCCGCCCCCGTTGCGCGCGGCGATAGATGTGGTGTGCACGAGGTTGCCGCCGCCCTGACGCCGGAAGTGGGCCACCGCAGCCCGGCTGGCCATCACCACCGAGCGCACGTTGAGATCCATCACCCGGTCATACTGGTCGTCGTCCATATCGGCCAGCGATACCCGCCCCAGCATGTCACCGGCATTGTTGATCAGCACGTCCAGGCCACCCAGCGCCTCGGCGGCCTGGTCGACCACCGACACCGCCGTGGCCGAGCGGCTGATATCCCCCCGGATCAGGTGCGCCTCGCCGCCCGCGGCCTCGATGGCCTCGGCCACCTGACGTGCCGCCGCCTCGCTGGCATGATAGTGAACGCCGACCCGGGCGCCCAGCGCCCCCAGACGGGTGGCCACGGCTGCGCCAATTCCCCGGCTGGCGCCGGTGATCAGAACGCGTTTTCCCGCGATGGATTCGAACATGACGCTCTCCTGTTGAAAGGCTCCTGATGAAGGGGTCGCCAGCGGAAGCGGATTGGCTCACACTTGGCATACCTGTCATACATGCTGACAATGATAGACCATCGTTTCGACACGTCAGTGCGACGTTTGTCGGTCATCTCATCCGAAAAGGAGACTTTTCCATGTCGTCACCCCTGAGCGAGCGCTATCTGCCCGCCGATCACGCACGTGCCCTGCTGGTCGGCCGTGCCTGGCGCGACACTCCGCACCCCGGCCCCGTCGTCATCGCCGTTCGCGACGGAAACGTGGTCGATCTTTCCGGCCACGTCGCCACCCTCGCCGACCTGCTGGAGCACCCCGGGGCCCATGAACTCGTCGCCGGGGCCGACGGCGAGGTCCTCGGCAGCGTGGAGACGCTGCTGGCTAACTCGCTGACCGATGAGCCCAGCGCCCCTTATCTGCTGGCACCCTGCGATGTGCAGGCGATCAAGGCCTGCGGGGTGACCTTCGCCGTGTCGATGCTGGAGCGCGTCATCGAGGAACAGGCCGGCGGCGACGCCTCGCGCGCCCACGCCCTGCGCGAGGAGCTGCAGTCACTGATCGGCACCGACCTGTCGCGTATTCGCCCCGGCTCGCCTGACGCCCAGGCGCTGAAACGCGAGCTTCAGACCCGGGGCGCCTGGTCGCAGTACATGGAAGTGGGCATCGGGCCCGATGCGGAAGTCTTCACCAAGTCACAGCCGCTGTCGGCGGTCGGCTTCGGACGCGGGGTCGGGCTGCATCCGGCCTCGCAGTGGAACAACCCGGAACCGGAAGTGGTGCTGGCCGTCGACAGCCAGGGGCAGGCCCGCGGCGCCACCCTGGGCAACGACGTCAACCTCCGCGATATCGAGGGACGCAGCGCGCTGCTGCTGGGCAAGGCGAAGGACAACAACGCGTCCTGCGCGATCGGTCCCTTCGTGCGACTGTTCGATGAGCACTTCACCATGGACACGGTCCGTGAGGCCCAGGTGTCCCTGCGTATCGAGGGCAGCGATGACGACTTCCTGCTCGAGGATGCCAGCGACATGCGTCAGATCAGCCGCGACCCGCTCGACCTGGTGGCACAGACGCTGGGCGCCCACCATCAGTATCCCGATGGGTTCATGCTGTTTCTGGGCACGATGTTCTCGCCGATTCTCGACCGTGACGGCGAAGGCCAGGGCTTCACTCACCACATCGGTGACCGTGTGACCATCGCCACGCCCAGCCTCGGCGCCCTGGTCAATCGCGTCGATCGCAGCGATGCCCTGCCGCCCTGGACCTTCGGCATCCGCGAACTCTATCGTCACCTGGCCACAACCCAGTCGCGCTGACACGACATGCTGAAACGAAAAAACCCCGGTCAATTGACCGGGGTCTCGCGATTCTGGATCGCTTGGGCCGACGACGACTCGTCGGCCCTGCCATCAAGACTTAGAGAGCCTTGATCTTGGCAGCCTGAAGGCCTTTCTTGCCTTGAGTCACCTCGAAGGAGACTTTTTGACCGTCCTGCAGGCTCTTGAATCCGTCTGCCTGGATTTCGGAGAAGTGAGCGAACAGATCGTCACCGCCGTCGTCCGGAGAGATGAAGCCGTAGCCTTTGGTGTCGTTGAACCACTTGACAGTGCCAGTTGCCATTGTCGATTTCCTTAACTAGCTAAATATGATACCGGGTGGACGAGACCGTCTCGCCTCGGGCCCGAAGTGCGTGGTAAGACAAGGGGGGAATGCGCACTGAAGAGTTTCGAGAATCGACAACCAACCGACGCCATTCAACTTGCTAACCTACGCAGCGGATCATGCATCATCGTTTCGAACCGTGTCAAGCTACGCTGAACGGGATCTCGCCGATCACGCGACGTCCGCAATACGCAACATAGATGGAAAAACCATGCACGTCCAGAATGTCGATTACACCTCGTCCGATGCGCCGCAGCGTTTCATGACATCGCTCAAGGAGACGGGGTTCGCGGTGCTGCGCAACCACCCGATTCCCTTCTCGCAGGTGGAAACGATCTACGCCCGCTGGGAAGCCTTCTTCGCCTCGCCCGACAAGTACCGGTGGCACTTCGACCCGCAGCGCCAGGATGGCTACTTCCCGCCCGAGATCTCGGAGACCGCCAAGGGCCATGGCCAGCGCGACCTCAAGGAGTACTACCATGTCTACCCGTGGGGGCGTCTCCCCGAGCCCCTGCGCGACGACATCCTCGCCTACTATCGCCGTGCCGAGCGCCTGGCGCGGACCCTGCTCGGCTGGATCGAGCGCGAGGCCCCGGCCGAGGTCGCCGAGGGGTTTCACGAGCCCCTGTCACGGATGATCGACGGCAGCGAGCAGACGCTGCTGCGGGTCCTGCACTATCCGCCGCTGGCCGGCGACGAGCCCGAGGGCGCGGTGCGTGCCGCCGCCCACGAGGACATCAACCTGCTGACCGTGCTGCCCGCGGCCAACGCGCCGGGCCTCGAGGTTCGCGACCGCCACGGCGGCTGGCACCCGATCCCCTGCGACCCCGGGCAGCTGATCATCAATGTCGGCGACATGCTGCAGGAGGCCTCGCACGGCTATTTCCCCTCGACCACGCACCGCGTCATCAACCCCGGCGACGACAGCCGCCATCGGGGGCGTCTGTCGCTGCCGCTGTTCCTCCATCCGCGCCCGGACGTGGTATTGTCCGAGCGATACACGGCCGACGCCTACCTGCAGGAGCGCCTGCGGGAACTGGGCGTGGTGTCGTGACCCCGATTCACGGGCGACGCCGCCGCGGGCTCGCCCCTCGAAACCGCGAAACGACAACAGGAGTTGGCGTGACACAACTGGCCTCCTCGAACACTCACAGCAAGGCCATCGGCTACCTGCTGTGGCTCTTCGGCTTCACCGGCGCCCACCGCTTCTATTACGGCAAGCCGGTCACCGGGACGATCTGGTTTCTGACCCTGGGCCTGCTGGGCATCGGCTGGCTGATCGACCTGTTCCTGATTCCGCTGATGGATCGCCAGGCCGACATCCGTTTCCGGGCCGGGCCGATCAACTACACGGTCGCCTGGGTGCTGCTGACCTTTCTCGGCGTGTTCGGCATCCACCGCATGTACATGGGCAAATGGCTGACCGGCCTGCTCTACCTGCTCACCGGCGGGCTGTTCCTGGTGGGCATTCTCTACGACTTCTGGACGCTCAACGACCAGATCTCCTACAAGAACGCCCGTCGCGGTCTCTGATCGCGCACGGCACGGGCAACGGAGCTGCCCGCCATCCATCCAGGGAGGTTTCACGATGGCCGAACGCATGACCCTGACCCAGCTGCTCGACGGCATGGACGACGCCAACGCCGGGCGCACCATTCACCTGCAGGACATCATCGACACCTTCGCTTCCCGCGGCTTCGGCCCGCTGCTGGTCGCCCCGGCACTGATCGCGGCGCTGCCCACCGGCGCCATCCCCGGCGTGCCCACGCTGTGCGGCCTGTTCATCGCCACCGTGGCCGGCCAGCTGGCCCTCGACAAGCGCAGCCCCTGGCTGCCGCGCCGGCTGCGCGAACGCGGCATCGACCATGACCGCCTGCACGCCGTTGTCACGCGCCTGCGTCCCTGGACACAGCGCTTCGACCGGCTGCTCAAGGTGCGTCTCCGGGCACTGGTGAATCCGGTTTCCCGGCGGTTGATCGCCCTGCTGGCCGTGCTTCTCGGCCTGTCGATGATGCCCCTGGAGCTGCTGCCCTTCGCCGCCGCCCTGCCGGCGCTGGCCATCGTGCTCATGGGGCTGGGGCTGGCCGCCGAGGACGGCCTGCTGATGCTGTTCGGCCTGGCGGTGGTGATGATCGGCGCCTTCGTGATCTGGCGCTGGCTGCTGCCCTGACCCTGACGCTTGTCGACAACGAGGTTTTGATGCTGTTCGATACCCAGTTCCTGCCCTTTTTGCTGGCCATCACCCTGCTGAGCATCACCCCGGGGGTGGATACCCTGCTGGTGATCCGCAATACCGCCCGCGGCGGCGTGCGCGACGGGATTCTCACCAGCCTGGCGATCTGCTGCGGCTTGTTCGTGCATGCCACGGTGTCGGCACTGGGTATCTCGCTGATCCTGCTGCAGTCGGCCTGGGCGTTCAGCGCGCTCAAGCTGGCCGGGGCCGCGTATCTGGTCTGGCTGGGCATCCAGAGCCTGCTCAGCGCACGACGCGGCAACCCGCTGCCGGTCGCCGGGGTAACCGGGGCGCAGCGCCGGGTCGGCTTCTGGCAGCCGATCCGCGAAGGCCTGCTGTCGAACGTGCTCAACCCCAAGACCGTGGTCTTCTACATGGCCTTCCTGCCGCAGTTCATCGCCCCCGGAGACCCGGCGCTGCTGAAGTCGCTGTGGCTGGCGAGCGTACACTTCGTGATCGCCAACCTCTGGCAGATCGGCATCGCCCTGATGGTCGGGCGCGCCGGGCACTGGCTGGCCAAGCGCTGGCTGTCGCGCACCCTCGACGCCGTGACCGGCTCGGTGCTGGTGCTGTTCGGCGTCAAGCTGGCACTGGCCCAGCGCCCCTGACTCTCCACGCCCCAACGACGATGCCCCCGATAAAACGGGGGCATCATGAGTCTGGCAAGTGGCGATCTCAGGCCGCGTAGTGTGAAATGCCCAGCCTGCCGTCGTCGTTGACCGGCACGGTCAGGCTGTAGCCCTTAGGAAATTATCCTGTTTATTGCTCATAGCAATAATTTTCACCACCACTTCAGGTGAACATAAAAACAAAACGTCTTTATACAGCACTTTCCACTACCTTTCCCCGCTCGCCCAGCGAGTGCCGGAACAGCGCATAGGCCAGCGCGCCTGCCAGCAGGTTGCCCAACGCCGCCCCCCAGGCCGTGCCGACGATGTCGCCGCCCCATTGCGTGCCCAGCCACAGGCAAGGCAGGTAGCAGACGAACAGCCTAGCCGCCGACATCAGCATGGCCCGCAGCGGCCAGCCCAGGGCATTGGCGGCGGACACCACGACCATGCATACGCCGAGCAGCGCATAGCTGGGCAGCAGGGCCCGGATCAACGCCTCAAGCCCGTCGCGCACCTCGGGATTGCCCGACAGCACGGCGGCCAACCACGGGGCCAGCAGCGCCATGACTACGCCCAGCGCCAGCTGCCAGACCACCACGACCCGGAAGGCCAGCGCCATCAGCCGGCGGATCTCCTGCCAGTGCCCCGCCCCGTAGCAGCGCCCGAGCCAGGGCGGCAGCGACATGGTCAGCGCCAGCACCACCATCAGCGACACGGTCTCCAGCCGGCTGGCCAGCCCCCAGGCCGCGACTCTCTCCTCGCCCAGCGTGGCGACCACCGCCGTGGCCAGCATGGCCGCCAGCGGCGGCATCAGCTGGCTGATCATGGCCGGCATGGCAATGGCCAGGAAGGGCCGCGTCGACTGGCGCGCCTCGGCCACGAGCCCCTTGCCGGTCAGCCAGCCGGAACCGCCCAGGCGCCAGCCGACGATGGCCAGCCCGCTGCCGAAGGCCAGGCTGGTGGCCCAGGCCGCCCCGGGCAGCCCCAGCCCCGCCCAGGGGCCGACACCGAAGATCAGCAGGGGGTCGAGCAGCAGGTTGAGCAGGCTGGTCAGCACCATCAGCTTGCCCGGCAGGCGGGTATCGCCGTGCGCCCGAAACAGGCTGTAGCCGAAATACAGCACGGCGCCCAACCAGGCCGCCAGCAGCTGGGGGGTCCAGTAGTCGCGAATCAGCGGCAGCAGCGCCGGGCGCGCACCGAGCTGGCGGAACAGCGGCGTCTGGGCGACATGCAACCCCACCACCAGGCAGGCGATCAGGGCGCTTCCGCCGAGCAACACCAGCGCGCCCAGACGCCGGGCCCTTTCCGATTCGCCGGCGCCCAGCGCACGAGAGATCAGGGCGGCGATGGCGATGCCGATACCGACCTGAACGCCGATGATCAGAAACGACAGCGGGAAGGTGAAGGACTGCGCTGCCAGTGGTGCCGTGCCCAGCCGCGCGATGAAGGCACTATCGACCAGTTGGAAGCCCAGCAGGGACAGCACCCCGACCGCCATCGGCCAGGTCTGTCGCCAGAGTTGACGAGCCAGTGGAGACAACACGGCCTCTCCTATCCGGGAAAAGCGCGCATTCTGTCATGTCCATCGACACAACCCAACACGACCGGCAGGCGACACGCAGCGGGGCCGGCTCGGCCGACCCCGTCGTCATGCCGACGCGGCAAAGGCGTTCAAGTATCCCACTTGGGTGCGAAATCGGGGTTGGCGATCCGTTCGCCGATATCCAGCGTCTCGATACGTGCCATCTCATCGTCGCTGAGGGTGATGTCCAGCGCAGCCAGGTTGGCCTGCTGGTGCTCGCGGCGTGTCGAGGAGGGAATGACCACGATATCGCGGGCGGCCACCCAGGCCAGCGCGATCTGGGCGGGCGTGGCGTCGTGATTGGCGGCGATCTGCTGCAACACCGGATCGTCCATGACCTTGCCCACCGCCAGCGGCATGTAACCGGTCACCTGAAGGCCCTTGTCCTGGCAGTGCCGGGCCAGCTTGTGATTAGCCAGGAAGGGGTGCACCTCGATCTGGTTGGTGACGATGTGCTCACCGCCGGGCACCGACAGGGCCTCGTTGAGGTGGGCAATCGTGAAGTTCGACACTCCGATGTGCCGGGTCAGACCGCGCTCGCGGGCCTCGGCCAGGGCACCGATATACTCGGACATGGCGACCTCGTCACCGGGCGACGGCCAGTGGATCAGCGCCAGGTCCACATGGTCGACGCCCAGCTTGCGGACACTTTCCTCGAGACTGTCGATCAACGCGTCATGCTGCAGACGATCCCACCACACCTTGGTGGTCACGAACAGCTCGTCGCGCGGCACGCCGCTGCGGCGGATCGCTTCACCGACCGCCTCCTCGTTGTCGTACATCTGCGCCGTGTCGACATGCCGGTAGCCCAGCGCCAGTGCCGAAGTCACCGAGTCGATGACATCCTGTCCCTTGAGTCGGAAGGTTCCGATACCCGGCTGCGGAATGATTGACGAGGCCATGCGGGACTCCTTTCGTTGCGTGGATCGGGGCGCGCCGGAAGCGGCCACCCGATCCATGTCCTGCGGCCGACGACCCGGCATTTCAAGCCCGTTAGGCCTCTAACCAATGTTTTCCGCGTTCGATTCACGAAAATCCCCTCCCGCCGCCGGGGGATGGTAGGTTGATGGCGAGGCTCCCGCGAGGACATTCCGATGGACGAGATCACTCGAGTGGTGCTGGTCGGTGCCGGTCACGCCCACCTGCATCTGGCGGCGAACGCCGACCGGCTCATCGCCCGTGGCGCCCACGTTACCCTCGTGTCGCCGGGCGCCTTCTGGTACTCGGGCATGGCCAGCGGCATGCTCGGCGGCGACTACCGCGACGACGAGGATCGCCTCGACCCGACGACCCTGATGCACGCCCACGGCGGCGACGTTGTGCAGGATCGTGTCGTGCGCATCGACCGCCGGCAGCGCCAACTGCACCTCGCCCGGCACGAACCGCTCGCCTACGATCTGCTGTCGCTCAACCTAGGCAGCGAGGTCTACCGGCCGTCACGCCTCGCCCCGTCGGGCGCCCCTGATGTCTGGGCGGCCAAGCCGGTCCACCACCTCTGGCAGTTGCGCCAACAGCTGGAAAGCACCCTGGCGACGTCCGACCCCGCGCCCCGGCTGGCGATCATCGGCGGCGGCCCCACGGGCGTCGAGCTCACCGCCAACCTGCTGGCCCTGTTCGAACGCTATGGTCGCTCGCCACGCGTCACTCTGGTGGGGGGCGAGGAGCGCCTGCTGCCGGACGCTCCACGCGGTGCCGGGCGCTGGGTGGCCCGCCGTCTGATGCGACGCGGGGCCCGGCTGGAGCTGGCCGCCTCGGCCGTGGCGTGGGAGACGGGCACGCTGCATCTGGACGACGGCAGCCAGGTCGCGGCTGACCAGCTGCTGCTGGCCACGGGGCTGGTCGCGCCCGACCTGATCGGTACCCTGGACCTGCCACAGGATGCCCATCAGGGGCTGGCGATCACGCCCACCCTGCATTCACCGGACGACCCGCGTCTCTTCGCCGTCGGCGACTGCGCCTGGCTGACGTCAGCTCCCCACCCCAAGCTCGGCGTGTTCGGCGTGCGCCAGGCTCCGGTGCTGCTGGCCAACCTGGAGGCCCGGCTGACCGGCGAGCCCCTGCAATCCTTTCATCCGCAGCAGCGTTACCTGTCGATACTCAATCTCGGCGACGGCCGCGGACTGGCGCTACGCGGCCCCCTGTGGTGGCGGGGGCGCTCGGCACTATGGCTCAAGCGCTATCTGGACCATCGTTTCATGGCGACCTACCGGACGAAAGACGCCATCGACTGAGGCCCAACCTCCCGACACGAAACGGCCCCGGGAGCCTGACTCCCGGGGCCGATCCTAAGCCAGCGCCTGGTGGTACCGGTCAGCCGCGCAACACCTGCAGCAACAGCTCGGCGGTGGGCGCGCTGGAGGCCGGGTTCTGACCGGTGATCAGCAGGCCGTCGCGCAGCTGAAAGGCGGTGAAATCGCCCTCGCTACGCTCGAAGCGGGCACCACGCTTGACCAGCTCCTCCTCGAGCAGATGCGGCACCACCTCGGTCAGGCCCACGGCCGCTTCCTCGCTGTTGGTGAAACCGGTGACCCGGCGCCCCTCGACGATCGGCTTGCCCGCCTCGTCGCGCACGTTCAGCAGCACGGTGGGCGCATGGCAGACCGTGGCCACCGGTTTCTCGGCGGCCAGGAAGGCCTGGATCAGGCGCTGGGAGTCGGGATTGTCGGTCAGATCCCATAACGGGCCGTGGCCACCCGGGTAGAAGACCGCATCGAAATCCTCGGCGTTGACCGAGTCCAGTGACCGGGTGTTGGCCAGCTGCTCGCGCGCGTCTTCATCCGCCTCGAAGCGACGGGTCGCCTCGGTCAGGGCGTCTTCCTGAGTGGAGTTGGGGTCAACGGGGGGTTGGCCGCCAGCGGGTGACGCCAGCGTGATCTCGACGCCGGCATCCTTGAACACATAATAGGGCGCGGCGAATTCCTCGAGCCAGAATCCGGTCTTGTGGCCGGTATCACCCATGCGGTCATGGGACGTCAGCACCATCAGGATCTTCATCGAGGTCTCCTTAGATCCGGTTGGATTCAACTTCACACCCTAGATGGCGACGTTTCGGACAACTTCAAGGCGCGCACCGGTAATCAGACCAGCCGATCGAGGCCGCGCGCCAGGTCCGCCTTGAGATCGTCGAGGGCCTCGAGCCCCACGGCGATGCGGACCAGCCCCTCGCGGATACCGGCGGACGCCTTCTGCTCGTCGGACAGTCGCCCGTGGGTGGTGGTCGCCGGATGGGTGATGGTGGTCTTCACGTCACCCAGGTTGCCGGTGATCGACATCAGCTGAGTGGCGTCGATCACCGCCCAGGCGCCTTCGCGCTCGCCATGAATCTCGACGCCGAGCACGGCACCGAAGCCCGACTGCTGCTGGCGGGCCAGCGCGTACTGCGGGTGGCTCTCGAGGCCGCTGTAGTGGACCCGCTCCACCGCCGGATGCGCCTCGAGCCACTGGGCCAGCGCCAGGGCGTTGTCGCAATGGGCGCGCATGCGCAGGCTGAGCGTCTCGAGCCCCTTGAGAAAGATCCAGGCATTGAAGGGACTCAGGCAGGGGCCGCAGGTGCGCACCACGCCGAACACCTCCTCGAGCTCCTTGTCGCGCCCGACAACGGCGCCGCCGATGGCCCGCCCCTGGCCGTCCAGGTACTTGGTGGCCGAATGGATCACCAGATCGGCGCCCAGCGCCAGCGGACGCTGCAGTGCCGGCGTCAAAAAGCAGTTGTCGATCGCCAGCAGGGCCCCGTGATGATGGGCGATATCCGCCAGCGCGGCGATGTCGACCAGCTCGGAAAGCGGGTTGGACGGCGTCTCGGCGAACAGCAGCTTGGTCCGCGGGGTGATCGCCGCCTCCCACTCCTCGAGATTGCCGAGCTCCACGTAGCGCGTGGTGATGCCGAACTTGCCCAGATACTTGCTGAACAGGCTGACCGTGGAGCCGAACAGCGAGCGCGAGGCGACGATCTCGTCACCCACTTCCAGCAGCGCCAGGGCCGTGGAAAGGATGGCCGCCATACCCGAGCTGGTGGCCACGCAGCGCTCGCCACCTTCGAGCGCCGCCAGACGCTGTTCGAAGATCCGCACCGTAGGGTTGGTGAAGCGCGAGTAGATGTTGCCCGGCTCCTCGCCGCCGAACTTGCGCGCCGCCTCGGCGGCGCTGCGATAAACGAAGCTGGAGGTGGTGAAGATCGGCTCACCATGCTCCTGCTCGGCGGTGCGGACGTGACCGGCACGTACCGCCAGCGTCTCCAGCGACAGGGCGTCGGCGTGAAAATCGTCTTGCTGCATGGTGTGGGGCCCTCTCAGCCGTAGTCCTCGACATCGTTGTGCAGGTCGACCACCGCATGCACGCTGCCATCCTGCGTCTTGGCCGCATCGTTGCGCGAGGCCTCGAGCGCGGCCAGGTAGGCATCGTCGATGTCACCGGTCACGTACTGCCCGTCGAATACTGAACAGTCGAAGCGCTCGAGTGCCGGATTGACTTCGCGGCAGGCGGCCTTGAGATCCTCCAGGTCCTGGTAGAAGATCCGGTCGGCGCCGATCAACTCGCCGACCTCCACCTCGCTGCGTCCGTGGGCGATCAGCTCGCCGGCCGCCGGCATGTCGATGCCGTAGACGTTGGGGTAGCGCACCGGCGGCGCGGCCGAGGCGAAGTACACCTTGTTGGCACCGGCCTCGCGGGCCATCTGGATGATCTGCTTGCAGGTTGTGCCGCGCACGATCGAGTCGTCGACCAGCAGCACGTTCTTGCCGGCGAACTCGATATCGATGGCATTGAGCTTCTGGCGCACCGACTTCTTGCGCTGGGTCTGGCCCGGCATGATGAAGGTCCGCCCGATGTAGCGGTTCTTCATGAAGCCTTCGCGATAAGTCACGCCCAGGTGCTGGGCGAGCTCCAGCGCCGAGGTCCGAGAGGTATCGGGGATCGGGATCACCACGTCGATGTCGTGCTCCGGCCACTCGCGAAGGATCCGGTCGCCGAGCTTGCGCCCCATCTGCATGCGCGTGCCGTAGACGTAGGCACCGTCGAGGATCGAGTCCGGACGCGCCAGATAGACGTGCTCGAAGATGCACGGCACCAGCGAGGGCCGGTCGGCGCACTGCTGGGTATGCACCACCCCGTCCATATCGACGAAGATCGCCTCGCCCGGCGCCAGGTCACGCGTCAGCTCGAAGCCGCCGACGTCGAGCGCCACCGACTCGGAAGCGATCATCACGTCCTGGCCGGTCACCGTCTCGCGGGTACCGAATACCACCGGACGGATGCCGTGCGGATCACGGAACGCCACCATGCCGAAGCCATTGATCATGGCCACCGCCGCATAGCCGCCACGGCAGCGCCGATGGACACGACGCACGGCATCGAACACGTCCTCGGGGTTGAGATGATGGCCCTGCTTGCCCAGTTCGTGAGCAAAGACGTTGAGCAGCACCTCGGAGTCCGAGCTGGTGTTGATGTGGCGCAGGTCGGTGGAGTAGAGCTCCTGCTTGAGCTGATCGGCGTTGGTGAGATTGCCATTGTGCGCCAGCGCCAGCCCGTAGGGAGAGTTGACGTAGAACGGCTGGGACTCCGCCTCGCTGGCGGAGCCGGCCGTGGGGTAACGCACGTGACCGATGCCCAGGTGGCCCTTGAGACGCGTCATGTGACGCGTGTGAAAGACGTCGCGCACCAGTCCATTGCTCTTGCGCAGCAGAAAGCGTCCCTCGTGCCAGGTCATCATTCCGGCGGCGTCCTGCCCCCGGTGCTGGAGCACCGTCAACGCATCATAGAGCGCCTGATTGACCGGCTGAGTGGCCATGAGGCCCACAATACCGCACATTCCGCCTTACCTCGCTTGCGATGGACTTGAGGTGCCGTCGCCGGCACCGGTCGATAACAGTGATTCGGCGCGGGTCGCGCCGCCGGACAGCCCCTCCGGCAGGGAAAACGTCCGCCATTCATCCAGCTTTTGGGGGTGGCGCTGCTGCCAGTCGCTGAATCGCGCCATGGCCTGGTCACGCAACGACTCGAAGGTGGGCCGCAACCGCGCCTGCTGCCAGGCCTGCAGCTGCATCAGGGGCGTCAGGCTGATCAGCACCGTCGCCAGCACCAGGATCGCCCCGCCACGCAGCAGGCCGAAACCGGCCCCGGCGATACGGTTGAAAAAGCCCATGCCCACCCACTCGACGGCCGCCTGTACGCCGCGGATGACCACGCCACAGGCCAGGACCACGCCGAAGATCACGACCACGAAGGCCACGATCAGGCGGATATCCGGAGAATCGATCCAGCCGCCCAGCTGCTCGGCGACCGGCGGCGCCAGCCAGCGGGAAGCCAGCAGCGCCGCGACCCATGCCCCCAGCCCCAGTGCCTCGCGCACCAGCCCGCGCAAAAAGCCGGCCAGCATCGAGGCACCGAGGACCGCCAGAAAGACCCAGTCCAACCAGGTCAGGGTCATTCATCCTCCTGGATGCGGATCAGCAGGCCCTGGAGATTGACCTTCTCCTTGAGCTCGGTGCGCGCCTTTTCACCCGCCTCGGATGTGGCGAAGGGGCCGACATACACGGAAGTCAGATTGTTGTCGCGCGGACGGCGATAGGCGTTGAAGCCCTGGGCATCGAGCTTCTTCTCGAGCCGCTCGGCGTTGCCCGGCTCGCCGAAGCTGCCCACCTGGACCGCCCACTCGCCGGCTCGTGGCGCCGGCTCGCGCTTCTCGGGTTCGGCAGCCGGCTCGCCGGCTGCCGGTTGCTGGTGAACCTGGGCATTGCGCGCCAGTTCGGCGATCGGGTCGGGCTTGTCGCCGCTACCGGCGCCGGCATCAGATTCACCCCCGGTGCTTGCCGGCGATGCCTTGTCATTGTCGGCGGCCGTGGACGGCGCTGGCGCCGGCTCGCCACCGGCCTGCGGAGATTGGATCTGACCCAGGCTCGACGGCGGCGCCGGCTCGGCCACCGGGGCCTGCTCGACCTCGACGGGCTGCTCGATGGACAGGGCCGGTTCCGGACGCGGGTCGCGTGCCGGTGGCTCATCGAAGAGCATCGGAATGAAGATGACCCCCAGTGCCAGCAGGATGACGGCCCCGCTGACACGCTCGCGCATTCCGTACTTCATGCCTCCCTCCTCGCGGCCCGGTTGCGGGCCTCACCTCATGACGGGCAGCGTCCCTGCCCCCGGTCTTCGTGCCACGCCAGGACATCGGCGACAGTCAGGAAGGAACCGCAGACCAGCGCCTGCTCCTCGGCAGCCAGCCGGGACGACAGCCAGTCGGCGCCCTCCCGCGGCGTCTCCGCCACGTGCACCACCGTCTGCCCGTAGGCCTCGAGCAGCGTGCGCAGCTCCTTGCCATTGCGGCCACGCGGCCCGTCGAGGCCGACGGCCACCCAGGCATCCACCTGCGAGGATAGCGCCTCGATCACGCCCGGCGCATCCTTGTCCGCCAGCATGCCCAGCAGGGCGAGGCGCCGCGGCGGGCGGGGCTGCGCGGCCAGGCGCGCCGCCAGATACGTGGCGGCATGGGGGTTGTGGGCCACGTCCAGACACCAGCGGCCCAGCCACTGCATCCGCCCCGGCAATGACACGCTTTCCAGACCGCGCCGGCAGGCATCGGCGTCGAGCGCAACAGCGGCCAGCGCGACCGCCTGCAGGGCCAGAGCGGCATTGTCGAGCGGCAGGCCCGGATCGGGCAGCGCCGCCAGAGACAGTTCTTCGCCCCGATGGCCCTGTCCTTCCCAGTGCCAGCCCGACGCCGTGTCACCGCGACGGATCGCATCACCCAGCCGCCAGGTCGGGCAGCCCAGCTCATCGGCGACCCGGAAGACACTGTCGGTCAGGTCGCGGCCCAGCACCGCCGGGCGCGCCGGGCGCAGGATACCGGCCTTCTCGCGGCCGATGAGCTCGACATCGCTGCCCAGGAAATCGGCATGGTCGAGGGCCACGGTGGTGATGACGGCGACATCGGGGTCGATGATGTTGGTGGCATCGAGCCGCCCACCCAGCCCGACCTCGAGAACCGCCACGTCGGGATGGCGCTCGGCAATCGCCCACAGCGCTGCCAGCGTGCCCGCCTCGAAATAGGTCAGGCTCACCGCCGACGGCGCCAGACGGGCCGCCTCGACGCGCTCGAAGCCCTCGACGAGCACGGCATCCTCGGCTTCGCTACCGTCGAAACGCAGCCGCTCGTTGTAGCGCAGCAGGTGCGGCGAGGTATAGGTCGCGGTCGACAGGCCGTGAGCTCGCGCCAGCGCCTCGACCATCGCCACCGTGGAGCCCTTACCGTTGGTACCGGCGACGGTGATGACCCGGCCGGCGATCGGCCGCTCGGTCAGCCCCAGGCGTTCTGCCACCACCGCCACGCGCTCGAGTCCCAGATCGATGCTCACCGGGTGCTGGCGCTCGAGGCGGCTCAGCCAGTCATTGAGTCGAGCGGATGCGTCCATTCAGCGCTGGTCGTCCCGCGGCGTGTCGTCGCTGGCGGTTTCCGGGGTCTCGGCCACCGGCGCCATCTCGTCCTCTTCCGTCGCCGTGGCCGGCTCGGCGTCGACGGGCTCTTCGGCTTCGACCTCCGCCGCCGACTCGGGCACCCCTTCCACCGGCCAGCCGGTCAGCTTGCGCAGCACGCCGCCGAGCCGCTCGCGCATGTCGTGACGGTGCACGATCATGTCGACGGTGCCGTGCTCGAGCAGGAACTCGCTGCGCTGGAAGCCTTCCGGCAGCTGCTCGCGCACGGTCTGCTCGATGACCCGCGGCCCGGCAAAGCCGATCAGGGCATTGGGTTCGGCCACGTTGAGATCGCCGAGCATCGCCAGTGACGCCGATACGCCGCCGAACACCGGATCGGTGAGTACCGAAATGTAGGGCACCCCTGCCTGCTTGAGCTTTTCGAGCGCCGCCGAGGTCTTGGCCATCTGCATCAGCGAGAACAGGGCCTCCTGCATGCGCGCGCCGCCGGAGGCGGCGAAGCAGACCAGCGGAACCCCCTCCTCCAGGGCCGCGGTCGCCGCACGCACGAACTTCTCGCCGACCACGGCGCCCATCGAGCCGCCCATGAAGGTGAACTCGAAGGCCACCGCGATCACCGGCAGGCCGCCGAGCCGGCCGCGCATGGCGATCAGCGCGTCGTTCTCGTCGGTGGCCTTCTGTGCCGCGGCCAGGCGATCCTTGTACTTCTTGGAATCGCGAAACTTGAGACGATCGACCGGCTGCAGGTCGGCGGCGATCTCTTCACGTCCCTCGTCATCGAGAAACCAGTCGAGACGCTTGCGGGCCGTGAGGCGCAGGTGATGGTCGCACTTGGGGCAGACGTTCTGGTGTTTCTCCAGCTCGGGGAGATAGAGCACCCCGTCGCACTTGGGACACTTGCGCCACAGGCCGTCCGGCACGCTGGTACGCCGGTCCTTGCGCTGAATGCGTCCCATGGACGGCACGATCTTGTCTAGCCAGCTCATGGTCAGAGGTTATCCGTTCTGCTGCGGTCAAGGGCCCGGACAGGCGTACCGGGCCCGACGAGTTGGTTACGAAGGGTCTGCGTTCACGCGTCCAGCGCCTGGCGCATCTCGCCAAGCACGCGCTTCAGCGCATCGGGGATCTGCTCGGGCTGCTCGGCATGCTCGGCGATACGCGACACCAGTGCGCTGCCGACGATCACGCCGTCGGCAATGCGGCCCACCGCGGCGGCCGAGGCACCGTCACGGATGCCGAAGCCCACGCACAGCGGCAGTTCGGTCAGCTCGCGCAGGCCGTCGAGCTGTTCGCTGACGGCATCGACATCCAGCGAGGCGGATCCGGTGACCCCTTTCAGGGACACGTAGTACAGGTACCCTTCACCGTGGTCGCATATTGTAGCGGCACGCGCACGCGAGGTGGTAGGGGCGACCAGGAAGATCGCCTGAAGGCCGTGCGCCTTGAACAGCGGCGCCAGCTCGTCGGCCTCCTCGGGCGGCATGTCCACCGCCAGCACCCCGTCGACTCCGGCGGCGGCGGCCTGCTCGGCAAAGCGTTCATAACCGAAACGCTCGACAGGATTGAGATAGCCCATCAGCACCACCGGCGTCTCGGCGTCGCCACGCCGGAACTCGCGCACCATCTCGAAGACATCGGTCAGGCGCGTATGGTGACGCAGCGCCCGCTCGCAGGCCTTCTGGATCACCGGGCCGTCGGCCATCGGGTCCGAGAACGGCACGCCCAGCTCGATGATGTCGGCCCCGGACTCGACCAGGGCGTGCATCAGCCCGGCGGTGTGCGCAGGCGCCGGATCGCCGGCGGTGATGTAGGGAATCAATGCGGTACGGCCCTGCTCCTTGAGGGCCGCAAAACGTTGGTCGATACGGTTCATGCTAACCCTCTCAGAATTCGACGCCGTCGATCTTGGCGACGGTCAGGATATCCTTGTCGCCGCGCCCGGAGAGATTGACGACAATGTGCTGGTCGGGACGCATCGTGGGCGCCAGCACCTTGGCATGCGCCAGGGCGTGCGCCGACTCCAGGGCGGGCATGATGCCCTCCATCCGGGTCAGCTCGCGGAATGCCTCGAGCACCTTGTCGTCGTTGGCGGCCACGTACTGGACGCGCCCGACGTCCTTCCACAGGGCGTGCTCGGGGCCCACTCCCGGGTAGTCGAGCCCGGCCGAGATGGAGTGCGTGTCGGTCACCTGGCCGCCCTCGTCGGACATCAGATAGGTGCGATTGCCGTGCAGCACCCCACGCGGCGCATTGGCGGTGAGCGGTGCGGCGTGGCGGCCGGTCTCGACCCCGTCGCCACCGGCCTCGACGCCGTACATGACCACGTCCTCGTCCTCGACGAACGGGTAGAACAGCCCCATGGCGTTGGAGCCGCCGCCGACACAGGCCACCAGGGCATCGGGCAACCGCCCGATCTGCACCAGAGACTGCTCGCGCGCCTCGCGGCCGACCACGGCGTTGAAGTCACGCACCAGCATCGGGTAGGGATGCGGCCCGGCCACGGTGCCGATGATGTAGAAGGTGTCGTCGACGTTGGTGACCCAGTCGCGCAGCGCCTCGTTCATGGCGTCCTTGAGGGTCCGCGAGCCGGACTCCACGGGGATCACGTTGGCGCCGAGCAGGCGCATGCGGTAGACGTTGAGCTTCTGGCGCTCGACATCCTCGGCGCCCATGTAGACGTCGCACTGCAGGCCCAGGCGCGCGGCGACGGTGGCGGTGGCCACGCCGTGCTGGCCGGCGCCGGTTTCGGCGATCACCCGCGGCTTGCCGCTCTTCTTGGCCAGCAACGCCTGACCAATGGTGTTGTTCACCTTGTGCGCGCCGGTGTGGTTGAGATCCTCGCGCTTGAGCCAGATCTGCGCGCCACCGAGCTGACGGGACCATCGTTCAGCGTGATACAGCGGAGACGGGCGGCCCACGTAGGTCGCCAGGTCACGGTCGAATTCCGCCTGGAAGTCCGGGTCGTCGCGAAGGCTCTGGTAGGCCTTCTCCAGCTCTTCCAGCGCGAAGCTCAGGGTCTCCGATACGAACCGGCCGCCGTACGGGCCGAAGTGGCCGCGGGCATCGGGCAGTCGGGTCAGGTCGCTGAACTTGGTCACGAAAGACACCTCACAGGGTCGCTTGGGCTCAAGAGTCTTGAGACAGGGTCACTTGGTGAATGAACGCACGAAGCTTGGCGGGATCCTTGGCGCCCCGCTCGCGCTCGACGCCACCCGAGACGTCGACGGCAAAGGGGCGCACCGTGCGTATCGCCTCGCCGACATTGTGCGGGCCGAGGCCTCCGGCGAGGATAACAGGTTTTGCCAGGCTTGCGGGGATCCGCGACCAGTCGAAGACCTCGCCGGTCCCGCCCGGCACGCCCGGCTTGTAGGCGTCGAGCAGCAGCGCCCGAGCCTCGCGATAGGCCGCAGCGGCGGCCGGCAGGTCGATATCGTCGCGCATGCGCAACGCCTTGATCCAGTCGCGCGGCGAGCGGCGGCACTGCTCTGGCGTCTCGTCGCCGTGATACTGGATCAGATCCAGCCAGGGAGCGCAGCGTTCGACGAACGCCGGGTCCTGGTCGACAAACAGCCCCACTCGGGTCACGAAGGCCGGCACCCGGGCCGCGAGATGGGCCAGGCGATCGATATCGACGGCCCGCGAGCTGCCCGGCCAGAGCACGAAGCCCAGGGCATCGGCGCCGGCGTCGACCGCGACATCGACGTCCTCTTCGCGGGTGAGACCACAGATCTTGATACGGGTTCGCGGCATGTCGACTCTCCTTGCTGGGGTAAGCGGCGTCAGCCGGCGCCGTTGGCGACCGCCGCCGGATGCCGGGCTCCGGCCTCGCCGCGGCGGTAGCGGACCATCGGCGTGTCCGGCAAGGGGCGTTCGCCGGTCCACTCGCCGAGAAAGGCCAGCAGGTTGGGACCCAGCGGCTCCCGGGGCAGATCGAAGCGCTCATCGTAGACGGAATCGACGAAATGCAGTCCGCAGCCCGGCGCGGTGACATCGCCGCGTGCCCGGTCGCGCATGGCCAGCAACTCGGCGAGATAGCCCTCGCCCCGGTCACCGCGCCCCACCGACACCAGCGCCCCGGCGATGTTGCGGATCATGTGGTGCAGGAAAGCATTGGCCTGAATGTCGATGGCGATCAGCGGCCCGTAGCGGTTGACCTCGATGAAATGCACATGGCGGGTCGGCGATTTCGACTGACACCCCGCCGCGCGAAAGCTGGAGAAGTCATGCTCGCCGACCAGCGTCTGGGCGGCGGCGTGCATGCGGGGCGCGTCCAGCGGCTCGCGGCACCAGGTGGCGTTGGCGCGCTCGAGCACCGGGCGGCTGGGCTGGTTGAGAATCAGGTAGCGGTAGCGCCGCGCCAGGGCCAGAAAGCGCGCGTGGAAGTCATCGGGCACCGGCTTGACCCAGCGCACCGCGATATCACGCGGCAGATTGGCGTTGGCACCGAATACCCAGGCCTTCTCGCTGCGGGGTACCGGCGAATCGAAGTGCACGATTTGCCGGGTGGCATGCACCCCGGAGTCGGTGCGACCGCTGCACAGTACCCGCACCGGGGCGCTGGCCACCCGGCCCAGCGCGGTTTCCAGCGCCTCCTGCACCGATGGGGCGTGCTTGAGACGCTGCCAGCCGCAGTAGCCGGTCCCGTCATATTCGACCGCCATGGCGAGACGGCCGGTCAGCGGGTGTTTTTCGTCGAGGAACTCGAAAAGGGGCATGTCCACCACGGCTCGTGATTCATCGACCCGGAGCCCGCCCATCGGGGCTCGCTCGCGGGCCATGGTGTTCGCTCACTGCCCCCGTCGCCGGCTGCCTTGCTCGCGTCAGACCGAATCAGGCTTCATCGTGCCGATGCCGCAAGCGGGAGCCGCTCGCCGGCGCGGGGGCCATGGAGCGGTCATTATCCAGATCGAGCGGATCGAACGCCACCTCCTCGAGCACCCAGCCCGCGTCTTCCGCGTCGGCGGCCTCGGTCGCGTCCGCTTTCCCCTCGGTCGCATCCGTCTCATCCGGCGAGAAATCGACGACCGGCAGCTCCAGGTGTGGCTCCCGATCCGTTACCGCCTCCGGATCGAGGCGTGGCGGTTCGTAATCGATCACCAACTCGTCGCCCTGCCTCTCGCCGCTCACACGGCTTTCGTTCGGGCTCGGGCTCGGGCTCGGGCTCGGGCTCGGGCTCGGGCTCGGGCTCGGGCTCGGGCTCGGGCTCGGGCTCGGGCTCGGGCTCGGCAGAAGTCGACGCCGCCGAGACGGCATCGGCCAGCCACTCTTCAGCTTCCGGCCCGGTGGCCGTCTCCGGCTCGCGTTCCTCGGGGTCGGCGTCAGAGAAGGCAGCACCGTCCCCCGGGGCGACACGGGCCAGCAGCGCCCGGGCTTCCCGGCGCTGGGTTTCATCGCCGTCACGCTGCAGCCGCTGTGCCTCCCGGGTCGCCGCCGGGCGATCCCCCAACGCTACCAGTGCGGCCAGCAGTTTCAGGCGCAAGTCATGGCGCTCGGGGGCGCGAGACAGCATGTCCTGCAGGGACTCCCGGGCTTCGTCATAGCGGCCGTAGGCCATGTAGATATCGGCCTCATTGATGACTTCGGCGCGCAGTGTCTCGCTTTGCGTGTCGTCCGACACCGGGGCGTCGGCCACGTCTTCCGTCGACGAGCCATCGTCAACCGGCGCGAACGCCGCTGCTGAACGTTGTGCAGGAAAGGGCATCGACCAGGACTCGTCACGGGCGTCCCGACGTGCACGACGCCGCAGAACCGCCAGGGCGGCGAGCAGCAGCAGGACGGCTCCACCGCCCAGCCACGGCGCGACGTCACGCAGGCGGCTCAACCAGCCCGGCGATGCCGACGGCGCCTCGGACTTTCGGGATGCCGGCAGCGCTTCGGGTGTCGAGACAGGCTTTGCCACGGCCCGACTCTCCGGTGCCGCGGCCCGTGAGTCCAGCTGTTCACGCAGGGCGGACAACTGGTTGCCCAATGCCGCCAGCTGGTCGGCGAGTTCGCGGCGCTGGGCCCGGGCGTCGGCGAGCTGCTGTTGCGTCGTGCGCAGGCGCGATTCGAGCGTGCCCAGTCGCGCCTCTCGAGCCAGCCGCCGTGCTGTATCGACACTGGTCGTGGAAAGCACCGGCTCCGGAGGCGTCGCGCCCAGCTCCCGGTCGCTGAGTACCTGGAGGCGACGCGCCTCGCCCGGCGTCTCCCCCCGGGAATTGCCGTCCGCTGCACCGGCCTGGCCGGTGGTCGTGGCCATCGCCTCCCTGCTTCCCTGCCACTGGCGATTCTGTTCGCGCACGCGGCGGTCGGCGGCTTCCGGCGCACGCCCGAGGATGACGCGGGCCGAGGGCACGTCCAGCGTTGCGCCGACCCGCAGCGCATTGATGTTGCCATCAACGAAGGCCTCGGGATTGGCCTGCTGAAGCGCGAGCAGGGTCTGCTCCATGCTCGCCCCGTCCGGTCGCACCCGGCCGGCCAGTTGCCACAGGGTATCGCCGGGGGCCACGGTCAGCCGCGAAGGCGGCGTGGCGGACTCGGCCGGCGCTGCACGGGACGCAGCAGGCTCGGCATTTGCGGTGGCCGTCGTCGCATTCGGCGACGGCTGCAGTGCCGGCATGCTCGCGTAGCCCGGCGGGTCCAGCAGCAGGGTCACCTCGCGCTGCTGCTGCCCACCCGGCCACACCAGGGTCACCAGAAAATCAAGATAGGGCTCCCGGACAGGCTGCTGTGTCGACAGCACCACCGCCGGCCTCCCGGCTTTGCGGGCAATCGTCGTGGCAATGCTCTCGACCAGTGTCGTACGCGGGATCCCGGCCTCGGCAAAGGCGGCCTGATCGGCGATGTGGACCCGGATCAGCGATGGATCGATACCCCCCAGGCCGGTCAACGGCAGGCGCGCCTGAAGCGGCGCATCAAGCGTGGACGCCACCTGCGGCGCCCCGAGGCCCAGCGCCAGGGTCACGGGGCTGACCACCGCCAGACCGGCCAGCGCCCCCCAGGAAAATACACGTCTCATCATGTTCCCCACGCCTGGTGCGCCGCTTTCGGCATGAAGCGACGTCATTATCGAGAATCAGCGTTGTGCCACTTTATCATTATCATGTCGCGGCCGCGGCAAACGCCTCGACAACGCAGGAAACCGGCCGATTTTCTTCTCCGGAAACGCAAACGCCTCCCGAAGGAGGCGTTCGATGCGTTCATCGGCCCGATGCAACGGGCAGCTTCACCGCGATTCGCGCAGGATCGCCAGCATGCGCTTGAGCGGCTCGGCAGCCCCCCACAACAGCTGGTCGCCCACCGAGAAGGCGGTCAGGTACTCACCGCCCATCGCCAGCTTGCGCAGGCGCCCCACCGGCACGTTCATGGTGCCGGTCACCGCAGCGGGCGTGAGCTCGCGCAGGGTGGCTTCCTTGTCGTTGGGAATCACCTTGACCCAGTCGTTGTGCCGGGCGATGCGATCCTCGATCTCGTCGATCGGCACGTCCTTCTTGAGCTTGATGGTGAAGGCCTGGCTGTGCGAGCGCATGGCGCCGATGCGTACGCAGAGCCCATCGATGGGAATCGGGTTGTCGCCGTGACCCAGGATCTTGTTGGTCTCGACGCCCCCCTTCCACTCTTCCTTGCTCTGGCCGTTCTCCATCGGCTTGTCGATCCACGGCAGCAGCCCGCCGGCAAGCGGCGCCCCGAAGTTGTCGATCGGGAAGCCGTCACCGCGCATCGCCGCGGAGACCTTGCGATCGATGTCGAGGATCGCGCTGGCCGGGTCGGCAAGCTCGGTGGCCACGGCATCGCGCAGCGAGCCCATCTGGTTGAGCAGCTCGCGCATGTGCTTGGCGCCGGAGCCCGAGGCCGCCTGGTAGGTCATCGAGGTCATCCACTCGATCAGGTCGGCCTCGAACAGGCCGCCCAGGCCCATCAGCATCAGGCTGACCGTGCAGTTGCCGCCGACGAAGGTCCTGGTACCCCGGGCCAGCTGGGCGTCGATCACGTGGCGGTTGACCGGGTCGAGCACGATGGTCGCGTCGTCGCTCATGCGCAGGGTGCTGGCGGCGTCCAGCCAGTAGCCCTTCCAGCCGGACTCGCGCAGCGGCTGGTAGACCTTCTCGGTGTAGTCGCCGCCCTGGCAGGTGACGACGACGTCGAGGGCCTTGAGCGCCTCGATGTCGAAGGCGTCCTTGAGCGGCGGCACCTCGACACCCACGTCCGGGCCGGGCTGGCCGACCTGGGAGGTGGTGAAGAAGATCGGCTCGATACCGGCGAAATCATTGGCCTCGCGCATGCGATGCATGAGCACGGAACCGACCATGCCCCGCCATCCGACAAAACCGACTTTCAACATGAAACTGTCCTCCTGACGTTCTGGGGTTGCCCCGTGAACCGGGATAAGTGAAAGGCATGGTAACAGATAATCTTTCGCTATGCTTGCGATCGACTCGCTGCCGAAGGGCTATTGCAGATAGCTGCAACATGACTCGAGCTGATCCGTCGGCAGATTTGCGAGAGGGCGCTGTAAACCCCTCCATAGGCGCTACCTACGCCCTCCATGGCGTAGGCCCCCCCTCTTCAACCTGCCCCCGGCGCCCTCGTCAGAGCCAACGGCGATTGCCCTGCTCGCTGCCGCCATCAGACCTGCCGGAAGGCGGCGACCACGGCATCGCCCATTTCGACGGTACTGACCTGACGCGTGCCTTCATAGGCAATATCGGCGGTGCGCAGGCCGTCGTCGAGCACCTTGCCCACGGCACGCTCGATGCGCTCGGCCAGCGCCGGCTCGCCGAGCGAGTAGCGCAGCAGCATGGCCACCGAAAGGATGGTGGCCAGCGGGTTGGCCTTGCCCTGGCCGGCGATGTCCGGCGCACTGCCGTGGCACGGCTCGTACATGCCCTGCCCCTGCTCGTTGAGCGAGGCCGACGGCAGCATGCCGATCGAGCCGGTCAGCATCGCCGCCGCGTCGGAGAGGATATCGCCGAACATGTTGCCGGTGACGATGACGTCGAACTGCTTGGGTGCGCGCACCAGCTGCATGGCGGCGTTGTCGACGTACATGTGCGAGAGCTCGACGTCCGGGTACTCCGCGGCCAGACGCTCGATCACCTCGCGCCAGAGCATGGTGACCTCGAGCACGTTGGCCTTGTCGACCGAGCACAGCTTCTTGCCGCGCTTCCGGGCCATCTCGAAGGCCACGCGACCGATGCGCTCGATCTCGGCTTCCGAATAGACGTAGGTGTTGTAGCCGACGCGCTGGCCGTCACGCTCCTCGATGCCCCGCGGCTGACCGAAGTAGATGCCCCCCGTCAGCTCGCGGACGATCATGATATCGAGCCCCGAGACCACCTCCGGCTTGAGGCTCGAGGCCTCGGCGAGCTGCGGATAGAGCAGCGCCGGGCGCAGGTTGCCGAACAGGTTGAGCTCCTTGCGCAGGCCCAGCAAGCCCTTCTCGGGACGCTTGCTGATGTCCTCGAGCTTGTCCCACTTGGGACCGCCCACGGCGCCCAGCAGGATGGCGTCGGCGGCCTTCGCCTTGTCCAGCGTCTCGGCCGGCAGCGGTTCGCCGTGGGCATCATAGCCGGCGCCGCCGACCAGGCCCTCCTCGAGGGCGACATCGAGGCCCTGCTCACGGCAGGCTTCGAGGACCTTGACCGCCTCGGCGGTGATTTCCGGGCCGATACCGTCGCCCGGCAGAACGAGAATCTTGCGGCTCATGCGTGTTTCCTGAGTGGCGTCGGCCCTGGCGGGCCGAAGTGTCGCGAATGGGGCGCTGTCCCTGCGCGGCCGCACGAAGGCGGCGTCCCTGTTGGCGTCCAGCGTTGTGGTTATTTAGTCAACACTGCTACAGACTCGGCAATTGAAGTGGGCTTTCTCGATGGCAAGGTTTCGCGAGGGCGCTATGAACCCGTCCTTGGGCGCTACTTTTGCCATCCTTGGCAAAAGACCCTCGCTTCACCTTGTCATCGACGCCCCCTTGCGTCTTACGGTTGTCCGCAAGCCGAATCACCCAGCCTGGCGGAACAGCCAAGGGCGCTTCTGCCGATGCGTTTGCTCGAATTCGCGGATCGCGTCCTCATGCTGCAGGGTCAGCCCGATATCATCGAGACCGTTGAGCAGGCAGTGCTTGCGGAAGGCGTCGATCTCGAAGGACAGCACCTCGCCGCTCGGCGTGGTCACGGTCTGCGCCTCGAGGTCGACGTCGAGCCGGTAGCCCTCGGTAGCCTCGACCTCCTGGAACAGCCGCTCGACGGTGGCCTCGTCGAGGGTGATCAGCAGGATGCCGTTCTTGAACGCGTTGTTGTAGAAGATGTCGGCGAAGCTGGGCGCGATGACCACCCGGAAGCCGAAGTCCTCGAGCGCCCAGGGGGCATGCTCGCGGGAGCTGCCGCAGCCGAAGTTGCGCCGGGCCAGCAGCACGCTGGCGCCCTGATAGCGCGGCTGGTTGAGGACGAAATCGGGATTGAGCGGACGCTGGCTGGCGTCCTGCCCCGGGTAGCCCTCGTCGAGATAGCGCAGCTCGTCGAACAGGTTGGGGCCGAAGCCGGTGCGCTTGATCGACTTCAGGAACTGCTTGGGGATGATCAGGTCGGTGTCGACGTTGGCCCGGTCGAGCGGCGCCACCAGGCCCTGGTGCTGTTTCAGTGCGTGCATGGCTCAGGCCTCCTCGGGCTGACGGTTGAATTCACGAACATCGACGAAGTGCCCGGCCAGGGCGGCGGCGGCGGCCATCGCCGGGCTGACCAGGTGCGTGCGACCGCCGTAGCCCTGGCGCCCCTCGAAGTTGCGGTTCGAGGTCGAGGCACAGTGCTCGCCCGGTTCCAGCTTGTCGGCATTCATCGCCAGGCACATCGAGCAGCCCGGCTCGCGCCATTCGAAGCCGGCCTCGATGAAGACCTTGTCGAGCCCCTCGGCCTCGGCCTGGCGCTTGACCAGCCCCGAGCCCGGCACCACCATCGCCAGCTTGACCGAGTCGGCCACCTTGCCGCCGCGTGCCACCCGGGCCGCCTCGCGCAGGTCCTCGATGCGCGAGTTGGTGCACGAGCCGATGAACACCTTGTCGAGACGGATGTCGGTGATCTTCTGACGCGGCGCGAGGCCCATGTACTCCAGCGCCCGGGAAATGCCGCCGCGCACGGTTTCATCGCCCTCCGCGGCGGGGTCGGGCACTTCACCGGTCACCGGCGCCACCATCTCGGGGCTGGTGCCCCAGGTCACCTGCGGGGCGATCTCCGCGGCGTCGAGCACCACCTCCTTGTCGAACACGGCATCCGCGTCGGAGACCAGTTCGCGCCAGTCGGCCACGGCGGCATCCCAGATGTCGGCGGCGGGGGCGAAGGGGCGCTCGCGCAGGTACTCGATGGTGGTGTCGTCGACGCCCACCAGGCCGACGCGGGCCCCGGCCTCGATGGCCATGTTGCACAGGGTCATGCGCCCTTCCATCGACAGGCCGCGGATCGCGCTGCCGGCGAACTCGATGGCATAGCCGGTGCCGCCGGCGGTGCCGATGAGGCCGATCACCGCCAGCACGATATCCTTGGCAGTGACGCCCTCGCCCAGTTCGCCCTCGACGCGCACGCGCAAGTTCTTCATCTTCTGGGCGATCAGGCACTGGGTGGCCAGCACGTGCTCGACCTCGGAGGTGCCGATGCCGTGGGCGAGCGCCGCGAAGGCGCCATGGGTGGCGGTGTGCGAGTCGCCGCAGACCACGGTCATGCCGGGCAGCGTGGCACCCTGCTCGGGGCCGACCACGTGGACGATGCCCTGGCGGGCGTCATTGATGCGGAACTCCTCGATGCCGAAGCTCTCGCAGTTGTCGTCGAGGGTCTGGACCTGGATCAGCGACACCGGGTCCTTGATGCCGGCGTTGCCCTCGGAGCGCTCGAGCACGGTGGTCGGCACGTTGTGGTCCGGGGTAGCCAGGTTGGCGTCGAGGCGCCACGGCTTGCGACCGGCCAGACGCAGCCCCTCGAAAGCCTGCGGCGAGGTCACCTCGTGCAGCAGGTGACGGTCGATGTAGATCAGCGCGCTGCCGTCGTCGCGCTGTTTGACCAGATGCTGCGACCACAATTTGTCGTAAAGGGTCTGACCTGCCATGGATCTCCTCCAGCGTGCTCGATGAGCCTTGCATCACGGGGCCGGCCGGGCCGGCGTCGGCGGCATGTCGGCATGCCTTGTCTGTGCTCACAGACTAAGAAGTTGCCCGCATGAAAGCAATTCATGTTATTTATTCTTTGCATTCCATAGCGGAATAGGAAAAAGAGAGTCGTCATGGATACGCAAAGCCTGCAGGCCTTCGTCGCCGTCGCCGACCGGGAATCCTTCTCGCTGGCGGCCGAATCCCTGTTTCTCACCCAACCGGCGGTCAGCAAGCGCATCGCCGCCCTCGAGGATCAGGTCGGCTCGCGGCTGTTCGATCGCATCGGCCGGCGCGTCACCCTGACAGAAGCCGGTCGGCTGTTGCTGCCCCGGGCCCGCGAGATTCTGGTGATGGTGGACGACAGCCGCCGGGCGCTGGCCAATCTGTCCGGCGATATCGGCGGCAGCCTGACGCTGGCCACCAGTCACCATATCGGGCTGCATCGCCTGCCGCCGCTACTCAAGACCTATACCCGGGCCCACCCGGACGTACGCCTGGACCTGCGCTTTCTGGACTCGGAACAGGCCTACCAGGGCGTGCTGGACGGCGAGCTGGAGCTGGCCGTGGTGACCCTGGCCCCCTCGCCCGACCCGCGGCTGACCGTGGTGCCGGTGTGGATCGACACGCTCCACTTCGTCTGCGGCAAGGATCACCCTCTGGCCGAGCGCACCTCGCTGCCGCTGACCGCCCTCACCGATCATGATGCCGTGCTGCCGGGCCCGCTGACTTTCACCCGCGGCATCGTCGTCGAGACCTTCGCCCGCGAGGGGCTGCAGGTCCGCGTGGCGCTGTCGACCAACTATCTGGAAACGCTGAAGATGATGGTCGCCATCGGCCTGGGCTGGAGCGTGCTGCCGGCCTCGATGATCGACGACGACCTGCACGTGCTGCCGATTCCGCACCGTCCCATCGAACGGCCGCTGGGCTACCTGTTCCACAAGAGCCGGACCCTGTCCAACGCGGCGGGCTCGATGATCGCCATGCTCGACGAGGCCCGAACGCACGACGCCCGCCGACGTCAATGACGGGGGCGGGCGTCGCGTGCTCGCAAGCCTCGGCGTCAGTCGCCGACGCCCTGCTCGGCCAGCACCTCGGGGATGCTCTGCTTCACGTAGCGCCCGGGCGCCGGCTCGATGGGCGCGAGCTCACCCTCGCCGGGCTGACGGGCCGCCACCATGCGCTCGGGGTCCGCGAACTTGTTGTCGGTCATCCAGGCCTGCCAGTGAGGCCACCAGGACCCTTCCTGCGCCTCGGCTCCCGCGAACCACTCTTCCGGCGTGTCCGGCAGGGAATCGTTGGTCCAGTAACCGTACTTGTTGCGACTCGGCGGGTTGACGATGCCGGCAATATGGCCGGAACCGCCGAGGACGAAGGTCACCGGCCCCTTGGGGTAGCGGGTGCCGTAGTAGGTGGAGGTCCACTTGGCGATATGGTCGTCGCGCGCCGACACGAAATAGCTGGGCGTGGCGATCTTGCGCAGATCGATCCGGACTCCGTCGAGTTCAATGCCGCCGGGCTCGATCAGGCGATTGTCCAGATACATGTGACGCAGATACCAGCCGTGAGTCGCCGCCGGCAGGTTGGTGCCGTCGGTGTTCCAGTAGAGCAGGTCGAAGGCGGCCGGTGTCTCGCCCTTGAGGTAGTTGTTGACGTAGAAGGACCAGAACAGGTCATTTTCGCGCAGCAGGTTGAAGCTGAAGGCCATCACCCGGCCGTCGAGGTAGCCATCGGCCTCCAGCTGGCGTTCGATGCCGTCCAGCACGGGCTCGTTGATGAAAACGCCGATCTCGCCGGGATCGCTGAAGTCCTGCAGCGTGGCCATGTAGGTCACCGAGCGCACCTTGCGGCCACGCCGGGTGCTGGTCAGGTAGGCCACCGTGGTCGCGGCCAGCGTGCCCCCCACGCAGTAGCTGAGCAGGTTCACCGACTTCTCGCCGCAGGCCTGCTCGATCGCGCTCATGGCGGCGATCGGCCCCGACTGCATGTAGTCGGCCCAGGTCAGGTCGCGCTGTTCGGGGCCGGGGTTGCGCCAGGAGATCAAAAACACCGTATGGCCCTGATCCACCAGCCACTTCATCATCGAGTTGTCGCTGCGCAGGTCGAGAATGTAGTACTTGTTGATCCAGGGCGGAATCACCAGCAGCGGCGTCTTGAACACCTGCTCGGTGGTCGGCGCGTACTGGATGAGCTGGATCAGCTCATTCTCGTAGACCACCTCGCCGGGCGTGACGGCGATGTTGCCACCGACCTCGAACGCCTCCCGGTCGGTCATCGCCACATTGATGCCCTCGGCCGAGTTGGCCAGGTCGTCACGCAGCCGGGAAAGCCCATCGGCCAGGTTCTGACCGCGGGTTTCCTGGGTCAGGCGCATCACCTCGGGATTGGTGGCGATGAAGTTGCTCGGCGCCAGGGCACTGACGATCTGGCGCGCATAGAAGGCCAGGTTCTGGCGGCGCGACTCGGGCAGGCCGTCGGCGGCGTCCAGCAACTGGTCGACATAGCGCGAGAACAGCAGGTACTGCTGCAGGAGGTGGCGATAGTAGGGATCGCGCTGCCAGGCGTCATCCCGAAAGCGACGGTCGCGGGCATCCGGCTGGACCACCGGCTCTCCCAGCTCGCCGCTCATGTCGCCCACGGCCTGCTGCCAGAGCCTGAGTTGATCCTGGAACCATTGCTGCTGGGTGTTCTGCAGGGCATCCGGGCGCTGCGCCAGCGCCTCGATCCCTTCCAGCAGGCTGCGTTGCATGTCGCTGTACACGGCGGCCGCCGCATCGCTCGGCCAGATCCGGGTCAGCATCTCCTGCAGCAGACTGTGATAATCCTGTCCAATGGACTCCAGCCGTGCGGCCAGTTCCGGGTCGACCGGCACATCCAGATCGTTGGGCAACTCCGAGGTCATAGCCCCTCCTTCGACACCCTCACCCCACGCTGACGACCCGGACGCCACGCTGAGCGGCCCCCGAATCGCCCGTCTTCTTCTACCCGCCCCGCTGGGGCCGGGCGCTACACCTGATACCCCGAGACGCGATCAGCTCGACTTGCCACGCGACGCCTGGCTGCTGGATCGGGCCGGCTGGGCACTGTCCTTTTCCTTGTCCTTGTCCTTGCTGCCGGACGCCGCAGTGGGCGCCGCCTTCTCGGCAGTCTTGCCGGCCGACTCGGCGGCCTTGCCGGCCGATTCGGTAGCCATCGCGGACATCTCGCCGAAGGCGGACTCGAGCTGTGAACGGAAGGCCAGACTCAGCTCGGTCATTGCCTGGGCGTCCTCCATCATCTGCCGGGACAGCTCATTCATCAGCTCGGCCTGACGCGCGGCGAAATCACGCATGTCGTCGGCGTTCTGCACGTCCGCCGCCGCCCGCATGCGCTCGGTGCCCATCTGGGTATAGCGCTTCATGGACTCGAGCTGGTGCTGGGTCAGCTTTTCCAGGTTGTTCAGCATCAGCCCGTTGAGCTTGCGCATGGGCTCGAACAGGCGCTGTGTCTGATCGGTGAAGGCATCGAACATCGGATCCTGTGACATCACGCATTCCTCCCTTTGGAAACGGCGTGAACATGACAATAGCGCACTTTTGCTGCAGTGCAAAAAGGCAGCGGTGAAAAAGTCCGGGCGCCGGCCCTGGATGCACCGACCGCCTCGATTACTCCTTGCTGCGGCGCGACTGTCGCGATGTGGCCCGGGCACGGCTCTCCGTCTCCCGGGATGACGCGCTGCTCTCGCCGCCACCCGACGAATCATCGGACGCGGGACGCGCCGTGCCGGCGCGACGCAGCAGGTCGAGCATCATCTGCTGATAGTTGCCGAAATGGCTCATCCCCTGGGTCACGCCCTGCTGGAAGAAGGGCTGCATCAGGCTCCAGGGATCGTAGCCTTCGACCCCGGCTTCCATCTGTTCCTGAATGCGCGCGAGCATCTCGCGCTGAAAGGCATCGACATCGGGCAACCCCAGCGCCTGACGAAACTCGGCGGGGGTCAGATCGAATTCGACATGGATTTTCATGGCAGCACTCGGTCGCTTTGGGTTGCCCTGAGTGTAGCAGGCTCGCTTCGGGGAATGGCGCGTGACCGGGAGGCGTGTGCAGGAACGTCGGGCGGGAGCCGGGCCCGGTCGCTCGACCGGACCCGGCCGGCGTTCAACGCAGGCGGGGAGTGACGACCTCGACGTCGAGATTCTGGGCCCGATGACGCAGCAGGTGGTCCATCAGCGTCAGTGCCATCATCGCCTCGGCGATCGGCGTGGCGCGGATCCCCACGCAGGGGTCGTGACGCCCCTTGGTGACCACCTCGACGGGATTGCCGTCGACGTCGATCGAACGGCCGGGCACAGTGATGCTCGAGGTGGGCTTGAGGGCGAGATGGGCGATCAGCGTCTGCCCCGAGCTGATGCCACCCAGCACGCCTCCGGCATGGTTGGACAAGAAGCCCTCGGGGGTCATCTCGTCACGATGCTCGCTGCCACGCTGGGTGATCGCCGCAAACCCGTCGCCGAACTCGACCCCCTTGACCGCATTGATGCTCATCAGGCCGTGAGCCAGTTCCGCGTCGAGGCGGTCGAACACCGGCTCGCCGAGTCCCACCGGCACCCCTTCGGCGACCACGCTGATCCGCGCACCCACCGAATCCTGGTCACGCCGAAGCTGGTCCATGAAGGCCTCGAGTTCGGGCACCCGTTCCGGGTCCGGGCAGAAGAAGGCATTGTCGTCGACGGCCTCCCAGCTCTTGAAGTCGATGGCGAGGGGGCCGAGCTGGCTCATGTAGCCGCGCACGACGATGCCCTGGCTGGCCAGGTACTTCTTGGCGATGGCCCCGGCCGCCACCCGCATCGCGGTCTCGCGGGCGCTGGAGCGACCGCCGCCCCGGTAGTCGCGCCGGCCGTACTTGTGGTGGTAGGTGTAGTCGGCGTGGGCCGGCCGGAAGCGGTCCTTGATCTCGGAGTAGTCCTTGGAGCGCTGGTCGGTGTTCTCGATCAGCAGACCGATCGCCGTCCCGGTGGTCTCGCCCTCGAAGACGCCGGACAGAATACGCACCTGATCGGGCTCGCGACGCTGGGTGGTGTGGCGCGACGTGCCCGGCCGCCGGCGATCGAGATCGCGCTGCAGGTCGGCCTCGCTGAGCGGCAGGCCCGGCGGGCAACCGTCGACGATCGCGCCCAGCGCCGGGCCGTGGCTCTCGCCGAAGGTGGTAACGGTAAACAGCTTGCCGAAGGTGTTGCCGGACATTCAGCGTTCCTCGCTATCGATCAGACGAAACAGGCGGCGTGGTCGTCGAGTTCCCGGGCGGTCAGCGCAAACACGCCATGCCCGCCACGCTCGAACTCCAGCCACAGAAACGGCACCTCGGGATAGGCGGCCTCGAGATGGGAGTCGGAGTTGCCCACCTCGACGATCAGCACACCCTCGTCGGTGAGATAGTCGCGCGCCTCGCGCAGCAGGCGGCGCACGATATCCAGGCCATCCGCGCCGGCCCCCAGCGCCAGGGTCGGTTCATGGCGAAACTCGGCGGGCATGGTGGCCAGGTCGCGGGCATCCACGTACGGAGGGTTGGCGACGATCAGGTCATAGCGCTGCCCGGCCAGGCCCTCGAACAGGTCCGAAGCCACGGCACGCACGCGCGCGCCGACGTCGTGGCGGGTGATATTGGCCTTGGCCACGGCCAGCGCCTCGGGGCTGATGTCGGCCAGATCGACCTCGGCGGTCGGCAGGTGCAGCGCGGTAGCGATGCCGATGCAGCCCGATCCGGTGCACAGGTCCAGGACTCGTGCCGGCGGCCGCTCGGGGAACCAGGCCGCAAAGTCGTGTTCGATCAGTTCGGCGATCGGCGAACGCGGGATCAGCACGCGCTCGTCCACCGTGAAGGGGTAACCGGCGAAGAACGCCTCGCCCAGCAGGTAGGGCAAGGGCGTGCGCGTCTCGATGCGCGAACGTACCAGCGCCACGATCCGCGCCCGCTCCACGTCCAGCAGGCGGGCATCGAGGACCGCGGGATCGACATCCCAGGGCAAGTGCAGCGCGCCCAGCACCAGCGCCACCGCCTCGTCCCAGGCGCTGGCCGTGCCATGACCGAAATGCAGCCGACCGACATGAAACTCGCTGGTCGCCCAGCGCAGGCAGTCGCGCAGGGTCAGCAGCTGGTCGGCCAGGCGCTGGTCGTCCAGCGTCAGGGTGGAAGCGGCGGGAAGCGGGGAAACATCCACGGAATAGAACCTGTCGGGGTGCCAAGAGTGAACGGCGATTGTAACCGGCCGCCGGCGCGCTTCACAGTCGCGCGTCAGCCGCTATACTGGGGCGCCGTTCGAGCAACCGTTCCCCCGACTGGACAGAGAGGGTCGCATGAGCCGTCGACGCGGCACGCCAGACGACGAAGTATCGCTGTTCCGCCAGGCCCTGCAGGACGCCGGCGTCCAGCGCCTGTTCAGCGATCGCGCCGACCCCGGCACGCCGCGCCGTGACGACCCGAAACGGCTGGCCGCGCGCCGCGATGCCGCCGTCTCCGCCGCGACCGATGCCGGCCCCAGCCGCACCAGCGACGGCCGCGTGGAACCGGTTCGTCCCAGCTCGCCGCTCGACTTCGCCGTGCCCGACCTGCCCTATCGCACCCACAGTGCCCTGAAGCGCGGCCGCATCGCCTGGGAGGCCGGGCTCGACCTGCACGGCTACACCCTCGAGGAGGCCCGCGAGCAGCTCGAGCAGTTCCTCCACGATGCCCGTCACCAGCGCCAGCGCTGCGTGCTGGTGGTCCACGGCAAGGCCTGGACCGGGATGGCCGACTACCCGGTGATCAAGAGCCACGTCAACGCCTGGCTGCGCGAATGGCCGAGCGTGCTGGCGTTCTGCTCGGCCACCGATGCCGACGGCGGCACCGGCGCGGTCTATGTCCTGCTGCGTCGCCGCGGCGGCGAGTGACCGCCGTCAGTTGGCCGGCTTGCCGGTGGCCGGCTCGCTGACCATCACTTACCCGCCCTCGGCACGCCCGCGACCGAGGCTTTCGTAGCGATCCAGTGCCTGGGCGGCCAGATGCCGACCCAGACAGATCAGGGCATTGGCGCGATGAAACTCGTAGGCGCCGCACACCGTCTTGGGAATCTCCACCAGCACGTCCGGCGGGTAGCCGGCCACCTTGTACTTGGCCAGGGCCGCCTGGGTGATCTCGAAGGAGGTGAGCATGATATCGAGCTTGCCCCAGGCTCGCACGCTGTCGCGCCCCGGCGGCGCCTTCTCCTCTCTCCAGCCCGCTTCGTTGCCGTTGTCACTGCCATTGCCGAACATCTTCTGGGCACGATCGCGCACGCCGTTGAACCACTCGCCGAGACCCCGACCCTCGGCCTCCAGCCGCGCCTCGCGCTCACGCTCCTCGGCCGCCTCGGCGTCGGGCAGCAGCTCCTCGAGCGTGACAGGCTGGTGGGTCTGCGCCGTGGCGTTGACCGCCAGGATCAGGTCGGCATGCGCCGCCACGGTGGGAATGATCGGCAACGGATTGAGCAGCCCGCCGTCGACCAGCACCTGGTCGCCCTGGTGCACGGGGGTGATCAGGCCGGGCACGGCCATGGAGGCACGGATCGCCCGCAGCAGCGAGCCGGTCTGGAACCAGACCTCGCGCTGGCGCTTCAGGTCTGTGGCCACCGCGGTGAAGGGAATCGGCAGGCTCTCGATCTGCTGCTCACCGATCAGGCCGGCCAGGCGGGCCATGACCTTGCTGGCCCGCATCGCGCCCATCGGACTCCAGGTCACGTCCACCAGGCGCAGCACGTCGAAATAATCCAGCTGCGTGACCCACTCCCGGTACCCTTCCAGCTGACCGGCCGCATGGACGCCACCGATCACCGCACCCATCGAGCACCCGGCGATGGCCACGATCTCGTAGCCACGCCGCTCCAGCTCGTCGATGACGCCGATATGCGCATAGCCTCGGGCGCCCCCGCTGCCCAATACCAGCGCAACTCGCTTGCTCATGACCGCCTCCTGCCAGCTGCTCAGGGCGACGCTGCCACCGAATCGATGATAGCCGCGGCGACGGCATCGACTCGCTCCGGCTCCAGGTGCAGGTGATGGCCGCCCGGCATCACGCACTGTGTCAGGTTCGTCACGGCCTCCCGCGCCCGACGCGCGAAGGCCCGCTCCGCCAGTATGCCGCGATCGCCCTCGATCAGCAGCACCGGCGCCTCGATGCTTGCCAGCAGCCCCAGCGCTTGCCCGGGACTGAAGCGCACCAGCGAGGGGCGCATCAGCCGTGAATCGGTGCGCAGCCGATAGCCGCCCTCGGTCAGCGGCGCCAGATTGCGCGCGACCAGCGGCTGCGCCGTCGCCGCGTCGATGGGGGTCACGCCACCGGCGACCCGCGCCGCCACCGCCTCGTCGAGCCCGGCGTAGGTGGGCACGCCCCGGGGCGGCCTGCGATGCCCCAGCAGCCCGCGACGCAGCTGGTCGGCGGTGGCCTCGTCCGGCGTGGTCAGGGTTCCAATGCCATCGAGCAGGACCAGTCGCGTCACCTTCTCGGGCAGGGCCGCCGCCATCAGCCCGGCGACTCCGGCCCCCATGGAATGCCCGATCAGCACGGCGGACTCGAGCGACAGATCGGCCATGGCATCGAGCACATCGTGCAGGTAGTCCCAGATGGCATAGTCGTTCCCCGCCGGGTGATGGCGGGAGCGGCCGTGCCCGGAGAAGTCGAGGGCGACGAGCCGGATATCCAGCGCTTCGGCCAGGCGCGGGGCGAGCCGCGTGAAGCTGGCGGCATTGTCCAGCCAGCCGTGCAGGGCCAGCCACACGGGCGCACCGTCGTGCCCCCAGCTCAACGCCGCCAGCCGGCCGTCGGCCAGACTCAGTTCCTCGCAGATCATGGCTCTTCCTCAAACGACTGTATGAAATCGCCGGCGCCACGGCACGGTGCTCGATGGCACAGTGACGGGCAACAGCTGGGTTTAGCAGGCTATCGGGTTTATCATGGCCATGCCAGCATCGGCCTCACTGTTTCCAAACCCACCCAGGAGCTCCTCGTGCCCCGAGCCCCCCGCCCCACCCGCCTACGCAATACCCTGTTCATCGCCACCGTCGCGGCGGCGCTGATCGTCGGCTTCTGGCTGGTTCGCTAGGAGACGACTCGATGAATCTTCTCGGGGTCTTCCTGCACACCCTCGATGTCACCCTGCCGGTCTTCGCCATGGTCTTCCTGGGTGTGCTGTTCAAGCGCATCGGCTGGATCGACGCCCAGTTCGTCTCCACCGCCTCGACGCTGGTGTTCAAGGCCACCATGCCGACGCTGATCTTTTTGAGTATTGTCCGCGCCGACCTGGATGTCGCCTTCAAGCCGGACGTGATCCTCTATTTTCTGGGGTTCTCGGCGTTCAGCTTCTTTCTGGCCTGGGGCTGGGCCATCCTGCGCTGCCCGTTCGCCGATCGCGGCGTGTTCGCCCAGGGCGCCTTCCGCGGCAACTGCGGCATCGTCGGCCTGGCGCTCGCCGCCAGCCAGTACGGCGACTATGGCCTGTCGCTGGGCGGTATCCTTGCCGGCGGCATCATCATCGTCTACAACGTGCTGGCGGCGGCGATTCTCGCCTACTACAGCGCCAGCGCGAAATCCGGGATCGGCTCGATACTCAAGCACATCGCCAGAAACCCGTTGATCCTGAGCGTGCTGCTGGCCATCCCCTTCGCCTATTTCGGCATCGATCTGCCCTCCTGGCTGATGACCTCCGGCGACTACTTCGGCGCCATGTCCCTGCCCCTGGCCCTGGTCTGCATCGGCGGCACCCTGTCGTTCACGTCGGTCAAGCGCAGCAGCCGCCTGGCGCTGGACGCCAGCCTCTGGAAGATCGTGTGGATCCCCCTGCTCGGCGTGCTCGGTGCCCTGGCCCTGGGCTTTCGTGACGCCGAGCTGGGCATCCTGTTCCTGTTCCTGGGCAGCCCCGGCGCCGCCGCCAGCTTCGTGATGGCCAAGGCGGTGAACGGCAACGCCCAGCTCGCCGCCAACGTCATCGTCATCACCACCTTCGTGTCATTGTTCACCATCAGCGCGGGGGTCTTCCTGCTCAAGGCCGCCGGCCTGATCTGAGAGCGGCCCGGCCGCCGGCTTGCGTTGAAAAGGCGATTGCCCGATTCCTCATCCAGCAGCCACACTGAGAGGGTCATTCGTGGATACTCTCGCAAGCCGCAAGGAGCACAGGCATGTTCAAGAAGATCCTGGTGCCAGTGGATCTCGCCCATTTCGACGTGATCGAGCCCTCGCTGCAGGTGGTTGCCGACCAGGCCAAGTTCTACGATGCGGAGGTCTGTTACGTGGCGGTCGCCGCCAACACCCCGGGGGCCGTGGCGCGCACTCCCGAGGAGCATCAGCAGAAACTCGACGCCTTTGCCCAGAAGCGCGCCGAGGTGCATGGCCAGCCGGTCACCACCCGGCTCATCATCTGCCCGGACCCCATCGCCGACCTGGATGACCGGCTGATCGACGCGATCGACGAATACGGGGCCGACCTGGTGATCATGCCGACGCACCCGCCGAAGCATCTGGATGTGGTGATCCCCTCTCACGGCGGCAAGGTCGCCACCCATACCCGCGCCTCGGTGTTCCTGGTGCGCCCCCGGCAGGACTGACGCGGGCGACGCCCCCTGAACCAGCGACGGGACGGCCTCGGCCGTCCCGTCGGGGTCCTGCGTGGGTTGCGCTAGCACCGCTTAGAGCTCATCTCCTCCAAACTCCAGCAATGGTGGGCGCCGGGGACAAGGCGAAGC
>LSBP01000007.1 GCA_001577635.1 Halomonadaceae bacterium T82-2 | reverse complement strand
TCGATGCCCGCCGCCAGCGCCAGATACAGCGCCCGCGGCAGATGCCAGTCCTGAGTGATCAGCAACGCCCGGTCGACGCCGAAGACCTCGTGGGCCCGCACGAGGGTGTCGAAGGTACTGAACCCTGCATAGTCGAGCGTCATGGCCGCGTCGGGAATATTGGCACGGCGCAGGTCGCGCCACATGGTCACGGGCTCGTTGTAGTAGCGCGTGCGGTTGTCGCCCGACAGCAGCAGGTGCCGAACGCGATGCAGGCGCATCAGCCGGGCCGCGGCATGCAGCCGGGCGGCATAATGCGGGTTGCGCTCTCCATCGCGGGACCAGTAGGACGTCCCGAAGACGATGCCGATGGGTGCCGTGCGGCACAGCAGCAGGTCATCCTGAATACGGTCGCGCGTGCGGGCGAGCACCCACAGATTGGCGGCCAGCACCACGCCGGCCGCCAGCAGCAGCAGCACTCCACCCAGCAGCGTCACGCGTTTCAGCCAGCCCATTGCACGCTTCGGCGCCATCGTCTCTCCATCCGAAGGAGTCATCAGCGCACGAATCCTACCCGGGGGCCCTCCCCGTCACAAGCGGGCATGACACCGGCGGCCGGGACGCACCTCAGAAGAGCCCCAGCTCGAGCCGGGCTTCCTCGGTCATCATCTCGCGGCTCCACGGCGGGTCGAAGACGATCTCGATATGTACCCGCGAGATCTGCGGCGCCCCGAGGATCTTGCGCCGCGCATCCTCGGCAATGACATCCCCCATGCCACAACCGGGGGCGGTCAGGGTCATGCGCACGGTGACCACCCGCTCGCCGGTGAGCAGGTGCTCGATGCGACACCCGTAGACCAGGCCGAGATCGACGATGTTGACGGGGATCTCGGGGTCGAAGCAGGTGCGTAGCTGGTCCCAGACGAACTGCTCGAGCGCGGCATCGTCGGCGTCTTCCGGCAGGGTCGGCCGTGGCAGCGGCTCGAGGCCCAGCGCATCCAGGTCACTGCCCTCGATCAGGTACAGCCGCCCCTCGTAGGTGACACTGACGGTGCTGCCCTTGGCCTGCATCACCCCGACCACTGAATCCTCGACCAGAGTGACGCTCTTGCCGAAGGGAATCGAGATCGCGTTCACGTCCCGCTGCAGGGGCATTTCCTGCCCCTTGTAGAGACTCTCCAGTTGCTCCATCGACACGCGTCCTCCCTCCCCTAGCGAACCATCTCGATGGCGCGTTTGAGTGCCGCGACGAAGATGTCGATCTCCTCGGGCGTGTTGTAGGCGGCGAACGAGGCTCGGCAGGTGGCGTCGACGCCGAACTGCTGGAGCAGCGGCTGCGCGCAATGGTTGCCGGTACGGATCGCCACGCCCAGCTGGTCGATCAGCAGCGCGATATCCTGAGCGTGCGCGCCCTCCACCACGAACGAGACCACCCCGGCCTTGTGCGGCGCGGTCCCCAGCAGGCGCAGCCCGTCGATGGCGGCCAGCTCGTGGTGCGCGTGCTCGAGCAGCCGGTGCTCCCAGGCGCGGATCAGGCCGATGCCGATCTCGCCCACCCACTCCAGAGCGCGCCCCAGAGCGATCACCTCGGCGATGGCCGGCGTGCCCGCCTCGAACTTGTGGGGAATCTCGGCATAGGTGGTGCCAGCCTCGAAGGACACCGTGCGGATCATCTCGCCGCCACCCTGCCAGGGCGGCATGGCCTCGAGCAGCGCCGCCTTGCCGTAGAGCACGCCGACACCCGTCGGGCCATAGACCTTGTGCCCCGAGAAGGCATAGAAATCGGCATCGAGGGCGGTGACGTCGACCACCTCGTGGGGCGCGGCCTGGGCGCCGTCGACCAGGATCAGCGCGCCGTATTCGTGGGCGATGCGCGCCATCTCGGCCACCGGGTTGATGGTGCCGAAGGCGTTGGAGACGTGGTTGACGGCCACCAGCCGGGTACGCTCCCCGACCAGCTCGCGGTAGGCAGCCATGTCCAGCGCGCCGCGCTCGTCGACCGGGATCACCCGGATGGTGAAACCGCGCTCGGCAGCGAGCAGCTGCCAGGGCACGATGTTGGAGTGATGCTCGAGCCGCGAGATCAGCACCTCGTCGCCGGGCCCCAGGTTGGCCCGGCCCCAGCTGTTGGCGACCAGGTTGATCGCCTCGGTGGTGCCGCGGGTGAAGACGATCTCGCGGGTCTCGCGGGCGCCGATGAAGCCGCGCACGGTCTCGCGCGTGGCCTCGTAGGCCGCCGTCGCCTCGTCCGCCAGGGTATGCAGCCCGCGGTGGATATTGGCGTTGTAGTGCCGATAGTAGTGATCGAGCGTCTCGATCACCTGCCGCGGCGTCTGGCTGGTGGCGGCATTGTCCAGGTAGATCAGCGGATGGCCGTGAACCCGGCGCTCGAGGATCGGGAAGTCGCGACGTACCCTGACGACGTCCAGGGTCAGATCAGTCATTGCGGTCATGGCCCGATGCCTCCTCGAATGCCTGCTCGTCGAGCAGCGCCGCCTCGACCAGCCCGCCGAGATTGAAGCGTTCCGGCAGCTTGCCGGCCACCGTGAGTTCGACACGCTCGGCGACGGCGTCCAGCTCCACCTTCTCCATCACCTCGCCGGCGAAGGCCAGGGTCAGCAGGCCCCGGGCGGTCTGCGCGTCGATGCCGCGCGCTCGCAGCGCGAACACGGCGTCCTCGTCGAGCTGGCCGGTGGTCGCCCCGTGGGAGCACTTGACGTCATCGGCGTAGATCTCAAGCTCCGGCTTGGTGTCGATCTCGGCGCGATCGGAGAGCAGCAGGTTGGCGTTGCTCTGGTGCGCCTCGATCTGCTGGCTGTCGCGCTTGACCACCACCTTGCCGTTGAACACGCCCCGGGCACGATCGTCCAGCACGCCCTTGTAGTTCTCGTTGGAGAACGTCAGCGGCGCGTTGTGATTGACCAGGGTGTGGTTGTCGACATGCTGGCGCCCCTGGGCGAAGAACAGCCCGTAGTAGTTGGCCTCGGCCCCCTGGGCGTTGAGGTCGGCCACCAGGTCGTTGCGCACCAGCGCGCCGCCCAGGTTGACGGTGAACGAGGTGAAGCGGCTGTCGCGCCCCTGCTCGACCTGCAGGCTGCGCACCAGCAGGTCGTCGAGCGGCGACTCCTGCAGGGTGTAGTGGGTCAGCAGGGCGCCGCGCTCGAGGATGGCCTCGGCGACCACGTTGGTGAAATTGGCGGCCGTCGGGTCGCCGACGTAATGCTCGAGCACCGTGGCCTGGCTGCGTGCCCCGGCCTGAATCAGCACCCGCGGATGGCTCATCACCGGCCGCTCGCCGGCCCGGGAGAGGAACTGCAGCAGGATCGGCGTCTCGACCACGGTTCCCGGCGCCAGACGAATGACGGCGCCCTCCTCGGCGAAGGCGGTGTTGAGCGCGGCGAACGGCGAGAACTCGACGCCGGTCAGACGGCCCAGCACGGCACCCACGGCCTCGTGGTTGTCGGCCAGCGCCCGGGTCAGCGGCTCGACGCTCGCGCCAGCGGGCAGCGCGCCGGTATCGGAGAGCTCGGGCGCGAACACGCCATCGACGAAGCTCAACCGGATCGCCTCGATCGGCAGCGTCAGGGCGGCGGCCTGGGCCGGCGAGAAGTCGGCGTCGTCGGCCAGCGCGAATTCCCCGTCACGGATGCGCCGCACGTCGGTGTACTTCCACTGCTCGACCCGCCTGCCGGGAAAGCCGATCGCCTCGAAGCGTGCCGCCGCGGCCTGGCGCCGCGCAGCGATCCAGGTCGGCTCGGCACCGCGCACCGCCTCGCGCGCCTTCAGCTTCTCGAGAAAGCGCTGTTCTGCACTCGGTTGGGTCTTGTCGCTCACGCCGCAGACTCCTCCTGCACCCATTCATAGCCGCGCGACTCGAGTTCGAGCGCCAGGTCCTTGTCACCGGACTTGACGATGCGACCATCGAGCAGCACGTGGACCTTGTCGGGCACGATGTAGTCGAGCAGACGCTGGTAGTGGGTCACCATCAGCACGGCGCGCTCCTCGCTGCGCAGCGAGTTGACGCCCTCGGCCACCACCTTGAGCGCGTCGATGTCGAGGCCGGAATCGATCTCGTCGAGCATCGCCAGCCGGGGCTCGAGCACCAGCATCTGCAGGATCTCGTTGCGCTTCTTCTCGCCGCCGGAGAACCCCTCGTTGACGGCGCGCTGCAGGAAGCTCGGGTCCATCTTCATGAACGCCAGCTTCTCCTTGACCCGCTTCATGAATTCCGGGGCCGGGACCTCGCCCTCGCCGCGGGCCGCCCGCTGGGCGTTGAGCGCCGCCTTGAGCAGGTAGATGTTCTTGACGCCGGGAATCTCCACCGGGTACTGGAAGCCCAGCAGCAGCCCCGCCCGGGCGCGCTCCTCGATCTCCATCTCCAGCACGTCCCGACCCTCGAAGGTGATCGAGCCGGCCGTCACCTCGTAGCCGTCCTTGCCCGCGATCACCGAGGACAGCGTCGACTTGCCCGCGCCGTTGGGACCCATGATGGCATGCACCTCACCGGCGTTGACCGTCAGGCTCAGCCCCTTGAGGATTTCCTTGCCGTCCACCGACACGTGCAGATCTTTGACTTCGAGCATGTGTTGCCACCTTCAATCTGGATTCGAGGGCGCCATCGCGCCCTCCGACGAATACGTTGCCATATCACCCTCGAGAAACGCGCGAGCGGCGTCTGGGCCAGGCGGCAGCGGGCGAGAGAAGCGGAGTTGACGACTGTCAATGAGCATTCTCGAGCCCGCTGCCAACGCCGCACAGGCGTCGCGCAGCCGTTTCCCGGTTAACCCACGGCGCCTTCGAGCGTCACGTTCAGCAGCGCCTCCGCCTCCACCGCGAACTCCATCGGCAGCTCCTGGAAGACGTCCTTACAGAAACCGTTGACGATCATGTTGACCGCGTCCTCCTCGGAGATACCGCGCTGGCGGCAGTAGAACAGCTGGTCCTCGCCGATCTTCGAGGTGGTCGCCTCGTGCTCGACGGTCGCCGTGCTGTTGCCGATCTCCTGGTACGGGAAGGTGTGTGCGCCGCAGCGGTCACCGATCAGCAGCGAGTCGCACTGGGTGAAGTTGCGCGCCCGCTTGGCGCGCGGGCCGATCTTCACCAACCCGCGATAGGCCTGGTCGCTGCGCCCGGCAGCGATGCCCTTGGAGACGATGGTCGACTTGGTATTCTCGCCGATGTGGATCATCTTGGTGCCGGTATCGGCCTGCTGGCGGCCGTTGGTCACCGCCACGGAGTAGAACTCGCCGACGCTGTCCTTGCCGCGCAGCATGCACGACGGGTACTTCCAGGTGATCGCCGAGCCGGTCTCGACCTGGGTCCAGGACACCTTCGAGCGGTCACCGCGGCAGTCGGCGCGCTTGGTGACGAAGTTGTAGATGCCGCCCTTGCCGTCCTCGTCGCCCGGATACCAGTTCTGGACCGTGGAGTACTTGATGTAGGCGTCTTCCAGCGCCACCAGCTCGACCACCGCGGCGTGCAGCTGGTTCTCGTCGCGCTGGGGCGCCGTGCAGCCCTCCAGATAGGAGACCTGGGCGCGCTTGTCGCAGACGATCAGGGTGCGCTCGAACTGGCCGGTGTTGGCGGCGTTGATGCGGAAGTAGGTGGACAGCTCCATCGGGCAGGTCACGCCCTCGGGCACGTAGACGAAGGAGCCGTCGGTGAAGACCGCCGAGTTGAGCGCGGCGAAGTAATTGTCGCCCTGCGGCACCACGCTGCCCAGGTACTGCTTGACCAGCTCCGGGTAGTCGCGGATCGCCTCGGAGATCGAACAGAAGATCACGCCCGCCTCGGCCAGCTTCTCCTTGAAGGTGGTGGTCACCGACACCGAATCGAAGACCGCATCGACCGCGACACCGGCCAGTGCCGCCCGCTCGTGCAGCGGAATGCCCAGCTTCTCGTAGGTCTCGAGCAGCTTGGGGTCAACCTCGTCGAGGCTCTGGGGACGATCCTCGGGCTTCTTGGGCGCGCTGTAGTAGGAGATCGCCTGATAGTCGATCGGCGGGTAGTCGAGATGCGCCCAGGAGGGCGTCTTCATCTTCAGCCACTGGTGATAGGCCTCGAGCCGCCAGTCGAGCATCCACTGCGGCTCGCCCTTCTTCTGCGAGATGAAGGCAATGACGCTCTCGTCGAGTCCCGGGGGCACCGTGTCGCTCTCGATGTCGGTCACGAAGCCCTGGGTGTACTCGCGACGAACGAGTTGCTCCATTTCCTCTGTTGCCATGATTCTCCCCTCCGGGCGCATCGCACTGCACCCTGTCATCAAGCCTTGGTCGACGTCAGCCCTCGGCCGTGGCGGCCAGGGTCACGCTCTGTATGGGTAACTGCACCGGCAACTTGAGCGGCTCGGCGCGCGCCAGATGCGCCAGGGTCACGCTGTCGAGCAGGGTGCGCACGCCCACGGTGACCCGTTGCCAGTTGTCGGCGACACCGCAGCTGCTGGCCAGGTCACAGTCCCCGTCGGCCTGGCTGCATTCCGTCATGGCGACCGGCCCCTCGATGGCGGCGATGATGTCGCTGGCGGTGATCTCGCCGGGTGCCCGCGACAGGCGATAACCGCCCTGCGCGCCCCGCCGCGAGGTCAGCAGCCCGGCCCGCACCAGCATCTTCAGCGTCTTGCTCACGGTGGGATGCGGCAGCTGCACGGCACTGGCCAGGTCGGCCGCCGCATGTGCCCGTTCCGGGTGGCGGGCGATCTGCGCCATCACCACGGCGGCGTAATCGGTCAGTTTTGACAGCTTGAGCATCGCGATCCTCCAGCCTGTCGGAATTGGGGACCATTTTAGTCCTCTATGACGGCGCTGTGAAGCGCCCGCTGAGGCCGGTACGGCCATCGAGTAAGAAAACAGTGTGCAAAAATTCACCCGGGCGCATGTTGACCTTTGTCGATGGAGCCTCTACGCTATTTGACGTTACCCGGCGATTACATAACTTAACCTTGCTAATTTAGAAAAGATCGCCAGGTCGCGGCAGTATGTCACCCCCCGGTAACGGTGCTGCCCGACAATGACATAATACCGGCGAGAACCAGGCAGGCATGCCGTTCTCGCCCCGGGCCCAAGGAATGGATTTCAGTCGCAGCCCGGCGCGCTCGCGTGGCATTTGGCCCAGTGGCCAGACGCATTGCAGATCGTGACACCAGACAACCACCATGGAGAGGTGCAAGATGCGGATTACCATCTTCGGATCAGGCTATGTCGGCCTGGTCACCGGTACCTGTTTGGCCGATGTCGGCCATGACGTCGTCTGCGTCGATGTTGACGCCGACAAGATCGCGCGGCTCAACCGCGGCGAGATTCCCATCTACGAACCCGGCCTGGAGTCGATGATCGCGGAGAACCGCGATGCCGGGCGCCTGCGCTTCACCACCGACGCCGAGGAAGCGGTGCGTTTCGGCAAGCTCCAGTTCATCGCCGTGGGCACGCCGTCCGACGAGGATGGCAGCGCCGACCTCAAGTACGTGCTCAAGGTTGCCGAAACCATCGGCCAGCACATGAACGAGTACAAGGTGGTGATCGACAAGTCCACCGTGCCGGTGGGCACCGCCGACAAGGTCCGCGATACCCTGCGGCGCACCCTCGAGGCCCGCGGTGCCGACGTCGACTTCGATGTCTGCTCGAACCCGGAATTCCTCAAGGAAGGCGCGGCGATCGAGGACTTCTCGAAGGGCGCACGCATCATCGTCGGCACCGATTCGGAAGCCGTGCGCAAGGCGATGCGCGAATGCTATGCCCCCTACAACCGCAACCATGAAAAGCTGATGTTCATGGACGTGCGCAGCGCGGAGCTGACCAAGTACGCGGCCAACGCCATGCTCGCCACCAAGATCAGCTTCATGAACGAGATCGCCAACCTGGCCGAGCGCCTGGGGGCCGATATCGAGCATGTGCGCCACGGGATCGGCTCGGACCCGCGCATCGGCTATCACTTCATCTACCCCGGCTGCGGCTATGGCGGTTCCTGCTTCCCCAAGGACGTCAAGGCACTCGCCCAGACCGCCACGGACATCGGCTATGACGCCCAGCTTCTGGGGGCGGTCGAGTCCGTCAACCTGCGCCAGAAGACGCGCCTCTTCGAAAAGCTCAACCAGGCGTTCGACGGCGACCTCAAGGGCAAGACCATCGCCCTGTGGGGCTTGGCCTTCAAGCCCAACACAGACGACATGCGCGAGGCGCCCAGCCGCGAGCTGATGGAAGCGCTGTGGGACAGCGGTGCCCGGGTCCAGGCCTTCGATCCCGAGGCTGCCGACGAGTGCCGCCGCATCTATGGCGAACGCGACGACCTGGTACTGGTCGACCGGCGTGACGACACCCTGGAAGGGGCCGACGCCCTGGTCATCTGCACGGAATGGAAGATCTTCCGCGCGATCGACTTCGACAACCTGCGCCAGACGCTGCGCACCCCGGTGGTCGTCGACGGGCGCAACCTCTTCGACCCCGAGATCGTCAAGGACGCCGGCCTGCTCTACTACGCCATCGGCCGCGGCGAATCCCTGAACCGGCAACAGGCAAGACGCGCGGCCGCCTGAGCCGCCGTCACCGGCGGGCCGCGCCTGGCGTTGCTCGCCGTTCCCGGTCTTCCCGCGATTGCCGACCGCACCGGCCGGCAATTCCGCGCAAACGACCACATGTTGTCACGGCGCCGCTGCGGCGGCGCCCCATCAGACAACGGGGCCACGCGAGACCATCAGGTATCACGCGTCGCGCCACCGTTCGATGAGGAAGGTTCGTCATGTCGCTGAACGAGCTTACCGGCGGCTCACGTGCCAGCCGGATCACGGAGTTGACGACGCTGCTGTTCCTGCTGTCGCTGATCGTCGTCCTCGTCTTCGAGCTGCCGCCGGAAGTCTTCTCGCCCGGCTCCAAGAGCTTCATTCTCGCCATCGGCGTCATCGGCGCCTGGCGTTATTCCTGGTGGTTTACCATCGCGATTCGCTCCGTGTGGTACAACCGCCGCGTGTTTCCCCGGCTGCGCCGGCAGGCCGATGCCGCCGACGCCCGCGAAAAACCCGATGCCCTGTATGTGCTGTGTACCTCGTTTCGCATCGAGCCCGAGGTCAGCTTCGCCGTCTATGACGCACTGATCCGCGACGCCGCCGACTACGGCGTGCCCACGACCATCTTCGCGGCGATCTCCGATCGCAGCGACGTCGACGTGATCGATCATGTCATGGCGGAAAACGGCTGGCCCGCCAATGTCGAGGTCAGCTACATGTTCCAGAAGGGCGACGGCAAGCGCTCGGCGATGGCCGAAGTGCTGCGCGCCATCTCGCGGCGCATGCCCAGCCATCGCTCGCTGCTAGTGTCGATGGACGGCGATATCCGCATCGAGCCCGGCACGCTGGCCCGCTCGCTGTCGTTCTTCTTCGTCAAGGACGACCTAGGCGCGCTGACCACCAACAACAGCGCCATCGTCAACGGCGGCGACGTCACCAAGGAGTGGTACGACCTGCGCTATGCCCAGCGCCACCTAGTGATGAGCTCGGGGTCGGTTTCCGAGCGCCTGCTGGTGCTGACCGGTCGCTACAGCGCCTTCCGTGCCGAGCTGGCCACGGACCCCGGCTTCATCGAGCTGGTCGAGAACGACCATATCGAGCACTGGCGCTTCGGCAACTTCAAGTTCCTGTCCGGCGACGACAAGTCGACCTGGTTCTGGCTGCTCAAGAACGGCTGGAAGATGCTCTACATCCCGGACGTCTATGTATCCGGGTTCGAGGAGCTGCCCGACAAGGACCGCTTCTTCGCCTCGAGCCTCGACCTGATGAAGCGCTGGTACGGCAACATGCTGCGTACCAGCGGCCGCGCCATCGCGCTGGGGCCCAGGAAGATGGGGCTGTTCACCTGGTGGAGCCTGGTCGACCAGCGGCTATCGATGTGGACCACGCTGATCGGCCCCTCGGTGGCGATCATGCTGACGCTGTTCGTGCGCCCCTCGTTCATCTTCGCATACCTGCTGTGGATCCTCTTCACGCGCAGCGTCACCGCCACCGTGCTGGCCCTCCAGCACGGCCGATTCAGCCTGCTGTGGATCCCCATGCTGTACTACAACCAGGTGGGTGGTGGCCTGCTGAAGACCTATGTCAGCTTCCGCTTCAATCGCCAGTCCTGGTCGCGCCAGGGGATCTCGGCAGGCGAGCCTGACGACCCGCGTGCCGCCAAGCGCCAGCGCCGCATGGGGCATTTCATGCACGCCGTGTATGTCGGCTCGATGATCCTCGTCCTGGCGCTGACGGTCGGCGTGATAGCCCCGCCGGACCGCGTGGCCTTTGCCGTGCTCGAGGATCAGAGCGCCATGCTGACCGATGACGGCCCGGCCCCCGACCGCGATGACGGCTACTGGCTCGCGCTGGCGCTGGCCGACGCGCCGGAAGGCAGCACCGTGCAACTGCCGGCGGGCAACATGCGGGTCGGCAAGCGCTTTACCGAGAAGCTCTTCGAGGTCGGCGACGTGCGCGCCCGGACCTTCCGCGGCCACGGTGGCGAACGGCCCACCACCTGGTATGTCAACACCAGCCTGGCAAGCCGCCTTCACGATGCCCAGGGGCATACCCTGAGCGAGACCCGGACACTGACCTGCCGCAGCGACAACCCCTGCCGCCTGGACACCGCCTCCGGCACGGTCACCCTCGACGATATGGACGTCCGTCGCGCCTCTACCGAGCGCCGCCAGTAACCGGACATGGATCTACAGGACAAGGAGGATCCCCGAATGAGCCACGACGACAATCACGACCCGGGCCGGACCGAACCGACCCTCGCCGGTCGCCCGCGCGACGAGCGACGCGACGATGCGTCGCGTCCCGCCACCGGCGACCAGATCCATCACGAGCGCCGTGACGAGCGCCGCCACGTCCGCGTCGACGTCCCCTTTGAGGTACGCTTCGCCGACGGCGCCACCCTGGTCGGCCATGACCTCTCCATGGGCGGCTTCTCGGTGTACAGCGACACCCCGATGCAGGCCGATCAGGTGATCTCGGTCTCGCTGCTGCTCTCGGCCGGGACCGCCGAACTGATCGTGCCCGTCGATGCCAAGGTGCTGCGCGATCATGGCGAGCGCGGTGGCCAACAGCACGAGGTGGCCTTCGAGATCACCCGCATCGAACGCCGTCACCGGGAACTGCTGCGCCGGATTATTCGCGCCTACCTGAGCGGCAACCACGCCACCGTGGAAGGCCTGGTCGGCAGCGAGGATCCGCAGACGCCGCGCAAGCGCCGGACCGCCAAGGCCCCCCAGACGGAGAGCAAGACTCGCCGCCCCTGGGGCCGCTACGCTGCGCTGGGGCTGGCCGCTGTCACCCTGCTGGCGGTGATCGCCGCCACCGCCTATCGCAATTTCATGCTCATCGAGCCCGACTTCGCCGCGGTGACGGCCCCGCGCATCGACATCCGTGCCCCCGGCTCGGGCATTCTCGCCGAGCACGGCTTCCATGCCGGCGATCGTGTCGAGCGCGACCAGGAGTTGGTCCGCGTCAAGAACAGCGAGCTCAAGACCGACCTGATCCTGGCCAAGGCCTCGCTGAACTACAACAGCCAGCTGATCAAGAACCTCAAGGAGCGCATCGAGGCGCCCGGCACCAAGGAGGTCTATATCCCGTCCGGCGACAGTGGCGCCAGCGGCACGCCGACCAACTTCGAGAGCGTGCCGCCGGAAGTCGCGCGGGTACGCATGAAGCAGTTCGAGACCGCCAACGACTACCAGCGTTCGCGTATCGACGCCCTCGAGGCACGCGCGTCGGAGAACACCATCTACAGCCCCTGCAACTGTCTCGTCGCCTGGGCGCGCAGCAGCGCCGGCGAGACCTTCATCAACCAGAGCGAACGCATCATGACCCTCATCCAGACCGGTGAGAACGACGTCATGGTGGAAGCCCTGGTGCACATGGACGATATCGATCGCATCGAGCCGCACCAGCGCGCCTACATCGCCCTGCCCAACGCCTCCGAGCCGATCGCCGCCCAGGTACGCAGCGTCTCGCTGGACGTCGAGCGTCAGCCGCGCGCCGGCTTCCCGAAGTGGGTGCGCCAGCAGCAGAACGTCGCCAGCGTGCTGTTGGTGCCGGAGTCGCCGCTGCCGGCCAGCGCCGTGGGGGTGCCCGTGGACGTGCGCTTCAGCGAGGCCCCGGTGATCGACACCACGGCGGAATGGATCTGGCAGGGGGGCCGCGCAGTCTACCAGGAGTTCGCGGACCTGTTCGCCGCGGTGACCGGCTCGGGCGACGACGCCGAGGCCGACAAGCCGGCCAGCAGCGTCGCCAACGGCCAGCCCGTCAAGCAGACATCGAGCTGAATCGAGCCATTGCCAACGTCCGGGCCGCCGCCACGGCGCGCCCGGGCCAGGAGAGCCTCTAATGCTGGAACGTCACAGCAGCAAGACCGCATTCCACTATCGGCAACGCATCGGCCTGAGCCTGGCGCTCGGCCTTTCCCTGAGCGTCTTCGCGGCCCAGGCCGTGGCCGGCAAGCCCGACCTGCCGATCCCCCAGCTGTCGCCCTGCTCCGAGCGCTACACCGAGGTCGCCGACCCGGCGCCGCCGCAGCTGGCCGATAGCAAGGAAGCCATCCGCCAGGCTTTCGGTACCCATGACGACTGGGCCACCGACAAGAACGTGACCATCCTCTCCCCCGCCCAGACCGGCATCGGCGAAACCGGCATGCGCGTCGCCTATCCCGCGGGCACCTCCTCGCCGGGCGACAAGGCGGAGGGGGGCGCCGGCTTCTATGCCACCATTCCCGCACTGCATGGCGCCGATCGGGCCTGCCTGAGCTACCAGGTTCGCTTCCCCGAGGGCTTCGATTTCGTCAAGGGCGGCAAACTGCCCGGCCTCTACGGCGGCAACGCGCCCAGCGGCGGCGATGCCGTCACCGGTGACGGCTACTCCATGCGCTTCATGTGGCGTCGCGACGGGAAGGGCGAGCTTTACGAATACATCGTCAACAAGAAGAAACACTACGGCAAGTCCGTGGGACGCGGTCTCTGGCACTTCCCCACCGGGAAGTGGGTCACCATCGAGCAGGAGATCGTGCTCAACGATCCGCAGCGTCGCAACGGCATCGCCCGCGTCTGGGTCGACGGCCGGCCGATTCTCGAGCAGCGCGGCATCGTCTACCGCAAGTTGCCGACGGTCTACGCCGACGGCCTGATGTTCTCGACCTTCTTCGGCGGTCACGGCAAGAGCTGGCGCACTCCCCGGGACCAGCACGTCGACTTCGCCGACTTCCGCTTCTACGCCGACCGGCCGTGACCGGCCGGCACCTGACCGCCCCATTCCACGCGAACGAGTCGCCATGACCACTATCACCGCAACCCTCTCCGGCTGCTTCGGGCGGCGCCGCCTCATCGGCCAGGCGCTCGCCGCCCTGCTGATCGCCGTCCTGGCCCTGCCGGCCATGGGCATGTCGATCAAGGAGCGCAACCAGCTCGACCTGTCGAAGTACACGGTCAACGACCCCAACGCCTCCTATTTCGACGTCCCGGCGCGCATGAAGCTGCTGCAGCAGACCGAGAACCCCATGCTGCTGACCCAGGTGGAGGAGCTTTCCACCGGGCCCAGCTGCCAGCAGTTGCTGGCCATTCCCCCGCTGGACACCGAGATCCGTATCCCCGGCTTCTACCCCAGCCCCAAGGCCTGGCGGAAGATTTCGGGACCGCTGTTCCAGTTCGAGAAGGCCGTGGCCAAGCTGGCCGGGGCTTACGTCACCAGCGGCGACGTCTACTATGGCCGGTGTCTGATCCGCTTTCTCGACAAATGGGCGCAGCACGACGCCCTGCTGAACTTCTACTATGAGTCATCCCAGCCCCAGGCCTGGTTCTCGACCGAGTCGATGATCTTCTCGGCGGCCGAGGCCTACTCTGTGGTACGCCCGGCAGTGGACGGCATGGACGAGGAAAAGCAGCGGGTCAACCAGTGGCTCAGGGACCTGGCCTACAAGCACAAGGCGATCCCCGGTCAGCCCAACAACAGCTGCTGCAACAACCACTTCTATCGACGTGCCTTGTACGCCTCGATGGTCGGCGTGCTGACCGACGACGACGAGCTGTTCCGTTTCGGTGTCAGCGCCATCTACTCGGCCTTGCATGACCTGACCAAGAAAGGTGCCCTGCCACTGGAAATGAAGCGTGGTCGGCGCGCCAGTCACTATCAGAACTATGCCCTGCTCTACCTGATCCCCAACCTGCAGATCGTCTCGCGGCAGGGTTATGACGTCTTCAACCTCGAGGTCGATGGCCACACCATCAAGGATGCCGTGAACTTCGCCATCGATATCCTCGAAGACCCCGACAAGCTCGGCGATCTGGCGCCTCACGAGCAGTACAAGGGCTTCCTCAAGGATGACCAGTACCTGGCCTGGATGGAGATCTACCTCAGCCACTTCGACGAGCCGCGCCTGGAGCAGTTTCTGCGCACCATGCGCCCGATCGAGAATCGCGGCGCCGGCGGCTACGTGACCCTGTACTTCATGGATCCCGCCGCCCAGCAGCAAGCGTTCACCGCTGCCCAGAAGCGTCGGGCCCGCACCTTCCAGAATCAGAAATGATGCCCGTACGGACTCGTGGCGCCCATCATCACGGAGGAACCTGACATGCTTGGACATTCGCTTCGCCGAGGCCACCGAACCGCCTCCTGGCAGCGCCTGCTGATCGCCTCGCCGCTGCTGCTTGCGGCGGCCGGCTGTGCCACGCACGAGGTGCAACGCGATGCCGCCGTGCCGCCGGTGCCCGCCGCCTACGTCGACTGGTTCGACGGCGGTCGCCCCGTCGACATGGGCGGCATGGATTGGGGGCGCATGGATTTCGCTCGCCAGGCCGCCGAACAGGGCCAGTACGAGAAAGCCATCGCCAGCTTCAAGGCCCTGGGGCGCGAAGGCATGCTGCCCGCCTACTATGACCTGGGCAAGCTCTACGACAAGGGCCAGGGCGTACCCCGGGACCCAAGGCTGGCCGCCGAGTATTATGGAAAGGCCCTGCACCGGCCCAACTCGTCGCTGGGCAACGCCTCCGTGAAACTGGGCGACCTGTACCTAGAGGGCGACGGCGTCGAACGCAACCCCACCCTGGCCTTCTACCTGTACCGCCAGGCCATCGAGGCCGGCGAGGCCGATCAGGCCGCCGCCAAGCTTGCCGGCATGCTGGCCCGGGGCGAAGGCATCAAGCGCAATCCCCAGCGCGCCATCGCGCTCTATCAGAAGGCCGTGGAGGCCGGTGACGCCGGCGCCCTGCGCGAGCTGGCCGACGCCTACCGCCCCGGCGGCTGGTATCAGGCCGACCCGGCCAAGGCCAAGGACTACGCTCAACGTTATGCCGAACATGCCACCACCCTGGCACGCCAGGGCGACGTTGGCGCGATGACCGACCTGGCCAGCCTGTATGCACGGGACGGCCTGCTCGGCTACCAGCCGGAGGAGCAGCGCCGCTGGCTGATGAAGGCCGCCGACTCGGGCGACCCGGATGCCCTGGGCAAGGTCGGCCAGGCCCTGCTCGAGCAGGGCGAGACCCAGCGTGGCCTGGCCATGCTCGAGAAGGCCGCCAAGGCCGGCGATGTCGAATCCATGTACCACCTGGGCTCGGCGCTGCTCGACGGCAAGGGGGTCACGCTGCGCCCCAAGGAGGCCGAATCCTGGCTGGCCAAGGCCGCCGATCAGGGCTCGACCAATGCCGCCGTCGCCCTGGGGCGCGCCTACATCGCCGGTGACGCGCTGCCCCCGGCGCGTCGCCAGGGCATCCAGCTGCTGCAGGGTGCCGCACAAAAGGGCGACCCGCTGGCCCTGGCCGTGCTGGGGGACCTGTATCTGAACGGCAAGGAGGACTTCCCGGCACAGCCCGCCAAGGCGATCGACTACCTGCAGCGTGGCCAGCAGGCCGGCAGCAGCTACGCCACCGCGCAGCTCGGCGAAGCTTATCTCAAGGGCACCGGGGTGGCACCGGACGCCCGGAAGGCGGAAACCTTGCTGAAGCAGGCCGCCCGGCAGGGGCAGGACTATGCTGCCCGCCTGCTCGGCGAAGCCTATCTGGAAGGCAAGACCCTGCCCGCCGATCCCGACGCTGCCGAGCGGTGGCTGCGCAAGGCCGTCGAGGCCGGCGATACCACTGCCATGACCGCACTCGGCAAGGCCTATCTCGACGGTCCACTGGCGGATCGCGGGCAGAGCGAAAAGGCGGTCTCCCTGCTGACCCGGGCCGCCAGCCAGGGCGACGACTACGCCATGGTGGTGCTGGGGCGTGCCTACCGCGACGGCACCGGTGTGCCCCGCGACTTCCGCCAGGCCAAGCGCTGGCTGGAAAAGGCCCGCGATGCCGGTCATGACTCCGCGGAGCTGGCGCTGGCCCGGCTCTACCGCAAGCATGGCAAGGGTGCCGGCAACATCGATGCCATCATCCACGCCGCCCGGCTCGGCGATCCCGCGGCCATGGCCGATCTCGGGCGCGCCTATCTCGATGGCAGCAACGGCGTGCCCATGGATGCCCAGAAGGCCTACCGCTGGCTGACCAAGGCCAGCCGGGCCGGCCACGGCGGTGCCGCCGCCAGCCTGGGCCGCGCCTACATCGACGGCTCGCCCTTCCCGAAAAATACCGACAAGGGGCTCAAGTACCTGAAGATCGCCGTCGCCCGCGGCCACACCGGCGCCATGGCCGACCTCGGCACCATGCTGCTCAAGGGCGAGAATGTCAGCGCCGACCCGCAGCGGGGCGTCCAGTTGCTCCAGCGGGCCATCCGCGGCGGCAACCTGGGCGCCATGCAGACCCTGGGGCAGGCCTACCTGCAGGGCAACGGCGTGTCGCGTCAGCCGCAGAAAGGCATCGCGCTGCTCAAGCGCTCGGCGCGCCAGGGCAACGCCTATGCCGCTCAGGTGCTCGGCGAGGCCTACCTCAACGGCACCGGCGTCACCAAGGACCCGGCCGAGGCCAAGCAGTGGCTGACCCGCGCCGCCAATGCGGGCAGCCTCTCCTCACTGGCCAACCTGGGACGCGCGCTGCTCTACGGGCGTGACGGCATCACCCAGGATGAACAGAAAGGCATCAAGCTGCTGACCCGGGCCGCGGATCAAGGCCACGCCGGCGCCCAGGCCGCCCTGGGACGCGCCTACCTGCGCGGCGAAGGCGTCGAGAAGGATGCCGCCAAGGGCGCGGAATACCTGTTCCGCGCGGCACGCCAGGGCCACCCCACGGCGCGCCTGGCCCTGGCCAAGGCCTATCTCTGGCAGCAGGGGCTGGAAGACGCCAACCAGGATCAGGCGCTGCTGTGGCTCGACCAGACTCTGGAGAGCCGTGGCGAGGCCGCCCTGCGTACCATGCGCGACCTGCTGCAGAACGACCAGGCCGCCCAGGCCGCCGCCAGCAAGGTGGCCGGCGACACGGCGTCGCCCTGACGGCACGGGCGCCCCGCCTCGGCGGCGGTGCCCTCCGCCGCGCGGCATGCGCAAACGCAAGGACCCCGCCATCATGGCGGGGTCCTTTTCGTTCACTGCGGACTGGCCTGGCCAGCCCACGGCGGCGTCAGTCGGAGAACGGGTTGCGCAGCACGATGGTCTCGTTGCGATCCGGGCCGGTGGAGATGATGTCGATCGGCGTGCCGGTCTGCTCCTCGAGGAAGCTGATGTAGGCACGTGCATTGGCGGGCAGGTCCTCGACGCGCTTGATGCCCAGCGTCGACTCGCTCCAGCCCGGCAGGTCCTGGTAGATCGGCTCGACTGCCTCGTAGCCCTCGGAATCCACCGGGGTGTCGAGCTTCTCGCCGTCCTTGCTGCGATAGCCCACGCAGACGCGGATGTTCTCGAGGCCGTCGAGCACGTCCAGCTTGGTCAGGCAGATACCGGAGACCGAGTTGACCTGCACGGCGTGGCGCAGGGCCACGGCATCGAACCAGCCGCAGCGGCGCGGACGGCCGGTGGTGGCGCCGAACTCGTGGCCCTTCTCGGCCAGATGGCGGCCGAACTCATCGAACAGCTCAGTGGGAAACGGTCCGGAACCCACGCGGGTGGTGTAGGCCTTGGTGATCCCCAGCACGTAGTCCAGATACAGCGGACCGACGCCGGAGCCGGTGGCGGTGCCGCCGGCGGTGGTGTTGGAGCTGGTGACGTACGGATAGGTGCCGTGGTCGATATCCAGCAGCGAGCCCTGGGCGCCCTCGAAGAGAATGTTGTCGCCGGCCTTGCGGATCTCGTGGACCAGGCTCACCGTGTCGCAGACCATCGGCCGCAGTTCCTCGGCCATGGTCATGGCTTCGTCGAGCACCTGCTGGAAGTCCACGGGCGCTTCGCCGTGGTAGTGCTGCAGCACGAAGTTGTGGTAGTCCAGCACCTCGCCGAGCTTGGAGGCGAAACGCTCGCGGTGCAGCAGGTCGCCCAGGCGCAGGCCGCGACGCGCCACCTTGTCCTCGTAGGCCGGACCGATGCCGCGGCCGGTGGTACCGATCTTGGCCACGCCGCGCGCCTTCTCGCGCGCCTGATCGAGGCGCACGTGGTATGACAGGATCAGCGGGCAGGCCGGCGACAGGCGCAGGCGCTCGCGAACCGGCACGCCCTTGGCTTCCAGTTCCCGAATCTCGCTGATCAGCGCCTCCGGAGACAGCACCACCCCGTTGCCGATCACGCAGGTCTTGTCGTCACGCAGGATCCCCGAGGGGATCAGGTGCAGGACGGTCTTCTCGCCGTCGATGACCAAGGTGTGGCCAGCGTTGTGACCGCCCTGGAAACGCACCACCGCGGACGCCGACTCGGTGAGCAGATCGACGACCTTGCCCTTGCCCTCGTCACCCCATTGGGTACCTAGTACGACTACGTTCTTGCCCATTACTCTCGTCTCTTGATCGAAGAATCCGCTGACCGTGGCGTGGCGATGCCCTGCCCGGCCATCGTCACGCCAGGGGCGATACCTGCCAGTCGTCGCCCATGCGCACCAGCTGGCGGTTGCAGCGATGCTCGGCCGGCCCCGTCGACTGCCCCGGCAGGGCCCGCACCACGCGCTCGCCGTCGGCCCGCAGACGCGTCACCACGGCATCGAGCCGGCTGCGCGCCACGGCGTCGTCGATGGCCACCGCCGGCGCCCAGATGCCGTCCACGGCGGGCTCGCTCTCGACCAGCGTGGCCAGCAGCTTGAGGTCCATCGAGAAACCGGTGGCCGGGCGCGCGCGACCGAAGGCCTGGCCGGTATCGTCGTAACGCCCGCCCTTGGCCAGCGCCTGGCCGTAGCCGGGCACGTAGGCGGCGAACATCATGCCGGTGTGGTACTGGTAGCCGCGCAGGTCCGCCAGGTCCAGGTACAGGGTGACATCCGGGTGCGCATCGGCAACCCCCCGGCACAGCGCCTCGAGCTGGTCGAGGGCATCGCTGACCGCCGCCGGCGCTTCGGTGAAGACACGCCGAGCCTCGTCGAGCATCTCGACGTCACCATGCAGCTGCGGCAGTGCGCGCAGCATGCGGGCGATCGCACCGTCGTGGATCTGGGCGGCGACCAGTGCCTCGGTTTCCGCGGGCGACTTGCGCTCGATCGCCTCGAACAGGGCCGCCTCGGCCTCGCGCGACAGGTCCGCCGCCTGCACCAGGGCACGATAGATGCCGATATGCCCCAGCGCCAGATGCACCTCGTCGGCGCCTGCCGTCGCCAGGCTGTCCAGCCCCAGGCGCAGGATCTCCAGATCGGCCTCGAGCCCGGCGTGGCCGAACAGCTCGACGCCGACCTGAACCGGGCTGCGCCCGCCCTGATGCGGGTCCGCCTTGGCCCGCAGCACATGGCTGCAGTAACACAGCCGGGCGGGACCGCGTCGCTTCAGGGAATGGGCGTCCATGCGTGCCACCTGGGGCGTGACATCGGCGCTGGCGCCCATCATGCGGCCGGTGAGTTGATCGGTGAGCTTGAAGGTCTGCAGATCCAGGTCGGTGCCCGTGCCGGTCAGCAGCGAGTCGAGGAACTCGACCGGGGGCGGCACCACCAGGTCATACCCCCAGCGGTGATAGAGGTCGAGCAGCGCCCGGCGCAACTCCTCCATGCGACTCGCCTGCGGCGGGAGCACTTCGTCCATGCCGTCAGGTAGCAGCCAGCGATCTGCGATGGTCATTTGCCTGTCCTGCCAGAGATGAATGGCCACAAAAAAACCGGGCCACGCCCGGTTGAAGGATTCTACCATGTTTGCCCCCCGGGTGTACCCCGGGGGGCCGCGGCCTCAGGGACCGTCGGTCTGCCCTGCCCCGGACGGGGTCGGGCTGTTCAGGTAACGGAAGAAGTCGCTGTCCGGCTCGAGCACCAGCAGGTCCTGCTTGCCGTTGAAGCTGTCCTTGTAGGCGTTGAGGCTGCGATAGAAGCGGAAGAACTCGGCGTCCTGCTGATAGGCCTCGGCATAGATCGACGCCGCCTCGGCATCACCCTGGCCCCGCAGTGTCTCGGCCTTGGACTGCGCCTCGGCGAGCAGCACCTGACGGCGACGCTCGGCATTGGCGCGGATCTTCTCGGCCTGTTCCTGGCCCTGGGCCCGGTACTCGCGCGCTTCGCGATGGCGTTCGGTACGCATCCGCTCGTAGACCGCCTGGGTCACCTCGTCGGGCAAATCGATGCGCTTGATACGGATGTCGAGGATCGCCACCCCGAGCTCCTTGCGCATGATCTGGTCGAGCTCGTGGGTGGGCTCCGACATCAGCTGGTCGCGCTTCTCGGCAATGATCTCCTGAAGCTCGAGCTTGCCGAACTGGTTGCGCAGCGCCTCATCGACCCGCGGCGAGATCAGCCGCTCGGCACTCTGTTCATTGCCGGAAGTCGCCTCGTAGTAGCGGGCCGGATCGACGATCTTCCACTTGACGTAGGAATCGACGATCACCGCCTTCTTTTCCAGCGTCAGGTAGCGGCTGGTGTCGGTGTCCAGCGTCAGCACCCGAGCATCGAAGGTACGCACCGTGTTGGTGACCGGCACCTTGAAGTGCAGCCCCGGCTGGATGTTGTCCTCGACGATCTCGCCAAAGCGCAGCTTGATGGCCCGCTGGGTCTCGTCGACGATGTAGAGGCTGTTGCTGCCCACCCAGGCGAGTACGGCGACGCCGGCGACGATGAGCAGGGAACGGTTATTGATCATCAGCGGCCCTCCCTGCGGATACCCTGCGACTGCGTGGTGCTGGTGCGGTTCGAACGGCTGCCGGTATCGTCATTGCGCATCTGCTCGAGCAGCGACGGCGAGACATCGACCTTGGCATCCGAGGATGCCGCCTTGTCGCCATTCAGCCCCAGCTTGTCCAGCGGCAGCACCATCAGCGGGCTGCCCTTGTCGATGTCCAACAGCACCTTGCTGGTCTTCGACAGCACCTCGGACATGGTGTCCAGATACATGCGGTCGCGCATGACCTGCGGTGCCTGGCGGTATTCGCCGAGCAGCGAGTTGAAGCGGTTGGTCTGACCCTGCGACTTGGCCACCACCGATTCGCGATACCCCTGGGCCTGCTCGATCATGCGCTGAGCCTGACCCTGGGCCTCGGGGATGATGGCGTTGGCGTAGCCGATGGCGTCGTTGATCATGCGCTGACGGTCCTCGCGCGCCTTGATCACATCGTCGAAGGCATCCTGCACAGCATCCGGCGCCGAGGTGGACTCGACGTTGATCGCCTGGATGCGCACACCGATGCCGTAGTTGTTGAGGTACGACTGCAGCCGGCTGGAGACGGTGTCCGCCAGCAGCTCGCGACCCGAGGTCAGGATGTCGTCCATCTCGGTGCCGCCGACCACATGGCGCAGCGCCGAGTCCAGTGCATTCTCGATGGACAGCTCCGGCGTACGCACATTGAGCAGATAGTCACGCGGGTTGGCGACCTGATACTGCGCGGAGATCTCGACCTGCACGATGTTCTCGTCCTTGGTGAGCATCGATTTAGTCTGGGAGATCGAGCGGACCCGGGTCACGTTGACCATGCGCACGTCGTCGACGATCGGCGCGTTCCAGTGCAGGCCGGGATTGACCACATCCTGAAACTTGCCGAAGCGCAGCACCACGCCGCGTTCGGACTGGTCGACCAGATAGAAGCCGGAGGCTGCCCAGATCGCCAGCGCGACCACCGCCAGCAGGCCCGGCAGGGCGAAGGTGCTGCGCTTGCCGCCGCCACCTCCGCCACTGCCGCTGCCGCCGCGCTTGCCGCGTCCACCGAGCATGCGGTTGAGCTTGTCCTGAAATTTCTTCAGGGCCTCGTCGAGGTCGGGCGGCCCCTGGTTGTTGCCGCCATTGCCGCCGCCGCCCCCGCGTCGGCCGCCACCGCTCCAGGGGTCATGCTGATTGCCGCCCCCACCTGGCTCGTTCCAAGCCATACGTCGTCTCCACTAAGCAAGGTTGCGATAGGCATCGATGATCGGTGGCCGGAGCCGGCCACCGTATCGAATCAGTCCCGGATCCCGTCGGCCCAGGCCGGCGGCGCGAGCTCCTCCGGTGGCAGGTAATCCTCGGCGTTCTCGCCCTGGCGGGCGAGCAGCTGCAGGAACTCACGCCGGGGCAGGCGAATCGACAGCAGGGTGTGTCCCTGCTCGTCGAAGCGCTCATCCCGGACCGCGTCCAGTGCGTGCAGCCCCGCCCGTAGCCTACCCTGTTCAGGCGCCAGCGTCAGGTCCAGCTCGAGCAGATCCTCGGCCAGGCGTTCGGACAGCGCCTGGGCGAACAATTCGAGCCCCCGGCCGTCGCGGGCGGAGAGCCACACCTCCTCGGGCACACCATGGCCATCGCGCTCGATGCGTGGCGCGCTGTCGAAGAGGTCGACCTTGTTCATGACACGCAGGCAGGGCACCGTGTCGGCGCCGATCTCGGCGAGCACCTTGTTGACCTCGGCCACGTTCTGCTCCCGGTCGGGGTCGGCGCAGTCGATGACGTGCACCAGCAGCGTCGCCTCCGCCGCCTCCTGCAGGGTGGCCTGGAAGGCTTCGACCAGCTTGTGCGGCAGATGGCGGATGAAACCGACGGTATCGGCCATCACCACCGGGCCCACGTCGGGAATCTCCAGCCGGCGCAGCGTCGGGTCGAGGGTCGCGAACAGCTGGTCGGCCGCGTAGACCTCGGAGGCGGTCAGGGCGTTGAACAGCGTCGACTTGCCGGCGTTGGTGTAGCCCACCAGCGAGATGCTGGGGATTTCGGCGCGCGCGCGGGCACGGCGATTCTGCTCGCGCTGGCTGCGCACCTTGTCCAGGCGCTTGTGAATCGCCTTGATGCGACCGCGCAGCAGGCGGCGGTCGGTCTCGAGCTGGGTCTCGCCCGGCCCGCGCAGGCCGATGCCGCCCTTCTGGCGCTCGAGGTGGGTCCAGCCGCGCACCAGGCGGGTGGACATGTATTCCAGCTGGGCCAGTTCGACCTGCAGCTTGCCCTCGTGGGTACGCGCCCGCTGGGCGAAGATATCCAGAATCAGCCCGGTGCGGTCGAGCACGCGACATTTCAGGGCGCGCTCGAGGTTGCGCTCCTGGGACGGACTCAGGCCATGATTGAAGATCACCAGCTCGGCGTGATGGATCGCGAGCAACTCGCGCAGCTCCTCCACCTTGCCGCTGCCGATGAAGGTACGTGGATCGGGACGCCGCCGGCTCCCCTGCATGAGGGTCGCCGGCTCGGCCCCGGCGGAACGCACAAGCTCCAGGAACTCGCCCGGGTCTTCGCGCTCCTGTTCGTCCTGGAAGTCGATATGGACGAGTACCGCCGTTTCACCGGCGTCGGGACGTTCGAAAAACAATCAATGCCTCGCGATCAGCTTTCCTGGGCCGCGTTGGGATCCTGGGCCGGCAAGCGCACGTTGCGCGACGGCACCACGGTGGAGATGGCATGCTTGTAGACCATCTGGCTGACCGTGTTGCGCAGCAGGATGACGAACTGGTCGAAGGACTCGATCTGACCCTGCAGCTTGATGCCGTTGACCAGGAAGATGGACACCGGAATGCGCTCCTTGCGCAGGATGTTCAGGTACGGGTCCTGGAGGGACTGCCCTTTGGACATTTTGCTCTCCCTAACTGTCTCTCGTTAATGTCATTTTAATGGTTGGCCTTGCATGGCCCGCCCTCACGCCGGGCACGCCGCCAGCGTCAGAACAAGGCTCCATACTACGCTAAGTGCTGCACCGGCGCACGATTTTCAAGGTCTCGCCGAGCGGGTCGGCGGACAGGGCATCGACCCAGTGCAACCCCGCCCAGGAACGCAGCCAGGTCAGCTGTCGCTTGGCCAGCTGACGGGTGGCCACGACCCCGCGGTGATGCAGCTCCTCGGCGCTCAGGCGGCCGTCGAGATGCATCCATGCCTGACGATAGCCGACACTCTTGATCGCCGGAAGATCGGCATGCAGGTCACTGCGACATTTCAGCGCACGTACCTCGTCGAGGAACCCGGCCTCGAGCATCGCCTCGAAGCGTACGGCGATGCGGCGATGCAGCACCGCCCGCTCGGCCGGCGCCAGGCCGATGGGAATGACGCGCCAGGGCAATGGCTCGGCCTGCTGCTCACGCCACAGCACGCTCATCGGCCGCCCGCTCAGGCGCTGGACCTCGAGGGCGCGCAGCAGACGCTGCGGGTCGTTGGGGTGGATGCGCGCCGCCGACTCGGCATCGACACGCGCCAGCTCGGCGTGCAGCGCCCCGAGTCCGTCGCGCGCCGCCCATTCCTCCAGTTCGGCACGCACCGCCGGATCGGCGGCGGGCAGCTCACCCACCCCACCGAGCAGGCTGCGGAAATAGAGCATGGTGCCGCCGACCAGCAGCGGCAACCGGCCGGCGGCCAGGATCTCGTCGATGGCGCGACGGGCGTCGTCGCGGAATTCGGCGGCCGAATAGGGCTCGGCCGGGTCACGGATATCGATCAGCCGGTGCGGAGCGCGAGCCAGCTCCTCGGCCGAGGGCTTGGCGGTACCGATGTTCATGCCGCGATAGACCATCGCCGAGTCGACGCTGATCAGTTCGGCATCGAGCCGTTCGCGCAGCGCCATCGCCATGTCAGTCTTGCCGGAGGCGGTAGGCCCCATCAGCAGCAGGATCGTCGGACGAGGCTCTCCCGGGTGTTGCTCATGCATGCGTGTCATTGTCCCCGCAAGAACAGTTTGTCCAGATCGTGCATCGACATCTCGGTCCAGGTCGGCCGGCCGTGGTTGCACTGGCCGCTGCGCTCGGTGCGCTCCATGTCACGCAGCAGAGCGTTCATCTCGGGAATGGTCAGCCGGCGATTGGCGCGCACGCTGCCATGGCAGGCCATGGTCGCCAGCAGTTCATTGATGTGGGCCTCGAGCCGGTCGGAGCGGCCGTAGCGTTCCAGGTCGCCGAGCATGTCGCGGACCAGCGGCTCGACATCGGCCTGGGCCAGCAGGGCCGGCACCTGGCGCACCAGCAGCGTTTCGGGCCCGGCCACGTCGAGTTCCACGCCCAGCCGCCGGAAGGCATCGTGGCACTGCTCGGCGGTTTCCACCGCATTAGCGCTCACCGCCAGCGATACCGGCACCAGCAGCGGCTGGGCGTCCAGGGCACCGCCGTGCACCTGGGTCTTCATGCGCTCATAGGTGATCCGCTCATGGGCGGCGTGCATGTCCACCACCACCAGCCCGCGGGTGGTCTGCGAGAGGATATAGACCCCGTGCAGCTGGGCGACGGCATAGCCCAGCGGCGGCGTCCCGGTGGGGTCGTCCTCGGGCAGTGCCTGCCGGGCATCCGCGGCCTGCCGCCGCTCGTCGAGCGCCACACCGGCCGCCGCCCCGCCCACTTCCGCCTCGGCTTGGGGAGTCAGCAACTGCGTCTCGTGATCGGGATGCAGCGCCCGATAACCGGCCATGAACTCGCGCACCCGATCGGCCCCGGGGCGCGATTCCCGGGCATGCTCGCCAACGCCCCGCAGCGCCATGGGCTGCTGGCGCCAGGCCGGTGACACGGACGGCTGCTCGGCGGCCTCGGCCGCCGGATCCGGCGCGCCGGCTGCCGTCGATGACGGCTCGCCACCCGCCTCGTCCTGTGCCTCGGGACGCACCTCGCCCAGCGCCCGGTGCAGGCTCGAGAACAGGAAATCGTGAACCAGGCGGCCGTCGCGGAAGCGCACTTCATGCTTGGTCGGGTGGACATTGACGTCGACCACCGCGGGATCGAGCTCCAGATAGAGCACGAACACCGGGTGGCGACCATGAAAGAGCACGTCCCGATAGGCCTGGCGTATGGCATGGGCCACCAGCCGGTCGCGCACCACCCGACCGTTGACGAAGAAATACTGCTGATCGGCCTGGGCCCGCGAATGGGTGGGCAGGCCGACCCAGCCCCACAGCCGCATCCCCGAAGCCTCGATATCCAGGTGCAGGGCGTTGTCGAGAAACTTGCCGCCCAGCAGCGCCGACACCCGCCGCTCGCCGGCCTCGCCGCCAGCGGCGGGTCGCAGCTGATGCACGGTCTTCTGGTTGTGGCGCAGCACCCAGCCGATATCGTAGCGCGACAGCGCCAGGCGCCGGAACGCTTCCTCGAGATGGCCGAACTCGGTCTTCTCGGTACGCAGGAACTTGCGCCGTGCGGGGGTGTTGAAGAACAGGTCGCGGACCGTCACCGAGGTACCCCGGGGATGGGGCGCCGGCGACACTCGCGGCTCCATCTGCCGCCCTTCGGCGACTACACGCCAGCCGCCGCGCGGATCGTCGGTGGCATTGGACACCAGCTCGAGACGCGCCACCGAACTGATCGAGGCCAGCGCCTCGCCGCGAAAGCCGAGGCTGGCCACCCCCTCGAGCTCCTCGAGGGAGAGGATCTTGCTGGTGGCATGCCGCGACAGCGCCAGCGGCAGGTCATCCTCGGTAATGCCGCCGCCATCGTCGCGCACCTTGATCAGCCGCGCGCCGCCGGCCTCGAGCTCGATCTCGATGCGCCGGCTGCCGGCGTCGATGGCGTTCTCGACCAGCTCCTTGAGCACCGAGGCGGGCCGCTCGACCACCTCGCCGGCGGCGATCTGGTTGGCCAGACGCGGGTCGAGAACCCGTATGCGTCGCGGCGTTTCGACAGTCATCACGCTCATCACCCCCGGGGAATCCGCAGTACCTGCCCCACCCGGATCGCGTCGCCCTTCAGCGAGTTGGCCTCGCGCAGGGCGCTGAGCGACACCTGGTGGCGCGAGGCGATCTCGGAGAGGGTATCGCCGGGCTGAATGCGATACTCGTTGGCCTGTCGGCCACGCTGCTGATCACGCTGCCAGGCCAGCAGGCTGTTGGGCGGCGGATTCTGGTGGAAGTGCGCGTCGAGCCCGGCGAAGATCGCCTGCGCCAGCTTGCGCTGATAGGCGCTGCTGGTCAGCCGCCGCGCCTCGTTCGGATTGGAGATGAAGCCGGTCTCCACCAGCAGCGAGGGAATGTCCGGCGACTTGAGCACCACGAAGCCGGCCTGCTCGACCCGCGACTTGTGCAGGTCGTTGATGCGGTCGAGCCGGTCGAGCACCTGGCTGCCGGCAGCCAGCGAGTCGTTGAGCGTGGCGGTCATCGTCAGGTCCAGCAGCACCCCGCGCAGCACGCGATCCTTGTCGGCCAGGTTGAGGTTGCCGTCGACCCCGCCAATCAGGTCGGAACGGTTCTCGCTGGCGGCCAGCCACTTGGCGGTCTCGGAGGTCGCGCCGCTTTGCGATAGGGCGAAGACCGAGCTGCCGTGGGGGCGCGGGCTCTTGAAGGCATCGGCGTGAATCGAGACGAAGAAATCCGCCTTCTGGTCGCGGGCCAGCAGGGTGCGCTGGCGCAGCCCCACGTAATAGTCGCCGTCACGAATCAGTACCGCCTTGAAGCCCGGCGCGGCATCGATGATCTGCTTGAGCCGACGGGCGATGGCCAGCGTGACGGTCTTCTCGCGCACGCCCCCTGAACCGATGGCCCCCGGGTCCTCGCCGCCGTGACCGGCATCCACGGCGATGATGATATCGCGCTTGGGATGCGGCTTGGCCTTCTCCCGGGCGCCGACCGTGGCCGGTTCGGCCTTGCCGCCCGCCTTCGCCTGGGTCTTGGCCAGCCCGGCGGAGATTTCCTGGTCACGGATCATCGCCTCGATGGGGTCGATCGGATCCTTGACCGCGCTCTCGCCGGGATACTCGAGATCCACCACCAGACGGTGGCCGTACTGCTCGTTGGGCGGCAGGGTGAAGTGACGCTGCTCGACCCGACGATTGAGATCCAGCACGACCCGCAGGTCCTTGCCATGGCGTACGCCGGTACGGATGTCGTCGATGGCGCTGTCGCTGACGTCGGGCGTGCCCGCCCCCGAGGCCAGCCGGGTGTCATCCAGATCGACGACCAGTCGCCGCGGGTTGTCGAGCGAGAAGATGTTGGCGTCGGGCGCCGCACTGAGGTCGAACACCAGACGCACGTGGTCGGGCGCCGCCCACAAACGCAGGTTGTCGAGCGTGTTGGCCTCGGCGGGCATGGCACCCAGCACCACGGCGCCGACGAGCAGCGTCATGGCCAGACGAGACAGGCGGGCACGGAATGTGGCGACACGCTCCCTCATGGCGATTGCCGGCCCTCGACCTCGTCATCCCCAAGCCGGGCAAGCACCGCTCGCCCACGCTCGGTACCCGCCTGCAACCGGGCACTGCGCCCCGTCGCGGCCACCCGCAGGGTGACGATGAGATCCGCCGCGGGCAGGAAACCCTCGCCACGGCTCGGCCACTCGACCACGCTCACCCCCTCGTCGTCGAGCAGCTCGCGCCCGCCGATGAACTCCAGCTCCTCGGGATCGCCCAGGCGATAGAGGTCGAAGTGATTCACCCGGGCCGTGGGCAGGGTGTAGGGCTCCACCAGGGTATAGGTGGGGCTCTTGACCGCTCCCTGATGACCGTAGGCCCGCAGGATACCGCGCGTCAGGGTGGTCTTGCCGGCGCCCAGCTCGCCCTCCAGGTAGAGGCGCCCCCGGCCGGCCAGGGCCCGCCCCAGGGCCTCGCCGAAGGCTACCTGGGCGGCTTCGTCGGGCAGTGAGATATCCATCGTCGTCACGGGATCAGCCATTCGCCAAGATTCGCGCATAGGATGCCAGATCACCCGCCAGCAGGCCACGCTCACCCCGCTCGGCCACCGCCCGGTCGGCGGCGCGGGCATGCAGCACCACGCCGACCCGCCCTGCTACCTCCAGCGTCAGTCCCTGGGCGACCAGCGCCCCCAGCAACCCCGAGAGCACATCGCCCATGCCGCCGCTGGCCATGCCGGGGTTGCCGAAAGGGCAGAGCCCGACCCCCTCCGGGCCGGCCACCAGGCTGCCGGCGCCCTTGAGGATCACCGTGCCGCCGCGCTCGGCCTGCAGGCGCTTCACCGCCGCCAGCCGGTCGATCTGGATTTCACGCCCCGAGCAGCCCAGCAGTCGCCCGGCCTCGCCCGGGTGCGGCGTGAGCAGCCAGTCGTCGCGGCGCGTGCCGGGCCAGCACGTCACCAGCAGATTGAGGGCGTCGGCATCCACCACCAGTGGCTTGCCGGCCTCCAGCGCCGCCTGCAGCAACCCCTGGCCCCAGGCGCCCTGCCCCAGCCCGGGACCGACGACGATCACATCCGCGCCGTCGAGCAGCGGGCGGGCATCGCTGACGCCACGCACGCCCCGGGCCATCACCTCCGGGGTGCGGGTGAGACTGGCCGCAACATGCTCGGGCGCGGTGGCCAGGCTGACCTTGCCGGCCCCCAGCCGGGCCGCGGTCTGGCTGGCCAGCAGCGCGGCGCCCCCGAAGCCCGGCGCCCCGCCGACCACCAGCACATGGCCGAAGTCGCCCTTGTGGCTGCTCCGTGCTCGCGGCGGCAACGCCTCGCCGACGATCTCCGCCCCCAGACACTCGGCGGCCGGCACCAGGTCCTCATGCGCCTCGGCTATAACGCCCAGGTCGCGGAAGGCCAGCTCGCCGACCTGGTCCGCGGCCTGGCCGGTGTGCAGACCCAGCTTGTCGGCAATGAAGGTGACCGTGAGGTCGGCCCGCACCGCGCAGCCCAGCACCCGACCGGAATCCGCCGCCAGCCCGGAAGGGATATCGATCGCCAGGATCGGCCGGCCGCTGGCATTGAGTGTCGCGATCACCGCATCGAAGGGCTCGCGTACCGTGCCGCCGAGGCCGGTGCCGAGCAGGGCATCGACGACCACCTCGCCGCTCAGGGTGACATCGGGCGACCAGGCCAGCGCCTCCACGCCAGCCAGCCGGGCCAGCTCGTGAGCGCGGGCCGCATCGCCATCGAGGTTCGCCGGATCGCGCACCGCCAGCAGCTGCACCGTCAACCCCTCGGCCGCGGCCAGCGCGGCCAGCACATAGCCATCGCCGCCGTTGTTGCCGCCGCCGCAGACCACGCTCAGTCGCCGGGCCTCGGGCCAGCGCGCGCGCAATTCGGCATAGGCCGCCCGGGCCGCGCGGCGCATCAGGGTAAATCCAGGCAGGGCGCTGGCGGTGTCCGCAGCAATGGTACGACGGTCGATCTCGCGCACCTGTTCGGCAAGGTAGAGGGGGTGGTTGGACATCGTCGTCTCCTGAACATGACCGTTGGCTGGCGAATAGTGTAGGCTGCGCCTGCCGGCGATTTCAGCCTCCCACGCCAGTCGAACGACAGGACTCCATGAGCGCCAGCCAATCCTCTTCCGTCCGCGAGCCGATCGACCTGGACACGCTCGCCGAGCGCATCAAGCAATGGGGCCGTGAACTGGGCTTCCAGCAGATCGGCATCACCGATACCGACCTGGAAAGCCACGAGCACCACCTCGAGCGCTGGCTGGCCGCCGGCCATCACGGCGAGATGGACTACATGGCCCGGCACGGCACCAAGCGCACCCGCCCGGCCGAACTGGTGCCCGGCACGCTGCGGGTGATCAGCGCGCGCATGGACTACCTGCCGCCCGAGGTCGAGACCACCCAGGTACTCGGCCGGCCCGAGAAGGCCTACGTCTCGCGCTACGCCCTGGGCCGCGACTACCACAAGCTGATCCGCAAGCGCCTGGCCGAGCTGGCCAAGCGCATCGAGGCGGAGGTCGGCGCCTTTGGCTACCGCGCCTTCGTCGACTCGGCGCCAGTGATGGAGCGCGCCCTGGCCCAGAAGGCCGGGCTGGGCTGGTTCGGCAAGAACGCCATGCTGCTCAACCCCCGGGCCGGCTCACTGTTTTTCCTCGGCGAGCTCTACACCGACCTGCCGCTGCCGGTGGATGCGCCCTTCGAGGGCGAGCACTGCGGCAGCTGCAGCGCCTGTCGCACGGCCTGCCCCACCGGGGCGATCGTCGACGACAAGGTGGTCGACTCGCGGCGCTGCATCTCGTACCTGACCATCGAGTTGCACGGCAGCATCCCCGAGCGTTACCGCGAGGCGATCGGCAATCGCGTCTACGGCTGCGACGACTGCCAGCTGGTCTGCCCCTTCACCCGCTTCACCCGGGTCAGCCGCGAGGGCGACTTCGCCCCCCGCCACGACCTGGACCGCGCCGACCTGCTGACCCTGTTCGCCTGGAGCGAGGCGGAGTTCCTCGACAGGACCGCGGGCAGCGCGATTCGCCGCATCGGCTATGAACGCTGGCTGCGCAACCTCGCCGTGGGGCTGGGCAACGCGCCCTGGAGCCGCGCCGTCGAGGCCGCGCTGCGCGCCCGGCTCGCCTACCCCTCGGATCTGGTTCGCGAGCATGTGCGCTGGGCCCTCGCGCGCCAGCGCGACAAGCGGCAGGCACGGATCGCCAGCGACGCGTAAGCCGTAAGCCGTAAGCCGTAAGCCGCAAGCCGTAAGCCGCAAGCCGCAAGCCGTAAGCCAGACGATCTGCAATAAGCCGTTCTAGTCAGGTTTTTCTTACCGCTTAACGCTTACAGCTTATAGCTTTCATTCCTCCTCGTCGTGCCTCGGCGCCTCGAGGTTGAGGAAGGTACGCCGATAGTGGCGCAGCTCGGCGACCGACTCGCGAATGTCGTCCAGGGCCTGATGGCTGGCGCGCTTCTCGAAGCCCTTGAGCGCCGCCGGATTCCAGCGCTTGGCCAGCTCCTTGAGGGTCGAGACGTCGAGGTTGCGATAGTGGAAGAACGCCAGCAGTTCGGGCATCTCGCGCTCCAGGAAGCGCCGGTCCTGATGAATGCTGTTGCCGCACATCGGCGAGGAGTTGGCCACCACGTGCTGCTTGAGAAAGTCCAGCGTGCGCTGCTCGGCCTCGGCGGTATCCACCGTGCTGGCCTTGACCCGGTCGATCAGCCCCGAGTCGCCGTGGGTCTTGGTGTTCCAGTCATCCATGCCCGCCAGCAGGGCGTCGGATTGCTTGACGGCGATCACCGGCCCTTCGGCGATCGGGTTCAGCTCGTTGTCGGTGATCAGGGTGGCGATCTCGATGATGCGCTCCCGGTCGGGATCGAGCCCGGTCATCTCGAGATCGATCCATACCAGACGATCGTTGCGCGGGGCGTTGGCATCGGCCATTGGCGGCTCCTTGGTCGGTGGCGGCGCTATCCGATCCGGGGAAGGGGTCGGACAGCGGCGGCGTGGCTGGTTACAATGCCTGCCATTGTACGCTTCGCCGAGGCCCCATGAGCAAACGCAAGCTATCCCGCCAGCAGCGCTGGCGCATCGAGAAGATCCAGGCCGAACGCGCCGCCCGTGCCGAACGCCAGGCCGAGCGCGAGACCCGCTCGCTGGAAGCCGGTGAACATGGCCCTGAGCAGCCCGGGCGTGTGATCGCCCACTTCGGCCGCACACTGGATGTTCGCGGCGACACCGACGCGACCCTGCACCGCTGCCACCTGCGCGCCAATCTCGAGGGCCTGGTCACCGGCGACCGGGTGGTCTGGCGCCGGGCCGACGACGACAGCGGCGTGGTGGTGGCCCGCGACACGCGCGACAACGTTCTCGAGCGCCCCGACGCCCGCGGCCAGCTCAAGCCGGTGGCGGCCAACATCGATCAGATTCTGATCGTCTTCGCGGTCGAGCCCGCCCCCTTCGCCAACCTGATCGACCGCTACCTGGTGGCCGCCGAGGCCACCGGCATCATGCCGGTGCTGGTGCTCAACAAGACCGACCTGCTGCCCGAGGACGGCGGCGCCCTCGCGCACCTGCTCGAGCGTTACCGCGGCCTCGGCTACACGGTGGTACGCGCCACCACCCGGGGCGACACCGGCCTCGACGCCCTGCATGCCCAGCTCACCGGGCGCACCTCGGTGTTCGTCGGCCAGAGCGGCGTGGGCAAGTCTTCGCTCATCGACCGCCTGCTGCCGGATGAAGCCCTGCGGATCGGCGCACTCTCCGAGGACTCGCGCAAGGGCACCCATACCACCACCACCGCCCGGCTCTACGCCCTGCCCGCCGGCGGCGAACTGATCGACTCGCCGGGCATCCGCGAGTTCGGCCTCGGCCACCTCGACGCCCGACAGATCACCGACGGCTTCGTCGAGTTTCGCGACTACCTGGGCCGCTGCCGATTCCGCGACTGCCGCCATCGTGATGAACCCGGCTGTGCCCTGCAGGCGGCGATCGACGCCGGCGAGATCAGTGCCGAACGCTTCGCCAGCTACCGCCGCATCCTCGACGAACAGGCCGGCCGCTGAGCCGCGACGGAACGCTACGCCGGGGCGGTCGCCAGCCGCCGGCGGCTGTGACATCATCCGGACATCCGCTGACCGAAAGGAGTCGACGATGAGCTCTGAAGACAACCTGCTACCGCTGATCGTGGAGCCCGCCCAGCTCGCCGAGCATCTCGATGCCCCCCAGCTGCTGATCATCGATGTGCCGCTCAAGGCCGAGAGCTACGACGAGGGGCACGTGCCCGGCGCGGTCTTTCTCGACCATCGCCGCCTGATGGCCGGCAGCGGCGACGTGCCCAATGATGTTCCCGACGAGGCCGCACTGTCCGAGCTGTTCTCGTCGCTGGGCCTGACCCGCGATACGCACGTTGTGGCCTACGACGACGAGGGCGGCGGCTGGGCCGGACGCCTGCTGTGGACCCTCGAACTGATCGGTCATACCCGCTATTCCTATCTCAACGGCGGTATCCGCGCCTGGCGCGCCGCCGGGCTCGAGACCAGCCGCGAACCGCGCCTGCCGCGCCCCAGCGACTACCAGGCCGAGATCCGTCATCCCGAGGTGCTGATCACCCGCGACGAGCTTCTCGAACGCCTCGGCGATCGAACGTTGGCCGTCTGGGATGCACGCTCTCCCGAGGAATACCGCGGCGAGAAGGGCCAGAATCGCCGCCTCGGACATATCCCCGGCGCGGTCAACCTGGAGTGGACCCGCGCCATGGACCCCGAGCGCGGCCTGCGCATCCGCGACTACGCCGAGCTGGTCACCGAACTCGAGGCTCTGGGGCTGACCCCGGACATGGAAGTGGCCACCCACTGCCAGAGCCATCACCGCAGCGGCTTCACCTGGCTGGTCGGCAAGGCGCTGGGCTTCGAGCACATGCGCGGCTACGCCGGGTCCTGGAAGGAATGGGGAAACCGCGACGATACCCCGGTCGAGACACCCTAAGCCCTGAAGCCCGCATATTGCGCTCCCCGGCCGCCGCGACTATCGTGGCGGCTTCGTTTTCCAGCCGTGGATGCCTGCCGTGGATCGCGCCCAGCTGTTCGCCCTGAGTCAGTACCCCCTGCCCCATCACGGGCTGTCACGCCTGATCGGCCGATTCGCCGAATGCCGCACGCCGTGGCTGAAGGACCGGCTGATCCGGCGCTTCATCCGCACCTTCGATGTCGACATGAGCCAGGCCCGCGAACCCGATCCGCGTGCCTACCCCTGCTTCAATGACTTCTTCACCCGCGCACTGCGCGACGACGCCCGACCGCTCGGCGAGGGACTGGTCTCGCCCGCTGACGGCCTGCTCTCGCAGTCCGGGCGCCTCGAGGACGGCACCCTGGTCCAGGCCAAGGGGCGGCATTACTCGCTGACCACCCTGCTCGGCGGTGACGCCGACCGGGCGGCGACCTTCCGCGGCGGCAGCTTCGCCACCATCTACCTCTCGCCTCGCGACTACCACCGCGTGCACATGCCGCTGGACGCCACCCTGCGCGAGATGGTCTACGTCCCCGGCCGGCTGTTCTCGGTCAATCTGGCCACCGCCGAGCATGTCCCCGACCTGTTCGCCCGCAACGAGCGCCTGGTGTGCTTCTTCGACACGCCCCAGGGGCCGCTGGCGATGGTGCTGGTCGGGGCGATGATCGTGGCGGCCATCGAGACCGTGTGGGCCGGGCAGATCACGCCCCTGGCCGGACGCATCCAGAGCACCCGCTTCGACACCCCGGTGGAGCTGGCCCGCGGCGCGGAGATGGGCCGCTTCAAGCTGGGCTCGACGGTCATCCTATGCACCGCCGAGCCGGTGGCATTCCGCCAGGACCTGCAGGCCGATGCCAGCCTGGTGCGCATGCGCCAGTCGCTGGGCGAGCTGCCGGGCACGCCGGCCGCCGCCGATCAAGCCGAGCGCCTGCCCGGCACCGCGGATTGAGAGCCTGTACCAGGCCAGGGGCGGCACGAGAAGTCAGCGCGTAGATCCCTCGGGGCTTGTGACGCCGGGAAAGCCCGCCCCGTCTTCCGGTCGGCCGCATCGGCACCCCGCAGGACGTCGCCGAGGGGATCGCCTTCCTGCTGTCAGACCGGACAGGTTGAACCGCCGAAGCTACCGAAACGTGGGTGGCGGCGTCATGGCCGCCGCAACCAAAACAAAAGCCAGTGGTACTGCAACCGGTGTCCCGAATCGCCGGGACCCGCCCCTCTTCCCATGCCTGGAGGAACGATCATGCTCGTCAATGCCGACTTCACGCGTCGCGTCAACGTGACTCCGGACCAGCACCGATGGGTCACCTCGCCCCAGGGCGGTGTCGAGCGGGTGATGCTCGACCGCATCGGGGCCGAACAGGCCCGTGCCACCAGCATCGTGCGTTACGCCGCCGGTTCCCACTTCCCGGCTCACCGGCATCCCGGTGGCGAAGAAATCCTGGTGCTTTCCGGCATCTTCTCCGATGAGGGTGGCGACTATCCAGCCGGCTGGTATATACGCAATCCGCCAGGCTCGTCCCACCAGCCCTTCAGCCACGAGGGGGCCACTATCTTCGTCAAGCTGCGGCAGATGTCGCCGGATGATGACAGCCAGGTGCGTATCGATACTGGCGACTCGACGAACTGGCACCGTCAAGAGGGTCGCGACGTCTGCCCTCTGTTCTCCCGTGGCACCGAGCGCGTCAGCCTGCAGCGCCTGGCGCCGAACGCTGCCTTTCCCGACGAGACAGCCGGCGGTGCCGAGCTGCTGGTACTGAAAGGTGAACTGGTAATCGAGGGGCACGGCTATCCGCCGGATAGCTGGATCCGCCTGCCCGTCGGCGATCAGCCACGACTGATTGCCGGCCCGGAGGGCGTCACCTTCTATCTGAAGACCGGTCATCTGAGCCGGATAACAGCAGAGGCCTCTGAATGCGCACCACGCGTATAGCCATCGTCGGGGCGGGACTGGCGGGCCTGTATGCCGCTTTCCGGCTCGAGAAGTCAGGGATTCGAGACTACCTGCTCCTCGAGGCCCGTGATCGCCTCGGAGGCCGCATTGAATCGGCGTCCGCGCCATGGGCATCGCCGGATACGGTCGACCACTTCGATCTCGGACCGACCTGGTTCTGGCCCGGCTTCCAGCACCGGCTGGGCTGTCTCGTCGAGGAGCTGGGCCTGGAGCGTTTCGCGCAGTTCGAGACCGGAGACATGCTGATGGAGCGCTCGCCCGACGAGCCTCCCACGCGGATGCAAGGCTTCGCGAACTCACCCCCCTCGATGCGCCTGATCGGTGGGATGGGCGCGCTGGCCGATGCCCTCCACCGGCGCCTGGATACGGCACGTATCCTCACCGGCCAGAGGGTTCATCACCTGCGCGCGACAGCATCGCACATCGAGCTGGACAGCGAAGACGCATCCGGGCGAACCATGATCCAGCGCGCCGAGAGGGTGCTGCTGGCAGTGCCGCCACGACTGGCCGAGGACAGCATCACCTTCTCCCCCTCCCTGCCGCGGGCACTTGCCCGACAGTGGCGCGGGACGCCTACCTGGATGGCGCCCCACGCCAAATACATCGCCCTCTACGATCATCCGTTCTGGCGCGAACAGGGACTCTCCGGCGAGGCCCGCAGCGCCCTCGGCCCGCTGGGCGAGATCCACGACGCATCCGTGCCAGGCGGCCATGCGGCGCTGTTCGGCTTCCTTGGCGTGCCTGCACAGACCCGAAAAAGCGTTCCCGATGATCAACTCCGCCTGCACTGTCGCGTTCAGATGGCGCGCCTGTTCGGCCCTCGGGCCGCGACACCGGCAGTCGACTTCATCAAGGACTGGGCTCAGGATTCCTGCACGGCCACCGTCGCCGACCGGCAACCGACCGCCCAGCACGCCGCAGCACCCGACGCCACGGCCACGACCGGGCCCTGGCATGAACGCCTGACCGGTATCGCCAGCGAGTGGTCACCCCGGTTCCCGGGCTACCTCGCCGGCGCCATTGAGGCTGCCGATCTGGGCGTACAGGCATTGCCCGAGTTCCGCAAGTGAGCCAACCCGGCAGTCTCGGGCTAAAGCACTTCCTTCCATTCCGGCACGTCCACCCTTCATGGCGGTCAGATGGCAAGGGTAGCGCCCAGGCCGCGCCAGGTCTTGTTGCCGGAGCGAGAAGCGTTCTGAATCAGACTCAGCAGCGCGACGCGGGAAAAGCCAGCACCTCGGCCAGCTCGCGGTGGCCCAGCACCAGCTGGATCAGCCGATCGATGCCCAGTGCCACCCCGCTGCCTTCGGGCATGCCCGCCTCGAGCGCGGCGATCAGGCGCTGGTCGACGTCCACCGCGGGCTTGCCGGCGGCCTCACGGGCGGCGTTGTCGGCGGCGAAGCGGGCGGCCTGCTCGTCGGCATCAACGAGTTCATCGTAACCGTTGGCCAGCTCCAGGCCGTCGACGTAGAGCTCGAAGCGCGCGGCCACAGCGTCGCCCTCGTCATCGACGCCGTGGCGCGCCAGCGCCGCCTGGCTGGCCGGGTAGTCCACCACCACGTCGATACCCTCGCGCCCCAGATACGGCTCGATGCAGAAGCTCATCAGCAGGTCCAGACAGCCGTCGCGATCGGCGTCACGCATGTCCAGACCGCCCCGCTCCCCGGCCAACTGGCGCAGGTCTTCGAGTGGCGTGGTGAATGGATCGACAGTCAGCATCTCGCGAAACAGCGAGCGGTAGCGATGCCGGCGACAGGCGCCGCGCCCGGGCAGCAGGGCTCTCACCAACGCCTCGGTCTCGTCGATCAGCGCCGCCAGCGAGAAGCCCGGCCGGTACCACTCGAGCATGGTGAACTCGAGATTGTGCCGCGCTCCCGTCTCGCCGTCGCGGAAGCAGCGCGCCAGCTGGAAGATCGGCCCGCTGCCCGCCGCCAGCAGGCGCTTCATGGCGAACTCCGGTGAGGTCTGCAGCCACAGTCGCTCACGCCCCGCCGGCGTCCTCGCCTCGGTGCACAGCGAATCCAGATGCACTTCGGTGCTGCCGCCGTGGCCCAGCACCGGCGTCTCCACCTCCAGCACGTCGCGCTCGGCGAAGAACGCCCGCACCCGGGCCAGCAGCCGCGCCCGCTCGCGCAGCGTCGCGATCTCTGCCGTGGGCTGCCAATCGATGGTCATTACCATCCCTCATGTACGAAAAAGCCACGCCCCAAAGCGTGGCTTCGACAGGATAAACGGGCTGGCATCGTTTAGAGCGTCATGAGCCCTATTGCCAAAGCCCTCTCCGAGCGACGCTCGGACCAGGCGAATCCCGGGTAAGGCGGCGGAGTTCAGCAGCGCTAAATGAGCAAGCCGTCCCGGGATTCAACACCGTACGAGCGAGCGCAGGAAGGGCCGCTCATCAGGCGCGAGAGACGTACTCCCCGGTCCGCGTATCCACCTTGAGCACTTCACCTTCATTGATGAACAGCGGCACCCGCACCACCGCGCCGGAGGACAGCGTCGCCGGCTTGGAGCCGCCCTGGGCGGTGTCGCCCTTCAGGCCGGGGTCGGTCTCGGTGACTTCCAGCTCGATGAAGTTCGGCGCCGAGACGCTGATCGGGTTGTCGTTCCACAGCGTCACCGTGTAGGCCACCTGCTCCTTGAGCCACTTTTCGGTGTCGCCCAGCGCCCGCTTGTCGACCGCGTACTGCTCGAAAGAGCCGTCGGTCTTCATGAAGTGCCACATCTCACCGTCGTTGTAGAGATACTCCATGTCCAGCTCGAGGACGTCGGCGGCTTCCAGCGATTCGCCGGACTTGAAGGTACGCTCCCAGACACGGCCGGTCATCAGGTTGCGCAGCTTGACGCGGTTGAAGGCCTGGCCCTTGCCCGGCTTGACGAATTCGTTGTCGACGATGGCGCAGGGATCGCCGTCCAGCATCACCTTCAGACCGCCCTTGAATTCGTTGGTAGAATAGCTCGCCATGATTCCTCGCTGATGATCTCGGCGCGCCGCCTGGCGGCCACGCACGTAATGTTTTCGGCCAGGCCGGTGACGGCCTCGCCCCATCGAATGGTGCCCCGAATGATAACCCGAAGCCCGCGTCTTTTGCAGCGCACGGAAGCCGTGCCCGCCGCCCCGATTCATCGGACCGGATCCTGGCAGACCCAGTTGAGCCATGCCGTGCGCGACCCGCGCGAACTGCTCGAGCGTCTCGGCCTCGATGCCGACTGGCTGCCCGGGGCCGAGGCCGGACACGAGCTGTTCGCGGTGCGCGTGCCCGAGGCCTACCTGCGGCGCATCCGCCCCGGCGACCCGGCCGACCCGCTGCTGCGCCAGGTGCTGCCGGTGACGGCCGAGACCCGCACGCCGCCGGGTTTCGTCACCGACCCGCTGGCCGAGGCGGAGCACACCCCGCGGCGCGGGCTGATTCACAAGTATGTCGGGCGCGTGCTGCTGATCACCAGCCCGGCCTGTGCGATCAACTGCCGCTACTGCTTCCGCCGCCACTTCCCGTATGCCGAGAACTCGCCGTCCCGCGAGCAGTGGCAGGAAAGCCTCGACTACCTGCGCGCGGACACGACCATCCGCGAAGCCATTCTTTCCGGCGGCGACCCGCTCGCTTCCAGCGATACTCGGCTGGCATGGCTGGTCGAGGAGCTGGCGGCGATTCCGCACCTGCAGCGGCTGCGCCTGCATACCCGGTTGCCGGTGGTGATTCCCGACCGGGTCGACGACGCCCTGCTGGACTGGCTGGCCGCCACGCGCCTGCAGACGGTGATGGTGCTGCACATCAACCACCCCGCCGAGATCGACGACGCGGTGATCGCCGCCTGCGCACGGCTGAAGGACGCCGGCGTGACCCTGCTCAACCAGAGCGTGCTGCTGCGCGGCGTCAACGATGACGTGGCCGTGCTCGCCGAGCTGTCGGAGGCGCTGTTCGCCGCCGGCATCCTGCCCTACTACCTGCACGTGCTGGACCCGGTGGCCGGCGCGGCGCACTTCGACGTGCCCGACGGCGAGGCGCGTGCCCTGCACCGCGCCCTGCGCGATCGCCTGGCCGGCTTCCTGCTGCCGCGGCTGGTGCGAGAAATCCCCGGCGAGGCAAGCAAGACGCCCCTGTGAGCCGTGAGCAACAAGAACCCCCAGGCGAGGCCTTGGGGGTTATTACTGCCAGCTTATCGCTTACCGCTTACTGCTGCCTGAACTCGGTTCAAGCCAGCGTTTCGGCGGTGACGTTGGGCGCCACGGCCTGGTCGGCGGTCAGGTGGCGGTTGATCGCCCCCAGCACGGCCTTCATCGATGCGCTGGTGATGCTCTCGTCGATGCCCACGCCGAACACCGACCGGTCCGCGATGCGTACCTCCACGTAGGCGATCGCCTCGGCGTCGGACCCCTGACCACGGGCGTGCTCGTGGTAATCGATGATCTCGATGTCGCGGCCGTCGGCGGCCAGCGCCTTGACGAAGGCATCCAGCGGCCCATTGGCGATGCCGCGCACCTCGCGGGTGTCACCGTCGACGGCCAGCGTCGCCTCGAGCTGCAGGCGCGGCCCGTCGCCTTCGGAGCTCAGACGATGATGCAGCAGGCGGTAGTGGGAATCCGCCGTCAGGTATTCATCGGCGAAGGCCTGATAGATCATCTCCGCGGTGATCTCGCGACCGGTGCGTTCGGCCACCGCCTGCACCACCTGGCTGAACTCGATGGACAGCCGGCGCGGCAGCTCGATGCCGAACTCCTGCTCGAGCAGATAGGCCACGCCGCCCTTGCCCGACTGGCTGTTGACGCGGATCACCGCCTCGTAGGTGCGCCCCACGTCGAGCGGGTCGATAGGCAGATAAGGCACGGCCCAGATGCCGTCGGGATTCTCGCGACGCTCGGCCATGCCCTTCTTGATGGCGTCCTGGTGCGAACCGGAGAACGCGGTGAACACCAGATCGCCCACATAGGGGTGACGCGGGTGTACCGGCAGCTGGTTGCAGTGCTCCACCTCACGCATGATCGGCGTGATATTCGAGAAGTCGAGCTCCGGGTGTACGCCCTGGGTGTAGAGGTTCATCGCCAGCGTGACGATGTCGACGTTACCGGTCCGCTCGCCGTTGCCGAACAGCGTGCCCTCGACGCGATCGGCGCCGGCCATCACCCCCAGCTCCGCGGCGGCGACGCCGGTGCCGCGATCATTATGCGGGTGCAGGCTGACGATCAGGCTGTCGCGCCGCGCCACATGCCGGCAGAACCACTCGATCTGGTCGGCATAATGGTTGGGCGTGGCGATCTCCACGGTGGCCGGCAGGTTGACGATCATCGGCTTGTCGGGGGTCGGGCCGTAGGTGGCACTGACCGCGTCAACGATCTGCACGGCGAAGTCCAGCTCCGTGGAGGTGAACAGTTCCGGCGAGTACTGGAAGGTCCACTCGGTTTCCGGATGCTCGGCCATGCGCTGCTTGATCAGCGTGGTGGCGTCGGTGGCGATCTGGATGCACTCGGCCTTGTCGACGCCGAACACCACCCGCCGGAACACCGGATCGGTAGCGTTGTAGACGTGGACGATCGCTCGCTTGGCCCCCTTGAGCGCCTCGAAGGTGCGATCGATCAGGTGCGGACGCGCCTGGGTCAGCACCTGGATGGTCACGTCGTCGGGCACCCGGTCGTTCTCGATCAGTTCTCGCACGTAGTCGAAGTCAATCTGCGAGGCCGACGGGAAGCCCACCTCGATCTGCTTGAAGCCGACGTCCACCAGCAGCTCGAAGAAGCGCCGCTTGCGTTCCAGGTCCATGGGATCGATCAGTGCCTGATTGCCATCACGCATGTCGACGCTGCACCACTGCGGCGGCTGCGTCAGCCGGCGATTGGGCCACTGGCGATCGGGCAGATCGACGGCCTCGAAGGGACGGTACTTGACGGACGGGTCGGACAACATCATGGCGTAGTCTCCTCGGCGTGACGACGGCGGAACGCGCGAGCCGGGCCGCAACGAAAACGCCCCACCGACGGCATCGTCGGCGGGGCGTGACTGGCGGACTCGACCCATTTCGCGCACTGGACGACGACACGCTCGGCATGGGCAGAGGTGCCGGCGTTCGGCGTAACGGTCGTCATGGGGTATCGGGAATGGTAGAACGGCATGGGACTTTCTCGTGATTGGCTGAACGTCAGGACGGATATACACCTTGCACCGGCTTCAGAGGCCGGTGCGCAGGCGTAGTCGTGACGCTAGTGAGAAAGTCGCAGAACCGTGTGTCATGCCCTCAAGAAATCAATTCCCGCGAGGCTTGTCAACTCCGCTCGCCCCGCCGCGCCTGGCTCGCGGCTTTTCCGGGGACACTCGCCTCACCCCGTGGTCACCGGCTCGGCCACCAGCAGCCGCCACAGCGCCTGTGCCTGCTCGGCCGCCTCGCGCCCTCTCTCGGTCAGGTAGCCGCCATCGGCCTGGGTCACCAGCCCCTGATCATACAGGCGACGCGCCGCCGCCACCTGGGCCGGGTCCGCCGAGCCGTGGACCTTGAGCCCCTCCTGACGGGTATCGAGGTTGAACAGACACAGCAGGTTGAGCGCATCGAGAACATCGGGCGAATAGGTCATGACAGCCTCTTGGAACGCCTGTGACAATGCTTTCACTGTAGACGGCTCTCTCCCGCTTCGCCCGCCGCGACTGCGTGCTTCAGCAAAGAGACAACCCCTCGCCGGCCGGGTCGAGCAACTGCTCGAAGCGCCCCAGACGCTCGACCTCACGACCACGGGCCCACTGGTCGAGGCGCTTGTCGGGCGTAAAGCGGTTGCGCACCACATGCACCAGCGCCGGATTGCCCTTCTCGTCGAGCCGGTGGATCCAGCCGACCGCACCGCTGGCAAAGGCCGCCAGACTGCCGATCGGCTGCAGGCCGAAACGGCGGATATAGCGTTGCGCCCATTGGGAGTCGAACCGCTCGCCGTGGGTCAGCAAGTGACGGTAGATGACCTCGGTGCTCCGGGCGGGGCGATCCGGCCGGGGCCGCGCCATGGCATCCACGACATCGACCACTGCGGCGGCCCGGCCCAGCGTCGACAACGATTCGCCCGAAAGCCCCTGCGGGTAGCCACTGCCGTCGAGCCGCTCATTGATTTCGACGACCACGCTCTTGACGACGTCCGGCGCCAGCCAGCGGCACTCCCCGAGACGCTCGCGCAGCGCCTCGACGTGCCCCGTCAACTGGCGATGCTGCTCGTCGTCGAACTGCCTGGCGGACAGCAGTGCATCAGGCAGCAGCGCCTTGCCCAGATCATGCACCAGCGCCGAAGCCACGACCGCCTTGAGCAGCTCGCGAGGGACTTGGCGGCTGGCCACCAGATCAGCCAGCCGCGCCGCCACGGCGATGCCGTGCTGCACGACCACCGGCTCGCGCTGCAGGCAGACGGTGGCGAACAGCAGTGCCTCGCGGTCCTGTTCCAGAAGACTCAACAGCAGGTCACTGGCCTTGGACAACCGCGCGCTGTCCAGACGCTGCCCCTGCCTGAGTTCGAGCACCTGGGCGTTGAGCAGATCGGCCACCTTGCTCAGGCGGCGCGCCATGGGCGTGGCATAACGCGTCTCGCTGGCCGTCTGCGCCGCCAGCGACGGCTTGTCGGCAGGGGGCTGAAACAGCGGCGACGGCGCCAGGTTGCGGCCGCTGACGGCATCCCGGGCACTCTCGCGCTCGATCTCCTTGACCAGATACCACACCAGTCGCTCGAAGCGCGGCGCCGCGTCATCGAAGGCGAAGCCGACCAGCGCCCGCTGCCAGCGGTCGTCTGAAGTCACGTGGCGTACCTCGCCCCGCGCTTCCAGGCGCTGACCGCTGGGAAAGATCGCCTCGACCCGGTCGAGAATCTGCCCCTGCTCCAGGTGCACCGCCTCGCCGAGCGGCAGTTGCAACAGACAGCCCCCCAGGGAAAGGTTGAGCAGCTCGCCGCGAATCACCCGCGTGTCGAGCGTGATTTCGACGGGCACCTGCATGCCCGACTTGAGCTCGGCGCGGAAGGCGTGGCGGCGGTGCCAGGCGTCGAACGCCTCGGGATAGGGGCACAAGAAGCGCAACCGTCCGGGCGTACCGTTCATCGGGCTCGCCGTCAGCGGGTGGGTCGAGACCATCGCCCCGCGCGCCTGCCCCGAAAGCCGGAACGGGCGCTCCGCCACCAGACCGCTGGCCACCTCCGGCGCCGCGGTCACATCGAGTATCAGGTGCTCGCCTTCCTGGTACTCGACCAGCAGGACGGAGTGCGGCACCGAGGACTGGTCCTCGAAGATCAACGAGATATCGCCGGGCTGTGTCAGTGCGTCGAGAATGTCGGCGACTTCCCGCGGATGCTCGATCACCTGGGTCGGTGTCTCGCTCAGTGTCTCCATGAATGTATTTCCCGTCAGGGCGGAGCGACCCGGCCTCCCTGACGACGGCCGCTCCCGATAGTTGTGTGATCCGGCCACGGAATCAGGCTTCCAGGTCCCCGTGGCGATAGCCGATCAGGTAGAGAACGGCATCGATGCCCAGCGTGGAGATCGACTGCCGGGCCCGCTGGCGCACCAGCGGCTTGGCGCGAAAGGCGATGCCCAGCCCGGCGGTGGCGAGCATCTTGAGATCGTTGGCACCGTCACCCACGGCGATGGTCTGTTCGAGCCGCAGGCCCTCGCGTTCGGCGATCTCGGCCAGCAGCGCCGCCTTGCGGTCGGCATCGACGATCGGCTCGCGCACCTCGCCGGTCACCTTGCCGTTCTCGATTACCAGCTCGTTGGCATGTATTTCGTCAAAACCCAGGCGTTTCTGAAGGTGGCGGGCAAAATACGTGAATCCCCCGGAGAGGATCACCGTGCGATAGCCCAGCCGCTTGAGGTGGGCCATCAGCCGCTCGAGCCCGTCCATCAACGGCAGGTTCTCGGCAATCTCGGCCAGCACCGACTCGTCGAGTCCCTTGAGCTTCGCCATGCGTTCGCGAAAGCTCTGCTGGAAATCCAGTTCACCGCGCATGGCACGCTCGGTGACCGCCGCCACCTCGTCGCCGACGCCATGACGGCGCGCCAGCTCGTCGATCACCTCGGTCTGAATGAGGGTCGAATCCATGTCGAAGCAGATCAGCCGGCGATGCCGCCGCCAGATCGAGTCCTCCTGGATGGCGATGTCCACGCCGTGCATGGCGCCCAGTGCCAGTGCCCGCTCGCGCAGGCTTTCCAGGTCGACCTCCTCGCCGCGCAGCCAGCACTCCACGCAGGCACCGTGTTCCGGCGCCTCGCCGTCCAGCGGGGTGCCGCCCAGCGGCTCACGCCCCGACAGACGATGGATCAGCTCCACGGTCAGGCCGTGCTCGGCGGTGAGCGCGCCGACCTCAGCGAGAATGCCCGCCGGCAGGCGCGGCGCCAGGAGGGTGAGGATCAGCCGGGGCCGGCTGGCCTGGGCGCTCCAGCGATGGTAGTCCTCGGCGGCGACCTGGATGGCCTGGACGTCGAGCCCCAGGTGGTCGCCGGCCTCGGCCAGCGTGGCCTCGAGGCTGGCATCGTGGTCGAGACCCACCAGCGCCTCGAAGTCGACGATACCGAAGGTCACGCTCTGGTTGATGTCCAGCAGCCGCGCGCCACAGGTGGCCAGCGCCTTGCCCAGCCCGGCCAGCTGGCCGGGCTGGGCGCTGCCCGTGGCGCGAATCAGAAATCGTTGTGTCATTGCATCCTCACATCATGAATCGCGACGCCCCCTGGACCACGGGCCACGAGCGAACCCCGCGGCCCGTGGCTCAAGAACCCGCCTCGAGCCGGTCGACCTTCTGGAATCCACGGGGCAGCTTGCTGCCGCGCCGGCCGCGTTCGCCGGCATAATAACCGAGGTCGTCGGGTTTGAGGGTCAGCTTGCGCTTGCCGGCCTGCACCACCAGCGGCGCGTCGGGGGGCAGCACGACCCAGTCGCGGATGAACTCCTCGCGCCGGGCCGCTCGCGGGCCGGGGATGTCGAGCATCTTGTTGCCCTTGCCCTTGGCCATTTCCGGCAGCTGATCGAGATCGAAGACCAGCAACCGCCCCTCGTTGGACACCACTGCGACACGCGCCCCCTCGGCCTCCTCCGGCACCCGCCGCGGCGGCAGGACGTTGCAGCCCTTGGGCACGCTGAGTACCGCCTTGCCGGCCTTGTTCTTGCCGATCAGCGCCTCGAGCGAGGTACGGAACCCGTAGCCGCCGTCGGACGCCAGCAGGTAACGGGTATCCGGCGGGGCCAGCAAGACCCCTATCATGTGCGCACCGGCAGGGGGGTTGATGCGCCCGGTGATCGGCTCACCCTGGCTGCGGGCGCTGGGCAGGTTGTGGGCGGTCAGCGTATAGGCGCGCCCGCTGTCGTCGAGCAGCACCAGCGGCTGGTTGGTCTTGCCGCGGGCGGCGAGATGGAAGCGGTCACCGGCCTTGTAGGAGAGCCCCGCCGGGTCGATATCGTGGCCCTTGGCACTGCGAATCCAGCCCTTCTCGGAGAGCACCACGGTGATCGGGTCGGCGCCCATCAGCTCGACCTCGGACAGCGCTCGGGCCTCTTCGCGCTCGACGATCGGCGAGCGGCGCGGGTCACCGTACTCGCGATCGGCCTCGCGCAGTTCCTCCTCGATCAGGTCGGTGAGCGCCGCGTCGTTGCCGAGCAGCTCCTTGAGTCGCTCGCGCTCGGCCTGGAGGTCATCCTGCTCGCCGCGGATCTTCATCTCCTCGAGACGCGCCAGGTGGCGCAGGCGCAGCTCGAGGATCGCCTCGGCCTGGCGCTCGGAAATGCCGAAGGCCTCGATCAGCGCCGGCTTGGGCTCGTCCTCCTCGCGGATGATGCGGATCACCTCGTCGATGTTGAGGTAGGCGGCGAGCAGGCCCTCGAGAATGTGCAGGCGATCCTCGACCTTGCCCAGCCGGTGCTCGAGCCGCCGGCGCACCGTGGCCCGCCGGTAGCGCAGCCACTCGCCGAGCATCTCGGCCAGCGACAGCACCCGCGGGCGGCCGTCGAGGCCGATGACGTTGAGATTGACGCGCACGTTCTTCTCGAGATCGGTGGTGGCGAACAGATGCGCCATCAGCGACTCGATATCGACACGGCTGGAACGCGGCTCGATGACCAGCCGCGTGGGCGTCTCGTGGGTCGACTCGTCACGCAGGTCGGCGACCATCGGCAGCTTCTTCTTCTGCATCTGGTCGGCGATCTGCTCGAGCACCTTGGACCCGCTGACCTGGTAGGGCAGCGCGGTGATCACCACATTGCCCTCTTCCAGGCTGTAGCGGGCGCGCAGCTTCACCGAACCGCGGCCGCTCTCGTAGAGCTTGGCGAGATCGGCCCGCGAGGTAATGATCTCCGCCTCGGTGGGAAAGTCCGGGGCCGGCACATGGGCGACGAGATCGCCCACCGTGGCGTCCGGGTGGCGCAACAGATGGCAGGTCGCCTCGACCACCTCATGCACGTTGTGCGGCGGAATGTCGGTGGCCATGCCCACCGCGATGCCGGTGGCGCCATTGAGCAGCACGTGCGGCAGGCGCGCCGGCAGCACCGCCGGCTCGTTCATGGTGCCGTCGAAGTTGGGCATCCAGTCGACGGTGCCCTGGCCGAGCTCGCCGAGCAGCACCTCGGAGAACTTCGACAGCCGCGCCTCGGTATAGCGCATCGCCGCGAACGACTTGGGATCGTCGGGGCTGCCCCAGTTGCCCTGGCCGTCGACCAGCGGATACCGGTAGCTGAACGGCTGGGCCATCAGCACCATCGCCTCGTAGCAGGCACTGTCGCCGTGGGGATGGAACTTGCCCAGCACGTCGCCGACGGTACGCGCCGACTTCTTGTACTTGGCGTTGGCGGTCAGCGACAGCTCGCGCATGGCGTAGATGATGCGCCGCTGGACCGGCTTCATGCCGTCACCGACGTGCGGCAGCGCGCGATCGAGAATCACGTACATCGAATAGTCGAGATACGCCTTCTCGGTGTATTCCTTCAGGGAGAGGCGTTCGACGTCGCCCTCCTCCACGTGGATATCCATGGTCATGGCGTGGCTACACCTCTATGTCCGCCAGGTTGCCGTAATCTTCCAGCCAGCTCTTCCTGTCCGAGGCCCGCTTCTTGGCCAGCAGCATGTCGAGCATCTCGCCGGTGCCGTCGCCGTCGGCCCGGGTCAGCTGCACCAGCCGACGGGTATCGGCCGCCATGGTGGTCTCGCGCAGCTGCAGCGGGCTCATCTCGCCGAGGCCCTTGAAGCGCTGCACATTCGGGGTGCCGCGCTTGCCCTCCAGGCGCTTGAGGATCGCCGCCTTCTCGCTCTCGTCGAGGGCGTAGTGAACCTCCTTGCCGAGGTCGATGCGGTACAGCGGCGGCATCGCCACGTAGACGTGGCCGGCGTCGACCAGCGCCGGGAAATGGCGCACGAACAGCGCGCACAGCAAGGTGGCGATGTGCAGGCCGTCGGAGTCGGCATCGGCGAGGATGCAGATCTTGTGGTAGCGCAGCTTGGTCAGGTCGCCGCTGCCCGGGTCGGCGCCGATCGCCACGGCGATGTCGTGGACCTCCTGGGAGTTGTAGATGTCGTGGGACTCCACCTCCCAGGTGTTGAGGATCTTGCCGCGCAGCGGCAGGATCGCCTGGGTCTCGCGATGCCGGGCCTGCTTGGCGCTGCCGCCGGCCGAGTCGCCCTCGACCAGGAACAGTTCGCTGGCCGCCGGGTCCTGCCCCGAGCAGTCGGCCAGCTTGCCGGGCAGCGCCGGCCCCGCGGTGACCTTCTTGCGCGCCACCTTCTTCGCGCTTTTCTGACGGCGCTGGGCGGCGCTGATCACCAGCTCGGCCAGCGCCTCGGCCTGGTCGACGTGATGGTTGAGCCACAGCGAGAAGGCGTCCTTGACCACCCCGGAGACGAAGCCGGCGACGGTGCGCGACGACAGCCGCTCCTTGGTCTGGCCGGCGAACTGCGGGTCGAGCATCTTCACCGAGAGCACGAAGGACACCCGCTCCCAGAGGTCGTCCGGGGTCAGCTTGACGCCGCGCGGCAGCAGGCTGCGGTAGTCGCAGAACTCGCGCAGCGCCTCGAGCAGCCCCGAGCGCAGGCCATTGACGTGGGTGCCGCCGAGCGGCGTGGGAATCAGGTTGACGTAGGATTCCATCAACGGCTCGCCGCCCTCCGGCAGCCACTGGATCGCCCAGTCGACGCCCTGCTCGTCGTCGGCGAAATGGCCGACGAAGGGCGACTCCGGCAGCACCTCGAAGCCGTCGTTGGCCTGCGCCAGGTAGTCGCGCAGGCCGTCCGCGTACTGCCACTCGCTGGTGGCGCCATCGGCCTCGGTGAGCACCACCTTGAGCCCGGGACACAGCACCGCCTTGGCACGCAGCAGGTGCTTGAGCCGCGGCAGCGACAATTTGGGCGAATCGAAGTAGGCGGTCTCGGGCCAGAAGCGCACCACCGTGCCGGTGGCCCGCTTGGCGCAACTGCCGATCACGCTGAGCTCCTCGACCTTCTCGCCCCTGGCGAAGGCGATGGCATGCCGGCTGCCATCGCGGCAGACCTCGACCTCAAGGCGTTCGGAGAGCGCATTGACCACCGACACCCCGACGCCATGCAAGCCGCCCGAGAAGCGGTAGCTGGACTGCGAGAACTTGCCGCCGGCGTGCAGCTTGGTGAGGATCAGCTCGACCCCCGAAAGGCCGTGTTCGGGGTGGATGTCGATGGGCATGCCGCGGCCGTCGTCGCTGACCTCGATGCCGCCGTCGTCGAGCAGCCTGACGCGAATCTCCCTGGCGTAGCCGGCCAGCGCCTCGTCGACGCTGTTGTCGATGACTTCCTGCGCCAGATGGTTGGGCCGCGTGGTGTCGGTGTACATGCCGGGGCGCTTGCGCACCGGCTCGAGGCCCGATAGGACCTCGATCGAAGAGGCACTGTATTGCGTCATGCGGTATCCATGAAGCTGTCGATGATGTCGCTGAACTCAGGGCGCGGACGGGGCGTCGAGCGGGCCGGCGAACGTATGCCCGCCGTGCGCCAGCACCGCGGGCAGATAGGCTGCCAGATGGCTGAAGCCGTGATCGCCGCCCGGCTCGATCAGCATGCGGCAGCCGCGATAGGCGCGAAACGCATCACGACAGTCGAGGGTCTCGTCGGCGGTACCCAGCAGCAGCAGGTAGCGTTCAGGCGTCAGGTACGCCGGCGTCATGGCCGCCAGCGCCTCCCGGTGCGCCGCCTCGACGGTGAAGCGTTCACCATTGTAGGGGTTGACGAACGCCTGGCCCCACCAGGCATCGACCAGCCCGGCCGGCGCCACCGCCGGGTTGATCACCACCGCCGGCAGGTCGTGACGTTCCGCCAGCACGCTGGCCAGAAAACCGCCCATCGAACTGCCCACCAGCAGCACATTGTCGCCGAGCTCGGCCAGTTCGGCCTCGGCCCGCGCCAGGGCCGCGTCCGGCCGGTGCGACAGCTGCGGCGTACGGCATGCCAACGGTCGGCCGCCGTGACGCAGGCTCGCGCAGGCGGCGCGCATCAGCTGCGCCTTGGGCGAGGCGCTGCCGCTGTTGAAGCCGTGGAGGTAGAGCACACCGTCGACCGGCGCCGTGTTCAGGCGGTCACTCAGCATACCCAAAACCTGGATGGATAAACAGCATCAATTGCGCGACTCGGCCTCCCAGACCGCCTCGATCAGACCACGGCTGGACTCATCCAGCGCCTCGACCCCCTCGCGGGAAGCCAGCACACGCTCGGTCTGGGTGGCAATCTTCTTGCCCAGCTCCACCCCCCACTGATCGAAGGGGTTGATATCCCAGATCGTCGCCTGGACGAAGACCTTGTGTTCGTAGAGCGCGATCAGCGACCCCAGCGTCTCGGGCGTCAGGCGCTCGAGCAGCACCGTGGTCGACGGCTGGTTGCCCCGGTAGCGCTTGTGGCTGGGCCGCGGGCCATCGTCGTCGATCGCCTCGTCACCCAGCATCAGCACCCGGGACTGGGCGAAGCAGTTGGCCAGCGTCAGGCGATGCTGGTTCTTGAGATGCTGGCGGGTCGCCTCGTCCTCGACACGGTCGTAGCGGCGCATCGGGGCGATGAAGTCGCACTCCACCGCCTGGGTGCCCTGGTGCAGCAGCTGATAGAAGGCGTGCTGGGCGTTGGGGCCGAGCTGGCCCCACAGCACCGGGCAGGTCGAATAGTGGGTAAGTTCGCCGTGGTTGGTCACCGACTTGCCGTTGGATTCCATCTCCAGCTGTTCGAGGTAGCTGGCAAAGAACTCCAGCCGACCGTCGTAGGGCAGGATCGAATGCGCGCGGATATCGAGGAAGTTGTTGTTCCAGATACCCGCCAGCGCCAGCAACACCGGCAGGTTGGCCTCGAGCTCGGCCTCGGCGAAATGCCGGTCCATCGAATGGGCGCCGGCGAGCAGAGCGCGAAAGTTGTCCATGCCCACCGCCAGGGCGATCGGCAGGCCGATGGCGCCCCACAGCGAATAGCGCCCACCGACCCACTCCCAGAATTCCAGCTGGTGATCTTCGGCAATGCCCCACTCGCTCATCTTCTCGGGGCTCGCCGAGACGCCGATGAAGTGCTGGCGCTGGACCAGCTCGCGGTCGCCGTCGCCGTTGACCAGGTGGCTCATCAGCCAGTCCTGGGCGGTGCGCGCGTTGGACAGGGTGTCGACGGTGGTAAACGACTTCGACGACAGCACGAACAGCGTCGTCTCCGGATTGAAGCGGGTCAGGTAGTCGGCGAGCTGGGAACCGTCCATGGTCGAGGCGAAGTGCACCTCGATCGGATGGATGTCCCGCGGGCGATAGTCGGCCAGGGCGTGGGAGACCATCAGCGGCCCCAGGTCGGAGCCGCCGACCCCGAGGTTGACCACGTCGGTCACCGCCTTGCCGGTGGCGCCCCGCCACTGCCCGGCATGGCACTGCTCGACGATGTGCGCCATCCTGTCGAGGGTGGCGTGCACGGCCGGCACCACGTCCTCGCCGTCGACCACCAGACGCGCGTCCGCCGGCAGGCGCAGCGCGGTATGCAACGCCGGGCGATCCTCGCTGATGTTGACCCGTTCGCCGGCCAGCAGACGGCCGATCGCCTCGGGCACCCCGGCGGCGCGGGCCAGGTCGAGCAGCTTGTCGAGGGTCTCGTGGCGCCAGCGCTGCTTGGACAGATCGAGCATCAGCCCGGCGGCCCGGCGGCTGAAATCGGGATAGCGCCCCGGCTCCCGGAACAGGGTGGCCAGGTGGATGTCGCGCATCGTGTCGGCGTGTTCGTGCAGTGCCTGCCAGGCGGGGTGCTGATCGATCATCGTGGTGCTCATCGGCATCTCCTTTTAACCGTCCTTGTCACACTCGTGCAGCCTTTCCCTGGACCGCCGCGGGCGGGTGCAAGTCGTCGGGGCGATGCGTAAACTAATGCCCCGTCGCGGGCGACGGCCGCCTTCCCGGCCCCGACCACGCCCTGTCATGCCACCCTAGCACCCACAGCGAATGTCCATGAGTGATGCATCTTACCGTGACGCGATCTTCACGACACCCCTCGACCGGGTCGCGTCCTTCTCCTTCGACGAGCAGGTCGTGGCCTGCTTCCCCGACATGGTCCGTCGCTCCATCCCCGGTTACGGGCAGATCCTGGGCATGCTGGGCGTGATCGCCGAACGCCACCTGCGCCACGGCGGCCACGTCTACGACCTGGGCTGTTCGCTGGGCGCGGTGGGGCTGGCACTGGCCGCTCGTCTGCCGCCGGAGGCCTTCACCCTGACCGGGATCGACCTGTCGCCGGCGATGGTCGAGCGGGCCCGGGCGACCCTGGCCAGCGAGTGTCCCGAGCATCGGATCACCATCGAGCAGGGCGACATCCGCGCGATCGACTATCGTCCGGCGAGCCTGATCGTGCTCAACTTCACCCTACAGTTCCTCGATCCCGCCGACCGCGATGCCCTGCTCGGCCGGCTGTACGCCGCCCTGGAGCCGGGCGGGGTGCTGATCCTCTCGGAGAAGGTCGTCGCCGAGGACGAGGCGGAGAACGCCTGGCTGGTGGAGCGCTACCACGACTTCAAGCGCGCCAACGGCTACAGCGACCTGGAAATCAGCCAGAAGCGCACCGCGCTGGAGAACGTGCTGCGCCCGGACAGCCTGGCGACCCATCATGCGCGCCTGGAGGGGCTCGGCTTCGAGCGCGTCACCACCTGGTTCCAGTATCTCAACTTCGCCTCGATGATCGCCTTCAAGGCCCGTCCCGGAGGCCACCCCCATGACGCCTGACGCGCGCGCCCGCCGGGCGCTCTATCACGCCTTCGTCGATCAGGGGCTGGACACCTGGCTGGCGCGCCTGCCCGAGCAGCTGGCCCGCGGCCTCGACCGACGGCGCCACGGCGATCTGCCCGGCTGGGAGAAGGCGGTGGCCAAGTTGCCCGAGCTGCCCGCCGACCGACAGGTCGCCCTGGACCGAGACACGGTGAGCGTCGACGTCGCGCTGTCCGACGCCGACCGGCGGCGCTGCCACAACCTGCTCAAGACGCTGATGCCCTGGCGCAAGGGCCCCTACCGGCTGGGCGGCACCGTCATCGACACCGAATGGCGCTCGGACTGGAAATGGCAGCGTGTGACGCCGTATCTCGCACCGCTGGCCGGGCGTCGGGTGCTCGACGTGGGCGGCGGCAACGGCTATCACGCCTGGCGCATGGCCGGTGCCGGCGCCGCCTTCGTGCTGGTGATCGATCCTTCGCCGCGCTTCTACTACCAGTTCCAGGCGGTCCGTCACTTCGTCGGCGACGCCGATGGCGGGCGCACGCACTTCCTGCCCGCGGGCATCGAGGATGTGCCGCCGAATCTCGCCGCCTTCGACACGGTGTTCTCGATGGGCGTGCTCTACCATCGCGCCTCGCCCCTCGAGCATCTGCAGCAACTGCGCGCCGCCCTGCGTCCGGGCGGCGAGCTGGTCCTCGAGACCCTGGTGGTCGAGGGCGACGCGACCACCGTGCTGATGCCCGGCGAGCGCTATGCCTGCATGCCCAACGTCTATTTCCTGCCCTCGTCCCGGGCGCTAGCCGGCTGGCTCGCGCGCTGCGGCTTCGAGGACGTGCGCGTGGTGGACGAGGCCCCGACCACCCTCGACGAGCAGCGCGCCACCGAGTGGATGACCTTTCAGTCGCTGGCCGACTTTCTCGACCCCTCAGACCGGTCGCGCACCGCCGAGGGCTATCCGGCGCCGCGCCGCGCGGTGCTGGTGGCTCGCAAACCGGGATAGGCCCGCGGGTCGGCGACGTTACCCGTCCGGCGTCGTACGCTCGCGATCGTAGTGGAACTTCATGAAGACGATGCCCGGCGTCATTACCAGACGCCAGGCCAATTCGATGTCGGCGTCGAAGGCGGGGTCGAAGCGGCGCACGGTGGCGATCAGACTCTCCAGCCAAAGATCGTAGAGCCCGGGGCGGATGTCGAGATGGCGTCGGTCGTGGATGACCGCGATCTTCTCGAGGTAGTAATCGGTATCGCTCGAGGCAAAGAAGCTCAGCAGCCGATAGAAGGCCTTCTTGAGCATGGCCTGCTGGCGCGCCATGTCGGTATGCCGGAACTTGACCGCCACCTCGTCGGACGCCGCAATGAAATGCCGGTAGAAGGCGTCGAAGAAATCCTGCCCACCGACCTTCCGCGACAGCACCCGCGCATAGCTGGCATCGAACAGCCGTTCGACGTCCATGGCCCGCCCCCGATTCGGCGATGTCTGACGACAAGCCTAGCCGGCGCTACGTCCGCGACGCTTGACCGAGGTCATTCGGGACAAAAAAGCCCCGCCGGCAAGAAGTCGGCGGGGCCAGCAACGCTCGAACCCGGTGCGATAATCAGTTCCGGAACAGCTCGCGCACGTCCTTCGCCTCCCAGTGGGGGAAGTGCTTGCGGATCAGGGCGTTGAGCTCGATCTCGAAAGCCTCCCAGTCGACCGTACCGGTGGTTTCGTCGCCCTCCAGCGCCTCGCGGATCATCCCCGCGCCCACAGTAACGTTGCTCAGCCGATCGATGACGATGAGGCTGCCCGTGCCCGGGCTGCGACGGTAGTCGTCCACCGGCACCGGAGACGTCAGCTCCACCCGGCAGCGGGCAATACCATTGAGCGCCAGGTTGTCCGCATCGTGATGCTCGAGGGTGTTGACATCGACCTGATAGTCGATGGCCTGGACCCGCCCGGAGAGGTCCCGCGTCGCCAGCTTGAAGTCATACAGTCGCCCCGGTTCCAGCGGTGAATCGTGCATCCACACGATATCGGCGCTGAAGGTGTTGGACAGCGCGACCTCGGCATCGGCGGCGACCAGCCAGTCACCCCGGGAGATATCGATCTCGTCCTCCAGCGTGACGGTGATCGCCTCTCCCGGATAGGCCGTCTCGAGGTCGCCGTCGTAGGTGACGATGCGCGCCACGCGGGACTGACGGCCCGACGGCAGCGCCTTGACGGCCTGCCCCGGCCGCAGGATGCCGGCAGCCAGCGTGCCGCAGTAGCCGCGGAAGTCGAGGTTGGGGCGATTGACGTACTGCACCGGCAGACGCAGGTCACTCAGATTGCTGTCCCGGGCGATCTCGACGGTCTCGAGCCCCTCGAGCAGCGCCGGGCCGTCGTACCAGGGCATGTTGTCGCTGGCGTTGACGACATTGTCGCCTTCCAGCGCGGAAATCGGCACGAAGCGGATGTCGCGGGCGCCGAGCTTCTCGGCGAAGGCGCGGTAGTCGGCAACGATGGCGTCGAAGCGCGCCTGCGAGTAGTCGACCAGGTCCATCTTGTTGACGGCGATCACCAGGTGCTGGATACCCAGCAGGTCGGCAATGAAACTATGCCGGCGGGTCTGGGTCTGCACGCCGTGACGGGCATCGATCAGAATCACCGCCAGGCTCGCGGTGGAGGCACCGGTAGCCATGTTGCGGGTGTACTGCTCGTGCCCCGGCGTATCGGCGATGATGAACTTGCGCTTGTCGGTGGAGAAGTAGCGATACGCCACGTCGATGGTGATGCCCTGCTCGCGCTCGGACTGCAGCCCGTCGACCAGCAGTGCCAGGTCGACCTGGTCGCCGGTGGTACCGCTGGTCTTCGACGCCTGGGTGATGGCGGCGAGCTGGTCCTCGTAGATCATCTTGGAGTCGTGCAGCAGCCGCCCGATCAGCGTCGACTTGCCGTCGTCGACGCTGCCGCAGGTGATGAAGCGCAGCAGGTCCTTGTTCTCGTGCTCGTGCAGATACTGCTCGATATTGTCGGCGATCAACGTTGACTGGTGTGACATGACGGAACCCTAGAAATAAGAGAGAAGAGCGAAGAAGGAAGAAACCCCATCAGCCCGCGTCGAAGTCGGCCTGCTTATGAATCAGCCCGGTCAGCATGGCGGCGATTTCCTTAGTCTCGTTCACCCAGTGATGCCCCTTCTCTCGCTCGATGTAACCGATCTCCATGCCGATGTAGACCTGTGTCCTGAGTTCGGCACAGGAACCCTTGGCGATATGAAGAAACTTGATTCGATCCTTGACGGTAGGCCTGACCATGCCCTCGGCGATATTGCTGGGCACGGACAAGCCGGAACGGGTGATCTGGTCTTTGAAACCAAAGTCTCGAGAGTCGGCGAAATGACGGTATAACTCGGCCGATAGTCGGGCCGAACGCTTCCAGACATCCAGTCGCTCAAAATCCATCCGTCCTTCTCTCTTCCGACTTCCCTCTTCCGTCTTTCTGAGGCGCTTCGCGCCTCAGAAGTACCCCTCGCGCTTCTTGCGCTCCATGCTGCCGGCCTGGTCGTGATCGATGGCCCGCCCGGAGCGCTCGCTGGTCCGGGTGAGCAGCATCTCCTGGATGATCTCGGGCAGGGTGGCGGCGTGTGACTCCACCGCGCCGGTCAGCGGGTAGCAGCCCAGGGTGCGGAAACGCACCCACTTCTCCTCGGGAACCTCGCCCTCTTCCAGCGGCATCCGTTCGTCGTCGACCATGATCTGCATGCCGTCGCGCTCGACCACCGGCCGCGGTGCGGCGTAGTACAGCGGCACGATGGGAATCGATTCGAGGTAGATGTACTGCCAGATGTCGAGCTCGGTCCAGTTGGAGAGCGGAAAGACGCGGATCGACTCGCCCTTGTTGACCTTGCCGTTGTAGAGGTTCCACAGTTCGGGACGCTGGTTCTTGGGATCCCAGCGATGGTACTTGTCGCGGAACGAGTAGACTCGCTCCTTGGCGCGGGACGCCTCCTCGTCGCGACGCGCCCCACCGAAGGCGGCATCGAAGCCGTACTTGTCCAGCGCCATTTTGAGCGACTGGGTCTTCATGATGTCGGTGTACTTGGCGCTGCCGTGGTCGAAGGGGTTGATGCCCGCGGCACGGCCCTCCTCGTTGATGTGCTCGATCAGCTCCATGCCCACCTCGGCCGCCATGCGATCGCGGAACTCGATCATCTCGCGGAACTTCCAGGTGGTGTTGACGTGCATCAGCGGGAACGGCGGCGTGCCCGGATAGAAGGCCTTGCGCGCCAGGTGCAGCATCACCGAGGAGTCCTTGCCGATGGAGTAGAGCATCACCGGGTTGCGGAACTCGGCGGCTACCTCGCGGATGATATGGATCGACTCGGCTTCGAGCTGCTTCAGGTGGGTCTGTCGCTCGGGAGAAAGCATCTCGGCTTGCAACCTCTCATGACCGGTGGCATTCCCGCCCGGACAGGGGGGAACAAGGATGAGAGTACGTTACCGAGCGACCTTGGATAACGTCCAAGAATTAAGAAACATCCTTTAATTTCTTGAGGGAATAACGCTCAGGGCGTCACCCGTTCGATCCAGGTGGTCATTACCTCGCCCTCCAGGTCCACCACCCGGCATCCCGGGCGCGACGCCTCGTCGACGGCAAAGGTGGGCGAGCTGGGCAGGAACTGATCCGCCGTGGCCGGGCAGCCGTAGATGGCGATCTCGCCACCGGTGCCGGCGTGGCGCGCCGCGAAGGGCTGATGGGCGTGGCCGAACAGCACCACGCGCACCTGGGCATAGGCCGCCAGGGTCTGCCAGAAGGCCTCGCGATCCAGCAGGCCGATCGCATCCATCCAGGCTGAGCCCAGTTCGACCGGCGGATGGTGCAGCGCCAGCAGCGTCGGCCGGTCGTCCATCTCGAGTCGCAGGGCCAGCTCCTGCAGCTGTGTCTGCCCCAGCTCGCCGTGCACCTGACCGCTGACCCGCGAATCCAGCAGCAGCAGGCGCCAGTCGCCCAGATCCACCTCGTCGAGCAGTGCGTGCGCCTCGGCCATGTACTGGGGCCGGTCATGATTGCCGGCCAGCCAGAACCAGGGGCAGTCCACTCCGGCGAAGGCCCGCGCGGCCAGTTCATAGGAGGCGGGCGTCTCGTCCTGGCTGACGTCGCCGGTCACCAGCAGCACATCCGGACGCAGCGCCCGCACCCGCTCGAGCACCGCCTCGAGCTGGCGGAACGGCACCCCCGCCCGCGAGCGGGCCTCGGGGTCGGCGTGCAAGTGGCAATCGGTGACCTGGATCAGCCGCATCGGACAATCAACTCCTGGAAGGACGGGCGGCACGGCGTGCCGAAGGGAACCACCGGCCGGCTTGCCGGCAGACGGAGAAGGGGCTCAGCGCAGCGGAGTCAGATCGGCGGCATGGCCGTGGGCCAGGCCGTGTTCCAGCCACTCGCCGAGGAAGCGGTTGAGCTGAAGTTTCTCGTCGGGCTGGTGCATGCGCGGATTGGGATAACGGTAGCGGCCGTGGAAATGGCGCTGGCGCTGGAAGTCGGTGACCTCGGCCATGCGCACATCATGGTAGAGATGCACGGTCATGCGCGGCGAGTCGATGATGCCGTCGAGCACACCGGTCTGGGCGACCCGCAGAATGGTGGTGTACGGGGCACACTCGGCCACCTCGAGCCACAGCGTGCCGAAGCGCCCGGCGTGACCGGCCAGCGGCACCTCGCGCACCGCCCCGGCCTCCAGATCGTCGACCAGCCGCGTCAGCCGCAGATAGTTGGCCGAACACTCGGCCTGGAGTGACTTGAGGTCGGTGACATAAGCGGTCCTGGCCACGGGTTACCTCCTTGCTCGCAGTGAGGCGCGTTCACGGGACAGCCAGAGAAAGGCGATCAGGCACATGGCATTGTCGAGTCGCCCCGTCTGCAGCAGTTCCCAGGCGCGGGCAAAGGGTAGCACATGCACCAGAATGTCCTCGTGCTCCTCGGCCAGGCCGTGCACGCCGCCTATGCCCTGGCTGTCGACCAGGCCGCAGTACAGCGTGACCTGCTCATCGCAGGCCCCGGGGCTCGGGTAGTAGCGATACAGCTCGATCAGCTCGTCGATCGCGCAGCCCGCCTCCTCCACGGCCTCGCGCCGGGCGACCTCGGCCGGACTCTCGCCCGGCTCGACCAGCCCGGCGACGGGCTCCAACTTCCACGGGCTGACCGGGTCGTTCAGGGCCCCGGCACGCACCTGCTCCACCAGCACCACGTGATCGCGCTCGACATCGTAGAGCAGCACCCCCACGGCATCGCGACGCACGTGCACCTCGCGGGTCACGACGTCGCTCCACCCGCCCTCGAAGAGACGATGGCGCAGGCGGCGTCGCTCCAGGCTGAAGAACCCCTGGTACAGCGACTCGGTCGCCACGCGCTCGACATCCTCGCTGCCGAATTGCGCGCGCCCTGCTTCGATCTCGTCGGTCATGATTCCTCCGCTGGCCGGCTGGGCGCCCCGTTCAGGCACAATGCGCCTCATTATCCCGGGCCGCCCCGCCCTTGCCAAGCCGCTCCGGCAGCGTCCGGATCAGCGCAGTTCGGCGACGAGACGCCCGATCGCCTCGCGCAGCCCCTTGTCGGATGCCTCGCGCCCCGGCCGGTCCGGCGCCTGCTGCGCCTTGAGCGCCTGGTCGAGAGCCGCCGGATCGCGCCCCTGACCATGCAGAAAGGCGGCATAGAAATAGCGCGTATCGATGCCCTCGGGGCGGATGGCGACGGCTTTCTTCAACAGGCGCTCCGCCCGCTCGTCGTCGCCGAAGCTGATCGGCCACCCCGGCACCCGGGCATAGAGCGTGCCCAGCGTCACATAGGCCGACCCATTATCGCCCTGCGGATCGATGTCGATCGCGCGCTCGAGCACATCCCGAGCCTGCTTGGCCAGATCGAGCGCTCCCAACCCTCCCCTCGCGCCGGCCTCGGAGGCGAGGATGATACCCTGCCAGGTCAGCACCTCGGCGTTGCGTGGATGCGTCTCGGCCAGGCCGGCAGCGTCATCGGCCAGAGCGGCGAAAGCCGTCTCCTGGGCCTCGCCGTGCATACGATAGTTGATGTGCGCCCAGCGATGCATCAGGGGAAATACCGAAGCCTCCCCGGCCATGGCCGGCAGGGCCAGCAGCAATACGAAGGCACCCGACAGAGTGCGCCATGGAAAGGACAGTCGCATGAACGGCTCCCGACAGTGAATGGATGACCCCTGCAATGTAACGAACGTTTGAATGATTCGCCAGACAGCCTCGCTCGCATGTCACAAGTGCTTGGCCGCTCGCACGCGGTTGCGTAGGGTACTCAGGTTGTCACCATCGCCACCGTTGTCCCCATAGAGAGTGCCGCCATGAAAGGTCGCAACATGACGCGCTGGCGGGATCCGGCCAAGGACCCGCGCCAGGAGAAGAAGAGCAACCTCATCACCCCCGAGGGGTTCGCCCGGCTCAAGGGTATTCACGAGCATCTCTCGCGGGTACGCCGTCCCGAGCTGTCGACCAAGGTCGGCGAGGCCGCCGCGCTGGGCGATCGCAGCGAAAACGCCGACTACACCTACAACAAGAAGGAGCTCAACCGGGTCATCGCGCGCATTCGCTACCTGGGCAAGCGGCTCGACGAGCTGCAGGTGGTCGACCGTCTGCCGGCCGATACCGGGCGCGTCTACTTCGGCGCCTTCGTCACCCTCGAGGACGAGGACGGCGAAGAGATGGCCATCCGCCTCGTCGGCCACGACGAGACCGACACCGGCAAGCACTGGATCAGCGTCGATGCGCCGCTGGCCCGCGCCCTGCTGGGCAAGGCGCTCGACGACGAGGTGACAGTGGCCGCCCCCGGCGGCGAGACCACCTATATCATCACTGCCATCGACTATCGCGACCCGTCGCGCTGAGGTATCACCCTGACTCGGCGACTCAGCGCCGCACGGCGCGGTAGACCCGAAAGCGCCCGTCGTCGGTGATGATACTGAAGCCACCGAAGGCGGCTTCGAGCCGATCCGCATAGGGCAGGAAGGCGTTGGCCACCAGCCACAAACTGCCGCCCGGCTCGAGATGGCGTGGCGCCTGCTCGATCAGCCGGGCAGTCGGCCCGTAGTCGATGCGCCGCTCCTGATGAAACGGGGGGTTGCTGACGATCGCGGCGAAGCGCTCCTGCTCGCCGAGTGCCGTGTAGACATCGCTGGCCAGCACCCGCCCGTCCAGGTCATTGGCCGACAAGGTGCGTCGTGTGGCCTCGACGGCGAAGGCGTTGACGTCGAGCGCGGTGACCGCCCCGCCCCGGCGGGCCAGATACGCTGCAATCACGCCGTCGCCGCAGCCCACGTCGAGCAGCCGCTCGCCGTCCTGCCCCAGCCCGGCGGGCAGGTGGTCGAGCAGCAGGCGAGTGCCGTCATCCAGCTTGCCGTGGCCGAACACCCCGGGATGACTCGCAAGGGTCAGGCCGGCCGCCTCGAACTGCGTCCAGACAGCGTCGGGGTCGAGCGGCACCGCCCCCACCCGGGTTTCGAAGAGGGTGCAGCGCCGTGCACTGTCGCGCTTGCGACAGCCCAGCCCCAGCGCCGCCAGCACCTTCAGTACCCGCCGGATGCCGCCCTGGTTCTCGCCCACCACCTGCAGCGGCGTGCCGGCCGGCAGCGCACGGCACAGCGCCAGCAACCACCACTCCCCCAGCGCATGGGCCTTGGGCCAGAACAGCACCGCCCCCGGCGGCACGCCCGGATCGGCATTCAGGTCGTCATGCACCGTCACCCCGCGCGCCCGCCAGGTCGCGGCGATCGCGGCATCGGTACTCCATACCGTGCCGCCGGCGTCGCCCAGCCAGGGGTCATCCGGTGGCGCGACCCATAGCCAGCCGCGATAGTCGAGGGCCTGGCGATCCAGCAGCTGGCATGTCGGGGTGACGGGACTCATGGCATGGCTCCAGGGAAATTCATGCTTCCTCCATGATCTGAATCAGACTCAAGTATTGAAACGCCGAGTAACGTGGTGAAATATCTCGCAAACAACAGCATGGCGACGAAGAGCCGGCGCCCATGACAACAAACCGGCCAGCGAACGGCCCGGATTCTATCGCAAGGAACCGTGAACGTGACCGACCCAGGCCCGGAGCCTCTCGAAAACACATGCTTCCCCGGCCATCCCGAAGACGATGCCCTTCGTCCCTGGTTGATGCGGGCGATATTCGAGCATTGCCAGGAGGGTATCCTGATCACGGATGCCCGCAAGGTCATCATCGACACCAATCCGGCCTTCACGCGGATTACCGGCTATACGCGCGAAGATGTGCTGGGCAGGAAACCTCACATTCTCTCCTCGGGAAAGCACGCCTCGCTGTTTTACCAGAACGTCTTCTTCGATGTCGCCGAGCAGGGGTTCTGGAGCGGCAACATCAAGAACCGTCGCCGGGACGGCACCCACTTCATCGCCCAGACCACCATCAGCGCGCTCTATACCCGTTCGGGCAGGCTCAGCCATTACTTCAGCCTCTTTCGGGACGTGACGCAGAGCCGGCTCAGTCAGGCGCGCCTCGAGCGCCTGGCCATCCATGATCCACTGACCCGGCTTTTCAACCGCGAGCACTTCACCAACGCCCTGAACAACCTGCTCGACGGCCTGCGCTACACGGAGACCGGCCTGGCGGTGCTCTTCACGGACCTCGATGACTTCAAGCCGATCAACGACCGCCACGGTCACGCGGCCGGCGACGAGCTGCTGGTGGAGATCAGCCACCGGCTCAAGCACATGATGCGCACCACCGACCTGGTGGCCCGCTTCGGCGGCGACGAGTTCATGGTGGCCCTGTCCGGCGTCGCCTCCCTCGAGATGGCCGAATCCATCGCCGCGCGGATGCTCAAGGAGATCATGCGCCCCCATCAGCTGAGCAACGGACAACGCGTGCAGGTATCGGCCTCGATCGGCATCGTCGTCACGGTTGACCCCGAAACGACCGCCGAGACGCTGATCGATACAGCGGACGCCGCCATGTACGATGCCAAGCAGCAGGGCAAGAACCGCATCGCCACCGCCCATGACCGCCATGTCACGCGCTCCAGCGAAACCTTTTTGCGCCTACGCCATGCCTTCGAAAACGGCGAAATTCGACTGCACTACCAGCCCATCATCCGGCTCGCCGACCTGAAGACGGTCGGCTTCGAGGGGCTGGCACGCTGGCATCATCCCGAACAGGGGGTTCTCGGGCCGCCTCACTTCATCGATACCCTGACCTGTTCCTCGCTGTGCCATCCCTTTGCCCAATGGCTGGTACGCAGTGCCGGCAGGCTCGCCCGGCGGCTGCAGAGATGCCACGTCCAGGCCGTCATCGGCATCAACCTGACCCAGGAGCAGATCGAGGGCGGTGATTTCCTGCAAACGCTGGGCGAAGTACGCGACGAACTGGGGCTCGCCTCCCCCTTCATCGCCATCGAAATTCACGAGACCAGCCAGTTCCACGATCTTGACCTGACCGCCAACCAGCTGCATGAAGCGCGTCTGCTGGGCGCCAGCGTGGCGCTGGATGACTTCGGGACCGGCGTGTCCTCGGTGACGTATGCGTCCGAACTGCCCATCGACACGCTGAAGATCGATCGCAGCATGATCAAGAGCCTGGAGAATCGCCGCGATCAGCGGGAATTCGTGCGCGGCGTGACCCTGATGGCCCAGGCCATGCAGCGTCAGGTCGTCGTCGAGGGCGTCGAGACTGCGGGCCAGCTCCGGCTGCTGCGCGAGCTGGGCTGCGACCTGGCCCAGGGCTTCTTCATGGGGCGCCCCATGACCGAGGAAGCGCTGCTCGAGCACTACCTGACGCCGGGGGCCCGGCCCGACTATCCGCTGGTCTGGCGATAGCCGCGCGAACTCCCTCACTCGCCCGTGCTGCCGCCCGGCTTTGTCACGCTGTAGAGAAGATAACGGCCGAGCCGCCAGTGCGGCTCCACATCGCAGTAGCGATGCTCGAGTTCCAGGAGCTGTGCCAGAGTCGTCGCGTCGGGCTCGCGTTCGCGCAGGTAGTCATGGAAGACACGGATCCCGGCGACATGCTCGACGACCAGCCCGGCCTCGGCCAGCCACGCGACCACCTCGGTGTGGGTCAGCGGCGAGATCGGCGTCAGCCGCCGGCGCTTGCCGGTGCCCGCCAGCCGGTCATCCAGCGCCTTGGTCAGGTTGCCCTTGATGATGTTGGAAAAGCGCAGGGCATCACGGTTGAAGACCATCAGCGACAATTGACCGCCCGGTGCCAGCAGATCGGCCAGAATGCGGATCGCCTCGCGCGGCTCGGCCAGCCACTCGAGCACCGCATGACAGACGATCAGCGGCCAGGGCCCCGGCGCCCGCTCCGGGAGCGCCTGAAGCGGCGCCTGCAGCAGCGTGGCCCGCCGGCATCCCAGCGACTCACGGGCCCGCGCTAGCATCTCCGCCGAGGGTTCGGCCAGCGTCACCGGATGGCCACGCTCGGCCAGCCAGACACTCATCTGCCCTAGCCCGCCGCCGACATCCAGCGCCGGCTGGCCCGCCAGGTGCAGGGTACGCGGCAACAGTGCATCCAGCAGCGCCAGGCGCAACGCTCCCCGCGGCTTGCCGTAAAGGCTGTCGGCGAACTTGTCGGCCAGGCCGTCGAAAATGCGGTCTTCGGCGCTCACCCTTCCCCCGCTACGAAAAAGTGCCCAGTCTAGCCGCGTCGTGACACCGGCTCCAGCCGGCACCGCCCCGGGTCGCGGCTAAAGGTTGACGACAGCCTGCCGATATTCACTCAATTGCACCCTGCCCGATGCCACAGGAGTCTTGCCTTGGATTCGCTGCCGCCCTTGATTGCCTCGCTCGCCCGGGTGCTGGACCTGCCCGGCACGGCGGTGGCCATTGTCGACGGCGAGCGCACCGATCTTTCGCTCGTGTTCGCCAATCATGGCTTCGGGCGCCTGCTCGGGCGCCCGGACGCTCCCCCGGCGGGTACGCCGTTGCGCCACTTGGCCGCCCCCGACGGCGATACAGACCTGCCGGCCATGATGGCCAGGGTACTGCGACACGGCGCCGCCATGACCGACACCGTCGAGTGTCATCGCCGCGACGGTTCGCGCCTGTGGACCGAGATGACGGTCTCGCCGGTGGAAAACCACGACGGCCACCGCTACCTGATCTGCATGCAGCGCGACGCCGATGGAGCCCGGCGTTCGGGACTGGCCCTGGCGGTCTTCGACAACACCCACGACGGCATCATCGTCACTGACGCCGACAAGATCATCATCGATACCAACCCGGCCTTCACCCGGCTGACCGGCTACACGCGCGGGGAAGCCCTGGGCCACAAGCCGCAGCTGCTGTCGTCGGGCAAGCACGACGCCGTCTTCTATCAGGCGCTGTTTGCCACAATCGCGGAGCAGGGCTACTGGTCCGGCGATATCTGGAATACCCGCAAGGACGGCAGCCAGCTGATCGTCAATGCCACCATCTCGGCAGTGCGCGACAACGACGGCCGTCTCCTCAACTATGTCAGCGTGTTCCGCGACATCACCCAGCAGCGCCTCAACCAGGCCCGGCTCGAGCGCATGGCGATCTACGATCCGCTGACCGGCCTGTACAACCGCGAGCATTTCATCGCCACGCTCGAGACGCACCTGGTCAGCCTGCAGTACACGGAAAGCGGCATCGCCGTGCTGTTCATGGATCTCGATGACTTCAAGCCGATCAACGACGGATTTGGCCATGCCGCCGGGGACGAGCTGCTTGTCGAGATCAGCCGACGCCTCAAGCGGCTGATGCGCAGCACCGATATCGTCGCCCGCTTCGGCGGTGACGAGTTCGTCATCGCCCTGACCGGCATGGGCAATGGCGACAAGGCGGTCAAGGTCGCCCAGAAGATCGTCGATGATCTGGTCCAGCCCTTCCAGCTCGACAACGGCGAGTCGGTGGGCATCTCGGTGTCCATCGGCGTGGCATTCACCAACGACTACCGGCTGGGTACCGCGACGCTGATCGACAGTGCCGACCAGGCCATGTACGACGCCAAGCTCAGCGGCAAGAACCGCATCGCCCGGGCCCAGCGCTTCGTCGAGTCCCGCTCCCAGGATACCTTCCAGCGCGTCAGGCAGGCCTTCGAGACAGGTGAGCTGGAGCTCTACTACCAACCCATCGTCGACCTGGCCTCCGACCGGACACTGTACTTCGAAGCGCTGGCACGCTGGCGGCATCCGCAGGAAGGCGTGCTGGCACCGCATCATTTCATCGACGTGATCATGCATTCGTCGCTGAGCCTGCCCTTCGGAGGCTGGCTGGTGCAGGAAGCCAGCCGAATGGCCAAGCGCCTGCAGGATCATGGGTACCTTGTCGGCGTCAGCATCAACCTGTCCCAGGACCAGATCGAAACGGGCAGCTTCCTGCGCGCCATCAGCGAGTCCCGCGAAGCACTGCGCCTGTCCACGCCCTACCTGACGATCGAGGTCCTCGAGTCCAGCCAGTTTCACGACCTCGACCTGGCCTGCAGCCAGCTCCTCGAGGCCAAGCAACTGGGTACCTCCGTCTCGCTGGACGACTTCGGCGCCGGCATCTCCTCGATCACCTACGCCAGCCAGCTGCCCATCGACACGCTCAAGATCGACCACAGTGCCATCAACGGCATCGACACGCGTGCCAGCCAGCGCCAGTTCGTCGGCGGCATCATCAACATGGCCCACGCCATGCAGCGCAAGGTGCTGGCCGAGGGGGTGGAACGTCAGGCCCAGCTCGACGAACTGCGCCGCTGCCGCTGCGACCTGGCCCAGGGATTCCTGCTGGGGGAGCCGATGCCCGCCGACGAGCTGACCCGGCGTTACCTCGACCCCACCGCTCGCCCCGACTACCCGCTGCAGCGCCGCCCTGCCGTCCGCGCCTGACACCTTCCGGCCTGCGCGGCTCGTCCTGCGGGTTTATCTTGGCCGGTCAGGCGCTTATAATGCGACGCGTTCCATCGCGCCCCCGTAGCTCAGCTGGATAGAGCAACCCCCTCCTAAGGGGTAGGTCATAGGTTCGAATCCTATCGGGGGCGCCAAGGGAATCAATGGCTTGCAGCAACCCTCCCTCTCCGGTTCGACCCGAAACCACACTTCGCCCCCTGCCTCGCCCCCGGAAATATACCGACATGACTCGTGACGCCCGGACCGTGCAGGGTGTTCGGAGATATCAGCGTCAGACCACCATCGATGCTCCGTACCGCCGACTCCACTTGCCGTCCGGACGCCTCGAACCCCGGGAGGGCATGAAAGCCGGAGTACCCAACGCATTACCCGGGCCGTGCGCCGACCCGGGTAAACGCCATGCCAAAGGCGCATGCAGGATGGTGCCCCCGGCTATGGCCGGAAGCGGACCACGGAATCCTTGTTGTCGAGCAGATGAATCGTTGCCGATACCGCCGCCTCGGGGACCCGAATATCGACCATTGAGCCAAGGCGCAGCTTCATGACGCCATCGACCAGACTTCCGGAGTTGTGCGCCCAAGGTTCGAAGTGACTTTTCAGGACGTCGATATCCGAAGCATCGACGGTCTTCTTGCTGCCACCATCCAGGGTATATGTGATGGACGTCACGTAGGCAAAGGCGGAGGAAGGACCGGCATCCACATAGAGACGCTCTTGACCGGCAGACCCGGGACTTTCAACCACGGAAATGTGGTAGCTTCCTGTACTGGTAAGCTTTCCGAAGTCGAAAATCCCAAAATAGTAGCTGTAGAATCCCACGGTGAAAATCACGGACATGACTGTAAGTCCCAGACAGACATTTCGGGTGAACACCCCCGAAAAATCGTCGCGCTTCAGCGCATGATCGAGGGAATACGTATCAGCACCATGGATCATGACACTGACCGAAATAGCGAAACCCAGGGCCGCCATCGTCCACTCGTCAAGACACTCGTAACCCATCCAGCCGAAAATCAGCATCAGTGCAATATTCAGCAAGGCCGACCCGGTGGCCGCGAGGCGCGTCAGCAGTCCCAGGATCAGCCCCAGCCCCACCAGTACTTCGGCAGTGGACATGGCATAAATCGACCACTCCGCTACCACAGGATGCGCCAGGACCCAGTGAATAACCGGCTCTATAGGCGACCCCGGTGCCGCTTCCACCAGCTTGCTGGCCAGCGAAGCCGGCGTATTGATATCGTGCTTCGCGGGTACATTGACGAATCGACGCCACCCGCCCATCAGGAACACGAAGCCCATGGAGATCGCGGAAGCACGCAAGGCAACTCCACCACGCCATAGTGAAAGATTCGGGACTTTTTCCATCAGGCACCTCTGCTCCTAGTCACATTAATGAGGCATTCAACACGCAGGTTGATACGCTCTCATGCGATTTATATCAAAATAATATAAATCAACAACCAAATAGTACCATCACCCTCATTCCGCGACTTGACCCAGCTCAATAGAGACCGGGTCAACGGCAATAACGCCGAGGTCATGGCGAGGCATAACGGCATGCAGAAGAGCGGAAACGTCGGAAGTTTATCTGTCAGGAAGACAGGCAGAAGCGGTGTTGCCGGAATGAACGCCCTGACGACGCCCGGAGGGGCCTGAAGCAGGCGAATACAGGGCCTATGGTTCCTACGGCTGGAGACGTGCAGCACTGAGCCGGAGGGCCATGGTACGCAAATCCGTCAGTACCGTGGCCACGGGAAACGACAAAGAAAAGCCCGGCGCTCGGCCGGGCTGCATGGCGCTGTGTCCTGTCGCATTCTTCCACCCGCCCCCTGCGGATGCATCCCTGGTAAAGCCGTCCCTTGCTGCTCCTTTCCATGGATGTCGTGCCAATCTCAGGCTAGGCCAAAATCACGATGGAAAACATGACCCGTATCAAGCTCGGCGGGGACACGTTGCCGTTTTTCCGAGGCGACCGCCATCGATCAGGCATCGCTCGACTCGGCGCGGCGAGCCGTTGACGGCGGAAGCTGCCCGAGGCTGTGGCAACAGGCGCTTCGAAGTCATGCCATCGGTTCCTTGCGTCCGGGGATGAACAGGGAAAGTCTCTACGGTGGCTTCGGCCGGTACAACGACCGGGCACGACACACGACGCCCCGCGCGAGGGCGGGGCGTCGGGCCACGAACCGGTCACGGGGAGGTTCAGCTCAGGCGCTGCATGTAATCCACGTAGCCGAAGGTCCGCACCGTACGCACCGCCCGGGTGGTCTCGTCGACCCGGCAGATCGCCGGCAGGCGAATGCCATTGAAGGTGGTGGTCTTGACCATGGTGTAGTGGGCCATGTCGGTGAACACCAGGCGGTCACCAATCTCGAGCGGCTTGCCGAACGAGTAGTCGCCGATCACGTCGCCGGCCAGGCAGGTGGTGCCCCCTAGACGATACGTGTACGGCTTTTCGCCGGGCCGCCCGGCACCGATGATTTCCGGACGGTACGGCATCTCCAGTACATCCGGCATGTGCGCGGTGGCGGAGGTGTCCAGGATGGCGATCGGTCCATCGTTGTCGACGATATCCAGCACGCTGGCGACCAGAAAGCCGGTGTTCAACGCCACCGCCTCGCCCGGCTCGAGGTAGACCTCGAGATGCGGATGACGTGACTTGAAGTCACGAATGATCCGCACCAGCCGATCGACATCGTAGTCGGCACGGGTGATGTGATGACCGCCCCCGAAGTTGACCCAACGCAGGCCCGCCAGATACTGCCCGAACTTCGCTTCAAAGGCGTCGAGGGTTTCCTCCAGAGCGTCGCTGTTCTGCTCACACAGGGTGTGGAAGTGCAGCCCCTCGAGACCGTCGATATCACCCGGCTCGAGATCGGCCGCCCGCGTACCCAGCCTCGAACCCGGCGCGCAGGGGTCATAGAGCGCAACCTCGCCCGTGGAGTGCTCGGGGTTGACCCGTAACCCGCAGGAGATGCGTCGCGGCGCCGCCGCGACGGTCTCGCGGAAGCGCCGCCACTGCCCCGGCGAGTTGAAGCTCAGGTGATCGGCATAGCGCAGCACCACGTCCATTTCTGGCGCGGTGAAGGCCGGCGAATAGACATGCACCTCGCCGCCGAAAGTCTCGGCGCCGAGGCGAGCCTCGTCCTGGCCGCTGGAGGTCGTGCCCACCAGGTATTCGCTGACCAGCGGGAAGGTATCCCACATGGCGAAGCCCTTGAGGGCCAGCAGGACCTTCGCGCCGCTGCGCTCCTGAACCGCCTTCAGGCACTCCAGATTACGGCGCAGCAGGGCGTCGTCGACCACGTAGGCCGGCGACGGGCAGGCATGGATATCGAACGGGTATCCCGTGTTGTCCGTCATCGCCATCGATCAGGCCAGCGGATCGGCTTCGGGGTCGAGCTCGACCACCTGCCACGGCAGCCCCATATCGCCGATACGCTCCATGAACGGGTTCGGGTCGAGCTGCTCGACGTTGAACACGCCCTCGCCCTTCCAGACGCCCTCGAGCATCAGCATGGCACCGGTCACCGCCGGCACGCCGGTGGTGTAGGAGATCGCCTGGGACTGGACTTCCTGGTAGCACTGCTGGTGGTCGCAGATGTTGTAGATGTGCACCTTGCGACGCTTGCCGTCCTTGATGCCATCGACGATCACGCCGATGTTGGTCTTGCCTTTGGTGCGCGGGCCCAGCGAGGCCGGATCGGGCAGTACCGCCTTGAGGAATTCCAGCGGCGAGATCTCGCTGTCGCCCACCTTGATCGGCTCGATGCTCGTCATACCGACGTTCTCGAGCACCTTGAGGTGGGTGAGGTACTTCTCGGAGAAGGTCATCCAGAAGCGGATGCGCTGCAGCCCCTTGATGTTCTGCGACAGCGACTCGAGCTCCTCGTGGTAGAGCAGGTAGATGTCTTTCTCGCCGATGCCGTCGAAGTCGAAGGTGCGCTTCTCGGCCAGCGGCGCGGTCACCTTCCACTCGCCCTTCTCCCAGTAGCGGCCATTCGCGGTGATCTCGCGAATGTTGATCTCCGGGTTGAAGTTGGTGGCGAACGGATAGCCGTGGTCGCCGCCGTTGGCATCGAGGATGTCGATGGTGTGGATCTCGTCGAACAGGTTCTTCTGTGCGTAGGCGCAGTAGATGTTGGTCATGCCCGGATCGAAGCCGCAGCCCAGGGTGGCCATGTTGCCGGCGCTCTTGTAGCGCTCCTGAAAGGCCCACTGCTCCTTGTACTCGAACTTGGCCTCGTCCGGATGCTCGTAGTTGGCGGTATCCAGATAGGGCACGCCGGTGCGCAGGCAGGCCTCCATGATGGTCAGGTCCTGATAGGGCAAGGCCACGTGAATCAGCACGTCCGGCGTGAACGACTCGATCAGCGCGACCAGCGCCTCGACGTCATCGGCATCGACCTGAGCGGTCTGAATGGGGCGATCCAGCTGGGCGGCGATCGCCTTGCATTTCGCTTCGTTGCGACTGGCCAGGCAGATTTCGCTGAACACTTCGGGATGCTGGGCACACTTGTGAGTGACGACACCGCCGACGCCACCAGCGCCGATAATCAGGACTTTGCTCATGGGTTCGCTTCCAGATCGGGAAAAGTCAACAGTGGTAAGGGTCTTATCGGTGGTGGGATGCGCACGCCGCCCCCGACCCGATGCCACCCCGGTCTTGGCCTCGCCCGGACCTCGAGAGGCCGGCGAGAGGGCGCAGATGATGGCCCCCCAAGAGGCTGGCCGCAAGTGATTTTCGCGTCAACTCCCACCGTCCCCGGGGCTGCGGCACACGGCCCGGGATGCACTCGGCGCCCGCGTCTTGTGCAACCACCATCGCCCGGTCCGGTGGCGGGTGCACATTGCCGTGGCAGGTCGCGAGCCTTATAGTGACCGCTTACCAACAAGGCTTTCATGCACAATAATTTTACAAAAATAGTTGCACGCGGTTGCTATTGAACAATACTGGTACAAGATAATAAATTAGGCGTCTTTGCCCCAGGGAAGGCCCCCATTCGCGCTGAAGACCGGGTTCCGGGAATGGAGCCGGTGTCCTCACCAGTACGAAACGTCATGCAGAATCTCGATCGACATATTGCGTTCACGGAGCGCGAACACCACCTCATGTCGGCTCTGGAAAGCGAGCCGTTCGCCGTCGCCCGGGGCGACACGCTCTGGCACCCGGACGAAGTGCCCCGCCACCTGTACTCCCTGCACCGGGGATGGGCGTGCACGCTGCATCGCTCCGAAGACGATGCCGAGCAGGTGCTCGATCTACACTTGCCCGGCGATGTTCTGGGCCTGCTCGATTTCACCTTCACCAACCATTACACCACGGCGGAAATGCTGACTGACGGCATGGTGCGCGCAATACCGATTGCCGGCATCCATCGTCTCTTCCAGGCAGCCCCGCGCGTGGCCATGGCCCTGCAGGCCGCGACCGCGCGACAGCAGCGCAACATTACCCAGCGCCTCGTCAACGTACTGGGCAATGATGCCTGCTCGCGCATCGCGCATTTCGCCCTGGAGATCCACCATCGGCTGGCAGGCGCCGGCATGGAGGTCAGCAACCGCTTCACCCTGCCCCTGACGCAACGGCGCCTCAGTCAGCTGCTGGGCATGAGCGAGGTACATGTCAGTCGCACGCTGTCGGAGCTTGCCGAACGACGCCTGGTACTTCGCCAGCGGCAGAGCCTCGACATCCTCGACTTCGAGGAACTGGCCCGCATCGCCAACTTCCGCCCCGAACGCTTCAGTGACACGCTCAACCCGGCCTTCATCGGTCGCGAAATGCCCGCTTCGCCGAACCTGTAGCACCGGCCGAGCACGCAACGAAACGAGCCGGCGCCCCCCCCCCGAAGGCGGCGCCGGCTCGCGAACCGACAAAGCGTCGAAGCGGGCCCTTCCCTGGCAGTCACAACTTCCTGTTGACGCGTGCCCTGGACCCGCAAGCGGACCATCCCTGGTCATCGGGCGTCCCTGCCCGAAACCTCCCTGTCGAGGCGTTCGCCATCTGGAACGTACCCAGACTGCGACTCGATACACATGACAGCCGAGGCGCCAACTGCGTTGCAGCCGGCCTGGACAGCACGTTCCAGATGCCGAGTGCGCGGGCTACGCGACCGTCACCTGTCATGGCGCACCGTGTGTCGACCCCTCCCTGAGTCGACGCGCACAATGTCGCATGCGCGAGCGTCCCGGTAATTAACCCATGTTATCTTGTACGAATTTTTATCAAAAACATTCCATAATATAATTAAGAAAAATTAGCCAACAAACATCAACCGGCCTCTTCCACAATAATATCCATTGAAAACAATACGTTAAATCGAAGCCTGGCGAACTGAGGCTACAAGGATAAATCGAGCACGATCTCGCTCCAGCGTCCCGGCGTGCTTCGGGGCCAACGCGAGGTTGTGACAGATTGATCGCTGTACAGGATCGAGGACCAGGAAGGACGCAGCGACGAGACTGCAAGGCAGGACCGAGCCCGCCCTGTTACCTTTTGAAAAGGGGTCAACGCTCCAGGTCCGCGCAATCGATACACAGGGTCGCCATGGGCAGTGCCTGAAGACGCCGCGCGTCGATCGGCTCGCCACAGGCTTCGCAGCGATCGCCCTCGCCGTCGGCAATGCGCGCGAGCGCCCGGTCGACCTGCTCCAGTTCCGCGAAGGCTTCCTCGTCCAGACGCTCCACCACTTCGTCGTTCTCGATCTCAAGCGACTGCTCGTCGGCATCCCTGTCGAGCGCGCGCGTCTTGTGCTCCCGATAGGCATGCAGGCGCGTCTGCAAGGTCGCCCGCAGGGCTTCCAGCGTGGCACGGCGATCGCTCATGGCTCGTTGCTCCGGGTGGCGGTCCTCATTTCCGTGTAGCGCCCCGGCGGCGAAACGGCCTTGACGCCGATCAGGAAACCCTCGGTCAGCCGGCGGGCGCCGCCTCGACCTCGACCCGATCGCGCCCCGCCGCCTTGGCCCGGTAGCTGGCATCGTCGGCGCGCTGCATGACCTGGCCGATCGTCTCGTCACCGGGGGCCAGGGCCGTCACCCCGAGGCTCAGTGAAACCCGGTAGCTGCGTCCCTCGTGAGTGACGCTCAGCGCCCCTACCGCCTTGCGCAGGGCTTCCGCGGTCCGGCGTGCCTGCTCGACCCCGCAGCCGGGCAGCAGGATCGCGAACTCGTCACCGCCGTAACGGGCCGCGAAGTCACTGCGGCGAATCCGCGCCGCGAGCGTCCGGGCGATCAGCGACAGCATCCGGTCCCCGAGGGCATGACCGCCCTCGTCGTTGATCGGCTTGAAGTGGTCCAGGTCGAAGGCGATCAGTGCCGCCGGAACCGCGCCCTTGAGCCAATCGGCCAGGGCCTCTTCCATACGCCGCTCGAAGCCGCGCCGATTGAGCAGGCCAGTCAAGGGATCGTGCTCGGCCTCCCAGCGCTGCAGGGCCTCGTTTTCCCGATGCTCGGTGATGTCCTTCATGGTGCCGACGAAGCCCAGGGCCTTGCCCGTCTCGAGCCGGACCAGACTGGCGTGCACGTCCATCCAGATGCTCTCGCCCCGGGCCGTGACATACCGATACTGGCACTGGAAATCATGCTCGCTGAGGCGACTCGCCAGCCAGTAATCGAGCACGCGCTGACGGTCGTCGGGGTGAATGTGCGAATGCATCGAGTCCGCCTGATAGTCCACCAGCGAATGCCCCGTCATTTCCGTGAGTGCCGGACTAACGTACAGCAGCTCCCCCTGCATGTCGTAGACGAACATGCCCACCGGCGAGGAATCCAGCACGGCATCCAGAAAGGCCTGCCGATTGAGCAACCGTTGGCGTGCCTCGAGGCTGGTGTCCACCATGCGGTTGAACGCCTCGATCAGCTGGACGATCTCGTGGCTGGCGTCAGGCACGTCCAGGTAATCGCGGTGCCCGTGACGCACCGCCTCGATCTGGCGGGTCAGGCGGCGAAGCGGCCTGAGCAGCAGATGAATCAGCCACGCCAGCATCGGCAGCATCAGCAGGATGGTCAATCCTCCCGCCAGCCACAGCTGGTTGAGGAAGGTGCGCAGCGGCGCAAAGGCCTGATCGGCCGGCAGGAACACCCCCACGATCCAGCCGGGCGTCCAGATCTGACGGTAGCTCTGCAGCGCCGTTTTACCGCTGGGCAGCGCACCGGTGAGCGTGCCCTGCCAGCCATCCAGCACCAGCTCGCGCCAGGCCGACGGCACCACCGAGGCCGCCGGGGCCAGCAGGTGATCCTGCCGCGGGTGGGTCAGCACCTTGCCCGAGGCGGTCATCACTACCGCGAAGCCCTGCCGCCCCAGGCGGATACGCCGCAACTTGGCGAACAGGCTGCCATTCTCGACACTGATCAGCCCGCCCACCATGCCGGCGAAATGCCCCCAGGCATCCGCCAGCGGCACGCTGAACAGAATCCAGGGCGTGCCGCCTGGCTGTTCGGTGAACGGCTCACTGACGTGGGGGCGCCCCACCTGCTGCTGGAAGCGAAACGACAGCCGATCGCTGACATCCGTACCGCGTCGCCCCGACGAACGCGGCCAGGCCGCCTGCACCCGGCCTTCGGCATCGGTCACGATCAACCCGTCGAACAGTGTCAACAGGCCGCTCTCGTTACGCAGGCGCGCCTGCAGCGACGCCGCATCCGGCACCGCGCGCGGGGCCAGTGTCGCCGACAGCTGCTGCAGGGATGCCAGCCGCAGCTCGACCTCCTGATCGATCTGCTGGGCGATCAGACGGGCTTCGTACTCCAGATGGGTGTCATTGACGTCGCGAATCCGATCCTGGCCCGAGTACCAGAGCGCCACCATCAACACGCAGACGATCACCGCCCAGCCCATGCCCAGGCCGATCAGCAGCCGGCGGCGCAGCGAGCGCCGACCTGTTCGTCTTCCGGTTCGTGTCATGATCTCGCGCTCCGCGATACGCAAATCATCGTGGGGATTCACTCTGCCCGCCCCTACGGGCCGTCAGGACCAGGCGGCCTCATCCACAAGGGCGTTTAAAAACCGTCGGTGTCCTGGGGGGCGGTGTGTATCCAGTATCGGCCGGAGAAAGGCAACCTTGAGCCTGCCAGGTGTTGACGGGAACAAAATGCAGCCCTCAAACACGCCGGCCCGTCATTGACGGGCCGGTGCCGGTCGCAGGAGGGCGATACCCGAGCGGTCAGCGGGTATCCAGCTGCTTGACGCGCAGGGCAAAGTTGTTGGCCGAGTCCTTGGCATTGCCGTAGTTATGCCCCTTGACCCAGACCGTGTAATGTCCCGGCGGCAGTACCTGCTTGATGTGAATATTGCCGGCGAAACGCGAGCCTTCGTCGCTGGCCACGACATTGCCTTGATCGTCGAGAACCCGCGCCTCGATCTGAAAGGTCCCCCCAGCACCGACCATGGTCGAGGTATTGACGGCGACCGTGCCGCGCTGGACGACGTCGAAACTCAGCGCCTGGCCCTTGAAGTTCATGTCGACATCCGTGACGACCTCCTTGAAGCGACGCGACTCGCCTTCCGACGCCGCCCGGCTCGCAGGCTTCGGCTGAGTGTCGTTCGCCGTGGCCGTCTTCGTCCCGGCCTGCCGGGTGGCAGCCGACGCCTTGGACGACGAACCCGCAGCCGCCGGTGCCGCCAGGGCTGCCGAGGCTTCCGGCGAGCGTACGAAGGCCGTCGTCGGCCCCTTCGCCTCGGCATCCTTGTCAAAGAGGACACCGCTGCCGCTGTCGATGCCGCTCTGGGGCCCACTCAGGCGCTGACCCTGCGCGTCTAGCCCGGATACCGAAATGGTGTAGCGATTGCCCTTCAGCTTGGTGTTGCCGAATTCCCGGGCATAGACCTTGACCACGTAATCGCCGGGCTCGAGCTCACGGGTCATGTGCAGGCCACCGTTCGTGCCCAGTGCCTCGCTGCGGGCGACGACATTGCCCTGGGCATCGAGCAGCCGGGCCTTGATCCGATATTCATCGGACATGCCCGCCCGCGACGCGCTCTCGATCAGGTAGCGCCCGGCCTTCTTCACGGTGAACTTGTGCTCGTTCCAGCCGCCGAAATTGAAGCTTTGGCTCTGCGCATCACTACGCTGCTGAAGGTACTGGCTCAGGTCCAGAGATGACGATTTATCGTAATTGGGCGGCATGTCGGCCTGAACGGCCGGCACGACGACACAGAGCCCCAGGCCGATCACGAGGGGCGCCAGAAGCCGATGAGTCATAGCTGCTTGTCCTGTTTCACAAGAAAAAGAGGGGGTTGTCTTTAAAGACGGTGATCACGAGTCTGCACCGCCCCGGCCCGGGCATCAAGCATCCACCCACAAGAAAGCCGGCCCCGAGGGGCCGGCTTCGCTGTCCATCCAAAAGCGCAGGGGGCTTTTAGAAGGTGTAGGCCAGACCGGTAGCGACGAAGTCATCTTCGTCCTTAGACTGGTCGTACATGGTGGACTCGACGAAGTAGGTGACCGCCGGCGTCAGGCTGTAGTCGGCGCCCAGCATGACCTGGTTGTAGGTCTCGTCGCTACCATTGGGATTGTTCGACGACACATTGTTCTGCTCGTCGACGTACTGGTAGGTCGCGTAGACATTACCCATGCCGTAGGCATAGTTGGCCTTGACGGCATACATGTCGGACTTGTCGGTCGCGGTGTCGTTGCTGCCGTCGTAACGCTCCCACTTGGCGCCCAGGGTCAGCGCGTTCATGGAGTACATGGCGGAGAGACCGTAGGCATCGCCGGCATCGTAGCTGCGGTAGTCGTAGGTGTTCAGATCATCGTAGACGGCTGCCAGCTGCAGGGCGCCCACGGTGTACTTCAGGCCACCGACAAAGGATGCGGCGCTGCCGTCGCCATTGCGTTCGGCCTCGGCGTCACCCTTGTACTGGGTACCCAGGGAGAACTGCAGACCAGCGAAGGACGGAGACAGATAGCGAATCTGGTCGCCTTCCCGGTCGTCATTGAACGTGTCGTTTTGTGCCGAAGCGCTGGTCTTGCCGTCACCGATGTAGTGGCTGGAGTTCCAGACACCGACATACCAGGAGCCGTCGACCGGATCCTTGACCCAGTCGTCGATCAGCACATCGTAGGAGCCGATCTTGACGTCACCGAAGTTGCCCTTCAGGCCGGCGTAGGCGGTGTCACCGGAGTCGTAGTTGCGCTTCTTGAGCTCGTCGGCCTGGAAACCGTCCAGCTCGAGCTTCAGGTAGGCGACCAGGCCCGGGTTGACCTGATGCTGGGCGGCGACACCCAGGGTAGTACCGTTATCGAAGATATCGTCCTGAGAGCTTACACCTTCGCCAGGCTGAACTGTTCCGTCGTTGTTAGCATCAGTTGCAGTTTCAACAGAGCGGTAACCGATCTGAATGTTGCCGTACAGGTCGACCTGAGTGCCGTCCTGGTTGTAAACGGTGGCGGCTTGTGCAGCGGAGGCGCCCAGGGCACCAGCAATAGCAGTCGCTAGGAGCGTCTTTTTCATCGCGATAGTTCCTTAACTAGCTTACTTTTTCGATCGTTATCTAAAAGCGGCTTGCCGGACTGCGCCCAGTGGATGCATGAGCGATCCGCCTCGGCCAAGCCTTGTTATTATCCAATGCTCGCAGGAGGAACCTTATACCGGGTTCTGCACGAACGCAACAAGAAAAAACACTGTTTTTAATCCTGTCGCCCGAGGCGTCTCCTCGGCCGTCTCTCCTACGATACGGCTGGCCTCGCAACGGCACGAGACCGCGTCACGAAGCACCCTAACGCCGCTGTATGACGAAAGCGTGACCAACGCGAACGGCGTTCATGATGGGTCGAGGTCACGACCATTGCAAGCACCCTGAAACCGCGGGCAAGCGGCCGTGGCCAACGGCTGGTTAACGGAGGAACGAAGGCCTGGCCACTGCCGGTGCCACACCGGCCGTGGCCCCTCACGACGAATGGTGCTTGGCCAGCAGATCGCCGAGCTTGCGATCGAGACGCTCGCGACGACGCGCCTCGCGCTCGGCCGCCTTGTCGGCGCGCAGGGCGTCCAGCTTGCTGCGGGCGTGCCGGGCCTCCTCGTCACCCACGGCACCGGCCGCCCGGCCGTCGAGGTCGACCCGCTCGGCCCCGGCTCGCACGGCCTTGAGATAGCGCGGCAGGTGCACATAGCAGGCCAGCGCGCGCCGAACGAGTTTCTCCGGCCACGGCTCACGGGCAAGCAGGTCCTGATGGATGCCGACCTTCAAGGGCCGGGTGTGCCCCTTGAAGAAGGCCTGCGGATAGCGTTGGTACCATTGATTCAACAGGGCACGGGGCGAAGGGGGGGGCTCGGAGTCCACGAGATGGGTGGATGGCCCTGCCGCGGGAACGGCTGTCGCCGTGTGCCGGTCGTGGCTTTCGGAAACGGCCTGGCGCGATGCGGCAGCCGACTCGCTGGCTGCGGCGATGCCCTCCTCCACGCGACTCAGAGCCTCGCGCAGCCGGGCGTTTTCCGCTTCCAGCCGACGCAGGTGCGCGCGCAGACGCGCCACTTCCGCCACCGCGTCACCGGCCTGACGTTCCAGTCGCTCGAATAGTGCTCCCGTGCGTTCCGACAACAAGGCACGCTCTCCCCTGGCTCGACCCCTCGATCCCGTCACGGCACCCCGTGAACGACCCTGCACCCAGTCTGTGTCACCCCGCGGCCCTTGGCAACCGGGCTCAGGCGTCGTCGGAGCCCGCCTGCCGGCGGCGGTAGACCACGAAGGCGTACCCCGGCTGGTCGGCCTCGCCGCTGTGCTCGCCGGGCTGTCGCTGCGCCTCTTCCCACAGCGTCGGGTCGATGTCGGGGAAGCGGGCATCGCCGGTCACCTCCCGGTCGACCTCGGTGACATACAGCCGCGAGGCCCACGGCATGGCCTGGGCGTAGATCTCGCCGCCGCCCATGACCATGATTTCCTCGACGCCATCGATCAGCGCCTGGTCGTCGGCCAGCGACAGCGCCTCGACTAGGTCGTGGCAGACGCGAACGCCCTCGGCCCGGAAGTCCGGGTCGCGGGTGACGACGATATTGAGCCGCCCCGGCAGCGCCCGGCCGATGGAGGCGAAGGTCTTGCGCCCCATGACCAGCGGCTTGCCCTGGGTCATGCGCTTGAAGAACTTGAGGTCTTCCGGCAGGTACCAGGGCAGCTGATTGTCCACGCCGATCACGCCGTTGCGTGACACGGCAGCGATCATGGCGACCGGCACCAGCGTCTCGTGCCGGGCGTCGAGGGGTTGCGATTCGTTCATACGGCCACCGGTGCCTTGATGTGGGGATGCGGATCATACCCCTCGATGGCGATGTGCTCGAAACGGAAGGCAAACAGGTCATCGACCGTCGGATCGAGCACCAGTCGCGGCAGCGGGCGCGGCGCTCGGGTCAGCTGCTCGCGGGCCTGATCGAGATGGTTGAGGTAGAGGTGGGCATCGCCCAGGGTATGGATGAACTCGCCGGGCGCCAGGTCGCAGACCTGCGCAATCATCTGCGTGAGCAGCGCGTAGCTGGCGATGTTGAACGGCACGCCGAGGAAGATGTCGGCGCTGCGCTGGTAGAGCTGGCAGGACAGCCGCCCCTCGGCGACGTAGAACTGGAACAGGGCGTGGCACGGCGGCAACTGCATCTCGTCGACCTGCGCCGGATTCCAGGCCGAGACGATCAGTCGCCGCGAGTCGGGATTGCGACGAATCTGCTCGACCACATTGGCGATCTGGTCGACGTGACCGCCGTCGGGCCGCGGCCAGCTGCGCCACTGGTAGCCGTAAACCGGCCCCAGCTCGCCGTTCTCGTCGGCCCACTCGTCCCAGATGCGTACTCCATGTGCCTTGAGATAGGCGATATTGGTGTCGCCACGCAGAAACCACAGCAGCTCGTGGATGATCGAGCGCAGATGCAGCTTCTTGGTGGTCACCAGCGGGAAGCCGTCGGCCAGGTCGAAGCGCATCTGATGGCCGAATACGCTGAGGGTGCCGGTGCCGGTGCGGTCGTCTTTTTTCACGCCGCTGTCCAGCACGCGGCGCATCAGGTCGAGATAGGGCTGCATGTCGAGGGAATACTCACCAGAAAAATCGAATGTCGGCGTGACACGCCGCTCAGGCCGGCTGCGGGGTTGCGGCCCCATCCACCGGCTGACGCCGCGACCACAGCATCAGTGCGATGCCGGCCAGCGCCATCGGCACGGTCAGCAGCTGCCCCATGGTCAGCCAGCCGAAGGCGATGAACCCGAGCTGCGGGTCCGGCTGGCGCACGAATTCCACGCCGAAGCGGAACAGGGCATAGAGCAGCAGAAAAAGGCCGGATATCATACCCCGCCGACGCGGCTGGTGCGACACCAGCCAGAGCACGGTGAACAGCACGACGCCTTCCAGCGCGAACTCGTAGAGCGACGAGGGGTGGCGCGGCTGGGTACCGCCGGGAAACACCATCGCCCAGGGCACATCGCTGACCCGACCCGGCAGCTCGGCGTTGATGAAGTTGCCGATGCGCCCGGCCCCCAGACCGATCGGTACCAGCGGCGCGATGAAATCGGTGAGCTGGAAGAACGCCAGGCGATGCTTGCGGGCAAACAGCGCCGCGGCGATCAGCACCCCGAGCAGCCCGCCATGGAAGCTCATGCCGCCATCCCAGACCTGGAAGATCCACAGGGGGTCGCTGGCCAGCCGCTCGAAGCCGTAGAACAGCACATAGCCCAGGCGGCCGCCCAGCACGACCCCCAGCGCGCCATAGAACAGCAAGTCACCGATATCATCGGCGGTCAGGCCGACCCGGGCGGCACGCCGCCGTCCCAGCCACCAGGCGCCGACGAACCCCACCACATACATCAGCCCGTACCAGTGGACCTTCAGCGGACCCAGCGCCACAGCGATGGGATCGATTTGCGGATACTCAAGCATGATGATTCCTGAACAAGGGTGAAAAGGGGATCATGGAACGCTGGGATCGTGCGGCCATCGGCCGGGCAGCCAGCGATGCACACGCTCGACCAGCGCCTGGGGACGATACGGCTTGGCGAGGTAATCATCCATGCCGGCGGCGAAGAAGCGTTGGCGATCCGCCTCGCTGGCATTGGCCGTCAGCGCGATCAGGATGCTCGGCACCGCCCGGCGTTCGCGCTCCAGCGCGCGCCAGCGGCGGCTGGTCTCCACCCCGTCGAGCGTGGGCATGAAGATGTCCATGAATACCAGGGCGTAATCGTGCTGCTGCATCAGGGCCAGGGCCGCCTCGCCATCGGCGGTGATATCGACCTGCAAGCCTTCCGCGCCCAGCACGCGCCGGGCCAGCGCCGCATTCACGGGACCGTCGTCGACGATCAGCACCCGCGGCGGCTCGCCATCCGTGCGGGCCAGTTCGCGCGGGCCGTCCGGCCCATCGAACTGCCGCAGCAACGCCAGCACGTCCGCGAGGCGACGCTCCGCCCCGGCTTCCACCTCCGGCGACCACCCTTCCAGCGCTTCCAGCTCGCGACGCACCTGACGCAGGTAACGCATCAGCAGTTCCGCCTCTTCGCGGGCCCGATCCCGCTCCCGGACGCACTGTTGCAGCATTCGGCGATGCGCAACACCGCCACGCGGCCGAGTCGCATCGGCCGGCGCCCCGCCCGGCTTTTCGGACGCCAGGCCCGAGGGACGCTCCGCCCTCTCGAGCACGTCGGCCAGGCGTCGCAATCGCCGTCCCATCACGACCCGGCAGTGCTCACGCGGCAGCCCGCAGAAGCCCAGCATCAGCAACAGGCCGCCCACCAGCCAGACCCATCCGCCGACGATGACGACCCAGAGTGTCGAGACCGGCAGGAAACGCGCCACGCCCAGCGCCCCCAGCAGGCACGACAGGGCCCACGCCGCCCCCGGCCACCAGGGGCGACGACCGGCGCATCGCTGTTGCCTGCGGTCCGCTTCGAGGTCTTGCATCCGCTTCCCTGCCGTCGACAATGGTCCGAGTTTACGTTGCCGATCACCGGGCTGTCATGACCCCGAGCCTTCAAAGAGAGATGCCATGTGCCTGATCGTACTCGACTGGCGTCCGCGCGACGCCGTGCCCTTGCGTCTGGCAGCCAACCGCGATGAACGCCACGATCGCCCCAGCGCGCCGCTGGCCCCCTGGGAGGACGCCCCGGGCATCGTCGGCGGCCGTGACCTGGAAGCCGGCGGTACCTGGCTGGCGGCTCGGGTCGGCGGGCGTCTGGCGGCCTTGACCAATGTCCGGGATCCGGGGTTTTCCCCGCCGCCGAATGCCCCCAGCCGCGGACATCTGGTGCGGGAGGCACTGGAAAGCCCGTCCCTGCCGGCCTGGCTGTCACGCCTGGCCGATCACGAGGCCGGGGCCTACGCCGGCTTCAACCTGCTGGTCAGCGACGGCGAGACGCTCTGGCATGTGCACCACGGCCGTCACGAAACGCGCCTGCAGCGCGTGGCGCCCGGCGTGCACGGCGTCTCCAACGCCAGTCTCGACACCCCCTGGCCCAAGCTGTGCCGCGTGCGGCACGGAGTGAGCGCCCTGCACGACGCCCCGTGGGAGACGTTTCAACACCGGGCCTGGGCATTGATGGCCGATACCCGCCAGGCACCGGACGCCGAACTGCCGGACACCGGCGTGGGGCTGGAGCGGGAACGCTGGCTGTCGGCGCCCTTCATCCTCGGCCGCGATTACGGCACGCGCGCCACGACGCTGGTGGAATGGCGCGCCACGGGCGAGCTGACGCTGGTCGAGCGTCGTTTCGGCCCCCTGGGGCGCGAGGAAGACACCCACACCGAGCACCTGCCCACCGAGCGACTGCACCGCGCCCGGTAGCCCCGGCACGTCGGCTCAGCGTTCTTGTTCGTCGCGCGGCGGCAGCAGATGCGTCAACTGCCACTGGGCGAAGCGCTCGATCAGGTGGGCGCGCACCGCCCTGGCGGTCGGCAGGCCCAGGGTCTCGTCGACCAGCGCCTGGGCATCGGACAGCGGCACCCGCCGGATGGCCGCCCGCACCCGGGGCAGGCTGGGGGCGTTCATCGACAGCCCGACGAAGCCCATGCCGGTCAGCAGCAGCGCCCCGCACGGGTCACCGGCCAGTTCGCCGCACACGGTGGCCGGCATCTCGAGGCGCCGGGATTCCGCCGCCAGCTGCGCCAGCGCCGACAGCACCGCGGGATGGCAGGCATCGTAGAGGTCGGCCACTCGCGGGTTGTTGCGGTCCACCGCCAGCAGATACTGGGTCAGGTCGTTGCTGCCTACCGAGAAGAAGTCGACCCGTTCGGCCAGCGCGCCCAGCTGGTAGAGGGTCGCCGGCACCTCGATCATCACCCCGACCTCGGGCCGCCGGATCGACACCCCCTCCTCGTTGAGCTCCTTGAGCGCCCGATCAAGCAGCCGCAGGGCCATGTCGACCTCGTCGACGTTGGTGATCATCGGCAGCATGATGCGCAGGTTGTCCAGCCCGACGGAGGCGCGCAGCATGGCGCGCAACTGCACCATCAGCACCTCGGGGTGGTCGAGCGTCACCCGGATCCCCCGCCAGCCGAGGAAGGGATTGGCCTCGTGGATGGGGAAGTACGGCAGATCCTTGTCGCCACCGATGTCCAGCGTGCGCATCACTACCGGCAGCGGCGCGAAGCCCTCGAGCTGGTCGCGATAGAGTCGCGACTGCTCCTGCTCCCCGGGGAAGCGCTCGGTGATCATGAAGGGCACTTCGGTGCGATACAGTCCGACCCCGGCGATGCGCGGCTTGAGCGATGCCACCGCGTCGACCGCCAGTCCGGTGTTGACCATCAGCGGCATGGTGTGTCCATCCGGCGTGACGCTCGGCAGATGCTGCTCGTGCTCGAGCACCTCGGCCAGCGCCCGCTCCTCGTCGATCAGCTTGCGGTAATGTCCGATCAGATCCTCTTCGGGGCGCACGAACAGCCGTCCGCGATGCCCGTCGAGAATCACCGGCGCCCCGTTGAGCCTGGGCAACGGCAGGTCGACCATGCCCAGCACCGTGGGAATGCCCATGGCCCGCGCCAGAATCGCCACGTGCGAGGTGCTCGAGCCCTTCAGCGACACCAGCCCGGCCAGGCGCTCGCGGGGTACCTCGCCGAGCATGGTCACGCTCAGTTCGTCGCCGACCAGGATGCACTGTTCGGGGTATTCGTGGGGCCCGTCGCTGGTCTCCTGCTGCAGGTGGGCCAGCACCCGCCGTCCCAGATCACGGACATCGGCCGCCCGCTCGCGCAGGTAGTCATCGTCGACCCGCTCGAGATACTGAGCATGCCGGCGCACCACGTCGGCCAGTGCGCCCGGCGCCCACTGCCCTTCGCGGATGCGCTTCTCCACCTCCTGACCGAGGGCGGCATCCGCCAGCATCTGCTCGTAGACATCGAACAGCGCCAGCTCCTGGCTGGGAATACGGCTCGACAGGCGCGCGCCCGCCGCACGAATTTCGCCGCGCACCCGCTCGATCGCCTCGCCCAGACGGCGGATCTCATAGTCGGTATCCGTGGGTACCAGGTCCGGCACGCTGTCCAGGTCGGCCGGCGGCGCGATCACCCGCGCCTCGCCGATCACCATGCCGGGCGAGGCCGCCACGCCGGTGAAGGTCGCCATGCCGGGAGTGCGGGTCGGCCGGTTGAGCGTGCCGGTCGCCAGGGCATGCGCCAGCACCCCGGCCAGCTGGGCCGCCATGGTCACCAGAAAGGCCTCGTCGCCCTCGTCGTAACGACGCTTTTCCTGCTGCTGCACCACCAGCACGCCCAGCGTCCGGCGCTGGTGGATGACCGGCACCCCCAGAAAGCTGGAAAAGCGCTCCTCGCCGGTTTCCTCGAAATAGCGGAAACCGGGATGGGACGGGGCGTCCTCGAGGTTGAGCGGTTCCTCGCGCTGGCCGACCAGGCCCACCAGGCCCTCTCCCAGGCGCAGGCTGACATGCCCAACGGCCTGACTGCGCAGGCCGATGGTATTCATCAGGACCAGGCGGTCCTGAGCGGCGTCGAAGAGGTAGATGGAGCACACGTCGGTATGCATGGCCTTGCGGATCCGCCGGACCATGGTGGCCAACGCGGCATCCAGGCTGCGCGCGCCGTTTACCTCCTGGACGATACGACGTAGTACATCGAGCATGAGCATTCTTCTTGTTGTCGGTGTGACAGCGGCCGCATGTCAGCCGCCCCCCCGGGCCAGGCGCTGCACCCGGGGCGCGAGTTCGCGCAGCGCGCGCCGATAGACCTCGCGCTTGAAGGGCACGACCTGCCCCAGCGGATACCAGTAGCTGACCCAGCGCCAGCCATCGAACTCCGGCTTGGCCGTGGTATCCATGCAGATGCGGTTGTCCTGACAGCGGATCTTGAGCAGAAACCACTTCTGCTTCTGACCGATGCACACCGGACGCGATTGGGTACGGACCATGCGTCGGGGTAGACGATAGCGCAACCACCCTCGGGTACAGGCCAGCACCTCGACGTCATCGGGCGTGAGGCCGATTTCCTCTTCCAGCTCGCGATAGAGCGCCTGCTGCGGTGTCTCGTAGGCCTTGATGCCCCCCTGAGGGAATTGCCATGCGTTCTGCCCCACCCGACGCGCCCACAGCAGCTGGCCCTCCGGGTTGGCGATGATGATGCCAACATTGGGGCGGAAGCCGTCAGCGTCGATCACGGGCTTCACCTTATGAAATCCAGTATTGCTGCCATTCTTCCACAAACGCTGAAAGCGCATCAATACACGCTTGGCGGCGCCGCGATGTGCAAGCCTGTCGGAGTTCTGCAATAATCGCCGCCGCCTTTTCGCCACCCGCCCGATGAGCGACCAACCAGACCTGAGGAGAGCGCATTGAGCCTGGCCATCTTCGATCTCGACAATACGCTGCTGGGCATCGACAGCGACCATGCCTGGGGCGAGTTCCTGGTGGAACAGGGCGCCGTGGACCCGATCAGCTACCGCGAGGCCAACGAACGCTTCCTGGCGGCCTATCAGGAAGGCACCCTGGACATCCACGCCTACCTGGCCCTGGCGCTCAAGCCGCTGGCCGAGCACAGTCCGGAGCAGCTGGCCGCCTGGCACCAGCAGTTCATGGCCAGCAAGATCGAACCGCACATCCTGCCCCGGGGCGAGGAACTGCTGGCCCGCCATCGGGCACGGGGCGACACCCTGCTGATCATCACCGCCACCAACCGCTTCATCACCGGCCCCATCGCCCGCCGCCTGGGCGTCGACGAGCTGATCGCCGTCGAACCGGAAACCGCCGGGGGACGCTATACCGGCCGCGTGAGCGGCGTGCCCAGCTTCCGCGAAGGCAAGATCACCCGGCTCGAGCAGTGGCTGGCCACCCGCGACGTCACCCTGGACGACGCCTGGTTCTACAGCGACTCGCACAACGACATCCCCCTGCTGGAGCGCGTCGATCACCCCGTCGCCGTCGACCCCGATGCCGCCCTCGCCGAGGTCGCCCGGGAGCGGGGCTGGCGGATCATCAGCCTGCGATGACTGAAAATGCTCCTGAAACCCGGCGCAGGACTACGCGCAAAATGTTCGCAGACTAAATATAAGTGCCTGGGAAGACGGGCTTCTTCGCTCATCCCGAACAAACCTTTCCCTTATGGAAAGGCCTCCCAGCATAATACATCCCTTCTGCGCCGGTCGTTTTTGCATTGCAATATGATATAATCCCGTCATCTGAATCGCCAAAGGGCTGATATCCACTATGGACGAGACGGTTGATTGCGTACTGGTAGGGGCCGGTGTCATGAGCGCGACGCTGGCGACACTCCTTCACGAGCTGGAGCCCGACGCCCGCATCGAGATCATCGAGCGACTCGACTCCACGGCCAGCGAGAGTTCGTTCGCCTGGAACAACGCCGGAACCGGCCACGCCGGCCTCTGCGAACTCAACTACACGCCCGAGACCGCCGATGGCGATGTCGACATTGCCAAGGCCATTCGCATCAACACCCTCTTCGAGGAATCCAAGCAGTTCTGGAGCCACCTCGCCTCGCAGGGCAATCTCGGCGACCCCGCCGGCTTCCTCACCCCTGTCCCGCACATGAGCTTCGTGCGTGGCGAGGACAACGTGCGCTTCTTGCGGACCCGCCACGAGACGCTGACCCAGCACCACTGCTTCGAGGGCATGCACTACACGCAGGACGCCCGCACCATCGCCGAGTGGGCGCCGCTGCTGATGGCCGACCGCGACCCGGCAGAACCGGTGGCGGCCACCTGGGCCGAGGGCGGCACCGATGTCAACTTCGGTGCGCTGACCGACCAGCTGCTGGCACGCCTGCATGCCGTGGACAACGACCGGGTGCGCGTCAGCACCGGCCAGACCATCAAGAACCTCGAGCGCAATGCCGACGGCACCTGGACCCTGACGATTCATCTCGGCAACGGTGACCGCCGCGAGCTGCGCTCGCGTTTCGTGTTCCTCGGTGCCGGCGGCGCCTCGCTGCGCCTGCTGCAGAAGAGCGGCATCCCCGAAGGACGTGGCTATGCCGGTTTCCCGGTGAGCGGGCAATGGCTGCGCTGCGACGACCCGGAGATCGTCTCGCGTCACCAGGCCAAGGTCTACAGCAAGGCCGCCATCGGGGCCCCGCCGATGTCGGTCCCGCACCTCGACCGGCGCCACGTCAATGGCAAGCCCTCGCTGCTGTTCGGCCCCTTCGCCGGTTTCACCACCAAGTTCCTCAAGAACGGCTCGGTCTTCGATCTGGTCAAGTCGGTCAGCAAGTCCAACCTCAGCCCCATGCTGTCGGTGGCCCGCCACAACGCCAGCCTGGTCAAGTACCTGGTCGATCAGGTACGGCTGTCCCACGAGGAGCGGGTCGAGGAGCTGCGCGCCTTCTACCCGTCGGCCGAGCCCGGCGACTGGCGGCTGGAAGTGGCGGGCCAGCGCGTGCAGATCATCAAGAAGGATCCGCAGAAGGGTGGCGTCCTGCAGTTCGGCACCGAGATCGTCACCGCCGGCGACGGCTCGCTGGCCGCGCTGCTCGGCGCCTCCCCGGGTGCCTCGACGGCGACCTCGATCATGCTGGAACTGGTCGAGCGCTGCTTCCCCGAGAAGTTCGCCTCGCCCGAGTGGCGGGCACGGCTGCAGCGGCTGGTCCCCGCCCGGGCCGACGCCCTGGCCGGTGATGCCGCCCTGCTGCGCCGCATCCGTGCCGCCAGTGATGAAGCCCTGGGGCTTCGCACGCGCCGGACGGCCGCCAGTGCGCCCGCCGAGGCCGAACCGGCCTGCTGATCCCTACCGACAGGCGGGAGGCTTTCGGGCCTTCCGCCACCTGTTAGACTGACCGCCTCGACGTTCGCGCCGGGGCGGTCTGTCATGTGGCCGCCGCTTGGCCTTACCAGGATCCCGTCATGCGCATACGAGCGATGCTCTCTCCCGCCTGGCTGGCGCTGCTGCTGAGCCTGGGTCTGCTGCTCTGGCTCGCCTTCGGAGACAGCCGGCATTTCCGCGACACACCGCCCGCTTCCGCCACCGAGACGACCACCGCCGAGGCACCCCGCGTCGAGGTTCGCCTGTCACACGCCGAACCCCATGCCCCGCAGGTCATTCTGGAAGGCCAGCTCGAGCCTCGCCGCAGCGTGGTCCTGCGCGCGCGGCGCGCCGGACGGGTCGAGGCGCTGCCGCACGCCCAGGGCGACCGGGTCGACGCCGGTGATCGTCTGGCGACCCTCGACGCCGGCGACCTGCCCGCCCGCCTCGAGCAGGCCCGGGCCGATCTGGCGCTGGCCCGCGCCGAGCTGGAGGGCGCGCGCCAGCTGCGCGGGCGCGAGCTGGTCTCGAACAACGAACTGCTGCGGCTGAAGAGCAAGCTGGCCGCCAGTCAGGCCACGCTGGCCACCCTGCAGGAGTCACTCTCCGATACCCGCATCGACGCGCCGTTCGCGGGAACGCTCGAGCGGTTCGACATCGACCCCGGGGCCTACGTCGAGGTCGGCGAGACGCTGGGCCGGCTGGTGGATGTCGGCCACCTGAAGGCGACCGCCTGGCTGCCGCAGCAGCGCGCCGCCGACATTGCGGCCGGCATGCCCGTGCGTCTCGCCCTGCTCGACGGCCGCCACCTCGAGGGGCGAATCAGCTTCGTGGCCAGCGAGGCCGACGAGGCCACTCGGCGCTTCGCCCTGGAAGCCGACGTGCCCAACCCCGAAGGCTGGCGGGTCGCCGGGGCCAGCGCCACCCTGACCCTTTCCCTGCCGCCCCGACCGGCGCACCGCCTGTCGCCGGCCCGGCTGGTGCTCGATGAGCAGGGCCGTCTGGGGGTGAAGACCGTCGACGCCGATAATCGCGTACGCTTTCGCCCCGTCGAGCTGATCAGCGCCGATGCCGAGCACGCCTGGGTCGGCGGCCTGCCCGATCCGGTGCGGCTGATCACGCTGGGCGGCGGTTTCGTCAAGGCCGGCCAGCGGGTGACCCCCGTCCCCGCCGACACCCCCGAGGGCTCCTGATGCGCCGCTGGATCGACGCCGCCATCGACCGCACCCGGACCACCCTGCTGGTGCTGCTCTTCCTGCTGATCGGCGGCGGCGTGGCCTACCTGGCCATCCCCAAGGAGGCTAACCCGGACGTCACGATCCCCACCATCTACGTGTCGCTGACACTCGAGGGCGTCAGCCCGGAAGACGCCGAACGCCTGCTGGTACGCCCCATGGAGCAGGAACTGCAGGCCATCGAGGGCGTACGCAAGATGACCGCCCAGGCGGCCGAGGGCTATGCCTCGATCACCCTGGAGTTCGATGCCGGCTTCGACCCGCGCCAGGCGCTGGCCGACGTGCGTGAAAAGGTCGATATCGCCCGCAGCTCGCTGCCCGATGAGGCCGATGAACCGCGGGTGATGGAAGTCAACGTCTCGCGGTTTCCAGTGCTCTCGGTGGGACTCTCCGGCCCGCTCTCCGCCGGCGAGCTGATGCTGGCGGCGCGTGGCCTCCGGGACGCCATCGAAGGGCTGCCGCAGGTACTCGACGTCGATATCGCCGGCGAGCGCGAGGACCTGATGGAAATCGTCGTCGACCCGCAGGTACTGGCCGGCTACGGCATCGACTTCGACACCCTGTTCAACCTGGTCTCGCGCAATCATCGCCTGGTCGCCGCCGGCAGCATCGACAACGGCGCCGGCCGCCTGGCGATCAAGGTGCCCGGGCTGATCGAGAACCTCGACGACCTGCTGTCCATGCCGATCAAGGTGGACGGCGACCGGGTGGTCACCTTCGGCGACGTCGCGGTCATTCATCGTACTTTCAAGGACCCGCAGGGCTATGCCCGGATCGACGGCCAGCCCGCCGTCGTGCTGGAGATCGCCAAGCGCGCCGGGGCCAACATCATCGCCACGAGCCGGGCCGTCCACGCCGTGCTCGACGAGGCCCGGCCCAGCCTGCCGGATACCCTGCAGCTGCGCACCATCATGGACCAGTCCACCACCGTCGTCTCCCTGCTCGATGACCTGCTCAACAACGTGCTGACCGCGGTGGTGCTGGTGCTGATCGTGATTCTCGCCACCATGGGCCTGCGTTCGGCGCTGCTGATCGGCCTGACCATTCCCGGCGCCTTTCTGACCGGCATCCTGCTGATCTGGAGCATCGGCTACACCCTCAACATCGTCGTGCTGTTCGCCCTGATCCTGGTCGCCGGGATGCTGGTGGACGGCGCCATCGTGGTCGGCGAGCAGGCCGATTACAACCTCGCCCGGGGCTCGTCATCGCGGGACGCCTGGGCGGGAGCCGCCGGACGCATGGCCTGGCCGGTGATCGCCTCGACCGCCACCACCCTGGCGGTGTTCGTGCCGCTGCTGTTCTGGCCCGGCGTGGTCGGCGAGTTCATGAAATACCTGCCCGCCACCGTGGTGCTGTGCCTGCTGGCCTCGCTGCTGATGGCCCTGATCTTCCTGCCCACCCTGGGCAACCTGCTGCGCCGCCGGAATGCGCCCGCCACCCGCGAAAGCCTGCACGTCGGCGCCCGGCTCTATCGCCGACTCCTCGACCGCCTGTTGGCTCGCCCGGGCCTGGCGCTGCTCGGCGCCCTGGGCATCATGGCCGTGATCTACGCCGCTTATGCACGCTTCAATCATGGCGTGGTGTTCTTTCCCGAGGTGGAACCCGACAACGCGCAGATTCTGGTGCACGCCCGAGGCGACCTGTCGGTGGACGAAAAGGACGCCATCGTGCGTCGTGTCGAGGCCCGGGTCGCCGGCATGCCCGAAATCGACGCGCTCTATGCGCGCTCCTTCGCCGCGCCGGACACCCGCATGGCCGCCGACGTGATCGGCCAGCTCAACTTTTCGCTGATCGACTGGGACAAGCGGCGCTCCGCCGGTGCCATTCTCGACGACATGGCCGCGCGCACCCGCGACCTGCCCGGCGTGCGCCTGGCGTTTCAGGAGCAGGAGCGCGGCCCGACCAGCGGCAAGCCGATCCAGATCGAGCTGACCGGCCGCCAGCCGGACACACTGGACGCGGCCGTGGAACAGCTGCGCACGGCCATGCAGCGCCTGGGCGGCTTCCGGGACATTCAGGACAATCGCAGCCTGCCGGGCGTGGAGTGGCGCATCGAGGTGGATCGCGAGGCGGCGGCCCGCTTCGGTGCCGACGTGGCGACCATCGGCAGCGCCGTACAGCTGGTCACCAACGGCCTGCCCCTGGCCACCTACCGGCCGCCCGAGGTGGACGGCGAGGTGGACATCCGGGTCCGTCTGCCGGCGGTACGGCGCAGCCTCGACCAGCTCGAACGCCTGACCGTGCATACCAACCGGGGCCAGCTGCCGATCCGTCAGTTCGTGCGGCTCACTCCGGCCCCCAAGGTCGGCATCCTGCACCGCATCGACGGCCACCGCGCCATCACCCTGGAGGCCGACGTGCAGCCCGGTCGCCAGGTCGACGAACGACTGCGCGCCCTGGCGCCGAGCCTGGCCGAGCTGCCCGAGGGGGTGCGTGCCAACCTGGCCGGGGAGCGCGAGGACCAGGCCGAGACCAGCCGCTTTCTGGTCGGCGCCTTCGGCGTCGCCCTGTTCCTGATGACGATCATCCTGGTCACCCAGTTCAACAGCCTCTACCAGACCGCCCTGGTGCTCTCGGCGATCGTCTTCTCGACCGCCGGCGTGCTGCTGGGCCTGCTGCTCAACGCCCAGCCCTTCGGCATCGTCATGGTGGGCATGGGCATCATCGCCCTGGCCGGCATCGTGGTGAACAACAACATCGTGCTGATCGACACCTACAACCAGCTGCGCGGCGACGGGCTGCCCGCGCGTCAGGCGGCGCTGGAAGCCGGCTGCCGGCGGCTGCGCCCGGTGCTGCTCACCGCGATCACCACCGTCCTGGGGCTGATCCCCATGGTGCTGGGGGTCAACGTCGACCTGCTGACGCCGAGCCTGGGTTGGCACGCCCCCTCGACCCAGTGGTGGACCCAGCTCTCCAGCGCGATCGCCGGCGGCCTGGCCTTCGCCACCGGGCTGACACTGCTGCTCACGCCCTGCATGCTGGAACTCGGGGCACGCCTGGGCGCGCGGTGGCGTCGCAAGTAAGAAGGGGCAGGAAGGGGGAAGTCGGCGCGCCTCGTCGAGTCCTTCGGCGAGGCGCGATCACTGCCGCGTGACGACGGCCGTTACAGGGTGGCGCGGGGTGCCACGCCCGAGGCCGGCTGCGGGGAGTGCGCGGCGTGCAGCCGGGCGATCAGCCGATCCTCGAGCGAGAAGCGTTCGGAGAGACCGCGGTCGAGCCGCTGGAGCCAGGCGGGCAGACGCGAGGCGAAATGCTGGCAACGCGTCGGCGTCGAGAAGTCGCGATCGAAATCCAGCACCATCGCGGTGGACATCTCGAGGCGCTCCAGCAGCTGGCCGGCCAGGGCCAGCGCCGCCTCGTCGTCGAAGTGCCGGGCCTCCTCGCGAAGCTGGGGGTAGATCTCGAAATGTCCGGCGCTGATGTAGTCCATCAGCAGTTCGCTGAACCGATCGATCTGCGACTTGCCGATCGCCTCGGGGTCCACCTCGCAGGCCTGGCGCAGCTCCGTGAACACGCCCAGCATCGTCCGTCGCTCCTCGAGCCAGCGGTCGATCAGGCGGTGGACGCCACCCCAGTGCTCCTGGGCGGTCTTGCAGTCTTCGAGCATCGGTCGCCTCCCTGTGTCGTCGTCCGGCAGCGAGGGTCCAGCGTCACTCCAACGGCGTCAGCTGTCAATCCTTTGCCACCCCGTCGGAGCCATCCCTTGCGGGACATCAACCTTCGCTCAGTCGCGCCTCGACCGCCTCGCGCTCGGCCTCCTCGTCGGCCAGGGAGCGGCGCGGCAGGATGACGTTGAGCGTGAACGCCACCAGCGCCGCGATCACGATCGGCGAGCCGCCGATCACCAGCTGCACGACCTCCGGAAACCGGGCGATCGATTCCGGCACCGCGTAGACGCCCATGCTCAGCGCCAGCGCCAGGCTGGCGATGGTGATATTGCGCGAGGACATCTCGTCCTTGGTGATCAGGCGAATCCCGGTCACGGTGATCATGCCGAAGACCATGACCGTCGCCCCGCCCAGCACCGGCAGCGGGATGGTGGTCATCAGCGCCCCGAACTTGGGCACGAATCCCGCCGCCAGCATGAACAACGCCGCCAGCGCCAGCACATAACGGCTGATCACCTTGGTCATGGCGACGATGCCCACGTTCTGGCTGTACGAGGAGGTCGGCAAGGCGCCGAAGAACGAGCCCAGCGCCGTGCACAGGCCGTTGCCCAGCAGGCCGCCGTAGAGCTCGTGAGTCTCGAGCTCGCGATTCATGCCGCCGACCGTGGTGGCGGAGAGATCGCCGATGGTCTGCACCGAGTTGATGACGCAGATGATCACCATCGACACCATCGCCGGGCCGTGGAACGACAGGCCGAAGCTCAGCGGCTGCGGCAGGGTGAACCAGGGCGCGTTCAGCACCGGCGTGAAGTCGACCCGCCCCAGCGCCAGCGCCATTCCGTAGCCGACACCGATGCCGCAGATGATCGAGGCCAGCTTGAGAAAGCCCTGGCAGAACTGCGAGACGAACAACACCACCAGCAAGGTGGCCAGTGCCAGGAACCAGTTGACCGGGGCGCCGAAGTCGGCGCTGCCCACGCCGCCGGCCATGTAGTTGATGGCGATGTCGTAGAGCGACAGGCCGATCACCAGCACCACGACCCCGGCGACCACCGGCGGGAACCACTGGCGAAGGTGGCGGGTGAACAGCCCCACCCCCATCATCGCCACGCCCCCGGCGATCTGCGCCCCGAGAATGCCGCTCAGCCCGTACTGCGCGCCCACCGCGGTCAGCGTCGGCACATAGGCGAAGCCCACCCCGAAGATCGCCGGCAGGCGGGCCCCGAAACGGCCGATGGCATAGAGCTGGATGAGCGTGGAGACGCCGGAAAAGATCAGCGAGATCTGGATCAGCGCCATCTTGTCCGCCAGCGAGGCGCCCACGGCGCCGACGACGATGATCGGCACCGTCACCGTGCCCATGATCATGGCCAGGATGTGCTGGAGAGAGAGCGGCAAGGCCTTGAGAAGCGGCGGCTTGCCGTGGAAGTCGAAAACCGACTGACGTTGGCTCGCGGAGTTCATGCGCTACGGGTCCGTTGTGTTGTTGGATTATTTGTACACAATAAACAGACTAAACCGTATACCAAAATACCCGGGCGACAAAATGTTCCCTGCCTCCCCCGAGCGTCGCGGCCACGCGACAGCGCCGGAAGGGGAAAGCCAACCGACTGATTAAAGGGATTTTATTGGCACATCACGGCGCGGCTGCCGACAGCTTGCGACACCTCGCCTGCGACTAAAGGTGCAGGTGAGCCGACAGGTACGAAAAGACGGCCGTGGGGAGAAGGGAGGACCGCGAGCCCGTGGGCTCGCGGTGACGAGGCGGGCTCAGGCGACGCGGGGGCGACGCGGCATCAGCAGCAGGCCGAGCGGCACCAGGGCCAGCACCGCGAAGCCGATCAGCGTCCATTGCGGCAACGTCAGGCCCCACCAGTAGCCGTCGATGGTGGCGCACTCGCCCGACCCCGACAGCACCCGGGAGAGCACGTCCCACAGCGGCAGCACCTCGAGCATGTAATCCAGCCCCGGCCCGCAGCTGGGCACCTGATCGGGGGGCAGGGACTGCAGCCAGACATGCCGGCCGGCGACGGCGATGCCGCCACCCACCGCCAGCAGGCCCAGCACGCCGTAGACTCGGCCACCCCAGCCGCGCGGGTTGTGGATCGCGGCGACCAGGAAGACCCCGGCCGCGGTGATCACCGCGATGCGCTGGAGGATGCACAGCGGGCACGGCTCCAGCCCCGCGACATACTGCAGGGCCAGGGCGACGGCCATCATCAGGGCACAGAAGACCAGACCGGCGAGACTCCATTGGCGCACCGACAGGCGGCGCAGGCTGACGGGCATGCGGATCACTCCATGATTCGGGGCGACCCGCCGGGGCCGCCGTCTGCGTTACGAGGTGGGCGTGGGTCGCGACTCGCGGGCCCGCGCGAAGTAGCTGTCGAGGAAGGCCGCGAAGTCCCGGGTCTCGGCCGCCTCGATATCCGCCTGCTGCTGATGCGAGGTCTCGCTGAGCTCGTTGAACAGGGCCTCCCGCGCCGGGTCCATGGGCTCGGCCCGGAACTGCTCGGCCTGGGCATCGGCCAGCCCCAGCACATGCTCGACGAAGTCGCTGCCGCTGGTTTCCAGCTCGCCCAGCAGCCGCCCCGACGGGGTGTGCTCGGGATTGTCGAGCAACGGCTCGAGGGCCGACAGCGCCGCGACATGCACATCGCTCTCCTCGTTGATGTCCAGCAGCTCGGCCACCTCGCGCAGTTCGGCGAAGATCGCCGCCGCGCGGTCGGCCAGGCGCTGCTCGCGACCGTCGACGGCCAGGGCCAGCGAGGCCTTGCGCCCCTGCTCCACCACGGCGCGCCGGTTGTCGTCCAGCCGGTCGCACTCCTCGTCGGGAATCCACGGGCTCTCGGCCAGCAGGCACCACATCAGGAAGACGTCGAGGAAGCGCATCTGGGTCGCGTCGATCCCCAGCGGCAGGAAGGGGTTCAGGTCGAGGCAGCGCACCTCGATGTACTCCACGCCCCGCGCCTCGAGCGCCTGGGACGGCGTCTCGTCGTGGCGCGCCACGCGCTTGGGACGGATGTCGCTGTAGTACTCGTTCTCGATCTGCAGGATGTTGGCATTGAGCTGGCGCCAGTCGCCGCCCTCGTTGACACCCAGCCGCTGATAGGCCGGCCACGGCGTGGTGATGGCGTGGCGCAGCGTGCCGACGTAGTTGGACAGCGAGTTGAAGCAGATCTTGAGCTGGGCCTGAACCTTGTTCTGGTAGCCCAGATCGGACATGCGCAGGCTGGTGGCGTAGGGCGACACCAGGGTGTGACGGGCATGGGCACGCAGATGGCTCGGCGCCGCCCCGCTCAAGAAGCTGCGATCCAGGGCCGGCGACGCGCCGAACAGGTAGAGCAGCAGCCAGCTGTTGCGGCGGAAGTTGCGGATCATGTCGAAGTAGCGCGCCGAACGGTAATGGGTCAGCGACGTGTCCGTCGCCCCTTCCAGCTCCTGCAGGACCGGCCAGAAATCCTCGGGCAGCGAGACGTTGTAGTGCACGCCGGCGATCGACTGCATGATCCGCCCGTAGCGCACGTCGAGCCCCTTGCGGTAGACATGCTTCATGAAGCCGACATTGGACGGGCCGTAGTCGGCGATCGGCACGCTGTCGTTGCCGTCGAGCCGACCGGGCATGCTCGCCGGCCAGATCCGCTCGTCACCGAGGTGACGGTAGGAAAAGCGGTGCAGGTCGGCGAGGAACGCCAGCGCATCCTCGGGACGGCAGTAGACCGGGGTGATGTATTCCAGCAGCGACTCGGAATAGTCGGTGGTGATGTGCGGATGGGTCAGCTTGGACCCCAGCGCCCGGGGATGCGGCGTCTGCGCGATCCGGCCGCCGGCGTCGACGCGCAGCCCTTCCTTCTCGATACCCCGCCGCAGGCGTCCCAGGGCGCCTCGGCGCGCCGCGCCACGCAGACTCGCGATGGCATTGACGAATTGCTCGGACAAGTTGAACACCCCATGTTGAAGACCGCCGCCGGCACGCCCGACGTGCCGGTGAAATCTCAGATTATGGTGCCGGAGACAGCCGTTTCAAGGCGAATCATTCCGGCCCGCCTCAGCGCGTCTTGTCACGCGCCTTGAGCAGCGCCTCGCCCAGCGCGCCCATCTGCCCGCCCGACGCCTGGCCGCCCGACGTGCCGCCGCGGCCGCGTCGCCCGCCGCCCTTGCCGCGACGCGCCGGCTTCTCGCCGCCCGTCTCCTTTCGGCCGGTCTCGGCCTCCGGCTGGTCATGGAGACGCATCGACAGGCCGATCCGCCCGCGCTCGACATCCACCGCCATCACCTTGACCTTGACGATGTCGCCGGCCTTGACCACCTGGCGCGGGTCCTCGACGAAGGTGTCCGACAGCGCCGAGATGTGCACCAGGCCGTCCTGATGCACGCCGATGTCGACGAAGGCGCCGAAGTGGGTCACGTTGGTGACGCTGCCCTCGAGGATCATCCCCGGCTCGAGGTCTTTCAGCGTCTCGACCCCCTCGCGGAACTCGGCGGCGCGGAACTCGGGACGCGGGTCGCGACCCGGCTTGTCGAGCTCCTTGAGGATATCGGTGATGGTCGGCACCCCGAAGGTGTCGTCGACGTAGTCCGCCGGCTTGAGCGTGCGCAGGAAGCGGCTGTCGCCGATCAGGCCCGCCAGGTCGCGATCGTTGCGCTCGGCGATGCGCGCGACCAGCGGATAGGCTTCCGGATGCACCGCGCTGGCATCGAGCGGGTTGTCGCCGTTCATGATGCGCAGGAAGCCCGCGCACTGCTCGAAGGTGCGCGGTCCCAGGCGGCTGACCTCGAGCAGGTCGCGGCGGTCGCGAAACGCCCCTTCGCTGTTGCGCCGGGCGACGACGTTCTCGGCCAGCCCCGGGTTGAGCCCCGAGACCCGTGAGAGCAGCGCCGCCGAGGCGGTGTTGAGATCCACGCCCACGGCGTTGACGCAGTCCTCGATGACCGCCTCCAGGCTGCGCGAGAGCTGGACCTGCGAGACATCGTGCTGGTACTGGCCCACGCCGATCGACTTGGGCTCGATCTTGACCAGTTCCGCCAGCGGGTCCTGCAGGCGCCGCGCGATGGAGACCGCCCCGCGGATGGTGACATCGAGATCCGGCAGCTCGCGGGACGCCAGCTCGGAAGCGGAATATACCGAGGCGCCGGCCTCGCTGACCATCACCTTGGTCAGGCGACGCGGCGCCAGACGCTTGACCAGCTCGCCGGCCAGCTTGTCGGTCTCGCGGCTGGCGGTGCCGTTGCCGACCGCCACCAGGGTGACGCCGTGCCGCTCGACCAGGCTGGTGAGGGTGGCCAGCGCCTCGTCCCAGCGTTTCTGGGGCGCATGCGGATAGATCACCGCCTGCTCGAGGTACTGCCCGGTAGCATCGACCACCGCCACCTTGCAGCCGGTACGCAAACCGGGGTCGATGGCCAGGGTGGCCTGGGGGCCGGCCGGTGCGGCCAGCAACAGATCCTTGAGGTTGGCGGCGAAGACCTCGATCGCCTCGCCTTCGGCGCGCTCGCGCAACCGGCCCATCAGCTCGGTCTCGAGGTGCGTGTAAAGCTTGACCCGCCAGGTCCAGCGCACCACCTCGCGCAACCAGCGATCGGCGGCGCGTCCCGGCGCCTCGGCAGCCAGGTCGATGCCGGCATGACGAGCGATCGCCACCTCGGCGGGATGCACCGGTGCCTCGTCCTCGCCCGGCAGCGCCAGGGTCAGCGCCAGCACGCCCTCGTTGCGGCCACGGAACATGGCCAACGCCCGATGCGACGGCACCTTCGCGAGCGGTTCGTCGTGCTCGAAGTAGTCGGCGAACTTGGCGCCCTCGCGCTGCTTGCCGTCGATGAGGCGTGCGCGCAGCTCGCCCTCCTGCCACACGCGCTCGCGCAGGCCACCGACCAGTTCGGCATCCTCGGCGAAGCGCTCCATGAGGATCTGCTTGGCGCCGTCGAGCGCCGCCTTGGCATCGGCGACGGCGGGCGTGTCACCCTCCGCCGGGCGCAGATAGGCGGCGGCCTCGCGCTCCGGGTCCAGCGTCGGATCGGCCAGCAGCGCATCAGCCAGCGGCTCGAGCCCGGCCTCGCGGGCGATCTGCGCCTTGGTGCGGCGTTTCTTCTTGTAGGGCAGGTACAGGTCTTCCAGGCGCTGCTTGGTGTCGGCCTCGCCGATCTGCGCCGCCAGCGCCGCGGTCAGCTTGCCCTGCTCGTCGATGCTGGCCAGCACGCTCGCGCGACGCTCCTCGAGCTCGCGACGATAACGCAGCCGCTCCTCGAGCTGACGCAGCTGGCCGTCGTCGAGACCACCGGTCACTTCCTTGCGGTAACGGGCAATGAACGGAACGGTGGCGCCGCCGTCGAGCAGTTCGACGGTCGCGGTCACCTGGGCGGGACGCACGCCGAGCTCCTCGGCGAGACGCGCATTGATCGAAGTCTGAACGTCCATGGAATCCTTGCATTGACAGGTTCACCGGGCGGCCCGGGGAGCGCCGCGCCGAGGCGGCGTCAGGCCCGGCGGAAGGGCCGACGCCACGGGTGGCGACAAGGTACCACAAAGCCGCGCGAGGGCGCAGGCGGCAACGAATGTAAACAATTGTGACAAGTGCGCTCATCACATCGACGACCGATTGCCGGCCCGATAACGTTCGCATCACGAACGAATAAAGCGGCGTTTAACGACCCAGCAGACTCTGCAAGGCTCGCGAGCTTACCGAGGGTGAACCCATGCTCAAGAAAATGCACCGTATCAGCGTCAAGTACAGCAGCGCCTTCATCGGCGTGGCACTATCGCTATTGATCGTCGTCGCCGCCGACTTCTGGGTCATCGAGAAGCTCGAGAGCCGCATGACCGAATTCAGCACGACGTTCAACAAGGCCGTCTCGGCGATCCTCAACGCCGACCGCGACCTCCACCAGGCCCGCATGGCCGAGATGGAAGCCCTGAACGCCGCGCCGGGCAGCGACAAGACGCAGAGCGCTCGCAAAGACTATCGGGAGAACGCCCAGCAGGCTTTCGATCGCGTGCAGAGCTTCAAGACGCTGATGGCCGACTACCCCGACGTCGTCGCCGGACTGGGATCTTTCGATGCAAGCTACAATGCATGGTCGCAGCAATCGAGCCGGGTTCTTGAGCTGCACGCGGCAGGCAACGCCCAGTCTGCCAGAGCCCTTTCCGAAGGTGACTCGCTGACGGCTTTCGGCGCCCTGCGCAAGCTCTACAATCGCGCCGGTGAGGCAGCTGATGCCAAGATCACGGAACTTCAAGCGGCCTCGATGGCCATGACCCAGAAGCTGCAATGGTTCACCGGTTTGTTCTCGCTGGCGGTGTGCCTGGCCGCCATCTTCGTCGCCCTGGCCGGACCGCTGATGATGTCCCGTGCAATCCGCCGCGTCACCGCGCGCATCAAGGAGATCTCCGAGGGCGACGGCGACCTGACCGCGCGCATCGGCTCGTCCCGGCGCGACGAAATCGGGGAGCTGGCCAACCAGTTCGATGCTTTCATTGCCTATATCGACAAGACGCTGCAGTCGGTGCGCAGCAGCACTCAGGGCGTCAGCACAGCAGCCGAAGAAATCGCCCGCGGCAGCGTGGATCTCGCTTCACGGACCGAGCAGGCCGCCTCCAACCTGCAGGAAACCTCGGCATCGATGGAGCAGATTGCGGCGACGGTCAGCAACACCTCGGATGCCGCCCAGCAGGCCAATCAGCTGGTCAACTCGACGGCCGATATTGCCCGTCAGGGGCACGAAGCGATGCAGCAGGTCGAGCGCACTATGGACGAGATTGATACCTCGGCCACCGAAATCAGCGAAATCATTACCCTGATCGACGGCATCGCCTTCCAGACCAACATCCTGGCCCTCAATGCCTCGGTGGAGGCGGCGCGCGCCGGCGAGCATGGTCGCGGCTTCGCGGTCGTTGCTCAGGAAGTGCGGACACTGGCCAGCCGCTCCAGCGACGCGGCGAAAGAGATTCGCGAACTGATCGACACCTCGGTGGCCCGTACCCAGTCCGGCAACTCACTGGTCAAGCGTACCGGCAAGACCATGGAACAGATCGTCTCGAGCATCGAGCAGGTCACCGACGTGATCGGCGAAATCAGCGCCGGTGCCCGGGAACAAAGCCAGGGCATCGGCCAGGTCAACACTGCTGTCAGCGAGCTAGACAACATGACCCAGCACAATGCGTCCATGGTCGAACAGTTCAGCGCGGCATCCAACGAGATGCGCGAACAGGCCGAGCGCCTCGATACGCTTCTTGCTTCCTTCCGCCTGAGCGGTCAGACACCTGATGTAACGCCAGCCCCTCGTCTGAAGCCACCTCGCCGGGAAGCACCCGCGCCCGCTCCGGCCCGCACCTCGACAGCTTCATCGGCCGACGACGATTGGCTTAGCTTCTAGCCGATCAGCCGCTCGCCGCGGCCGGCACGAAGCGCAGAGCCAGTCCATTGTTGCACCAGCGCAGTCCGGTGGGCTCGGGGCCGTCCTCGAAGACATGGCCCTGATGCCCACCGCAACGGGCGCAGTGGTACTCGGTGCGCGGGATCAGCAGCACGAAGTCGAGCCGGGTCAGCAGGTGCCCCTGGATGTGGTCGAAAAAGCTCGGCCAGCCGGTGCCCGAGTCATACTTCATGTCGCTGGTGAACAGCGTCAGATCACAACCCGCACAGCGATACTCGCCCCGGCGCTTCTCGGCATTCAGCGGACTGCTGCCCGCCGGTTCGGTATCCGCCTCGCGCAGGATCTTGAACTGCGCCTCGCTGAGGCGCTTGCGCCACTCCTGCTCACTGAGCGACAGCGGCTCGACATCGGCGCCCCGTTTCAGGTCCAGCGCGGGACGCGCCAGCGCCCAGCCCGGCAGCAGCCCCGCCAGCCCGCCGACGCCCAGCAGGCCCAGAAAATGCCGTCGTTGCATGACGTCCCTCCGTTCATTGTTCGTCACGTCACCTTCAGCGTACGCCGGGCACACCACCATGGATGCAGTGACGGGGGACGGAAACGCCGAGGGCGCGTCAGGTGACGCGCCCTCGGCGAGGTCGTTGGCGAACCGACGCGGGGCTCAGTTGAGCGACGGGCCCGCAGCGATGATCGCCTCGTCGACGCCGGCAAACTTCTTGAAGTTCTCGACGAACTTGGCCACCAGCTCCTGACGCTGCCGATCGTAGGCGGCAGGGTCTTCCCAGGTCTCGCGCGGATCGAGCAGCCGCGAGTCGACGCCCGGCACCGCGACCGGCACATCCAGATTGAGGCCGTCGACGTGACGGGTCTCCACATCCTTGAGCGCACCGGACTGAACCGCGCTGATGATGCCGCGCGTAGTGGGAATGCTGAAACGGCTACCGCCCTGGCCGTAGCTGCCGCCGGTCCAGCCGGTGTTGACCAGGTAGACCCGCGAGCCGAAGGCCTCGATGCGCTTGATCAGCAGGTCGGCATATTCGCGGGCCGGACGCGGGAAGAACGGCGCGCCGAAGCAGGTCGAGAAGGTGGCTTCCAGACCGGCCGAGGAGCCCATCTCGGTGGAGCCCACCTTGGCGGTGTAACCGGACAGGAAGTGATAGGCCGCGGCTTCCTTGGAGAGGACCGACACCGGCGGCAACACGCCGCTCATGTCGCAGGTCAGGAAGATGATCGCATTGGGCTCGCCGGCGCGGTTTTCCGCCACACGCTTGTCGATGTGCTCGAGCGGATAGGCGGCGCGTGAATTCTGCGTCAGGCTGTCGTCGGCATAGTCCGGCGCCCGGCGATCGTCGAGCACCACGTTCTCGAGAACCGTGCCGAAGCGGATCGCCTGCCAGATTACCGGCTCGTTCTTTTCCGAAAGGTCGATGCACTTGGCATAGCAGCCACCCTCGATGTTGAACACCGTGCCCTCGCCCCAGCCATGCTCGTCGTCGCCGATCAGGTAACGGGCCGGGTCGGCGGACAGCGTGGTCTTGCCGGTGCCGGAAAGGCCGAAGAACAGCGTGGTCTCGCCGTCCTCGCCGACGTTGGCGCTGCAGTGCATGGGCAGCACGTCCTTCTCGGGCAACAGGAAGTTCTGCACCGAGAACATCGCCTTCTTCATCTCGCCGGCGTAGCGCATGCCGGCCAGCAGCACGCGCCGACGCGCGAAGTTGATGACCACTGCGCCATCGGAGTTGGTGCCGTCACGCACCGGGTCACAGGTGAAGTGTGGCGCGTTGAGGATGGTCCACTCGTTCTTGCCCTTGGGGTTGAAGGCGTCGGGACGCACGAACAGGTTGCGGGCGAAGAGATTGTGCCAGGCGGTCTCGGTAGTCACGCGAATCGGCAGGTAGTGCTCGGGGTCCGCACCGACATGCAGCTCGGAGACATAGCTGTCGCCCTCGGCCAGATAATCCTCGACCCGCTCCCAGAGGGCGTCGAAGCGCTCGGCATCGAAGGGCCGGTTCACGCTTCCCCAGTCGATCAGCTCGGCGGTGGACGGCTCGTCGACGATGAAGCGGTCCGCCGGGGAGCGGCCGGTACGCACGCCGGTATTGACGACCAGGGCGCCGTTCGTGGCAAGGCGCCCCTCCCCCTCGGCAACGGCACGTTCGATGAGTTCGGCAGCGCAAAGGTTGGTATGCACGCTCGCGCGGCGCGCCGTCGGCTGGGCAGCAGCGGAATTCGTAGTCATGGGGTGTCCTGGGCCTCGAGGGCCGATTCTCTCTCGTTAGCCAAAAAAGCGATCGTGCATCACGGGCGTTTGCCGCCTCTTGTCCGGGAGTGATGCACGAGCCGTTACATTATGATGGCAAACCGCCTCGATCGGCAAAACGCCGAGGCGGCGTCTCACGCTGTCGCTGTCGGGTTGTCGTCAGGGACTGATCCGTCGACAGACCTGCGAGGGGGCGCCGTGAACCCCTCCATGGGCACTACCTGCGCCATCTGACCGCCATGGATGGCGGAAATGCCGAAATGGAAAGGAACACTTTCCGGCCATGGCGTAGGCCCCCCTCTTCGACCTGTCCCCGGCCCCCTTGACAGAGCCAACTGCGATTGCGGCTGGCGGCATCCACGTCAATGCATGGTCGGCGAGCCAGCATCCGGGGACTCGATCAGCGCCTCGATCTCGGCCGCCGAGAAATGATAGCGGGTGTGGCAGAAGTGGCACTGGGTGTCCACGGCCTTCTGCTCATCGAGAATATCACGCAGCTCCTCGGCCCCCAGGCCGAGCAGCGCCCGGGCAATGCGTTCGCGGGAGCAGGTGCAGCCGAAATGCAGCGGCTTGGGGTCGAAGACGCGCGTCGTCTCCTCATGGTAGAGGCGATAGAGCAGATCGCGCTGCGCCAGGCCCAGCAGCTCATCGTCGCGCACGGTGCTCGCCAGATGCACCAGCCTGTCCCAGGCGTCGGGGTCGCGATTGCGGCTGTCATCGGGCAGCTGCTGGAGCAGCAGGCCGCCGGCACGCTTTCCGTCGGCCGCCAGCCACAGCCGGGTGGCCAACTGCTCGGAACGAGCGAAGTAGTTCTCGAGGCAACCGGCGAGATCGTCGGCCTCGATCGCCACGATGCCCTGATAGCGGTTGCCCTCGCGGGGGTCCAGGGTGATGACGATCTGGCCGTCGCCGACCAGCTCGGCGAAGGTGGCGGATTCGTCGGGCAGAGGCGCTTCGTCGTCGAGCCGGGCGATGGCACGCAGTTCGCCACCGGGATTGGACTCGGCCATCAGCAGACGCAGTGCCCCCTGGCCGCGCACCTCGAGGCTCAGGGTGCCGTCGAGCTTGACCGTCTCGGTCAGCAGCGCAACCGCCGCCAGCATCTCGCCGAGCTGGCGGGCTACCACCGACGGGTAGGCATGGCGGTCGAGAACCTCGGCATAGGCGGTCTCGAGCGAGACGATCTCGCCGCGCACGTTGGTATCGTCAAACAGGAATCGCTGGATCTGGTCGGACATGAGTCGCTCGGCAACGGAGGGAACGGGGATACAAGAGAGGCGGTGTCACTGGTCGTCGGGACGCTGGCGTTGGAAACGCTGGATCTCGCGGCGCCCGCGCTTGTCGGGTCGCCCGCGCGGTGCCTGCATCACCTGATTGGCCAGGCGCCGCTGTTCGGCCTCGCGTTCGCGGCGCTGCTGGCTTTCGGGCGTCTCGCGATAGAGCTCGCGGGCCTCCGGCGCGCCACGCCGCTGGTCGGAGACGGCGATGACTTCCACCTCCCACTGATCCCAGCCCTGGGGCACCTTCACCCGGGCGCCCGGGGTGATCACCTTGCTGGTCTTGACGCGGGCACCATCAACCTGGACCTTGCCGCCCTCAATGGCCTTCTTGGCCAGGCCGCGGGTCTTGAAGAAACGCGCGGCCCACAGCCACTTGTCGATTCGTACGGATTCTTGCATGGCGTCTACATGGGGGCGTCGCGGTCGGGTAACAAGGCCGCAAAGCGGTCGAGGGCGATGAACGCCTCCAGCTCGCGCTCGGGCCGTCGGCTGTCGGGCTGGCGAATGCCCAGCAAATGGCGGATGCCGAACTCCCGGGCGCTTTCCAGCACGGCCGGGTTGTCATCGATGAACAACGTGCGCTGCGGATCGAAGGGCTCGACCTCCTGAAGCGCGAACCAGAACGCCTGCTCTTCCTTGGGCACGCCGAAGTCCGCCGACGAGACGATGGCATCCAGGTAAGCCTCGAGCCCGGTCAGCGGCAGCTTGAGCGACAGGCTGGCCCGGTCGGCGTTGGTCGCCAGCACGACGCGCGGATGCGCGTCACGCAGCCAAGCGAGAAAATCCAGGGCATCGCTGCGCAGACCGATCAGATGCTGCACCTCACGCTTGAGGGCGAGGATGTCGACGCCGAGCTCGCGCTCCCAGTACGCCAGGCTGTACCAGTTGAGGCTACCCTGCTCACGCAGGATTCGCTCGCGCACGACCTCCTGGGTCGCATCATCGAGATGATGCAGCTCGACATAGCGGCGCGGCAGGTGCTCGAGCCAGAAATGGCTGTCGAAGTGCAGGTCGAGCAGCGTACCGTCCATGTCGAGCAGAACGGTATCGATGTCACGCCAGTCGATCATTGGCCAGGGACTCCGCAGCGGTGGTAAAAGACACTGTCATTGTACGGGATCCCCCCGATTCACGCACGGAGGCACCATGGCACCCAGCACGCCCACCAAGCCGAGCATCCTGGCCCGCGAGGACGTCGCCCGCAGCAACCTGTTCGCCATCGAGCGACTGGAACTGCGCTTTTCCAACGGTGCCGAACGCACCTTCGAGCGCCTCAAGGGGCGCGGCCGCCCGGCGGTCATGATCGTCGCCATGCCCGACCCCGAGCATGTACTGCTGATCCGCGAGTATGCCGCCGGCTTCGACGAGTACGCTCTCACGCTACCCAAGGGGCTGGTCGATCCCGGCGAGGACATCATCACTGCCGGCAACCGCGAGCTGATGGAAGAATGCGGCATGGGTGCCCGGCGCATCGAACCGCTCGTCGAGCTCTCGCTGGCGCCCAACTACATGAACCACCGCATGCAGGTGCTGCTGGCCACCGACCTCTACGAGAAGCGCCTGCCCGGCGACGAGCCAGAGCCGCTGCTGGTCGAGACGCACGCCATCGAATCCCTGCCCGCCCTGCTTGCCCGCGAGGACTTCCACGAAGCCAGGGCTATCGCCGCCCTATATATCGCCCGGGACACGCTGCGCGCCGAACGCGACAGCGAGTCCTGGTGGTGAGAAAATAGTTTGCAGCGCAACGATTCCTTGGCTAGCTTCAAATGTGCAGACAGGACCCACCGGTACCGAGCTCCGCAAGAAGCGAAAACCCCAGGCCCTGCCTACCGGCGACCCTCCGATATCCACATCACGGGCGAGCGCTGGACCACCGATGGTCTTCCACGCTCGACATTCAGCTGGCGGCGAGTCGCTGAAATGAATGCTGGAAACATGCAAGGAGGTAGGTCCATGCGAGGCATTAAAGGATTGACCCTGACTTCTGCGCTGCTGGCCACCCTACTGGCTTTCTCGGGCTCCGCACTGGCGCAGGAAGCCAGCGAGCCCGCGCCCGATAGCGGCGTCAACTCGGGAATCGAGGGTCACGACACGTATCCCCAGAAGGCCGAGGAACAGGCGGAGTCGGCCGGCATCCAGACCGGGGACAACTCGGCGATGCAGGACAAGGGCAGCGAACTGGCCCCCGGCAGTGGCGTCGATGCCACCGAGGACAGGCCGGGAAGCACTGCTCATGAGAGCGACGCCACGTCCTACAGCAACCAGGAAATCGTCAAGGACAAGGGCACCCACAACAAGGATTGAAAAGGTTGTCCCGGGCTGGTTTCTATCCCTGCGTCACCACCGGCTCAGCGACACGCGAAAACCTCGGCTCCAGCCGAGGTTTTTTTGGCTCATCGCCGGCAATCTCCCGTCAGGAAGGCTCTGGCCCGGAGCATGGCCCAGGGACTTGATATACCGGCTCACAAGCCTGTCAGCCGAACATGGAAATAAATAAACCAGCATCGCTATCAAAAAAACCAACTTGTCAACTATTGGTCAGCGTTACATGCTGAGAGCATCAGGCAGCCCCTCCCCATGCCACCTCGAGTCGACTGCCATGACGACTCTCGAGGCTCACGGCACTACCCCCGTCCCCCTCGATCCATCACGAACTCCCACATCCTGACGGGAGGCAACCCATGAAAACCACCCAGACACTCTCATTCGGGTCCCTCGTGCTCATCGGCCTTCTGGCCACTTCCGGAACGGCGCTGGCCAGCAGCGTCGCCTCTGATCACGGCCTCGATAACGGGCAACGAGTGACAGCCACGCCACTGAATGACGCCGGCATCAACCTGGCCTCTCGCCGGGCCCCGGCTCCCGGCATCTCGCTGGCTCCCGGCGCCGGCATCGACGCCCTCGAGTATCGCGCATCGCCAGCAGTGCTGGTGGATACCCGCACCAACTACCGGGGCATGGCACCACTGACTTCCGCCGCCGGGGTCGACGCCTTCGAACAACGCAGCCGATAATCGATAATCATCGTGTCGCCAAGGCCACCGCCGGCTCCCCCGCTCTCGCCCGGGAGCCGGCTGTGAAGGCCGACATCCGGCCATCAGCCGATACATTGTCAAAATCGCACCTGCCTCCCCCGGCCCTGCCCCGCACACCGCCAAGTTCCCCGTCACATCACCCTCCCCATCGACGAGCCTGCCTCGACTGTCAGTCTTTCCGAGTCGGATTCATGATGGATCCGGAAGACCTAGCCTTGGTGGCTTGACCCTTGTCTACGATTGGCCATTGCATGCCTTTGCG
>LSBP01000029.1 GCA_001577635.1 Halomonadaceae bacterium T82-2 | reverse complement strand
GTCGGCGCTGTATTGCCTGCGTTTCCTGCTCATGATCAGGTTCTCCTGTCGGAATGATCAGAGCTTAGCGCCTGGTCCGAATTTCGGGGTCCACTTCAGACCTCGGCCCTGCTGGCTTCAATGCTGGTACTGTCCGGCACTGCCGTGGCGGATACCACCGTGGCACCCGACAAGGGCGTCGATGCTGGTGTCGAGGGCCACAATGTACCTCCGCAGAAGCCCGAGGAGCAGACGGAAGCGGCAAAACTCAATGGTACCCCCGACCAGGACGGCGCCGCCGGCACCAACGAGCTCGCCAAGGATGAGGGTGTCGATACCTACGAGGATCGCCCGTCGGATACCGGCGCCTCGGACGTCGACAAGCAGACCAGCTACAGCGACAACAGTGTGGTCAAGGACAAGGGGGTCGATGCCAAGGATGATCGCATCGGCGATGATTCCCCCTGATCACTGCTACGTGAAAATCGTTTCGTGTTCTGGTTGAACGACACCCATAAAAAAACCCCGCTCATCAGCGGGGTTTTTTTGTAGCTCGGCACTACCGAACCGGGCCTGGGAGAAAGGACCCGGAAGTGGGCGGTTATACACCACCGTCGCTCACCAGCGGCTTGACCTGGTAGGCAGTGCGCATCACGGCATGATGGCCTTGTCCAATGCGCGCCTGAACGGCCTCGATGCCGGCGCCGGGGGCGAGATCGCTGACGTCGGTAACGACCTCGCTGCCATCACCAAGGTTGATGCCGGAATTGTGGGTCGCCTGCACGGGGTGCTGCGGCGGCACCTGATGGCCGACATCCAGGCCGCTGTCCGGGGCGATCGTGCTTGTTTCGCCGGCCATCACGGCACCGGAAGCCGCCAGAGTGGAAACCAGCAGGACAGACGCGAGGGAAATCGGATTGATGCGTTTCATGTTCGAACCTCCTCATGGAAGACGTGGCTATTGACCACGGAGTGACCCGACATTCAAGCGGCATGGGCCGAGCAGCGGGTTTCCATGTGTCACGGGACTTGGCGCTTGTGGCGCCGCGTCGACGGGAACAACATTAACACGCTAACAATTATCTCGCAATATCTATTGCAGGCTAATGTTAACCCGGCAATCAAAACCGCTCCCTCCCAGCATGAAAAACCCCGGCCGGAGCCGGGGTCGAAGGGGAAGCATGCGCATGACGGGCATCAGTGCCTCGGGGCGTTCTTTTCCTTGAGGCGCACCCAACGCTGCTGACGCGCGCTGTCGAGCCCCGTCTCGAGCAACTGCATTACCGCCAGTGCCTCGTCCACCGGCACCGGGTTGTCGCCCTCGCCCAGCAGGGCATCGCGCACGCCCTGATAGTAGGCCAGGTAATCGCCGGGCAGCGTCGGATGCTCGCGCTCCCCCAGCCGGCCATCCTCCGCGGCCAGCGTCAGTCGTCCGTTCCGCGTGTCCTCGCCCCACCGGGGTGCCGGTGTCTCGCCCTGCTTGAGCCGGCCCTCCTGCGGATCCAGCCCGTACTTGACGTAACTACCCTGCGTACCGTGGATGACGAAACGCGGCGATTCGGCGGCGACCAGCGCCGAGGCATGCAGGCTCACACGCTTGCCCTCGTAGTCGAGCAGAGCCAGGAAGTCGTCATCGATCTGGGCGCCGTCACGGCGCCGTGCCAGATCCACGAGAATCGCGCGCGGCATGCCGAACAGCTGATGCACCTGATCCAGCAGGTGCGGCCCCAGGTCGAACCAGATCCCGCCCCCGGGTCTGGCCTGCTCCCGCCAGCGCTGGCGGACTTCGGGGCGGAAACGGTCAAAGCGTGATTCGAAGTGCACGACCCGGCCCAGCGTCTCCTCGGCAAGCAGCTCGCGCACGGTCAGGAAGTCACTGTCCCAGCGGCGATTGTGAAACACCGACAGCAGGCGCCCGGCCTGCTCGGCCAGCGTGCGCAGCTGCCGGGCCTCGCTCAGGGTCACCGTGAACGGCTTGTCGACCACTACGTGCTTGCCGGCGGCGAGCGCCGCCTTGGCCAGCGGAAAGTGGCTCTCGTTGGGCGTCGGAATGACCACCAGATCGACCTCGTGCCGCGCGAAAAGCGCCTGCGGCGAGGCAGCCACCTCCACCGCGGACAGGTCGCGATGAACCTTGGCGGCATCGCTCGATGAGACCGCCACCAGCTCGAGCCCCGGGGTGGCCTGGATGAGCGGCACGTGGAAGGTCTGGCTGGCAAAACCGTAACCGACGACCCCGACGTTGAATGATTCCTTCATGGCGTCTCCTTGCTGACAGCAATCCCCATGCCCACATGGACGGGCGAAGATCTTGCCGTGATAATTGTCAAGAACATGGTCGACACCCTTACCTCGACCTTCGTCGTATCAACCATACTGTGGCGTGAAGTTCAGCATTCCGCGAGGAAGGAGGAAACGACGATGTGTTATTCCGAGGACAGCCTGGAATGGCTGGAAGTTTGGTATGTCATCGAGTGCGAACTGGAGCTTCTGCGTGAAGCGGCCGAGGCCGAGGCAGAGGTGCCGGAAGCTGCCTGACGCACCGCGGCAGGCCCGTCGCCTGCCCGCGATCATCGAGGCCCGCGCCACCCGCGGGCCTCGTCCTGAGTTGGCGCGTCAGCCGCGCGACACGCTCAATCGAGCTTGCTCAGGTCCCGTACCGCGCCCTTGTCGGCGGAAGTGGCCAGCAGTGCATAGGCCTTGAGCGCCGCGGAGACCTTGCGCAGGCGCTGGATGCTCGGTTTCCAGGCCTCGCTGCCACGCGCCTGCTGAGCCAGGCGACGCTGCTCGAGTTCCTCGTCGGAGAGCTTGACGTCGATCGAACGGTTGGGAATGTCGATACGGATGATGTCGCCGCTCTCCACCAGGCCGATGGCGCCGCCGGCAGCCGCTTCCGGTGATACATGACCGATCGACAGTCCCGAGGTGCCGCCGGAGAAACGGCCGTCGGTAAGCAGCGCACAGGCCTTGCCCAGCCCTTTCGACTTGAGATACGAGGTCGGATAGAGCATCTCCTGCATGCCGGGGCCGCCCTTCGGGCCCTCGTAGCGGATCACCACCACCTCGCCTTCCTTCACCTGGCCGCCGAGGATGTGCTCCACCGCCTGATCCTGGGACTCGACCACGTGCGCCGGCCCCTCGAAGACCAGAATCGAGTCATCGACGCCGGCGGTCTTCACCACGCAGCCATCCTGGGCGATGTTGCCCTTGAGCACGGCCAGACCGCCCTCGGTCGAGAAGGCGTGCTCCAGGTCGCGGATACAGCCGCTCACACGGTCGCCGTCCAGGCTCGGCCAGCGCGCCGACTGCGAGAAGGCCTCCTGGGTAGGCACGCCGCCCGGCCCGGCTCTGTAGAACTCGACCACTTCCGGGCTCGGATTGCGCATGATGTCCCACTCGTCGAGGGCCGCCGCCAGCGAATCGCCGTACACGGTGGGTACCGACGTATTCAGCACCCCGGCGCGGTCCAGCTCGCCGAGAATCCCCATGATGCCGCCGGCACGATGGCAGTCCTCGATATGGTACTTCTGGGTGTTGGGCGCCAGCTTGCACAGCTGCGGCACTTCCCGCGACAGGCGGTCGATATCGTCCATGTCGAAATCGATCTCCGCCTCCTGGGCCGCCGCCAGCAGATGCAGGATGGTATTGGTGGAGCCGCCCATGGCGATATCCAGGGTCATGGCGTTCTTGAACGCCGCCTTGGAGCCGATGGCCCGCGGCAGCAGGTGCGCCTCGTCGCCTTCGTAGTAGCGCCTGGCCAGCTCGACGATGCGATGGCCGGCGGTCTCGAACAACCGCCGACGGTCGGCGTGGGTGGCCAGGGTGGTGCCGTTGCCCGGCAGCGCCAGACCCAGCGCCTCGGTCAGGCAATTCATGGAGTTGGCGGTGAACATGCCCGAGCAGCTGCCGCAGGTCGGGCAGGCGCTGCGTTCCACTTCGTTGAGGGTCTCGTCGTCGACCTTGTCGTCGGCGGCCATGACCATGGCATCGACCAGATCGAGACCGTGGTCGAGCAGCTTGGTCTTGCCGGCTTCCATGGGGCCGCCGGAGACGAAGATCACCGGAATGTTGAGGCGCATGGCAGCCATCAGCATTCCCGGGGTGATCTTGTCGCAGTTGGAGATGCACACCAGCGCGTCGGCGCAGTGGGCATTGACCATGTACTCGACGCTGTCGGCGATGATGTCGCGGCTCGGCAGCGAGTAGAGCATGCCGTCGTGGCCCATGGCGATGCCGTCGTCCACCGCGATGGTGTTGAATTCCTTGGCCACTCCGCCGGCCTTCTCGATCTCGCGGGCCACCAGCTGCCCCATGTCCTTGAGATGCACATGACCGGGCACGAACTGGGTGAACGAGTTGGCCACCGCGATGATCGGCTTGTGGAAGTCGTCGTCCTTCATCCCGGTGGCGCGCCACAGGGCGCGGGCACCGGCCATGTTGCGACCGGCGGTGGTGGTGCGTGAGCGATACTCGGGCATGGGGTTTCCTCGAAAAGGGCGAGCCGTCTTGGCCGACGCCATCGCATCGGCGCTGACGGTCTGTGGTGTCTGTCCAGCGAGCTCCCGATTCTGTCAGATCGCCGCGGAATCGACCAGTCGCCCGCCCTGCAGCCGACAGCAGCGATCCGCCAGGGCGCGGATGTCCTCGCTGTCGTGGCTGACCAGCAGCACGGCGACCCCTCGCCGGCGCTGCTCGCGCACCAGCTCCCAGAGTTGGTGCCGGTTGTCGGCATCCAGTCCGCTGAACGGCTCGTCGAGCAGCAGCAAGGGGCGTTCGCGCAGCAGGGCCCGCAGCAACGCCACGCGCTGGCGCTGCCCGCCGGACAACGCCTCCGGCAGACGGTCCTGCAATCCCTCGAGCCCGACCCGCGCCAGCCCGTCGCGAATGCGCCGGTGGGCGGCGGCATCCAGGCGCAGATCCGGCGCCAGGCCCAGGCCGACGTTGATCCATACCGGCAGATGGGCAAACAGGTTGTCCTCCTGGAAGACCGTGGTCAGGGGGCGCTCCCATGGCGGCAGGTCGCGCCACGCGTGCCCCGACCAGCCCAGCCAGCCCGATGCCGGCTCGAGAAAGCCCGCGATCAGGCTCAACAGAGTGCTCTTGCCGCACCCGGAGGGCCCCTGAACGGCCAAACACTCGCCGGGCGAGAGTGCCAGCGTGAAGTCGAAATCCGGCGTTTCGCCGGGGTCGGCACGCTCGTAGTGAAACTGCAGGTCACGACATTCCAGCATCGGCAGCCTCGGCGGCACGGGATGAATAGCGGGATTGCGGGTAGCGGGGCCGACGCCGCGAGAGGCGGTCCAGCAGCGCGAAGACCACCACCACGACCAGCAACAGCACCAGCGCCGTGGCCGCTGCCCCCTGCCAGCGGTAACCGCCGAGCTGCTGGTAGAGCAGCATCGGCAGTGTCGGACGGCTGGGGCTGCCGAACAGCGCGATGACGCTGAAATCCCCCAGCGACAGGGTCATCGCATAGGCCAGCGCCAGCCCCATCGGCTGCTTCAGCCGCGGCCAGACCAGCCAGCGCCAGTAGGCCCAGCCGCGCACGCCCAGCTGATCGGCCAGCCGCCGGGCGTTACCGACCGGCAGCGCCACCCCGCCCTGCAGCACCTGCATGACGAACGGCAGGGCCATGAAGGCATTGACCAGTGCCACCAGCGCATAGCTCTGCCAGTCGCCGCCCAGCCCCGGACGCAGCAGCAGAAACAACCCGGTGCCCAGCACCATCGCCGGCAGTATCAGAATCAGCTGTCCACCGCCCTCGAGCAGGCCGGCCGGCAGCGCACGCCTTCGATCCCGCCAGCGCCGGGCGGCAGCCACCAGCGCCAGCGCCAGCATCAGCGCTCCGAGTGCCGCCGCCAGCGCCATTGCCAGACTCAACAGGGTGGCTGGCCACAATGCCGACTGCCCGGGCAGTGCCGGCAGCCCGCGGGCACCGGCGATCACCACCGCCGACAGCGGCGGCAACAGCAGGGCCGCCAGCATCGTCAGCCAGACGCCATCCACGAGCCGCGACAGACCCCGGGCATCACGACGCCGCCAGCGACCGGCCGGCCGCGCCGCGTCGCCGGTGGCCAGCAGCGGCATCCCGCCACCCTGGCGCAGCGCCAGGGCCCACAGGGCCAGGCAGACCGCCAGCTGGGTCAGCGCCAGCAGCGCCGCGCGCGCCAGATCCCCTTCGTAGGTCAGCGCCTGGTAGAGGGCGACCTCGAGGGTGGTCGCGCCGGGGCCGCCGCCCAGCGTCATGACGATGGCGAAACTCGAAAAGCACAGCGTGAAGACCAGCGCCATCAGGCGCGGCAGCAGGCGCCGTATCACGGGCCATTCCAGACAGCGCCAGATGGCGCGCCGCGTCAGGCCGAACTGGGCAACCAGCCGCCACTGGGCCTCGGGCTGGCGTTCGAGCCCCTGCAGCAGCAGGCGCGCCGCCAGCGGCAGGTTGTAGAAGACATGCGCCAGCACGATGCCCGACAGCCCGTAGAGATAGCCGAGCGGTTCACCACTGAGCTCACGCCACAGCGTCGACAGCCATCCCTGCCGGCCGTGCACCGCGACCAGCCCGAACAGCGCAATCAGCGTGGGGATCACCAGCGACAGTTCCATGGCCCGCAGCAGCAGGCGTCTCCCGGGAAAGCGCGGCCGCCGTGCCAGCGCCACGGCGACCGGAATCGCCGGCACCACGCTGAGCAGCGTCGACAGCCCGGCCTGGAGCAGCGAGAAACGCAGCACCCCGCTCAGGTAGGGGTCGCGCCACAGCGTGTCGAACGCCACCTCCGGCGCATTGACCAGCAGCGCGGCGAGACTGCCCAGCCCCAGGCCGACCACCAGCGTCCAGGCGAGCACGCCGACGCCCAGCACGCCACGGGCCGGGCGCCAGTCCCGCCCGGGGCCGGTCCCCGCCTCGCTCATTGGGTGCTGACGCGCAACCAGTCATCGACCCAGGCCTTGCGGTGCTCGCGGACGACCGGCGGCGAGAAGGTGTAGACCTTGGGGTCGATCAGCTTCGAATACGCTTCGGGCAGGCCGTCGCCGAGATCGATCGCCGGGTACATGACGTTGGTCAGCGGCAGCTCGCGCTGAAAGTCGCGACTGAGCATGAAGGCCAGAAACTCGCGGGCCAGCTGGGGATGCTCGCTGTGGCGCGTCCTCGCCGCCACCTCGACCTGCAGGTAGTGGCCCTCGTCGAACGCGGCCGCCTGGTAGCGATCCGTATGGTCCACCGCCATGTGGTAGGCCGGCGAGGTGGCGTAGGACATTACCATGGACGCTTCGCCGTTCAAAAACAGCGAAAAGTAGGCCTCGCTCCAGTCGCGGGTCACGGTCAGGATGTGCGGCTGCAGGCCACGCCAGATCGCGTCGGCGCGATCGCCGTAGGCATGCTTGATCCACAGCAGCAGCCCCAGCCCCGGCGTGCTGGTGCGGGGGTCCTCGATGATCACCTTGAGATCGTCCGGCGCGTCGATCAGCTCCTGGAAGCTGTGCGGCGGCTCGGGCAGCGCCTGAGAGTCATAGACGAAGGCGAACGGCGCCCAGTCGAACGGCACGAAGGTGTCGTCGTCCCAGTCGACCGGCAGCGCCAGCGGCGACAGGTCGACGCCATGCGGGGCCAGCAGCCCGGTGTCGCGGGCCTCGGCCATGAGGTTCATGTCCAGCCCCAGCACTACGTCGGCGGCGCTGTCCTCGCCCTCGAGCTTGAGCCGCTGGAGGATGCCCACACCGCCGTCGAGGGCGACGAAGCGGAGCCGGCAGTCGCATTGCGACTCGAAGGCCTTCTTGACTGACGGCCCCGGCCCCCACTCGGAGACGAAGGCATCGTAGGTATAGACCGTCAGCGTTTCCTCGGCCTGAGCCGGGGAAACGCTGCACAGGGCGGCCAGAGTCAGGCCGCCGACGAGAGTCCTGCGAGACATGGCGTGTCCTTGTCGTGTCGTGGGCGATGAGCGTCGCGGCGCATTATAGTCCCTCGCCTCTCACCCCGTCCTCACGACCGGCGCGCCCCGTCTCAGTCGAACACGACGCGGGCAACATCCTTGTACTGCCTGGCGAAATGCACGGTCATGCCCTCCTTCAGGTAGTCCGGCAGCTCCTCGTAGTCGCGCCGGTTGGCCTCGGGCAGGATCACCTCGAAGAGGTCGCTTCTGCGCGCGGCGATGATCTTTTCGCGGATCCCCCCGACCGGCAGCACCTGCCCGGTCAGGGTCAGCTCGCCGGTCATCGCCAGCGGGCGGCCGATGGCCTGATTGCGCGCCAGCGACAGCAGCGCCGTGGTCATGGTCACCCCGGCCGAGGGGCCGTCCTTGGGGGTGGCCCCCTCGGGCACGTGCAGGTGCACGAAGGCCTCGTTGAAGAAGTCGGCATCGGCACCGTAATCACCGAGATGCCCCAGCGCATAGCTGTAGGCGATGTTGGCCGACTCCTGCATCACGTCGCCGAGCTTGCCGGTGAGCTTCAACCCACGGGTCAGGGCGTGCACCTTGGTGGCCTCGATGGGCAACGTCGCCCCGCCCATCGCCGTCCAGGCCAGGCCGGTGACCACACCGACGCCCTTGAGCACCTGCTCCTTGCGGAACAACGGCGCGCCGAGGAAGTCCTCGAGGTTGTTGACCGACACCTTGACCGTCTGCTGGTCGTTCTCCAGCAGCTTCACGGCCGCCTTGCGTACGATGCGGTGCAGCTGCTTCTCGAGCTGGCGCACCCCGGCCTCGCGGGCATAACCCTCGATCACCTGCCGGAGCGCCGCGTCGGTCAGGTTGATGCGCTTCTTGGCGATGCGGTCGCGCTCGAGCAGGCGCGGCCACAGGTGATGTTTGGCGATCGCCACCTTCTCCTCGGCGATGTAGCCGGACAGGCGGATCTGCTCCATGCGATCGAGCAGCGCCGGGGGGATCGAGTCCAGGGTGTTGGCGGTGCACACGAACAGCACCTTGGACAGGTCCATGCGCACGTCGAGGTAGTGATCGAGGAAGTCGACGTTCTGCTCCGGATCAAGTACCTCGAGCAGTGCCGAGGCCGGGTCGCCCTGGAAGGACTGGCCCAGCTTGTCGATCTCGTCGAGCATGATCACCGGGTTCTCGACCTCGACCTCCTTGATCGCCTGGACCAGCTTGCCGGGCATGGCGCCGATATAGGTGCGCCGATGGCCCTTGATCTCGGCCTCGTCACGCATGCCGCCCACCGAGAAGCGATAGAAACGCCGGCCCAGCGCCTCGGCGATGGAGCGCCCCACCGAGGTCTTGCCGACCCCCGGCGGGCCCACCAGCAGCAGGATCGAGCCGCCCACGTCGCCCTTGAAGGTACCCTCGGCGAGGAACTCGATGATCCGCTCCTTGACGTCGTTCAAGCCGTCGTGGTCGCGGTCGAGCACCGTGCGCGCGTGCTTGAGATCGAGCTGGTCGTCGGAGGTCACGCCCCAGGGCAGCGCGGTCAGCCAGTCGAGATAGTTGCGGGTGGTGCCGTACTCGGGCGAGCCGGTCTCGAGCACCGAGAGCTTGTCGAGCTCCTCGTCGATGCGCGTCTGGACGCGTTCGGGAACCGTCAGGTGCTCCAGCCGGGCGCGGAAGGTATCGACATCGTTCTCGCGATCGTCCTTGGAGATGCCCAGCTCCTTCTGGATCACCTTGAGCTGCTCGCGCAGGAAGAACTCGCGCTGGCGCTCCTGCATCTGGGCGTTGACCTGCTCGCTGATCTCGCTCTGCAGCTGGGCGACCTCGATCTCCTTGCGCAGCAGCGGCAGCACCTTCTGCATGCGCGCCATCACCGGCAGCGTCTCGAGCACTTCCTGGAGTTCCGGCCCCTTGGCAGAGGTGATGGCCGCGGCGAAATCGGTCAGCGGCCCCGGCTCCTGAGGGCTGAAGCGATTGAGGTACTGCTTGAGCTCCTCGCCATAGAGCGGGTTGATCGGCAACAGCTCCTTGATGCCGTTGATCAGTGCCATGGCATAGGCGCGCGCCTCGTTCTCCTCGGCGTCGACCGGCTCCTTGGGATAGGTGACCTCGACCAGATAGGGCGGGGTCTTCGACAGCCAGCGCACGATCCGAAAGCGCCGCATGCCCTGGGCGATGAACTGGATCTGCTGCTCCTCGCCCTGCGCCTTGTGCACCTTGACCGCGGTGCCGATCGTCGGGAAGTCCTCGTGGCCGAGCTGGTCGACGCCGGCATCACCGACGTAGGCTACCCCCACCACGTGATGCGGCGTATCGGCAACCCGCTGCATGGTCTCCTCCCAGCGCCGGCGCTGGATCAGCAACGGCTGCACCTGGGCGGGAAAGAACGGGCGGTTGTGGATCGGCAACAGGTAGATGCGTTCGGGCAGGTATTCCTGGGTAGGCACCACCGCCCCGCGCGGCGCCTGTTCGCCGTCGTCACGGGAAGCGCTGGAGTCCAGGAGAATATCCGGTGCGTCTTGGTCGCGTTCGCTCATCGTTCACCCTTGTCCGCTGGGTCGAATTACCCATCTGGAACCTGCTATGCGGGCAGCGCGGAAAAACTTCAAGCGCGACGGGCGCGGGACTCAGTGCAGCCAGAACCACAGGTGCATGGTGCTCCAGGCGTAAACACCGGCGAGAATGTCGTCGAACATGATGCCGAAGCCCCCGGCGACGCGCCGGTCGACCAGGCGAATCGGCCAGGGCTTGATGATGTCGAACACCCGGAACACCACGAATCCCCACAGCGCCGCCTGCCACGAAAACGGCACCGCCGCCATGGTCAGCCAGTAGCCGACAAACTCGTCCCAGACGATGCCGGAGTGATCGTGGACGCCCAGATCCCGGGATGTCTTCTCGCACAGCCAGATGCCGATCAGTCCGGCGACCAGCACCAGCCCCAGATACCAGGACAGGGTGAGCCCGGACATCAGCCAGTAGAAGGGAATCGCCGCCAGGGTGCCGAAGGTGCCGGGGGCGAACGGCACCGCACCGCTGCCCAGCCCGAAGGCGAAGAAGTGGGTAGGACGGCGCCAGACGCTGGAGGGAGCCCGGTTCATGGCGTCCCTCCCGGGAAATGCTGCCAGCCCGTGGGGCGGGTGCTGTCATCGATGCCATGAATGCCCGGTTCGCCGACCACCCGGCCGATCGGCGTCAGCGGCAGGCCGAGCGTCTGAAGGCGATTGACGGCCTCGTTCAGGGCCTCGGGCGGCAGCGCGACCAGCAGTTCGTAGTCATCGCCACCGGCGAGTGCCGCCTCCCGGGCGGCCGCCTCGCCGAGCCGCGCCGTCAGCCCCTCGGCCAGCGGCAGTACCTCGGGTTGCAGCGCTGCCCCGACGCCACTGGCGGTGCACAGATGCTGCAGGTCGGCGAGCAGACCGTCGGACACATCGATCGCCGCATGTGCCAGCTCGCGCAGCACCTCGCCCGCGGTCAGCCGGGGCTCCGGCAGCAGGTAGGCACGCAGCAGCGGATCATCGAGGTCGCGCACTCCGTCACGCCAGGCCGCGAGGCCGCCACGACCACCGCCCAGCGCGCCGGTCACGGCCAGAATGTCCCCAGCCTCGGCCCCCGAGCGGCGCAGCGCCCGGCCGGCCGGCACCTCGCCATGCACCGTCACCGACAGGCTCAACGGCCCGCGGGTTACATCGCCGCCGACCAGCGCCACCCGGCTGCGCCGGCACAGGGCGTGAAAGCCCGCGGCGAAGCTTTCCAGCCACGCCTCGTCGGCCTCGGGCAGGGTCGCCGCCAGCGCGCACCAGCGCGCCCGGGCTCCCATGGCGGCCAGGTCGCTGAGCGCCACCGCCAGCGCACGATGGCCGATCGCCACCGCCGGCGCCGCCTGCGGGAAGTGCACATCCACGACCGAGGTATCCACGCTCACGGCCAGCTCGCTGCCGGCACTCGGCGCCAGCAGCGCGCAATCGTCGCCCGGCCCCGCCACGACACCCGGCTCGGCGTCGCAGGGGCGTGCGAAGAAACGGGCGATGAGTTCGAACTCGCTGGGCATGGCAGCCGGCACGTCAGCGAAGACGCGCGTTGACCTCGGTCGACCGCAGGCGGGCGGCCAGCTTGTCGAGGATGCCGTTGACGTACTTGTGACCGTCGGTGGCACCGAAGGACTTGGCCAGCTCGACGCCTTCGCTGATCGCCACGCGATACGGCACCTCGAGGCGATGAGAAAGTTCGTAGGCGCCCAGACGCAGGATCGCCAGCTCGATGCTGTCGAGATCCTCGAGCCGACGATCGAGCAACGGCGCGATGGCGGCGTCCAGATCACTGCGATAGCGAGCCACGTTCTGGAACAGCTCGTGGAACAGCGCCAGATCGGCCAGCTCCATGACCTTGTGCCAGTTCTCGTGGTCCTCGAGATCCTCGTCGGCCACCTGACTGCGGAACTCCGCTTCCACGGTGGCCACCGGCTTGCCGGTCATCTGCCACTGATACAGTGCCTGCACGGCCAGTTCGCGGGCCGCGTGCCGCGCCTGGCGGCCCGACTGATTCGAGCGCTTGCGATCGGTCATGCCTGGCCTCCCAGGCGACGCATCAATGACACCATCTCCATCGCCGCCATCGCGGCCTCGGTGCCCTTGTTGCCCGCCTTGGTGCCGGCGCGCTCGATGGCCTGCTCGATGGAGTTGACCGTCAGCACCCCGTTGGCGATGGGCGTATCGAACTCGAGCTGCAGGTTGCCCAGCGCGGCGTTGCAGCCGCCGGCGACGTGCTCGAAGTGCGGCGTGCCGCCACGGATGACCGCGCCCAGCGCGAGCACCGCATCCGGCTTGACCACCTGCAGGGCGCGCTTGACCGCCAGCGGCAGCTCCCAGGCGCCGGGGACGTGCACGAGATCGATGTTGTCCTCGTCGACGCCGTGGCGCACCAGGCTGTCGACCGCGCCCTCGACCAGGCTGTCGACGACGTGATGATTGAACCGGCCGACGACGATCACGTAACGACCGTCGACGTCGGTGAAGGAACCTTCGACTTGAGATATCGGCTGCATAACCATGTCCTGGACAAAAAGGGGCCTATTCTAGGCAACCGCCGCGCGAATGTCTGCGTCGACTCGCGGGGCCCGCAGCGCCGGCGGCACGCGTCAGTCGGCGGCGCCCGGCGCCGACTCGGCATCGATCCGCTCGACCACTTCCAGGTCGAAGCCCGACAGGGCCGAGAATTTCCAGGGCGAGCTGAGCAGACGCATCTGCCCCACCCCCAGCTGACGCAGGATCTGCGAGCCGGTGCCGATCATCAGGTAGTTGCCGGCCCCGTCGGAATCGCTGGTGCGCGGAGCCCGCTGGCGACCGAGGAAGATGTCGAACTGGGCCTTGAAGTCCAGGGGCGCCCGCCCGTCGTCGAGCAGCACGAACACCCCTGCCGGGGCGGCGGCGACATGCGCCAGGGCGTTGTGAGCGGTCCAGCTGGCCTGGTCGCCCTTCTGCAGGGCCAGCAGATCGCGCAGGCTGTCGGCCAGGTGCACGCGTACCGTGGTCGGCTCCCCGGCGTGGGGCTCGCCCTTGACCAGCGCCAGGTGGTGAGCGCCCTGGATGCGGTCCCGGAAGACGTGCAGGGTCATCTCGCCGAAGGCGGTCTGTACCGTCTCGCTGTCGACCCGTTCGACGGTCTGCTCGTTGTGGATGCGGTAGTGGATCAGGTCGGCGATGGTGCCCATCTTCAGGCCGTGCTCGACCGCGAAGCGCTCGAGCTCGGGACGCCGCGCCATGCTGCCGTCCTCGTTCATCACCTCGCAGATGACCCCGCTGGGCTCGAGCCCGGCCATCGCCGCCAGGTCGCAGGCCGCCTCGGTATGCCCGGCGCGGCGCAGCACGCCGCCCGGCTCGGCCATCAGCGGGAAGATGTGCCCGGGCTGCACGATGTCGGCCGACTCGGCATCGCGCGCCACCGCCGCGCGCACGGTGCGGGCGCGATCGGCGGCGGAGATACCGGTGGTGACGCCCTCGGCGGCCTCGATCGACACGGTGAACTTGGTGCCGAAGCCGGAGCCGTTGTCGCGCACCATCAGCGGCAGCTTGAGACGCTCGCAGCGCTCGCGGGTCATCGGCAGACAGATCAGTCCGCGCGCGTGCCGGGCCATGAAGTTGATGTGCTCGGGCTCCACCTTCTCGGCGGCCATGATGATGTCGCCTTCGTTCTCGCGATCCTCGTCATCCATGAGGATCACCATCTTGCCCTGGCGAATGTCTTCGATCAGCGCCTCGACGCGCGCCAGCCCTCCGGGGGTCGGCAAGTCGGAATCGGCGGCGTGGGAGTTGGAAAGCGCCATGGAATCTCCGGTCTTCATGTTTCAGACCCAGCATGTCTAGAACCCGGCCCGGCCGGTAATGTCGTCACCGGCCGACGCCGGTGAACGCTGCGCGGCCTTGTACGCCGTGTCAGGTCGGCGGTCAGGGTACCTGCCCGGGGCCCGGCGCGCCAGCCCCGCGACACCATCAGCTCACGCGTTCGGGGCGGGCGATGATTCGCCAGTCGCGCCCCACCGCGCGAATGTCGTCGATCTGCAACGGGCGCTGCTGGGCCATGCGCGACAGCCCCGGCAGGGCGAACAGCGGACGCGCCTCGCCGCCCAGCAGCGTCGGCGCCACGAACAGCTGCATTTCGTCGATCAGCTCGGCATCGAGCATCGCCCCGGCGAGCGTCGCCCCGGTTTCCAGCAGCACCTCGTTGCAGGCCTCCTCGGCCGCCAGATGACGCAGCAGTGCGGCCAGGTCGACCCGCTCGGCCAGCGACGGCAGTTCGAGCACCTCGGCACCGGCCGCTTCCAGGGCGGCGCGGCGGTCCGGCTCGCGGGCGCAGGTCGCCACCAGGGTGCGCCCGGGCTCGCGCAGACACGCCGCCGCCAGCGGCAGACGCAGTCGCGAATCGACGATCACCCGCAATGGTTGGCGCGCGGCCACCCGGGCCGCCGCCCCGGCCTCGAGCCCCAGCTGATCGGCACGCACCGTCAGCCGCGAGTCATCGTGGATCACTGATTCGACCCCGGTCATCACCGCGCTGGAGCGCGCCCGCAGCCGCTGCACCTGGGTTCGCGCCGCCGGCCCGGTAATCCACTGCGATTCGCCGCTGGCCATGGCCGTGCGACCATCGAGGCTCATGGCCATCTTCAGCCGCACGAACGGCCGCCGGTGCGTCATGCGCGACACGAACCCCGGATTGAGCCGCCGGGCGTCGGCTTCCAGCAGCCCCGTCTCGACGGCGACCCCCGCCTCGCGCAGCATCGCCAGGCCACGCCCGGCCACCTCGGGATTGGGGTCTTCCATCGCCACCACCACCCGCTTCACGCCGGCCTCGATCAACGCCTGCGCGCAGGGCCCGGTACGGCCGTGGTGGGCGCAGGGTTCGAGGGTCACGTAGGCGGTAGCGCCTCGCGCCGCCTCACCGGCGGCCTGCAGAGCATGGATCTCGGCATGCGGCTCGCCGGCACGCACGTGCCAGCCCTCGCCGACCACGCGACGCTGCTTGACCAGCACGCAGCCCACGCGCGGATTGGGATCGGTGGTATAGAGCCCGCGTCGCGCCAGTTCCAGCGCGCGGGCCATGAAGGATTCGGGTGTCGCCTTGGCCATGCGTTCCTCGGCGGTTGCAGGATGGTCGTCCGGTGGACCGGCTCAGCGTGACTCGTCACCAGGCGAAAAGCTCGGCTCCTGGGCGAGCCGGTCGATCTCGGCGCGGAACTCGTCGATGTCCTGAAAGCGCCGGTAGACCGACGCGAAGCGGATGTAGGCCACCTGGTCGAGCCGCTTGAGTGCGTGCATGACCTCCTCGCCGATTTCACGGGCCTCGATCTCGCGCTCGCCGCGCGCGCGCAGCCGCTGGCGGATGCGCTCCACCGCGGCCTCGATCGACTCGGCGCTCACCGGGCGCTTCTCCAGCGCCCGCAGCATGCCGTCGCGCAGCTTGCGGGCATCGAAGGATTCGCGCGAGCCGTCGGCCTTGATCACCCGCGGCATGACCAGTTCGGCGGTCTCGTAGGTGGTAAAGCGCTCACCGCAGGCGCCGCACTGGCGCCGCCGGCGCACCTGATCCCCTTCGGCGACCAATCGCGAATCGGTGACCTTGGTATCGTTCTTACCGCAGAAGGGACAATGCATCGCTCGAGATCCACCAAGAGTAGGTGATGTCATTGTAACGGGATGGCGCGCGGCGCGGAAATCGCCATGATGACGTCCGGCGTCGCCCGAGTGTCGCCTGGCGGCAAAGGACTGCCGCTCTCCGGGATAGGCTGAGTTGGCCACTCATTATATGGAGCCTTGCCATGACCCGGTCCCTGCTGCCTTCCACCACGCTCGCCCTGCTCTCCGCCCTGCCCCTGTGGGGGGCCGGCAGCACAGCCAGCGCCGACATCGACACCGTCCGTCTGGGCGTTCCGCCCTGGCCCGGAGTGACGGTCAAGAGCGAGGTGGCCGCCCAGCTGCTCGAGGCGATGGGCTATCGCACCCGGCAGAACAACCTGGCGGTCAGCGTGATTCTCGACGGCCTGGCGCGAGGTGACCTGGAGGCCTACCTGGGCGGCTGGTATCCGGTCGAGGAGGACATGATCGAGCCGCTGGTCGACCAGGACAAGGTGGTCAAGGCCACGGCCAATATCCGCGGCGCCAACTCCGGCCTGGTGGTTCCCGACTATGTGTACGAAGCCGGGGTGCACAGCGTGGCCGATCTGGATGCCTACCGTGATCGCTTCGACGGCGAGATCCTCGGCATCGAGGCCGGCACCGGCATCAACAACGCCGTCAACGCGGCCATCGAGGCGGATCGCGCCGGACTGGGCGACTGGAGCCTGCGCGAAAGTTCCACTGCCGCCATGCTGGCCCAGGCCGGCCAGAAGATCGACAACCACCAGTGGGTCACCTTCATCGGCTGGGAGCCGCACTGGATGAACATCAGCTACAACCTGCGCTACCTCGAGGACAGCGACGACGCAGGGGTGGCCGACATCCGCAGCACCGTCTGGACCGTGCTGCCCGCCGATCTCGAAGCCCGTGATGCGGACGTGTACCGCTTCTTCTCGCAGATGGTGGTGGACATCGACGACCAGAACCAGTGGGTCTACGCCCACAGTCACGAGGAAAAGAAGGCCGAGAACGTGGCACGCCGGTGGATCGGATCGCACCTGGATGAAGTCGCCACCTGGCTCGACGGGGTCGAGGCCAGAAACGGCCGGCCGGCCATCGACGCGGTCCGGGCACGCTTCGATCAGGCGGAGTAACTCGCCTGCACCGGGCGCTACCCGAAAGGGGGCATTGCCGAAGCCATGGCCGGCAACGACATCGGGCGCGCCACTGGCGCGCCCGATCCATCGACAACGAAGCGTGAAGGCTCAGAAGAAGCCCAGCGGATTGGTATCGTAGCTGACCAGCAGGTTCTTGGTTTGCTGGTAGTGCTCCAGGGCCATCTTGTGGGTTTCGCGGCCGATGCCCGACTTCTTGTAGCCCCCGAAGGCGGCATGCGCCGGGTACTGGTGATAGCAGTTGGTCCATACGCGCCCGGCCTGGATGCCGCGACCCATGCGGAAGGCCACGTTCATATCCCGCGTCCAGACGCCGGCGCCGAGCCCGAACTCGGTATCGTTGGCGATATCCAGTGCCTCGGCCTCGTCCTTGAAGGTGGTGACGCCCACCACCGGACCGAAGATCTCTTCCTGGAACACACGCATGCTGTTGCGTCCCTTGAGCAGGGTCGGCTGGATGTAGAAGCCCTTGTCGTAGGCCGGATCGAAGCTCTCCTTGCCGCCGCCGGTGAGGAACTCGGCGCCCTCTTCGCGGGCCACCTCCATGTACGACATGATCTTGTCGTACTGCTCCTGACTGGCCTGGGCGCCGACCTGAACGTCGGTGTCCAGCGGGTTGCCACGCTTGATCGCCTGGGTACGCTCGATCACCTTGGCCATGAAGGTGTCGTACATCGATTCCTGGATCAGCGCCCGCGACGGGCAGGTGCAGACCTCGCCCTGATTGAGGAAGGCCAGCACCAGCCCTTCGACGGCCTTGTCGATGAACTCGGGCTCCGCGTTCATGATGTCGGCGAAGTAGATGTTCGGCGACTTGCCGCCCAGCTCCACGGTGGAGGGGATGATGTTGTCGGCGGCACACTTGAGAATGTGCGAGCCCACCGGGGTCGAGCCGGTGAAGGCGATCTTGGCGATGCGCTTGCTGGTCGCCAGCGCCTGACCAACTTCCTCGCCGTAGCCGTTGACGATGTTGACCACCCCCGGCGGCAGCAGGTCGCCGATCAGCTCCATGACCTTGAGGATCGACGCCGGGGTCTGCTCGGCGGGCTTGAGCACCACGCAGTTGCCCGCCGCCAGCGCCGGCGCGAGCTTCCAGGTGGCCATCAGGATCGGGAAGTTCCAGGGGATGATCTGCCCCACCACGCCCAGCGGCTCGTGGAAGTGGTAGGCGACGGTGTTGGCATCGATATCGGCGGCCGTGCCCTCCTGGGCGCGGATGCAGCCGGCGAAGTAGCGGAAGTGATCCACCGCCAGCGGCAGATCGGCGTTCAGGGTCTCGCGCACCGCCTTGCCGTTGTCCCAGGTCTCGGCGACGGCCAGCATCTCCAGATTCTGCTCGATACGATCGGCGATCTTCAGCAGGATGTTGCTGCGCTCGGCGGCCGAGGTCCGCCCCCAGGCGGGTGCCGCCCGGTGCGCGGCATCCAGCGCCAGCTCGATATCTTCCTCGGTGGAGCGCGGTATCTCGCAGAATACCTCACCGTTAACCGGACTGATGTTGTCGAAATACTGGCCCTTGCGCGGGGCGACGAACTCGCCGTCGATATAGTTGCCGTAGCGCTTTTCGAACGCGACGATGGCACCGTCGCTCCCCGGATTGGCGTAGATCATGGCTGTGCTCCTGACTGGGTTGTGATGAGTGGCACCGATTGAGTCTTGGTCACGACGCCCCGCCGCGACATAGTCCGAAGGTATGAGTCGCTGAATGAACCGGTGCCGCAGCAGTACTGCCCGGCCCCCTGCCGGGATCGACGAACGGCTATGCCACCAAAGTGGAGTTGTCTCGGAGGGGGCCAAAATCGATCATGAGTCCATCGCAACGACGCAGGACGTCGGCAAGAAATACAAGGCAGATCGACGGTGACGGGGTAAAACGGCAACAAGACCAAGAACAACCGAAGGCCGTCGAAGAGCAAGCACAAGACACGGCGGCAAGACGCATCACACAAGAACAACAAAAGATGCAAAAAAGTCCCCCGGCGAGGGGGACGAGGCGGAGCACGCCAGCTCACTGTTACGTCGCCGCCGGTCCACGACCCGCCATGCGACGAATTCAAGCGCCACGACAAGCGGCGCCGCTGGAGAAGATCAGCAAGAACAACGCCAGCTTCCAAGAAATCCAACAACAACAATATTCAAGAAAAAGAGACAGTCATCGCCCAGCCCTTGCCATCAGGGGCTGGGTGCTCTCTTTTGGGCCCCCGAACGCTGCTCTCGCCCGCTTCCGGTGCATCATTCCCCCTTCCTCTACCACCCCGACAAGCCGCATCAGTAATGGATCGCCAGCCAGACGGTCGGGCCGTCGGGATCGGTCCAGGCGACCCGATGGCGCATGTGCGCCGGAATGACCACATGATCGCCGGGTGCCAGGGTCATCTCCTCCCCTCGCTCGAACGCCAGCACGGCACGCCCCTTGAGCACCACCACCCACTCGTCGCGCGCCTGGTCGTACCAGCCCCATGCCGGCGAACGCTGCCCGCGCGAGACGATCCGCTCCACCGTCACGGCCTCGTTCTCGATGATCGACTCGAACAGCTCGTCATCGAGCCGCTCGGGAATCCCGGCAAACAGATTGTCCATGAGCCCACCTCCGACAAGGTGCGATGCCGGAACCGCCATCGCACTCATTCACACCGATCTCGTAGTGCCGCTACCGATCCCGACGCCGGGCGTCCATCGTGTAGTTAAGCTACAACCACTTGTGCGCCCAATGGCGCTTTGTGGGATATGCCGCCCTGCACCATAGTGAAATCACGGCGCCGGACAGGGTATCGCCACCGTGATTCACTGACCGTCGCCCGGCTACCACCTGAGCGCCAAGCCGCCGTTGACCCGGGCGCCAGGAGCGAAGGTCTTGGAGAACTTATGACCCTGACGCAGTGCAGCCATGGGCGCTTATCCGGCCCGGCATGCGTAGCCAAGGCACCAGAGCGCCATCGGTGATGGCAGCCCGGGACGGGAATCTCCCTCCGGGTAATGATGACCTTGCATGAGGATTGAATCATGAACAACATCCAGTTGACCGAGCAGGCCGACCTTATCGCCAGCACCTTCAGCAAGCAGGACCTTGCCAAGGTCGTGGTCGCGCTGAAAGCCAACGGCCAATCCCTGCAGCATGCCGTCGAGGTACTCGACACCATCGATGCCTGCCAGGGCTACACGCTCGATCAGGCCTGGGACGAAGTGCTCGCCGGGGAGAACCACGTCATCCTCGCCGACGACGACTGACCCCTTCGGTCATGAGCGGCCCGATCGACTCCCGGGCTACGCCATGCCGACTCGAGCCGAGGCGCAATGCCTCGGCTTTTTTCGTACCAATGAGCCGTCAGGCACTCCGCCGGGCCCGACGCCATGCCGGCAGACGCCGGGTTCCGGCGGGCGGGGCGTTGAGCCACGGCGCCAGCAGGCGCGTGGAGAGCGGGATGAACAGGAATACCATCACCGGGGTGAGCATCAGGGTGCTGGCCAGCACCCGCGGCACCAGCGGCAGGGAGCCCAGCGTATCGCCGAGCAGCCATTGAAAAGTCAGCGAGACCGGGAAGAACGCCAGCCAGATGGCGATGGCCTGCTTCCAGCGCGGCGGAGTCCGGCCACAGCTGCCACGAAACCAGCTGTCGAGCCCGGTGGCGCGATGCTCCTGGGGCGCCTCGAACAGGTCGCGACCGCGGACCAGCCAGGCACGCCGCGAGGCGGAGTGCTCCCAGGCCGATAACGTCGCCTCGTCGGCGAAGCGAAAGACGATCTGATATTCGTTGTCGTCGGGCGGTGGTGCCAACACGCCGGAGCCCAGATAGCCGGCAAAGTCCGCAGCCAGGTCACGGCCCTCGTTGAGCCAGGCGTTGAAGTCCCGGTAGCGCCCGCGAGCCACGCGACGTGCCACCATCAGGGTGACGGGTGAAGTCGACATCGTGTATCTCCTTTTGCATCCGGCATCCCGGGTAGGGAGCCGGTGTGACGGGGGCCGGGGTAACGGCCCGCCGTTTCAAGGGATGCAAAAGCTACACCATCGATGCCGAGACGGCTACTGCGACGTGGCTAGTCGAACAGCCCCTTCAGGGTACGCGGCTGACACCGCAGGTACTGATTCGGCGCGCTCACGCTCGCCCCCAGTCGGGCCGCCGCGTGCCACGGCCAGCGCGGGTCGTAGAGCATGCCCCGGGCCAGGGCCACGGCGTCCGCCTCCTCGCCGACCAGAATGCCCTCGGCCTGCTCGGGCTCGGTGATCAGCCCCACCGCGATCACCGGCATCGCCGTCTCGGCCTTGATGCGCCGGGCGAACGGCACCTGGTAGTTGGGGCCGACGTCGAGGGCCTGATCCGGCGACAGGCCGCCACCCGAACAATGCAGAAAGCTGCAGCCACGCGCTTCCAGGGCGCGAGCCAGCACCACGCTCTGCTCGAGATCCCAGCCACCCTCGACCCAGTCGCTGCCGGAGATGCGCACGCCCACCGGCTTGTCGGCGGGGAACACCTCGCGCACCGCGTCGAACACCTCCAGCAGCAGGCGCATGCGGTTCTCAAGGCTGCCGCCGTAGGCATCGTCGCGCCGATTGCTGAGCGGCGAGAGGAACTCGTGGAGCAGATAGCCGTGCGCGGCGTGCAGCTCGATCAGGTCAAGCCCCAGCCGGGCGGCGCGCTCGGCCGAGGCCACGAAGTCCGCCTTGAGCTGCTCGATCTGTTCGCGGGTCATCGCCCGCGGCTCGCGCTGGCCCGGTGAATAGGGTACGGCAGAAGGCGCCAGCGTCTCCCAGCCGCCCTCCTCCAGCGGCAGCTGGCCACCGCCCTCCCAGGGCACCCGGGACGATGCCTTGCGCCCGGCATGGCCGAGCTGGATGCCGATCGGCATCGGCGAATGCGCCCGCACGGCCGCCAGGGTCCGCGCCAGCGCCCGTTCGTTGGCGTCGCTGTAGAGGCCATGGTCCCAGGGGCTGATACGCCCTTCCGGCGAAACCGACGAGGCCTCGATGATCAGCAGGCCGGCGCCGGACAGCGCCAGCTGGCCGAGGTGGATGGTATGCCAGTCGGTCATGCTGCCTTCGCCATCGGCGGAATACTGGCACATGGGGGCGATGACGATGCGGTTGGGCAGCGACAGCCCGCCGAGTGTAAGGGGCGTGAACAGTCGAGGTGACGCCATGCGAACTCCCGAAACGAATGCGTGTGTTCGGGAAAATTTACGCGGCTAACGATTGCCTGGCAATGTCGCCATGGCGACGTCGATAACGACAGGGTGTGAGGGAAGAACTGACAAAAGACAACCGGCGGCAGGCCGGCATGCTGCGCCGCCCTGCCGCCGGATCAGACAGACGAGGCTGTCAGGCCGCCTCGGCGACCGCCACGGCCTCGCTGTGACGCTTGATCGCCGCATAGCCCAGGCCGGTGACCAGCGAGCCGGCAACGATCGCCAGCAGGTAGAGGAGTACCGGGCTGATGGCGTTGGGGATGAGCAGCACGAAGATGCCGCCGTGGGGCGCCATCAGCTTGGCACCGAAGAGCATCGACAGCGCACCCGTCAGCGCGCCACCGACCATGCAGGCGGGGATCACTCGCAGCGGGTCCTTGGCGGCAAAGGGGATCGCCCCCTCGGTGATGAAGCACAGCCCCAGCACGAAGGAGGCCTTGCCCGCCTCGCGTTCCGGCTCGGAAAACTTCTGCCGGGCAACGAAGCTGGCGATGCCCATGCCGATCGCCGGCACCATGCCGGCGGCCATGATCGCCGCCATCGGCGCATAGGTCTCGGAAGCCAGCAGCCCCACCCCGAAGGTGTAGGCCGCCTTGTTGACCGGCCCGCCCATGTCGAAGCACATCATGGCGCCCAGCAGGGTACCGAGCAGCACGGCGTTGGCCGAGCCCATGTTGTTGAGGAAGCCGGTCAGGCCGTCGAGAATGGCCGCCACCGGCGTGCCCACCACGTAGATCATCACCAGCCCGGTGAACAGGCTCGCCAGCAGCGGAATGATCAGGATCGGCTTGAGCGACTCGATGCTCGCCGGCAGCTTGACGTAGCGGGTCACGGCCTTCGCCGAATAGCCCGCCAGGAAGCCGGCGAGGATGCCGCCGATGAAGCCGGCGCCGAGCGTGGAGGCCAGCCAGCCACCGATCATCCCCGGGGCGATGCCGGGTCGGTCGGCGATCGAATAAGCGATGTAGCCGGCCAGCACCGGCACCATCAGCTTGAAGGCGCTGCCGCCACCGATCTGCATCAGCGCTGCGGCCAGGGTACCCTCCTGCTCGAAGGCCTTGATGCCGAAGACGAACGACAGCGCGATGCACAGGCCCCCCGCCACCACCATGGGCAGCATGAACGACACCCCGGTGAGCAGGTGCTTGTAGACGCCCTTTTCCTTGAAGCTGGTCTTGCTCTCGCCACCACCCCCGGCCGCAGCCTGGGTATCGCTTTCCACGGCGGCATTGTCCAGCGCCGCCGTGATGGTCTCCTTCGGCTTCTTCAGGGCATTGCCGGTGGAGGTGCGCCAGACGCGCTTGCCGGCAAAGCGGCTGGGGTCGACCTCGATGTCGCAGGCCAGGATCACCACGTCGGCGTCACGGATTTCCGCGTCGGTCAGCGCATCCTGGGCGCCGACCGAGCCCTGGGTCTCGACGCGAATGGCGTGGCCCATGCCACGCCCCGCCTCGGCCAGCGCCTCGGCGGCCATGAAGGTATGCGCCACCCCGGTCGGGCAGGCGGTGACGGCGACGATGTGCCGCCCTTCCGGACTTTCAACCGCCGTGGTCGCTTCAGGCGCGGCGGCCGGCGTGAAGGGGGTCGCCTCGCGGGCGGCGCGATCGAGGAAGTCACCCGGGTCGGGCAGCGCCTGAGCGATCGGCGCCTGGAACAGCGGCTTGTCGCGGAAGCGCTCCGGATCGGGCACCCGGTCGGCGGCGACCACCACCAGATCGGCGGCGTCGATGGCCTCCCGGGAGACGGGCGTGACCGGGGCCAGTTCGCCATGCATCTCTACCGTCGCGTGCCAGCCCCGGCGGACGGCCGCCTGCTCAAGCCGCCGCGCCGCCAGGAAGGTCGTCGCCATGCCGCTGGGGCAGGCGGTAATCAGAATCACGTTCATGCGTGGACTCCCCCTGCGTGCCGGGCGCCGTCGTCGAGGCGCTGCACGCGTGTTTGTCGTTGGAGATCGTTGAAGTCGTCGGCGTGCGGGTCGCCCACACCAACATGGCGCACGGCTTCCGCGGACAGCGCTGTGGCGAAACGCAGTACCTGCTCGGGCGGATGACCGCTCAGCACCCCGTGCAGCATGGCGGCGACCAGGGTGTCCCCCGCGCCCACCGTGCTGGTCACCGCGACCGACGGCGGCAGTGCCAGCCATTCGCCGCGGCGGCTGGCCCACAGCACCCCGTCCTGACCGGCGGAGATCAGCGCCTCGGCGATGCCCGCGGCATGCAACCGGCGCACGGCCTCGAGGCGCGGGGCCTCGCCATCCAGCGAGCCGCCCGCCCAATCGGCCAGCTCCTGCTCGTTGGGCTTGACCGCCGTCGGCCCGGCGGTGATCGCCGCAGTAAGTGCGGGCCCGCTGGTATCCACCCACACCGGGATGTCCCGCTCGCCGAGCCGGGCGATCAGCGCCACCAGGTCGGCGGCATCGACCCCCGGCGGCAGGCTGCCGGCGATCACCACGGCATCCGGACGGCGTGCCGGGTCGTCGGCCCGGGCGTCGAGATCGGCGCGCAGCGCCTCGAGCGCACCGGCGTCCACCGCCAGGCCGGGGCCATTGATGTCGGTGACGCGCCCATCGTGCTCGGCGACCTTGGCGTTGATGCGGGTCTCGCCGGCCACGCGCCGGCAGGCGTCTTCCACGCCCAGGTCGGCGAAGGCACGCACGAAGACGCCGTCGTTGGCCGCTCCCAGAAAGCCCGAGACCGTGACGTCATGACCCAGGGCCACCAGCACCCGAGCCACGTTGACGCCCTTGCCGGCGGCCTCCAGGTGCGTGGACTCGGTACGATTGACCCGGCCCAGCGCCAGTTGCGGCAGACGGATCGCCAGATCCAGCGCGGGATTGAGGCTGATCGCGAGAATCCGGGCCATCAGAGTGCCTCCAGCGCTTCACGCACCGCCTCGGCGGTGGGCTGGGCCAGCGCAGTCTCGGCATGGTGACGGGCCTCGTCGAGGCTCAGTTCGCGCAGCCGGGCCTTGACCATCGGCACCTGACGGATCGATACCGACAGCTCGTCGACGCTCAGCCCCAGCAGCACCGGAATCGCCTGGGCGTCGCTGCCCAGCTCGCCGCACACGCCGACCCACTTGCCCCGGGCATGCGCGGCGTCGACGGTCATCTGGATCAGCCGCAGCACCGCCGGATGCAGGCCGTCGGACTGCGCCGAAAGCTCGGCGTGGCCACGGTCGATCGCCAGGGTGTACTGGGTCAGGTCGTTGGTGCCGATCGAGAAGAAGTCGACCTCCTCGGCCAGGCTCGGCGCCAGCAGCGCGCAGGACGGAATCTCGATCATCACCCCGAGCTGCACGTCGCTCGCCCCCACCTCGGCCTGGACGCGCTCGAAGATGGCGCGGGCGGCACGGAACTCGGCGATGTCCTTGACCATGGGGAACATGATCCGCAGCGGCTTGTCGCCGGCAGCGGTCAACAGCGCGCGCAGCTGGGTCTCGAGAATCTCGGGCCGGGTCAGTGCCAGGCGCAGCCCGCGCAAGCCGAGGAAGGGGTTGTCCTCCTGCGGCACCGGCCAGTAGGGCAGCGGCTTGTCGCCGCCCACATCCAGGGTCCGGGCCACCAGCGGACGGCCGTCGAGAGCATCGATGGCCTGGCGGTACTCGCCGATCTGGGTCTCGAGATCGGGTGCCTCGGCGTGGGCCATGAACACGAATTCGGTACGCAGCAGGCCGACGCCCTCGGCACCGTGCTCGACGGCGTCGCCGGCGTGGGCGGTATTGCCCAGGTTGGCGGCCACCTCGACGCGATGGCCGTCCCGGGTGTGTGCCGACTCGAAACGCTGGGCATGCGCCTCGCGCTCGCGGATCTCGCGCTCCTTGAGGCGCAGCTCGGCGCGGTCGCGACGCTCGGTGGACGGCGCGGGGATCACCCGGCCGCGCTCACCGTCGAGGATCAGCTCGGTACCGTTGGCCAGCGTCATCACCCGCTCGCCGGCGCCGACCACGGCGGCGATGCCCAGCGCCCGCGCCAGGATCGCGCTGTGCGAGGTGGCGCCGCCGCGCACGGTCAGCAGCCCACGCACCTTGCTGGTGTCGAGTCGCGCCACGTCGGAGGGGCCGACATCCTCGGTGACCAGGATGTAGGGCGAGTCCGGCGGCGTCGGCATCTCGGCACCGCAGAGAATGCCCAGCACGCGGCGACCGACGTCGCGCAGGTCGGCCGCGCGCTCGGCGAGCAGACGATCGGCGAGCACTTCCTGGGCACGTGCGGCGGTATCCACCGCCTGCCACCAGGCCGCCTCGGCGGAGAGCCCGTCGGCGATGCCCTCGTGGGCGGCCTCGCGCAGCTCCGGGTCGTCGAGCATCTCCTCGTGCATCGACAGGATCTCGGCCACCTCGCCGCCCTTGGCTTGACGAATCAGCGCCTCGAGCTGCTCGATCGCCTCGTGCATCGCCCGCTCGAGACGCCCGCGCTGGGTCGTGGCATCGCCGGCCCGCTCGCCCTGCAGGTCGCGCGCCCGTTCCGGATAGTCGAAACGCGGCAGGCGCATCACGAAGGCCGGCGCGATGGCCAGGCCCGGTGACGCGGCCACCGCCGGATGCGGCGTGTCGGCCGGCAGCGGCTCGAGCTCGACCGTGCGGCTCGGCTGCTCGACATCATCGACACCGCGACGCTCCTCGAACGGCTCGACCTTCTCGCCCAGCCCGTCGCGGACCGCCGCGGCGACCTCGGCCAGGGCCTCGGCGGCACCCGCGCCCTCGGCGGAGAACACCAGCGTCTGGCCGCGACGGGCGCCGAGGCCGATCACCTTGGTCAGGCTCGCCGCCGAGACCGACTCGGCCGCGCCTTCGAGCAGGCGCACCTTGATCGGCAGGTTCTGGGCGCGAGCCACCTGGACCAGCTGCTTGGCCGGGCGCGCGTGCAGGCCGTGGGCGTTGAGCACCCGAACCCGCGCGGTCTCGGCGCTGGCGGTCTCACCAGCCAGCCGCGCCAGCACGGTCGCCACATCGGCATCGGCCAGCGCCTCGCCGTCACCGGCATCGAGCAGTCCGGCCAGGCGCTCCAGCAAACCGCGATGCGCATCCCCCTGCCCGGCCAGGCAGAATACGCCGTTGACCGGCCCCAGCGGACCGGTGAAGGCCTGCTCAGGCGTGGCCAGCGACAGCGCCGGCGTGCGCACGCCACGGTCGCTGCTGGCCAGCCACAAGCCCTGGCCCAGTGCTACCGGCTCCTGCTCGACGACCGCCGCGACGAAGTCCCCGTCGACACAGCCGACCTGACGCAACCGCGCCGCCCCGGCCAGGGCCAGCTCGAAGCGGTCCCGGGCGGGGAAGTTCAGGCACAGCGTGTCGGCGTCCACGCGGGCGTTGACCGGCGCCCTGGACAACTCGCCGAGCACCGCCTCGCGACTGGCGGCCGATGCCAGCCGCTCGGCCACGCCGTCACGGTCGAGCACATGGGTGAGCGCACGCAGGATGTCCAGGTGCTCGTCGCTCTGCGCGGCGATGGTCACCAGCACGTGGACCCGGTTGCCGTCGTGCCACTCGACCCCGTCGGGGAATTGCAGCACGCGCACGCCGGTGGTCAGCACCTGATCGCGGCTCGCCGGCGTGCCATGGGGTATGGCGATGGCGTTGCCCAGATAGGTCGACGACTGGGTCTCGCGCTCGTGCAGACCGTCGCGGTACTCGGGGGTCGCGCGGCCGGCCTCGACCAGCGAGCGTGCCGCCTGGTCGAGGGCGTCGCGCCAGTCGGCGGCCCGGCAGCCGAGCACGACATCGTCGGTTTGAAGCGTCAACATGGATAAGCCTCCTCGCGGTGCCGACGGCCATGGGCCCGGTACCGCCCTCGAACACGGGACAGGGCCGCCGTGAATTCGACTTGTCCTGCCTCGCTGAATCGTGTCACCTTAATCATGAAAGCAATGCTGAAACGATCCACCCGATTAATCAAGCACCCATTCCTACGACCTTAGCAGGGGCCCCAGGAGGGCCCGCGCTTCGTAGAATGGGCGCACTATGCATACCCGGAGCCACAACAACGAGATGGCCATGACCCTTGCCGAAATCGCCCGCCTGGCCGGCGTCTCACGCACCACCGCAAGCTATGTGATCAACGGCAAGGCCGAGGAGCGCCGTATCAGCCGCGACACCGTCGAGCGGGTGATGGCCATCGTCGAGCGCTACCAGTATCGGGTCGACGCCCAGGCCGCCGCCCTGCGCCGCGGCCAGAGCCACACCCTGGGCCTGATCATTCCCGATCTGGAAAACGCCAGCTACGCCCGGCTGGCCAAGCGGCTCGAGCGCGGCGCCCGCGAGCAGGGCTTCCAGCTGCTGATCGCCGGCTCCGACGACGACCCCGCCACCGAACGCGAACTGGCCCGCGCCCTGCGCGCCCAGCGCTGCCAGGCACTGATCGTTGCCACCAGTCTGGCGGCGGAAGACCCCTTCTACGTCGACCTGATGGCCGGCGGCCTGCCGGTGATCGCCGTCGACCGGGCACTCGATCCGGCGCGCTTCGTCTGCGTGCTGAGCAACAACGTCGCCGCCGCCGAGACGCTGACCCGCTCGGTGCTGGATGCCGATGTGCACCACATCGCCTGGCTCGACGCGGTGGACGAGCTGTCGATGACCCGGGAGCGCCGGCAGGGATTCGAGCAGGCCGTGGCGGCCGCGGGGGCCGAGCCGTGGATCCTCTCCGCGGCACGCTACGACCGCCACGACGGCGCCCTGCTGATGGAACGGCTGCTGGCGGAGCGCGGCATGCCGGATGCCCTGGTCACGGCCTCCTACACCCTGCTTGACGGCGCCCTGGATGTACTGCTGGCACGCGGCGGCCTGCCCGATACCCTGCGGCTGGCGACCTTCGGCGATGATCGGCTGCTGGACTTCCTGCCGCAACCGGTCAACTCGCTGCCCCAGGATCACGCCCGCATCGCCGAACTGACTCTGGCCCGCGCGATCGCCGCGGCGCGCGGCGACTATCGGCCAGGTGTGACGGTCGTGGAGCGCTCGCTGCGTTGCCGGGCGCCACGCCCCGCCCCCTCGACGATCGGTTGACGCCGGACATTGACCCCGGCCCACAAGACTGGCCACGCTGAACACAGCCAGCCAATCCCGTTGCCGAGGAACCCCGCCATGACCGAGTTGCCCTTTGAGGATCGTCGCGACGCCGGTGAACGCCTTGCCAGCCACCTGGCGGGCCGGGTGACAGCGCCGGCGGTGGTGCTCGGACTGCCGCGCGGCGGCGTGCCGGTCGCCGCCGAGATCGCCCGCACGCTCGACCTGCCGCTGGACGTGCTGGTCGTGCGCAAGCTGGGCGTGCCCGGCCACGAGGAATTCGCCATGGGCGCCATCGCCAGCGGCGGGGTCACGGTCGTCGATGACGAGCTGGTCACCCGGCTGCGGATCGGCTCGCGGGCGCTGGATACCGTCATCGAGCGCGAGCGCGCCGAGCTGGCCCGACGTGAACAGGCCTATCGCGGCGACCGCGCCTATCCCGACCTCGCCGCCACCACAGTGGTGCTGGTCGATGACGGCATCGCCACCGGCGCGACCATGCGCGCCGCCGTTCAGGCGGTACACCGGCTCGGCGCCAAGCGCTGTGTCGTCGCCGTGCCGGTGGCCGCCCCCGACAGCCTGGCACTGCTGCGCGACACGGCCGACGAGGTGGTGTGCCTGGCCGCGCCCGAGATGTTTTCCTCGGTCGGCCAGTGGTATCGGCACTTCGACCAGACCAGCGACACCGAAGTGCGCCAGTGTCTGGCCGACGCCGCCGCGCCGGGCACCTCGAAACAGTAAGTCGCCGGGCCCATGGCCAGTGGCGGCCGGGCTCGCTAAGCTGAGCGTTTTCGCCCCCGGCAGGACCCGACGCACCCGATGACCGACACGCCGCCTCCCTCGCTGCCCGAAGTGCTGGCCGGCCCGCTGCTGCGGCGGGCCGAGCCGACCAACCTGACCCTGTGGCTGGTGGCTTCCCGGCCGCTCGACCTGCAGCTGCTCCTGACGCCGGACGGTGGCGAGAGCCGCCGCCTGCCCCTCGACGCCGCCTGTCGTCGGCTGCGCGTCGGCCATCACGCCTGGGTGCATCTCATCCACGTCACGCTGGACGATGCCCTGCCCGAGGATGTGCCGATCGGCTACGACCTGCACATCTTGGCCGAGGACGGCGAGTCACGCGGCATTGCCGAATGGGCGCCGCACCTGCTCTACCCCGGCCAGACACACCCCGACTTCGTGCTGCGCTCGCGCTGCGACGACCTCCTGCACGGTTCCTGCCGACGCCCCCACCACCCGGCGGCCGACGGCCTGGCCCGTGCCGACCGCTGGTTCGCCGAGCATCGCGACACGGCCGAGGCCCGTCCGGCCCTGCTCATGCTGACCGGCGACCAGATCTACGCCGATGACGTCGGCGGCCCGCTGCTGGCCGCCATCCACGAACTGACCCGGCGCCTCGGACTCTACGGCGAGCGCCTCGAGGGGGCTGTGGTCAACGACAGCGCCGAGCTGCTCGCCCATCCGGCCACCTACTACCATCGCGAGCGTCTGCTGCCCGCGTTCGAGTCCAGCGAGGCCCTGCGCGAGCGCTTCTTCGGCGGCGTACGCAAACCCATCTTCACCACCGCCAACGCCTCGAATCATCTGATCACCTTCGCCGAGGTACTCGCCATGTACCTGCTGGTCTGGTCACCGGTGCCATGGCGGTTGATCACCACGTCGAAACCGGCCCTGAGTACCGAAGACGCGACCACCTGGGACAGGGAAGCGGCAGCCATCGACGACTTCGTCGCCACGCTGCCGCAGGTGGCCCGGGTCATGGCCCAGCTGCCCACACTGATGATCTTCGACGACCATGACGTCACCGATGACTGGAACCTGACCGCCGCCTGGGAGGAGACCGCCTACGGCCATCCCTTCTCGCGGCGGATCATCGGCAACGCTCTGCTCGGCTACCTGCTCTGCCAGGGCTGGGGCAACGCCCCGCAGCGTCTCGACGCGCCGCTCGGCTCGCTTGCCGACCTGCTCGACGCCGTCGTCGACGGCGAGCTGCCGGCCGACCGGCAGGACGGCCTGATCCGCGAGCTGCTGCGCTTCGAGGGCTGGGACTATACCCTGCCCACCACGCCGCGAGTGGTGGTGCTGGATACCCGCACGCGACGCTGGCGCAGCGAGCGCGCCCGACACCGCCCGTCGGGACTGATGGACTGGGAAGCGCTCAGCGACTTCCAGCAGACGCTGCTCGACGAGCCCAACGTGATCGTGGTGTCGCCGGCACCGATCTTCGGCGTCAAGCTGATCGAGGGCGTCCAGCGGGTCTTCACCTGGCTGGGCAAGCCGTTGCTGGTGGACGCCGAGAACTGGATGGCGCATCGCGGCGCCGCCAGCGTGATGCTCAACATCTTCCGTCACTCGCGTACCCCGGGGCATTACGTGATCCTCTCCGGCGACGTGCACTACTCCTTCGCCTACGAGGTCCGACTGCGCCACCGCCAGCGCGGCCCGCGCATCTGGCAGGTCACCAGCAGCGGGCTGAAGAATACCTTTCCCGATACCCTGCTTGACGCCTTCGACCGCCTCAACCGCTGGCTCTACGCCCCCTGGTCGCCGCTCAACCTCTTCACCAAGCGCCGACGCATGCATGTTCGCCCGCTGGTGCCGGAACGCGCCCGAACCGGCGAGCGACTGTGGAACGGTGCGGGTATCGGCCATGTGCGCCTCGACGCAGACGGGCGCCCGCGCGAAATCGCCCAGCTCGGCAGTGACGGGCGCGACACGCGCTTTCTTTGACGACGCCGCTCAATCGCTGCCCAGCGCCGCCAGCGTCTCTTCCAGGGTGTGGCGAAGCGTCTCCAGCCGCGCCTCGCGGGCCGACGATGTGAGCCGCCCGGCCTGGATCTCCAGCTCGCCGGATAGCGTCGCGACGCGATAGAGGCCGATCCCGGCCGCCTCGCCCTTGAGCAGATGCGCCTGATGGGCGAGCGCCGCGCCGTCCGAATTCGCCTGGGCCGCCGCCAGCCGGGACAGACGCTCGGGGATCTGATCGCGGAACAGCGCGATCAATTCCTCGAGGCCCTCCCGCCCCAGCGAGTCGCGCAGTTCCCGGAGCACGTCGCGGTCGACCAGCGGCGAGTCCAGCGAGGCATCCAGCTCGGCCTGAAACGCGCGCAACGTCTCGCCCCGCTCGCCCAGATAGTGATGCAGCAGGCGCTCGAGGGGCTCCGGCAGCACCGGCTTGCTCAGATAGCCGTTCATGCCCGCCGCCAGGGCGCGCGACTTCTCGCCCTCCAGCGCCCCCGCGGTCATGGCGATGATCGGCACCTCGGCCTGTGCACCGCCCCGTTCGCGGATCGCCCGGGTCGCGGCGATACCGTCAATGCCGGGCATCTGCATGTCCATGAAGATCAGGTCGAAGGCCTCCTCTCGTGCCCGCGCCACGGCGGCCCGGCCGTCCTCGACCATCGACACCTCCAGACCGAAGCGCTCGAGCATGGCGACCGCCACCCGGCGGTTGACGGCGTTGTCTTCCGCCACCAGCACGCGCCCCGCGAATCCGGCCCGGGCGGCGTCGGGAAACGCCACACGGGACGGCAACGGCAGGGAAGCGGCGTCGGCGGTCGGCAACGGCAGCTCGACCCAGAAGCTGCTGCCCTCGCCTTCGCGGCTGGTGCAGCCGATCCGTCCATTCATGGCGCTCGTCAGCCGCTTGCAGATCGCCAGCCCCAGCCCCGAGCCGCCGAAGCGCCGCGCCGTCGAGGCGTCGGCCTGGCGGAAGGGCTCGAACAGCGAGGCCTGGCGATCGACGGGAATCCCGCACCCGGTGTCGCTGACCTCGAAGCGTATGTGGCCAGCCGCCGTGGTCGCGACCGTCAGCGTCACACGTCCCGCCTCGGTGAACTTCAGGGCATTGGAAAGCAGGTTTAGCAGAATCTGGCGCAGACGGCCGGCGTCGCCGCTCAGGTATTCGGGCAGCGCGGGATCGAGACGCCGTGTCAGGGTGACGGCCGTGCCCTGCGTCCGAGGGGCGAACAGCCTCATCACGCTGTCGATGCAGCCGCGCAGGTGAAACGGCTCGACCTCCAGCTCCAGATGACCGGCCTCGATCTTCGAAAAGTCGAGAATGTCGTTGATCAGGCTGAGCAGGATCTCGGCGCTTTCGTGCAGGGTTCGGGCATAATGGCGCGCGCGCGGTTCCTGCAGGCGATCCAGCAACAACGCGCTCATGCCGAGCACCCCGTTGAGCGGGGTTCGGATCTCGTGGCTGACCACGGCCAGGAAGTCCGACTTGGCCCGGCTCGCCGACTCGGCACGCACCGCCGTCGCCTCGAGCTCCCGACTCAGCTTCTCCAGGCGGCGCCGGGAGGCGGCGTTGTCCCGCGCCTCCTGAAACAGAAAACGCACCACCACCAGCGTGGCCAGGCTCATCAGCACGATCAGCGCGAGCAGCAGGGCATAAAGCTGGAACATGGTTTCCCGCGCCTGCGACCGGGTCTGCGCGAGATAGGCATTGATCGCCATGACCAGACGCTGGGTATCCGTACTCAGGGACTGAAAACGCCCCTGCAGCTGCTCGATGGCCGCGGGTGTCAGTCGATCCAGCCCGCGCAGGGCGTCATCGAGGGCGGCCACCTTCGCAAGAATCGGGCCGATACGCCGGTTGACCGCCGGTATCGTGTGCATCAGCTCGGCGCTCTGCCCGTCGATGAGCAATCGCGAACGGCTGTAGAGCAGGTCGAAGGCCCGCCGCAGCGCCGTCAGGTCCGCCCTGCTGCTCGGCCGGCTGCGCAGCACCTGACTGCGCAGCTCCACCGTGTCACGGTCAAGCTTGGAGGCGACCCAGGCGGCATCGCTGCCGACCGTCGGCACCAGGCTGCCCTGACGCCAGAAGATCAGACTGACCACACCCAGCGCGGTGACGAAACACAACAGCGCTGCCACGCCGCCCAGCTTGAGACGCAGGGGATAATGCACGCGGACCTCCGCAGTCAGGAATCATCCGGTGCTCGTTCACCGGCTCGCGGCACTCACTCCACCGTGATGGCGGCCACCTGCCAGACGCTGCGCACATGGATGCGTTCGGTCTGCAGCTCAGGGTGGGCGTCGAACGGATAGAGCACGAACAGCGGCCCGAAGCTGCGTATCGTCAGCGGCTCGCCGTCGCGGCGCATGGCCAGCAGCACGTCGTAGTCCTCGACGTCGCTGACCGGAATCGCGGCGACGAAATCGTTGAGTGCCTTGACCTGCAGCCGCTGACCACGCGCGCCGACCGCCTTCAGCACATCCCGTAACAGCGGCCCCTCGAAACGCGACACCCCGTCGGTCCAGGGGGTGTGAGTCGCGACCGCATGCATGCCCAGCCCGCGCAGCATGGCGGCATCGAAGCGCGCCTCGTCACCGGTGTTGGTGCGGGTGATGTCACCGGATACGGTCAGAATCACCCGCCCCTGCGGCGCGGGCAGTTCGGCGGCCGCCAGCGCGGCGGTGCACGGCAGGAAAAGGATCAGCAGCAACAGGACAGGACGCATGATCGGCCTCGTTCTCGCAGGATGGGAGCCTCGGCTCCGCGATCACCCGGGCGGCCACGTCCTGTCGCAGGGCCCGGAGTGAATGAGGGTACCGGCGTCAGACGCCGGCCGCTCGGGTTTCCAGAATCTCGACCGGGGCACCGAGGTGCAGCTCGCCCGCGTTGAGCGCGATCAGATTTTGGCCGAACAGCACCTTGCCGTCCGGACCGCGGCGATACCCCGCCAGGGTGCGCAGCGGCTCGCGATCCGGCTGGAAGCGCCCCGTCGCCGGGTCGACGGTGGTCATGACACAGCGCGCACAGGGCGTGTCGACGAGAAACTCGACCTCGCCGATGCGCACACGCTGCCAGGCATCCTCGGCATGGGGTTCGGTGCCCGCCACCACCAGGTTGGGACGAAACTGGGCCATGCGCTGCGGCCGATCGAGACGCGCGTTGAGCGCCGTCAGCGAGGCCTCGCTAATCATCATCAGCGGATAGCCGTCGGCAAAGCTGACCCGCTTGCCCAGGCCCGGCCGGTAGCGCGACGAGACCTCGCCCAGCCACAACAGGTGTGCCGGCTCGCCCAGCAGCTCGGAGAACCAGCGATCCAGAGCGGGCTCCGTGGTCCAGGCCGCGAAGCGATCTCCCCACACCGCCGTCTCGAACGGCCGGGCGGCAAAGCGTTGTATCACGGCCTCGATGCGCCCGGCCTCGGGGTGCCAGATGGACAGCCCGGCGGGCGACGGCTCGGCAACGATGCACTGCAGGTGCGGATGGGTCCGCGCCGTGAGAAAGGTGCCGTCGGGACGCACCAGCATGTAGCGGCGATCCCCCAGCAACCCCTCCTCACTGACCGTGGCACGCTCCAGCGAACGGCCGGCGGTGGATTTTATCGGGTAACGGTACAGGCCGGAAAGGCGTGGCGAAGCCGTGGCTTCATGCATGGCGACTCCAGAACGACAACACGAAGAAAGATACTGCCGGCCGGGCCGACAGTATCAGGCGCGTCACGGCGAGTGCGCGACGGCGACTCGGGCGGGGCGCAACCCGCCCCGCCGGTCGGGTCAGCGCACCACCATCACCGACATGCCGGCGCGGTGGACGACATGTTCGGCATTGGGGCCGAGCAGACGATCCGCCAGGCTGCGCCGAGTGTGCGACGCCATGACGATCAGGTCCGCACCGATGGCGCTGGCACTCTCGACAATCCCTTCGTAGGGCGAGCCCTCGGCGACGATGCACTGGGTCTCGACCTCGTCGGGCACATGCTCGGCGACGAAGCGATGCTGGGCTTCGGACAGCGCCTTGCGGGCCTTCTCGCCGAAGTCCTCCGGGAAGAAGCTGCCCACCAGCGGCATGTGGTAGTCGGGCAGCACGGTGACGACATGCAGGCTGGCCCCGAAGGTCCGGCACAGCGCCAGCGCCGTGGGCAGTGCCCGTTCCCAGGAGGCCGGCTCGTTGAGGTCGACGGGCAACACGATCTTGCGATACATGGCGATTCTCCTACACCGCGGGCGCCGGGTCGGACGATGCCTGCCGGCGACGACGCTGCAACAATACCACCAGGGCGAAGACCGCCAGCCCCGGAATCCACATCCACTCCTTGGCCCAGCGCTCCTCGGGCGCCTTGACGGACAGGATCTGCTGATCGAACTCGAAGCCCAGCTCCTCGGCTTCGCTGCCGAAGGTGGTCATGTCGACGACCGTCTTGCCGTCATCCTGCATCAGCTGCAGGCCGAGGTTGTCCATCCGCTCGGCGCCGGTGGCCCCGTCCGGGCGCGGAATCTGCACGAAGAACTCGGTGGGGTTGCCGTAGGCATCTTCCCCGGCGACCTTGACGCGCAGGTTGTCCCCCTTGCCCAGGCTGCCCAGGGCCTGCTCGAACTGCGCCGGCGGCACATCCCGGTAAGGATCGTGGATCATGTCCATCCAGAACCCGGGGCGGAACAGCGTGAAGGCCACCAGCAGCAGCAGCAGGCTCTCGTACCAGCGGCTCCTGACCAGCAGGAAGCCCTGGGTCGCTGCGGCGAAGATCAGCATCGCCACTGTCGCCACCACGAAGATCAGCAGGCCATGCCAGAGGTCGACATCGATCAGCAGCAGGTCGGTGTTGAAGATGAACAGGAACGGCAGTGCCGCCGTGCGCAGGCTATAGTAGAACGCCTGGAAGCCGGTGCGTATCGGATCGCCACCCGACACCGCTGCCGCGGCGAACGAGGCCAGCCCCACCGGGGGCGTGACGTCGGCCATGATGCCGAAGTAGAACACGAACAGGTGAACGGCGATCAGCGGCACCAGCAGGCCGTTCTGCTGGCCCAGCGAGACGATCACCGGGGCCAGCAGCGCCGAGACCACGATGTAGTTGGCGGTGGTCGGCAGCCCCATGCCCAGGATCAGGCTGAGCACCGCGGTGAGCAGCAGCATCAGCATCAGGTTGCCCATCGACAGCGTCTCGACCAGATCGGCCAGCACCAGGCCGACCCCGGTCTGGGCCACGGCGCCGACGATGATCCCCGCGGTCGCCGTGGCGATGCCGATGCCGATCATGTTGCGCGCCCCGTCGACCAGACCGCCCCACAGGTCGAGGAAGCCTTCGCGGATATCCGCGGCCATGCGACTGCGCCCGCGGAAGATCGCGATCAGCGGCCGCTGGGTGACGATGATGAAGATCATGAACATGGTCGCCCAGAAGGCCGACAGCCCCGGCGACAACCGCTCCACCATCAGACACCACACCAGCACGATCACCGGCAGGATGTAATGCAGGCCGACCATGACCGTGGGCCGGGTCTGCGGCAGCGTGACGACCGCTTCATTGGGGTCGTCCTCCTCCAGCTCGGGGTAGTACGAGCTGACCTTGAGCAGCGCCACGTAGATCGCCACCAGCGCCACCGCGACCACCCAGGGGGTCGACTCGCCGAGCACCGGCTTGAGCCAGCCCAGGCCATAGTAGACGGCGAACGACAGCGCCATCAGCGCGATCAACCCGCCCAGGAAGCCGATCACCTTGTTGAGCAGCGGCTTGACCGGATTGCTGCTCTCCAGCCCCTTCATGCCGGCCTTCATCGCTTCAAGGTGAACGATGTAGATCAGCGCGATGTAGGAAATCAGCGCCGGCAGGAAGGCGTGCTTGATCACTTCCACATAGGAGATGCCGACATACTCGACCATCAGGAAGGCCGCGGCGCCCATCACCGGCGGCATGATCTGGCCATTGACCGAAGACGCCACCTCGACCGCACCGGCCTTTTCGGCGGAGAAGCCGACCCGCTTCATCATCGGCACGGTGAAGGTGCCGGTAGTCACCACGTTGGCGATCGACGAGCCGGAGATCAGGCCGGTCATGCCCGAGGCGACCACGGCGGCCTTGGCCGGACCGCCGCGATAGTGGCCCAGCAGCGAGAACGCGACCTTGATGAAGTAGTTGCCGGCCCCGGCCTTCTCGAGCAGGGCGCCGAACAGCACGAACAGGAAGACGAAGCTGGTGGAAACCCCCAGCGCGATGCCGAACACCCCCTGGGTGGTCAGCCACTGGTGGTTGGCCAGGCCCTCGAAGCTCACCCCGCGGTGAGCCAGCATGCCCGGCATGTACGGGCCGGCCAGCGAATAGACCAGGAACACGATCGCCACGATCATCAGCGGCGGGCCGAGCGCCCGACGCGTGGCTTCCAGCAGCAGCAGCATGCCCACCACGGCGACTACCACATCCTGAAGGATCGGGTCGCCGGGCCGCTGGGCCAGCTGGTCATAGAAGAGATACAGATAGGCCGCCGCGCCGGCGCCCAGCAGTGCCATGACCCAGTCGGTCAGCGGCACCCGGTCGCGCGGCGAGCGCTTGAGCGCCGGATAGGCCAGGAAAGCGAGAAACATGGCGAACGCCAGGTGAATCGAGCGCGCCTCGGTGGCGCTGAACACGCCGAACTTGAGCATGAAGGGAAGCGGCGAGGCAATCCACAGCTGGAACAGCGACCAGAGGGCCGCCACCCCCAGCAGAATCTTGTGAGGCGTTCCCGTGAGCTTGCGGGAACCGGTGTCGCTGGACGCGACCAGATCCTCGAGCTCCTGGGAACTGGCAGGTGACGACTTGTTGTCTTCAGCCATAGCAATGCCCTGTGTCTGCGACCGGGGCGACCGGCAGATTGTCGCCAACGATCATCGGCTTGTGACGCATACATTCAGTGTAGGCGGCGTCGAGCGCATTTCGACGACGCCGAGAACCAACGATGCGCGACCGCCCGAAGGCAGCCGCGCATCGCGTCAAGCGGAGGAGCTGTCGACTCAGTCGATCCAGCCGCGCTCCTTGTAGTAGCGAGCCGCGCCTTCATGCAGCGGTGCGGTCAGGCCGTCCTTGATCATTTCCTCGGGCTTGAGGTTGGCGAAGGCCGGATGCAGCTTCTTGAAGCGATCGAAGTTCTCGAACACCGCCTTGACGGTCTGGTAGACCACGTCCGGGTCGGTATCGGCATCGGTGACCACGGTGGCCTTCACGCCGAAGGTCTGGACGTCATCCGGGTTGCCCTTGTACAGGCCGCCGGGGATGGTGACCTTGGAGTAGTACGGGTACTTCTTGACCAGGGAGTCGACGGCGTCGCCGGTCAGCGGGATCAGCTTGGCGTCGACGGTGGTGGTGGCTTCCTGGATGGAACCGTTGGGGTGGCCGACCACGTAGACCATGGCGTCGATGTTGTTGTCGGCCAGGGCGGACGCCTGCTCGGCGGCGGTCAGCTCGGACGCCAGGGAGTAGACGCCGGAGTCCCAGCCCTTGGCATCCATCAGCACTTCCATGGTGGCGCGCTGGCCGGAACCCGGGTTGCCGATGTTGACGCGCTTGCCCTTGAGGTCGTCGAGCGTCTTGATGCCGGAATCGGCACGGGCCAGCAGGGTCAGCGGCTCGCCGTGCATGGAGAACACGGAGCGCAGATCCTTGAACGGCTTGTCGAAGGTGCCTTCGCCGTTGTAGGCACGATAGGCGACGTCGGACTGGGCGACACCCATGTCGAGCTCGCCGGAGATGATGCCGTTGATATTGGCTACGGAGCCGCCGGTGGACGGCGCGTTGCACTTGATGTTGGCGTCGTCGACGCGATTGACCATGCGGCAGATCGACTGGCCGACCACATAGTAGACCCCGGTCTGGCCGCCGGTGCCGATGGTGATGAAGTTCTGCTGCGCCTGTGCCGGCGTGGACAGCGCGGCGGCGCCCATCAGCGCCCCGGAGAACATGGCGGAAAGTACGTGGCGTTTCATGCAAGACACCTCTTTCTTGGTTTGTTGTCGATCGCTTCCTGCCCCGATGCCCGGCAAAGCCGAAGCATCCGGCAGGCGGCCGGACCCTTCTTCGCTCGGCCATCGCCGAGCCGGTACGGCTTACCCGCAAGATACGCACGGCAGCAAGCGGCTGCAAAAGGAAACGCTAAAACAGCGCTCACCCCGCACTGCGGGCCTGTCGACCATCGAGACACAGGGTAGCCGATTCAAGCGTTTACAGGGCGTTTATCTTTCTGATTAGCCCGAGACAAAACAGTCGGTTAAGCGGCGCTTATCATACAAGAATTCCTTCCGGAGAAAAGCCTGGCCGCAGCAACTCCCGCTGGCCCGTACGCCCGAAGCGGCTGGCCGACCTCCGGGCCACATGGTAGGGTGGGCCGCTTTTGCGCGCACCGCCCCCGAACCGACGACGGTCGACGATGCCGGTCGCGCCACAAGCTCTCGACCAAGGTCCCTCTCTCATGCCGGATACGTCCGCTTCCCCTCGCCCCCGCTCCGAGAAACGCTGGGGCGACCCCCTGGTACTGACACTCACCATCGGGTTCATTGTGGTCTTCGTGGCCCTGTCGCTGTACGACATCGACGGTGTCGCCAGCGCCATCGGCGCCGGCTTCGCCTGGACGGCCCGCACCCTCGGGGCCTACTTCCAGCTGTTGCTGCTGCTGACCTTCTTCATCGCCATCGGCCTGGCGGCCACCCCCGCCGCCAAGGCGCGCATCGGCGATCTCGCCGTCCCCGAGATGAGCACCTTCAAGTGGCTGTCGATCATCCTCTGCACGCTGCTCGCCGGCGGCGGGGTGTTCTTTGCCGCCGGCGAACCGGTCTACCACTTCGTGGTTACCCCGCCGGCCTTCGACACCGAGCCCGGCACCCCGGCAGCGGTACCCGGCGCGCTGGCCCAGGCCTTCATGCACTGGGGCTTTCTCGCCTGGGCGGTGCTCGGCACCCTGACCGCGGTGGTGCTGGCCCACGCCCACTACGTCAAGGGCCAGCCGCTGCAGCCGCGCACACTGCTCTACCCGGTGTTCGGCGAGCGGATCATGCGCGGCGCCTTCGGCGGCGTGGTGGATGCGCTGTGCGTGATCGCGGTGGTCGCCGGCACCGTGGGGCCGATCGGCTTTTTGGCCACCCAGGTCAGCTTCGGCCTGCACGAGCTGCTGGGCTGGTCGCAGGGCTACGGCACCCAGCTGGTGATCCTCGCCGCCCTGGGGGCGATCTACGTGACCTCGGCGGTGAGCGGCATCGAGCGCGGCATCCAGCTGCTCAGCCGCTTCAACGTGATCCTGGCACTGGCCATCGCCGCGGTATCTTCGTCTTCGGCCCCACGCTGTTTTTGACCAACGCCTTCACCCAGGGCTTCGGCGAGTACCTGTCGTCGTTCTTCCGCATGGCGACGATGACTGCCGAGACGGCCCCGGCCTGGTGGATGCAGTGGTGGACGGTGTTCTTCTTCGCCTGGTTCATCGGCTACGGCCCGCTGATGGCGATCTTCGTGGCACGCATCTCCCGCGGGCGCAGCGTGCGCGAGATGATCCTCGCCGTGGCGGTGCTGGCGCCGATCGCCACCACCGTGTGGTTCACCCTGCTGGGCGGCTCGGGCATCCACTACCAGCTGACCGGGGCGATCGACCTCACCGAGGCGCTCAACAACTTCCAGTTCGACGTCGCCACGCTGACCGTGGCCCAGGCGCTGCCCGGCGGCACGCTGATGGCCATGGCGATCCTGCTGCTGACCACCATCTTCGTCGCCACCACCGGCGACTCGATGAGCTACGCGATCGCCGTGGTGGGTTCCGGGCATGACGAGCCCAACCCGCTGATCCGCGCCTTCTGGGGCATCGCCATGGCGCTGATGGCGGCCATCCTGCTGTACATGGGCTCGGGGCAGATCAGCGTGCTGCAGCAGTTCATCGTGATCACCGCGATCCCGGTGTCGCTGGTGCTGCTGCCCTCGCTGTGGACCGGCCCCAAGGC
>LSBP01000049.1 GCA_001577635.1 Halomonadaceae bacterium T82-2 | reverse complement strand
GGGGCCAGATGCGATCTTCGTCCCTCCACCCCGGCAAGTCTTCTCCATACTGCCCGTGTTGGGTCATTTCCAACATACAAGCGACTTCAGTCGCGATGCCCTGGCCACAGCGACACCGCCGTCGGGGATAAATCCCCTCCCACAGCTCCCTGCACCGGCCCCCAGGCCCCCCTGTGGGAGCGACTTCAGTCGCGATGCCCTTGGCCACAGCGGCACCGCCGTCGGGAGGAATCCCCTCCCACACTCCCTCTATCAGGCCTTACGGCGTCGTGTAGTGCACCCGCCCCACCTTGACCGACGGCCCCACGGCCTCGCGCACCCGGGCCTCGCCCGCGTCGCCGAAGCTGGCACTGAGTTCGATGGCGGTGACCCCCTGGTCGGTCAGTTCGCGGGCGAGACGCACCGCCGCGTCCACACTGGACACCGTGGCCAGGCTCAGGCGGTAGTCGCGCCCTCCCTGGCTGGTCAGCGAGGTATTGCCGGGAGACGGCACAAGGATCAGGAAGGCGAGATGCGCGGGACGGGACGACATGGCGGGCTCCGGTGTAACGCTGCGTTACTCAAGCGTAGCGGGTCTGTCCGCCGTCGCCATGACGCGGGAGGGGAAAAGCACGGAAAGAGGATCAGGCGCGCCCGTAAGGATCGTCCAGGCGGACGATGTCGTCCTCGCCCAGATAGGTCCCCGACTGGATCTCGATCAACTCGAGCGGGATGACGCCGGGGTTTTCCAGGCAGTGCACCCGGCCCTGGGGAATGTCGATGGACTGGTTCTCGCCGACCAGGAAGCTTTCCTCGCCCAGTGTCACACGGGCCGTGCCGCGCACCACCACCCAATGCTCGGCGCGATGGTGATGCATCTGCAGCGACAGTCGCCGGCCCGGCTGCACGGTCAGCCGCTTGACCTGATAGCGCTCGCCGCTGTCCACCGGCTCGTAATGTCCCCAGGGGCGATGCACGACCCGGTGCTCGACCACCTCGCGACGCCCCTCGGCCTCCAGCGATTCGACGGACGCCTTGAGCAGTCCCGCCGCCTCGCGGGGCGCCACGAGCACCGCATCGGCGGTCTCGACCACGACCAGATCCTCGGCGCCCAGCACGGCCACCAGCCGATGCTCCGCGCGAACATAGCAGCCCCGGCTTTCGCGCAGCAGGACATCGCCGCATTGCACGTTGCCCGCGTCATCCCGGTCCTGCACCTGCCACAGCGCCGGCCAGCTGCCGATGTCGCTCCACCCCGCCGTCAGGGCCACCACCGCCGCGTGGTCGGTGTGCTCCATGACCGCATAGTCGATGGAGTCGGCCGGCGAGGCGCAAAACGCCGTGTCGTCGATGCGCAGGAAGTCGAGGTCCTGTCGCGCCTTGCCGTGCGCCTCGGTGCAGGCCGTCAGGATGGCCGGCGCCAGCCGCTCGAGCAGCGCCAGGTAATGACCGGCCCGCAGCACGAAGACGCCACTGTTCCACAGATAGTCGCCGCTGCGGCAGAAGGCCTCGGCAGTGGCGGCATCCGGCTTCTCGGTGAAGCGCGCCACCTGCCAGGCCTGCCCGGTCAGGCGCTCACCACGCTGGATGTAGCCGTAACCGGTCTCGGCACGCTCGGGCGTCACGCCCAGCGTCACCAGCCACCCCTGCCGCGCCAGCACCACGGCGCGTGCCACACTGGCCTGAAACGCCGCCGTGTCGGCAATCCAGTGATCCGACGGCATCACCAGCAGCACGGGATCGTCGCCATCCTGCACGGCCTGCAAGGCGGCCAAGGCGATGGCCGGGGCGGTGTCGCGCGCCGCCGGCTCGAGCAGGATGGTCCCCGGCCGCCCCGCCCGGCGCAGCTGCTCGGCCACCAGGAAGCGGTGGGCGTCATTGCAGACCACCAGCGGTGCCATGGCCGGGTCCGGCACACGCGCCAAGGTCTCGGCCAGCAGGCTCTCGCCGGACTCAAGCGCCAGGAACGGCTTGGGAAGATGGCGACGCGACAGCGGCCAGAGGCGCGTGCCGCTGCCACCGGCCAGTATCACCGGCAGGACGGGGGTATCCATGGCTGAGGGCCTTTTTCGGGTCATGCAATGCCCGGCAAGCGCCCGCCTTCTGGACAGCGGCCGGCTGCTTGCCGGTTCAAGACCTCATGACAGCGCTTATCGTCGCCGGAATCAACTGCCGGCCTGCTCCAGCGCCGCATCGGCGACGATCTCGATGCGCATCGCCTCCCGCGCGAAACCCGAGACGATGATCGCCGCGCGGTTGGGATACGGCGGCTCGACATACTCCGCATACACCCGGTTGACCTCGGCCAGGTCGTCGCGGGCGGTGACGTAGATCAGCACCTGGGTCAGCGCCGCCATGTCGGCCCCGGCGCAGGCCAGCGTATGGCGCAGGTTGTCGAGGGTCTGGCGGGTCTGGGCCTCGATGCCGCCCGCCACCACCTGGCCGTCGGCACCGATGGGGATCTGGGCGGTGAACAGGATGCCGTTGCCGACGACGGCCCATTCCAGGGGCGCCTTCGAGGCGTAGAGGTCCGTGGCGACCGGTTGAATCATGAATGCTTCCCCTTCTGCTCAATCGTTGTCGTGGGTGCCGGCCCCGGCGCCCTGCCGAGAGTCATCGGTGGCTTCCACCAGCATGCGCGTGGCCAGCGCCTTGAGACGCTCCCAGAGCGTGTCGTCCACCTCGATGCCTTCCAGATACGCCCGGTCGCGACAGGCCAGCAGGTCCGATTCCTCGTGCCGCGCCAGCAGGTCGTAACGGTAGTTGGAGCGCATGGCCGGCAGCAGGTCGACGTGGTTGGCCATGACCAGGGTGATGCCGTCGTTGGGTTCGTTTTCCTCGGGCACGTCGGCGACGGTATAGATACGGATCTCCGGTACCGTATGATTGGCCCGAAACCCCACCACCTGCTCGGTCAGCGGCTCGTGGGCATTGCGCCAGAAGGCGGTGACGTTCATGCCGCGTCCCGCCAGCCGGGCCAGATAGCCCATGATCAGCTGGCGGTTGTGGCAGTGGCGGATCTTGATCACCGCCAGCCCCCGGGCCCGCGCCTTGGCAAACCCCAGCTCCAGGGCCAGGGACGAGCTGCGCAGCACGCTGCAGCCATGGCCGTCCAGCACGGCCAGGTCGCCGTCCTGATACAGCACCGACGGCAGCGCATCCGAGGACTCGGCCAGCAGGTAGTCGAGCCCGCGGCTCAGGGCCGCCAGGCCACCGAGATCCAGGCACTGCATCCAGGCGACCATGTCGGCGGCATCCGCGGCATCACCCTCCTCGAAGCCCATGCCCAGAAAGGCCTTCCGGCACAGTCCCTGCAGTTCGTTGTGGGATACCTTCATCGTTCGCCTCCGACGGCTTCCCGGTGGCCCTCACTCTGCCGACCTGCCGGCTCCAGCGGGAAGCTCCAGTCATCGAAAGCCGCCAGGTCGTGCGGCTCGGCGTTGAGTTCATCGACCAGCGGCGCGCCCTGGAACAGGGTGATGCGCACCCAGCGGTCGGACTTGGGATCGAAGCGGCTGGCGCCGAAGAACGACAACTTGGTCCGCAACAGGTACATGGGCTTCATGTCGCGATGCCACAGGTTGGCGCGAATCTCGCCGTAGGGCGTCTGGGCCATGGTCTGGGTGCGCCGCACGATCGCCTTGTAGCGCGGCCGGGCGATCAGGAAGTCCACCACCAGCGCGCGGGGATTGTCGGCGAGGAAGGCACACAACGCCTCATGGGCCTCGCTGACCAGCGGCGCGATGGCCAGTGCCAGCTCCTTGTCGGCGCCGGGCTCGACGCCGCGCACGCCCAGCCGGGGCTCCTCCTTCTCCACCGAGCGATACCAGAACCAGTAGCGTGCCTCGGGCGAGGTAAAGTCTTCCGCCAGCGCCCAGTCGAAGTGGGTCTCGATCAGCTGCCGGAGCCGGACCAGCGGCATGTCCGGCGTCAGCTCCAGGCTCTCCTCGGCCCCCATCTCGTCCTCGAGCGGGTCCACGAGCAGCGGATAGAGCTCGATCAGCAGGGTGTTGATCAGCTCCTGGGCCTCCAGCGACAGGCTGCTGGCACTCCAGTCCGCCAGCTGCCGCCACAGGTCGGCTTCCAGCGGCATCTCCTCGAGCCAGGCGATCACCGCCGGCAACGCCGCCACCGTGGCGGCATTGCGCGCGCTCTGCTCGGCGTCCTCGGTCAGGGTCTGCGCCAGATGGGTCATGGCCCGGCGCGTCAGGACGATGAGCCGCCGGCGATCCGCCTCCTCCGGCCGTTGTGACAGCGCCAGCGCCAGGGCGCGCTCCCGGCAGTAGACCCACTGCTGAATCAGCTGCGGGTGATTGATCAGAAACGGCGCCATGCCCAGCCCGGTGGAGTTGCCGATGCCCAGATAGCGGCTCAGTTCCCGGGCCAGCGGCACCGCCGCCTCCGGCGCCCGGCAATGGGCGATGTGTTCCACCTGGTCGATCGAGAAGTGGCGCAGCAGATAGACCGCCAGCATCTGCGCCGAGAACGGCCGGCGGAAATCCGGGTTGTCGCGCAGGCGCATGAAGTCGGCGATGCCGAACTTGCCGTTGCCGTAGACCGCCGTGGTCCGATAGAGGTAGCCGACCCGGGTCAGCCACGCCGGGTCCGGCTGCGCCCCGGCCGACAGCGCCTCGACGAACTGGGCGAAGTTGCGCAGGCTGCGATTGGCGCGGGACAGCACCAGCACCCGCGGGTGCTGGCGCCCGGCCTCCTGCAGCGGCACGTTCCTGGCCATCTGCTCGAGCAGTGCCTCGTCGACGTCGCCCTCGACCACGCCGAAGGTCACGTCCCAGGCGTCGGCGATCACCCGATCGGAGCGCCGCGCCGCGTCGAGATACTGCGAGAAGATCACCCCGTGGTAGCGTCCGTGGGGCGTCTGCAGCCGGTAGATCGCGACCCCGTAGCCCTGCGCGTCCAGGTCGAAGCGTACGCGACTGATCTGCCAGCGCTGCCGGGCCATCTGGCGCACCAGGCTGCGCACGAAGCTCAACCGGCTGGCGTGCAGGCTGCCCAGGCGCTCCAGATCCATGACCGTCGCGGCCGGCCGCAGCGCCGGGCTGTCGATCGTCGGATGGCGCAGCTCAGTCATGGCGCGGCTCCCGGGGGCCGTCGATCAACCCCTGCTCGCGGGCCATGGCATAGGCCGCCTTGGGGCCGGTCCACAGCGAGGGCAGCAGCACCAGCGACACCGGGATCGCGGTGATCACGATGAACTGCTGCAGCACGCTGATCTGCCCCGAGCCC
>LSBP01000006.1 GCA_001577635.1 Halomonadaceae bacterium T82-2 | reverse complement strand
CTTGCCTTGATATTTGGTGACGTGTCACCGTTATCTCGGCCAAGCGCCCACATGAATTACCTGATCGAATTGTTAAAGAGCGTCGCAACCGTTGCTCGTTGAGCGCCTCGTTGCGAGAGAGGCTGTATTCTACCGATTCGGCCCGGCGTGTCAAGCGGCGTTTGTCGTCGTGGCGATCGGTGAAAACCGATCCCGCGGCGGCCGCCGGCCTGCCGAATCGTGGGAGAGCATTCTAGGCGCTTCGAAGCGGTTTGGCAAGTGCGATTTTCATCGCCGCCTTCCAAAAAATCTTCGAGGAAACAACCACTTGCTTCTCCTCAATACCGCCGGTGACGTGTCCCGTCGTCGGCAGCGGATGCGTACTTTACGCATCAACATCGGCCCTGACAAGCCCCTTGGCGAACTTTTTTGCCAAAGGAGGCCGGCGCCGGATACCCAGTGGCTTCCGGCGCCCTGTTCCGAAGCGCTCGGCCTAGCGCCAGAAGTCCCGAATTGAAGCAATGCCCTGAGCCCCGACAGCCCGGGCATGGTTGGCGTCATGCCGGGTCATCCCACCCAGCGCGAACACCGGCATGGCCGCGGGCTCCACGAGTTGCTGGAAGTCATGCCAGCCCAGGGGCGCGGCATCGGGGTGCGAGGGCGTGGTCCGCAGCGGCGACAGGGTCACGAAATCGCAGCCGATCCGCCCGGCCTGGGTCAACTGCCCCTCATCATGAGTCGAGGCAGACAGCCATTTGCCTTCAGCAATCGGACGACGTTCCAGGGTCATCAGTCGTTCACTGGTCAAGTGCACCCCGTCGGCATCGATGTGCGCAAGCATCTCGGGCTCGGCATTCAACAGCAGCCGCGCCCCGTGCTCACGGCATAGCTGCAGGGCCTGCTCCGCACGCGCCAGATAGGCGGCTTCATCCAGCGACTTGGCCCGCAGCTGCACCAGGCGAACGCCGTCCTCGACCAGCGCACGCTGCAGCTTGTCGAGAAAAGCCGCGTCATCTTCTTCTTCCGCGGTGATCAGGTATTCGGTCGGGAGCATGACGGCACGCAGAATCGGTAGATTCGCGGCCGGGAACGGATAATTGAACAGCTCCCCCAGCTTGACCCAGCGAACTGCTTGCCCTTCCCGCCCATAGGGCTCGCCGGAGAAGCCGTGCACCTGCCAGACATCGAGCAGGATATGCTTGTCGGAATATTCATGATGCACGCGAATCAGCGGCTGGGCCCGCTCGATGGAGATACCGAGTTCCTCGTGCAGTTCGCGCCGGAGTGCCTCGAACCCTGTTTCGTAGGGCGCCAGCTTGCCGCCGGGAAATTCCCACAATCCCCCCTGATCCACCGTGGAGGGGCGTCTGGCCAGCAACACCTCGTTTCCGTCGTCGCTGAAGATGGCAGCCGCTGCCACATGCACCCGTCGTTTGATCATCTTGCGTACTTACCTCTAGAACCTTGTCGTTTCTCGTTGGCGGGACGAAAAAAGTGATGTGCCGATCAACTGCGATAGTCGGCATTGATGGAGATATACTCGTGCGACAGGTCGGAGGTCCAGACGGTGGCCGCCGATTCGCCGCGTCCCAGAAGGATGCGTATGGTAATGTCTTCCCGTGCCATTTCGCGACTGCCGGCTTCTTCGGTATAACCGGCCGCACGCCCGCCGTGCTCGACCAGGCGCACGTCACCGAGGTCGATGGTCACGGCGTTGACGTCGAACGCCTGCACCGGTGCCCGCCCCACGGCGGCCAGAATCCTTCCCCAGTTGGCATCCGAGGCATAAAGGGCGGTCTTGACCAGCGGCGAATGGGCGACGGTGAAGGCCACGTCCCGGGCCTCCTGTACCGTCCTGGCCTGCTCGACCTGCAGGGTGACGAACTTCGTTGCTCCCTCGCCGTCGCGGATAATCGCCTGCGCCAACTCCACCATGACCGATTCGAGCGCAGCCCGAAACGTGGCGACATCCTCGGGGCATGCCACACGCGCACTACGCCCGGTAGCCATCAACAGACAGGCATCGTTGGTCGATGTATCGCTGTCGACCGTAATGCTGTTGAAGCTGACCTGCGTGGTTTCACGCAGCAGCGATGCCAGCAACTCCGGCTCGATGGCGGCATCGGTCGCCACGAAGCCCAGCATGGTGGCCATGTTGGGCTGAATCATGCCGGAGCCCTTGCTGATGCCGTTGATGGTCACCGTCTGGCCGTCAATCCGGCAGGTAGCGGTCGCGCCCTTGGGGCGCGTGTCCGTGGTCAGGATACCCTCGCCCGCCTGCTGCCAGGCGTCCGGTGAGTCATCCAGGCTTTCGAGGGCGCGCGGCAGCGCGGCCTCGATTCGTGCCACCGGCAGAGGCTCGCCGATCACACCGGTGGAAAACGGCAGCACCGCCTCGCTTTCGCAACCGGCCAGCGAGGCGAGCGCTCGGCAACTTTGCTCGGCATCCTTCATCCCCTGCTCGCCGGTACCGGCGTTGGCATTGCCGGTATTGATCAGCAGATAGCGCACGTCGCCGCGGGCGAGATGCCGCCTGGCGACGTGAACCGGCGCCGCGCAGAAGGCATTGCGCGTGAACACGCCGGCCACGGCGGTATTCTCCGGCAACTCGATCACGACCAGATCACGCCGCCCCGGTTTCTTGATCGCCGCCTCCGCCGTACCCAGACGCAGCCCATCGAGGACCGGCATCCGGGGAAAGACCGCTTCACCTACCGCCATGTTTCATCTCCTGACCTGTTCGGGATTGTCGCTTACTGCAGCTTGCCGTGACACTGCTTGTACTTCTTGCCCGAGCCGCAGGGGCATGGATCGTTGCGCCCGACCTTGGGCCCCTCGCGCCGTACCGTCTGCGCCGACTCCCCTTCCGGTGCCTCGTCACTGTCGTCCGCGATATCGTCGTGACGCTGCGTGGCGCTGGCCTTCTCGCGTTCCAGTGTTTCCCGGCGCTGGCGTTCCAGTTCCTCGACCTCTTCCTGACGGCGCACCTGGACATGGCTGAGGATGCGCGTCACGTCATGCTTGATATTGCCCAGCAGGCTCTGGAACAGCTCGAAGGCTTCGCGCTTGTATTCCTGCTTGGGATTCTTCTGGGCATAACCGCGCAGATGGATACCCCGGCGCAGATGATCCATGGACTGCAGGTGTTCCTTCCAACGGGTATCGAGCACCTGAAGCATGACCTGCTTTTCGAAACGCCGCATCAGCTCTTCACCGACCGCCTCCACCTTGGCGGCATAGATCTCGCGGTGCTGGGTCTGGAGTCGTTCGCGCAGGGCTTCCTCATGGAAGTTTTCATCCTCCTCGGCCCACTGGGTCAGCGGCACATCGAGGTTGAACTCGCTCTTCAGATACTGCTGCAGACCGTCCAGGTCCCACTGCTCGGGCAGGCTCTGGGGCGGCACGAAGCCGCTGATCGCCTCGTCGAGCACTTCATCACGGATACCCGCCACGTTATCGGAGACATCCTCGGCACCGAGGATCTCGTCGCGCTGCTCGTAGATCACGCGGCGCTGGTCATTGGCCACGTCATCGTATTCGAGCAACTGCTTGCGGATATCGAAGTTGCGCCCTTCGACCTTCTTCTGCGCCCGTTCGACCGCATTGGATACCATCTTGTGCTCGATGGCCTCGCCCCGCTCGAGCCCCAGGGCCTGCATCAGGCGCTGCACCCGCTCGGAGCCGAACAGGCGCATCAGGTTGTCCTCCAGCGAGAGGAAGAAGCGGGTGGACCCCGGATCGCCCTGACGACCTGCACGCCCACGCAGCTGATTGTCGATGCGCCGCGACTCGTGACGCTCGGAACCGATGACGTGTAGCCCCCCGGCCTCGAGAACGGCATCGTGGCGCTGCTGCCATTCGGCCTTGGCGGCGTCGATCTGCTCCTGTGAGGGGTTATCGAGCTTGGCGACCTCCGCCTCCCAGTTGCCACCCAGCACGATGTCCGTACCGCGACCCGCCATGTTGGTGGCGATGGTGATCGCCCCGGGCTGGCCGGCCTGGGCGATGATTTCCGCCTCGCTCTGGTGCTGCTTGGCGTTGAGCACATTGTGAGGGATGTCGGCCTGCTTCATGAGTCCCGACAGCAACTCGGACGTCTCGATCGAGGCCGTGCCCACCAGTATGGGGCGCCCGGCATCACGCTGGGTTTTCACGTCCTCGATGATCGCCTCGAACTTTTCCTGGGCCGAGAGGTAGACCAGGTCATTGTGATCAACGCGCGCGATCGGCTTGTTGGTCGGAATCACCGTCACGTCGAGCCCGTAGATCTGGCGGAACTCGAAGGCTTCGGTATCGGCGGTGCCGGTCATGCCCGACAGCTTCTCGTAGAGGCGGAAGTAGTTCTGGAAGGTGGTCGAAGCCAGCGTCTGGCTCTCCTTCTGGATGGCCACACCCTCCTTCGCCTCGACGGCCTGGTGCAGCCCCTCCGACCAGCGCCGGCCGGGCATGCTGCGACCGGTATGTTCGTCGACGATCACCACCTCGCCATTGCTGACGATGTAGTCGACGTCTCGATGAAAGAGGTGGCGTGCCCTGAGCGCCGAGTGCATGTGGTGCAGCAGTCCCAGGTTCTGGGCTGCGTAGAGGGAGTCCTCCTCGTTCAGCAGCCCCTGTCGGCGCATCAGCTCCTCGACCTTGTGGTGGCCGTCCTCGGTCAGCTCCACCTGCTTCTGCTTCTCGTCGAGGGTGAAGTCGCCGCTTTCCGGCTCCTCGGGGTCCTCGCAGACCTCGAGTTCCGTCGCCAGGCGGTCGACCACCTTGTAGAGCTCGGTATTTTCCTCCACCGGGCCGGAGATGATCAGCGGGGTCCGTGCCTCGTCGATGAGAATCGAGTCCACTTCGTCGACGATCGCGTAGTGCAGCTCCCGCTGGACCTTCTCTTCCAGCGAGAATGCCATGTTGTCCCGCAGGTAGTCGAAGCCATACTCGTTGTTGGTGCCGTAGGTGATGTCGCAGGCATAGGCCTCGCGCTTCTCGGCCGAGGTCTGCCCCGAGTAGATCACGCCGACGGTCAATCCCAGCGACTCGTAAAGCGGACGCATCCATTCCGCGTCGCGCCGGGCCAGGTAGTCGTTGACGGTCACGACGTGAACCCCGCGCCCGGGAATCGCATTGAGATAGACGGCCAGGGTCGCCACCAGCGTCTTGCCCTCGCCGGTCTTCATTTCGGCGATACGCCCACGATGCAGGGTGATCCCACCGATCAACTGCACGTCGAAGTGGCGCATGCCCATGATGCGGCGGCTGGCCTCACGCACTGTGGCAAAGGCCTCGGGCAGCAGGCGATCGAGGCTTTCTCCATTCTGGAGTCGTTCGCGGAACTGGGCCGTACGTGCCTGCAGGGCGTCATCGTCGAGCGCCGCGATGTCCTCTTCAAGCCGATTGATGTCGGCGACCAGCTTGCCCATGCGCTTGACTTCGCGGTCGTTCTTGGAGCCGACGAGCTTGCGAACCAGAGTATTGATCATTAGCAGTGTCCAATCATTGTGCAAAGAGAGCCGGCCGACACGGTGCCCGCCGGAAATATCGATCCAGGCATTCACACAATGAAGGGGGGTGCCCTCGGCGCCCGGGTTGCCAGATCCACCCCGCAACAGGCCTGTCCGGCGGCCTCGTGCCACACTCGTGGTTTGGACCGGGGGCGACCGTCACGGACTGGCCAGCGGTGGGCAGCTCGCTTGCGCGCCCGACGCGACTCTTCACGGATCGCCGCAGGGGCCATGAGGCAGATCTGGGTGATCTGCTCGGCGAGCCTGAGCGCCTCACCGTGCCCCAGCGTGGTCGGCAACAGGCAGCCGACCAGCAGACCGGCCAGCCACCAGCGCGACGTACGCCTGGCGCGTTGCCGACCGGTTCCGTCGGCACGGGTCGCGGCGAGAGGGGGGCAGGTCATGCTGTCGAATGGCTCCAGGGCATGCTAGATTGCGCGATATCGCTTTCGCAGTTTCACGGGCAAGCCAATGAGTATAAAGGCTAAGCGTTTTCGCGCCCAGCCCGCGACACGCCTCCTCTCCCCGCAGGGTACCTCGGGTGCCGACCTGGGCGGCCTGATCCGCAAGGCACAGCTCATCGATCGCGCCCAGGCGCACCTGCGCCATAATCTTCCGGAGGAGATTCGCCCTCACCTGTTCGTCGGCGGCTACCGCGACGGGCGCCTGACCCTGATCACGGACGGGGCCCACTGGCTGACCTGGCTGCGTTACGAACAGGCACGCCTGCTGCGCCTGATTCGCGAACTGCCCGGCTTCGAGGCCGTGCTCGCCCTGACGCTCAAGGTTCGCCCCGTCAGCCCGGTCAAACCGCCCCCGGTTCAGCACCGAGCGCTGCCCGCCCCCGCCGCCGAGGAACTGCAGGCCTGCGCCCGGGATACGCGCGACCCGCAACTCAAGCGCGCCCTGGAGCGCCTTGCCTCGCACGCACGTACGGAAGACGGCAAGCCGAAGCCCTGAAATGGCCATGAAAAACGCCAGCCCGGTCGGGCTGGCGTCAAGCATGCCTGGTTGCCTGTCGAAAAACGCCTTACATGGCCATGGCGGGCGCCGAATAGGAGATAGGCGCTCGCTGGGAGGCTTCCTCGAAGGTGACAATCTCCCAGGCATCGGGATTTTCCAGCATGGCCCGGCAGAGCTGATTGTTGAGGGCGTGACCGGATTTCACACCGCGGAACTCACCGATCAGGCTGTGACCGAGCTGATAGAGATCCCCGATGGCGTCGAGCACCTTGTGCTTGACGAACTCATCCTCGTAGCGCAGGCCACCCTCGTTGAGGATGCGGTAGTCATCGACGACGATAGCATTGTCCAGGCTGCCGCCCAGCGCCAGATTCTGGCCGCGCAGGAACTCCAGGTCACGCATGAAGCCGAAGGTCCGGGCCCTCGAGACCTCCTTGACGAAGGAGGTGGTGGAGAAGTCGACACTGGCCATCTGCTTCTGCTGCTCGAAGACAGGGTGGTCGAAATCGATCGAGAAGGTGACCTTGAAGCCTTCATGGGGCAGGAAGAGAGCCTCCTTGTCGCCATCACGCACCAGCACTTCGCGCTTGATGCGAATGAACTTCTTCGGCGCCTCCTGCTCGGCGATTCCCGCCGACTGGATGAGAAACACGAAAGGCCCGGCACTGCCATCCATGATCGGCACTTCCGGCGCGCTGAGCTCGACGAAGGCATTGTCGATGCCCAGCCCCGCAAAGGCCGACATCAGATGCTCGACGGTGGCCACCTTGACGCCATCGCGCGACAGGGCCGTGCACAGCGTGGTGTCGGTGACATTCTCGGCCCGCGCCGGGATTCGCACCTCCGGCTCGAGATCCGTGCGCACGAACACGATGCCGGTGTTGACCGGCGCCGGGCGAAGGGTCAGGTAGACCTTTTCGCCCGAGTGCAGGCCGACTCCCGTGGCCCGCATGGTGTTCTTGAGGGTTCTTTGCTTAATCATGGGCAATGACCAGGCTGCTGCATAAATTGTCAAACAGTGTTCACTATAACATCGAACAGCTGTTTAACCAAAAAAATGTCGCCGGCCAAGCCCATGACGCCTGCCGACCGGATCAATCGGCCTGACGGCGCAGGAAGGCAGGAATATCGAGATAGTCGTCGATGTCCTTGGCCTTGCGACGCTCCTGACGGGCCTTCGCGGTTTCCTCCTGCTCGGCCTTGGCCGCCTGCTGACGCATGACGGTCGGCTGCTGCAGCTTGCGATAGTCGGTGGTCTCGGGGCGAGCCACAGATTCACGGGCGGCCGGTTTCTCGCGGGCGCCATCCAGGCCGGCAGCCACCACGGTGACCCGCAGCTCGTCGGACATTTCCATGTCGATCGCGGTACCCACCACAATGGTGGCGTCCTGAGAGGCGAACTCCTGTACCGTGGCGCCGACGTCGTTGAACTCGCCGATCGACAGGTCGGGACCGGCCGTGATGTTGACCAGGATGCCGCGCGCGCCGTGCAGATCGATATCCTCGAGCAGCGGGCTGCGAATCGCCTTCTCGGCGGCCTCGCGGGCCCGGTTCTCGCCGGTCGCGCCGCCGGTACCCATCATCGCCATGCCCATCTCCGACATGACGGTGCGCACGTCGGCGAAGTCGACGTTGATGATCCCCGGGCTGGTGATCAGCTCGGCAATACCCTGAACGGCGCCGAGCAGCACGTCGTTGGCGGCGCTGAACGCCGTCAGCAGACTGGCGCTCTTGCCCAGCACCGCCAGCAGCTTCTCGTTGGGAATGGTGATCAGCGAGTCGACGTGCTGGGAGAGCTCCTTCATGCCCTCCTCGGCGACTTTCATGCGCTTGGGCCCCTCGAAGGGGAAGGGCCGTGTCACCACGGCAACAGTCAGAATTCCCAGTTCCTTGGCCACTTCGGCCACCACCGGCGCACCGCCGGTGCCGGTACCCCCACCCATGCCGGCGGTGATGAAGACCATGTCGGCGCCCTGCAGCAGCTCCGCGATACGCTCGCGATCCTCCATCGCTGCCTGGCGGCCCACGTCCGGGCTGGCACCGGCGCCCAGCCCCTTGGTGATTTCGCTACCCAACTGGAGAACGGTCTTGGCGGCAACCCGCTTGAGGGCCTGCGCATCGGTATTGGCGCAGATGAATTCGACGCCCTCGATGTTGCTCTCGACCATGTGATTGACGGCGTTGCCACCGCCACCACCAACGCCGATCACCTTGATGACAGCGCTGCTGGAAGGTGCATTATCTACCAGTTCGAACATTTGCCCCGTCTCCTGTGGCCAGTTTCGGCCTTGTCAGAAATTTCCTTTGAACCAGCCTTTGACCCGTTCCAGCGCCGAGATGCCATCCTTGAGACCACGCCGTGAGACTTCCTCTCTACGGGGCTGGGCGGACACCGCACGGTTATCGCCCGGCTTGGCGTCACGCATACCGTAGAGTAGCAAACCCACGCCCGTGGAATAAATCGGATTGCGCACCACGTCGACCAGCCCCCGGACGTTCTGGGGGCTCGCGATGCGCACCGGCATGTGAAAGATTTCCTCCGCGAGTTCGACCACGCCTTCCATGCGCGCCGTCCCCCCGGTCAGCACCACGCCGGCGGCCACGAGATCCTCGTAGCCGCTGCGCCGCAGTTCCTCGCGTACAAGTGTAAACAGCTCCTCGTAGCGCGGCTCGACCACCTCGGCGAGCGACTGACGCGACAGGTCGCGAGCCGGGCGGTCTCCCACGCTGGGAACCTTGATCATTTCATCGCTGGATGCCAGTTGTGTCAGGGCACAGGCGTACTTGACCTTGATGTCCTCGGCATACTGCGTCGGCGTGCGCAGCGCCATGGCGATGTCATTGGTAACCTGGTCACCGGCAATGGGGATGACCGAGGTGTGGCGAATGGCGCCCTCGGTGAACACCGCGATGTCGGTCGTGCCACCGCCGATGTCCACCATGCACACGCCAAGCTCGCGCTCGTCCTCGGTGAGTACCGCATGACTCGACGCCAGCTGCTCGAGAATGATGGCATCGACCTCGAGACCGCAGCGACGCACACATTTCTCGATATTCTGCACCGCGTTGAGCGCCGCGGTCACCAGATGCACTCGGGCTTCCAGGCGCACACCCGACATGCCGAGTGGCTCCCGAATGCCTTCCTGGGTGTCGATGGCAAATTCCTGAGGCAGGACATGCAGGATGCGCTGCCCTTCGGAGATGGCCCGGGCTCGGGCCGAATCGATGACCCGCTCGATATCGGAGGGCGTCACCTCACGATCCTTGATTGCGACCACCCCATCGGAGTTCATCGAGCTGATGTGGCTGCCCGCGATACCCACATAAACGGAATGAATGTCACACCCGGCCATCAGCTCGGCCTCTTCCACCGCCCGCTGAATCGACTGGACGGTGGACTCGATATTGATGACCACACCCTTCTTCATGCCCCGGGAAGGGTGCGAACCGATACCGACGATTTCCAGCCCGCCATCGTCGGTGGGCTGACCGACGATCGCCACGACCTTGGATGTTCCGATATCCAGCCCGACCACCATATTGGAAGCATTGGATTGTCCTGCCATGGGTCGGGATCACTCCTCGATCTTCACTGAATTGAGAAACCGTTTTTTTACAGATACAAAATTGGGTCGAAGTATAGAACGTAAACGCCAAGCAGGCCGTGACCCAAGAGAATTCGGGTCAGAATACGGGGATTTTTTTGCGAAAGAAATACCTCGTCACGCGCCAGACGCCCGGGATTAGTGACCGGAATCACGACAGACGCCGGCACCTGTCAGCCGTCCGCACCCGCCTCGGCATCCTCGCCATGCCAGGCGACGGCAACGCCGTTGGGATAGCGTAGATCAACGTAGCGAATCCGCGACGCCTCCTCGTTCAGCTGGCGTCGCCAGGCCGCCACGAAGCGAGCTAGCCGGGCCGGCTTGTCGTTGCGACCCAGCATCACCCAGAGACCATCATTGACCTGAAAGCGCCAGGCGCCGCGGTCCTCGAGCCGCAGCTGGGTGACCGTCAGCCCCAGTGGCTTGAGTTGCCGCTGGAGACGATCGTACCAGGCCAGCACTTCCGAACCACTGCCCCGCGGCCCCGCCAGATCGGGCAGAGGCTCGTCGACCGTCACCGAATCGCGACGAAACGCCTTGCCTCTGGGGTTGAGCAGCTCGGTGTCATTCCAGCGCGCCACCGGGTGCTGCTCGAACAGTTCGAAGGCCAGGGCATCGGGCCATTGTCGCGATACCCGAACTTCCTGCAACCATTCGATGCGCCGCGCCCGCTCGCGCAATTCGGCCAGGTCCACCGACAGCCACGTCTTGCCCTGCACCAGCGGGGCCAGCTTGCTGCGCAGATATTCCGCGCTGACGTGTTCCAGCTCGCCACGAATGGAGACCCGTTCGACCGGTCGATCCAGCCATAGCCACAGTGCACGCCCCCCAGCCACCAGCAGCACCAGCAGCAGGACGACACCCAGCAAGGAACCCCGCGAACCGCTCGCCGCCATCCGGGTCAGGACTCCAGGGTCGTGTCGAGAATACGCAGCACCAAGGTATCGAAATCGATCCCGGCATGCGCGGCGGACTGCGGCACCAGGCTGTGATCGGTCATCCCCGGCACGGTATTGACCTCGAGCAGCCAGAAACGCCCTTCCGCATCGCGCATCACATCGACACGCCCCCAGCCTCTGGCGCCGATGGCCAGAAAGGCCTCGCGACACAGGTCACCCAGGGCGCGCTCATCCGCCTCGCTCAGCCCGCAGGGCAGATGGTAGCGCGTCGTGTCGGAATGGTACTTGGCCTCGTAGTCGTAGAACCCGCCGGGCACTTCGACCCGAATCGCCGGCAGCGTCCGGTCGCCGAGCAGCGACACCGTGTACTCGTCGCCCTGAATGTAGCGTTCGGCCATGACCGCCGCGTCGAAGCGGGCCGCTTCGGCAAAGGCGGCCTCCAGGGCCTGTCGGTCATGGACGATGGTAATGCCCAGCGTCGATCCCTCGTGGACGGGCTTGACGACCAACGGCAGGCCCAGCTGCGCCACGACCGCGTCCCAGTCCGATTCACGACCGAGCGTGATGCTCTCGGGTGTGGGCAGCCCGACGGCTCGCCACAGCTGCTTGGTACGCTGCTTGTCCATGCCCAGCGCCGAAGCCAGCACGCCGCTACCGGTATAGGGGACGCCGAGCAGCTCCAGAGCCCCCTGCACGGTCCCATCCTCGCCGCCGCGGCCGTGCAACGCGATGAACACCCGATCCGGTGCCAGTGCCTCGAGGCCACTCAGGCCACCGGCTGCCAGATCATGGCCGCGCGCATCCACACCGCTGCGCTGCAAGGCAGCCAGCACGGCGGCACCACTGACCAGTGACACCTCACGTTCGGCCGAATCCCCCCCGTAGAGCACGATCACGCGCCCGTAACGTCCGGGGCACGGCGTTCCGGTGCGCGCCTGATGCTTGACGCTCATAGTTCGACCTCATGCAAGCCCAGATGACTGTCGGCCAGGGCCAGGGCGATGCCGCCGATATCGCCCGCCCCCTGGGTGATCAGGATATCGCCATCCTGCAGCACATTCTGCAACAGACGCGGCAGTTCGGCCTTGGTCTCGGCGAACAGGGGATCGACCTCGCCGCGCTGCCGGATCGAGCCCGCCAGGGTTCGCCCTTCCGCACCGGGGATCGGCGCCTCGCCGGCACTGTAGACATCCAGCAGCACCAGGGTATCGACCCCGGACAGCACCCGCACGAAATCCTCGTAGAGATCCCGGGTACGCGAAAACCGATGCGGCTGGTACACCATCACCAGCCGCCGCTGCGGCCAGCCCGCACGTACCGCGCGGATCACCATCTCCACTTCCCGAGGGTGGTGCCCATAATCGTCCACCAGCATCACCTGCCCCTCCCCGCCGGGCAGGGCAAACTCGCCATGCACCTGGAAGCGCCGCCCCACGCCGGCGAAGCTCGCCAGTCCCCGCTGGATCGCCGCATCCTCGACACCGGCATCGGTGGCGACGGCGATCGACGCCAGGGCATTGAGCGCATTGTGCTCACCGGGCATCGCCAGGCGCACCGCCAGCGGCGCATGCCCCTCCGGGCGCCGTGCCGTGAAGCGAATCTCGCCGGCCTGCTGCACGAAATCGGTGACCCGGTAGTCCGCCTGCTCGTCGAAGCCGTAGGTCACGAACTGCCGCTGCACCCGCGGGAGCAGCTCGCGCACATTGGCATCGTCCAGGCACAGCACCGCCAGACCGTAGAACGGCAGGTTGTGCAGAAACTCGATGAAGGTGTCCTTGAGCCGTGTGAAGTCTCCGGCGTAGGTCCCCATGTGGTCGGCATCCACATTGGTCACCACCGCGACCATGGGCTGCAGGTGGAGGAAGGAGGCATCCGACTCGTCGGCTTCCGCGACCAGCACGTCGCCCTCCCCCAGGCGCGCATTGGTGCCGGCGCTGGTCAGCTTGCCACCGATCACGAAGGTCGGGTCCAGCCCGCCCTCGGCCAGCATGGTGGCGGTCAGGCTGGTGGTGGTGGTCTTGCCGTGAGTACCGGCGATGGCAATGCCGTGACGAAAGCGCATCAGCTCCGCCAGCATCTCGGCACGCCGCACCACCGGAACGCGATGCTCCCGGGCCCAGTCGATTTCCGGGTTGCCGGCGTCCACCGCGGTGGATACCACCACCACATCGGCCCCGCCGGCATGCGCCGCGGCATGTCCGATGGCGATGCGCACGCCGCACGCCTCGAGGTGCGCCGTCACCGCCGATGCCTTGAGGTCGCTGCCGCTGACCTCATAGCCCTGATTGGCCAGCACCTCGGCGATCCCGCACATGCCGGCGCCACCGATGCCCACGAAGTGAATGCGCCGGATGCGCCGCATGCCGGGCCCCTTGCGAAGCTGGCCGGGGACGGGAGAAAACATGCTATCGCTCAAGAGCGGCCTCCATGCAGCCTTCCACCAGGCGCTCGACGGCATCAAGGCGCGCCCGGGAGCGCGCCGCCCCGGCCATGGTGGCGAGAAGTTGGGGATTGAGGACCTCGTCCAGCACGGCGGCCAGCGAGGTCGCGTTCAGGGTAGCCTGGGGCAGCAGTCGCGCGGCCCCGGCCTCCACCAGGTAATCGGCATTGCGGGTCTGGTGATCGTCGACTGCATACGGGAACGGCACCAGCAGCGCCGGCTTCGCCGCCGCCGCCAGCTCGCTGACCGTCAGCGCCCCGGAACGGCAGACCACCAGGTCCGCCCAGGCGTAGGCCTCGGCCATGTCGTCGATGAACTCGCTGACCCGGGCATCGACCCCGGCCTCCCGATAGCCCTGCTCGGTGGTCTCGCGACGCTCGCGACCGGCCTGATGACGAACCTCGGGCCGCTGCGCTTCGGGCAGCTTCGCCAGCGCCTCGGGAAGCAACTGGTTGAGGGCCACCGCCCCCAGGGAGCCCCCCACCACCAGCACCCGCAGGCGGCGCCCCTGCATGGCTTCAGGATCACGAAGCGTCTCGCCCAGGCGGGCAATGGCCGGACGCACCGGGTTACCGATGACGATCGCCTCACGGCGCGACCCCAGCTTGCGAAACGCGCCGGGGAAGGCCGCATAGGCACGCCACGCCAGCCGCGCCAGCACCTGATTGGTCAGCCCGGCGATCGCATTCTGCTCATGGACGATCAGCGGCCGCCCGCTCAGCCGCGCCGCCAGACCGCCGGGGCCGCTGGCGAATCCGCCCAGCCCCACCACCAGTTGCGGGTCAAAGGTGGTCAGCACACGTTTCGCCTGTGCCACCGCCCGCCACAGCCGCCACGGCGCCTGCAACCAGCCGGCCATGCCGTTGCCGCGCAGGCCGGCCACCGCGATACGATGCAGCACCAGTCCGGCCTCGGGCACCAGGCGATTCTCGATCCCCCGAGGACTGCCCAGCCACTCGACCTGAACGCCGCGCTGCGTCAGAGCCTCGGCCAGAGACAGCGCCGGAATCACGTGTCCGCCCGTCCCTCCGGCCATGATCAGCACTCGTTGCAAGCGTGCCTGTGTCGCGGAGGAAGTCGTCTCCTGTGTCACCGCCTGAGGCTCCCTGAATGTGTTGAAGATCGTCAGCGCGCCTTGCCGCCGTGGGCGTTGCGCAGTATCTGCCGGGTGTCGAGATCGACGCGCACCAGCAGCGCCACCATCACCGCGCTCACCACCAGGCTGGAGCCACCGTAGCTGAGCAGCGGCAGGGTCAGCCCCTTGGTCGGCAGCATGCCGGTGCTGACACCGATGTTGATGAACGCCTGGGCACCGAAGACAAGGGCGATACCGTAGCTGAGATAGGCCGCGAACGGCAATCGCGCCAGCTCGGCACGCCGGCCGATCCGCAGTGCCCGGTACACCAGTACCGCGAACAGGCCCACGACCGCCACGGCGCCCACCAGGCCGAGCTCCTCGGCGATCACCGCGAACACGAAGTCGGTATGCGCCTCGGGCAGGTAGAACAGCTTCTGCACACTGTTGCCCAGCCCCAGGCCGAACCAGTGCCCGCGCCCGTAGGCGATCAAGGCCTGGGTCAGCTGATACCCCGAGTTATACATGTCCGCCCAGGGGTTGGTGAAACTGGTCAGGCGCTCGAGGCGATAGGGTTCGGCGACCGCGACGATGCCGCCCAGTACCACTACCAGCGCCAGCAGCAGAATGAACCGCATCAACGGCGCGCCGGCCATCAGCAGCATGCCCATCACACAGCCGGTGACCACCACCAGCGCGCCGTAGTCGGGCTCCATGATCAGCAGCACCCCGAACGGCACCAGAATCACCAGCGGCTTGAGAAAGTCCCACCAGTAGCGACGCACCCCCGGCAGAAAACGCTCGAGGTAACGCGCCACGAACAGGATCAGACACAGCTTGGCCACTTCCGAGGCCTGCACGTTGACGATGCCGAGCCGCAGCCAGCGGCGGCTGCCGTTGACCTCGGTACCCACGAACAGCACCACCAGCAGCAATACGAAGGCCCCCAGCAGTAGCCAGCCGGCGTAGCGCTTCCATAACGAGAGCGGCACCCGGACCAGTGGCACGGCGATCACCAGCGATATCAGGATGAAGACGCCGTGACGAATGCTGAAATAATAGGGATTGCCGGTCAGGCTGGCGGCAATTTCGGTGGAGGCCGAGGTCACCATGACCCAGCCGACCAGCAGCAGGGACAGCGCCGCGATCAGCAACCAGCCGTCACAACGCTGATGATCGGTGGACAGACGGCGGCTCAGCGCGGCGATCACGGTCGTCCCTCCGCACCGGACGCGCAATAGGCTTGCGCCGCTGCCCGAAAGGCCTCGCCGCGTGCGCGATAGTCGGTGAACTGGTCGAGACTGGCGCAGGCCGGCGACAGCAGGATGCAGTCCCCCGGCTCGGCGATGGCGGCGGCACGCTCTAGCGCCTCGGCAAGCGTCGTGCAGCGCGTCACCGTCACCTGGCCGGTGAGCGCCTGCGCGAGCCGCTCGGCGTCGGCACCGAACACGATCGCCTCCCGGGCATGGCGAGCCAGCGGCGCGGCCAGCGGCGTGAAGTCCGCCCCCTTGCCGACTCCGCCGCCCAGCCAGACGAGCCGTCCGGTCAATGTGGGGCCGAGACCGGCAATCGCCGCCAGGGTCGCACCGACATTGGTGCCCTTGGAATCGTTGATCCAGCGGATGCCATCCGCCTCGGCCACCAGCTCGCCGCGGTGCGGCAGGCCGGAAAAGCGTGCCAGCACCCGGCGCATCGCAGCCCCCTCGAGCCCCAGGTACGTCCCCATGGCCAGCGCCGCCAGGGCATTGGCCTGGTTGTGACGGCCGGCCAGGCGCATCTCGCCGGTCGCCATCAGCGGCGTCTCGCCGTGCATCAGCCAGGGGGACCCGTCCGGTCCCGGGGCGATGCCCCAGTCGTCGCCCTGCGGCGGGCGGGTCGTGAAGCGTGCCTGCGACGACAACGGCGCTGCCGGCCAGGTCCAGGGATCCTCGGCATTGACCACCGCGTGTGTTGCGCCCCGGAAGATGGCACGCTTGGCGGCCTGATAGCCGGCCATGTCGCCATGCCGGTCAAGATGGTCCTCGGACAGGTTGAGGAAGGCCACACACGCCGCGCCCAGGTCGGGCGTGGTCTCGAGCTGGAAGCTCGACAGCTCGAGCACGAACAGCTCCGCCTCCGGCTGCCGGGCCAGCAGGTCGAGCGCCGGCGTCCCCAGGTTGCCGCCGACCGCCACGCGCCGACCGGCCTCGGCGGCCATCTCGCCGAGCAGCGTCGTCACCGTCGACTTGGCGTTGGAACCGGTGATCGCGGCGATCCGTCCCGGGCAGTCGCGCACGAACAGGGCGATCTCGCCCACTACCCGCGGCACATCGGCATGTCCGGCCAGTGTCGCCCGCCAGTAGTCGGCGATGCCCGGCGTGAGCGGATCGACGCCGGGGCTCAGCACCAGCTCACTGGCCTCGGCCATGTCCAGCTCGGTCAGCGGGCCGGTATGCACCGCCACATCGGGAAACGCGCGGTGGAGGTCGGCCAGGCCGGGCGGCTCGGCCCGGGTGTCGGCCATCATGAATGGCTCGCCGCGCCGCGCCAGATGGCGAGCGATCGCCAACCCCGACACGCCCAGACCGACGACCAGGGTGTAGCCCGGTGGCACCGTTGTCATCGCCGCTTCTCTCCCTTCTTGCCGTTCGACGGACACGCCGGCACCTAGCGAATCTTCAGCGTGGACAGGCCCAGCAGCACCAGCACCACGGTGATGATCCAGAAACGCACGATCACCCGGGGCTCCGGCCAGCCCTTGAGCTCGAAATGGTGGTGCAGCGGCGCCATGCGGAAGATGCGCCGACCGGTCAGCTTGTAGGAGGCCACCTGGAGAATCACCGAGATCGTCTCCATGACGAAGACGCCGCCCATGATGAACAGCACGATCTCCTGGCGCACCACCACGGCCACCACCCCCAGCGCGGCGCCCAGCGACAGCGCGCCGACATCGCCCATGAACACCTGCGCCGGGTAGGTGTTGAACCACAGAAAGCCCAGCCCGGCCCCCGCAATGGTGCCGCAGAACACCGCCAGTTCGCCGGCCCCCGGCACCTGGGGGATATGCAGGTATTCGGCGAACACCGTGTTGCCGCTGGCATAGGCGAACACGGCCAGCCCCATGGCCACCATCACCGTGGGCATGATCGCCAGCCCGTCGAGACCGTCGGTCAGGTTCACCGCGTTGGAGCTGCCCACAATCACCAGATAGGTCAGAACCACGAAGCCCAGCCCCAGCGGTACGGCCACTTCCTTGAACAGCGGCACGATGAGGCTGGTCTCCACCGGACTGGCCGCGGTCACGTAGAGGAACACCGCCGCACCGAGCCCCAGCACCGACTGCCAGAAATACTTCCAGCGCGCCGGCAGGCCCCGCGGATTCTTTTCCACCACCTTGCGGAAATCATCGACCCAGCCGATGGCACCGAAGCCCAGGGTGACGATGAGCACCAGCCAGACATAGTGGTTGGTTAGATCCCCCCACAGCAGGGTACTGATGGCGATCGCGATCAGGATCATCGCCCCGCCCATGGTGGGTGTGCCCGCCTTGGACAGGTGCGACTGGGGGCCGTCGTCGCGCACGGCCTGGCCGATCTGGCGCTCGACCAGACGACGAATCACCAGTGGTCCCAGCCACAGACACAACAGCAATGCCGTGAGCGTCCCCAGGATGGTTCGCAGCGTGAGATAGTTGAAGACCGTGAAAGCGCTCTGAAACTGCGCCAGCAAATCGGCTAAGAAAAGCAGCATGGGTTCCGCTCACCTTGAATCATCGGCACGCAGCTCGGCAATCAGACGCTCCATGCCGGCACTGCGCGAGCCCTTGACCAGCACGCTGGCCCCGGGCGGCAGATGGTCGTGGGCGTGACACAGCAGCGCCGCCCAGTCCGTGAAATGGCACCCGGGATCGCCGAAGGCTCGAGCCGCCGGCTCGGCTTCGGCGCCCAGTGTACCGAGAAAGTCGATACCCCGTTCGCGGGCATACCGCCCCACCTCGGCGTGCAATGCCGCGGAGGCCGCTCCCAATTCCCCCATGGCGCCCAAGTAGCAGTAATGCGGCCCCGGTAAGGCGGCCAGCACGTCCAGCGCCGCCTTCACAGCGCCGGGATTGGCGTTGTAGGTATCATCGAGCAGCCGGCGTCCCTCACGGCCCGCCGTCAGCGACAGCCGCCCCGGCAGCGCGGCCGCCTCGCCCAGCCCGGCGGCCAGCTCGCTCTCGGGCAGCCCCAGCGCCAGCGCAGCCGCCGCGGCGGCCAGCGCGTTGGCCACGTTGTGACGTCCCATCAATGCCAGGCTGACGCGCCCTGCCTCGCGGCCATCAATGACGAGCGTGAAAGCATAACGCCCCGTGTCATCCGCGACCAGATCGCGGGCGCGGACCCGCGCCGGGAGCTCGACGGCGAAATCCATGACCTCGCGCTCTCCGGCCATGCACCGCCAGAAGGCGTAGAAACGATCCTCGCGGTTGAGCACCGCCGTCCCGTCGGCCGGCAATCCTGCCAGGATCTCGGCCTTGGCCTGGGCGATGGCGCCCGCCCCACCGAATTCACCGACATGAGCCCCGGTCACGTTGGTAATCACCGCCACGTCGGGGCGTGCCAGGGTCGTCGTCCAGGCGATCTCGCCGCGATGGTTGGCCCCCAGCTCCAGCACCGCGTGACGGTGCCCGGCCTCGAGACCCAGCAGGGTCAGCGGAACTCCGATCTCGTTATTGAGGTTGCCACGGGTCGCCAGTGTCGCCCCCTGACGGCGCACCAGGGTCGCCAGCATCTCCTTGACGGTGGTCTTGCCGCTGTTGCCGGTGACGGCCGCCAGCCTGCCGCCCCAGGCCCGGCGCCGCGCCTCGGCCAGCATGCCCAGCGCCAGCCGCGTATCGGGTACCACCAGTTGTGCCAATGGATCGTCGACCGGGCGCGCGACGACCGCCGCCACGGCACCGGCTTCTCGCGCCCGGGCCAGAAAGGCATGGCCGTCGAAACGCTCGCCCTCGAGGGCGATGAACAGATCTCCGCGCCCCAGGCTGCGGGTATCGGTGGTCACGGCACCCATGGCGGCGTCGGCCAGCGGCGCGGGGCAATCAAGCAGACGCGCGACCTCGCCCAGACGGGCCGGGAACGGCGGTGTCATGCGCGCGCCTCCCGCCGAGCCAGCGCCTGACGCGCCGCGGCTTCATCACTGAAGGGATGGCGTTGCCCGGCGATCTCCTGGGAGGTCTCGTGGCCCTTGCCGGCCACCAGGATCAGGTCACCGGCATCGGCGTCGGCCACCGCCCGTTCGATGGCCGCCGCCCGCCCTTCCAGGCTCAGCGCCGCGGCACGGCCGGCATCGCTCATGCCGGAGAGGATAGCTTCGCGGATCGCCGCCGGGTCCTCGCTGCGGGGGTTGTCGTCGGTGACGATCACGCGGTCGGCCTCGCGGCCGGCGACCTCGCCCATCAACGCCCGCTTGCCGGTATCGCGATCACCGCCACAGCCGAATACGCACCATAGCTTCGCCGTCGCGGCGCCCTCGCCCGGCAGGTGGTCACGCAGCGCTCGCAGGGCGTGTGCCAGGGCATCCGGGGTATGCGCGTAGTCGACCACCACAGTCGGCGCCCCGGGCCGGGTCAGACGCTGCATGCGCCCCGGCACCGGCGCCAGCTCGGCTGCGGCCCGGCACAGCTCGTCCAGATCCTCGCCCTGCCCCAGCAGCGCGGCCATGGCCAGCAGCACATTATCCAGGTTGAAGCGCCCCATCAGGGAAAGCTCGAGGGCCCGCTCGCCGTCCGGGGTGGCGATCAGCGCCCGCTGCCCCGTTTCGTGGGGCAGCCAGTCCAGCACGCGCAGGGTGGTAGCCTCGGCGGTCCCGGTCGCCAGCACCCGCACGCCCGCCGGCAGCCCGGCCAGCATCAGCCGCGTCAGCGGATCGTCGCCATTGACCACCGCGTGCTCGAGTTCGGGACGCTGGAAGAGGCGTGCCTTAGCGGCGGCATAGGCCGCCATGCTGCCGTGATAGTCGAGATGATCACGGCTCAAGTTGGTAAACACCGCGGTGTCTACCCGGGCGCCCGCCAGCCGCTGCTGGGCCAGCGCGTGGGACGAAGCCTCGATCGCCACCCGCTCGAGGCCGTCGGCGGCCATCGCGCCCAGCGCCGCCTGCAGCTCCAGCGCCCCCGGCGTGGTCTGGCCGCTGTCGATCAACGCCCCGAGGCGCCCCCAGCCCAGCGTGCCGACGACCCCCGCCGGATGCCCCAGCGCCGTCGACAGCTGCGCCAGGTAGTGGGTCACGGAACTCTTGCCGTTGGTGCCCGTGACGGCAATCAGCGATAGCGAGGCGGGCACGCGGAACAGTTCCCGGCCGAGCTCGCCCAGGGACTCGCCGAGTTCGGGCAGCCAGCTGGTGCGCGACTCGGACGCCGCCGGCTCGCCCTCCCCTTCGGCGAGCACCCATTCGGCACCGGCCGTCAGGGCGTCACCGATGAAGCGGCGCCCGTCGCCCATCACGCCCGGCACGGCGATGAATACCGCCGGATGCGGGCAGTGCGGCACCTCCCGGCTGTCACGGGTCAGGCAGATCGGCGTGGCGTCATGCGGCAACGGCAGTACATCGCCATGGGGCCAGAGTGCAGCCAGCGCATCGGCCAGGCGCACACGGGTCGTCTCGATCACGGCAGGGCCTCCTTCTTGTCCGGCAGTACATCCAGCAGGCGCAGCGCCTTGCCGACTACCCGGGAAAATACCGGCGCGGCCACCAGGCCGCCGTAGTATTCCTGTCCGCGGGCATTGTCGATCATCACCACGGTGACGATGCGCGGGTCCGAGACCGGCGCGATCCCGGCGAACAGCGAGCGATAGGCGGTGGTCTGATAGCCGCTGCTTTCGACCTTGCGTACCGTCCCGGTCTTGCCGGCGATCCGGTAGCCGGGCACCATCGCCTTGGAACCGCCGGCATGGGGCTGAACGATGTGCTCGAGCATGCCCAGCAGCTCATGCGCCACCCGGGGCTTGATCACCTGCTTGCCCGCCGGTGGGTCCGAGACCTTGAGCAGCGACGGCGACAGCTCGCGCCCGTCATTGGCGATCGCCGTGTAGGCGGTGGCCAGCTGCAGCGCCGAGACCGCCACTCCGTAGCCGTAGGCCATGGTCGCCCGCTTGCTGTCCGACCAGTTGTAGGGGGCGGGAAGACTGCCCTCCGCCTCGCCGGGAAAGCCGATTTCCGGCGCTTTTCCCAGCCCCAGCGCCTGATAGCGGTTCCAGATGGTGTCGTCATCGAGTTGCAGCGCAATGCGGGTCATGCCGACGTTGGACGAGTGCAGCAGGATTCCGGCCGGCTTGAGCTTGCCGTAGTTACGGAAGTCATTGATGGTGTAGCCGTCGACCCGCGTGTACCCGGGCGAGGTGTCGATCACCGTGTCCGGGGTGATCTTGTCGGTCTCGAGCGCCGCCGACATCGCCAGCGGCTTCATCACCGAACCGGGCTCGAAGGCGTCGGTGATCGCCTGGTTGCGCAGCCCGTCGACATCGATGTCGGTGCGGTTGTTGGGGTTGTAGGAGGGCGAGTTGACCATGGCCAGCACCTCGCCGGTATGGGCATCCATCATCACCAGGGTGCCACCGTCGGCATTGTGCTCGTCGACCGCTGCCTTGAGCTCGCGGTAGGCCATGTACTGCAGACGCAGGTCGATGGACAGGGTCAGGTCGCCGCCCGGCTTGGCCTCCTTGAGCAGGTGAAGATCGCGCACCAGCCGCCCCTTGCGATCCTTGAGTACGCGGCGTTTTCCCGGCTCCCCGGACAGGTAGCCGTTGTAGGCCAGCTCGAGACCTTCCTGCCCCTGATCGTCGATATTGGTCACGCCGACAAGCTGCGCCGTCACCTCGCCGGAGGGATAGTAGCGCTTGTACTCATGCTGCGCGTAGACGCCCGGCAGCTGAAGATCGAGCACCTTCTGGGCGGCATCCGGGGTCATCCGTCGCCGCAGGTACATGAATTCATGATTCCGGTAGCGCTGGATGCGCGCATCCAGCGAATCCAGGTCGACCCCCAGCGCCCGAGCCAGCACCAGCCGCTGGATATCGTCGTCGGGCAGCTCCTGGGGATTGGCCCACAGGCTTACCACCGGGGTGGAAATCGCCAGCGGGTCGCCGTGCCGGTCGGTGATCATGCCCCGGTGGGCATCGATCGGCTCGACCCGCAGGGTGCGGGCATCCCCCTGCCCCTGCAGGAAGTCCCGGTCGATGACATTCAGGTATGCGATCCGTCCCACCAGCGCCGCCAGGGCGATCAGCACGACACCGATCAGGAAGCGATAGCGCCCCCGGCCCATCGGCGCCACCTCGGCCCGCGTCGGTGTCTGCCGCGACTGCGTCATGGCTGGATCACCTTGACCTGGCTGATGTCGGGCACCTGCATGTCGAGGCGCTCGGCAGCCAGACGCTCGATCCGCGACGGCGCCGACCAGGTGCTTTCCTCGAGCAGAAGCCGCCCCCACGCCGTCTGCAGCTTGTCCTGCTGGGCCTCGAGGCGTTGCAGGCGCGCATACTGCACGCGGGTGCGGTGGGCACTGGCGATCACCGCCAGCGCGCTGCCCAGAATCAGCACGATCAGCAGGCCCACCAGCCACAGTCGCCACTGCAACCGCCAGCGGCGGCGCGGTTGCGTCCTGGGCGTGTCCGGGGAAGTGCTGGCCATGCCGACGTCCTAGGCGAGTTTACGGGCGGCGCGCATCACCGCGCTGCGTGCACGGGGGTTCTCGGCGACTTCGGCCTCTCCGGGACGCTGTGCCTTGCCCAGCGTTTCCAGGCGCCGGGCCAGCTGGTCGTCGCGGATCGGCATGCCGCGGGGCAGATGGGTATCGCCACGCACCTGATCGCGGATGAAGCGCTTGACGCGGCGGTCCTCCAGCGAGTGAAAGCTGATGATCACCAGGTGTCCGCCCGGCGCCAGCGCCTCGAGGGCCGCCTCCAGCGCCGCCTCGAGTTCCTCGAGTTCACGGTTGACATGGATGCGCAACGCCTGGAAGGCCCGCGTCGCCGGATGCTTGCCTTTCTCCCAGGCGGGATGCGCCGCCTTGAGCAGCTCGGCCAGCTCGCCGGTGCGGGTAATCGGCGTCTCGCGGCGCCGCTCGACGATGGCCCGCGCCATGCGTCGGGCGAAGCGCTCCTCGCCGTAGGTCTTGAAGACCCAGGCGATATCGCGCTCGTCGGCACGCGCCAGCCACTGCGCCGCGCTCTCGCCCTGGGTCGGGTCCATGCGCATGTCCAGCGGGCCGTCGCGCAGGAAGCTGAAACCACGCTCGGGGTCATCGAGCTGCGGCGAGGACACCCCGATATCCAGCAGGATGCCCGACAGGCGCCCTTGGACGCCTTGTTCGCGGGCGATCGCATCGAGTCGGCTGAAGGGACTGGCGTGGATGGAAAAACGCGGATCCTCGATGCGCCGGGCCTCGGCCAGCGCCTCGGGGTCGCGATCGATGGCCAGAAGCCGCCCCTCGGGGCTCAGGCGTTCCAGCAGCGCCCGGCTGTGACCGCCCCGGCCGAAGGTACCGTCCAGATAGATACCGGCGGGATCATTGAGCAGGGTATCGATGGCACCGTCGAGCAGCACGCTGGCATGGCGGTAGGCGGACGACGAAGAAGCGGCGCTGTGCGGCATGCAAGTCTCGAAAACCTGATCAATGAAAAAGGAGGATGGGAGCCGGCCGATAAGCCGGGTTCTGTCGAGGACAGCCATTCATCTAGGCCCAGCGTCACCACTGGGCTCCAGCAACCTACCCGCCCCCACTGCGGGCCACAGCGTCGGGGGCCTATTCGGTCTTGCTCCGGGTGGGGTTTACCGTGCCACGCACTGTTGCCAGGCGCGCGGTGCGCTCTTACCGCACCCTTTCACCCTTGCCGGCAGCTTGCGCTGCTTAGGCGGTCTACTCTCTGCTGCACTTTCCGTCGGCTCGCGCCGCCCAGGCGTTACCTGGCACCCTGCCCTATGGAGCCCGGACTTTCCTCCCCCGGAACGCGAACGTTCCGGCGGCGACTGTCTGGCCAGCTCCCAAGCGCGCAAGAATAGCAGCGTGCCGCGCCCCCCTCAACCGTCGGCCTTGAGCGACAAGGCCTCGTCATACCAGCCCTTTTTGCGCCCGCCCAGCACTCGCGCCACCACCGCCGCGGCCTGCTTGACCCCGACCCCCTCGGCAAGCATGGCCCCGATCAGCTCGCGCCCGCGTTCCCTTTCGGGATCGCGGTCCACCTCCGGCGCCCCCTCGAGCATCAGCACGAACTCGCCGCGGGCCTGGTTGGGATCGGCCTCCAGCGTGGCCAGCAGGTCGGCGGGCGCGCCGGCCAGGAAGGTCTCGAAGGTCTTGGTCAGCTCGCGGGCCAGCACCAGGTGGCGCTCGCCCAGCACCGCATCCAGGTCGGCCAGGGTCTCGCGGATGCGATGCGGCGACTCGTAGAACACCAGCGTTTCCCGGCGCTCCGCCAGGGCCTCGATGGCCGAGCGCCGCGCCCCGCCCCTGGCCGGCAGGAAACCGGCGAACAGGAAGCGGTCGGTGGCCACGCCCGAGGCCGACAGCGCGGCGACCAGCGCGCAGGCTCCCGGCACCGGCACCACACGCAGGCCGCGCTCGCGCAGGGTCCGGACCAGCAGAAAGCCCGGATCGGAAATCAGTGGCGTGCCCGCATCGCTGATCAGCGCCACGTCCTCGCCCGCCTCCAGGCGCGCCGTCAGCGAGGCGATGCGCTGGGCCTCGTTGTGCTCATGCAGTGAGACCAGGGGCGCCTCGATTCCCAGATGGCGTAACAGGCGGGCGGAGTGGCGCGTGTCCTCGGCGGCGATCAGGGCCACGGAGGCCAGCACGTCCCGCGCTCTCGGCGAGAGGTCCGCGAGGTTACCAATCGGGGTGGCCACCACGTACAATGTGCCTTTGATAGACTCGGTCATGGGTCGTTATCCGAACGTCGATGTCATGGTCATGAGCCAGGAAGGCGCGCATGGCTGACGACGCCAGCGGCAGGTCGACGCCGGGCCGGACTTCGCCAGACACAAGGAATCGAGACGCTATGGACAAATCGCTGCGACGCCTGTGCGGTGTCGGCCTGGTCGCCCTGCTGCTGTCGGCTTGCGCCGGCCAGTCACCGATCACCGGCAAGCCGGCCGGCGGGGCGGATCCCGCCGAACTGTTGAACCAGGCCCAGCGTCAGAGCGGTGCCGACGCCGCCAGGACCCGGCTCCGGGCTGCCGACATCCTAGCACGCCAGGGCGAAACGGCGCAGGCGCTGCAGGTCACGCGAACACTCGATGCCACCCAGCTTCCTCCGCCGGCTCGCCGCGACTGGGCCCTGCTGCAGTCGCGTCTGGGCATCACCCAGGAAGACGGCCGCAGCGTGCTCCAGGCTACCGATGTGCTCGACAGCGACATCCCGCTGTCACGCGACCAGGCGCTCACCCTGCGCTACCGCCGCGGCCAGGCGCAGGGCATGGTCGGCGAACCGCAGGCCGCCGTGGAGACCCTGATCGCCCTGCAGCGCGACGACGCCCCCTTCTCGCTCAACGACGACATCTGGCGCCAGCTGACCCGCCTGCGCGGTTCGGCCCTGCAGGACCTGACGCCCCGGGACAGCCTGACCCGTGGCTGGGTGGACCTGCTGACCCTGCAGCGCCGCAACAGCGGCGACATCGCCAGGCTATTCGCCCGCATCGACCAGTGGCGCTCGCGCTACCCGAATCATCCGGCCGCCCGTCGTCTGCCCGGTGACCTGCAGGCCCTGCGCGACCTGCGAGGCCGCGACGTGCGGCATGTCGCCGTCTTCCTCCCCGGATCCGGCCCGCTCGCCGGGGTCGCCAAGGCGATCCGTCAGGGCATCGAGACCCGCCACATGAAGGCACTCGACCAGGGCGAGCAGACGCCTCAGCTGCACTTCTACGACACCAGCCGCAGCGATCTCGAAACACTCTACGCCCAGGCCGCAATGGCCGGCGCCCAGGTGGTGCTGGGGCCGCTGGACAAGGATAAGGTCTCGCAGCTCGAGAAAAGCGGCGCCGTCCCCCTGCCTACCCTGGCGCTCAACTACGGCGTAGCGGACGCCAACCAGGCCGACGACCTCTTCGAGTACGGCCTGTCCGCCGAGGATGAGGCACGCCAGACGGCCCATCGTGCCAGCCTCGACGGCCACAAGATTGCCGGCATGCTGGTGCCCGATAACGACTGGGGCGCCCGCGTCGGTAGCGCCTTCCGTGACGCCTGGCAGCAGGAGGGCGGCCGGGTCGCCGCCGAGGTGCGCTACGACCCGCAGGGCTCGGTGTCCAATGCCGTGCAGAAGCTGCTCGACACCCGGAACCAGCACCCACAGCGCCATCTTGATGCGCTCTTTCTGCTGGCCCTGCCGCCCTACGCGCGCCAGGTACCGCCGATGCTGGAGTTCTACTACGCCGCCGACCTGCCCATCTACGCCACCTCGCATCTTTACGAGGGGCGCCCCCAGCCACGCCAGGATCATGACCTGAACGGCGTGCAGTTCGTGGAGATCCCCTGGCAGATCCCCGAGGCCGCGGTGGGCGGCGCCGATGCTCTGCCCTACCACGCCAGCTACCAGGCCCTGCACGACGGCAGCGACCCCGCCCTGTTCAAGCTGGAAGCGATGGGTGTGGATGCCTTCGAATTGGCGCGTCGCCTGCCGCTGCTGCAGGCGGCCCCGGGCGTCGAGGTGTTCGGCGCGACGGGCATGCTCAGCGCCTCGCAGGACGGGCGCATCCACCGCGAACTGCCCTGGGCCATGTTCGTCGACGGCGTGCCGCAGCCGCCGCTGGCCGTGCTCGACCCCAAAGACGCCGGCAACCTCACGCTCGGCACGGGCGATGACCCCGCCGGCGCGCCGGACGGCGAACCGAGCCCCGATACCGCTCCGGCTGACCATGTGGCGCCCTGAGCGTTCACGCGAACACACGCGGGCACGCGGCGCGCGTCTCGAGCGCGCCGCGGAAGGCTGGCTGCAGGCCCGCGGACTCGTGCCGGTGGCCCGCAACCAGCACGCCAAGGGCGGCGAGCTCGATCTGGTCATGCGGGACGGCGAGGTACTGGTGTTCGTCGAGGTACGCCATCGCGCCGATGCCCGACACGGCCATCCGCTCGAGACGATCACCGCCGGCAAGCAGCGTCGCCTGATCCAGGCGGCGCGTTTTTATCTCCAGCGCCACGGATTATCATGTCCGTGCCGCTTCGATGTGGTGGGTATCATCGGGACTCCGCCCGAGCTGGAGTACACCTGGATACGCGCGGCCTTCGAAGCGTTCTGACCGCTACCGGACCTCTGACACGACATGGATTTTCAATCGCGCATTCTCGGCCACTTCAACGCCAGCATCGACACCAAGACGTACGCCAGCGAAGTCCTGCCGCCCTTCATCGAGGTCGCCAGCCAGATGATGGTCCAGTGCCTGGTCAACGAGGGCAAGATCCTTGCCTGCGGCAACGGCGGCAGCGCGGGCGACAGTCAGCACTTTTCCTCGGAACTGCTCAACCGCTTCGAGCGCGAGCGCCCGAGCCTGCCGGCACTGGCATTGACCACCGATACCTCCACGCTGACCTCGATCGCCAACGACTACAGCTACAACGAGGTGTTTTCCAAGCAGGTGCGCGCACTCGGCCAGCCCGGCGACATCCTGCTGGCCATCTCCACCAGCGGCAACTCGGCCAATGTCGTGCAGGCCATCCAGGCGGCCCACGACCGCGACATGGCTATCGTGGCGCTCACCGGGCGCGACGGGGGCAACATGGCGTCACTGCTGGGCCAGGATGACTGCGAGATTCGTGTGCCGGCCACTTCCACGGCACGCATCCAGGAAGTCCACCTGCTGGTCATCCACTGCCTGTGCGACCTGATCGACGAACAACTTTTCGGCAGCAGCGAGTAATTACCATGAAGAAGACAAAAGCGCTTACCCCGGCTCTTCTAGCACTGGCTCTGGGCCTCGGTGGCTGCAGCGTGGTCAACGAAGTGGCCACGCCCGCCCCGCAGGGCGAGGACTACAGCACGCGCACCCCCGGCATGAAGGTCGAGGACGAGAACATCGAGTCCAAGATACATGACGCCATGGCGCGGACCGACGCCCGCCTGAGCGATGCGCGCATCGGGGTGAACAGCTACAACGGCGTGGTGCTGCTGTTCGGCCAGGTACCCAGCCAGGAACTCAAGGACAAGGCCGAAAGCATCGCCCGCGATACCCGCCAGGTACGCAAGGTCTACAACGAACTGACCGTGGCCGCCAACCTGCCCCTGGGCCAACGGCTGAAGGATGACTGGCTCGAAACCCGCGCCCAGGCCGAGATGGCCGCCAACAAGGGCATCGATTCACGCCATGTGGAGGTGATCGCGGAAAACGCCACTCTGTACCTGATGGGCATGGTGACTCGCGACGAAGCCCAGCGCATCGTCAACGAGGTCTCGAACATCAGTGGCGTGCAGCGCATCGTCAAGATTTTCGACTACCTGAACTAAGCCCGGCCACAAACGACACCGCCGCGACCCGAAGGCCGCGGCAGTGTCTTGATGGACTCGAGGTGCGCGCTCGTTACTTGATCACACGCAGCGAGGGGCGCCCCTTCTTGCGCCCGTCGTCGGACGCCGTCTCGTCCTCGTCTTCCGAAGACGCTTCCGATTCACTTCGCCCCTCGACACTTTCCAGTGTCGGGCGTGACTCCCGGGACAACGCTTCCGGCTCGCCCGTCTCGTCGGCGTCCTCTGCGCCGGGCATCACCGGCTCGTGACCGAACACCATGCCGACCCCGTTCTCGCGGGCATAGAGGGCGATCAGGGCCTCGCAGGGCACGATGACCTGCATCGGCTGACCGCCGAAACGGGCGTTGAAAGTGATGGCATCATTCGCCATGTGAAGCTCGCGTACCGCGCTCGGCGCGACGTTGAGCACGATCTGCCCGTTCTGGACGAATTGCGACGGCACCTGGACCCCGTCGTGCTCGGCATCGACGACGATGTAGGGCGTATGATCGTTGTCCAGCAACCACTCGTACAGGGCGCGGGCCAGATAGGGACGGCTAGACTGCATGCACAGACCCTCCGATGACACGGCCGCCGTGCGGCGACCGCCATGATATGAATTCAGGTGCGCATCTCGCGCTCGGTCTCGGTCAGCGATGCCTTGAAGGCCTCCCGCGAGAACAGGCGCTCCATGTAGCCCATCAACGGCTTGACCTGCTTTTCCGGCAACTCGATGCCCAGTGCCGGCAGCCGCCAGAGGAGCGGCGCCATGCAGCAGTCCACCAGCGAGAACTCCTCGCTCATGAAGTACGGCATGTCCTCGAAGATGGGGGAGATCCCGACGATGCTCTCGCGCAGCTCCTTGCGCGCACGATCGGCTTCCTTCTTGCCGCTGGTGATAATGGTCTCGACCAGCGGGCACCACTCCCGCTCGACACGATGCATCCACAGCCGGCTCTGGGCACGCGCCACCGGATAGACGGGAAGCAGCGGCGGATGCGGGAAACGCTCGTCGAGATACTCCATCATGACCTTGGACTCGTAGAGCACCAGGTCCCGATCCAGGAGCGTCGGCACGCTGTTATAGGGGTTGAGATCCGCCAGCTCGGCAGGACGGTTGTCCTCGCCGACTTCGATGATGTCGACGGCGACACCCTTCTCGGCCAGCACAATACGCACCCGATGACTGTAATGATCATCGCTGCCGGAATAGAAGGTCATGGACGACCGCTTGGCCACTACACCCATGTAACAGTTCCTCGCATCAGTTCGAGCGGTGCATGATAACACGAGAAGCCCGGCGCAAGGGCAGCCTGATCAACCCCGCACGCCCCGGATCAACCCGTCGGCCGGCTCGCGCACGGCACAATCGAAAACGCCCGGGCCACTGGCCCGGGCGTGTGTGCGGTCGCAATGCCGCGTCGTCTTAACGCTTGGAGAACTGCGGGCGACGACGTGCCTTGCGCAGACCCACTTTCTTGCGCTCGACTTCGCGCGCGTCACGAGTCACGTAGCCGGCTTCGCGCAGCGGCTTGCGGAACTCTTCATTGTAGCTGATCAGCGCGCGGGTCAGGCCGTGACGGATCGCGCCGGCCTGTGCGGAGCCGCCGCCACCGGTGACGGTGATGTAGGCATCGAACTGCTCGCCGGTCTGGGTCAGCTCGAACGGCTGGCGCACGACCATCTGGGCGGTCACGCGGCCGAAGTATTCACCCAGCTCGCGGTTGTTGACGGTGATCTTGCCGGTGCCCGGCTTGAGGAACACACGGGCCGTGGAGGTCTTGCGACGGCCGGTACCGTAATACTGCTGTGACATGGCGAAATATCCTTTAGATGTTCAGTTCTTGCGGCTGCTGCGCGGCATGCGGATGCTCGGCGCCGGCATAGACCTTGAGCTTGGAATACATGGCACGACCCAGCGGCCCCTTCGGCAGCATGCCCTTGACGGCCGCTTCGATGACCCGCTCCGGCGCGTGGTCGATCATCTGCTCGAAGTTCATGGAACGCAGACCGCCCGGATAGCCGGTATGACGGTAGTAGTTCTTCGCCTGGGCCTTGTTGCCGGTCACGCGGACCTTCTCGGCGTTGACCACGACAATGTAGTCGCCGGTGTCGACGTGCGGCGTGTATTCGGGCTTGTGCTTGCCACGCAGGCGGCGAGCGATTTCGGTGGCCAGGCGGCCGAGTGTCTTGTCCGCAGCGTCGACGACATACCAGTCGCGCTTGACGGACTGCGGCTTAGCACTGAACGTCTTCATGGATTGAATCACCAATTGATGTATTGGGTCCCACGCCGTCGGCGTTCGACCATCCCTATTTTTCTTGGTTGCCGTCTCGCAAAGGAGCCGACAACGGTCGAGCGAGCGAGCATTGTACATGCTCCGCCCGCCCAGGTTAAGAGGCGTGTCACGGTTTGTGGGGCAGCGCCAGGTACTCCCGCGACTGCATTTCCTGCAGCCGGGAGAGAGTCCGCTCGAACTCGAAGGCCAGACTGCCCTCCGGGTAGAGCGACGCCACCGGCACGGCCGCCGACATCAGCAGCTTGACGCCACGATCGTAGAACTCGTCGACCAGGTTGATGAAACGCCGGGCCTGGTCGTCACTGGCCCGGCCCATCTGCGGCACGTTGGCCACCAGCACGGTATGGAACTCGCGCGCCAGCTCGATATAGTCGTTCTGGCTGCGCGGCCCGTCGCACAGCGTCTCGAACTCGAACCACACCACGTCCTCGTGCAGTCGCTGGGCCGTCAATACGCGGTGATTGACCTCGATGGGCACCTCGGCCTCACCGTCCGCACCCGCCACGTCGCGGAAGTTGCGCGCCAGCTGACGGTCCGCCGCCTCGCCCAGCGGTGAATGAAACAGGGTGACGTGCTCGAGCGCCCGCAGGCGGTAGTCGACCCCGGAATCGACGTTGACCACCTCGCAGTGGCGCTTGACCAGATCGATGGCAGGCAGGAAGCGCGCCCGCTGCAGTCCATCCTTGTAAAGGTCGTCGGGCACGATGTTGGAGGTCGCGACCAACACTACCCCCTGGGCGAACAGCGCCTCGAGCAGATTGGCCAGAATCATCGCGTCGGTGATGTCCTTGACGAAGAACTCGTCGAAGCAGATCACCCGGGCTTCCGCGGCGAACTTGGCGGCGATCAGCGTCAGCGGGTTCTTCTCGCCCTTGTAGTGTTCGAGCTCGTTGTGCACCCGCTGCATGAAGCGATGGAAATGGGTGCGCATCTTGTCGGGAAAGGGCAGCGCCTCGTAGAAGGTATCGACCAGATAGGTCTTGCCGCGACCCACCCCGCCCCAGAAGTAGAGCCCCTGCACATCGGGCAGCGCCGGGCGGTCGGGGGCGCTTTCGCGCTTGCCGAACAGGCGGGCGACACGCGACTTGAGGCCGACGTCGTTGCCGCCCGGCGTCAGCTCGCGCCGCGGCGTGGCGACCAGGTCGTCATAGAGGCGCTGCAGATGGGCGACGGCGCGCTCCTGGGCGGCATCATGCTGAAAGCCCTCGCGCTGCAGGTCGCTGCGATAGCGTTCGATGGGCGTGCGCGCGGCGGCCTGGCGGTCACCGGCGGAAGATGGCGTGGTGGACGAGGTCATTGTCGTCGAACGGTCCTCGGCTGCGGTCAGTGAGCCCGACATTATACGCGCCGACGCCGAATCGACCATGGGCGACGCCATGCGTTGACCCGTGCGCAACCCTGCCCCGTATAATAAGTCCGTCCGGGCGCCGCGAGGCCGGGGCCGGGCCGCCACCCTCTCCGGCGTGGCAACTGCGAGCAATCAAGGGGAACGACGTGTATCAGAGCAACATCGATTGGATCCTGGCCATCGCCGGCTTCCTGGCCGGCCTGGGCGTCGGCGCGCTGGGCTACCACCTGCTCAACGCCAATGTCGCCCGCAACCAGAAGACCCGCCAGCGGCTGGCGGAAAGTGAACTGGAGTTGAGCCAGATGCGCGGCCACCTCAACGACCATCTGTCCCGCGCCGCCGACCTGGTGACGAACATCCAGCGCCAGAGCCAGGAACTCGAACGCCAACTGGCCCGCAGCGCCGAGCAGTTGAGCGATGACCCGAAGCTCAAGCGCCGCCTCGGCGGTACCCGTGCAGAAGAAGACACCGACGGCGAGGCCGCAGCGTCAGCGACGCCGCGCGATTACGCGGACGGCAGCCACGGCACCCTGTCCGAGGATTTCGGCCTGCAGCGCGACGACACCACGCGCGACAGCGAAACGCCGGTCCGCTACTGAGCGCACCGGATAGCGCCCGCTCTCCTCTTCCGGCGCCCGCCCGGTCGCCGCGACTTCCCGGCCCGGCAGGCGCCGAGCACGGCCTCAGGCCGGGTTGTCGATATCCACGAAACGATGCTCGACACCCAACTCGGCGGCCAGCCACTCGCCCAGCGCCTGCACCCCGTAACGCTCGGTGGCGTGATGACCGGCGGCGAAATAGCTGATACCCATTTCCCGCGCCATGTGGGTAGTGCGCTCGGAAATCTCGCCCGAGATGAAGGCGTCGGCCCCCGCCTCGCAGGCCTGAGCGATCATGTCCTGCGCCCCGCCGGTGCACCAGGCGACGCGCCGGATCGGCCGCTCGTGACCGGCCACCGTCATCGGCTCGCGCCCCAGTCGCCGCGCCAGATGCGCCCCCATCGCCGGTGTATCCAGCGCCTGCTCGGGCTCGCCCAGCCAGACCAGCCCTTCGCCCAGCGCCCCATCGGCACAGCCCTCGACCCGGAATCCCAGACGCTCGGCCAGGCGCGCGTTGTTGCCCAGCTCGGCATGCGCATCCAGCGGTAGATGGTAGGCCAGCAGATTGATGTCATGAGTCAGCAGCGTCGCCAGGCGCCGGCGCTTCATACCGGTCACCGCCACCGGCTCGTTCTTCCAGAAGTAGCCATGATGTACCAGCACCAGATCGGCCTGCCAGGCCACCGCCTCGTCCAGCAGGGCCTGGCAGGCGGTGACACCGCTGAGCACGCGGCCCACCGACTCGCGCCCGGCCACCTGCAGGCCGTTCTCGGTATAATCCTTGAAGCGTTCGGGCGCCAGCAGTCGGGTACAGGCGTCCACCACGCGATCACGTGCAACCATCACTCCTCCAGCATTCGATTCACGGCAGTGTTACAATCCGCCCATTGTAATGGCTGCCTCCACCGGCTTCGAGACACCCGGTGCGCGCCCCCGCATCCAAGGATTTTTCATGCGCCGCTTCGTGATGCCCCTGCTCTGGCCCGTGATCACCGGAATCCTGCTGGCCGTGGTACTGCTGGACCAGTTCCCGCAGCTGCTCGGCAAGCCCGACGCCATCACCGCCCCCGAGGCGACCTCCTCGCCCGCCGCAACGGCAACACCCGCCGCCGACACCCCGGCACGGGCCGCGCCCCAGCTGCGCGATGCCGCACCCATGAAGCGCGATGAAGGGCCGGTCAGCTACTCCACCGCCGTCGCCGAGGCCGCGCCGGCGGTAGTCAACGTCTACTCGTCACGGGTGGTCCAGCGCGAACAGCATCCACTGATGTCCGACCCCTTCTTCCGGCAGTTCTTCGGCAAGGACATGCCGCGCCGCCAGCGCCTGCTGTCCAGCCTGGGCTCGGGGGTGATCGTCAGCGATGAAGGCTATGTCCTGACCAACAATCACGTGATCCAGGGCGCCGACCAGATTCAGGTGGCCCTGCGCGACGGTCGCGAGACCCTGGCCACGCTGGTCGGCACCGACCCCGACAGCGATCTGGCCGTATTGAAGATCGACCTCAAGAAGCTGCCGGTGATTCGCTTGGCCGACTCCGAGAAGATCGCCGTGGGCGATGTCAGCCTGGCCATCGGCAACCCGTTCGGAGTCGGCCAGACGGTCACCATGGGCATCATCAGTGCCACCGGGCGCAACCACCTGGGGCTGTCCGCCTACGAGGACTTCATCCAGACCGACGCGGCGATCAACCCCGGCAATTCCGGAGGCGCGCTGGTCAATGCCCGAGGCGCCCTGGTCGGCATCAACACGGCGATCTTCTCACGCTCGGGTGGCTCGCAGGGCATCGGCTTCGCCATTCCCACCAACCTGGCGCGCGAGATTCTCCGCCAGATCATCACCCACGGCCGAGTGATTCGCGGCTGGCTGGGCATCGAGGCCCAGGAGATCACACCCAACCTGGCAACCTCGTTCGGCCTCAAGGCCGCTCAGGGGGTAGTGATTTCCAGCGTGCTGCCCAACGGGCCGGGCGACAAGGCCGGGCTGCAACCCGGTGACGTGATGACCGCCATCGATGGCAAGCCGATTCTCGACCCTCGCGTGGCCATGGCCGACATCGCCGAGATCAAGCCCGGCACCCAATTGCCGGTGACGATCATCCGCGGCGGCGAACGCCGCACGGTCACGATCGAGGTGGGAGAGCGCCCGATCCCCAGCCAGAAGGGCCAGGCGGGCTGATGCGAAGAGCGCCGCCGGCTCGGCAGCCGGCGGCGGGTGACGCCTAGTCAGTGTCGGGGATGCGGCTCTCGGCGGAGCGAGCATGGGCGGTGAGCGACTCGCCACGCGCCAGCACGGAGGCAGTCTGCCCCAGACTGGCCGCCCCTTCGGCGGAACAGTGGATCAGCGACGAGCGCTTCTGGAAGTCGTAGACTCCCAGCGGCGACGAGAAGCGCGCCGTGCCCGAGGTGGGCAGCACGTGGTTGGGCCCGGCACAGTAGTCGCCCAGGGCTTCCGCCGTGTAGCGGCCCATGAAGATGGCACCGGCATGGCGCACCTGCGCCAGCAGGGCGTCCGGCTCGGCCACCGACAGCTCGAGATGTTCCGGGGCAATGCGGTTGGTCAGCGCCAGCGCCTCGTCGCGGTCACGGCAGCGAATCAGCGCGCCGCGGGCCTGCAGCGACTGGCGGATGATCGCTTCGCGCTCCAGGGTGGGCAGCAGCCGCTCGATCGCCGCCTCGACGGCATCCAGATGGGCGTCATCCCAGCTCACCAGAATCGCCTGAGCATCCTCGTCGTGCTCGGCTTGCGAGAACAGGTCCATGGCCAGCCACTCGGGATCGGTTCCGCCATCCGAGACGACGAGAATCTCCGACGGACCGGCGATCATGTCGATACCCACCTGACCGAATACCGCTCGCTTGGCGGTAGCCACGTAGATGTTGCCGGGCCCGACGATCTTGTCGACCCGCGGCACGCTCTCGGTGCCGTAGGCCAGCGCCGCCACCGCCTGGGCGCCGCCCACGGTGAAGACCTTGTCGACCCCCGCCAGGTGCGCCGCGGCCAGCACCAGCTCGTTGAGCACCCCGTCCGGCGTGGGCACCACCATGATGATCTCGCTCACTCCGGCGACATGCGCCGGGATCGCGTTCATCAGCACCGACGACGGATAGGCCGCCTTGCCACCGGGCACATAGATACCGGCGCGATCCAGCGGCGTGATCTTCTGCCCCAGCACGGTGCCATCCGCCTCGGTGTACTGCCAGGACTCGGGCTTCTGATGCTGGTGATACAAGCGGATGCGCTCGGCGGCATGGCGCAGCGCTTCCCGCTGCGCCTCGGGCAGGCCTTCGTAGGCTGCGGCCAGGCGCTCGGCGGACAGCGTCAGCGACGCCATGTCCGCGACCGAGAGCCGGTCGAAGCGCGCGGTCAGCTCGACCAGCGCTGCATCGCCGCGGCTGCGGACATCCTGAAGGATTCCCGCGACACGCGACTGGACCTCCGCGTCGGACACCCCCTCCCAGTCCAGCAGCCCATCCAGACGCGCCTCGAAATCCGCCTCGCGGGTATCGAGCCGGGGCATGGTGAAATTCGCTGTGGCACGCTCGGCCATCGGTGACACTCCTCTTTCTCTCGCTCGGCGCAAGCCGTTCGTCAGTCGCGCACCGGTGCGCCGCGACGTGTGGCGACCGCATCGCGCAACCGTTCGATCAGCGGCTTCAGGCGTGCATGCTTCATGGTCATCGACGCCTTGTTGACCACCAGGCGCGTGCTGATGTCGGCGATCAGCTCACGGGGCTCCATGCCGTTGGCACGCAGCGTGTTGCCCGTGTCGACGATGTCGACGATCTCGTCGGCCAGATTCATCAGGGGCGCCAGCTCCATGGCCCCGTACAGCTTGATGACCTCGGCCTGAATGCCCTGCTCGGCATAGTAGCGTCGCGCCAAGTTGACGAACTTGGTCGCCACACGACGCCGTGCATGCACCGGCTCCGCCCCGGTGATGCCGGCCGTCATCAGCCGGCAGCCGGCGATCTCCAGATCCAGGGGCTCGTACAGCCCCTCGGCGCCGTGCTCGAGCAGCACATCCTTGCCCGCCACGCCGAGATCGGCGGCGCCCATCTGCACATAGGTGGGCACGTCCGTGGCACGAATCACCACCAGCTTGACGTCGTCCAGATTGGTATCGAACAGCAGCTTGCGGCTCTTGCCCAGATCCTCGGCCGGCTCGATGCCGGCGTCGGCCAGCAGCGGCAGGGTTTCCTCGAGTATGCGCCCCTTCGACAGGGCCAGAATCAATTGCTTCGACATTGCGACAACCGCGGTTGATGGGGGTGACGCTTCCGCCCCGGCGCGGGCCGGGGCGGCGTCTCAGTGCCCGGGAACGCGACGGATCCGGGCCCCCAGTAGTTGAAGTTTTTCCTCGATGCACTCGTAGCCACGGTCGATGTGATAGATGCGATCGACCAGCGTCTCGCCCTCGGCCACCATCGCCGCCACCACCAGGCTGGCCGAGGCCCGCAGGTCAGTGGCCATGACCGGCGCACCGGACAGCGTGCCGACGCCGGTGACCACCGCCGTGTTGCCCTCCAGCGCGATGTCGGCGCCCATCCGCTTGAGCTCCTGCACGTGCATGAAGCGGTTCTCGAAGATCGTCTCGACGACCCGCCCCGTGCCCTCGGCGACGCAGTTCAGGGCCACGAACTGGGCCTGCATGTCGGTGGGGAACGCCGGGTAGGGTGCGGTCCGCACGCTCACCGCCCGCGGGCGGCGCCCACGCATGTCGAGCTCGATCCAGTCGTCGGCATGACGCACCATGGCGCCGGCCTCCTCGAGCTTGGCGAGCACGGCCTCGAGGATATCGGCACGCGTATTGCGGACCCGCACATGCCCGCAGGTCGCGGCCGCCGCCACCAGAAAGGTGCCGGTCTCGATGCGGTCGGGCATCACATCGTAGTGACAGCCATGCAGCCGCGCGACGCCCTCGACGGTGATGGTGTCGGTGCCGTGGCCGCGAATCCTCGCGCCCATGGCGATCAGGCATTCGGCCAGATCGACCACTTCCGGCTCGCGGGCGGCGTTTTCCAGCACTGTGACGCCGTCGGCCAGCGTGGCCGCCATCAGCAGGTTCTCGGTGCCGGTCACGGTGACGGTGTCGAAGAAGATGGTGGCGCCCTTGAGGCGCCCCTGGGTGCGCGCCCGGATGTAGCCGCCCTCGACCCGAATGTCGGCACCCATCGCCTTGAGCCCCTGGATATGCAGGTCGACCGGACGCGTGCCGATCGCGCAGCCGCCCGGCAGGGACACGTCGGCCGCACCGAAGTGCGCCAGCAGCGGACCGAGTACCAGGATCGAGGCACGCATCTTCTTGACCAGTTCATAGGGCGCATGACTGTCGCGCACCTGAGAGCCATCCAGCTGGATGGTCATCTTCTCGCCCATCACCGGCTCGACCCCCATGTGGCCGAGCAGCTCCAGCGTGGTGGTGATGTCCTGGAGATGCGGCAGGTTGCCGATGGTGACGGGCTCGTCGGCGAGCAGCGTGGCGGCCAGGATCGGCAAGGCCGAGTTCTTGGCCCCGCTCGCCCAGACCTCGCCCTCGAGCGGCCCGTTACCGGTGATGATCAGCTTGTCCATGTGGCGGTATCACTCGGCCCGGGCGTTTTCGGGCGCCGACTGCCACTGTGTCGGCGTATAGGTCTTGATGCTCACGGCATGCAGGGCGCCACTGGCGATCTCGTCGGAGAGCGCCGAGTAGATCAGCTGCTGACGCTTGACCGGCGACAGCCCCTCGAACACGTCGCCGACGGCGATGACCTGGAAATTGCAGCCTTCTCCCTGAATGAAGAAGTCACATTCATCGATGCGGGCTTCGAGCAAAGCCTTGACGTCACTGGGTTGCATGGGTCGCGGCGACTCCTATCGGCAATGAAGCACCCGCCGGACCGGCCGGCGGGTCATGAATCTCGTGAATCGCCCATGGTAATGAAAAGCGCCCCGAATGGCGATGGCGCCGGTCCGCTCCCCGACCTACTCGACGGTCTCGAGCCGAGGCAGCAGGGTTTCGAGCCCGGCCATGGCGGTCAGTCGGGCCAAGGGCGCTGACAGGCACACGCCCGCCACCTCGAGCTGCCGCCGCCGGGCACAGCGCAGCCATTCCAGCATCACGCTGAGCGCGGCGCTGCTGGCACGGTTGACGCCGGAGAGGTCGAAGCGGACCCGGGCACCGGCGGCCTGGCCGTCGAGCCATTCCCGGCCGTGAGCGGCCAGCGCCGCCGCCACGTCGAAGTCCGCCTCGCCGCTGGCCAGCAGCGTCATGTCACGCACCTCGAGCCGCGCCCCGGCCTGCTCGAGCAACAGGGTCACCCTTGGCTCCCCTTTTCCAGCTCGTCGGTACCGACCTCCGGCGCCCAGTTGCTGATCACTGCGTCGTAGTCGCGATTCCGGTCACGCATCGCCTGATCGAACTGGTTGCGGAAGGTCAGCCCCAGGTTGATGCCGTTGACGATCACGTTGACCACCTTCCACTGGCCGTCGTTGGTGCGCCGAAGGGTGTAGTTGACCGGGTAGACCTTGCCGTCGTCGGCCACCACTTCCATGTCGACGCTGGATTGATCCTCGTAGCGCCCGGTCGTACTGCCGACCACCCGCAGGTCACGGTAATCGAAGGTCACCAATCCCTTGGCGTAGGTGTCGACCAGTGTCTGGCGGAAGGTCCTGGCGAAGCGCGACCGTTGCTCGGGCGAGGCGTTGCGGAAATAACGCCCCATCACGCTGGCGGCGATATAGTGAAAGTCCGCCACATCCTGCAGGCTACCGTCGACCAGTGCCTCGAGTTCATCGGTGTGCTGGGCATAGTAGTCCTTGCGCCCTTCAAGCTTGCCCATCAGCTGATTGATGCTGTCGCGGATCATCTGCTCGGGGTTCTGGGCCTCGGCCAGAGCGGCCTGCCCGGTCACCAGGCTGCCCGCCAGCAGCAGCACGGCCAACCAACCAAAGGACGTCAGACGCCTTGCGATCGTTTTCATCGATAACCTCCCGGGACTCAGTTCTTCACCATGTTCGAGACAAACTGCTGAATCAGCTCTTCCAGTACCAGCGCCTGCTGGGTATCGCGGATGGTGTCGCCATCCTTGAGGGTGTCCGGAGCACCGCCCAGCGACAGGCCGACATACTGTTCGCCGAGCAGGCCGGCGGTCAGGATCGCCGCGGTGCTGTCACGGGGCAGCTGCCCTTCCAGCTTGCTGTCGATGGCCATGGTGACCCGGGCGTCGTACCACTTCGGATCCAGTTCGATGCCCGTGACCTGGCCGACCTGCACGCCCGCCACGGTCACCTTGGAACGCACCTTGAGGCCGCCGATGTTGGCAAAGTTGGCATTGAGGGTGAAGGTGTCGCCCCCCACGCCGTTGCCCAGGCCACTGACGCGCAGCCCCAGGAACACCAGTCCCAGAATGCCGGCCAGCATGAACAGGCCGACGCCAAACTCCATGATCTTGCTGCGCTTCATCCGATCTCTCCAAACATCATCGCCGTCAGCACGAAATCCAGCCCCAGAATCGCCAGCGAGGAATACACCACCGTGCGCGTGGTCGCCCGCGATATGCCCTCCGAGGTGGGAATCAGGTCGTAGCCCTGGAACACGGCGATCCAGGTCACCACCATGGCGAACACCAGACTCTTGACCAGCCCGTTGCCGATATCGGCGACGAAGCCCACACTACCCTGCATGTTGCTCCAGTAGGAGCCCTCGAAGACCCCCAGCCACTCGACACCCACCAGATAGCCACCCCAGATGCCCACCACGCTGAAGCCGATGGTCAACAGCGGCAGCGACACGAAGCCAGCCCACAGCCGCGGGGCGATCACCCGTCGCAGCGGATCGACGCCGATCATCTCCATGCTGGTCAGCTGCTCGGTGGCCTTCATCAGGCCGATCTCGGCGGTCAGCGCGGACCCGGCCCGGCCGGCGAACAGCAGCGCCGAGACCACCGGCGCCAGCTCGCGCAGCAGCGACAGCGCCACCATCTGCCCCAACGCATCCTCGGCGCCGAAGTCGACCAGGATGGTGTAACCCTGCAGGGCCAGCACCATGCCGATGAATAGCCCCGACACCAGCACGATGGCCAGCGACATGACGCCGACGAAGTGCATCTGTCGCAGCCACAGGCGAATACCCTCGCGGGACGGAATGCCCAGGCACGACAGCATCAGGAACAGCCCGGCCCGCCCCAGAGCGTCGATCATGTCCAGCGTGCCGCGCCCCAGTGCCACCACCTGGCGCACCGGCGGACGCCGCGAGGCGCCGCGGCGACGTGCGTGTTCATCGCTCACGATGACGCCCTCCCGGTCATGATGTCGGTGAAATAGTCCGGGGCCGGATAGTGAAAGGGCACCGGCCCGTCCGGCTCGCCGTGGATGAATTGGCGCACACGATCGTCATCGTCGACATCCAGTGTCGCGGGCGTGCCGTGGGCCATCACCCGGCCGTCGGAAATCACGTAGACGTAGTCAGCGATCGACAGGGTTTCCTTGATATCGTGCGACACCACCACTGCCGTCAGCCCCAGCGCCTGGTTGACGGTCTTGATCAACTGCACGAGCACCCCCATCGAGATCGGGTCCTGGCCGACAAAGGGCTCATCGTAGAGGATCAGCTCGGGGTCCAGCGCGATCGCCCGGGCCAGCGCCACCCGACGCAGCATGCCACCGGACAGCTCGGAAGGCATCAGGGCCCGCGCGCCGCGCAGCCCCACGGCCTCGAGCTTCATCAGCACGATGTCGCGGATCATCGCTTCCGGCAGGTCGGTGTGCACCCGCAGTGGAAAGGCCACGTTTTCGTAGACCGACAGGTCGGAAAACAGCGCGCCGCTCTGAAAGAGCATGCCCATGCGCCGGCGCAACCGGAACAACGCGCGGCGCGGCAGCCGATGAACGTCCTCGCCGGCGATGCGCACCCGCCCCGCATCCGGGTAGAGCTGGCCGCCGATCAGCTTGAGCAGCGTGGTCTTGCCGGTGCCGCTGGGCCCCATGATGGCCGTGATCTTGCCCCGGGGGACCTGCAGATCGAGACCGCGAAAGATTTCCTTCTCGCCGCGTGAGAAATGCAGGCCTTCCACATCGACGAGCAACGAGTCATTCATCAGCACAACCTAATGGTAATGGCCGAAAATTATCGAACATTGTATCCTAACTAATATTACCGCCGCCATCCCTCTCGGACGACGCTTGCAAGCCCCACGCGCAACCCGTTTAATGGGCGACCGTTCACCCGCACCCCCTTGAATCGAACATCCACCGCTTCGACCGGCACCGACGATTACGCCATGACCACCGATCCCCAGTTCGCCTTTCGTGACAGCGCACGTCGCACCCTGCACATCGAACAGCAGGCCATCGCCGCGCTCGAAGGCAAGCTCTCGGACGACTTCGACACGGCCTGTCGCCTGATGCTGGCCTGCGAGGGGCGTGTCGTGGTCACCGGCATGGGCAAGTCCGGCCATGTCGCCCGCAAGATCGCCGCCACTCTGGCCAGCACCGGCACGCCGGCCTTCTTCGTGCACCCCGGTGAGGCCAGCCACGGCGACCTGGGCATGATCACCTCGCGTGACGTGGTGCTCGCCCTGTCGAACTCCGGCGAAACGGACGAGGTCACGGCCCTGCTGCCGCTGCTCAAGCGCATGGGCGCTCCATTGATCAGCATGACCGGTCGGCCGGGCTCCACGCTGGCCCGCTACGCCCAGGCGCATCTCGATGCCGGCGTGACTCGCGAGGCCTGCCCCCTGGACCTCGCCCCCACCGCCTCGACCACCGCCGCCCTGGCCTTGGGCGACGCCCTGGCCGTGGCCCTGCTCGAGGCGCGCGGCTTCACCGCCGAGGATTTCGCCCTGTCGCATCCCGGCGGCACCCTCGGCCGTCGCCTGCTGCTCAAGGTCGAGGACCTGATGCACACCGGCGAGCGACTGCCCTGCGTGGCGCTCGGCAGCCCGCTGCGTGACGCCCTGCTGGAAATCACCCGCAAGGGGCTGGGCTTCACCTGTGTGATCGACGCCGACGGCCGGCTCTGCGGCGTCTTCACCGACGGTGACCTGCGCCGCACCCTCGACCAGCACACCAACCTTCATGACCTGCGCGTCGAGGCGGTGATGACCCGGGGTGGCAAGCGGACTCACGGCCACGTGCTGGCCGCCGAGGCCGTCAAGCTCATGGAAGACAATCGCATCACCGCCCTGGCGGTGGTCGACGCCGACGAGCGACCGGTCGGCGCCCTGCACATGCACGATTTGCTGGCCAGCGGCGTGATCTGAACCGAACCGGCCCATCACGTCCACCGACACGAGGAGAACGCCATGGCTCTCGACCCGCGCCTCAACCATCCCCGGCTCGTGGAATGCGCTCGGCACGTCCGACTGCTGGCCCTCGACGTGGATGGCGTGATGACCGACGGGCGGCTGCACTTCCAGTCCGACGGCCAAGAGATCAAGAGCTTCAACACCCAGGACGGTCAGGGCATCAAGCTGCTGCGCCAGGCAGGCATCGAGGTCGCTCTGATCACCGGACGCACATCGCCCATGGTCAGCCGTCGCGCCGCCGCCCTGGGCATCGAGCACGTCTTCCAGGGCAACGACGCCAAGCTCGACCTGCTGCGCCAGCTGCTCGACACGCTGGGACTGACCTGGCAGCAGGCGGCCTACTGCGGCGACGACCTGCCCGACCTGGCGCCCATTCAGCGCGCCGGTCTCGGCATCAGCGTGCCCAACGCGCCGGACTACATTCGCCGCCACGCCGACTGGGTCACCGCTCGCTCCGGCGGGAACGGCGCGGTGCGCGAGATCTGCGACGGCCTGCTCGAGCTTCAGGGGCACTGGGCCTCGGTGCTCGATACCTATCTCCACGGGCAGGGCTGACGCCATGACCCTGTCGCGCCGGCGCCTTTCCACCCTGCTGCTGGGCCTGCTACTGCTCGGCCTGGGCGGCGTGCTGACGCTCATCGACCAACGCGACGTGGGCCTGCCCGGCCCGGTTCCGACGGGCGAGACCGGGGAACCGGACTACTATCTGGAAAACGCCCGCCTCACTCGCTTCGACGCCACGGGCCGAGCCTATCAGTACCTGACCACGCCGCGCATCGAGCACACCCCCGGGGACGACGTCACCCGCCTGGAGACCCCGCGGGCCCGCCTGGACGACAAGCAGGGTCGCACCTGGCTTGCCACCGCCGACAAGGGTAGGCTGGAGGCTGGCGGCAACCCGCTGGTACTCATCGGCCATGCCAGGCTCCGGGCGCCGGAAGAAGGCTGGCAGGCAACCAGTGATGTGCTCCATTACGATGCCGATACCTACCACGCCTGGAGCGACAGTCGCGCCACGCTGCGCCAGTATCGCCAACGGGTCAGCGGCGATCGGCTCGACGCCTGGATCGACACCGGCCGCATGCGCCTGAACGGCGACGTTCAAGGCTTTCATCCGCCGATCAGCCCACAGGGAGGAACCTGATGCGCCCCTATCTTGCCGGCCTCGGCCTGACCGCACTGGCCTTGTTCGCCCCCGGCGTCTCGGCCCTGGAGAGCGATGCCCGCCAGCCCATCAACGTGGCGGCGGACCGCCTTGACCTCGATGACCGTGCCGGTACCGCCGTCTACACCGGCGACGTCAACCTGACCCAGGGCAGCATGGTGCTCGAGGCCGAACGCGTCGAGATCGCGCGCAACGACCAGGGCGAGGTGACCCGGGTCACCGCCACCGGCGACACGCAGCGCGCCTATCTGGAACAGCGCCCGGCCCCCGACGACCAACTGGTGAAGGGCTGGGGCGACACCGTCATCTATCATGCCGCCGAACGCCGGGTCGAACTGATCGGCAACGCCGAGCTTCACCAGGCCCGCGACACCTTCAACGGCGCCTATGTCGAGTACTATCTCGACAGCCGCAAGGTCCAGGCCCGCTCCAAGGCGCAGGGCAGCGACGGCCAGCGGGTCCGCATGACCCTGACCCCCAAGTCGTCGCCGTGAACCCGCCGTCCTGAGGATGACCATGAAGACCCTTGTCGCCCGCCATCTCGCCAAGAGCTACAAGAACCGCCGCGTGGTCCAGGACATCAGCCTGACCATCGGCCAGGGCAGCATCGTCGGCCTGCTCGGCCCCAACGGGGCGGGCAAGACCACCTCGTTCTACATGATCGTCGGTCTGGTGCGCGCCGACGCCGGCGAGGTGACCATCGACGATCTGGACCTGAGCCGCGCCCCCATGCACCAGCGCGCCCGCGCCGGGATCGGCTACCTGCCCCAGGAGGCCTCGATCTTCCGCAAGCTCTCGGTGGCCGACAACATCATGGCCATCCTCGAGACTCGCCGGGATCTCGACAAGGCGGGGCGCAGGAAACTCCTCGAGCAACTGCTCGAGGAGTTCCATATCGATCACATTCGCGACAACACGGGCATGAGCCTGTCCGGCGGCGAGCGCCGCCGCGTGGAAATCGCTCGCTCGCTGGCCACCGAACCGGCCTTCATCCTGCTCGATGAACCCTTTGCCGGCGTCGACCCCATCTCGGTGGGCGAGATAAAGAGCATCATCCGCCAGCTGCGCGACCGCGGCATCGGCATCCTCATCACCGACCACAACGTCCGCGAGACGCTGGACATCTGCGACAAGGCCTACATCGTCGGCGACGGCCAGATCATCGCCGAAGGTAGCGCCGAGGCGATCCTGGCCAGCGAGAAGGTACGCGAAGTCTACCTGGGCCACGAATTCCGGCTCTGACCCTCCTTCCGACGAAACCCTCGACCGTTACGGCGCTTCGTGGCACGGTTATTGCTTAACTACTTGCAAGCCGTGAGGGGGCGGGATACGGTATCCCCGAATCCGTCAGCGAAGTAGGCACGTCATGGCTATGAAACCCACGTTGCAGCTCCGGGTCGGCACGCAGCTGACCATGACGCCCCAGCTGCAGCAGGCCATCCAGTTGCTGCAGCTGTCGACGCTGGACCTCCGCCAGGAAATTCAGCAGGCGCTCGAGTCCAACCCCATGCTCGAGATGGAGGAGGAGTTCGGCGAGACCGCCGTCAGCGATGCGGCCGAGGACGACTGGAACCAGGACATCCCGGATGAGCTGGCCGTCGACAGCGACTGGTCCGACACCTATCAGGACATGGCTTCCGGCAGTCGCAGCGACGAGGGGCCGGATCTCGAACGCAATGCCGCCGGGGAAAGCCTTCAGGACCACCTCACCTGGCAGCTCGCCATGGCCGACCTGAACGAGCGCGAACGCATCATCGCCGAAACCCTGATCGACGCCGTCGACGCCGACGGCTACCTGGCCGCCCCCCTAGACAGTCTCGTCGACGGGCTGCGCGCCCAGGGCCTCGAGGGGCTGCGCGCCCCAGAGGTGGAAGCGGTACTGATGCGCCTTCAGCAGTTCGAGCCCACCGGCGCCCTGGCCCGCGACCTGCGCGAATGCCTGCTTTTACAGCTCGGCGTCCTGCCCGACGACACGCCCCTGCTCCCTCAGGCCCGGCGACTGGTGCGGCAGTTCCTCGAGGCCCTGGCCGGCGACGACCGCAAGCTGCTCAAGCGCCGGCTGCGGCTCGATGACGACCAGCTCGACAGCGTGATCGCGCTGATCCGTACCCTCGATCCGCGTCCCGGCCAGGCCTTCGACGCCACCGGCAACGACTACGTGATTCCCGATCTGGTGGCACGCCACTCGCACGAAGGCTGGCGCATCGAGCTCAACCCCGAAGCCCTGCCCCGCCTGCGCATCCAGCCCGACTATGCCGCCCTGATTCGCCGCGCCGACAAGAGCGACGACAACACTTTCATGAAGCAGCACCTGCAGGAGGCGCGCTGGCTGATCAAGAGCCTCTCCAGCCGCAACGACACCCTGCTCAAGGTCGGGCGCGAGATCATGACCCGGCAACTGGACTTCCTCGACCACGGCGAGGAATCCATGAAGCCCCTGATCCTGGCCGACATCGCACAGGCGGTGGAAATGCACGAATCCACCATCTCGCGGGTGACCACCCAGAAGTTCATCCACACGCCACGCGGCGTCTTCGAGCTCAAGTACTTCTTCTCGAGCCATGTCGGCGGCGAGGGCGATGCGCATTCCAGCACCGCGATCCGCGCCCGGCTCAAGAAGCTGATCGGCGAGGAACCGCCCCGCAAGCCGCTCTCCGACAGCAAGCTGGTCGACCTGCTCGCCGCGGACGGCATCAAGGTGGCTCGCCGCACCGTCGCCAAGTATCGCGAGGCCATGGGGATCCCTTCCTCCAGCGAGCGCAAGCGACTAGCCTGAAGGGGCGCAGAAGCGTCCTGATCGACAGGGTCCGAACCATCTTCACGTCGGCCCTCTCACAGGGGTTTGCTAAGCTGCAAAAAGGGTTACAATCGAGCCACCACTCGCCGGAACAGGAGCGTGTCCATGCAAGCGAATATCACCGGCCATCATGTCGAACTGACAGATGCATTGCGTGACTACGTCAACGAGAAACTGACGCGTCTCGAGCGTCATTACGACAACATCACGACCGTTCAGGTAACCCTCTCGGTCGAGAAGGAACGCCACCAGGCTGCCTGCACCCTTCACGCCGCCGGTGCCGACTTGCATGCCGAAGCCGAGAATGGCGACATGTACGCCGCCATCGACGCTCTGGCCGACAAGCTCGATCGCCAGCTCGTCAAGCACAAGGAAAAGGCCCAGGCCCGCGCGCAAGGCGCCGGGGCCCGCTGACTCCGCCCATCATGACACTGGAAGCCATCCTGCCCCCCGAGCGCACGCTCTTCGCGGTGCCCGGGGGGAGCAAGAAGCGCGTGCTGGAATTCTTCAGCACCTTCATCGCGCAGAACACGCCGAGCCTGGACAGCCAGGAAGTCTTCAGCCGCCTGATCGGCCGCGAGCGGCTGGGCAGCACCGGGATCGGCAACGGCGTGGCGATCCCCCATGCGCGCAACCCTCACTGCAAGGCGCCGATCGCCGGCTTCCTCAAGCTGCAGGAACCCATCGACTTCGATGCCGTCGACGGCGAGCCGGTCGACCTGATCTTCGTGCTGCTGGTGCCCGAGGAAGCGGACGACACTCACCTCGCCCTGCTGGGCCAGGTGGCCGGCATCATGAACGACGCCGACATCCGCAGCCGTCTGCGTCACAGCGAAAGTCAGCGCGAGCTCTACGAGACCCTGCTCGACGCCATTCGCCGCCAGGAAGGCACATCCGGCGAGACGCTCGGCTAGTCGCGCTTCTCGTTCCACCGCCACCAGGAGAGCCGCCGCGATGCAGCTCGTGATCATCAGCGGTCGTTCCGGGTCCGGCAAGTCGATCGCCCTCCAGGCCCTCGAGGACCTGGGCTTCTATGCCATCGACAACCTGCCGGCCATGCTCCTCGACCCCCTGATCGATGAACTCCGACAGGACGACACCCGCCGCTCCAATATTGCCGTGAGCATCGATGCCCGCAACGTGCCCACCGCCCTCGAACGCTTTCCCGGGCTGCTGGAAACGCTGCGCGCCCGCGGCCTCGACTGCCAGGTGGTCTACCTGACCTCCGAGGACAAGATCCTGCTCGAGCGCTACTCGGCCACGCGGCGGCGCCACCCGCTGACCCGGGACAGCGAGATGACCCTCGCGGAAGCCGTCGAATCCGAGGAACAGGCACTGTCGGGCATCCGCGACCTCGCCGACCTCGTCATCGACACCTCGCAGCTGTCGGTGCACGAGCTGCGCGGGCGCATCGCCGAGCAGGTCGCCCATCACCGCAGCGGCCAGCTGACCCTGACCTTCGAGTCCTTCGGCTTCAAGCGCGGCGTGCCGCTCGACGCCGATATCGTCTTCGATGCCCGCTGCCTGCCCAACCCCTACTGGGACCCGCGGCTGCGCCAGTTCAACGGCCGCGACCCGGAAATCGTCGACTTCCTCGAAGGCTACCCGGAAGTCACCGCCATGCATGACGACATCCGCGCCTGGCTGGAGCGCTGGCTGCCGGCCTACCAAGCCAGCAACCGCAGCTACCTGACCGTGGCCGTCGGCTGCACCGGCGGCCAGCACCGCTCGGTCTATCTCACCGAGCGCCTCGCCGCAGTCTTCGCCGAACACTATCAGGTGCGGCTACGCCATCGGGAGCTGGGCATCAACACCGCCGTGGGGGCGTCCCGTGCCGAGCCGTGAACTGACCCTGACCAACAAGCGCGGCCTGCACGCCCGCGCCGCCACCAAGCTCGTCCAGTGCTGTCAGGGCTACGAAGCGCGGATCATCGTCCATCATCAGACCCGCTGCGGCGATGCCGCCAACATCATGTCGCTGCTGATGCTCGCCGCCCCCTGCGGCACCTGCCTGACCATCGAGGCGGAAGGCCCCCAGGCCGAGGAAGCCCTGGACGCCCTCCAGGCGCTCTTCGAGGCACGCTTCGACGAGGAGCAATGAACCGACGTCGTCGATACGCCGGGGCTGCCTGCCCCCGTTAAGGCAATGCTAAGATGGCGCCTGCCTGCCCACCCGGTCGAGGACGACAGACGCATGAGCCAGAATCCCGAACGCTTGCAGCCCCGCCTGGAACGACTCAACGAGGCACTGGAAAGCGGCGCCCTCGACCAGGCCCGGCGCATGCTCAATCGCGGCCTGGCGCCCGTCGATGTGGCCCACCTGCTGGAATCCACCCCGCCGCGAGAGCGCGAGGTCCTCTGGGAACTGGTCGACCCGGAACTGCAGGGCGAGGTGCTGCAGTATCTCAACGACGACCTACAGACCCTGTTCCTCAACCGGATGAACGCCCAGCAGCTGGTCTCGGCCACCGAGGGGCTGGACGTCGACGACCTGGCCGACCTGCTGCAGCGGCTGCCCAACACCGTCACGCTCGAGGTGCTGGCCTCGATGGAGGCGCAGGAACGCCAGCGTCTCGAGACGGTGCTCGCCTACCCGGAGGACACCGCCGGCGGGCTGATGAACACCGATGCGGTGACCATCCGCCCGGACATCACCCTCGACGTCGTGCTGCGCTACCTGCGCCGCCACGAGCGCCTGCCCGACACCACCGACAGCCTGCTGGTGGTCACCCGCGGCGACAAGCTGATCGGCAGCCTGCCGATCGAGCGCCTGCTGGTCTCGGATACCACCATGCTGGTCCGCGAACTGATGGATACCGAAGGCGTCAGCATTCCCGCCATGACGCCCGACACCGAGGTCGCCAAGCTGTTCGAGAAGTTCGACCTGGTCTCGGCGCCGGTGGTCGGCACCGACGGTCACCTGCTGGGGCGAATCACCATCGACGACGTGGTCGACGTGATCCGCGAGGATGCCGAGCACCAGGTGATGAGCATGGCCGGCCTGGACGAGGAGGAGGACACCTTCGCGCCCGCCTGGCGCACCAGCCGCCGGCGCGCGGTGTGGCTGGGCATCAACCTGCTCACCGCCTTCCTGGCCGCGGCGGTGATCGGCCTGTTCGAAGGCACCATCCAGCGCATCACCGCCCTGGCGGTGCTGATGCCGATCGTCGCCAGCATGGGCGGCATCGCCGGTTCGCAGACGCTGACCGTGCTGATCCGCGGCATCGCCCTCGGCCATGTCGGCGGCGGCAACGTCAAGTGGCTGCTCAACCGCGAACTGGTGGTGGGCCTGCTCAACGGCCTGCTGTGGGCGCTGGTCATCGCCGCCATCGCGGTGCTGTGGTTCGGCGATCCGGCCCTGGGCGGCATCATCGCGGCGGCGATCGTCATCAACCTGCTGATCGCCGCCCTGGTCGGCACCCTGCTGCCGGTGGTGCTCAAGAAGCTCAACATCGACCCGGCCCTGTCGGGCAGCGTGATTCTCACCACGGTGACCGACGTGGTGGGGTTCATGGCCTTCCTGGGCCTGGCGACGCTGTTCTATCTCTGAGCCACGAGCCACGAGCCACGAGCCACGAGCCACGAGCCACGAGCCACGAGCCACGAGCCGGCAGCATGATGCCCCTGCCCGTGGCCCGGGCCGCTCAGTCGCCGGCCACGGTCATGCCGTCGATCAGCCAGCTGCCGGTATGCACGCTGCCCCGGGTGTCGATATCGTCCCCGAGCGCCCGCAGGTTGGCGAACATGTCGCGCAGGTTGCCGGCGATGGTGAACTCCTCGACCGGGTGACGAATCTCGCCATCCTCGACCCAGAAGCCCGCCGCACCGCGCGAGTAGTCACCGGTGACCCCGTTGACGCCCTGGCCCATCAGCTCGGTGACCAGCACGCCGGTGCCCAGCTCCTTGAGCAGGGCCTCGCGCGAGACCCGTGGCGCCTCGAGACGCACGTTGCGCGCGCCGCCGGCATTGCCGGTGGTGGTCATGCCCAGCCGTCGGGCGCTGTAGGCCGAGAGCATGTAGCTGGCGACCCGGCCGTGATCGACGAAGACATTGTCACGGGTGTAGACCCCGTCGTTGTCGAAGGCGCTGCTGGCCATCGCCCCCGGTTCCCGGGGCCGCTCGACGAGCGAGAACCACTCGGGAAACAGCGGCTCGCCTAGGCTGTCGCAGAGGAAGGACGCCTGGCGGTAGAGGGCCCCGCCGGCGATCGCGCTGAGGAAGTGACCGACCAGGCCGCCGGCCATTTCCGGGGCGAACATCACCGGCATCCGCCCGGTACGCGGGCGCTGCGCGCCCAGACGGCTCACGGTACGCTCGGCGGCCCGGCGCCCCACCGTCTCGGGCGAGGCCAGGCACGCCGGATCGCGCTCGCTGGTGTAGTCGTAATCGCGCTGCATGCCCCTGTCGTCGCGGGCGATCAGCACGCAGGACAGCGAATGGCGGCTGCCGCGCTGGCTGCCGAGAAAGCCGTGGCTGTTGCCGTAGACGCGCACGCCCTCGCCGCTCGACAGGCTCGCGCCGTCGGACTGGCTGATGCCGTCCACGCCGCGCCCGGCGTTCTCGCAGGCCAGCGCCAGCTCGATCGCCTCGTCGGTGCTCAGCCGCCAGGGATGGTGCACGCCGAGATCCGGCAGCTCGCGTGCCATCAGTTCGGCATCGGCCAGCCCCGAGGCCGGATCCTCGCCGGTGTAGCGGGCGATCGCCATGGCCTTGTCCACGGCGTCGCGGATCGACGCCTCGCTGGCATCCGACGACGAGGCACTGCCCTTGCGTTGCCCCAGATAGACGGTCACGGCGAAGCCCTGATCGCGCGCCAGTTCGACGGATTCCACATCGCCCATGCGCACGTTGATTTCGATGCCCTGATCGACACTCGCGCCGACCTCGCAGGCATCCGCACCGGCGTGGCGCGCCTGCTCCAGCGCCAGCGCCACCCGCGACTCCAGAAGCGCCTGCTGCGCCTCGGCATCAAAGGCCTGAGTCATCCTGATCTCCTTGTTACCGGGGGCTGGTATACTGCCCCAACCCACCCATCGTGATGGAAATGGCATGTCTTTCGATTCGCCCGAGTCGCACGACGACTCCCCGCAACGTCCCAGCAAGACCCAGCGCAAGCGCGAGATGCAGGCGCTGCAGTCGCTGGGGGAAGAGATCATCGCGCTTCCCGAAGGCCAGCGCGCGCAACTCCCGCTTTCCGACGACCTGCTGGCCGCCGTCGAGGAAACCGGCCGCATCCGCTCCCACGAGGGACGCCGACGCCACATGCAGTACGTCGGCAAGCTGATGCGCCGCGAGGACCTCGACGCCATTCGCGCCGTGTTCGAGCGCTTCGAGCAGGAGCGCCAGCGCCGCGACCTGGCCTTCCACAGGCTCGAACGCTGGCGCGACCGCCTGATCGACGGCGACCAGGCCGAACTGGAGGCCTTCATCGCCGATTATCCCGACGTCGACCGCCAGACACTGCGTCAGTTGATCCGCAACGCCCGCAGCGAGCGTGAACGCGGCAAGCCGCCCACCAGCGCCCGCAAGTTGTTCAAGCTGATCCGCGACACGGCGGGGGTGTAAACGCACCCGGCTCTCACGCCGTGCCAGCCTCGCGCCATTGCAGAGACGTCGCCGAGCGGCGCCCGGACAAGGCGGAAATCGACGAGGCCGCGGAGTTTACCGGCCGTAAATGAGCAGGCCGAGTCGATTTCCAACGCCGTAGGGGCGCCGCACAGGCACGTCCGGCTCAGGACTGCGTGCCGCCGACGGTCAGCTCATCAAGCTTGAGTGTGGGCTGCCCCACGCCGACCGGCACGCCCTGGCCTTCCTTGCCGCAGACCCCGATGCCGGTGTCGAGCGCCATGTCGTGACCGATCATCGACACCCGGCCCATCGCCTCGGGGCCGTTGCCGATCAGCGTCGCGCCCTTCACCGGCGCGGTGATCCGGCCGTCCTCGATCAGGTAGGCCTCGCTGGCCGAGAACACGAACTTGCCGGAGGTGATGTCGACCTGACCGCCGCCGAAGCTGACCGCGTAGAGACCCCGCTTGACGCTGCCGATGATCTCCTCGGGGTCCGCCTGGCCGGCCAGCATGTAGGTGTTGGTCATGCGCGGCATGGGCATGTGGGCATAGGATTCGCGGCGCGCGTTGCCGGTGGGTGCCATGCCCATCAGCCGGGCGTTGAGCTTGTCCTGCATGTAGCCGGTGAGGATGCCGTCCTCGATCAGCGGCGTGCAGGCACCCGGGGTGCCCTCGTCGTCGATCGACAGCGAGCCGCGCCGGTCGGCCAGCGTGGCGTCGTCGACGACCGTGACCCCCGGGGCGGCGACCCGCTCGCCGAGACGCCCGGCGAAGGCGGAACTGCCCTTGCGGTTGAAGTCGCCCTCGAGGCCGTGGCCCACCGCCTCGTGCAGCAGGATGCCCGGCCAGCCGGCCCCCAGCACCACCGGCATCTGCCCGGCCGGCGCATCCACCGCCTCGAGATTGACCAGCGCCTGGCGCACGGCGTCCTTCGCGTAGCGCTCGGCCACGTTCTCGTCGCGCAGGCGGGACATCGGATAGCGACCGCCGCCGCCGGCGCTGCCGCGTTCGCGACGGCCGTCACGCATGGCGATGACGCTGACGTTGAAGCGCACCAGCGGGCGGATATCCGCGGCCAGGGTGCCGTCGCTGGCGCGCACCAGCACTACCTCGTGAACGCCGCTCAGCGAGGCACTGACCTGAACCACGCTGGGATCCGCGGCCCGCGCCACGCGATCGGCCTGCTTGAGCATGGCGATCTTGTCCTCGGGCGCCAGCCCCGAGAGCGGATCGATGCCGGCGTAACGCGTCGGTGCGGCGGCAGTGGCGATCGGCACGGGCGCGAGGCGCGTCCCGCTGCGGGCGATTCCCGAGGCCGTGCGTCCGGCTTCGGCCAGCGCCTCGGCAGTGATCTGGTTGGAGAAGGCGAAACCGGTCTTCTCGCCGGCCAGGGCACGGACACCGACCCCGCCATCGATGTTGAAACTGGCGTCCTTGACCTCGCCGTCCTCCAGTACCCAGCTCTCCTGCCAGCTGCGCTGGAAGTACAGGTCGGCGTAATCGATCCCCGGGCCCAGCGCTTCCGCCAGGCCAGGCTCGAGCGCCTGCGCGTCGAGCCCACCGGGAGCCAGCAAGATCGTCGTGGCCTCATCGAGAGGCGATTGGGACAGTTGGGTCATTCAGCGTTTTCCACAGTGATTCGCGGCGAGGTCCAGGGCCCCTGCACGCGGTAGTAAATTCGCGTGACCTGATCCAGCCAGCCACCCAGGAGCTTGTCGGCCAGATACAGCGCACCGCCCACGTAGGGCGCGCCCGCCAGCACGGCGGCCAGCGGCAGGTTCTGGCTGACCGGCACGGTGACGCCCAGCATCAGGTCCAGCCGGCGGGCCATCAGATCCACGCTGCCGTCGAGACTGAACTGCGTGGAGGCACCGTCGATCTTGACCGGCCCGCGGGTTTCCAGACGACCATCATACAGTGTGGCATCTCCACGAACGCTGTCGAAAGCCGTGCCCTGGTCGGTCACGTCGGAAAAATCCAGGCGCAGGCGGCGCAACAGGTTGTCGACATTGAGCAGACCGATCAGCCGGGCCGATGGCGAATCCAGGGTCAGGAAGCTGCCGTCGTCGAGTTCGGCATCGATATTGCCTCGCGAGCGCGCCAGGGCGAACTGCCATGGCGCACCGGGCCAGGCCAGCTGAGACTGCACCTGCGTGCGCCGCGAGCGTACCGCCACCGGCTGGCCGAGGGCCCGCAGCGCACTGCCCAGATCGCCGCCGTCGAGCGTCAGCCGCGACCGGGTCAGGCTCGCGGCATCCCCCGAGGCCTCCCACACCAGTTCACCCCGGCCGTTGATGTCACCCAGAGTCAGCGACACCGGCGCGATGCGCAGACGCCCCGGCGAGGCCTCCCAGCCGGCCGAGAAAGGGCCGAAGCGCTGCCCACCGCGGATCAGCGTGGCGATCTCGACCTGCCCCGCGGGCAGCCGGGCCACCCAGTCGGGCAGCGGCTGCGGCTCGGGCGCGGTGGCAATCTCCCGGCTCAGCTTCGCCGGCGGCACTTCGGGCATCAGGGCGTCCAGATCGAGTCGCGACAGCTGCACCGACACCGGTTTCACCCGGCGCTGATGATAGCTCGCTTGCCCGGCGACCACGCTCCCCTGGAGACCCACCGCCCAGCCTTGGGGCGACAGCGGCGTGACCCGCGCCTGGAGGTCGCCGATACAACGCCCGGCGTAGTCGAGGCAAGGCGTCTGCAGGCTCAGGCGGCGCAACCCCTTGCCGGAGGAGGTGCCATCGCCACTTGCGGGCCCGGCCCCCAGGCCCGCCAGCGCCTTCTGCCACGCCGTCAAGGGCAGCCGCGGAGTGCGCCAGTCGACCGTCCAGCCACGATCGCCCGGCCACGTCGGCAGCGTGGCGGGCCACTGCTCCAGCCACGCCTGCCCCTGCCCCACATCGGGCCCCAGCGCCCGCCAGCGCAGGCGCAGTCGATTCCTCAGAGTCACGTCGACCCGCCGCGGGTCCGGTGCCGCCTCGAGATGCAGCGGTACCTGCGCCGCCGCCGTCTTGCCGAAGGGCGCCGGCAACTTGATGGCCAGCCCCTGCAGGTCACTGTCCAGGGTCAGCCGGGGCGATGCACCGCTCAGGTCGAGCTGCGCCGAGTAGGGAAAGTAACCCTCCAGCAGCCCGCTCAGGCTACCGACACCGCCCCAGGACAACAGGCCCCGCGCCAGCGCACGCCCCTCGAAGGTCACACCGGCGCCACCGACATCGAAGGTCGCCAGCAGCGGCCCCTGGAAAGCGCGCGCCCCGAGCTGACCGGTCAGGGTGTCGGTATCGTCGGCATGCCGGTAACGCAGCCGGCCGTTGACATTGCCCAGCACCAGCCCGGACTGCGGCAGCCGCAGTGACGGCGCATCGACCTGCGCCCCGACATCCACCGTCACCGGCGGATCGCCTTTCCCCGGCGAGTCCAGCGGCACCTCGACCTGCAGATCACCGGCAACACGTCCGTCGCCACGCCAGTCGGCGAAGTCGTCGAGCCCGTCGATCGGCGCCGCCGCCAGGAACTGCAGCAGGGCCTGCACGGGGCCGTTCACGGGACCGTCGACGCGCAGCCGCTTGTCGGCCATCGTGACCTTCGCCCCCTCGCTGACCAGCCCCCGCGTCTCGGCATGATCGACCCGCGCCTGCAGCGTGTCATCGACCATGCGCAGATGCCCGCTGACCGCTTCCAGCGCCGGCCATTCAGGGTCGTAGGGCAGCCGGCCCTGCTCGATGTCGAGATCCAGCGTCAGGCGCGTGCGCGTTCCCAGGTCATCGCCGACATCCTCGTTGCCGTCATCGGCCATCGCCTCCTTGTCGAGCCGTTGCTCGACATGCAGGCTGCCGCGGGGCACTCGCCCGCGGATACCACCGGTCAAAAAGTCACGCAGGTCGGTATCGAACAGCTCGAGAGGCAGCCACTCGCCCAGCGGCGTCTTCACGGCATCGACGTCGCGCATCGCCAGGTCCAGCGTGAAGCGTCCTGGCCGACGATCGGCATTGTTGCCGGGCAGACGCAGCGAGAAGCCGCCATCCACCGGCGCCTCGCGCCAGCGCACATGGAGGTTCCGGCCGGTGACCAGCGGCTGGCGCTCGGCCAGCGACCAGTCGACCCGCCCGCCGGCGGCGTCCAGCACCAGCGGGTCGGGAAAGATCTCGGGAAAGTCGAGCGTCATGCCCTGGCCGCCCGAGAAGTCGACATGCCCCTGCTCGCCGTCGGCCACCACCCAGGCGTCCAGCGGGCCGCCTCCCGGCACGTTCTGCCAGGGCTCCACCGCCGCCTCCTGCAGTGCCGCCTCCACCTGCCAGGCGCCGTCCTGCCGGCCGACCTGCAGCCCCTGCACCCGGCCCCGGGGCTGCAGCGCGTCCAGCGCCCGCTGGGCGGCATCCGGCAGCGGCAAGCGGCGGCCCAGCGACGCCAGTGCCTCCAGCGAGAACGGCGTGCTGCGCAGCCACCAGCCCCGGTCATCTCCGCGCAGCGCGAGACGCGACGGCAGAACGGTCGCCGACTGATCGGCATCGCGCAGCGACAGGGCATTCACCCAGGCCTGCCAGCCCTCGCCCGAGGGCGCACGGCGCCACTGGGCACGGGCGCCGATATCCTCGAGCACCACCGGGCCGTCGTCGCTGTCCAGGCTGAGCGAGGGTACCGAGACCCGCAGGCGGGCATCGGCGATGCGCGCCTTCTGCCAGCGCGCCCAGAGCGAGGCCTGCCCGGAGACGCGATCCAGACGCACGGCGTTGCCGTGGGAGAGCAGCTGCCCGAGGCGGTCGAGACTGCCCAGATCCATGCGCGCCTGAAGGGCGGCATCGAAGTCCTCGAGCCCGTCGGCACCGGGCTGGACCTCCATCACCACCGACAGCGAGCGCGTTTTCTGGCCTTCCACGAACCACTGGCCCTCGACATGCACGCGCGAGCCCTGGCCGGCCACCAGCAGGCGGGGCGCCGTCAGGGTCAGCTCGCCGTCGCGGCCGTGGAGCACCACCCGCACGTCCTCGACGCTCAGGCGCTGACGCAGCAGCAGACCCAGCCACCGGTCGAGCCCCCCGGCCGTGAAATTCCCGGAGGCGGCGCCACCACTCGCGACACCCGGCCAGCGCCAGCCCCCCGCGTCGTCCTGATAAAGATGCACGGTAACCGCGCCCAGCCGGGCGCGGGCGAACACCGGCTGCCCGTGAAGCAGGCTGGACAGGGTATCGAGACGCAGGGCGGCGTTGCCAACCTCCAGCAGGGGGCGCGTCTCGCCATTCGGTCCGTCCCGGCTGACGATCCGCAGCCCGCGGGCCGTCACGCCGGGATCCAGGCGCTGCAGCCGCCCCTGCAGGTCATCCACCGTCAGCGTGGCGTCGAGCGACTGCTCCACGGCAGTCGCCAGGCGCTGCCCGTCGAGCCGGCCCAGCATCCAGCGGGCCCCGCTCACCACCAGGGCGGCGACGACCAGCGCCACGGCCAGCGCGGTCAGGACCCATCGCAGCGTCACGCGGCTCGAACTCATGGGCTCACATCAGCACGATGTCGTACTGCTCCTGGGAGTAATGGCCCTCGACCTGGAAGCGAATCGTCTTGCCGATGAAGATCTCCAGGTCGGCGACCGCCGCCGACTCCTCGTCGAGCAGCCGATCCACCACCGCCTGGGAGGCCAGCACCATGTAGGTCTCGGGGCTGTAGGCGCGTTCCTCGCGCAGGATCTCGCGGAAGATCTCGTAGCACACCGTCTCCGGCGTCTTCAGCGTGCCGCGCCCCTGGCAGGTCGGGCACGGCTCGCACAGCGTCTGCTCGAGGCTCTCGCGGGTGCGCTTGCGGGTCAGCTGCACCAGGCCCAGCTCGGTCACGCCGGTCAGCTTGTTCTTGGCGTGGTCGCGCTCCAGCGACTTCTCGAGCACGCGCAGTACCTGGCGCTGGTGCTCGCTGTCCTCCATGTCGATGAAGTCGATGATGATGATGCCGCCGAGGTTGCGCAGGCGCAGCTGGCGGGCGATGGTGGTCGCCGCCTCGAGGTTGGTCTTGAAGATGGTCTCCTCGAGGTTGCGATGCCCCACGTAGCCGCCGGTGTTGACGTCGATGGTGGTCATCGCCTCAGTCTGGTCGATCACCAGATAGCCGCCGGACTTGAGCTGGACCTTGCGCCCGAGCGCCTTCTGGATCTCGTCCTCGACGCTGAACAGGTCGAAGATCGGGCGCTCGCCGGGATAGTACTCGATGCGCTCGACCATGCCCGGCATGAACTCCTCGGCGAACTCCACCAGGCGGTGGTAGTTCTCGCGGGAATCGATGCGCACCTTCTCGATGTCGTCGCGCATCACGTCGCGCAGGGTGCGGATGAACAGCGGCAGGTCGTCGTAGATGCAGCTGGGCGCGAGCGCGCTGCCCTTGCGCTGCTCGACCTTGCGCCACAGGCGCAGCAGGAACTGCATGTCGGTGACCAGCTCCTCCTCGCCCACGCCCTCGGCGGCGGTGCGAATGATGAAGCCGCCGCAAACCGGCGTGTCGATGCCCGCCAGGCAGGTGTCGACCAGGCCGCGCAGGCGTTCGCGCTCGCCGTCGTCCTCGATGCGCTGGGAGACCCCGGTATGCGGCGAGTCGGGCATGTAGACCAGATAGCGCGACGGCACCGACAGGTGCGTGGTCAGGCGCGCGCCCTTCGAGCCGATCGGGTCCTTGGTGACCTGCACCACCAGCGGCTGCCCCTGGTGCAGCAGCTGGCTGATCGAGACCTGCTCGTCGGCCGGCGTGTTGGGCGGCATCACCTCGTTGGCATGGATGAAGGCCGCGCGTTCCAGGCCGATGTCGATGAAGGCCGCCTGCATGCCCGGCAGCACCCGGGCCACCTTGCCCTTGTAGATGTTGCCGACGATGCCCCGGCGCCGACTGCGCTCGATGAAGGCTTCCTGCAGGACCCCGTTCTCCACCACCGCCACGCGGGTCTCCATCGGGGTCAGATTGATCAGTACCTCACCGCTCATGCGCCGGTCCTTGTGCTGAAAACTTCCTGAACGATTATGACACAGCCTCGCCCGCCGCCGGCCACAGCGCAATCCCCTGAGAATGCAGCAGCTCGGCGGTCTCGAACAGCGGCAGGCCGACCACCGCCGAGTGGCTGCCCTCGATGCGCTCGACGAACACCGCCGCCCGCCCCTGGATGGCATAGCCGCCGGCCTTGTCGACCGGCTCCCCGGTCGCCCAGTAGGCGTCGATCTCCCCGGCCGAGACGCGACGCATGACCACGCGCGTCGTCACGCAGGTCTCGAGCAGCCCCGCCGGGCCGACGACCGCCACCGCGGTCAGCACCGCGTGGGCACGACCGGACAGGGCCGAGAGCATCTCGGCGGCGTGGGCGCGATCGCGCGGCTTGCCGAGGATCCGCCCGTCCAGCACCACGGCGGTATCCGAGCCGAGCGTCGGCAGCGCCGTGCCCTGCGCTCCGGCCTCGGCCTTCTCGCGCGCCAGGCGCCGCACATAGGTCTCGGCCGGCTCGTCGGGCCGCGGGGTTTCGTCGATGTCGACGGGGGCGACCTCGACGGCGATGCCGATCGAGGCCAGCAGGTCACAGCGGCGTGGCGAGGCCGACGCCAGGCGCAGAACCGGGGACATGGCGCCCTCCTGATGTCAGTCGGTGAACATGGCGACGCACTCGCCGCCTTTAGGGATCAACTCACGCCGATACGGCGGCGCAGCATCTGCAGCAGGGTGAACAGCCACGGCCAGAGGATGCCGCCGATCAGCGCCGGCAGCAGGAAGGCCAGGTTGATGGCGAAGGGCCCGAAGATGGTGCGCAGCCACTGCTCGACCAGCTGGGCGATGCCCAGCAGCACGAACACCAGCACCGCCTGCTGGATCAGCGCATAGGCGCGCATGCGCGAATACAGCAGCAACGCCAGGTAGGCCAGCAGCGACAGCACCAGCGCATTCTGGCCGAGCGGCGCCCCCTCGACCAGATCGATCAGCAGGCCCAGCACGAAGCCATGGAAGACCCCGACCCGCTGGGGCGCCACCAGGCACCAGTAGATCAGCATCAGCCCCAGCCAGTCGGGCCGCCAGATCAGCCAGGCGTCGGGCAGCGGCATGGCCTGCAGGCACAGGGCCAGGCCCAGGGTCACCCAGGTCATCAGCAGGCTGCGCAGCGAGCCGATCATGGCGCCTCCTCGGCGGCACCGGCGGCCACGCTCAGGGCGGCCCGTCGCGCCACGTCGCTGATCCCGGCCGCGGGCGTGCGCCGGGGCGGAAAGAGCATCAGGAAGTGCCGCGAGCGTTCGGGCTGGGCCACCGGCTCGGCCTCGACCCGGGCGAAGGGGGCGCCGGGGTCATGCACCACCAGGGTCACGCGGGCCACCGGATAGCCTTCGGGAAAGCGCCCGCCCAGGCCCGAGGTCACCAGCAGATCGCCCTCGCGGATATCCGCCGTGTCCGGCACATGGAGCACATCCAGGGTGTCATAGCTGCCGGTCCCCTGGACGATGAAGCGCAGCCCGTTGCGCGTCACGCGCACCGGCACCGCATGGCTGGCATCGGCCACCATCAGCACCCGGCTGGTGTAGGCGGACACGGCGATCACCTGGCCGATCAGCCCCGAGGCATCGGTCACCGGCTGGCCGACATAGACGCCGTCGGTGCGCCCGCGATCGAGCACCATCTGATGGGTGAAGGGATCGGAGTCCAGCGACAGCAGCTCGGCGGTGATGTAGGGGACCCGGCGGTGCTGGGCGGCGTTGAGCAGCTCGCGAAGTCGGGCGTTCTCGGCGGACAGGCTGGCCATGCGCTGCACGCGATGGGAGAGGGTGAGCAGCTGCCGGCGCAGCCGACGATTCTCGTCGATCAGGACCCGCTGGTCGGAAACCGCCAGCGCCCCCCAGGAGAGTGCCTCGCTGGGCAGGCTGGCCAGCCACTGCACCGGCGTGACCACGGTGGACAGGTGCGCCCGCAGCTCCGCCACGCGCGGCAGGCGATGCTCGGCGAACATCAGCGCGAAGGCGATGAAGGCACACAGCAGCATGCGATAGCCGGGGGCGGAACCCTGCGAGAACAGCGGTTTGATAGCACGACTCCCTGCGAGCTGGCCGATGACCGGAACACGGTGGACCCGTGACGGCACGCCGCGCGTGCCGTCGGGTTCAGTCGCTGGACAGCAGTTCGAAGGTGTGCTGGTCGATCATTTCCAGCGCCTTGCCGCCGCCCCGGGCCACGCAGGTCAGCGGGTCCTCGGCGACGATCACCGGCAGGCCGGTTTCCTCGGCGATCAGCTTGTCGATGTCGCGCAGCAGCGCGCCGCCGCCGGTCAGCACCAGGCCGCGCTCGGCGATGTCGGCGGCCAGCTCGGGGGGCGACTGCTCCAGCGCGCTCTTGACCGCGGTGACGATGGATGACAGCGGGTCCTGCAGCGCATCGAGGATCTCGTGGGAATTGAGGGTGAAGCTGCGCGGAATGCCCTCGGCCAGATTGCGGCCGCGCACGTCGATCTCGCGCAGCTCGCCGCCCGGATAGGCACAGCCGATCTCCTCCTTGATGCGCTCCGCCGTGGCCTCGCCGATCAGGCTGCCGTAATGGCGACGCACATAGGCGATGATCGCCTCGTCGAAGCGATCGCCGCCGACCCGGATCGACTCGGAATAGACCACACCGTTGAGGGAGATGATGGCGATCTCGGAGGTCCCGCCGCCGACGTCGACGACCATCGAGCCCTGGGCCTCCTCGACCGGCAGCCCGGCGCCGATCGCCGCGGCCATGGGCTCCTCGATCAGGAACACCTCGCGGGCCCCGGCCCCTTCGGCGGACTCCTTGATGGCGCGGCGCTCGACCTGGGTCGACATGCAGGGCACGCAGACCAGCACACGCGGGCTCGGCGTCAGGAAGGTGCTCTGGTGGACCTTGCGGATGAAGTGCTGAAGCATCTGCTCGGTGACGGTGAAGTCGGCGATCACGCCGTCCTTCATCGGCCGGATCGCCGTGATGTTGCCCGGGGTACGGCCCAGCATGCGCTTGGCATCGACGCCCACGGCAGCCACGCTGCGCATGTTGCCCGACTGGCGAATCGCCACCACCGAGGGCTCATCGAGGACGATGCCGCGGCCGCGAACGTAAATCAGCGTATTGGCGGTCCCCAGATCGATCGACAGATCGCTGGAGAACAGCCCCCTCAAACGTTTAAACATGGAAGTCTTTCACCTAGTCCAGACCGGAACCCTGTGCGGACGCAAACGGTATCATCGCGGGGGCAGAGCGGCAAGCGAGATGCCCGGGTCCCGGAGTTGTGGTACCGTTTCGCCTATTTTCCGAACCGAACTGAACCGGAGCCGGACTGAATCCGGAACCGAACCGTCGGTCGTCGCCCGCCCCGGCGCCGATCGATCCGCATTGGCATCGCATAGTTGAAGGAAGCCGACGTTATGGCGCTTGAACCCGAAGACGTGCGGCGGGCCGCCCACCTCGCCCGCCTGGGCCTGGACGACCGGGAAGCCGCGCGCTACGTGGATGACCTGAGCCGTATCCTGGAGATGGTCGACCGCCTGCAGGCCGTCGACACCCAGGGCGTGGCCCCGCTGGCCCACCCGCTGGACGCCACCCAGCGCCTGCGGGCCGACGAGGTCACCGAGTCCGACCAGCGCGAGCGCTTCCAGCGCTGCGCGCCGGCCGTCGAGAACGGCCTCTACCTGGTTCCCCGCGTCGTCGAGTGACGCCGCGCCCCGTTCGCCGGACATGCTTTCCACGGAGCCCGACGCCCCATGCATGACAAGACCCTGACCGAACTGGCCGCGGCCCTGGCCGCCGGCGAGTTCTCCAGCCGCGAGCTGACCGAATTCCTGCTCGCGCGCATCGACCGCCTCGATGGCGAGCTCAACAGCTTCATCACCGTAACGGCAGACGCCGCGCTCGAGGCGGCGGACCGTGCCGACCAGACCCGCGCCACCGGCCAGGCCGGGCCGCTGACCGGCCTGCCGCTCGCCCTCAAGGACATCTTCTGCACCCGGGGCGTGCGCACCAGCTGCGGCTCGAGGATGCTCGACAACTTCGTCTCGCCCTACGACGCCACCGTGGTCGAGAAGCTCGCCGCCGCCGGCAGCGTCAGCCTCGGCAAGACCAACATGGACGAGTTCGCCATGGGCTCATCCAACGAGAACAGCTTCTATGGCCCGGTGAAGAACCCCTGGGACCTCGCCGCGGTCCCCGGCGGCAGTTCCGGCGGCAGTGCCGCGGCGGTCGCCGCCGGCCTGGTGCCGGCGGCGCTGGGCACCGACACCGGCGGTTCGATCCGCCAGCCCGCCGCCTTCTGCGGCATCACCGGCCTCAAGCCCACCTACGGGCGCGTCTCGCGCTACGGCATGGTGGCCTACGCCTCGAGCCTCGACCAGGGCGGCCCCATGGCCCGCACCGCCGAGGACTGCGCCCTGCTGCTCGGCGCCATCGCCGGCCATGACCTGCGCGACTCGACCAGCGTGGCGCGCGGCGTGCCCGACTACCGCGAGGAACTCGAAACCTCGCTGTCGGGGCTCAAGATCGGCCTGCCCCGGGAATACTTCGGCGACGGCCTCGCCCCCGAGGTCGAGGCCGCGGTGCGTGACGCCATCAAGGTCTACGAGTCGCTGGGCGCCGAGGTGCGCGAGGTCAGCCTGCCGCATACCGAGCTGGCGATCCCCGCCTATTACGTGATCGCCCCCGCGGAAGCCTCCTCGAACCTGTCGCGCTACGACGGGGTGCGCTTCGGCCACCGCTGCGAGAACCCGACCGACCTCGTCGATCTCTACAAGCGCAGCCGCGCGGAGGGCTTCGGCGAGGAGGTCAAGCGGCGCATCCTGATCGGTACCCACACCCTCTCCGAGGGATTCTTCGACGCCTACTACAAGAAGGCCCAGCAGGTCCGCCGGCTGATCCGTCAGGACTTCCTCGACGCCTTCGAGGACGTCGACGTGCTGATGGGCCCGGCCTCGCCCACGCCCGCCTTCGACCTCGGCGCCAAGAAGGACCCGGTGTCGATGTACCTGCAGGACATCTACACCATCGCCATCAACCTGGCCGGCATCCCGGGCATCAGCGTTCCCGCCGGCTTCGTGCAGGAGCGTCCCGTGGGCCTGCAGATCCTCGGCCCGCACTTCGCCGAATCGCGGCTGCTCAACGTCGCCCACCGCTTCCAGCAAGCCACCGACTGGCACCGCCGCCAGCCCGCCTTCGGTAAGGAGAACGCCTGATGCAATGGGAAGCCGTGATCGGCCTGGAAGTTCACGTCCAGCTCGCCACCCAGTCGAAGATCTTCTCCGGGGCCTCGACCGCCTTCGGCGCCGAGCCCAACACCCAGGCCTGCGCCGTCGACCTGGGCCTGCCCGGTGTGCTGCCGGTGCTCAACGAGGGCGCGGTGGCGATGGCCGTCAAGTTCGGCCTGGGCATCAATGCCGAGATTCCCGAGACCTCGGTGTTCGATCGCAAGAACTACTTCTACCCCGACCTGCCCAAGGGCTACCAGACCAGCCAGATGTACCAGCCGATCGTCGGCCCCGGCGAGGTCGAGATCACCCTGGACGACGGCACCACCAAGCGCATCCGCGTGCACCACGCCCACCTCGAGGAGGACGCCGGCAAGTCGCTGCACGAGGACTTCCACGGCATGACCGGGATCGACCTCAACCGCGCCGGCACGCCGCTGCTGGAGATCGTCTCCGAGCCGGACCTGCGCTCCGCCAGGGAGGCCGCCGCCTACCTCAAGGCGATCCATGCCATCGTCACCTACCTGGGCATCAGTGACGGCAACATGGCCGAGGGCTCGATGCGCTGCGACGTCAACGTCTCGGTGCGCCCCAAGGGCCAGGAGACGTTGGGTACCCGTGCCGAGATCAAGAACGTCAACTCATTCCGCTTCGTGGAAAAGGCCATCGCTCACGAGATCGAGCGCCAGGTCGAGCTGATCGAGGACGGCGGCACGGTGGTCCAGGAGACACGCCTCTACGACCCCGAGGCCGACGAGACGCGCAGCATGCGTACCAAGGAGGAAGCCAACGACTACCGTTACTTCCCCTGCCCCGACCTGCTGCCGGTGGTGCTCGACCAGGCCTACGTCGACCACCTGCGTGCGACGCTGCCGGAACTGCCCGCCGAGAAGCGCGCCCGCTTTCAGGACGAACTGGGCCTGTCGGCCTACGATGCCAGCGTGCTGGCCTCGAGCCGCGCCATGGCCGAGTACTTCGAGGCGGTCAAGGACGTCTGCGGTGACGCCAAGCTGGCCGCCAACTGGGTCCAGGTCGAGCTCGCCGGGCGCCTCAACAAGGAAGGCCTGGACATCGCCGACAGCCCGGTCACGGCCGAGCAGCTCGGCGGCCTGGTCGCCCGCGTCAAGGACGAGACCATCAACGGCAAGGCCGCCAAGCAGGTCTTCGCCGCGCTGTGGGACGGCGAGGGCGAGAGCGCGGATGCCATCATCGAGGCCCGCGGCCTCAAGCAGGTCACCGACACCGGCGCCATCGAGGCGATGATCGACCAGGTCATCGCCGACAGCCCGGTGCAGGTCGCCCAGTACCGCGAAGCCGCCCCCGAGAAGCGCGGCAAGATGATCGGCTACTTCGTCGGCCAGGTCATGAAGGCCTCGCGGGGCACCGCCAACCCGCAGCAGGTCAACGCCCTGCTCAAGGACAAGCTCGACAACGCCTGACGACGCCGGCCGGCGGGCTCGCCCGCCGGCCGTCCTGACAAGGAGTTCCCGAATGGCAGACGACGTCGGCGCGCGCCTGCGTGCCCTGCGCACCCTGCGCGGCATCTCCCAGCGGGAGCTGGCCAAGCGCTGCGGCGTCACCCACTCCAGCCTGTCGCTGATCGAGCAGGGCAAGGTCAGCCCCTCGGTGAGTTCGCTGAAGAAGATCCTCGACGCCATCCCCATCAGCGTCGGCGACTTCTTCACGCTGGACCTGGAAAACCGCGACCAGGTCTTCTATTCCCCCGACGAGCTGCCCGATATCGGCAGCGGCGACGTCTGCTACCGGCTGATCGGCGCCAACCGCCCGTCCCGGGCGCTGTCGTTCATGATCGAGACCTACCCGCCCGGCGCCGACACCGGTCGCGAGATGATCGTTCACCGCGGCGAGGAAGCCGGCGTGGTGCTGGAAGGCGAGATCGAGATCACCATCGGCCTCGACACTCGCGTGCTGGGCCCCGGCGAGGCCTACTACTTCAATACCGGCCTGCCCCACCGTTTCCGCAATATCGGCGACCGCGACTGCCGGCTGGTCAGCTGCGCCACCCCCGCCCGGGCCTTCTGAGCAGCCGCCCCCAGCCCGCCGCAATCTCAGCGTGCCAGCACGCGGCGCAACGCATCATAGGCCGGCTTGGGCCGCAGCGCCGGGTCGAAGATCAGGCCGTTGCCCAGCCCGTCCGGATTCCACCAGTCCTGCAGCGACGAGTAGCGATCGGTGAAGCCCCAGGTGGAAAACGCCGAGAAGGCCGGAATGTCCCGGGCCAGCGCCAGCATCGAGGCGTAATACGCGGCCTGTTGCTGCAGACGCGCGGGCGAGGCGTCGTCGTGCAGGTTGACGTCCATCTCCGAGATGCGCACCGCAAGCCCCAGGTCGATGAACCGCCGGACGTTGTCGCGAAAGGCCGCGGCAGTGACCGGCCGATAGTCGTCGGTCAGGTCCTCGTGGAGCTGGAAGCCGATGCCATCCAGCGGCACGCCGTCGGCCAGCAGGCCCCGGGCCAGCCGATAGAGCGCATCCGACTTGGCGTTGCGTTCCTCGCAGGCGAATTCGTTGATGTAGAGCGCCGCGTCGGGATCGGCGCGATGCGCCGCCCGCAGGGCGAAGGCGATGTAGTCGGCCCCCATCGCCCGATACCAGGGCGAGTCGCGGCGCAGCCCGGGGCCGAACGGCTCGAGCGGTTCGTTGACCACGTCCCAGCCGGCGACGCGCCCCTTGTAGCGCCCCACCACGGTGGCGATGTGGTCGGCCAGAATCTCGCGCAGCTCACCGTCGCTGTAGTCACCCCGGCTCAGCCAGCGCGGCAGCGCCTCGCCCCAGGCCAGGGTGTGGCCGTGCACCGCCATGCCATTGTGTTCGGCGAAGTCGACGATGGCATCGGCCTCGGCGAAGGCGTAGCGCCCGGGCCGGGGGTGGATGAACTGGAACTTCATGGCGTTCTCGGGCGTGACCATGCTGAACTCGCGGGCCAGCACTCGCGCATAGCCGGGATCGCCGAGCAGCGGGTTCGTCGCTACCGCCGTGCCGATCGCCAGGTGCGGCGCGTTGCGCGCGGCCAGTGCCCGCAATCCGTCCGGCGCGGGCGGCGTGCTCACCAGGGTGGCGGGCGCCACCGCGACCCGTGACGCCTCGCCGAGCGGGCGAAGGCGCAGATTCTCCAGCGTGAAGGCATGGCCGACGCCGGTGTCGAGCCCCGGCCACAGCCGCGTTCGCGCCAGCACCGGCGGGACCGGAATCGCGATCGGGGGCTCGCCGTTCGCGCTCAGCGTCAGTCGCTCGCCCCGGCGTACCAGGGCCAGGGTGACCGACTCCGCCGGGCGCCAGGCCCGGGTGTAGGTCTCGCGCTCGCCCGACACGTGCTGCACGCTCAGGCGCAGCGTATCGCCCTGCACCGCCAGAGTCAGCGCCTCGCCGGGCTGGCGCCACTCGTCCTGGATCACCGGCAAGCGCCCGTAGAGCGTCAGCCGTGCCTGCGGCGGGCCGTCCGTGCCCAGGCGCAGGCGGGCCGTCAGCGCGAAATCCCCCCTCAGGGTCAGCACCGGACCGCGCAGGTTGATCGGCGGGTTGGCGGTCGGCGGTGTGTCGGCCATGTCCGCCGGCGGCACGATGGCCCGACCCAGCCCGCTGACCTGCACGCCGTCACCCCCGACCACCGCGCCGTCGAGATGCGACCAGTCGTACGCCAGCAGGTCGATGCCGGCACCGTCATCGGCCGCGGCGGCACGCTTCATGGGGCCCGACGCCACGGCCCCCGGCACCAGCCCCGCCACGATCATCAGTCCCAGAACCGCCGCCAGCCCGATGATATTGCGCATGCACTCGCCTCCCGGTCAACGCTGCCTATCAGGGTAGCGAGCCGCGCCCCGGGCGGCGTCTGAAACACGCTCGGCAAAAGGCCGCAGTCGTCTCCAGGGCCAGGCCGGGGCGCTTCAGGGCGCGAGCGTCATCCATACCGTCTTCAGCTCGGAATACTCCGCCAGCGAGTGGTGCGACTTGTCGCGGCCGTTGCCCGACTGCTTGACGCCGCCGAAGGGCACCGTCATGTCGCCCCCCGCCCAGTTGTTGACGAACACCTGGCCCGACTGCAGCCGCCGGGCGACACGCATGATGCGGTCGATATCCTGACTCCAGAGCCCGGCGGCCAGCCCGTACTCGCTGTCGTTGGCCAGGTGCACGGCCTGGTCCTCGCTGTCGAAGCCGAACACCGCCAGCACCGGGCCGAACACCTCCTCGCGGCCGATCGCCATCGCCGGGGTCACGCCATCGAACACCGTCGGCGGAATGAACAGCCCGGCCCCCTCCAGCGGCTCGCCGCCGCGGCGCAGTACCGCGCCCTCCGCCACGCCGCGGCGGATGTAGTCGAGCACCCGCTCGTACTGGGTACGATCGACGATCGCGCCCATGAAGCTGGCCGGATCGAGCGGGTCGCCGGGCTGCATGGTCTCGGCCGCCGCCAGCAGCTTGTCGACGAACGCCTCGCGGATCGCATTGTCGACCAGCAGCCTGGATCCGGCGATGCACACCTCGCCCTGGTTGTGGAAGATCGCCTCGGCGGCGTGGCGGGCCACGGCGTCGAGATCCCGGCAGTCGGCGAACACCAGGTTGGGACTCTTGCCGCCGCACTCGAGATACACCCGCTTCAGGTTGGACTGGCCGGCATACTGCATCAGCTGCTTGCCCACCGCGGTAGAGCCGGTGAAGGCCAGGCAGTCGACGCCCATGGACAGCGCCAGCGCCTTGCCCACGGTATGGCCGAAGCCGGGCAGCACCTGGAACACGCCATCGGGCAGGCCGGCTTCCTTCGCCAGCCGGGCGAGACGCAGCGCGGACAGCGGCGACTTCTCGGAAGGCTTGAGGATCACGCTGTTGCCGGCGGCCAGCGCCGGGCCGATCTTCCAGGCGGTCATCATCAGCGGGAAGTTCCACGGCACGATGGCCACCACCACGCCGAGCGGCTCGCGCAGCACCAGACCCAGGCTCTCCTCGCCGGTGGGCGCAACCTCGCCGTAGACCTTGTCGATCGACTCGGCATTGTAGCGAATGCAGTTGATCGCCCCGCTCAGGTCGCCCAGCGAGCTGGTGATCGGCTTGCCCATGTCCAGGGTATCGATCAGCGCCAGCTCGTTCTTGTGGGCCTCCATCAGTTCGGCCAGGCGCAGCAGAATGCGCTTGCGTTCGGCCGGTGCCGCCCGGGCCCAGTCTCCGCGTTCCACGGCGGCCCGGGCATGGCGCACCGCGGCCTCGGCCTCCGGGGCATCGCAGGCGGCCACTTCGGCGAGCATCTCGCCGGTGGCGGGATTGACGGTGGCGAAGCGCTCGGCGCCGGCCGCCTCGACGAAGGTATCCCCGAGCCAGGCGCGGGTCTCGAAGGTCAACTCGCCGGCCAGGCGTTGCCAGTCGGCATGGGTAAACGGATGACTCATGACACTCTCCCGACGGAAGGTCCTTGATCGGTGGCGCTCAGCCGTCGCGCCGCCTCGTCCAGCGCGCGACGGGCCCGCGCCACCAGTTCATCGATCTGGTCGCGGGTGATGACCAGCGGCGGCGAGATGATCAGGGTGTCACCCACCGAGCGCATCACCAGCCCCGCCTCGAGGCTCAGGTCGCGGCACAGGTTGCCGGCGGCCAGCGCCTTGTCGAAGCGCCGGCCGCTCGCCTTGTCGGCGACCAGCTCCAGCGCGCCGATCAGCCCCAGGCTGCGCGCCTCACCCACCAGCGGATGCGTGGCGAGACTCGCCCAGCGCTCGGCCAGATAGGGGCCGAGGTCGTCGCGCACCCGTTCGACGACGCATTCGGTCTCGAGCAGCTCGAGATTCTTGAGTGCCACCGCCGCGCAGACCGGATGCCCCGAATAGGTAAAGCCGTGGAAGAACTCGCCGCCGGCCTCGATCAGCGTCTCGGCCACCCGGTCGCCCACCAGCACGCCACCGATCGGCAGATAGCCCGAGGACAGCCCCTTGGCGATCGGCATCAGGTCGGGTTCCAGGCCGTAGTGCTGACTGCCGAACCATTCGCCGAGCCGGCCGAAGCCGCAGATCACCTCGTCGACCACCAGCAGGATGTCGTATCGGGCGAGCACGGCCTTGATCGCCGGCCAGTAGCTCTCAGGGGGAATGATCGCCCCGCCGGCGCCCTGCACCGGCTCGGCAATGAAGGCGGCGACGTTCTCCTCGCCGACCTCAAGGATCTTCGCTTCCAGCGCCGCGGCGCACTCGCGACCAAAGGCCTCCGGCGTGCACTCACGCCCTTCGCCGAACTGCCCCTCGCCAAACCAATAGGGCTGGGGCACATGCACGATCCCCGGCACGCCGGGCCCACCCTGCCCCTGCATCGGCGCCATGCCGCCCAGGCTCATGCCCGCCACGGTGGAACCGTGATAGGCGTTCTCGCGGGCGATCACCATCTGCTTGTGCGGCCTTCCCTTGAGTGCCCAGTAGTGGCGCACCATGCGTAGCGCGGTGTCGTTGGCCTCGGAGCCCGAGCCGGTGAAGAACACCCGGTTGATGTGGGCCGGCGCCAGCGTGCAGAGCCTCTCGGCCAGCCGTACCGCCGGCGGATGGGTAGTCTTGAAGAAGCTGTTGTAGTAGGGCAGCTCGCGCAGCTGCTCGGCGGCGGCCTCAGCCAGCTCATGACGGCCGTAGCCGAGATTGACGCACCATAGGCCGGCCATGCCATCGAGGATCCGCCGCCCTTCGCTGTCGTGAATGTAGACGCCCTCGGCCCGCGTGATGACGCGGCTGCCCTCCTCGCCGAGCGCCTTGTGGTCGGTGAAGGGGTGCAGGTAGTGCGCCCGATCGAGAGCCTGCCATTCGCGTGTCGCCGGGTCCATGTCACACGCCCCTCGCTTGCGGGAAAGATGTTGTTATATTTTCAACATAACGACTGGAGAGCGAGAATGCCAATCCCGAGGCTCCCCGCCTCACCTTTCTTCAAAACCAGGTGATTCCTTCGCGCTCTGTCGTAACACCCGATTCCCCGCCCGACCTTTCCGTAAAGGATTTGACAACACTTCGCCGCAACGAAAAGATGAAGCCTGAGCCACTCTCCCGAGCAGCAGAGGAAACCGATCATGTCGTCCGCCACCGACCCGGCCGAGGCGCGCGCCTTCCTTGAACAGCATCCGGACATCGAGACGGTGGACCTGCTGATCAGCGACATGAACGGCGTGCTGCGTGGCAAGCGCATCCCGCGGGACAACCTGCGCAAGGCCTATCGTCACGGCATCAACCTGCCGGCGTCGATCTTCGCGCTCGACATCAACGGCAACACCATCGAGGAAACCGGGCTGGGCCTGGCGTCCGGCGACAGCGACCGGGTCTGCCGGCCGATTCCCGGCACGCTGATGACCACACCCTGGCTGCGCGACGGCCGCCAGGCCCAGCTGCTGATGACCATGGAGGAGCGCGACGGCTCGCCCTTCTTTGCCGACCCGCGCCAGCTGCTGCGCCGGCAACTGGCACGCTTTCGCGAACAGGGACTGACACCGGTGGTCGCCCTGGAACTGGAGTTCTACCTGGTCGATAGACGCCGCGACGATGGCGGCCTGGCCCGGCCGCCGCTGTCGCCCGGCACCGGCGAGCGCGCCACCCAGAGCCAGCTCTACTCGATCAATGAACTGGACGACTACGCCGACTTCCTGGAGGAAATCCAGCAGGCCGCCCAGGCGCAGGGGCTGCCGCTGGACACCGCGCTGAAGGAGTGCGCCCCCGGGCAGTTCGAGATCAATCTGCTGCACAGTAACGACGCCCTGTTCGCCGCCGACAGCGCGGTGCTGCTCAAGCGCCTGATCCGGGGGGTCGCCCTCAACCACGGCTTCGAGGCCACCTTCATGGCCAAGCCCTACGGCGACGAAGCCGGCAGCGGCGCTCATGTGCATGTCAGCCTCGTCGACGATACCGGGCACAATGTGTTCGCCAGCGACGACGAGACGCCGCTGGGCACGGCGCTGCTGCGTCATGCTGTGGGTGGCCTGCTGGAATTGATGCCGGCCTCGATGGCGCTCTTCGCCCCCAACCTCAACGCCTTCCGCCGCTTCCAGCCCGGGCTCTACGTGCCCATGGCGCCCGCCTGGGGCTATGACAACCGCTCGGTCGCGGTACGCATCCCCTCCGGTCCCAATAGTGCCCGGCGTCTGGAGCACCGGGTCGCCGGAGCCGACGTCAACCCCTACCTGCTGGTGGCGACCCTGCTCGCCTCGATCCAGCACGGCCTGGAGCACCGCTGCGAACCGGGCGGGCCCATCGAGGGCAACGCCTACGAACAACTCCCGCCGACGCTCACCAACAGCTGGCAGAAGGCTCTCGACCTGCTGGGGGCCTGCGCACCGCTGGCCGAGCGTCTGGGTCGCGAGTTTCTACACGTCTACCTGGCCAATCGCCAGGCCGAGCGCGACGAAGCCATGCGCACGGTCAGTCCGCTGGAATACGAGTGGTATCTGAGGAACGTTTGATACTGGCAGGCGACGCCCGCCGGCCTGGCGGGCGCCACTCAGGAGAGACTCGCTACCTCAGCCGGCCGAATCGACCACCTCGGCCTTCCACTGCGGGTGCCCATCGATCAGCGGCACCTGCTGGCGTTCGGGCGCCTCGTCCAGGCGCGTGCGGTAGGACTGGCCGTCGACGCGGTACTCGACGTCATAGCCGACCACCTTTTCCTGAGTATCGTTGACCTCATGACAGCGCCGTTCGGTCGTGGTGTAGGTATCGCCCTGCTGCATGCGCCCCTGCACCTCGCGACCGGCGAAGCCGCCCGCCACGGCCCCGGCGGCGGTCATCAGCTTCTTGCCGGTGCCGCCGCCGACCTGGTTGCCCAACACACCGCCGACGATGGCACCGACGGCCGTACCGGCGATGCGGTTGGCGTCCTTCACCGGACGGCGGTGGGTCACCGCCACGTCCTTGCAGACCTGGCGCGGTGACGCGACGCTCTCGGTCACCTTGTCGACCTGGGTCACCTGGGCGAAACGCGGCCCCTGATCGGCCCCCTGGATCTGATAGGCACCGAAGGCCAGGCCGCCCAGGCCGAGTACCGACAGCGTGGTACCGATGATGATGGATTTGTTCATGTCGCCTCCTTTGCATATGGGCTGACGTCATTGTCATGGCCGTGACGCCCACTCCTTGCAGGAGCGGAACTCACGACAACCGATCAGGCGTCTGCGGAAGGCGATGTGCGCACGGCACCGGGCTCGACGGTGCCGCCGCGACAAGACAGGTAAAGCGTACCTCGAAACCGGTTATCGAACAACGTTTTCTTACTTGCCGGCCGCGGCCTCAACGACCCAGTGCATCACGCATCCGGTAGTACCAGGCACCCAGGCGGGTGAGCGGTACCCGCAGCATGCGCCCGCCGGGGAACGGCAGGTGCGGAATCCCGGCGAAGGCGTCGAAGCGCTCGCCGTGCCCGGCCATGACCTCGGCGATCAGGCGCCCGGCCAGATGGGAGCAGGTCACGCCATGCCCGGAGTAGCCCTGGGCGTAGTAGACGTTGGCGTTGAGACGTCCGAACTGGGGCAGGCGATTCATGGTCAGCAGGAAGGTCCCGCCCCAGGCGTAGTCGATCGCCACGCCCCGGAGCTGCGGGAAGGTCGTCTCCAGCTTGGGCCGGATCGCGCCCTCGATGCTGGCCGGGTCCTGGCCACCGTAGTTCACGCCGCCGCCGTAGATCAGCCGCCGGTCGGCCGACAGCCGATAGTAGTCGAGCAGGTAGTTGCCATCCTCGACGGCCCGGTCGGTGGGCAGGATCTCGCGGGCACTAGCCTCGTCGAGCGGCGCGGTGGCGACCACCTGGGTACTGGCGGGCATCGACCTGCCCTCCAGCGGCGGTAGCAGCCCCGTCATGTAGGCGTTGCCGGCCAGCACCACCCGATCGGCGACGACCCTGCCCTGCGGTGTGTGCAGACGCACCGGCTCGCCGTGCTCGATGCGCGTCACCGGCGTGTGCTCGTGGATCACCCCGCCCAGCGACTCCAGCGCCGCCGCCTCGCCGAGCACCAGGTTGAGCGGATGCAGGTGGCCGCCGGAATGGTCCAGCAGCGCGCCCACGTAGCGCTCACTGCCGATCTCGCGCCGGTAGGCCCTGCCCTCGAGCAGCTCGAGCCGATCGTTGCCGTAGCGCTCCCAGAGCGCCTGGTGCTCGACCAGCGCCTGGAACTGCCGGGCGTTGCAGGCCGCGAACAGGTTGCCCTCCTTGAGATCGCAGGCGATGCCGTAGTGCGCGATGCGCTCGCGGATGATGCGGTTGCCCTCGAAGGCCATGTCGCCCAGCGCGCGGGCCGTGTCGGCGCCGTAGCGCGACTCGATGACATCCATGTCGCGGCTGTAGCTGTTGACGATCTGCCCGCCGTTGCGCCCCGAGGCGCCGAAGCCGACCCGGGTCGCCTCGAGCACCACCACGCGCCGCCCCTGCTCGGCCAGGTGCAGGGCGGCGGAGATCCCGGTGAAGCCGGCCCCCACCACGCAGACATCGCAGCGGGTCTCGCCCGCCAGCGCCGGGCGCTCGGGAGCGGGATTGGCGGAAGCGGCGTAGTAGGACGCGACGTGGTCGGTAGCGGCGGATGCCGGCATGGCAAGTCTCCAGAAAGCACAGGATGAGTGATGGCGAAACGCGAACGGGCGTGACGCCTTCAGCGACTCAACGCCTCGGACCAGAGCTGCTGAAGCCACTGCAGCTGCTTGCCCTGGACCGACGGGGCGAAGTGCAGGGCCTGCCGCGCCTCGGTATCGGGCATCACCGGGGGCCGGCGCAGCACGTCGTCGACCTGCTCGAGCGCCGCCGCATTGGGCGTGGTGTAGTAGTTGTAATTGGCCAGCCGGGCGGCCACCGCCGGCTTCAGCATGTAACGCACGAAGGCCCGCGCGGCCTCGGGGTGCGGCGCCCGGGCGGGGATCGCCATGACGTCGACCCAGCGCTGCGAGCCCTCGCGGGGGATGAAGAAGCCGATCTTGCCATAGACGTCGGGGTTTTCCGCCTGCTTCGAGGCCAGGTCGCCATTGTAGGCGATCCCCGCCTGGATCACGCCGCGCGCGAGTTGCTCGATGGTCGCCGTGGCATCGACGAAGCCCACGAAGTTGTCGCGATGGCGGGTCTCGATCACCTGCCTGGCGGCCTTCTTCCAGGGCTCCTGACCGACACAGTCGAAGCCCTCGCCGAGGTAGGCGCAGGCCGTGCCGAAGGTGAACTGGGCATCGCCCTTGAGCAGCGCGAACGGCTGGTCGGGGTTGACCTCGGGATCGTAGAGCAGCGACCAGCTCGGCTCGGGGTCCGGCCAGATCTCGGTGTTGTAGACGATGCCGGTGGTGCCCCACAGGTAGGGCACGGTATAGCGCCCCTCGGGATCATAGGCCGGCTTGCGGAACTCCTCGAGGATCGCCTCGCGGCCGGCCAGACTCTGCCCTTCCGGAGCCAGCGGCTGTACCAGCCCGGCCTGGATCAGCCGCGGCATGAAGTAGCCGGAGGGCACGATCACGTCATACTGCGAATCGCCGCCGGCGTTGAGCTTGGCGAACAGCTCGGCGTTGGAGTTGTAGTAGTTCTGCACCACCTCGATGCCGGTTTCCTGCTCGAAGTCGGCGATGATCGCGGGGTCCATGTAGTCCGACCAGTTGAACAGGTTGAGCTGCTGCCCGGCCGCCATCGCCGGCAGCGTCATGCCCAGCAGCCCCATCCCCAGCAATCCCTTCCAGCCGTAACCTTGCATGCCTGTCTCCTTGTATTGTTATACGTTGCGTCACACCCGCAGCAGCAGGTGTTCGCGTTCCCAGGAACTGATTACCCCGAAATACGCCGAGTGCTCGGCCCGCTTGACCGCCAGATAACTGTTGGTAAAGCGTTCACCGAGCAGGTCCGACAATGGCCCGCATTCGCGCAGCGCGGCCAGTGCCGGGCCGATGTCGTCGGGCAGCTTGTGGCCGGCCGACCAGGCCGAGCCGACCATCGGCGGGCGCGGGTCGATCTGGGCGAGCATGCCCAGATAGCCGCAGGCCAGCGAGGCGGCCATCGCCAGATAGGGGTTGGCGTCGGCGCCGCCCAGCCGATTCTCGACGCGGGTCGCCTCGGCCGCCCCCACCGGCACACGCAGCCCCACCGTACGATTGTCGAAGCCCCACTCGATGTTGATCGGTGCCGAACCGCTGCTCTCGCTGCGCATCAGCCGGCGGTAGGAGTTGACGTTGGGGGCGAAGAACGGCATGGCCGCCGGCAGGTATTCCTGCAGCCCGCCGATGTAATGATGGAACAGCCGGCTGGGCTCGTCGCCCTCGCCGGCGAACAGGTTCCGGCCGCTCTCGATCGCCACCAGGCTCTGGTGGATGTGCATGGAACTGCCCGGCTCGTTGGCCATCGGCTTGGCCATGAAGGTGGCATACATGCCGTGGCGCAGCGCCACCTCGCGCAGGGTACGCTTGAAGATCACCACCTGGTCGGCCAGCGTGAGCGGGTCGCCGTGCTGGAAGTTGACCTCCATCTGGCCGGCGCCTTCCTCGTGGATCAGCGTATCCAGGTCCAGATTCATGGCTTCGCAGTAGTCGTACATCTCCTCGAACAGCGGGTCGAACTCGTTGACCGCATCGATCGAGAACGACTGGCGACTGCTCTCCTGACGGCCGCTGCGACCGATCGGCGGCTCCAGCGGGTAGTCGGAGTCGGTGTTGGTCTTGACCAGATAGAACTCCACCTCGGGGGCCACCACCGGCCGCCAGCCACGGGCCGCGTAGAGCCCCAGCACGCGCTTGAGCACGCTGCGCGGCGACAGCTCCACCGGCTCGCCGGTCAGGTAGTAGCAGTCATGGATGATCTGCGCGGTGGGGTCGTCGGCCCAGGGCACCAGATAGACGGCACCGGGATCGGGTACCAGCTCCATGTCCCGCTCGGCGGGGTTCCAGAAGCGGATGTCCTCGTCGTCCGGGTAGCCGCCGGTGACGGTCTGGATGAAGATCGAGTCGGGCAGACGCGGCCGCCCGCCGTTGAGGTACTTGCCGGCGGGCATGATCTTGCCCTTGAGAATCCCGGTCAGGTCGCTGACCAGGCACTCCACTTCGGTGATGCCATGCGCATGGAACCATTCACTGAGTTCATGGCCGTTACGCTCGCTCATCGGAATATCCTTGCTCGAAAGGCCGGTACCGGCCGCGACGACCCGGGTCGCCGCGGCGGGACACGTCAGCGGGATTGCACTTCGGTCCACAGCTGGTTGAAGGTCTGCAGCTTGTCGCCCTCGAGGCTCGGCGTGAAGTGCAGCTTGTCGATGTCGCTCTCGGCGGGCGTCACCGGCGGCTCGGTCAGCACCTTGTCGAGGTAGGGCGTGGCGGCCGCATTGGGGCTCGAATAGTAGTTGTAGTTGGACAGCTGGGCGCCGATCTCGGGATCGAGGATGAAGTTGATGAACTTGTGGGCCAGGTCCGGGTGCGGGGCCTGGGCCGGGATCATCATCGAGTCGACCCAGAGCTCGGTCCCCTCGTCGGGAATCATGAACTTGATGTTCTTGAAGGTGTCCGGGTTCTCTTCCTTGTAGAAGAGATAGTCGCCGTTGTAGGAGAGCGAGACGTGGGTCACCCCGCGGGCGAGCTGCTGCAGCGCCGGAGTGCCGTCGACGAAGCCGCTGAAGTTGCCGCGCTGCTTGGTCTTGAGCAGCAGCCTGGCGCTCTCCTTCCAGGCGTCGAGGTCGGTGCAGTCGTAGCCGTGGCCCAGGTAGGCGCAGGCGGCGCCCATGCTCACCTGACCGTCGCCCATCATGGCGAACGGATAGCTGGGGTTGACCTCGGGATCGAACAGCAGCGACCAGCTCCTGGGCGCGTCGGGGAAGGTCTCGGCGTTGTAGACGATGCCGGTGACACCGTACTGGTAGGCGGCGGTGTAGTCGCTGCCCGGGTCGTAGGCCGTGTCGCGGAACTTGTCCATGATGTTGTCGAAGTTGGGAAGCTTCGACTTGTCGAGCTTCTGCACCATGCCGGTCTGGATCAGCCGCGGCACATAGTAGTTGGAGGGCACGATGATGTCGTACTGGGAGACGCCGCCGGCCTTGAGCTTGGCGAACATCTCGGGCAGCGAGTTGAAGTAGTTCTGCACCACCTCGACGTCGTACTTGTCCTCGAAGGCCTGGATGATCGCCGGGTCCATGTACTGCGTCCAGTTGAACAGGTACAGCTTCTCCGACGCCGCCTGGGCGCCGCCGGCCAGCAGGAGACCGCCCAGGGCGGTCACGAGACGCGTCTTGATTGTTGTCATGGTGTCGCTCTCTCCTCGGGTTTCAGGGTCAGCGGACGCTCAGCGGCGCCGCGGTCGGTTGAACAGCAGGCTGACCAGCGCCGCCAGCAGCACGGCGCCGATCATCAGCGAGGCGATGGCGTTGATCTCCGGCGTCACGCCCTTCTTGATCGCTCCCCAGATGTAGATCGGCAGCGTGGCGCTTTCCGGGCCGGCGGTGAAGAAGCTGATCACGAAGTCATCGATCGACAGCGTGAACGACAGGAAGAATGCCGAGATCAGCGCCGGCTTGAGCGTGGGGATCAGGAAATGCAGGGCCCGCTTGAACGGCGAGGCGTAGAGGTCCTTGGCCGCCTCGAACAGCGTCGGATCGAGCCCCACGAACCGCGAATAGACGATCAGCGCCACGAAAGGAATCTGGAAGGTGACATGGGCGATGATCATGGTGCCCAGCCCCGGCTCGAGCAGCCCGGTCGCGCGGTTGATCTGCACGAAGAAGGCCATCTCGGAGATGCCGAAGACGATGTCCGGCAGCACGATCGGCAGGTAGATCAGCACGATCAGCCAGCCCAGCCGGCGATGCCGGTGACGATACATGCCATAGCCGATCAGGCAGCCGATCACCAGGGCGATCACCGAGGAGACGATCGCCAGGATCAGGCTGTTGCGAAACGCCGAGAGAATCTGCGCGTTGCCCAGCAGCTGGTGGTACCAGCGCAGCGAGACATCGGCGAAATGCGCGGCGCTGTTCACCGAGTTGAAGGAGAACAGCACCACCACCGCCAGCGGCAGATAAAGAAAGACGAGCGTCAGCCACCAGAAGCCGGCCAGCCCGCGAGCGAGGGTGCGCCGTCTCATATCACCACCTCCTCGCCGCCGCCCAGGCGCCGGCCGATGCGGCGCATGGCGTAGAGGCCGACGAAGGTGGCCAGCAGCATGAGGATCGCCCCGGCGGCGCCCAGCGGCCAGTTGGAGCCCCCCGAGAACTGACGGGCCACCAGGTTGCCGAGCATCATGCTCTTGCCGCCGCCCAGCAGCTCGGGAATCACGTACATGCCGAACGCCGGGATCGCCACCAGCACGGTGCCCGCCAGCAGCCCGGGCAGGGTCTGCGGGAACACCGCATGCCGGAAGGCGCGTACCGGCGAGGCGTAGAGATCCTGAGCGGCCTGCACCTGGGCGACGTCGAGCTTCTCGAAGGCGGCGTAGAGCGGCAGCACCATGAACGGCAGGAAGTTGTAGACCAGCCCCAGGGTCACCGCGAAGTCGGAGGGGTACAGGCCCATGTGCGGACCGATCAGGCCCAGCGACTCGGCCAGGTCGGAGAGCGGCGTGCCCGGCGCCAGCAGGTTCATCCAGCCGAAGGTACGGATCACCTGGTTGGTCCAGGAGGGTACCACCACCGCCAGCAGCATCAGTGGCCGCCATCGCTCGCGACAGGTGGTGATGTAGTAGGCCAGCGGGTAGGCAACGACGACCACCAGCGCTGTGGAGACCACGGTCTGCCACAGCGAGCGCAACAGAGTGTAGAGATTGCCCGGGCTCCAGCCCAGGAAGCCGAATCCGGCGAGCTGCCGGAAGGCATCCAGCGACAGCGGCATCTCCGGCAGGCCGTAGGGGCCGTTGGTCATGAAGGCCACCGCCATCAGGTAGAGGCTGGGCAGGACCAGGAAGACCGTGATCCAGGCGGCCCCCGGCGTCACGCTGAACAGCAGATGCCGGGTCTCGCCGACCACCGCGCGCCGCCGCGACGCCGTCAGGGACGATTCCACCATGATGCCCTCCTCAGGCCGCGACCCGGACCAGGTCTTCGGGACAGACGCCGATGACCACCCGGTCACCGATCTCGTGCATGCGCTGCCCCAGGTTGCTGGCCACGACCATCAGCGGCTGGCCGTTGACCGTCACTCGATACTCGATGCGGCTGCCCCGGTAGAGGCGCTCCTCGACGGTGCCCTCGAGCCGGTTGTAGCCCTCCGGCAGCGCGTCGTCGAGCACCAGGGTCTCGGGGCGGATCAGCAGCCAGCCGTCCGACTCGGCGCGCCGCTCGGCGGGGGCGAGCCGCAGCCAGCCCAGCCGGGTCTCCACCCGGTCGCCGTCGACCGCGGTGATGGCGACCAGGTTGTCGTGGCCCATGAAGCGCGCCACGAAGGCGTTGGCCGGATGCTCGTAGACCTCGCTGGGCGTGCCCACCTGCTGGATGACCCCGCCGTCGAGCACGGCGATGCGATCCGACATCACCATCGCCTCGTCCTGATCGTGGGTGACGAACACGAAGGTCATGCCCAGGCGTTTCTGCAGGCGCTGCAGCTCGACCTGAAGCTGGCTGCGCAGCCCCGCATCGAGCGCCGACAGGGGTTCGTCGAGCAGCAGTACGTCGGGCTCGCAGACCAGCGCCCGGGCCAGGGCGATACGCTGCTTCTGGCCACCCGAGAGCTGGTCGACGCGCCGCTCGACCAGCGAGCCGAGCTGGATGAACTCCGCCACCTCGGCCACCTTGCGCTCGCGCTCGGCGGCCGATTCGCCCCGCATACGCAGGCCGAAGGCCAGGTTGTCGCGCACCGACAGGTGGGGAAACAGGGCGTAGGACTGGAAGACGGTATTGACGCTGCGCCGGTGCGGCGGGGTGTCGGTGACGTCGCGGCCGCCAATCCACAGCCGGCCGGCGTTGGGCTCCTCGAGCCCGGCGAGAATCCGCAGCAACGTGGTCTTGCCGCAGCCGGACGGCCCCAGCAGGGTGAAGAACTCCCCCGCCTCGATGGTCAGGTCGACGCCATCGAGTGCCACGGTGTCCCTGCCGAACCGCTTGTGCAGTCCCTCGAGGCGTATCGATGAAGCCGCGCGCGGCGGAGCACCGCCATCGGCCGCGGCCGTTTCCGCCGCCGCTCGGGTGACCGCCGGGGTCGAATCACTCATCGCACTACTCCCCTTGTTGTTGTCGGACTGTCACGATGCCGTCGCCGGTGCCGCTGGAGAGGCCACGGCCCGGTTCAGAGTCGATCGCGCAACTTGTAGAAGCTGGTCGCCAGCACCAGCAGCGGCATGCGCAGCCACTCGCCGCCCGGAAAGGCATGGTGCGGCATGGCGGCGAAGTGCTCGAAACGCTCGCCTCGCCCCTCGATGGCGTCGGCCAGCAGCTGCCCGGCCAGCCCGGCCAGCGCCATGCCGTGGCCCGAATAGCCTTGAGCGTAGAACAGGTTGCCGTCGAGGCAGCCGAAGTCGGGCGCCCGGTTGCGGGTGATGGCCACATCGCCCCCCCAGCGGTAGTCGATGCGCACGCCCTCGAGCGCCGGGAACAGCCGGGCGATCTTGGCGTCCATGCGGGCCTGAAGGCCGCGCGGTTCACGGCCGTTGTAGCTCACCTCCCCGCCGTAGATCAGCCGGCGATCCGCGGAAAGTCGATAGTAGTCGAGCACGAAATTGGCGTCGGACAGCGCATCGTTGCGCGGCAGGACCCGGGCCGTTTGGGCGTCGCTGAGCGGCTCGGTGGCGACGATGTAGTTGGCGGCGCGCATGATGCGCCCGGAGAGCTCCGGCACCAGCCCGTGCTGGTAGGCATTGGCGGCCAGTACCACGACATCCGCGCTGACGCTCCCCTGCGGCGTGCGCACGCGAGCCGGCTCACCACGCTCGATGGCAACGGCGGGACTGTGTTCGTGGATGATGACGCCGGCATCCTGGGCGGCTCGCGCCAGTCCCAGCGTGTAGTTGAGCGGATGAAGGTGGCCGCCCTCGGCGTCGTGAAGCGCGGCCGGATAGGCATCGGTGACCACATGCTCGCGCAGCGCCTCGCCCTCGAGCAGTGACAGCGCCGAATAGCCGTAGCGTTCCGCCAGGGTGTCGCGGAACTCGCGCAGCTCGCGCACGTGGCGCGGCTTGACCGCGGCGTGCAGATAGCCCCAGCTCAGGTCGCAGGGAATGGCGTGTCGTTCGACGAGCGAAGCGGTCAGACGCACCGCCTCGCGGCTCATCTCCCAGACGGCCCGCGCGCGCTCGCGCCCCAGGGCCTTCTCGATCACGCCGATGTCGGTGCCCAGCCCGGGCAGGATCTGACCGCCGCTGCGCCCCGAGGCGCCATAGCCGATCTCGCCGGCCTCGAGCAGCACCACGCGGTGGCCGCGCTCGGCCAGATGCAGCGCCGCCGAACAGCCGGTGACGCCACCGCCGATCACGCACACGTCGGCCTGGGTATCGCCGTCCAGAGCAGGTGCCGGCGCGAGGCTGACCGCCACACTGGCGTTATAGTAGGAATCAGGGCGTCGCAAGGCGGCGGCAGTCATCGCGAGTATCCCGGTAGGTCGGCCATCCCGTTGGCCTGATTATTGTTGAATTTCTTTTACCAGGCGGTATCAATACCGCAGCAATTGACGCCTAGTCTGACACCACCAAGACGTCGAATGTCAAGTATTCAATAACAGAGCATGGCCCTGCACCGGCGGGTCTCAGCGCCCGCCGCAGTCCGGACAGGCGGGGTCGCGCGCGACATTGAAGTGGCGCCATTCCCCCCGCAGACCATCGAAGGTGGACAACCCCCGGTGCACGCGGCCCGCCCCGCTGAGCAGCTTGACCGCCTCGAGCGCCTGAAAGGTGCCGATGAGGCCCACCAGCGGCCCCGCCACGCCGCTTTCCGCGCAGCGCAGCTCTTCCTCCTCGCCCGCCTCGGGGGGATAGAGGCAGGCATAGCAGGGCGAGTCCGCGCGGCGCGGGTCGAACACCGCCAGCTGCCCGGAGAAGCGGATCGCCGCCCCCGATACCAGCGGTCGCCCGGCGGCCAGACAGGCCCGGTTGATGGCGTAGCGGCTGGCGAAGCGGTCCGTGCAGTCGAGCACCACATCGGCCTCGGCCACCGCCGCGTGCAGCGTTTCCCCGTCGAGATGGTGGTCCAGGGCGCGCACCTCGCAATGGGGATTGAGCCGCTGCACCGCCGCGGCGGCGGACTCGGCCTTGTTGCGCCCGACATCCGCCTCGCCGTGGGCGATCTGGCGCTGCAGGTTGGTCAGGTCGACGCGGTCGGCGTCCGCCAGGGTCAGCCGCCCCACGCCGGCCGCGGCCAGGTAGAGGGCCACGGGCGAGCCCAGCCCGCCGGCACCGACCACCAGGGCATGTCCGGCCAGCAGCCGTTCCTGCCCGGCGATGTCGATGGCATCGAGCATGATATGGCGGCTGTAGCGCAGCAGGGATTCATCGTTCATGGCAGGGGCACCAGGCTGGGTGGCTATTTCTCGTCGAGTTGCTCGAGCTCGGGGACATGCAGGACGAACTCTTCCTTGACCTCCTCCATCACCACGTAGCTCTTCGATTCCTTGACCCCGGGCAGGGTCAGCACCACGTCGCCGAGCAGCTGGCGATAGGCGGACATCTCCGGAATCCGGCACTTGAGGATGTAGTCGAACTGACCGGAGACCAGATGGCACTCCTGGATCTGCGGCAGCTTGGCCACCGCCCGGCGAAACTCGTCGAAGACCGTCGGCGACTGGGTTTCCAGGCAGATCTCGACGAACACCAGCAGGTTGGCCTTGAGCGCCCGCGGATCGAGCACGGCCCGATAGCCGCGGATGATGCCGGCCCGCTCCAGGCGCTTGACGCGCTCCAGGCAGGGCGTGGTGGACAGGCCGACCTGCGATGCCAGGTCGACATAGGAGATACGGGCGTTTTCCTGCAGGCAGCGCAGGATATTGAGGTCGATACGGTCCAGCGATCGGGTCTTGGCTTTCATTGTTGGGTCGATTCCCCGCTGCCAACCGGCAGAATGATCATCTGAATTTGCCGCCCGGCAGGGCAGCCGGCGGCAAATACATCACACGAAAGGACATGAGGGCAGCCGAATTCACCATGCCGGCACACGGCCGCCACACACTCATATCACATTCCCGGGAAGGGGGGCCAGTCACGCCCCGTCGACGGATCCCGGCCAGCGCCCCTCGGTCACTCGAGGCAGCCCGGCCAGATCGGCATGCGTGTGAACCGTCGCGAAGCCGGCGGCCCGGAACGCCTCGCGCAGCCACTCGTCCTGCGCCATGCCGTGCTCCAGCAGCAGGCGTCCGCCGGCCAGCAGATGGCCGCGGGCCGTGTCGATCAGGTGCAGGAGATCCGCCCGCCCCCGGTCCTCGGCAACCAGCGCCGAAGCCGGCTCGAAGCGCACGTCGCCGCGCGCCAGGTGGGGGTCGTCGACGGCCAGGTAGGGCGGATTGGCCACGATCAGCGCAAAGCGTCGCCCGGCCAGGGCGTCGAACCAGTGGCTCTCGTGAAAGGCCGCATTCAAGATGCCCAACCGCTCGGCGTTGCGCCGCGCCAGGGCCACGGCCGCCGGGACCCGGTCGACCCCGGTAACCTCCCAGCCCGGTCGCTCGCTGGCCAATGCCAGGGCGATCGCGCCGCTGCCGGTGCCGAGGTCGAGCACCGCCGCCGACTCGGGCGTGTCGCCGGCCAGCGCCGCCTCGACCAGGGTTTCCGTGTCGGGACGCGGGATCAGCGTGGTCGCCTCGGTCAGCAGGGGCAGCCCCCAGAACTCGCGTTCCCCGGTCAGGTAGGCCACCGGCTGCCCGCCGTCGCGCGCCGCCACCAGGGCCTCGAAGCGCGCCCGCTCGAAGCCGTCGAGCTCGCGGTCGCCCCAGGTATACAGCCAGGTCCGGTCGCGCCCCAGCACGTGGGCCAGCAGCACCTCGGCATCGAGGCGCGGCGTCGGCGAACCGGCCGCCGTCAGGCGTGTCGTGGCCGCGGCCAGCAGGCGGTCGATGCGCATCAGGCGTCCTGCAGGCTGGCCAGCCGCTCGGCCTGGTACTCGTTGACCAGCGGCCCGATCACCTCGTCCAGCTCGCCGGCCATCACCTCGCCCAGCTTGTAGAGCGTCAGGTTGATGCGGTGATCGGTGATCCGGCCCTGGGGGAAGTTGTAGGTGCGGATGCGCTCGCTGCGATCTCCCGAGCCGACCAGCGACTTGCGAGCATCGGCCTGCTGGCGGCGCTGGCTGTCCACCGCCTCCTGCTTGAGCCGCGCGGCGAGCAGCGCCATCGCCTTGGCGCGGTTCTTGTGCTGGCTGCGCTCCTCCTGGCACTCCACCACCAGGCCGCTGGGCAGGTGGGTGATGCGGATCGCCGAGTCGGTGGTATTGACGTGCTGGCCGCCGGCGCCGCTGGAGCGGAAGGTGTCGACGCGCAGGTCGTTGGCGTCGATGTCGATGTCGCCGACCGCCTCGACCTCGGGCATCACCGCCACCGTGCAGGCCGAGGTGTGGATGCGCCCCTGGGACTCGGTGGCCGGCACCCGCTGCACGCGGTGCGCCCCGGACTCGAACTTGAGCCGGGCGTAGACGCCCTCGCCGCGCACCCGGGCGATGATCTCCTTGTAGCCGCCCTGCTCGCCGTGGCTGGCGCTGACCACCTCGACCTTCCAGCCGACCTTCTCGGCATGGCGCGAGTACATGCGGAACAGGTCGCCGGCGAACAGCGCCGCCTCGTCGCCGCCGGTGCCGGCACGGATCTCCAGGAAGACGTTGCGGTGGTCGTCGGGGTCCTTCGGCACCAGCAGCTGCTTGAGCCGGGCATCCAGCGACGCCAGCCGCTCGCGCCCGTCCTGCAGCTCGGTCTCGGCCATCTCGCGCATCTCGGCGTCGCTGTCATCGCACAGCTGCTCGGCCTCGGCGATATCCGCCTCCGTGCCCCGGTAGGCCTGCCACGCCTCGACCAGCGGCTCGAGCTCGGCATACTCGCGGGAATAGTCGCGAAAGCGCGCCTGATCCCCGATCACCTCGGGGTCCGCCAACAAGGCGGCCAGCTCCTCGAAACGGTCCTGAAGGCTTTCCAGACGGTGGCGCAATGACGCTTTCATGCAGTGTCCTATTCCGGGTCCTGGGAGGGCGCGGCGGGGTCGAGCAGCAGGCTTTCGGCCGCCTGGATGAGGTCGTGTCGCTCGGCACCGGAGGCCTCGCGCAGGCGCAGGGTCGGCCCGTGCAGCAGGCGATTGGTGAGCTGCTGGCTGAGCCGGCGCAGGACCTTCTCCGGGTCGCCGCCCCGCGCCAGCTGGGCCAGCGCCTGGGCCTCGGCGGCCTGGCGCTGCGCCTCGCCCTGCTCGCGGTAGCGGCGGATCAGGTCGCCCGCGCCCCGCACCCGGCGCTCGTGAAGCCACTGCCCCACGCCCTGGTCGATCAGCTCCTCGGCCTGACGGGCCGCGACCTGGCGGTGCCGGCGGTTCTCCTCGATCACTTCGTGAAGATTGTCGACGGTATAGAGGAAGACATCGTCGAGCTCGCCCACCTGGGGCTCGATGTCCCGCGGCACGGCGATGTCGACCATGAAGATCGGGCGATGACGACGCACCTTGAGCGCCCGCTCGACCATGCCCTTGCCGAGAATCGGCAGCGGGGCCGCCGTGGAGGTGATGACGATGTCGGCCTGCTCCAGGGCACGCGGGATCTCGCCCAGGGCGATGGCCTCGGCGCCGAACTCGCCGGCCAGCTGCTCGGCCCGCTCGCGGGTGCGGTTGGCCACGGTCAGCTCCCGCACGCCCGCTTCATGGAGGTGGCGCGCGACCAGCTCGATGGTCTCGCCGGCCCCCACCAGCAGCGCCCGGGAACGCGAGAAGTCGTCGAAGATGCGGCTCGCCAGGCTGACCGCGGCATAGGCCACCGACACCGGGTTCTCGCCGATGCCGGTCTCGGTGCGCACCTGCTTGGCCACCGCGAAGGTGTGCTGGAACAACCGCTCGAGCTCGCCACCCAGCCCCTTGACCTGGCGCGCCTGCTGGTAGGCATCCTTGATCTGGCCGAGGATCTGCGGCTCGCCCAGCACCATCGAGTCCAGCCCCGAGGCGACACGCATCAGATGCCGGGCCGCGGCGTCGTCGAGGTAGTGGTAGGCGCAGCGCATCAGTGATTCGACCGGCAGGCCGTGAAAGCCACCGAGCCACTCCAGCAGCGGCCGCTCGCCCTGCGACTGAATGACGCAGTAGAGTTCGGTGCGATTGCAGGTCGAGAGCACCGCGGCTTCGTCGACCACCGGCAACGCCTTGAGCTGCGCCAGGGCGGCTTCCAGCTGCTCGGGCGTGAAGGCGACCTGTTCGCGTACCGCCACGTCCGCGGTCTTGTGATTGATTCCCAGAGCGAGAAGGGTCATTGCAGTCAGGGTCGTTGAGTCCTAGGCGATCGAGAACACCCCGGGTCGGACGGCAGGAGCCACACGGGCTCACGGCACGACCTGGCGGCGCGGTCATGCGGCATGACCTTGAGTGACTGGCCGTTTTCGGCGCCCCAGTCTATCACAGCACGCCCCGACATGGGGACGCGCCCGGCGACACGCAACCCCCGACGCCCCCACCCGGCCCGCCACGACTTTGCCCGCCCCCGGCGAACCGGTATGCTGACAGCTCGGCCCGGCCCTGCCGGCAGGGAGGCGTTCCGGGGCCCCCGGGGAAGGCCCGCGACGAGCGGTTCACGACATAGAGGACGGCATGCACGCACGCTGGCTTGTGACGACACTGACCGCCACCTGGCTGGCGGGCTGCCAGACCCTTTCACCGCCCCCGCCGGCGGATCCCATGGCCTCGGCCCCGCCCGTGGAATCGGGGCTGGACGCCGCGGGCCTGACCACCCTGATCAGCGCCGAGCTGGCCGGCCAGCGGGGTGATTTCGCCCGCGCCACCCGGGGCTACCTGGACGCCGCGCAACGCTATCACTCCGCGGCCCTGGCCGAGCGCGCCACCCTCGCCGCCCGCTACACCGACGACCGCGACCTGCTCGAGCAGGCCGCGCGCCGCTGGCAGTCGCTGGCGCCGGACGCCGAGGCGCCCGCCCGCCTGCTCGCCGGCCTGGCCATGGAACGCGGCGACTGGCTGGACAGCCTGAACCAGCGCCTGACCCTGGCGGCACGTGGCGGCCAGGGGGATCTCACCGGCTTCGCCGAGACCGCCATCGAGCAGAACGTCGCCCCGGCCCCGCTGATCGCACGCCTGCAGGACTTCCTCGCCGAGTACGACGACCAGCCGCAGGCGCAACTGGCCACGGCCCTGCTGGAGGCCGCCGGCGGCGACACCCGGCGCGCCGAGACCCGTCTGTCGCGACTCGCCGAGCGCCATCCCGAGCTCCCGGGGCTGTGGCTGGCCCGCACGCGCCTCGCCCTGCAGGAAGACCGCTACGCCGCCGCCCGCGACGCCGCCCGTCGCGGGCTCGAGGCGGCGCCCGACGACAGCCGCCTGACCCTGCTGCTGGCCCAGGCGCAGCTGCGCCTGGGCAACGTCGACGCCGCCGAGTCGCGCATCGACACGCTGCTCGAGCGCCATGCCGACGCCCCGCAACTGCGCCTGGCCCTGGCCCGCCTGTACCTCGAGGAGGGCTACCCGGCCCCGGCCAAGCGCCTGCTGCTGCCGCTCATCGAACAGGACGACGCCTCGCCGGCGGCCTTCATCCTGCTGGGCATGATCGCCGAGACCGAAGGCGAGGTGGACAATGCCCTGCTCTACTATCGCCAGGTCCCGCCCGGCGACGGCTTCCTCGACGCCCGCCGGCGGGCCGCGCAGATGCTGGCCGAGCACGACCGGCTGCCCGACGCCCGGACCTTCCTGCACGTCGAACGCCTGCGACATCCCGAGTCCTACGGCGAGCTGGCGGCGATCGAGGTCCAGCTGCTGAGCGAGCATCACCAGGAGACCGAGGCCGACGCCCTGCTCGACCGCGCCCTGAAGCGTCGTCCCGACGACACGCAACTGCGCTTCATGCGCGGCATGCGCCGCTACCAGCAGGGCGACATCGCCGGCATGGAGAGCGACCTGCGCCGCATCCTCGAGCAGCAGCCCGAGGACGCCGCAGCCCTCAACGCCCTGGGCTACACCCTGCTCGACGAGACCGAGCGTCTCGACGAGGCGCGCCCGCTGATCGAGAAGGCCTACCGCCTTGCGCCCGACAATCCGGCGGTCATCGACAGCATGGGCTGGCTGCAGTACAAGCTCGGCCGGCCGCAGCAGGCGCTGGTGCACCTGCGCGAGGCCTATCGGCGCCAGCCCGACCAGGAGATCGCCGCCCACCTGGCGGAAGTGCTGTGGCAACAGGGCCGGCGCGCGGAGGCCCGCCGCCTGGTGGCCGAGGCCCTCGAACGCTTCGACTCGCGGCCCCAGATCGAGGCGCTGATCCAGCGCATCCCGGCCCTCGCACCCACCCATGCCCGACCGGAGTGACCCATGCGATCTCTCGCCTTTCCCGCCCTGCTGCTCGCCCTGCTGACGCTGGCGGGCTGCGCCAGCCAGGCCCCGTCGCCGGAACAGCCCCGCGAGCGCGGCGACTGGGACGCCCAGAAGGCCCGGCTGGAAGCCTTCGACCACTGGCGCCTGGCCGGCAAGGTCGGCCTGCGCACGCCCGACGACGCCACCAGCGCCAATCTGGACTGGGTCCAGCGCGCCTCGCGCTACCACATGCTGATCAGCGGCCCCTTCGGCAGCGGTCGCAGCGTCCTCGAGGGCGGCCCCGACGGGGTCGTGCTGACCACCGGCAAGGGCCGTTTCACCGCCGACACCCCGGAACGGCTGATGGAACAGCAGCTCGGCTGGTCGCTGCCCGTCTCGGCGCTCGACGACTGGGTGCGCGGCCTGCCGGCGCCGATCGTCGCGCACCGCCTGACCCGCGACGACCGGGGCTTTCCCCTGCAGCTGCACCAGGCCGGCTGGACCATCGACTACCGTGACTGGACCCGCGCCGGCGGCCTGTGGCTGCCCAGCCGCGTGGTGATGACCTTTCCCGGGCTGCGCGCCACCCTGGTGGTCAAGGAATGGCATCCGAATCCGGAGTCCTCATGACGTCACTGAGCCTGCCGGCGCCGGCCAAGCTCAATCGCCTGCTGCACATCACCGGGCGCCGCGCCGACGGCTACCACGAGCTGCAGACGCTGTTCCAGCTGCTCGACACCGGCGACACCCTGCATTTCACGCCCCGTGACGACGGCCGCATCACCCTCTCGCCGGCCGTGCCCGGCGTGGCCCACGCGGACAACCTGGTGGTACGTGCCGCCACCCTGCTGCAACAGGCCAGCGGCTGTCGCCGCGGCGCCGACATCCGCCTCGACAAGCGCCTGCCGATGGGCGGCGGGCTGGGCGGCGGAAGCTCCAACGCGGCGACCACCCTGCTGGGGCTCGACCGGCTCTGGGGGCTGGGGCTCGACCTCGACGACCTGGCCGGTCTGGGCCTGACGCTGGGCGCCGATGTGCCGGTCTTCGTGCGCGGCCGCTCCGCCTGGGCCGAGGGCATCGGCGAGCGCCTCGTCCCGGTGTCCCTCGACGCCGGCTGGTTCGTGGTCATTCACCCCGGCGTCGCGGTGTCCACGCCGGCGGTGTTTCAGGCGCCCGAATTGACACGTGACACCCCCCCCATTACCATGGCGCGCGCATTGCAGGAGGGGCCGATCGCCTGGCGCAACGACTGCCAGCCGACCGTTCGCGCGCTATACCCGGCCGTGGGCGAGGCACTCGACTGGCTGTCGCACCATGCACCGAGCCTGCTGACCGGCACCGGCGCCTGCGTGTTCTGCCATTTGACGCAGGAATCCGAGGCCGATAGGATACTGTCCCGTGTCGGCGAGGGCTGGCAGGCCTTCAAGGCTCGCGGCTGCGACACCTCACCCCTCCATCGGGCGCTGGGCCTGCTCTGAACGGCTTGCCGGCGCTACCGTGGTTGCAATCGCGACCCGATGTCGCGACGAGTTCGGGAAATCATGACTACTGGGGTATAGCCAAGTGGTAAGGCAGCGGTTTCTGGTACCGCCATTCCCAGGTTCGAATCCTGGTACCCCAGCCATTCCTTCCGAACGCGACCGCACAATCCCGCTCCTGAGATCCCCCAAGACTCCAAAGGTGGCTGCGCGTGTCTAAATTGATGGTTTTCGCCGGGAACGCCAATCCCGAACTCGCCCGCAAGGTAGCCGAGGCCCTCGACAATCGGCTGGGCCACGCCACGGTCGGCCAGTTCAGCGACGGCGAGATCGCGGTCGAGATCAACGAGAACGTTCGCGGCAAGGACGTCTTCATCCTGCAGTCCACCTGCGCCCCGACCAACGACAACCTGATGGAACTGATCCTCATGGTGGACGCCCTGCGTCGCGCGTCCGCCACCCGGATCACCGCTGTGGTGCCCTACTTCGGCTACGCCCGTCAGGATCGCCGGGTGCGCTCCGCCCGCGTGCCGATCTCCGCCAAGGTGGTCGCCGACATGATGGTCAAGGCCGGTGTCGACCGGGTGATGACCATGGACCTGCACGCCGACCAGATCCAGGGCTTCTTCGACGTGCCGGTGGACAACGTCTACGGCTCGCCGATCCTGCTCGACGACATCGAGCGCCAGAACTACGACGACCTGGTGGTGGTCTCGCCGGACGTCGGCGGCGTGGTGCGGGCTCGCGCCATCGCCAAGCAGCTCAACGCCGACCTGGCGATCATCGACAAGCGTCGCCCGCAGGCCAACCAGGCCCAGGTCATGCACATCATCGGCGACATCGACGACCGCACCTGCGTGGTGGTCGACGACATGGTCGACACCGCCGGTACCCTGTGCAAGGCCGCCGAGGCGCTCAAGGATCACGGCGCCCGTCGCGTCGTCGCCTACGCCACGCACCCGATCCTGTCGGGCCCGGCCGTCGACAACATCAGCGGCTCGGTACTTGACGAACTCGTCGTGGCCGATACCATTCCGCTTTCCGAACCGGCGCGCCGCAGCGGCAAGATTCGCCAGCTGTCGGTGGCCGGGCTGATCGCCGAGGCCATCCGCCGGGTCAGCAACGAGGAATCCGTGAGCGCGATGTTCCACTGAGCGCTTGCATCGGGGCATTTCGCCCCGGAACGTGCGCCGTGAGGCGCTGATCGGAAACGGCATCGTCTGGTCGCGGGCGATGCCGCTTCCTTATTTCGACCCCGAGAGGTTAACCATGTCCGACTATCAACTGACCGCCAACGTTCGAACCGACCTGGGGAAAGGTGCGAGCCGCCGCCTGCGTCGCGAGAACCAGCAAGTCGCCGCCATCATCTACGGCGGCGAGAAGGCCCCGCAGCCGATCACTATCGACAAGCCGGCCTTCTACAAGGCGCTCGAAGAGGAAGCCTTCTTCTCCTCGATCATCAGCATCGACGTCGACGGCACCCAGGAGCAGGTCGTCATCCGTGACCTGCAGCGCCATCCGTACAAGGCGCTGATCACCCACGCCGACTTCCTGCGTGTCGACGCCACCCACGCCATGACCCTGAACGTCCCGCTGCACGTGCTGGGCGAGGAAGAGTGCAAGGGCATCAAGGAAGACGGCGGCGTGCTCCACGTGCTGGCCACCGAAGTCCAGATCAGCTGCCTGCCGAAGGACCTGCCGGAGTACCTCGAGGTCGACATCAGCGGCCTGGGCCTGGGCGAGACCCTGCACCTGTCCGACCTCCAGCTGCCGGCCGGCGTGACCCTGGTCGAGCTGAGCCACGGCGAGTCTCACGACGCCGGTGTGGTCAGCATCACCCGCCCGACCCGCGGCACCACCGCGGATGAAGGCAGCGACGAGGAAGCCGCCGAAGGCGAAGAAGGCCAGTCCGAAGAGTAAGACGTCGGACGCCTGGCAACCACCCGCGAGACAAGGCCCCGCATGAGTCCAGTGAAAGCGATCATCGGCCTGGGCAATCCCGGCCCCGAGTACGCCGACACCCGTCACAATGCGGGCGCCTGGCTGGTGGAAGCCATCGCGCGCGACAGCCACGCGCCGCTGCGCATGGAGAAGAAGTTCCTCGGCCAGTACGCCAAGGTCCACTTCGCCGGTCGGGATGTGCATCTGCTCAACCCGACCACCTTCATGAATCGCAGCGGCGCCGCTGTCGCCGCGCTCTGCCAGTTCTTCAAGCTCTCCCCCGATGAACTGCTCGTCGCCCACGACGAGCTCGACATCGCCCCCGGCACCGCCCGCTACAAGACCGGCGGCGGTCACGGCGGCCACAACGGCCTGCGCGACACCATCAGCGCGCTGGGCAACTGCAGGGACTTCCACCGCCTGCGCATCGGCATCGGCCACCCCGGCAACGCCAGGCAGGTCACCAACTACGTGCTGGGTCGCCCCGGCAAGGCCGAGCGTCAGGCCATCGACGCCGCCCTCGACGAATGCCTCGCCACCCTGCCCGACGCCCTCGCCGGCGACTGGGCCCGAGCCATGAACCGGCTGCACAGTTTCACGCCGTAGCCCGTAGCCCGTAGCCCGTAGCCCGTAGCCCGTACCCCGTAGCCCGTAGCCCGTAGCCCGTAGCCCGTAGCCCGTAGCCCGTAGCCCGTAGCTGAGAGTATGGCCCCCGCCCGCGGTGTCCCGTAGAATGCCCGCCATTCGTTCACTCGCTCTTCTCATCGTCAGGAACACCCATGGGATTCAACTGCGGCATCGTCGGCTTGCCCAACGTCGGCAAGTCCACGCTCTTCAATGCGCTCACCAAGTCCGGCATCGACGCCGAGAACTTCCCCTTCTGCACCATCGAGCCCAACACCGGCATCGTGCCGATGCCCGATCCGCGGCTCGACAAGCTCGCCGAGATCGTCAAGCCCGAGAAGGTCGTGCCCACCACCATGGAATTCGTCGACATCGCCGGTCTGGTGGCGGGCGCCTCCAAGGGTGAAGGCTTGGGCAACCAGTTCCTCGCCAACATCCGCGAGACCGACGCCATCGCCCATGTGGTGCGCTGCTTCGACAACGACAACGTCATTCACGTGGCCAACCAGGTCGACCCGCGGGCCGATATCGAGACCATCAACCTGGAGCTGGCGCTGGCCGATCTGGACAGCGTCGAGCGCGCCATCCAGCGCCTGACCCGAGTGGTCAAGGGCGGCGACAAGGAAGCGATCGCCACCAAGGCGATTCTCGAGCGCATCCAGCCGCACCTGGCCGAGGGGCTGCCGCTGCGCAGCGTCGGCCTGTCCGATGACGAGAAGCGCCAGCTCAAGAGCTACGGCTTCCTGACGCTCAAGCCAACCATGTACATCGCCAACGTCAACGAGGACGGCTTCGAGAACAACCCGCACCTCGACACGGTTCACGAGATCGCCGCCGAGGAAGGCGCCGTGGTGGTGCCGGTCTGCAACCAGCTGGAGGCCGAAATCGCCGAGCTGGAGGACGAGGAGCGGGCGATGTTCCTCGACGAGATGGGCATGGAGGAGCCGGGACTCGACCGGGTGATTCGTGCCGGCTACCACCTTCTCGGCCTGCAGACCTACTTCACCGCGGGCGTCAAGGAAGTCCGCGCCTGGACGGTCAAGGTCGGCGCCACCGCCCCGCAGGCCGCTGGCGTCATCCACACCGACTTCGAGAAGGGCTTCATCCGCGCCGAAGTGGTCGCCTACGACGACTTCGTCACGCTGGGTGGCGAGTCCGGGGCCAAGGAAGCCGGCAAGTGGCGCCTGGAAGGCAAGGACTACATCGTCGCCGATGGCGATGTCATCCACTTCCGCTTCAACGTCTGACTGATCTCGTCGGAAAGTACCATGGCGCTCGGGGCTGACCTGTCGACAAGCTTGCGATGAGGCGCCATGAATACATCCTTGTAGGCTACCGACGCCCTCCCTGGCGTCGGACCTCCTCCGCAGCTTGTCCCCAGGGCCCCTTGGGATCAGACAGGCGCCGTCTTCCAGTCAGTGCGATATTCCTTGACAGCTCAGTATCTTGAGCGTAATATTCGCCCTCGTTGAACGGCTACGTAGCTCAGCTGGTTAGAGCACATCACTCATAATGATGGGGTCCCCTGTTCGAATCAGGGCGTAGCCACCAGAATACGCGAAGGGCCCGTCGGTTTTGCCGACGGGCCCTTTTCGTGTTGCGTGGATTGAACCCCATGCCCCCGCTTACGCCTTGCCGGGCACGGCTTCCCCCAGCACCCGCGGCTCGCGCGTCAGGCGCACGCCGAAGCGCGCCTCCACCATCGCCGTCACCCGCTCGGCGAGCGCCAGCAGCTCCGCGGCACTTCCGCCCCCGTGATGCACCAGCACCAGGGCCTGGCGGTCGTGCACGCCGACATGGCCGTCGCGCACCCCCTTTAGACCGCAGCGATCGATCAGCCAGCCGGCGGCGAGCTTGACGTGGCCATCAGGCAGCGGGAAGTGCGGCATGTCGGGCCACTCGTCCAGCAACCGCTGTGCTTTCTCCGCGTCGACGATCGGGTTGGTGAAGAAACTGCCGGCATTGCCGAGTACCGCCGGGTCCGGCAGCTTTTCGCGCCGCACCGCGCTGACGGCGGCGACGACATCGGCGGCGGACGGGGAAGCGGGCACACGCGCGGCGAGATCACCGTAGTCGAGCCGCGGCCGGGGACGGTGCGACAGGCGCAGCACCAGGCGGGTGATGATCACGCGATTCTCGAGGGCGTGCTTGAAGACGCTGTCGCGATAGCCGAAAGCGCACTCATCGCGCCCCAGCACCCGCTCGCGCGCGCCGTCGCGCTCGAGCAGGTGCACGGTCTCGAGCACCTCGGCAAGCTCCACGCCATAGGCGCCGATGTTCTGGATCGGTGCCGCCCCGGCCTGCCCGGGGATCAGCGCCAAGTTCTCGATGCCCCACAGGCCACGCTCGGCCATGGCCACGACCAGCTCGTGCCAGTTCACGCCGGCCCCCACATGAACGCGCACCGTGTCGCCATCGGCCGGCTCGAGCCAATAGTCGGTCAGCGCCGGGCGCACCACGAGCCCCGGCAGCCAGGGTTCGAGCACCAGGTTGCTGCCGCCGCCGATCACCGTCAGTGGCCAATCGTGGCGCTCGGCCTCGACCAGGGCCTCATGGGCTTGAGCCAGTGAGGTTACCGTCACCAGGCGCTCGGCGGTCGCCGGCAGCCCCAGGGTGTTGGCGGCGGTCAGATCGACGTCGTGCTGGATCATGACCCCGCCAGACGGCGCTGGATCTCGACAATCAGGCCGTCGCTGGCCGACTCGATCAGATCGAGCACCCTCTCGAAGCCGTCATCGCCACCGAAGTAGGGGTCCGGGACCGCTTCGCCGGGACGCCCGGCATAGCGCAAGAAGAGCTCGGTCTGCGCCCGGCAATCCGCAGGCTTTCGCGCCTCGATCGCGGCCAGGTTGTCGTGATCCATGGCCAGGATGTAGTCAAAGCGCTCGAAGTCCTCGGCCGCCAGGGTGCGTGCGCGCAGCGCGGAGAGATCGATGCCGCGCTGGTTCGCCGCGGCCTGGGCCCGCCGGTCCGGCGCCTTGCCGACATGCCAGTGGCCGATGCCGCAGGAGTCGACCTCGACCCGCTCGGCCAGCCCCGCCTGGCGCAGCTGCTCGCGGAACACGCCCTCGGCGCTCGGCGAGCGGCAGATGTTGCCCAGGCACACGAACAGCACGCGCATCATGAGGCTCCCTCCTGTTCGACGATCTGACGGCGCACCCGCTCCAGATCCTCGGCGCTGTCCACCCCGGCGGGATGCACGTCGCGGGCCAGCGCCACCTGGATGTGATGGCCGTGATGCAGGGCACGCAGCTGCTCGAGCTGCTCGAGCTGCTCGAGCGGGCTGGGCAGCCAGTTGACGAAGTCGGCGAGAAAGCCCGCCCGATAGGCATACAGGCCGATATGCCGCAGCCAGGCATCGGTGGCCAGGGTCTGCGGGCGCGCGCTGAAGTGCGCCCGGTCCCAGGGGATCGGCGCCCGCGAGAAGTACAGCGCCCGGCCGCGCACGTCGCGCACCACCTTGACGGCGTTGGGGTTGAGCAGGGTCTCGACGTCGCTGATCGGGGCCGCCAGCGTGGCGATCGAGGCCTCGGGGTCGTCGGCCAGCCGCGCGGCCACCTGGGCGATCGACGCCGGCGGCAGCAGCGGCTCGTCCCCCTGGACGTTGACCACGAGGGTCTCGGCGGGCAGCGCGAGCGCCTGCGCCACCTCGGCCAGCCGATCGGTCCCCGAGGGGTGGTCGTCGCGGGTCATCAGCGCCTCGCCGCCGGCGGCTTCCACCGCCCGGCAGACGCGCGCATCGTCGCTGGCCACCACCACGCGGGCGGCACCGCTGAGACAGGCGCGCTGCCAGACACGCACCACCATCGGCACGCCGGCGATGTCGGCCAGCGGCTTGCCCGGCAGGCGGCTGGCCGCGTAGCGCGCCGGAATCACCACCACGAACTCGCTCATGCATTCGGCCCCGGCGCCGGGCCGAGGCGCTCGCCCAGCTTCTCCTCGGCATCCATCACCCGCGCCTCCTCCTCGAGCATCACCGGGATGTCGTCGCGTATCGGGAAGGCCAGGCCGTCATACAGGCACTTGAGCTCACCGCGCTCGCGGTCGTAGGCCAGCTTGCCCTGACACAGCGGGCAGACCAGCATGGCCAGCAGTTCCTTATCCATCGTTTACCTCGCAGGTGGCGGGTTGTAGCGTGTCGTGTCGCTCGGCGACGAGCGTCGCCAGGCGCTCGCGCAGCCAGTCGGCGAAGGCCGGGTCCGGCACGGCCTCGACGTCCAGCGCCCAGCAGCGCTCGTTGGCGAAGCGTCGGCATTTCACCGCATCCTTGGCGGTCATCACCACCGGGCGGTTGTCGGCGAAGCGCAGGTCCTCGGCGCTGTAGCGGTGATGGTCGGCCAGCGGGTGCGCATCGTGCGCCACGCCCAGCGCCGTCAGCGTGGCGAAGAACCGGGCCGGATGGCCGATGCCGGCCAAGGCATGCACCCGTCCGGAGAACGGCACCCGCGCGATGGGATAGCAGGCGTCATCGGTGAGGTGGCGCCAGCGTGCCGGCTCGAGGTGCATGGCGTGACCGGCGACCGCACGCTCGGCGCCTTGCGCCCCGTTGACGATCACCGCATCCACCGAGTCCAGCCGCGACAGCGGCTCGCGCAGAGGGCCGGCCGGCAGGCAGCGGCCGTTGCCGAAGCCCAGGGCGCCATCGACCACCACCAGTTCGAGATCGCGCCCCAGCGCCAGGTGCTGCAGGCCGTCGTCGGCGATGATGATGTCGCAGCCGGCGGCGATCAGCTTGCGGGCACCGCGCGGGCGGTCGGGGTCGACCACCACCGGTCGCCCGGTCTGCTGGGCGAGCATCAGCGGCTCGTCGCCGCTGTGGGCGGGGTCGCTGTCGGTATTGACGTAGAGCGGATAGCGCGGCGCCTGGCCGCCGTAGCCCCGGGAGACGATGCCCGGCCGCCAGCCCTGCTCGCCCAGCCAGCGCGCCAGCCAGGCGACCAGCGGCGACTTGCCGGTGCCGCCCAGGGTCAGGTTGCCGACCACCACCACCGGCACCGGCGAGCGCCACACCGTGTACCGCCCGGCGGCATAGGCCCGCTGTCGTGCCTCGACACCGCGGCGATAGAGCCAGGCCAGCGGGCGCAGCGCCTGCAGCCAGCCGGCATCACGGTACCAGGCGTCCACCCAGCGGCTCATGCCGTCACCTCCTGGAACTGCAGGCGGTGGAGTGCCGCGTAGGCGCCGTCACGCTCGATGAGCTCGCCGTGGGTGCCGCTCTCGACGATCTCGCCCTGCTCCATCACCAGGATGCGATCGGCGCGCTCGATGGTCGACAGCCGGTGGGCGATGACAAAGGTGGTGCGTCCGCGGCAGACCGTTTCCAGCGCCTGCTGGATGTAGCGTTCCGACTCGGTGTCCAGGGCCGAGGTGGCCTCGTCGAGCACCAGCAGCGGGGCATCCTTGAAGATCGCCCGGGCGATCGCCAGGCGCTGGCGCTGGCCGCCCGAGAGCATCACCCCGTTGTCGCCGATCACGGTGTCGTAGCCATTCGGCAGGCGCCGGATGAAATCGTCGGCGTAGGCCGCGCGCGCCGCCGCGGCGACGGCCTCGCGATCGGCGCCGGGCACGCCGTAGGCGATGTTGTCGGCCACCGTGGTGTTGAACAGCGTGACCTGCTGCGAGACCAGCGCGATCTGGCGGCGCAGCGGCGACAGCCGGTACGCGTCGAGCGGCACCCCGTCCAGGGTCACCCGCCCCTGCGTGGGACGATAGAAGCGCGGCAGCAGGTTGACCAGAGTCGACTTGCCGCTGCCCGAGCGACCGACGATGGCGATCATCTCGCCGGGGGCCACCGTCAGCTCGATGCCCTTGAGCACCTCGGGCTGATCGCTGCCATAGGCGAAGCGCACGCCCTCGAAGCGCACCTCGCCGCGCACGCTCTGGGGGTCGCGATAGCCCGCGTCGATCTCGGCGGGTTCCTCGAGCAGGCGGAACAGCTCGTCGGAGGCGGCCAGCCCCTTCTGGATCACCGAGTTGACATCGGTCAGCGACTTGATGGGCTTGGCCATCAGCGAGGCGGCGGTGATGAAGGCCACGAACTCGCCCGGCGTCATGTCCTCCATCAGCTCGGGCGCCATGGCCAGCCACACCAGCGCCGCCAGCGAGATGGCCACCGACAGCTGGATCACCGGCGTGCTGACCGCCTTGGTCAGCGCCTCCTTCATGCTCTGGTCGCGGTTGTAGGCACTGGCCGCGGCGAAGCGGCGCTTCTCGTAGTCTTCCGCCCCGTGGGTGCGCACCACCTTGTAGCCGGTCAGCGCCTCGGAGGCAACATGGGTGACATCGCCCATGGAGTTCTGGATGCGCCGCGAGATCTCCCGGAAGCGCTTGCTGGCGTAGCGCACCACGCCGCCGATCAGCGGCGTCACGGCGAGAAACAGCAGGGTCAGCATCCAGTTGGTCCACAGCAGGTAGAGGATCAACCCGATGACGAACAGCCCCTCGCGCAGGATGACGGTGATGGCGTTGCTCGCCGCGCCGGTGACCTGCTCGACGTGGTAGGTGACCCGCGAGATCAGGTGCCCGCTGGAGTGGGCGTCGAAGAAGGACCCCGGCAGGTGGAGCATGTGATTGAACACGTTGCAGCGCAGGGCGTGCACCACGTTGCGCGCCACGCCGCTCATGAAATAGGTGCCCAGGAAGGTGCCCAGGCCGCGCGCCGCGAACATGACGATCACGAACAGCGGCAGGTACAGCCGGAAGGCGGCATCCGGATCGCGAATGCCGTCGATCAGCCGCTTCATCATCTCGGCCAGCGCCGTGCTCGAGGCCGCGTAGATGGCGTAGCCCAGCACGGCGACGGCGAACTGCCGCCAGTGGGGCTTCACATAGCCCAGCAGGCGCCGGTACAGGGTCAGGCTGTCGGGTTGTGTCACGGCGTCTCCGTTTGCGGTTGCGAGGCGGCCGAGGGCCGCGTGGCGATGCGGACCTGCCGAATGTTCAGCGCCGCCGCCTGGTCGAGCGCCGCCACCACGGCGGCATGCGTCGCCCGGCCGTCGGCCTCGATGACCAGGCCCTGCTCCCGGGCGGCGTCGGCGTGCTGGGCCAGGGCGCGATGCAGGGCATCACGCGAGGCCAGCGCCTGCGCATCGAGCCGGTAGGTGCCGTCGCGGGTGACCACCACAGTCACCGGGCTCGACTCGAGCCGCGCGGCATGGTCGCTGGCGGGCAGGCTCAGTTCCAGTGCCTGCCGGGGCGTGAAGGTGGTCGAGACCATGAAGAAGATCAACAGCAGAAACACCACATCGATCAGCGGCGTCAGGTTGACCTCCACCGGGTCGCGCTGGCGGCGCGGAAACTTCATGCCCGCTCGCCCCGCGGCTCGTGGCGCTCCGCCAGGGTCAGGTCCCCCGAATGATGGGCGAGAAACTCGACCATGCGCCCGGCCTGCTCTTCCATGCGCACGGTGATCGCCTCGACGCGGCGCTGGAAGTAGCGGTGGAACATCAGCGCCGGGATCGCCACCGCCAGCCCCGCCGCCGTGGTCACCAGCGCCTGGGAAATGCCGCCGGCCAGTTCGCTGGTCCGCTGCGCGCCCTCGGCACCGACGATCACCGCGAAGACCTGGATCATGCCCACCACGGTGCCCAGCAGGCCGATCAGCGGCGTGATCGAGGCGATGGTGCCCAGCGGGCTGAGGAAGCGTTCCATGTCATGGATCACCGCCGTGGCCGACTCCTGGAGGCGCGCGCGCACGGCATCCTGGCCCAGCCGGGCGTTGCGCAGCCCCGCCGCCAGCACCCCGCCCAGCGGCGAGTGGCTCTCCAGCCAGAACAGGTTGACCTGCCCCTGCTGGATCAGCTCGCAGACCTCCTCGGCCAGGCTCGGCGGCGCGATGCGCGAGGCCCGCAGGCTCCACAGCCGCTCGATGACGATCATCGTCGCCAGCAGCGAACAGCCGAGGATGGGAATCATCAGGACCCCGCCGGCCACCAGGGTGTCGTAAACGTTCATTGCGTTCCGTCTCCCGCGTCGTGAAGGCAACGCCGATTTCAGTGCGGCGATTCTATCGCATGGCAGTCCCCTCCGACACTCTCGCCCCCGCCCGGCAGGGCTCGCCGAGTGGTCACCGCCGGTGCGGGTCCGCCGCCCAGCCACAGGGTCACCGCGCCGTCCAGCGCCGTGTTCCACAGGCAGCTGCCGGCGCGCCGGTAGCGCCTCACCACCGCGGGACGGGGGTGGCCGTGGGGATTGTCCCGCCCCGCGCTGAACACGACCTGTCGCGGCCGGGTCGTCGCCACCCAGGCCGGCGACGAACTGGTGGCACTGCCGTGATGCCCGGCCACCAGCACCGTCACGTTCCGTGGCACCGTATCCAGCAGACGCGTCTCGACGGCCGTGGTGGCATCCCCGCTGATCAGGGCCTGCTCGCCGTTGGCCGCCGTCACCAGCAGCACGCAGGAGCGATCGTTGCGAGGCTTTTCGGGAGGCGTCCCGCGCGGCCAGAGGAACCGGAAGCGCACACCGTCCCAGCGCCATCCGCGTCCGGCTCGGCAGCGCCGTCGCTCGGCGTCCTCGCCGGCGGTTGATGGCCGGTCCGCCAGCGGCGAGTACCAGCGCGCCACCGCATGCCGGGCCACCAGCTCGGGTACGCCGCCGGCATGGTCGCGATCCCCGTGGCTGACGATCACGGCATCGAAGTGCTGCCCCGCCGGCCAGAGAGTGGACAGCGGCATGAAGCCGGAACGAAATCGTGGCCCGGTGTCGTAGAGCAGCCGGTGATGGGCGGTGCGCAGCTCGACCAGCTGCCCCTGGCCGACGTCCTGCACCCGCAGGCGCAACCGGCCCTTCGCCATGTCGGGCGGGGCCAGGGTCACGACCAGCACGGCCAGCGTCAGGCTGCCCAGCCAGCGGGGCACCGCCGTGACCCCAGGCAGCCCCCAGAGCAGCGTGATCAGGATCAGCGCCAGCGCCGTCGGCCAGATCGCCCAGCCCGGCGGCTCCCACAGCGGAACGGCACCGGCCGTCGCCACCAGGGCGGCGTGCAGCCCGTGGGCCAGCCAGCCAAAGCCCTGCCAGCACAACGACGCCAGCGGCGGCACGGGCGCCGCCATCCAGCCGGCCAGCCCCAGGGGCACCAGCAGGCTGCCGACCAGCGGCACGATCAGCAGGTTGACCAGGGGGGCCGCCGGAGCCAGCCGACCGAAGGCGAGCAGCACGGCCGCCGCCATCAGCGGCGACAGCAGCAGCTGGGTACGCAGCAGGGCCAGGCACCAGCCTCGCCGACCGGCGGGCCGTCGGCGCCCCTGCCAGGCCAGGATGAGCAGCGCCACGGCGGTGAACGACAGCCACAGCCCCGGGCGCCACAGCGACAGCGGGTCGATCGCCACCACCAATGCGAGCGCCAGCCACCAGCCCTGCCAGGGGCCCGGCGCATGGCGGCCGCTGGCCACCCACAGGCCGATCAGGGTCATGATGATGGCGCGCAGCGTGGGCGGCTCCAGCCCCGCCAGCCAGCCGTAGCCCACCGCGGCCAGCGCCGCCGCCCACCAGGGCCACACCGCCAGCCGCCAGCGAGCGGGCATGACCAGCCGGGCCACCCCGCGCGCCAGCCACAGCATCAGCGTCGCGACGAGCCCCACGTGCAGCCCCGAGATCACCATCACATGCGTGGTGCCGGTGGCATTGAGCAGGTCCCAGTCGGCCTCCGTCAGCCGCTCGGACGCCCCCAGGGTCAGCGCCCCCAGCCAGCGCCGGGTCAGCGGGTCAGCGACCCGCTGGTCGAGATGCGCCAGCGCCGCCTCGCGCACGCCGGGCCTGCCGGCCACGAGCCGCCGCGGGGGTGGCGCGTCGCGCACATAGCCGGTGGCGCCGATGCCCTCGCGCCACAGCCAGGCGCCATAGTCGAAGGTGTGGGGGTTGGCGAAGCCGGCCGGCGGTCGCAGCCGCAGTGTCAGGGACCAGACATCGCCCGTCGCCAGGGCCGGCGGATCGTACCAGCTGACCCGCACCCGCTCGAGCCGCCGGCAGTCCGGACGCACCGCCGCCAGGGGCCGGCAGTCCGACACGGCCAGGCGCAGCCGGGCCAGCGACCCGTCCCGCTGCCACTGGGTGATGGTGGCGGTCACCCGCAGGTCCTGCCGCGACAACCCTTCTGGCAGACGCGCTTGCCGCGCCTCGCCGATCGCCAGTGCCGTCAGGCCCATGACCAGCAACAGCACGACGAGCCGGTAACGCCCCGCCGCCAGGCCGAGCAGCACGGCGACGGCCAGGAACCCCGGCAGACCGGGCGGCGCCCACCAGCCCGCCAGGCTGCCCGACACGGCGGCCAGCGCCAGGCCGACGGCCAGGCTCGGCGCGGGGAAACGAGGAAAGGACAACGAGACGATGGACGACGCTCCTCACTGACACGCGGACATGGCAGAAGGCGGGCCAACTATGGATAATGACCGAACCCGATACAGCGAGCGATACCATGCCGCGCCGTCTTCTCCAGCGCTACATGCCTCACCCGGAAACCCTGCAGCGCAATCGCTCGCTGCGTTTCATGAGCCACCTGATCGGCAATGCCACGCTGTGGATGCTGACCCGCCGCTCGGTGGGCAATGCCTTCATGGTCGGCCTGTTCTGCGCCCTGCTGCCGATGCCCTTCCAGATGGTGGTCGCCGCCGCCGGCGCCTGGCTGCTGCGCTGCAACCTGCCGCTGTCGGTCGGGCTGGTCTGGCTGACCAACCCGCTGACCATGCCGCTGATCTTCTACGGCAACTATCGGCTGGGCGCCTGGCTTCTGAACACCCCGGCGCGCCCCGCTCCCGACCAGTTCAGCACCCACTGGATCGCCGCCAAGATGGCCGAGATCCTGCCGCCGCTGCTGCTCGGCTCGCTGGTCGCCGCGGTGGTCACCGGGGTGGTGGCCAACGTGGCGATCCGCCTGATCTGGCGCTGGCACGTGGCGCGCAGCTGGCGGCGTCGCCAGCGCCGCCGCCGGCGGGCCCGGGCGGCCCACGCCGGACGACCGCCTTCCGCCTAGGCCTCCGGCGCGGCCCGCCTCGGTCAGGTCTCGGTCAGGTGGCCCAGGTCGAGGTGCATCACGCGGTCCTGGTGCGCGGCCAGTCCCGGGTCATGGGTCACCACCACAAAGGCGCAGGCCGCCGTCGCCGCCAGCTCGTCCATCAGGCCGAGGATGCTCGCCGCGGTGGTCTGATCCAGGTTGCCGGTGGGCTCGTCCATCAGCATCAGGCTCGGGTCGGTGATCAGCGCCCGGGCGATCGCCACCCGCTGGCGCTCGCCGCCGGAGAGCTCGCCCGGCTTGTGGTCGGCGCGCGGCGCCATGCCGACCCGCTCGAGGATGGCCAGCGCCCGCTGCTGCGCCTCGCGGCGCTTCTCGCCCCGGATCATCAGGGGCAGGGCCACGTTCTCGCAGGCGGTGAATTCGGCCAGCAGGTGGTGAAACTGGTAGACGAAGCCGATATGCCGGTTGCGGAAGCGCCCCAGGGCCGCCTCGCCCAGCTCGGCCAGCGACTGGCCGGCGACCCGCACCGTGCCCGCGGTGGGCCGGTCGAGCCCGCCCAGCAGGTTGAGCAGCGTGGTCTTGCCGGAGCCCGAGCTGCCCACCACGGCGATGCGCTCGCCGGCCCGCACCGCCAGGTCGAGCCCGTTGAGCACGGTGACGTCCTGCGGCCCCTCGCGGTAGACCTTGGTCAGCCCCTCGCAGGCCAGCATGACCTCGCGCTGTGCCATGTCGGGCGCGGCGACGGAAGAGATCGGATCACTCATAGCGCAGGACCTCCGCGGGTTGCACGCGTGACGCCCGCCAGGCGGGATACAGCGTCGACAGGAAACTCAGCCCGAAGGCCGTGGCAACGATGATGCCCACATCGCTCCATTCGAGCCGCGAGGGCAGATAGCTGATGAAGTAGACGTTGGGGTCCAGGAACTGGATGCCGGTGACCGATTCGAACCAGGCGATGATGTCGGACACCGACAGCGCCAGGACGATGCCCAGCCCCACGCCGATGAGAATGCCGATCAGGCCGATGGCCAGTCCCTGGACGATGAAGATGCCCATGATGGTCCGTGGCGTGGCACCGATGGTGCGCAGGATGGCGATGTCGGCGTGCTTGTCGGTCACCACCATCACCAGCGTCGAGACGATGTTGAAGGCCGCCACCGCGACGATCACCATCAGCAGCAACCCGATCATGCGCTTCTCCATCTGGATCGCCTGAAACAGGTTGCCGTGGGTGTAGGTCCAGTCCATGCCGCGATAGCCGTAGCCCAGCTCGTTGAGAATCGACTGGGTGACACTGCCGGCCAGGAACAGGTCGTCGAGTTCGAGGCGCAGCCCGCCGACGTTGTCGCCCATCCGGGCGAGCTTCTGCATATCCTGGATGTTGGCGTAGGCCAGACGGGCGTCAAGGTCCGCGCCCACCTTGAAGATGCCGCTCACCGTGAAGCGCTTCATGCGCGGGAAGACCCCGCCCGGGGTGATCGAGGCCTCGGGCACCAGCAGCGTCACCCGGTCGCCGACTCCCACGCCCAGATTGCGCGCCAGCAGATCACCGAGCACGACATGCCATTCCCCGGGAGCCAAGTCGTCGAGGCTGCCCTGTTGCATATGCTGGTCGATGATCGACACACGCTTCTCGTAGTCGGGCTTTATACCCCACACCATGGCGCCCTGGGTGTTGCCCCCGGCCGCCAGCATGCCCTGCTGCTCGACATAGGGCGCCGCGGCGACAACGTGCTTGCGCTGGGTCAGGCGCTCGGCAAGCGGCTTCCAGTCACTCATCCCCGCGGGTTTCTCGATGCGCGTGTGGGGCACCATGCCCAGCACGCGGGTGCGCAGTTCGTGGTCGAAGCCGTTCATCACCGAGAGCACCAGGATCAGCACCGCCACGCCCAGCGTCAGGCCCAGCATCGAGGTCAGCGAGATGAACGAGATGAAGTGATTGCGGCGCTTGGCGCGCACGTAGCGCAATCCGATCAGAAAAGGTAGGCGATCCAGCATCAACTTCGGTTCCTTGTCGACAGGCGACCCATGGTACGGTTTTTTCGGCGCCGACGCATCGAGCCCCGACGCGACGAAAGGCTTGCAACGCACACGGCGACGTCTAAAATGCCGCCGCCTGCCCCACGGGCGCGTTCTCGGCTTCAGGAGACACCATGACGCAGCGTCTGTTCCCCGAATGGCACCCGCAGGATGCCATTCAGCTTACCTGGCCCACCGCCGAGAGCGACTGGGCGACCCTGTTGGCGTGCATCGAGGCGACCCTGGAAGCCATGACGGTGGCCATCGCCCGCTATCAGGCCGTGTTGATCACGGTGGCCGACGCGACCGTCCGGGAACGCCTGAGAGCCCGTTTCGATCACCTCGGCGTGCCTGTCGCGCGCCTGCGCATCGCCGTGGCCCCCAGCGACGACACCTGGGCCCGCGACCACGGCCCCATCGCCGTCGAGCGCGACGGCCGGGTGGTACTGCTCGACTATCGTTTCACCGGCTGGGGCGGCAAGTTTCCCGCCGCCCGCGACAATGCCCTGACCCGCCGCCTGGCCGGATCCGGCTGCTTCGCCGCCCCGGTGGAGTCCCGCGACCTGGTGCTCGAGGGGGGCGCCATCGAGACCGACGGCGAGGGCACGCTGCTGACCACCGAGGCCTGCCTGCTCAACCCCAATCGCAACCCGACGCTGGACCGGGCGGCGATCGAGGCGCGTCTGCGCGAGGACTTCGGGGTCGACCGCGTGCTCTGGCTGCGTCACGGCCATCTCGAGGGCGACGACACCGACAGCCACATCGATACCCTGGCGCGCTTCTGCGATGCCCGGACCATCGCCTACGTGCGCTGCGACGATCCACAGGACCCGCACCATGCGGAATTCAAGGCGATGGAGCGCGAACTTCAGGCGCTGCGCCGACGCGACGGCTCGCCCTACCGGCTGATCCCGCTGCCCTGGCCAAGGCCCTGCCACGACCCCGAGGACGGCCACCGACTGCCGGCGACCTATGCCAACTTCCTGATCCTCGACGCGGCGGTGCTGGTGCCCACCTACGCCGACCCGGCCGACACCCGGGCACTCGCAGCACTGGGCGAGGCGTTTCCCGACCGGGACATCGTGCCCATCGACTGCCGTACTGTGATCCGCCAGCATGGCAGCCTACACTGCCTGACCATGCAGTTACCGCGGGGCAGCCTGAACGCCGCCGACGCGACGCCATTAGAAGAGGAGCGCTGACATGACGAAGACCCTCAAGGTCGGCCTGGTCCAGCAGGCTGCCTGGCCCGACAAGGCGCGCAGCTTGGCCGCCAGCGAAGCCGGCATTCGCGACCTGGCCGCCCGGGGCGCCGAACTGGTGCTGCTGCAGGAGCTGCACGCCACGCACTACTTCTGCCAGTACGAGGACCCGGCACTGTTCGACCAGGCCGAAGCACTGGACGGCCCCACCGCCACGCGCCTGGCCGAACTGGCCCGGGAGCTGGACATCGTGCTGGTCGGCTCGATCTTCGAGCGGCGTGCCGCCGGGGTCTATCACAACACCGCCGTGGTGATGGACCGGGCCCGCGGCCGGGTCGGCCACTACCGCAAGATGCACATCCCCGACGACCCCGGCTTCTACGAGAAGTTCTACTTCACCCCGGGTGACGCCGATGCCGAGCAGGGGTTCGAACCCATCGACACCTCGGTGGGCCGCCTCGGCGTGCTGGTGTGCTGGGATCAGTGGTATCCGGAAGCGGCACGCCTGATGGCACTGGCCGGCGCCGAGCTGCTGCTCTATCCGACCGCCATCGGCTGGCATCCGCCCGACGACCTGCCGGAGAAAGGCCGCCAGAAGGACGCCTGGACGCTGATCCAGCGCGCTCACGGCGTGGCCAACGGCCTGCCGGTGCTGGTCGCCAATCGCGTCGGTCACGAAGCCGACCACAGCGGGGTCACACCCGGCATCGATTTCTGGGGCGGCAGCTTCATCTGCGGCCCCCAGGGCGAACTGCTGGCCCATGCCGGCGACGAGCCCGAGAACCTGCTGGTCGAACTCGACATGGCCGGCAGCGAGAACGTCCGCCGTATGTGGCCCTACCTGCGTGACCGGCGCATCGATGCCTACGGCGACCTGACCCGGCGCTATCGCGACCGCTGATCGCCCGACCGCCTTGCGCATTCTGACGGGCGACTGCTGCGGCATCGCCCGTCCTGCCCCAGCGACACCCCGCCGTGCTGCGCGTCTCGGCCGTTTGCCGTAGAATAGCGCCGCGCGGTGCCAACCACCGCTCTCGATACCCATCCGGACCGTCCTTTACGCGGACGACTGACTGGAGCTTCTGCATGAGTGATTCCATCGTCGTGGCGGCGATGTACAAGTTCGTCACGCTGACCGATTATCAGGAACTGCGCGAGCCGCTGCTCGCCGTGATGCAGGCCAATGACGTCAAGGGAACGCTGCTGCTTGCCGAGGAAGGCATCAACGGCACCGTCTCCGCCCCTCGCGAGGGCATCGACGCCCTGCTCGACTGGCTCAAGGCGGACCCGCGCCTGGCCGGGCTCGACCACAAGGAGTCCTACTGCGAGACGCATCCCTTCTATCGCACCAAGGTCAAGCTCAAGCGCGAGATCGTCACCCTCGGCGTACCCGGCGTCGATCCCAACCGCCAGGTCGGCACCTACGTCGATCCCGAACGGTGGAACGACGTGATCAGTGACCCCGAGGTACTGGTGATCGACACCCGCAACGACTACGAAGTGGAAATCGGCAGCTTCGAGGGCGCCGTCGACCCGCGAACCAAGTCGTTCCGTGAGTTCCCCGAGTACATCAAGGCGCACTACGACCCCAGCCGCCACAAGAAGGTAGCCATGTTCTGCACCGGCGGCATTCGCTGCGAGAAGGCGTCGAGCTTCATGCTCGACGCCGGATTCGAGGAGGTCTACCACCTCAAGGGCGGCATCCTCAACTATCTCGAGAAGGTCCCCGAAGAACAGTCACTGTGGCGCGGCGACTGCTTCGTCTTCGACAACCGCGTGACCGTTCGGCACGATCTCAGCGAGGGCGAATACGACCAGTGCCATGCCTGTCGCCGCCCCATCTCCGAGGCCGACCGGGCGTCCGAAAAGTACGAACCCGGCGTGAGCTGCCCGCACTGCTGGGATTCGCTCTCGGAGAAGACCCGGGCACGCGCCGCCGAGCGCCAGCGTCAGATCGAGCTGGCAAAAGCCCGCCAAGAGCCCCACCCGATCGGCCGCGACCCTCGGGAACTCGTGGAATCCTGATCGATGACCGCCGCCCGTCGCCATGGCGCGCGGGCGGCGTGACAACTGCCAACCTGACAGCTATTCTGGACGCACAAAGATAACGGTATAAAAAGGAATAGCCCGATGGAAGTCCAGTATCGCCTGATGGCCGAACTCGAAGCCGCCTTCGATTCGCTGATAGACGCCACTCACCGGCTGCTCGATGTCTACGCCGACGCGCCTCGCGAGGCCTGGGCACTGGACACGCCGACACCGGACCGCGACTGGCTGGAAGGCGCCCTCTTCGACGTCTGGTATCACGACGGCCAGGATGGCCGGGCCACACGCAGCTACGTGGGCCTGGTCGCCGCCGACGACGCGCTGCTCGACGCCGTGGGTGAGGTCAACCGGTGCAAGTCCGCCTTCGCCACCAAGTTGGGCGAGATCCGCGATCAGGCCGCCGGCCTGATCCCCGAAGCCAAGGCCGTGCTGCCCTTCCGCCACCCGGCCCTGCACCAGCACCTGCGCGGCCAGGGGCTGGCCCGCCTGCATCTCAAGCAGTGCTGGCGGCACATTCCCGTCGCCGACGCCCCCCTGTCCCGGGTTCGCCTGGCCTGGTACTCGAGTGGCCGTTCGATCAAGCGTCTCAGCGTGCGCGAGGCCGAGCAGCGGCTGTTGGCGATGGACAGTGAGGCAGCGCACATTCGCATCCAGCTGGAACAGCTCGCCAGGCTGCCGTCGAGCGAGCCACTGGCCCAGGTCCAGAAACAGGCGCCGGTGATGCGCGCCAACCTGTTTTTCGCCGAACCGCTCGCCGACGGCCGTGAGCGGCGCGCCATGAACCTGCCCCTGCCGCTGTTCATTCCCGCCCCGAACGCACGATTGCCACAGCACAACACGCCGCTGCCCCGCCCGCCGGAAGGCCGCACCCGCGCCAAGCGCAGCGACGAGCGCCTCGAGGAAGACGTCTTCCTGCCCAGCCTGCGCGTCTACCGTTACCGCAGCCGGTAAGGGTGCGCCCCCGGCGAGTCAGTAGTCCTGGTCGGTATCAGGCATCCGCTTGAAATACACGTAGCGATGCAGGCGAATCATGGGACGAATCAGCAACTGCACACTGCCGATCACGAACAGCCAGACGCCCAGTGTCTTGAGGAAGCCTTCGTAGAAGAAGCAGATGCTGCCGACGGTGAACCAGATCCCCAGCATGGCATCGTTGATGATGCTCAGGACCTCGTAGCGCCGATGGATCACCAGTTCCTCGTGGCCGATGGTGAAGATCCAGTCGTTGCTCTGCGGGTCACGTTCCTTGCGCATCCTGACCTCCTGTCGCGATGAGATGAACATGCAGGCCCGCGCTGTGGCGGGCCCGACGCTGTGCCCGAAAACTGCCGGCGCTCAGAACAGGCGATTGAGACCGTTCTGGGCGGCCACCCGGTAGGCTTCCGCCATGGTGGGATAGTTGAAGGTGGTATTGATGAAGTACTTGAGGCTGTTGGCCTCGCCCGGCTGCTGCATGATCGCCTGGCCAATGTGCACGATCTCGGAGGCCTGGTCGCCGAAGCAGTGGATGCCGAGAATCTCCAGCGTCTCGCGATGGAAGAGGATCTTCAGCATACCCACGGTATCGCCGGTGATCTGGGCGCGGGCGGTATCCTTGAAGAAGGCCTGCGCCACCTCGTAGGGCACCTTCGCTTCGGTGAGTTCGCGTTCGGTACGCCCCACCGAGCTGATCTCGGGAATCGTGTAGATGCCGGTGGGTATGTCGGTAACGAAGCGAAACGGCTCATCGAGGAATTCGTCGCTGGCGCTGCGCCCCTGGTCATAGGCGGCACTGGCCAGGCTCGGCCAGCCGATCACGTCGCCCACGGCATAGATGTGCGGGATCGCCGTGCGATAGTGATCATCGACGGTCAGCTGACCGCGGCCGTTGGCCTCCAGGCCGATGGTCTCCAGACCCAGCTCGTCGGTGTTGCCGGTACGGCCGTTGGCCCACAGGAAGGCGTCGGCGCGCAGTTTCTTGCCCGACTTCAGGTGTACCACCACGCCGGACTCGTCACCCTCGACCTTCTCGTACTCCTCGTTGTGACGTACCAGCACGCCATGGTGGCGCAGGTGATAGGACAGCGCGTCGCTGATCTCGTCGTCGAGGAACGACAACAGACGATCACGCGTGTCGATCAGGTCGACCTTGACGCCCAGCCCGGAGAAGATCGACGCGTATTCGGAGCCGATGACCCCCGCCCCGTAGATGATCAGCGTACGCGGCGTATGCGAGAGCCCCAGGATGGTGTCCGAACAGTAGATGCGCGGGTGCCGAAAGTTGACGTCGCCCGGCCGGTAGGGACGCGAGCCGGTGGCGACGACGATCTTCTGGGCGCAGAGCTCCTCGGCGCCTTCGTGGTTGTCGCGCACCACCACGGTGTGCTCGTCCTTGAAGCGGGCCACGCCGAAGAACAGGTCGATGCGGTTGCGCGCATAGAAGGTGGTGCGCATCTCCACCTGCTGATCGATGGTCACCCGCGAGCGCTCGAGCACCCGGGGAAACGAGAACCAACGGGGTTCGCCGATATCGCGGAACATGCGGTTGGTGTTGAACTGCATGATCTGCTTGACCTGATGGCGCAGCGCCTTGGAGGGAATCGTCCCCCAGTGCGTGCAGTTGCCGCCCACGGCCGGCTGCTTCTCGATGATGGCCACCCGCTTGCCATGCTTGGCCGCATTGATCGCCGCACTCTCCCCGGCCGGCCCGGTACCGATCACCACCACATCGTAGTTATGGACTGCCATCAGTTCTCGCGTCTCCTCGTTGGTTCTGATAGATGGGGGCGGCGGCTCGCCCGTGGCCAGCCGCCGCGGCTCACCGGCGTGTCGCGTCGTAGCCCAGGTCCAGGCCGCGCTGCTCATCGGACTGCCGACGGGCACCGGCCCGGCGCTTGCGGTTTTCCTCCTCGCAGACCTCATCCTTGCCGCCGCAGATATCACAGCCATCCTTGAGCCCGAGGTTGTTGAGCCCGCCACAGGAGCCGGTGATCGGCTTGCGGCCGAGCAGCACCCCCACCGACATTGCGGTTACCAGCAACAGCATGGCACCCAGTACCAGTAGCCAGATCGTCATGTCATTCCTCCTTGCCGACTGTCTTCGCCCCTTCAAGATAGGGCGCGAAAGCCGAACTCATGCGAATGTCGAACCCTTCATCCGTTCTGACAATCAAGTAGACCGCCAGGTTTTCCCGTTCGGCCAGATCCAGTGCCGCCTGCTCGCCCATCACGGTCAGCGCCGTGGCCAGGGCATCCGCGGTGGCACAACGTTCGCTGATCACCGTCACCGAGGCGACATGGTTGGTGATCGGCCGGCCGGTTCGCGGGTCGATGGTGTGCGAATAGCGCACGCCGTCCTGCTCGAAATAGTTGCGGTAATCCCCGGAGGTGGCCACCGCCGACGTGCCCAGGTCGATGACCCGTTGCACACTGCGCTCGCTGGAGACCGGCTTCTCGACGGCAATTCGCCATTCGGCGCCATCCGGCTTTTGCCCGCGAGTGCGAATCTCACCGCCCACCTCGACCAGATAACTGTCGACACCCTGTTTCTCCAGGTAGTCGGCGACCTGATCGGTGCCGTAGCCCTTGGCGATCGCCGACAGGTCGACGTAGACCGGCTTGGTCTTGGTCAGCGTGTCGCCGTCGAGCTTGAGGGCATGGATGTCGATCCGCGCCAACGCCGCGGTAAGCGCGGTCGGGTCGGGCACCCGGTCCGGCCGCCCATCGGGACCGAATCCCCACAGGTTGACTGCCGGCCCCACGGTCACGTCGAAGGCATCATTGGAGAGTCGAGCGATCCGCAGGGACTCGCGGATGACCTCGGCCGTCTGCGGCGAGAGGAAGAACGGCACGCCGACCGGATAGCGGTTGAAGCGCGACAGTTCCGAATCCGGCTTGTAGGTGGACATCAGGTGGTCGACATGTTGCAGCGTGTCGAGAATGCCCTGCCCCAGCGCCTTGTCCTCGGCCTCGTCGAGCGCGGCGTAGACGGTAACGTGGTAGCCGGTACCGAAGATCGGACCCTGAAAGCGATGGGCCGCCACGTCCGGGCGACCGTCGCAACCGGCCAGCAGAATTGCCAGGGCCACTACCGACAACAGGGCCTTGAGCGGCCCTGTTGCGGTTGGTCTGACTGGCGCGGTCATCCGCCGAAGTCATCCAGCAGGATGTTCTCCGGCTCCACCCCGAGGTCGGTCAGCATCTTGATCACCGACGCGTTCATCATGGGCGGCCCGCACATGTAGTACTCGCAGTCCTCGGGCGCCGGGTGATCCTTGAGATAGTTCTCGTAGAGCACGTTGTGAATGAAGCCCGTGTACCCGGTCCAGTTGTCTTCCGGCTGCGGGTCAGAAAGCGCCAGATGCCACTCGAAGTTGTCGTGCTCTTCGGCCAGCTTGTCGTATTCCTCGTTGTAGAAGGTCTCGCGCCAGGAGCGCGCACCGTACCAGAACGAGACCTTGCGCTTGGTATCCAGGCGCTTGAGCTGGTCGAAGATGTGGCTACGCATCGGCGCCATGCCCGCACCACCGCCGATGAACACCATCTCGGCGTCGGTGTCCTTGGCGAAGAACTCGCCGAACGGCCCCATCACCGTGACCTTGTCGCCCGCCTTGAGATTGAAGACGTAGGTCGACATCACGCCCGGCGGATGGCTGGTGTTGGGCGGCGGCGTGGCGATACGGATGTTGAACTTGAGGATGCCCTTCTCTTCCGGGTAGTTGGCCATCGAGTAGGCGCGGATCACTTCCTCGTCGTTCTTGTGGGAGACATTGAACAGGCCGAACTTCTCCCAGTCGCCCCGGTACTCCTCCTCGATATCGAAGTCGGAGAACTTGACGTCGTAGGGCGGTGCCACCAGCTGCACATAGCCGCCGGCACGGAAGGCCACTTCCTCGCCTTCCGGCAGCTTGAGGTTGAGCTCCTTGATGAAGGTGGCGACGTTGGGGTTCTCGATGACCTCGCATTCCCACTTCTTGACGCCGAAGACCTCCTCGGGGACCTCGATCTTCATGTTCTGCTTGACCGGCACCTGGCAGGACAGTCGCCAGCCTTCCTTCTTCTCGCCCATGGTGAAGTGGGATTCCTCGGTGGGCAGGATCGAGCCGCCCCCCTCGGTGACCCGGCACTTGCACTGGGCGCAGGAGCCCCCGCCGCCACAGGCGGAGGACAGGAAGATGCCGTTGGAGGCCAGGGTCTGCAGCAGCTTGCCGCCGGCCTGCGTGGTCAGGGTGTTGTCGGGATCGTCGTTGATCTCGATGGTCACGTCACCGCTGCTCACCAGTCGGCTGCGCGCCGCCAGGATGATCGCCACCAGGCCAATGACGATCACGGTGAACATGACGACGCCGAGCACGATAATCGATGTATCGACCATGTCGGTTTCCTATTGTCGTGTTGTGCTTACAGCTGGATGCCGGAGAAGGACATGAAGCCCAGCGACATCAACCCCACGGTGATGAAGGTGATGCCCAGGCCCCGCAGGCCGGCAGGCACGTCGCTGTACTTGAGCTTCTGGCGGATGCCCGCCAGCGCGGTGATCGCCAGCGTCCAGCCGGCACCGGCACCAAAGCCGTAGATCACCGACTCGCCGAAGCTGTAGTCACGCTGCACCATGAACAGCGAGGCGCCGAGGATCGCGCAGTTGACCGTGATCAGCGGCAGGAACACGCCCAGCGCGTTGTAGAGCGTGGGCACGAACTTGTCGAGGAACATCTCGAGGATCTGCACGATCGCCGCGATCACGCCGATGTAGCTGAGCAGGCCGAGGAACGACAGGTCGATGTTCTCGGCGCCCTCGACACCGGTCCAGCTCAAGGCGCCCTCCTGCAGCAGGTAGTGCAGGATCAGGTTGTTGGCCGGCACGGTGATCGTCAGCACCACGATGACCGCCACGCCCAGACCGATGGCCGAGGAGACCTTCTTGGACACCGCCATGAAGGTGCACATGCCGAGGAAGAAGGCCAGGGCCATGTTCTCGACGAACACGGCCTTCACGAACAGGCTCAGGTAATGTTCGAACATTTACGCTGCCTCCTTGGCCTTGGTGTTGGCCGTGATCTTGAACTCGTTTTCCTCGACCTGTTCCGGGTTGACGCTGCGCAGACCCCAGATGATCAGGCCGATCACGAAGAACGCCGAGGGCGGCAGCAGCAGCAGGCCGTTGGTGACATACCAGCCGCCGTCGTTGACCGGCTGCAGCACGGTGAAGCCGAACACGCTGCCGGAACCGAACAGCTCACGGAAGAAGCCCACGGCCAACAGCAGCACAGTGTAACCGAGGCCATTGCCGACACCGTCGAGGAAACTCATCACCGGCCCGTTCTGCATGGCGAAGGCCTCGGCGCGGCCCATCACGATGCAGTTGGTGATGATCAGGCCGACGAACACCGAGAGCTGCTTGGAGATCTCGTAGGCATAGGCCTTGAGCACCTGGTCGACCACGATGACCAGCGAGGCGATGATCGTCATCTGCACGATGATGCGGATCGACGACGGGATCTGACGGCGAATCAGGGACACGAAGAAACTCGAGAACGCCGTGACCGCGATGACCGCCAGCCCCATGACCAGCGAGGTGCTCATGGAGTTGGTGACCGCCAGCGCGGAGCAGATCCCCAGAATCTGCAGGGCGATCGGGTTGTTCTTGAAGATCGGCGTGGTCAGCACGCCTTTGGGCGTATAGGCAGCCATGGCTTACGCTCCTTGCGTCTTGTCGCGGAACCGGGCCAAGTACTCGGCGAAGCCTTCGTCACTCAGCCAGAATTGCAGCAGATGGGTTACCCCCTTGCTGGTCAGGGTCGCCCCGGAGAGCGCGTCCACCTTGTGGATGGCATCCGGCGTCTGGGGCCCGACACCGCCCTTCACCAGCTTGATGGCCGGATCCATGCTGTCTTCCGGATAGATCTTCTTGCCGTCCCACAGGGCCTTCCACTTGGGATTTTCAACCTCGCCGCCGAGTCCCGGGGTTTCCCCCTGATCGTAGAAGGACAGGCCAACGACGGTGTTGCCGTCACCCTTGAGGGCCAGATAGCCGGACATCAGCGACCACAGCCCCTGACCGCGAACCGGCACGATGATCTCGTCGGGACGGTCGGGGTCCCCTACCAGATATACCGTAGCGTAGTTCTCGCGACGACCGATACCCGCAATGTCGTCACTGCCGGACAGGGTGATCGACTGCGCCGGGTCCTTGGCGGCCTCGAACTGGTTGAAGGTCTCGGGGTTCTTGTCCTCGGCATACTCCCCGGTCTTCAGGTTGACCACGCGCGGCGTGACCAGCTCGTCGTACAGGTCTCGGATATCCTTGCCGGGCTTGTAGAGCTCGGCCACCTGGAGCAGGTTGCGCATGCGGTCCTGTTCCTGGTTCTTCTGCTGGGTCGGCCGCAGCACGACCGCTGCCGAGGCGACCACCACGGAACAGACGATACACAGCGCGAACGCGACCGTGAGGGTCTTCTTGACGGAGTTGTTGCTGGCCATCAGGCGGTCTCCTTGCTCATCGTGACAGCCGCTTCACGCTTCTGCCGACGCTTGATGTTGGCCTGCACCACGAAGTGGTCGATCAGCGGGGCGAACAGGTTGGCGAACAGGATCGCCAGCATGATGCCCTCGGGGAACGCCGGGTTCACCACGCGGATCAGCACGGTCATGACCCCGATCAGGGCACCGAACACCCACTTGCCGGTGTCGGTCATCGAGGCGGACACCGGATCGGTGGCCATGAACACCATGCCGAAGGCGAAGCCGCCGATCACCAGATGCCAGTACCAGGGCATGGCGAACAGCGCATTGGTGTCGGAGCCGATGACGTTGAACAGCGAGCTGGTCGCCACCATGCCCAGGAACACGCCGAGCATGATCCGCCAAGAGGCGATCTTGGTCCACAGCAGCACCGCGGCACCGATCAGGATCGCCAGGGTCGAGACCTCGCCGATCGACCCGGGGATGAAGCCGAAAAAGGCATCGGTCCAGCTCATCTGCTGGTGCAGGGCCATCATGCCGTCGCCGTGGGCCGTGGAAAGCGCGGTGGCACCGGTGTAGCCGTCCGCCGGCACCCACACGGAGTCACCGGAAATCTGCGCCGGATAGGCGAAATACAGGAAGGCGCGGCCGGTGAGTGCCGGGTTGAGGAAGTTCTTGCCGGTACCGCCGAAGACTTCCTTGCCGATCACCACACCGAAGGTGATGCCCAGCGCCACCTGCCACAGCGGGATGGTCGCCGGCAGGATCAGCGCATACAGCACCGAGGTGACGAAGAAGCCTTCGTTGACCTCGTGACCGCGCTTGACGGCGAACAGCACCTCCCAGAAACCGCCGACCACGAAGGTCACGAAATAGATCGGCAGGAAGTAGGTGGCGCCCAGTACGAAGTTGTCCCACCAGTTCGCCGGATCGTTGCCGCTGGCCAGCAGCATGGTTACCGCCTCGCGCCAGCCACCCAGGGCACTGTAGCCGTCGGCGATGGCCTGGTTGGCCTGCAGACCGACGTTGTACATGCCGAAGAACATCGCCGGGAAGGTGCAGAACCACACCGTGATCATGATCCGCTTGAGATCGATGCCGTCACGGATATGCGAGGTGGTGCGGGTGACGTCGGGGGGCGAGTAGAAGATAGTGTCCACGGCTTCGTAGAGCGCGTAGAACTTCTCGTACTTGCCTCCCTTGTGAAAGTGCGGCTCGAGATTGTCGAGTGTCTGTCGGATGCCCATCATCAAGCCTCTTTCTCGATCGTGGTGAGATTGTCGCGCAGGATGGGACCGTACTCGTACTTGCCGGGGCACACATAGGTGCACAGCGCGAGGTCTTCCTCATCCAGCTCGAGGCAGCCGAGCTGCATGGCCGTTTCGATGTCGCCGACGATCAGCGACCGCAGCAGCTGGGTCGGCAGGATATCCAGCGGCATCACCGCCTCGTAGGCGCCCACCGGCACCATGGCGCGCTCGGAACCGTTGGTGGTGGTCGTCGGCGCATAGTTGTGCAGGCCGGTCAGCCGCGACAGATAGATACCCAGCACCGAGTGACGGTCGCGCCCCGGCGACAGCCAGCCCATGAAGCTGCGCTTGTTGCCTTCCTCGAGCAGGCTGATCTGCTGGTGGAAGCGGCCCAGATAGCTCAGCGCGCCCTCGGCGACCTTGCCGCCGAACACCGAGCCCGAGATCACGCGGGTGTCGTTGTCGGCCGAAGCGATCTCGCCGTCGAGCAGCTCACGGCAGCTCGCTCCCATCCGTGTGCGGATCAGGCGCGGCTTTTCGGCGCGCGGTCCGCCCAGCGCGATCACCCGGCTGACGTCGAGCTTGCCCTCGGCGAACAGCTTGCCGATGGCGATCACGTCCTGATAGCCCAGGTGCCAGACCTGGCGCGTCAGACTGACCGGCGACAGATGGTGGATATGGGTGCCTACCAGGCCCGCCGGATGCGGCCCCTTGAAGCTCTCGGCCTGCACGCCGGCCACGTCGGAACCAGGCAGCCTGGCATCCGGTGCATGGCACAGGAACACCTTGCCCTGAGTGAGACGCCCCAGCACCTTCAAGCCGTTGGCGAACGCCTCGGGCTGCTCGTTGATGACCAGCGCGGGGTCGGCAGCCAGCGGATGGGTGTCGATGGCGGTGACGAAGATGCTGGCCGGCTCGGCATCCGGTGCCGGCGTGCGCGAGAAGGGCCGGGTGCGCAGCGCGGTCCACAGCCCGGACTCGACCAGCTGATCGACCACCGACTGACGCTCGAGCCGCTCCAGGGCATCGGCACCATGGGCGGTGAACGCCACCTGCTCCTCGGCATCATCGACCTTGATCACTACCGACAGCAGGCGACGCCGCTCGCCACGGTTGATTTCGACCACCTCGCCGGCCGCCGGCGAGGTGAAGGTCACTCCCGGGATCTTCTTGTCGGTGAAGAGGCGCTGCCCCAGTTTCACCCGATCCCCCTCCCGGACTTCCATCGTCGGCTTCATGCCGACATAGTCGGTGCCCAGGACGGCCACGTGGCGCACCGGCCGCGCATCCTCGATACGCTGCTCGGGCGCCCCCGCGATGGGGAGATCCAGGCCTCGTTTGACTTCGATCATAGTCTCGCCCAGTTATCGAATCTGATTAGCAAGGAAAGGGGTTCGACGCACGACATGGCAATGACTCCGACGCGCAGGCCTGCGTCGTGAGCGGCAACAGTCACGGTGCTCGAAAACTTTCTTGTCAGAATATTGTGATATGTACAGCCCGTGGCCATACGGACCGCGCCCAAAAAAACGCAGCCATTATAAAGAGACACCGATCGAAAGGCCACCAGCAGCCGGAGAGTGACGGCGCCGGCAGAAGACAGGCGGCGCCCCGGGCGGGGCGCCGCAAAGGCCCGTCAGTCGCGGGCGCGAGGCAGGTAGCGGAAACGCACGTTGGACATGGACTGGAGGATGCGCACCACCTGGCAGCTGTAGCCGAACTCGTTGTCGTACCAGACGTAGAGCACGGCATTGGTGCCGTCGGCGATGGTCGCCTTGGCATCGACGATGCCGGCGTGGCGGTTGCCGACGAAGTCCGAGGACACCACCTCGGGCGAGTCGACGTAGTCGATCTGCTTCTGCAGCGGCGAGTCCAGCGAGATGCGACGCAGGTAGTCGTTGAGGGTCTGCCGGTCGGCCTCGCGCGTCAGGTTCAGGTTGAGGATCGCCATGGAGACGTTGGGCGTCGGCACGCGAATCGCGTTGCCGGTGAGCTTGCCGGACAGCTCCGGCAGCGCCTTGGCCACCGCCTTGGCCGCCCCGGTCTCGGTCAACACCATGTTGAGCGGCGCACTGCGGCCGCGGCGATCGCCCTTGTGGTAATTGTCGATCAGGTTCTGGTCGTTGGTGTAGGAGTGCACCGTCTCGACGTGGCCATTGGCGATGCCGAATTCGTCGTTGATGGCCTTGAGCACCGGCACGATGGCGTTGGTGGTGCACGACGCCGCGGAGATGATCCGGTCCTCGTCGCCGATGTCGCCGTGATTGATACCGTAGACGATGTTCTTGAGATCGCCCTTGCCCGGCGCGGTCAGCAGCACCTTGGCCACGCCCTTGCTCGCCAGGTGCTGGGACAGCCCCTCCTCGTCGCGCCACTTGCCGGTGTTATCGACGACGATGGCGTTGTCGATACCGTAGGCGGTGTAATCGATCTCGGCAGGCGAGTCGGCGTGAATCACCTTGATATAGTGCCCGTTGGCGATCAGGGCGCTGTTTTCGTGATCGACGCTGATCGAGCCGGAGAACGGCCCGTGGACCGAGTCGCGACGCAGCAGGCTCGCGCGCTTCTCGAGGTCGTCGCCACCGCCGCGCACCACGATGGCACGCAGGCGCAGCAGGTTGCCGCCGCCAGCCTTCTCGATCAGGATGCGGGCCAGGATGCGCCCGATACGGCCGAAGCCGTAGAGCACCACGTCCTTGGGCTCGCCGCCCATGCCGTTGGTTTCGTGGCCGCCGACAATCTCGGCCAGCTCCTCGCGCAGGAAGGCTTCGACGTCGCTGCGCCCGCTGCGCTTGAAGGCGACCGCCAGCTTGCCCAGGTCAATGTGCGCCGGCCCCAGCTCCAGGTTCAGCATGGCGCGAACCATCGGCAGGGTATCCCGCACGGACAGCTCGGTGCCCTCGACCTTCTTCACGTAGCGGTGGTTCTTGAGAATCCGGATCACCGAACGGATGATCAGCGAGCGGCCGTACAGCGAAGGCACCACATTGTACTTGCGGTACAGCTGACCGAGCAGGGGAATCATCTCTTCGGCCAGTGCTTCGTTGTCCTGCCATTCCTGGAAACAGGTGTCGAGCTTGTCTTGACTCACGTAGTCGCCCCTTACGGAATCGCGTGGATAATGACCCACGTATTATCCGTGCCGCTGAGACAGGACTGCAATCGCTGTATGGTCGCACTTGCTGTAGGCCCACTACAGAAATCACGGGTTGACTACAAGCGCAAAATCGGCCTGTGCCGCGGGTTTACGAGGCACAAGGGCCGCGCTTTTCCCGGCAGCCACTCGCAGCTGTTATGATCGCTCCACCGTCGCCACGTCGAAATGTTGTCGAACATGCCTGACTTTTCGCCACTCGATCCACCGCGCCCCTCGGGGGTTCGCGACACGCTTTACTGCCTGGCACCCCACGGTGCCGCCACACCACTGAGCCTGGCGCGACTCGCCGACGATGCCCAATTGCTGGTGATCACCGCCGACACCGCCGGTGCCCAGCGCCTGGAAAGCGCCCTGCGCTTCTTCGCGAACGTGCCGGTGCTGCCCTTCCCCGACTGGGAGACGCTGCCCTACGACAGTTTCTCGCCACATCAGGACATCGTCTCCGAGCGTCTGCGTACCCTGCGTCGCCTGCAGAGCGCCGATGGCGGTATCGTCATCGTGCCGATCAACACCCTGATGCAGCGCCTGCCGCCGACCGACTACATCGCCGGGCGGGTGATGACACTGGAAGTCGGCATGACGCTCGACCGCGACGCCTTCCGCACCCGCCTGGCACGTGCCGGCTACCGTGCGGTGGAAACCGTCTACGAGCCCGGCGAGTACGCCCTGCGCGGCGCGCTGATCGACCTCTTCCCGATGGGCAGCGAAACACCACTGCGCATCGACCTGTTCGATGACGAGATCGACACCCTGCGCCGCTTCGACCCCGACACCCAGCGAAGCGGCGACAAGGTCGAGACGATCGAGCTGCTGCCCGCGCACGAGTACTCGCTGACGCGCTCGGCGATCGCCTGTTTCCGTGAGGGCTTCGAGACGCTGTTCGATGTCGACCCGCGCCAGTGCCCGCTGTACAACGACGCCATCAAGGGGATTCCCTCGCCGGGGCTGGAGCAGTACCTGCCGCTGTTCTTCGAGGAAACCGCGACGCTGTTCGACCACCTCGCCGCGGGCACTCGCATCGCCCTGATGCCCGGCGTCCATGAGGCGGCGGACCACCACTGGGCAGCGATCCAGAGCCGCTACGAGAACCTCGGCGTCGACCCGACACGTCCCCTGCTGCCCCCGTCCCGGGCCTTCATCCCGGTGCCCGAGGTGTTCGCCGCCATCAAGGCGCGCCCCCGCCTCGAGCTGACCCGCGACGAAGCGCACCCTCACGCCCGGCACCCGGCGACCCAGCCGCCGCCCCAGGTGGCGATCAATGCCCGTGCGCAGCAACCGCTGGCCGCACTCGAGCGCTACCTGACCGCGCACGCCGGCCAGCGCATCCTGTTCGTCGCCGAATCCCGCGGCCGCCGCGAGGCCCTGGAGGAAACCCTTGCCGTCCTGCACCGCGAGATTCCCCATGCCGATAGCTGGCAGAGTTTCCTGGCCGATGACACGCCGCTGGCGATTACCGAGGGGCTGCTCGAGGAAGGGCTGAACCTCGATGACCCGGCACTGGCGGTGATCACCGAGACCGAGCTGTTCGGCGATGTGGTCCGCCAGAGCCGTCGCCGCGAGAAGGCCACCGACGACAACGAGCTGGCGATCCGCCACCTCTCGGAGCTGCGACCCGGCGCTCCGGTGGTGCACCAGGCCCACGGCGTGGGCCGCTACCTGGGCCTCGAGACCCTCGAGGCCGGCGGCCAGGCCGCCGAGTTCGTGGCGCTCGAGTATGCCGACGGCGCACGGCTCTATGTGCCGGTCGACAGCCTGCACCTGATCTCGCGCTATGCCGGCGCCAGTGATGAGCTCGCCCCGCTGCACAAGCTGGGCTCCGACACCTGGGACAAGGCCAAGAAGAAGGCCGCCGAGCGCATCCGCGATACCGCCGCCGAACTGCTCGACATCTACGCGCGCCGCGAGGCCCGCGAAGGCTTCGCCTGCGAAGCGCCCGGCGAGGACTACCAGCGTTTCGCCGCCAGCTTCCCGTTCGAGGAGACCCCCGACCAGCGCGCGGCAATCCAGGCGGTGATCGGCGACATGACCGCGCCACGCCCCATGGACCGGGTGGTCTGCGGCGATGTCGGCTTCGGCAAGACCGAGGTCGCCATGCGCGCCGCCTTCCTCGCCGTGCACTCGGGCCGCCAGGTGGTGGTGCTGGTGCCCACCACCCTGCTCGCCCGCCAGCACTACGACAACTTCCGCGATCGCTTCGCCGACACCGCGGTGCAAGTCGAGCTGATCTCGCGCTTCACCGGCGGCAAGGGCCAGGCCGACACCCTGAAGCGCATCGAGGAAGGCCGTGCCGACATCGTCATCGGCACCCACAAGCTGCTCTCCAAGTCGATGAAGTTCCCCAACATGGGGCTGCTGATCGTCGACGAGGAACATCGCTTCGGGGTCAGTCAGAAGGAGCGGCTCAAGAACCTGCGCGCCGAGGTCGACATCCTCACGCTGACCGCCACGCCAATCCCACGGACGCTCAACATGGCCATGAGCGGCATTCGCGATCTATCGATCATCGCCACCCCGCCGGCACGCCGCCTGTCGGTGAAGACCTTCGTCCAGCAGCGCGACGATGGCGTGATCAAGGAGGCGCTGCTGCGCGAGATCCTGCGCGGCGGCCAGGCCTACGTGCTGCACAACGAGGTCAAGACCATCGAGCAGAGCGCCGAGGCGATACGCGAACTGGTGCCCGAGGCCCGGGTCGCGGTGGCCCACGGCCAGCTGCCCGAGCGCTCGCTGGAGCGGATCATGTCGGACTTCTATCACCAGCGTTTCAACGTGCTGGTGTGCTCGACGATCATCGAGACCGGCATCGACGTGCCCAGCGCCAACACCATCATCATCGAGCGCGCCGACAAGTTCGGCCTGGCCCAGCTGCACCAGCTGCGCGGCCGCGTGGGCCGCAGCCACCACCAGGCCTATGCCTACCTGCTCACCCCGCATCCCAGGGCGATGACCAGGGATGCCGTGAAGCGGCTCGAGGCCATCGGCCAGGCCGAGGACCTCGGCGCCGGCTTCACCCTGGCCAGCCACGACATGGAGATTCGCGGCGCCGGCGAACTGCTCGGCGACGAACAGAGCGGCCAGATGGAAACCGTCGGCTACAGCCTCTACATGCAGATGCTCGACCGCGCGGTGAAGGCGATCCGTGCCGGCAGGACGCCCAACATCGAGGCGCCGCTCGAGGAAGGCGTGGAGATCAGCCTCAATCTGCCGGCGCTGATTCCCGACGACTACCTGCATGACGTCCAGCAGCGGCTGGTCATGTACAAGCGCATCAGCCATGCCGATGACGAGGCCGCGCTCAAGGAACTGCAGGTCGAGATGATCGACCGCTTCGGGCTGCTGCCGGCGCCGGTCAAGACGCTGATGCGCCAGACCCGGCTGCGCCAGCGCGCCGAGCGGCTGGGCATCGTGCGCCTGGAAGCCGGCGAGTCACGCGGACGCGTGATCTTCGGCGACCATCCGGCCGTCGACCCCATGACCCTGGTGCAGCTGATTCAGCAGAACCCCGAGCAGTACCGGCTGGATGGCGCGGAGACCCTGCGCTTCGAGGCCGACATGGCCGACGAGGCCCGGCGCTTCGCGGTGGTCGAAGCCCTGCTCGAGACCCTGAATCGCAAGGCGGCGGCCGCCTGACCTGCACGCCCCGAGTGTGCCCCGAAACGTCGAAGGCCCCGCCGGAGCGGGGCCTTCGTCATGCAGATTCTGCCTCTCCGCGAGGCAGAATCGTCGCATTACTTCTGCATGGACTGCTGGAACATGCGGTCCATGGCCTGACGGTTTTCACGCGCCATCTGCAGGGCAGACTGGGCAGTCTGCTGCGCCTGGTTGGCGGTGTTCAGCGCCTCGCTCGACATGCTGCGAGCCTCGGCGACATCGGAATCCATCTGATCCCACTTGCTCTGCTCGTCACCGCCCTGTGCAGCACAGCCTGCCATGACCAGCATGGCGGCACCAACTGCGGAAAGCTTGAGAGCGCTGCTGAAGCTGTTAGCCATCATGATCTCCTTAGAGTCTATCCTTGGTTCTTTGCGTTGGATTCCTGCTCGGCAGGTCTTCAGGGCAACGATGGTCGTCGTCCATGAAACCCGCCTCTATGATGCAAGCAAACCTGCATCACTTCCACCCTAGAAACTAGCGGATGATGACCTTGGTGCCAAGTTGCACCAGCTCGCCCAGACGATCGATCTGCGGGTTGGTCACGGCAACGCAACCCTGTGTCCAATTGAAGCGACGATGCATGACGGGGTCGGCCTGACCCAGCCCGTGAATACCGATGTCACCGCCCAGCACCGTGTCCTGAGGCGGTCGCCCATGCCGTCGATAGAAACGCAGGTAACGCTCGAACTCCCGCTCACTCAGGACACCGGTTTCCTCAGCCCGACGAGCCTGGGTCAGGTTGGGAAAATCCAGCCCGATAAAGAGATGAAAGTCACTATCATAATTGAATCGTGTGACATGATAGACACCGCTGGGCGTGGTCATATCGCCCCGCAATCGCGTGTCGGCGACTCCTCGTCGCCCCACGGCGACGGGATGAAAACGTTCGATTTCCTGCTGGCCTCGATAGACCGTCAGGGTCGAACTGGCATGATCGATCAACACCCAGACCTTGTCCGTCTCCGGAGCCGCCCGAGCCCATGACGGCAAGACGAACAACATGCCCAGAACCACCCACCAGAACGCGCGCTTCATCCTCTCTCCTGACCGGCAAACCACCCGCTTTCGCCCTGCCGCCGCACACTGCGAGACAGCACACGTCATGACGTCTGCGGTGACCGGGCCGGGCAACAATACGCCAAGGCAGGGGCCACTGCCTAGCACCGGCGGCGCCTTGCCTGACGACCGCCATCGGTTACCATGCCGGCTTCAGGCAGCCAAGGCTTCGACGGCGACATGCGACTTCACTACACCGGCCCTTTCCCCGAAACGCTCGGCTTCCTGCTGATGCCCCGCTTCGCGATGGTGGCGTTCTTCTCCGCCGTCGAGCCACTGCGCATCGCCAATCGGGTCGCAGGCCGCGAGCTGTTCGCCTGGAAGATCATCACCCAGGACGGCGAGCCGATCACCGCCAGCAACGGTATGACGCTGCTCGCCGATGCCTCGCCGGACACGGCGCCCCGGCTGCCCAGCCTGGCGATCTGCAGCAGTTTCGAGCCGGAGGCGACGCTGACCCGGCACACCCTGCGCTGGCTGCACCGTCTCGCCGAGGACGGCTGCGCGCTGGGCGGCATCGATACCGGCAGCATCATCCTCGCCCGGGCCGGGCTGCTGGCACGACGTCGCGTGACCCTGCACTGGGAGAGCCTGCCCGCCTTTCGCGAGCGCTTTCCCGATATCGACGCCGTCGAGTCGCTGTTCGAAGTCACCGAGCAGGGTTTCTCCTGCGCCGGCGGCGCGGCCGCCATGGACATGTCGCTCGACCTGATCGCCCGGCGTCACGGCCGGGCACTGGCCACTGCCGTGAGCGAGCAGCTGATCCACGACCAGGGCCGCACGCCCCAGCACCAGCAGCGTCAGGCCCTGGTGCAGCGCCTCGGCACCCACAAGCCCGCCCTGGTGGATGCCGTCGCCCTGATGGAACGACATGTCGAATCCCCACTGCCTCTGGACCGGATCGCCTCGAGGGTCGCCCTGTCGCTGCGCCAGCTGCAGCGGCTTTTCGAGCAGGAGCTGGGGGTGCGGCCACGCGACTACTATCGCCACCTGCGCCTGGCGCGGGCCCGCCAGCTGCTGCAGGAAACCGACCACGACATCCTGAGCATCGGCCTGGCCTGCGGCTTCACCTCGGCATCGAGCTTTTCGCGTGCCTACCGCCAGCGCTACCGCGAAAGTCCTCGCCAGACGCGCCTGAAACCGAGCGCCACCTGACACGACGACCAACGTCAAGAAAACGTCGCCTGCGGCGAACCCGCCGTCACGATGCACCGGCATGCTCGATGACATGCCCGCTTCGCGACGGAGACCCTGATGCAACATGCACCTGACAGCCCCGATCAACTGCCACCGACACCCGACTACGACGCCTGGCCGGTAGAGACCCGGCTCTCTACCGTCGAGCACCAGCCCCATCTTGTCACGCTGCATTGGCAGGACGGCCGAACGAGCCATTATCACAGCATCTGGTTGCGCGAGAACGCCGCGGACGACAGCACCGTCAACCCGGCGACCCGCGAGCGAACCCTCGATCTATCACGGCTCGGCGCCTGGCCGACCGTCGAGGCCGCCCGGCTGGACGACACCGGGGCGCTCAGCGTGACCTTCGCCCCGGAACAGCGCACGCTGCGCTTCCACCCGGGCTGGCTGCGCGCCCATGACTACTCGAACACCGAGCATATCGATGCCCCACTGGTGCCCGTCACCGTCTGGACCGGCGATCGCCACGACGCCCCGCACAGCCTCGATGCCGCTGGCTGGCTCGAACGCGAGCCAGAGGCCCCCGACGCGCAGGCCCTGCTCGAGTCGGCACTCACCGCGGTGCTGAGCCACGGCCTGGTGCGGCTGCGCAACCTGCCCACCGAGCCCGGCACCCTGGCGCGCATCGCCGAGCGTATCGGCCCGCTGCGGAGTACCAACTTCGGCAGCCTGTTCGACGTGCGCGCCAAGCCCGATCCGGACTCCAATGCCTATACCTCGATCGCCCTGCCGCCACACGTCGACCTGCCCACCCGCGAATACCAGCCCGGCCTGCAGCTGCTGCACTGCCTGGAAAACAGCGTCGCCGGCGGCCAGGCGGTGATGATGGACGGCTTCGCGGTCGCCGAGGCCCTGCGGGAGCGTGACCCGTATGCCTTCGAGACGCTGACCCGCGTCAAGTGGTGCTACGCCAACACCGCCCGCACCAGCGACTACGTCTGGTACGCGCCGATGATCCGGCGCGACGACAGCGGCCGACTGAGCGAGGTACGCATCGCCGATTTCCTGCGCGGGCCGCTGATGGCGCCGTTCGATGACGTGGAACCAGCCTACGCGGCATTGACCACCCTGCAACGGATGCTGCATGAACCGCATTTTGCCATGCGCTTCACCTACCACCCCGGCGACCTGGTGATCTTCGACAACCGGCGGCTGCTGCATGCCCGCGACGCCTTTGCGGGCGACTCGGGGCAGCGCTGGCTGCAGGGCTGCTACCTGGAGCGCGACGAGATTCGCTCGCGGCTGCGCATGTTGCGCCGCGCCGAGCGGGAGCGGCGTGTCGCGTCGCTGGTAACGGGCGACACGCCAACACTCTGAGTCAGCGCCCCAGGCGGCGGGTCTTGACACGCTCGGCAGCAATGGCTTTTTCGGCTAACGCACGCCGCAAACAAAAAAGGCCCCACCGGACGGCGGGGCCATACAATGCGTTGGGGTCAAGACAGGGACTGTTACCTGTCGATTTCAATGTAGGCCTCGCGTTCCAGACTGCCCATCAGCCAGACTCCATACGACGTGTAAGCGATTGCCGACAACACCACGCCTGAAAACATGCATTTCCGCATCGGCGAATTTGCCATGACGGACCTTTCACTGAATACTGTATATAAATACAGAAACCATACCTCAGGGATCCGGCCATGTCGCAACACGCCTTCCATCAGCCCCGGCAACCGGCCATGCCGCTCGCACTCCCCTTCCCCGAAATCCGCATACGCGCCGGCCTCAGCGGCTTCCCCTCGCCGGCCCAGGACTACACGAGTGATCGGCTCGATCTCAACGAGCACCTGATCAAGCGCCCCAGCGCCACCTTCTTCATGCGCGTGAGCGGCGACAGCATGGAGGACTTCGGCATGCACGACGGTGACCTGCTGATCATCGACCGCTCGCTGGACCCGCGCCCCGGCCACATGGTGGCCGCGCTCGTCGACGGCGAGGTCATCGTCAAGCGTTACGAAGTGCATGGCGGCCGCCCCTGCCTCGTTTCCGGCAATCCGCGCTATGCGCCGATCCCGCTGGCCGGGCACGAATGCCGGATCTGGGGCGTGATTCGCTCCGTGATTCACCAGTACCCGGTGTGAGGTGCGCATGATCGGTCTCGTCGACTGCAACAACTTCTATGTCAGTTGCGAGCGGGTCTTCCAGCCCAATCTGGAAGGCGTCCCGGTGGGGGTGCTCTCCAACAACGATGGTTGCGTCATCGCCCGATCGGAGGAACTCAAGGCGCTGGGCGTCAGGATGGGCACGCCGGCCTTCCAGCTCCAGCCCCTGGCGAGGCGTCACGGCGTGGTGCTGCTCTCGTCCAACTATGAGCTTTACGGGGACATGTCCGCCCGGGTACAGGCGGTTCTGGAGGAGTCTGCCCCGCGGGTGGAGCCCTACTCGATCGACGAGATGTTCGTGCGCTTCGACGGCCTCGATGCCGAAGGCACCCTCGCCCTGGCCCACACCCTGCACCACCGGGTGCGCCAGTACACCGGCATTCCAGTTTCCGTGGGCATCGCGCCCACTCGCACCCTGGCCAAGCTGGCCAATCGTGCCGCCAAGGCACACTCCGGCGGCCACGGTGTGTTGCGGCTCACCGCCGATGGTCCGGAAACGCGGGAACTTCTCCAGCGCACACCGCCGGGCGAAATCTGGGGCGTCGGCCGCCGGTTGGCGGAACGACTGCCCCTGGTGGGTATCCGCACCGCCGCGGACCTGCGCCAGGCGGAGGCCCGATACATTCGCCGCCGTTTCGGCACCCCCCTCGAGCGGACCGTGCTGGAACTGCGCGGCATCCCGGCCATCGAGATGAACGCCACCGATGCCTCCAGGCAGCGGATCATGACTTCCCGCAGCTTCGGCCGGCTGACCCATGAACTCCGCGAGCTGCGCGAGGCGATTCGCCAGCACGCCCAGCGTGGCGCGGAAAAATTGCGCCAACAGCGCAGCCTGTGCCGGGCGGTGCAAGTGTTCCTACGAACACCTCCGCACCGCCCGGATCTGCCGCAATATGCGCCGAGCCTGATCGTCGAGTTGGCGCGCCCCACCGACGACAGTCGGCTGATCCTGCAGGCCGCCCTGATGGCGCTCGAACGGATCCATCGCCGGGGGTATCGCTTCCTGAAGGGCGGCGTGATGCTGCTGGATCTGGTCGATATCGACCATCATCAGCTTTCACTGCTGGATGTCACACAGAGCGAGACCGAACGACAGCGCAGCGCCGCGCTCATGGCCACGCTGGACCGGCTCAACCGGCGCATGGGGCGCGACACCGTGACATTCGGCATGCCCACGCCCGGAGCCGCCTGGTCGCTGCGTTGCGGCAACCGCAGCAACCGCTGGACGACACGCTGGCAGGAACTGCCCATCGCGAAGACGCGTTGAACGGAACGGCTCGTTGGACGGGACAAAGAGAAGGCCCACCCCCTCCCGGGAGCAGGCCCTCAATCGCCGCGTGTCCTTGCAAACTCACCACAAGCTTCCTGCTCGTGCATCCCTGGCATGGCGAGCGTCCCGTGCCCGTTCTTCCCTGAGTGGCGTCCGTGCCCAGTACCACCATACGCCCCTTGACCCGACGCCCCTGGATAACCCATGTTATGAAAGGCAAAAAATACTCAACCTGTATTATTCAATTTGCCGCTATCCTGGCTCGCACGGATGGCCCTAGGGACAGGTGTCTTCATGACGACAGCCCCTCACGAAGTCTGCGTCTCCGACAATCTCATGCACTTCCTGGCGCTGTCCGACACGGACAAGCGCCTGCTGGCCGAACTCGAGCAGTCGCCTCGGTCGGTGGCCAGAGGGCATATGCTGTGGGAGGCTGCGGATACGCCCCATACCCTGTACACCCTGCGCTGCGGCTGGGCCTACAGCATGCACAAGTCCGAAAGCGGCGAGGAGCAGGTGCTGGATGTCTTCATCCCCGGCGACCTGATGGGCATTCGCGAGCTGACCTTTCCGGCCCACTCGACTGACGTCGTCATGCTGACGGAGGGGGTGGTCTGCCCGTTCCCCGCCGAGCGTCTGCTCGATATCTTCCAGCAGTCTTCTTCGCTGTCCTTGGCCATTCACGCCGCGGCCGCCCGACAGCAAGCCATCATCAGCGAGCGTCTGGTCAACATCCTGCGTCATGACGCCCGGGCGCGAATCGCTCACTTCGTGCTCGAGCTCTATTTCCGGCTGCGGCGCGTCGACCCGGCTGTCGAACGGGATTTTCTGGTCCCGCTCTCGCAGGGGGATTTCAGCAAGCTTCTCGGCATGACCAAGGTGCACGTCAGCCGAACGCTGAGTGAAATGGAGTCCCAGAACCTGTTGCGCAAGACTCGCAAGGCCCTGCAGATCCAGGATGTCGACCGGCTGCTGGCCATATCGTCGTTCGACCCCATGAAACTGACCGACCGGCTCAACCCGGCCCTGACACGAGGGCTTCCCACCGCCTGCTGGGAGTGAATCCCGGCCCTCGCCCGAGCCGACATCGGCAAGCGGACGGTACGGGATTGCATCGCTCCGTTTGGCGGGGTTCAATAGGCGTCGACGTACCGGGGAGTCCGCCATGACATTGCGGCGCTGGACATTATCGACATCAGGACAAAAGACGTGGCAACGCCTGCTGGCGCTGTCGATGGTTCTGGTGCTCGCCCTGGCGACGCTCTCCGCTCATGCGGCGACGGACAGCTGCCGCGATGATTGCATCCAGCTTCAGGGCAAGATGCTCGATCAGGGACAGGTGCTCGACATGCAGGCGGACTGCAGCACAGCCTGTGCTCTTCCTCTCGCCCCGGCCCCGCCTGCGGTCATCCCTCCGGCCGTTCGCCCGTTCATGGCCACCACCGCCGTGAGTGACCACATTCCCCAGCCTCCGCGCCGCCCTCCAAGAACCTGAGCCTGCTGACGGGCCACCCCGACGCCACACGCCGAGCACCACCCCATGTTGACGGCCTGCTGCTGCGCCGTTGCCCATGGCGGCCGAACGGGCTGCGGCCCTGCGGCGTCCCGGCCCCCACATCGCACCCCACATAACAGACCTGTTTACCACCAACTTGGGTTATCACGCATGAAAATCACACTGTCTCGCCTTCTGATCACTACCGGTCTGCTGATGGGCGCCACCAGTGCCAGCGCCGCCCTGCCGCACGAAGCCACTCTGTACAAGAACCCGCAGTGCGGCTGCTGTGACGGCTACGCGCGTCATCTGGAAAAAATGGGTGTCGACGTCACCATCGTCGACGACGAGGCGCTTGCCGAGATCAAGCAGACAGCCGGCGTTCCCTACGGCATGGGCGCCTGCCACACGGTCAAGATGGGCGACTACACCATCGAAGGGCATGTCCCGCTGGCGGCAGTAAAGGCTTTGTTCGAACAGCAGCCCGAGGCCGACGGCATCGGCCTGGCCGGCATGCCCAGCGGCACCCCCGGCATGCCGGGGCCGAAGCAGGCACCCTACAAGGTCTACCAGTTCCAGGACCATGAAGCGTCGCCGTTCATGACGCTGTGACGCAGGCGTGAAACCACCGATGGTGCTCGCCTGGTGGCGGGCATCATCGAACTGTTCGGAAGACACCGGGACAGGAGAGGTAGAAAGCAATATTGGAAATGATCGAGAAACTTCTGGATCTATAAGCGTTCCCAGATTTGTTCCCAATACCGTTCCCATGGGGTAGAAACGACGAAGGGGAATCAAGCTAAACTTGATTCCCCTTCTAAATTCTGTGGCGGAGGGGGAGTCCGCTTGATTAAAATACAGGGAAGTCTATCTTCAAACTTTTACTAACTGTTTTATATATATTTTTTTGGCTTTTTCGTCCAGAGACATCCGAAGCTGTATCGCCGATTGCAGAATCAAAGTATGGGCTGGAGTATGGGCTCAGGTATGGTACGCTGCTTCTCAAGCAACGAGGAGGCTGCCATGGGAAAGCTCACCACACGCGGGGTACAGAAACTGGTCAGGGAGGCCAAGCCCGGATTGACCAACGATGGCGAAGGCCTGTACCTCAAGATCGGCAAGAAAGGGGGAGCTAGCTGGATCTATCGGTTCCGGCGAAATGGCAAGCTTCGCGACATGGGCCTTGGTAGCTATTTGGACGTCAGCCTTTCTGAAGCGCGTGCTCGTGCCGGAAAAAACCGTAGTCTCGTCAAGGAGGGCGTTGACCCCCTTGAGGCCAAGGTAGAGGAAGAACAAGCAGACGAGACGACTCCCACCTTCACCAGCTGTGCCGCTCGCTACATCAAATCTCACCGCCGTAGCTGGCGGAACGCCAAGCACGCGCGGCAGTGGGTCAGCACGCTCAAGGCGTATGCCCGACCGGTGATCGGTTCCATGCCAGTGGATGAGGTCACCACCCAGGACGTCCTAAAGATCCTGTCGCCGATCTGGACCAACAAAACCGAGACAGCCAAGCGTGTGCAAGGCCGTATTGAGAACGTTCTCGACTACGCCGCAGCGCACAGCTACCGAGACCCCGTAAATCCTGCCCGCTGGCGTGGCCACCTCGACAAGCTGCTGGCCAAGCCGGCAAGGGTCAAGAAAGTGACCCACCACCCCGCCATGCCCTACGATGATGTCGCTGCCTTCATGTCAGAGCTTCAGGGCTATACCAGCATCTCCTCCAAGGCACTGCAATTCCTGATCTTCACAGCTACGCGCACTTCAGAGGTCCTGCGCGCTGATTGGCTGGAGATCGACCTCAACAATGAAACCTGGACGATCCCAGCTGACCGGATGAAGGCACGCCGCGAACACCGTGTGCCGCTGTCACGGCAAGCGGTGGAGCTGTTGGCCCAGCTGCCGAAGGTACAAGGCAATACACACGTATTCCCCGGCGCTCGCTATGGTCGCCCTCTCTCCAATATGGCCATGCTGCAGCTGATGCGCGGCATGGGGTACGGTGTCGGCAGCGAACGTGGCGACTACGTACCCCACGGCTTCCGCTCGAGCTTTCGCGACTGGACGGGCGAAGTCACCAGCTATCCCCGCGACGTCGCAGAGATGGCTCTCGCTCACACCATTGAAAACAAAGTCCTGAATCCGTGATGCCGGCGTCGACACTTTCCCTATCGCCGTCAGCGAGCATTTTTTGACCTCCGATTCCGTCTCAACCGCCGAATGCATCTCTGCC
>LSBP01000028.1 GCA_001577635.1 Halomonadaceae bacterium T82-2 | reverse complement strand
GAAGTTGAGGCGTACCACGTCGACGCCGGCGGTGATCATCGCGTCGAGCACGCCCTCGCGGTCGCTGGCGGGGCCCAGGGTGGCGACGATCTTGGTGCGACGGATGGGGGCGTGGCCGTGCAATGCTTCCGGCATGAGGGTCTCCTTGGTTGGCCGCTTCATCGATACGTGAATAAACGTGGCAAATCCTCGGGGGCGAGAAAAGTCGCCGGAGGCCGATAAAGGCATGTGCCGTCTGCCGGGCCTGCCCGCCACGCTTTCATGTAGTCATTTTACTACATAATACTACAGCACGATGTCAGCCCCGAAAACAAAGCTGTCAACGCACGGACCGGTGGCCGGCGAAGCTTGCGCGGGGACTCGGGTCATGGCTAGTGTCATGAAGGCCGGCCCGGCGGCAGGCGGCTCGGCCGGCCCCGGCCCGTGACTGGCGCGAAGCAGGTGGCTGGGGTAGGGTAGGCGCATTTTTCCGCCGGCGGCCCGGAGCCGTCGGCTACGGACACCTTGCCGGCTTCCGGAGACGGGAGTCGGCCAGTCGAAAGTGGAGCACTATGGGCAAGTCACTGGTCATCGTCGAGTCGCCGGCCAAGGCCAAGACGATCAACAAGTACCTCGGTAACGAGTACATCGTGAAGTCGAGCGTTGGCCACATCCGCGACCTGCCGACCAGCGGCTCGGGCAAGACGGCTTCCGACCCCAAGGAACGTGCGCGTCAGGCTGCCGCGACCCGCAAGATGTCGCCGGACGAAAAGGCGGCCTACAAGAAGCAGAAGGCCTGGACGCAGCTGATTCGCCGCATGGGGGTCGACCCCGAGCATGGCTGGGAGGCGCGCTACGAAGTCCTGCCGGGCAAGGAAAAGGTGGTCGAGGAACTGGCCCGGCTGGCCAGGAAGGCGGACGCCATCTATCTCGCCACCGACCTTGACCGCGAGGGGGAGGCGATCGCCTGGCACCTGCGCGAGACCATCGGCGGTGATGACGATCGCTACAAGCGAGTCGTATTCAACGAGATCACCAAGAATGCCATCCAGGAGGCCTTCAAGGAGCCGGGCACTCTCAACATGCCCCGGGTGGAGGCCCAGCAGACGCGCCGCTTCCTGGACCGGGTGGTGGGCTTCATGCTGTCCCCGCTGTTGTGGAGCAAGGTGGCGCGCGGTCTATCGGCAGGGCGTGTCCAGTCGGTAGCGGTGCGCCTGATCGTCGAGCGCGAGCGCGAGATCCGCGCCTTCGTGCCCGAGGAGTTCTGGGACGTGCATGCCGACCTGAGCCCGGCCGGCGGCGACGAGACCGTGCGCTTCGAGCTGGTCCGCCAGGACGGCAAGCCGTTCCGGCCTACCTCCGAGGCCGAGACTCTGGAGCGTATCGCCGCGCTGCGCACGGCAGACCTGTCGATCACCGCCCGCGAGCAGAAGCCGACCCGCTCGAAGCCCAACGCGCCGTTCATCACCTCGACGCTGCAGCAGGCGGCCAGCGGTCGGCTGGGCTTCTCGGTCAAGAAGACCATGACGCTCGCCCAGCGGCTCTACGAGGCGGGCTACATCACCTACATGCGGACCGACTCCACCAACCTTTCCCAGGAAGCGGTGAATGGCGTTCGCGACTACATCGGCAGCGAGTTCGGTCAGCGTTACCTGCCGGAGTCACCCAACCGCTACAGCAGCAAGGAGGGCGCCCAGGAGGCCCACGAGGCGATCCGCCCCTCCGAGGTGACCCGCACCACCGCCGATCTGAACGGCATGGAGCGTGACGCCGAACGCCTCTACGAGCTGATCTGGCGTCAGTTCGTGGCCTGCCAGATGACGCCCGCCGAATACCTGTCGACCACCTTGACCGTCGAGGTCGACGGCTACGAGCTGCGTGCCCGCGGCCGCGTGCTCAAGTTCGACGGCTACACCCGGGTGATGAAGCCCGCCGGCAAGAAGGACGAGGACCAGACGCTGCCCGACCTGGCCGAAGGCACCGCGCTGCAGCTGGTGACGCTCGACCCGCAGCAGCACTTCACCAAGCCGCCGGCGCGCTTCACCGAGGCGAGCCTGGTCAAGGAACTCGAGAAGCGCGGCATCGGCCGACCCTCGACCTATGCCTCGATCATCTCGACCATCCAGGATCGCGGCTACGTCAAGCTCGAGAACCGGCGCTTCTATGCCGAGAAGCTCGGCGACATCGTCACCGACCGCCTGGCCGAATCCTTCGACGACCTGATGGACTACGGCTTCACCGCGCGCATGGAGGACAACCTCGACGAGGTCGCCGAGGGGCAGCGCAACTGGAAGGGACTGCTCGACGACTTCTATGCGCACTTCAAGCAGCAGCTCGAGCGGGCCGAGGCCGAGGACGGCATGCGCCCCAACCAGCCGGTGCCCACCGACATCGACTGTCCCAAGTGCGGGCGCAAGATGCAGATCCGCACCGCCTCCACCGGGGTGTTCCTGGGCTGCTCGGGCTACAACCTGCCGCCCAAGGAGCGCTGCAAGACCACCATCGATCTGATCCCCGGCGAGGAGGCGGTGGCCGCCGATGCCGACGAGGATGCCGAGACCGATGCGCTGCGCGCCAAGCACCGCTGCCCCGAGTGCGGCACGGCGATGGACAGCTACCTGATCGACGAGACCCGCAAGCTGCATATCTGCGGCAACAGTCCCGACTGCGCCGGCTACGAGATCGAGACCGGCAAGTTCAAGATCAAGGGCTACGAGGGGCCGACCATCGAGTGCGACAAGTGCGGCGCCGACATGCAGCTCAAGTCCGGGCGCTTCGGCAAGTACTTCGGTTGCACCAACGAGAACTGCAAGAATACCCGCAAGTTGCTCCGGAACGGTGAGGTCGCGCCGCCCAAGATGGATCCGATCCCGATGCCGGAGCTGGCCTGCCAGAAGGTCGAGGATCACTACGTGCTGCGCGACGGAGCGAGCGGACTGTTCCTGGCGGCGAGCCAGTTTCCCAAGAACCGCGAGACGCGCGCGCCACTGGTCAAGGAGATCCGTGCGCACGCCGAGGCGCTGCCCGAGAAGTATCATTTCCTGCTCGAGGCGCCCGACGAGGATCCGGACGGCCGCCCGGCGCAGATCCGCTTCTCGCGCAAGACCAAGAGCCAGTACGTGATGACCGAAAAGGACGGCAAGGCGTCCGGCTGGAAGGCGACCTACGAGGATGGGCGCTGGCAGATCGAGGACAAGCGCAAATGACACCACGGGGACGTACCAACCAGCTGCTCTATCAGGCCGAGCTGCTGCTCGGCATGCCCGAGGGTGACGACGAGCATGCACCGGCACGCCGCATGGCGCGCGAGGAAGGGGCGCTGGCGCTGCTCGGCCTGGCCCTGGATGCGGCACTGCGTGAACTGACCGAACATGCCGCCTTGGCGCACCACGACTGGCGCGAGCTGCTGGGGGCGCAGGGCGAGAATGTGGCCGAGCTGCATCGCCTCAGGGAGTTGCGCGAGGATCCGCAAAGCTGGCTCGGGCATCTTTGCGCACAGCTGGACGCTCTTGAATCGGCCGAGGGGGTAGCCCGCCGCGAGGCCGATGCCTCACTGATCGCCATCGCCGATCGTCGTCCCCTGGGGGATGACCTGAGCGCCGGCATTCAGGCGTTCAAGGCCGAGCTGGCGCGCCTGCGGGAAACCAGCTTCGAATGGTGACGTCCGCGCCGCGGGAGTGGTAAGCTGGGGCAAAGACAATGACGACCATGGCCATGCGCTGTGGTCGTTTTTTGTTGTCATGACGGGACATATCGAGGTGAACGTGTCAGAGACCGCTGTACTGGAAATCGTCGAGCTCGCCGATGGCGAGGTCATTCTGCGCCCCGCCGAAGGGGAGGGCGAACCCCTGCTGCGTATCCGTTTCTCGGAAGAGGCCGCGGAGCTGCTGCGGCAAAGCCGCTTCGAGGTGGCCCGCGAGATGATCGATCACGCGATCACGCGCACGACCCTTTGGGAAGGCGAGCGTGAGGAAGCCTCGGTTCCCGAGACGGTGCATTGAGGCCATCTTGAATATTGTTCATGGCAACCTGAACAGACTCCGTTAGCCACCTCATGATGCATTCGGCATAGTGCGGCCCTCACAGATCGAGGGAGCCGTACCATGCCTGTTTCTACCTTTCGTGCCGACACGGTCGGCAGTCTGCTGCGCAGCGAAACGCTCAAGCAGGCCCGCCACCGTCATCAGGCCGGCGAGATCGACGCCATCGCGCTGCGGGACGTCGAGAATGACGAGATCCGCCGTGTCGTTGCCCGTCAGGAGGCGCTGGGCCTCGGCGCGGTGACCGACGGTGAATTCCGGCGCGCCTGGTGGCATTTCGACTTTCTGGAACGGCTGATCGGCGTCGAGGGTTTCGAGGCCGAGCAGGGCATCCAGTTTCAGGGTGTGAGCACCCGGGCGCGCGGCGTTCGGGTCGTGGATCGGCTCGGCTTCCCGGCCGACCATCCGATGCTCGATCATTTCCGCTTCCTGGCCGACACGGTGAGTGCATCGACGGCCAAGATGACCATTCCCAGTCCCAGCGTGCTGCACTTCCGCGGCGGACGACGCAACATCGATGAGCGCGTCTACCCGAGCCTTGACGCCTTCTTCGCCGATCTGGCCGACACCTATCGTGACGCCGTCCAGGCGTTTCATGCCGCCGGCTGTCGCTATCTGCAGCTCGATGACACCGTCTGGGCCTATCTGTGTTCGGCCGAGCAGCGTCAGGCCGCTCGCGAGCGCGGCGACGACCCCGAGCGCCTGGAGGCCATCTACGCCGAGGTACTCAACCATGCCCTGGCCGGCCGGCCCGACGATCTCCACGTCAGCCTGCACGTCTGCCGCGGCAACTTCCGTTCGACCTGGATCAGTGAAGGCGGCTACGAGCCGGTCGCCGAGACCCTGTTCGGCAAGGTCGACGTCGATGCCTACTTCCTCGAGTACGATACCGACCGGGCCGGTGGCTTCGAGCCGCTGCGCTTTTTGCCGGAGGGCCACAAGCAGGCGGTGCTGGGGCTGATCACCACCAAGAGCGGCGAGCTCGAGCCGGTGGAGGCGATCGAGCGGCGCATCGGCGAGGCGCAGCGCTTCGTCGCCCGGGACCAGCTCTGCCTGAGCCCGCAGTGCGGCTTCGCGTCCACGGAGGAGGGCAATCACCTCAGCGAGGACGAGCAGTGGGCCAAGCTCGGCCGGGTCGTCGAGATCGCCCGGCGTGTCTGGGACGACGCCTGACGTATCCACTGTCATAAGCGGCTACCCTCAACACAGGCGTGGCGAGGGAGGGGCAGAGATGCGTCTGAGGATCGGCTACGAAATCGTCTACGAGTGCCCGCAGGCGGTACCGATGATCGTGTTGACTCACGTGCACTACTCGCGGGTTTCCGATCTGGTGGCGCCGGATTACCTGATCACGGTGCCCTCCCTGCCGACCGAGCCCTATCGCGACTCGTTCGGCAACTGGTGCGTGCGTCTGGTGGCTCCGCCCGGGCGTACCGTGATCGCCGCCGATGCGGTGATCGACGATCCCGGCCTGCCCGACCCGGTGCATCCCGACGCCGGGCAGCTGCCGGTGGAACAGCTGCCGTCCGAAACGCTGCTGTATCTGATCGGTAGCCGCTACTGTGAAACCGATCGGCTCTCCGATATCGCCTGGCAACGGTTCGGCAGTGGCCCTTCCGGTTGGCAGCGCGTACAGGCCATCTGCGATTTCGTGCATCATCACATCAGCTTCGGCTATCCGTATGCACGGGCGACCAAGTCGGCCTGGGAGGTCTATCACGAGCGGGGTGGGGTGTGTCGCGACTTCGCCCATCTGGCGGTGACCCTGTGCCGGGCGATGAACATTCCGGCACGCTACTGCACCGGTTATCTCAGCGACGTCGACGTCTTGCCACCGCACGCGCCGATGGACTTCCATGCCTGGTTCGAGGCCTATCTCGACGGTGGCTGGTACACTTTCGATCCGCGCAACAACGATCGTCGGATCGGCCGTGTCCTGATCGCCCGGGGGCGGGACGCCGCCGATGTGCCGATCGCCAACACCTTCGGGCCCAATCGCCTGGCAGCGTTTCGGGTCTGGGCCCATGAAGATGACGGCCATTCGCCGCTGTTGCCTGGCTGACCCCTTTTCCTCGACACCGGAGCCGAGCCGTGGAGCGCATTGCGATCCTGGTTGACGTGCAGAACGTCTACTACACCACCCGTCAGGCCTTCGGCCGGCACTTCGATTACCGGGCGTTCTGGCGCCGGGCCTCCGCTGGCCGCCAAGTCGTCCAGGCGCTGGCCTATGCCGTGGACCGCGGCGACGACCAGCAGCGCCGCTTTCAGGACATCCTCCGCGGCATCGGCTTCACGGTGAAGCTCAAGCCGTTCATCCAGCGTCGCGATGGCTCCGCCAAGGGCGACTGGGACGTGGGAATCACCCTCGACGCCGTCGAACTCGCCACGGAGGTCGAACGCCTGGTGCTGGTTTCGGGTGACGGTGATTTTGCTCTGCTGGCGGACCGGCTCGCCGAGCGTTTCGCCATCCCGGTCGAGGTTTACGGCGTGGCGGAACTCACCGCCGAGGCGTTGAAGCACTCGGCGTCGGAGTTCATCGCGATCGACGACGCCCTGCTGCTCCCCCGGCCGGGGTGACGTCGTCGGTGCACCGGGTCGCCGACCGCCGGAGCGCCGGCCATCGGAGCGCCGGCCATCGGAGCGCCGACCGCCGGTTCGATCAGATATCGTGGTGGCGTTTCATCCAGTTGATCAGCCCGCCGTCGAGCAGCACCTCGACCTGTCGCGGCGTCAGATCGTGGCGCAGGGTGATCTTGCCCTGGGGCGTCTCGGCGGTCAGGGTATCGCCGTCCTGGAGAGCCTTGTGCAGCCCCGAGAAGCGCAGCGTCTGGCCGGTCTCCAGCGCGTCGTAATCGGCGTCGCTGTCGAAACGCAGCGGCAGCACGCCGAAGTTGACCAGGTTCTGCCAGTGGATGCGCGCGAAGCTTTTGGCTACCACTACCCGCAGGCCCAGATAGCGTGGCGCGATGGCGGCGTGTTCGCGGCTCGAGCCCTGGCCGTAGTTGCCCCCGGCGATCAGCGCGTGATCACCGCTGTCGTGGGCGTTGCCGACGTAATCTGCGTCGACGGGCCCGAAGCAAAAATCCGAGATTCGCGGGATGTTGCTGCGGTAGGGCAGCACCTCGTTGCCGGCGGGCATGATTTCGTCGGTGGAGATGTCGTCGGCCATCTTGAGCAGGATGGTCAGCTCGAGGTCGTCGCCGATCGGCTCGAACTCCGGCAGCGAGGCGATGTTGGGTCCCTTGATCAGCTGGACCCGCGAGGACTCCGATGCCGGCAGGGGCGGCATCAGGTCGCGGGTATTGAGGATCGGGTCGATCGGATCGCTGACCCTGGGGTAATCGAAATCAAGGTCGCGGGGATCGGTGATCTCGCCCCTGAGCGCCGAGGCGGTGGCGGTTTCCGGGCTGCACAGGAAGACGCGGTCCTCGCGCGTGCCGGAGCGGCCGGGAAAGTTGCGCGGCGTGGTCCGCAGGCTGTTGGTGTCGTTGGCCGGTGCCTGGCCCATGCCGATGCAGCCGTTGCAGCCGGCCTGGTGGAGGCGGGCGCCGGCGCCCAGCAGGTTGAGCACGTGACCGTCGCGGGTCAGGGTCTCGAGGATCGAGCGCGAGGTGGGGTTGAGGTCGAACGACACCCAGTCACTGACCTGGCGGCCCTTGACCATCGCCGCGGCGATGGCGAAGTCGCGATAGCCGGGATTGGCCGACGAGCCGATATAGGCCTGGGAGAGGCTTTCGCCGGCGATCTCGCGGACCGGTACTACATTCCCGGGGCTCGAGGGCCTGGCGATCAGCGGCACCACGTTCGACAGGTCGATGGTCTCGTGAACGTCATAGTCGGCTCCGTCGTCGGCCTCGAGGGGGGCGAAGTCATCGGGGCGGCCCACTGCCTCGAGGAAGCGTTTTACCGCCTCGTCGGCGGGGAACACGCTGGTGGTGGCGCCCAGCTCGGCGCCCATGTTGGCAATCACGTGGCGATCCATCGCCGAGAGGCTGGCGAGCCCCGGGCCGTAGTACTCGATGATCCGTCCGGTGCCGCCGTCGACGCCGTGTCGCCTGAGCATCTCCAGGATCACGTCCTTGGCGCTGACCCAGTCGGGCAGGGCATTGGTGAGCTTGACCCCCCAGATCTCGGGCATCTTGAGGTGAAAGGGCTCGCCGGCCATGGCCATCGCCACGTCGATGCCGCCGGCGCCGATCGCCAGCATGCCCATCGAGCCGGCGGCGGGCGTGTGGCTGTCCGAGCCCAGCAACGTCCTGCCGGGCCTGCCGAAATGCTGCTGGTGGGTGGGGTGGCTGACTCCGTTGCCGGCCCGCGAGAACCACACCCCGAGCCGGGCGGCGGCGCTCTGCAGGAAGCGGTGATCGTCGGGGTTCCTGTTGTCCTCCTGGATCAGGTTGTGATCGACATACTGCGCCGACACCTCGGTTCGTACCCGGGCGAGTCCCATCGCCTCGAGTTCCAGCATCACCATCGTGCCGGTCGCGTCCTGGGTCAGCGTCTGGTCGATGGTCAGGGCGATCGGTTCTCCCGGGGTCATGCGGCCCTGTGTCAGATGGGCGCCGATCAGCTTCTGTGCCACGTTCATGGCCATGAGGTCTCTCCTTGTGCGGGTCCTTCCTGCGATGTATCGCCGTCCTGTCTCCCAGTGTAGAAAACCGCTCCCGATCGACTAACGTCGCACGTCGCCTGACTGACGCGGCGAATGGCATGTTCTATGTTACGTAAACGTCAATAAGCGCGGGTCGGCCAAGCGTTGAAAGCCGGCCGCATTGCGTCGGCGCACGTCCCACCCCTCGACGGTGCCGCCGACTACAGTGACGGGGAGGGGCGTTGCACGGCAGCGATCACCGCCCCGGCCGACTGCCATCCGGAGCTCGCTCACGAGGCGCTCGGTTCCGGTTCTGTGATGTGACTCGCGTGTCCCGTGATCCGGGATACGACAAGGAGCGACGAGCATGAGTACAACAACAGCCGCGGGTGTCGTTCATGAACCGACCTTCCTGAACGGCGATGAATTTCATATTCCCCGGTTCGAGCTGCTCCGGCAGGACGGGACGCTGCATCCGCAGGCCGCCGCGCCCGAGTTCGAGCGCGAGACGGCATTGCGCATCTATCGCGCCATGCTGTTCACCCGGGTGCTCGACGAGCGGATGATGGCCGCCCAGCGCCAGGGGCGGCTGAGCTTCTACATGCAGTCCACCGGCGAGGAGGGTACCGTGGTCGGCAGCACCGCGGCGCTCGATCCCGGCGACATGATCATGGCCCAGTATCGCGAGCAGGGCGCCCTGGCCTACCGCGGCTTCGGCCTCGACGAATTCATGGACCAGCTGTTCGGCAACGAGCACGACCATGGCAAGGGCCGGCAGATGCCGATTCACTACGGCTCGAAGACGCTCAACTACCTGACCATCTCCTCGCCGCTGGCCACCCAGATTCCCCAGGCGACCGGCTACGCCTATGGCCAGAAACTGGCCGGTGAGGGTCTCTGCACGCTGACCGTGTTCGGCGAGGGGGCGGCCTCGGAAGGCGACTTCCATGCCGCGCTCAACATGGCTTCGGTGCTGCAGGTGCCGGTGGTCTTCCTGTGCCGCAACAACGGCTATGCGATCTCGACACCCGCCCACGAACAGTTCCATGCCGACGGTATCGCCCCACGGGCCTTCGGGTACCGCATGAAGGTGATCCGCGTCGACGGCAACGACGTGCTGGCCGTCCATCAGGCGACCCGGGCGGCGCGCAAGCTGGCGGTGGAGGACAACCAGCCGGTGCTGATCGAGGCGATGACCTACCGGCTCGCGGCGCACTCTTCCTCGGACGATCCATCGGGCTATCGCAGCCGCAAGGAAGAGGATGCCTGGCGTGAGAAGGACCCGATCCTGCGCATGCGGCGCTGGCTCGAGGCGCAGGGCTGGTGGAGCGATGATGAAGAAAAGCACGAGCAGGAAACCCGGCGCCGCGAGGTGCTGGAGGCGATGAAGGCCGCCGAGAAGCGCCGGCCGCCGGCCCTCGAGACGCTGGTGACCGACGTCTACGCGCAGGTGACCCCGGCACTGGCCGAGCAACTCGCCGCGCTCGAGTCGCACATTCGCAAGTATCCGGATGCCTACCCAAAGAGCGCACCCTATCTGGATCGGGACAAGGCGACAGGAGGGCGTGACCATGGCTGAGATGAATCTGCTCCAGGCCATCAACAACGCCCTGGACACGGCGATGGCCGCCAACGACAAGGTGGTCTGCTTCGGCGAGGACGTCGGCGTGTTCGGCGGTGTGTTCCGCGCCACCAGCCACCTTCAGGAAAAGTACGGTCGCGATCGCTGCTTCAATACCCCGCTGGTCGAGCAGGGGATCATCGGCTTCGCCAACGGGCTGGCGGCGCAGGGGGCGGTGCCGGTGGCGGAGATCCAGTTCGCTGACTACATCTTTCCGGCCTTCGACCAGATCGTCAACGAGACCGCCAAGTTCCGTTACCGCTCCGGCAATCTGTTCGACGTTGGCGGGCTGACCATCCGCACACCCTACGGCGGCGGCATCGCCGGCGGCCACTATCATTCGCAGTCCCCGGAGGCCTATTTTGCCCACACGCCGGGGCTGCGGGTCGTCGTGCCGCGCAACCCGCACCAGGCCAAGGGCCTGCTGCTGGCCGCGATCCGTACCCCCGATCCGGTGCTGTTTCTCGAGCCCAAGCGGCTGTATCGCGCCGCGGTGGGCGAGGTGCCGGACGAGGACTACGAGCTGCCGCTGGGCGAGGCGGAAATCACCCGGGAGGGCACGGACATCACGCTGCTGGCCTGGGGAGCACAGATGGAGGTCCTCGACAGGGCGGCAGAAATCGCCGAAAAGGAAGGTATCTCCTGCGAGATCATCGACCTGCGCAGCATCCTGCCCTGGGACGTCGAGACCGTGACCGAATCCGTGCTCAAGACCGGCCGCCTGGTGATCAGCCACGAGGCGCCGTTGACCGGTGGTTTCGCCGCCGAGATCGCCGCCACCATCCAGAGCTGCTGCTTTCTCTACCTGGAATCGCCCATCGCCCGGGTGACCGGCCTGGACACGCCCTTCCCGCTGACGCTGGAGAAAGAGTATCTGCCGGACCACCTGAAGGTCTTCGAGGCGATCAAGGCCACCATCGATTATTGAGCGGCGAGTTCGGGAGAGAAGACATGAGCGATTTCATTCTGCCGGACATCGGCGAAGGCATCGTCGAGTGCGAGCTGGTCAAGTGGCTGATTCAGGAAGGTGACGTCATCGAGGAGGATCAGCCGGTCGCCGAGGTGATGACCGACAAGGCGCTGGTCGAGATTCCCGCCCCTCATGCGGGGCGCGTGACCCGGCTCTATCACCGCGAGGGCGAGACAGCCCGGGTGCACTCGCCACTGTTCGCCGTCGAGCCACTGGAGGAGGGTGCCAGTCAGGGAGCTGTCGACCGTGACGAGCCGGCGGATCAAACCACGGACGAATCGGGCGCGGCTGTTGCAGCGGCCGAGTCGTCTGCGGCCGCGAGTGACACGGGCAGCCCCGAGGGTGAAGACGCGACGAGCGAGGACTTCATCCTGCCGGATATCGGCGAGGGCATCGTCGAGTGCGAGGTGGTCGAATGGCGCATCCGCGAGGGCGACGAGATCGAGGAGGACCAGCCGGTGGTCGACGTGATGACCGACAAGGCGCTGGTCGAGATTACCGCGCCCAGGGCCGGGCGCGTCACACGGCTCTACTACCAGCCCCGGGAAAGTGCCCGCGTTCATGCGCCGCTGTTTGCCTATGTGCCCCGTGACCGGCAGGCCGACGCGGCGGCTCCATCACCCCGTCACAAGTCGTCTCACCGCGGCCCGACCGAGCGCGGCCCGACCGACACGGCGTCTGCCGAAAGCCTCCGGGGATGCCGCACCGCCGGCACGGGCCAGGGGCCCTACGGGCGGATCCCCGCCAGCCCGGCGGTGCGGCGCCTGGTACGCGAGCTGGGCGTGAGCCTCGTGGACGTGCCGGGCTCCGGCAAGCACGGCCGGGTGCTCAAGGAAGATATTCTCGCCTTCGAGAAAGCGCGTGATGACAAGACGGCGGCCTCGACGCCGGCGGCGTCGAGCACGCCCGAACGCGCCACGGCCGGGCAGGCGGCGGATGGCGAGGTACGTGTCGAGCCGCTGCGCGGAGTGCGTGCGGCGATGGCCCGGCGCATGAGCGAGGCATCGGCGACCATTCCCCACTTCAGTTACGGTGACGAGATCGACGTCACCGAGCTGCTGGCGCTGCGCGAACGGCTCAAGCCGATGGCCGAGCGCGACGGCACCCGGCTGACGCTGATGCCGTTGATCATGAAAGCGCTGGGCCTGGCGGTGACGGCCTATCCGATCCTCAACAGTCGGCTCAGCGACGACGGCAGCGAGATCCACTATCAGCCGCACTGCAATGTGGGCATGGCGGTGGACAGCCGGGCGGGGCTGCTGGTGCCCAACGTCAAGCGCGTCGAGCGGCTCAGCGTGCGCGAGATTGCCGACGAGGTGGCGCGGCTGACCGAGGCCGCCCGCGAGGGCCGGGTGAGTCAGGCCGACCTGCAGGGCGGCACCATCAGCATCTCCAACATCGGGGCGCTGGGCGGCACCTATGCGGCGCCGATCATCAACCCGCCGGAGGTGGCGATCGTCGCCCTGGGGCGGGTCCAGACCCTGCCGCGCTTCGATGCCGACGGCAAGGTGGTGTCGCGCGCGATCATGACCATCACCTGGTCGGGCGACCACCGGATCATCGACGGTGGCACCATCTCGCGCTTCTGCAATCGCTGGAAGGACTACCTCGAGGCGCCGCAGACGATGTTGCTCGACATGACGTGAACATGGCGAAGAGGGCGGCATGGCCCGGGATACGCTCGAACAGTTCTACATCCCCGAAGAGCAGTCGATCTATCTGCTCAGTCACGACGATGCCCGCAAGCTCAAGGACTGGGTCGCGCTGTGCCGCACCCAGCTCGAGCAGCTCGGCTATCGCGACATCGAGCTGGTCGGCAAGGGCGCCTACGGTTTCGTCTTCGCCGGTGTCTCGGCGCACGGCGAGCGCCATGTCTTCAAGTTCTCGCGGATCACCCTGCCGCAGCACCTTCAGGACCGCCTGGAGGAAGAGGCGTTCATGCTCGAGCAGGTCGATCATCCGCGAGTGCCCAGGCTGGTCGCCTTCCAGCGCATTCGCCGCCAGTCGATCCTGGTCATGGAGCGCGCGCCGGGGAACAATCTCGAGGAGTATTCGCTGCGTCACGGCCGCCTGCCGCCGCGCCTGGTGGTGCATATCGCCGCCCAGCTCGCCGACATCCTGCGTAGCCTGCGACGCGAAGCCGGGCCGCACGGCAAGCCGGTGGTTCACGGCGACATCAAGCCCTCCAACCTGGTCTTCGACCCGCGCACCGAGCGCGTGGCGCTGATCGACTGGGGCTCCTCGGTGTTCGCCCAGCTCGATGCCAGGGGCCAGTTCGTCTCCAATAGTGTCATGGAGCTGATGTCCGGCGACCTGCAGCACACCAATGCCCGGCTGGGCGATGTCTATTTCATCGGCGACGAGCAGTTGAACGGCGGCCTGTCGTCGCCGCGCTTCGATGAGCAGGGTGTGGCCGCCACCCTCTATGCACTGGCCTCGGCGCAGTCGTGTCGCTTCGGCCGGCGCGCGATCCCGGCAACGTCGCTCGGCCTGCCCGTCGAGTTCGCCCGGGTGCTGGACGGCATGCTCGACGCCGACCCGCAACATCGCCGCCGTGCCGGCGACTACTTCCTCGCTGCGATGCCGCGCCTGGCGCGACTGGTCATGGTCGACCTGCCCGAGCCGGCCGAGTCGGCGCAGATCCCGGTCTGGACCCGGTCCGGGCGCGGCGAGATCGATACCGTGGTCTACAGCTCGCGCAAGGCGTTCCTGCGCGAGGCGGTCGCCACCGACACCTTGCGGGCGGTCAACGACGTCCAGCTCGATCGCTATTACCGGACCTTCATGCAAGGCATGGGCGAGACCGAAAAGGCCTTTCTCGCCGCAGTCAGCCGGCTCGGCAAGTATCCTGTGGTGGGTGGGCTGGCGGTGCGCTGGGCGAGCGACGGCGTGTACATCGACAGCGTCCTCGACCTGCACGACCCGTCGCTCAAGCGTGCCTTCGTTGCCGCGGTCAACAACATGGTCACGCTGGCGCGGGCGATCTACCGCCGCGGCATCTTCAAGAGCTGCCTGTTCAATGCCCGCGACACGCGACACATCGACCGCACCGACCCCGAGGCACCGTTTCGGCCCCCGGCGGGCATGACGCTGCCCTACGAGGTGAGTGCCGTGCCGCTGATCCGCGGGCTGGGCGTGTCCGGCTACATGAAGATGCCCTACAAGGACACTCGGAGCTTCTCGCATATCGAGCGTCTGCCGGCACGCTTCTATCCCCGCAATCCCCGCGAAGCCGCTCGCGCTGGCTTTGGTGCCGCTTGATCGTCACGTTCTCGAAGCCGTAACGAAACATCACATCATGGGTTTGTGAAGGCACGCCTTGGCGACTACGTTGAGGCGGAATCGGTCAATCTTGACCCTTCGATGGCAGACTAAAGGAGGAGTTTGCGATGAAAGAGACCCAGGATCTTTTCCCGACCCGTCTCGAACGAAAGCTGGGCATGTTCGAGCGTATCGATCCCGTGGTACACAGCGCCGACGAGCAGCGTGCCAATGGTCCCCTCAGCGAAGCACAACTCGATGAGTTCGACAGAAAAGGATTTCTGTCCTTCGAGGGGTTCTTCGGTCAGGAGGAAATGGACGCCTTCCTGCAGGAACTGCGCGATTACGAGGATGACGAGGACCTCAAGCTTTCCGAGGGCACTATCCTTGAGCCGGGCAAGCAGGAAATCCGCTCGGTCTTCGGCATTCACGAGGTCTCCGAGCACTTCAGCCGGCTGACCCGGGATCCGCGCCTGCTGGCAATGGTGCAGCAGATTCTCGGCAGCGAGGTTTATATCCACCAGTCACGCATCAACTACAAGCCCGGCTTCAAGGGCAAGGGCTTCGACTGGCACTCGGACTTCGAGACCTGGCACAGTGAGGATGGCATGCCGCGCATGCGCTCGCTGAGCTGCTCGATCATCCTGACCGACAATGGCGAGTTCAATGGCCCGCTGATGCTGATCCCCGGTTCCCACCGGCAGTTCGTGCCCTGTGTGGGTCGCACGCCGGAGGACAACTACAAGGAATCGCTGAAAAGCCAGGAGATCGGTGTTCCGGACGAGGCCAGCCTGCGTGATCTGATGATCGAGGGCGACATCGAGGCGCCCAAGGGACCGGCCGGCTCGCTGGTGATGTTCGAGTGCAACACCATGCACGGCTCCAACATCAACATGTCCTGCTGGCCGCGCAGCAACCTGTTCTTCGTCTACAACAGCGTCGAGAATACGCTGCACGACCCGTACTGCGGCAACCGGCCGCGGCCGGAGTTCCTCGCCAATCGCAAGGACTGGCGTGCCTTGACCCCGGTGGAATGATGCCGGATGGCACGACCGTTCGGGCCGTTGCCCGACGAGACGCAACAGGCACCCCGCGGGGTGCCTGTTGTCGTTGAGTACCCTGAATCGCGGGCGCGCTTACTCACGGGCAAGCCCGTCTCCCCACACGTCGTGCCAGGCCCAGCCATCCTTTTCGATATAGGCGAGCAGCAGACGCTGGTTGCCCAGCGTCGCGTGCATCCGCCGCCAGGCTTCATCGTCGTGCGTGATACCCGGCAGAGTCGCGAAGTCATCGAGCGACGGAAGCCGCGGGGAACGCGAGGCCGGATGGATGAAGGCGCTGTCCAGCGTGGCGAGGAAACCATCGATCAGGGCCTGTGTGGTCGCCAACTGAAAGCGCACCGTCGCGGGCAGGGCGGGGCAGGCGTGCTGCAGAACCACCAGAGCCTGATAAAGCCGGGCCAGAGCGACCGGCAGGGCATGATCCGCGTGCCGGCTGTGGAAATAGTGCAGGACCGGGTAGGCCAGATGCTGCTGGCCCAGGCTGGCGATGTCGCCCTGCACCTGCTGCAGCTGGTTGGCCAGACTCCGGTAATCGCCGTCACCGGCGGTAGCGGCGGCGATCCGGCAGGGCGTGCGGCCGATCGCGCTGATCGTCAGGGCCAACTGGCGCTTGTGGGTGACCGCCGACACCACCGGCACGATGTAGGTCACGGCCAGGGTGAAGAGGATCAGGCCGTTGCTGGCGGCGACCACGCTCAAGAAGCGCCACAAGGCGTTGGCGGGCACGAAGTCGCCGTAGCCCAGGGTGGTGAGCGTGTAGCCGGTGAAGTAGGCGCGCTCGCCCAGCGAGGCGGCGACCCGTGAAGTGGCATTGACCACCGCGAGCGGTTCGCTGCTGAATAGCAACCACCAGCCCGTCCAGGCAATGACGATCCAGCTCAGCATCAGGGCGCCGGCAATGCAGGGGCCGGCGGCCGCAAGCAGGGCATGGTTGCGTCGGCGCCGATGCTGCCAGAGCAGCCATCGCCAGATGAGACTGATCAGGCGATTGGTGACGGGACCGGAACTCGAAGCCGAGAGGGTGGTGCGGGCGGCATCGTAGATTGCCAGCAGCACCAGGGCGCTGCCGGCCACGATGAACAACAGACTTTGCGACATGGAATCTCCTTTCCGTGTGTCGGGTGGCCGTCCTGGCCACCATGCCTGGCATGGCAAGGCATCATGGTACTACCCACGGCGCTTGCCGTAAGGTGAGGGGCTACGCAACGCTGCAGAGGAAACCGCCATGACCCCGACCGACACGCGCCTTGCTCGCGCCATCGAGTGCCTCGATGCCCTGCACGCCGAGGACCCCCGCAGCGTGCAGGTTGGCGGCGAAACCCTGCCCCACGAACTGCATTACGCCCACTGCATGAGCGCCTGGCTGGAGCGGGTGGCACCCGAGGCATCCGAGGCGCTGCGCCTGGCGGTGCGTGCCCAGCATCTTCAGCGTTGGCAGATCCCCCGGGACGACTATCCGCGTGATCGTCCCGGGTACCTGGCCTGGCGCCGCGACCTGGGGCGCCGACAGGCAGACATGGCGGCCGAGGTCCTGCGCGATGTCGGCTATGACGAGGCGACCGGCGAGCGGGTGGCGCGCCTGATCCGCAAGGAAGGGCTGCGGCGCGATCCCGAAACCCAGGCGCTGGAGGACACCGCCTGCCTGGTCTTTCTCGACAACGAGCTCGCCGAGTTCGCGACGCGTCACGACGAGGACAAGATCCTGCGCATTCTGCGCAAGACCTGGGCCAAGATGTCGCCGCGCGGCCGTGAACTGGCGATGATGATCGAGCTGCCTGAGGAGGCGCAGGCGCTGGTACAGCGCGCCCTTGCCTAGAGGGCGCACTCAGCGCAGCTTGGTCTGGCGCCGCTCGAGCAGCTCCTGCGGCGGATGAAAGGCATCGGCGCGGGCGCTTTCCCAGAAGTGGCGGAAGACATGATGGTCCGGCGTTCCACTCAGCAGTTCGCCCGGCTCGAGGTAGGCGTAGAGGGTATCCAGTGTCTGAACCTCGGTGCGCGAGGCCCGGCGCAGGACGTGTTCGGGGCCGAGTTGTTCGGGATGCGTCAGGCCCGCGGCGGCCAGCATCTCGGCCAGCGCCTTCAGGGTGTTCTCGTGGAACCGGGCGACGCGTTGCGACTTGTCGGCGACATCCAGCTTGCGGCCGCGGCGCGGGTTCTGGGTCGCCACGCCACTGGGGCAGCGGTCGGTATGGCAGGACATTGACTGAATGCAGCCCAGCGCGAACATGAAGCCGCGCGCGGCATTGCACCAGTCGGCCCCCAGGGCGATCGTGCGGGCCACGTCGAAGGCCGAAATGATCTTGCCCGAGGCGCCGACACGGATACGCTCGCGGAGCCCGGCGCCGACCAGGGTGTTGTGGACCAGCAGCAGCGCTTCGGTCAGTGGCATGCCCAGCCGGTTGATGAACTCCAGCGGGGCGGCGCCGGTGCCGCCTTCACCCCCGTCGACGACGATGAAGTCCGGGCGGGTATCGCTTTCCAGCATCGCCTTGACCAGCCCGAACCACTCCCAGGGGTGGCCGATGGCCAGCTTGATGCCCACCGGCTTGCCGCCGGACAGGTGTCGCAGGCGTTCGATGAAGGCCATCATTTCCAGCGGTGTGGTGAAGGCGCTGTGGCCGGCCGGCGAGACCACATCCCTGCCCTGTGGAACCCCGCGGGTGGCGGCGATTTCCGGCGTCACCTTGGCGGCCGGGAGAATCCCGCCGTGGCCCGGCTTGGCGCCCTGCGAGAGCTTGATCTCGATCATCTTGACCGACTCGAGGGTGGCGTTCTCGACGAAGCGTGATTCGCTGAAGCTGCCATCCTCGTTGCGACAGCCGAAGTAGCCCGAGCCGATTTCCCAGACGAGATCGCCACCGTAGCGGTGGTAGGGCGAGATCGCGCCCTCGCCGGTGTCGTGATAGAAGCCGCCCTGCTTCGCGCCCTTGTTCAGGGCGCCGATGGCATTGGCCGAAAGCGCCCCGAAACTCATCGCCGAAATGTTGAACACGCTGGCCGAATAGGGCTGGGCGCAGTCGGCGCCGATCACCAGGCGGAAGTCATGATCGTCGATCGTCGCCGGTCGTAACGAGGGGCTCATCCACTCGTAGCCCTCGGCGTAGAGATTCTGTATCGAACCGAAGGCCTTCTTGTCCGAGACGTTCTTGGCGCGCCGATAGACCAGGGAGCGTTGCTCGCGGGAGAATGGCCGGGCGTCGGTATCCGACTCGATGAAGTACTGGCGGATTTCAGGGCCGATCGACTCCAGCCAATAGCGAAAGTGGGCGAGGATCGGGTAGTTGCGGCTCACGGTGTGGCGCTTCTGGCACAGGTCGTAGGTACCCAGCGCGGCCAGAGCCCCAAGGAACAGGGCCGCCCAGCCCCATCCCGGTGCGGCAGGCCAGAGTGCCAGCGAGACGACCAGGCCGATCAGGCTGAAGGTGTAGGGGGCATAGCGGAAGGGAAGGCGACTCAGCAGTGACGGGTCGTGCATCGGTGGGCTCCTGTCGGCAATGCGGGACAGTCAAAAGCAGGCCGCTGCGCTTTGCAAGCGGGCATGGCCGGTCTGCTATGGTGAAGGAACCGATTGTCGGTTCCGCCGTTCCGGCGCCGCAGGGGGCCATCGCCGATGCCACGGCTCGTACAGCCGGCGCCACTGACGCTGGATGCCAAGCGTGCATTTCTTTCCAACCCGGCCAGTTACGGTATCGCTTCGCCCGTCGAGGTGGTGGAAACCCATGTGTCCTGGGTGTTTCTCACCCCACAACGTGTCTACAAGCTGAAGAAACCGGTCGTCTGGGATCATGTCGACTTCACCACCCTCGCGGCTCGGCGCGCCAATTGCCTGGCCGAAGTCACGCTCAATCGCCGTCTGGCCGCGCCGACCTATCTGGGAGTGGTGGCACTGGTACGCAATGGCACCGGCGACGTGCGGTTGTGTCGGGAACCGGCTCCCGGGGATGCGGTACAGGACTGGCTGGTCGAGATGCGACGCCTTCCCCGCGAGGAGATGCTGGACCGTCGCATTGCCACCGGACGTATCTCATGTGCCGACCTGGAGCCGGTGGTCGAGCGGCTGGTCGCGCTGTATCGGCATGCCGAGCCCGAGCCGCTGACCGGTGCCGAGTATCGGGGGTATTTTCGGCGTACCCTTGGCGAGCATGCCGACTCGCTGTGTGACGCCCGCTTGGGAATGGATCACCACCGCGTGCGTTGCCTTGAAGCCGGGCTTCAGGCGTTTCTGAGCCGCCATCCCGACCTCTTCGAGGCGCGCGTGGTTGCCGGTCGAATCGTCGAGGCGCATGGCGACCTGCGCCCGCAGCACATCTGTCTGATCGACCCGCCCCAGATCATCGACTGCCTGGAATTCGATCGTGACCTGCGTCGCCTCGACCCGCTCGATGAACTCGGCTTTCTGGCCATGGAGTGCCGGCGTAAAGGAGCCGCCTGGGTGGGGGACGTGATTCTCGACTGTTACGCATCGCTCAGCGGTGATGGCTGTCCGCCAAGGCTGGTGGCCTTCTATCAAGCCTACCGTGCATTCCTGCGTGCCCTGCTGGCCGCCTGGCATCTGCTCGACGAGGATTGTCGTGATCCGCAGCATTGGCGATGCAAGGCTGACGGCTATCTCGTCTTGGCCGAGGAGTATCTGGCCGAAACCGGACTCGACCGGGGAATTGCCTTACCTTGAGTCGGAGGGTGCCGAAACGTCAGGCCATGCCGCCTTCGGCGAGCTCGATCAGCGACCCGCCCGTGTGCAGGCGACGGATCGCCTCGCCGAGTAGCGGTGTGACATCGATCACGTCGAGCTTGTCTCTCACCGCCGAGTCCCGGAGGCGAAACGGCGGCACGGTGTTGCTGACCATGAGACGGCTCAGGTCGTCGGTCGCGAGGATCGTGTCGGAGTGTTCCGAAAAGAGCCCGTGGGTGGCCAGGGCGTGAACCTGCGCCGCCCCGTGCTCGAGAAAGGCTCTGGCTGCACGGGTCATGGTGGTGCCGCTGGCGATCAGGTCATCGACGACCAGCACGGTGCGCCCCTCGACATCGCCGGCGACGAGCTTGCCGGTCACCCGTCCCTCGCTGCGCTTCTTCTCCATGAAGGCCAGCGGAATCTCTTGGTCGAGCCGTCGCTCGAGCGACTCCCGGAAGGCATCGGCGCGCTTGACGCCGCCGACGTCCGGGGAAGCCACGCATAGCCGCTCGGGAGAAGGATTGTGGCCGAGCCAGGCGTCGATGAGGGCGTGTCGGGTCTCGAGCATGTCATTCGGGCAGCGGAAGGCGTTCTGGAAGGCGGCCACGTTATGCACGTCGAGCGTGACGAAGCGGTCTATGGTCATGGCCTCGAACAGCTGAGCGATATAGCGAGTGGTGACCGGATCGCGCGGCTTGGTGCGGCGGTCCTTGCGCGAATAGCCCAGGTAGGGGGCGACCATGGTGAGGCGCGCTGCGCCGGCGTCCCTGAGCGCCCCGAGCAGGAACAACACCCGTATCAGCTTGTCGCTGACGGCCTGCTCCGGGCTGCCGTAGAGTGACTGCACGAGGTAGACGTCACGCTCGCGCACGCTCATGGTCGGCCGTATCTTGTGCTCACCATCCTCGAAAGCACGCTCCTCGTGACTACCGTGCTCGGCGCCCGCGTGCCCGGCAACGTGGCCGGCAAAGTCGCTGTCGGCCGTCAGGCTGAAGACAAGCGGGGGGCTGAGCGTCATGCCGGTCTCCGGTAGGTCAGGGCGCGAGTCCTGATACGCCATACTCGCGGTACGCATCGTTGGAGCAAGTCGGTCGCCGCCCGACTCAGCCGAGCGAGGCCTGTCGACCCTCGCCTTCGGCAAGTCGCCGCAGTCCCTCGAGATCGAGAATCTGGAACTCACGGCCGCGGGTATCCATCAGCTGCTGCTGCTGGAAGCGGCTCAGAAGCCGGCTCACCGTTTCCACCGCCAGACCCAGATAATTACCGATATCGCCCCGGGACATGGCCAGCCGGAAGCAGTAGGGAGAGTAACCGCGTCGCCGGAAGCGTGCGGACATGGCCAAGAAGAAGCTGGCCAGTCGCACATCGGAGGTACGGCGCAGCAACAGGCGTACCAGCATGCGCTCGTGGTGCATCTCCCGGCTCATGGCGTGAAAGAGGTGATTGCGCATCTCGATGACCAACGGGTGTTGGCCTTCCAGACGCTTGAAGGGCACCTCGCAGACCGTGGTGGTTTCCAACGCGACCACACTGCCCGGATAGCGCTGGTCGCCGACCCCGTCGAGGCCGACCCACTCGCCGGGCAGGAAGAACTGGGTGACCTGATCCTCGCCCGAGGGCAAGCGCGACGACTGCTTGAGGCTGCCCGAACGAACAATGAAGAAGCTGGAGAAGGTGGCGCCCTGCTGGAACAGTACCTGACGCTTGTGCAGCGGTGGGGATTGCCGGGTCAGCGACTCGAACTGTTCCATCTCCTGAAACGTCAGTGTCGACGGTGTACAGAGTGAACTGAGGCCGCATGTCTGGCAACGAGCATTGGCCTGGCGCGCCATTGGCGGGATGCGGCTGTGTGTCGTCATTTCCCCCTCCCGATACCGGGTATGCATTGTGAGTATGGAAGAGGGTTCAGAGGGGAAAAAGGCTGGTATTCGCCATCAAGATCAGGTGAGTTTGCTGGTCTTTTTTAGGCTATCGGCACACGCATGACCTCCATCAAAGTTTATTGAAGCCTCGCTGACTACAGTGCGCCGCAAGACGCAACAAAACAATCAGAATGCCGGTCGGCGGGTCAAAGCCGCACGGTGTCACACGCCACTTTATTACAGGGGGGAGTGCCATGCTGGTCGCACTCGACACCAAGAAGACTGTGCTGCTGCCCGAGGAGGGGAGCCTCCGGGCCATTGCGCATGAGGCGGAAGAGGGCGCTCACTATTACCAGTTGTCGCTGCGCTTTCTGGCTTATCAGCCGGCCGTGAGCCGACTCTTCGATATTCTCGCCGGCGAGTGTCGCGAGCGCGTCAAGGCGCTGGCAAGCACGGCAGAGCGCATGCAGCTGGTGGAGCGAGCGACGCTGAAGGCCAACTCCCGGGTACTGGCCGAGGCACCCGCTTGCAGCCACTTCTTCGTTACCGATGAAGGCATGGCCTCGCAGCTCATTCGGGAGGCGCTACAGAGGGCCGAGCAGTCCTTGTCGTGCTACCGCTTCTGGTTCGGCCTCAATGCGGTGACCGCCTGGCAGCCCCTGCTCAAGGACATCGTCGCCCAGAAGCGTGCCGAATGCCGGTTGCTCGCCGAGAGCGTGCCCGGTGAATACTCGCCGCTTTCCCCAGTGCTGGCGGAGCGTTGCATCGCCTGAGCCGAGTGGTGTCGCGAATCACCCGGCTCGTCGGTCCGAGGCGGCCGGAGCCGGGTGATTCGGCAATTCGCTGGCCCAGTCCATGGCCGCTTGATGCTGGTGGTTGGTAAACACCCGTACCGTCAGCGGCGCGAACAGGCGGCTTTCCAGTGCCGCCACCGGCCTCAGCCAGTGCTGGTCCGAGACGATGGCCACGTGGTGAAAATGGTCCAGCTGGCCGACCTGGGTAAGTCCGTAACCGATATCGCGCAGCAGGGCCGTGGGGGTCATGCTGCGTAACGCATCGAGATCCAGGTAAAGACTGACTCTAGGGTGATGGGTCTTGGCGGCTTCGATGGCATCGATGATGGTCTGCAGTTCGTCCGCATCGAGCCGGCCGCCGAGGCGCATGGCCAGTACGTGGGGTGCCGGGGCGTCGATCCATTCGAGCATGAGAGAGGCTCCATGAGAGCCGTATTCTGAGCCTAGCAGAGAATCCGGGGCGACGGCCTGGCTCATGGGAGCGGGATTGGTAGAATGCCGCCTCCATTGTCGTCCCGGAGCCCGTGAGGATGAAGTCCAATCCCGATGTGGTGGTCATCGGCGCCGGCGCCGCCGGCCTGATGTGTGCGCTGACCGCCGGTTACGCCGGCCGGCGCGTGCTGGTGCTCGATCATGCCGGCAAGCCCGGCCGGAAGATCCTGATGTCGGGGGGTGGCCGATGCAACTTCACCAACCTGGCGACCGGGCCACAGCATTTCTTTTCCGCCAACCCGCACTTCTGTATCTCGGCGCTCAAGCGCTATCGCCCCGAGCATTTCCTCGAGCTGGTCGAGCGTCATGGTATCGAACCGGTCGAGAAGGCCCCCGGGCAACTATTCTGTGCCGACTCCTCACGGCCGATTCTCGACATGCTGCTGACCGAATGCGACTGGGCCGGCGTGACGCTCCAGCTGGCGACGTCGATCGCGCGTATCGAGCGCCACGGTGAGGGCATGCGCCTGACCACGAGCCACGGCCCGATCGACACGGGCGCGGTGGTCATCGCCACCGGCGGGCTGTCGATTCCCACGATGGGCGCCAGCGGCTTCGGGCACGATGTGGCGCGTCAGTTCGGTCTGGCGGTGACCGATCTGCGTGCCGCGCTGGTGCCCTTCACCCTGACCTCGCAGTGGAAGGCTCGGGCCGCCGCCCTGTCCGGCGTGTCCTGCGAGGTGGAGGTGCGGTGTCGCGACGGACGTTACCGCGAGCCGTTGCTGTTCACGCATCGCGGCCTGTCGGGGCCGGCGATGCTGCAGATTTCCAGCTACTGGCAGCCGGGGGACGCCCTGGAGATCGACCTGCTGCCCGGGCTGGACGCCGTGGCGGCATTGCGCGAGGCGCGCGAGTCGACCCCGCGCCGCCATCTGTCGACCTGGCTGGGCCAGCAGCTGCCCAGGCGCCTGTCGCAGGCGCTGGTGGAATGGTACGAGGATGACGGCGTGCTCGCCGAGTGCAGCAATGCCCGCCTGCAGCGCTGGGGAGAGCGTCTCAACCACTGGACGATCAAGCCGGCCGGCACTGAAGGCTGGCGCACCGCTGAGGTGACGCTGGGCGGGGTGGATACCGGCGCGATCTCGTCGAAGACCTTTGCCGTCGACGGGCTTCCACAGCTGCGCTTCATCGGGGAGGTGCTGGATGTGACCGGTGAGCTGGGCGGCCACAACTTCCAGTGGGCCTGGTCGTCGGGCGTCGCCTGTGGCCTGGCGTTGTAAAAGCCCTGTGAAATGACAAGAGAGCCTTGAAGGTCCGGCATGGCTGCCTACGCTGAGGACGAGCAGCCAAGGATGACACCGGAATTTTCAGGAGCCGCAGCATGTCCTCTTCCTTCATGTCGCACGTCGATGACGCCCCCTGCGACCTGGCCGGCGCGTGGGGGCCGCGCTATCGAAAGACGCGCCTGGCCAGCGAGACGATCTGTGCACCGTTGCATGCCGAAGACTACGTCGTCCAGAGCATGCCCGACGTCAGCCCGCCCAAGTGGCATCTGGCGCATGTCAGCTGGTTTTTCGAGACGTTCCTGCTGATCCCGTTCCTGAACGGCTACCGGCCCTTCGACCTGGCCTACGACCGCCTGTTCAATTCCTACTACGAGACGCATGGCCAGCCGTTCCCACGCCCGCGGCGCGGGGTGATTTCACGCCCTACCGTGGCGGAAATATACCGTTATCGCGCTCATGTGGACCAGGCCATGGAGCGGCTGCTGCAGGCACCGCCGGCCGAGCATGTCGACACCATCCGCGAACGTATTGAACTGGGCTTGCACCATGAACAGCAGCATCAGGAACTGCTGCTCATGGATATCAAGCACATTCTCGCCCAGAATCCGCTGAATCCGGCCTACCGTGGCGATCTGGCACCGCCGCCCTCGGTCGAGGCGGCGCCGCTCGCCTGGCATGCCTACCCGGCCGGGGTGCAGGTGATCGGCGTGGCGGACACGGACACCGGGTTCTCGTTCGACAACGAACGCCCTCGTCACCGGCGCTTTCTCGAGGCCTTCGAGCTCGCCGCGAGGCCGGTCACCAATGGCGAGTTCCTGGCCTTTATCGAGGATGGCGGCTACCGCCGCCCCGACCACTGGCTCGCCGATGGCTGGCAGCAGGTCAACGACGCCGGGTGGCAGGCACCGCTTTACTGGTTCCGTGAGGGCGGGGTCTGGCATCACATTACACTCGGCGGGCTCAGGCCGGTGGATCTCGAGGCGCCGGTCTGTCATGTGAGCTTCTTCGAGGCAGACGCCTATGCTCGCTGGGCCGGGGCGCGGTTGCCCGACGAAGCCGAATGGGAGGTTGCCGCCCGTGACGCGGCGCCGGCGGGCAATCTGGCCGAATCCGACCATCTGCAGCCGGTGGCCGCGGCAGCGCCGGGAGAGGGGCCGGGTCAGCTGTTCGGTGATGTCTGGGAATGGACCGGCAGTGCCTATCGCCCCTATCCCGGTTTTCGCACCGCGCCCGGGAGCCTGGGCGAGTACAACGGCAAGTTCATGTCGGGGCAGATGGTGCTGCGTGGCGGTGCCTGTGTTACGCCGCAGGCGCATGTGCGGGCCAGTTATCGCAATTTCTTCCCGCCGCCGGCACGCTGGGCCTTTACCGGCTTTCGCCTGGCGCGGGACGTCTGACACGGGCAGGGGAGACCTGCGCAGGCGTGGCTGAACGTGCCATACTGGCGCTCCTTCACGTCATTGCTGTTGCAGGTCCATGAACTCGACACCTTCTTCTCCCCTACGGCAGCGGCTACGGGGGTCGCTGGCTTTCGCGCTGGTCAACCTGGTAGCCGTCTGGCTGATCGCGCTGCGTTACACGCCTTTTCTGCAGGTGCCGCACGATCCGCTGGGGGTCACCTATCTGATCGTGACCTGGATCGGGCACTTCGGTTTTTTGACCCTGCTGGTGTGGCTGCCTCTGGCCGTGCTGGCGCTGGTTCTTCCCCGGCGCGTGCTGTGGCTGCCGGCCAGTCTGCTGGCCATGGCCGGCTTGTGCCTGATGCTGGTGGACACCGTGGTGTTCGCCCAGTACCGCTTTCATATCAATCACTTCATGGTGTCGTTGTTCCTCAACGACAAGAACGGCGAGATCTTCAGCTTCACGACCTCGACCTGGTTGATCGTCGCCGGGGTGTCGCTCGGTGTGTGGCTGGCCGAGGCCTGGCTGGCCTGGCGGCTATTGGGCTGCGATCGAGTGCGCCGGCTGCCACTATGGCGAGGCAGCGGCGTGCTGCTGCTGGCGCTGGTGGCCAGTCATGCCATTCACATCGTCGCGGATGCCCGCTACCAGCGCAGCGTGACCCAGCAGGTCAACATCTTTCCGCTGCTGTTCCCGGCCACGGCCAAGAGCTTCATGGAGGCTCATGGCTGGCTCGACCCGCGCGCCATGCGGGCGGCGCGGGCCGACATCACCCACGAGGCACCCGACGACATCGACTGGCCTAAGGCGCCGTTGCAGTGCAGCCCGGGCGACACGCCGCCCAACGTGCTGCTGGTGCTGGTCGACACCTGGCGCCACGATGAGTACGGGCCGCGCAACACGCCGGTCATGGTGAGCGAGCTGAAGGGCGATTCGCTGCGTTTCATGAACCACTACAGTGGCGGCAACAGCACCCGCACCGGGGTCATGAGCCTGTTCTACAGTCTGACCGGCAACTACTACCATCGGCTGCAGAACTCCCAGACACCGTCGCTGTTGCTCGAGCAGTTGCAGGCCAACGATTACCGGCTGGGGATTTTCGCCTCGGCGAGTCTCGACAGCGTCGGCTTCGACCGTTCGATCTTTTCGTCGGTGCCCAGTCTGCATTCCTCGCCCGGAGGTGACACCCCCGCCGAACGGGATCGGCTGACCACCCAGGCCTGGCTCGACTGGCAGGCCCGACGCCGCGACGGCGATGCGAAACGTCCCTGGTTCGGCATGGTCTTCTATGATGCGCCGCATGGCTACAGCGTGCCGAAGGGGGGCGAAACACCCTTCCAGCCCTCGGCCTCGGGCATGAACTATCTGGATCTGGGGCCGGACACCGATCCCGAACCCTATTTCAACCTGCATCGCAACGCCGTCTACAACGTGGATCAGCGCATCGGTCGCGTGATCGAGGATCTGAAGCGTCATGGCGAGTGGCAGAACACCCTGGTGATAGTCACCGGCGATCATGGCGAGTCGTTCAATGACTTCGGTCGCAATTACTGGGGCCATAACAGCCACTTTGCCGCGCCCCAGACCGAGGTGCCGATGATCGTTCACGGCCCCGGCGTGACCCCGGGCGAGCATCGCGGCACGACCAGCCACATGGACGTGGTGCCGATGCTGATGCGTCACGTACTGGGGTGCAGCAACCCGGTTTCCGATTATGCTCAGGGCCAGGACCTGCTGAAGCCGGGGCTGGATCATGACTGGGTCACCTCCAGCAGCTATCTGGACAATGCCGTGATCGAGGACGATCGCATTACCGTGATCAATACTACCGGCGGCTGGCGCGTGGTGGATCGTCAGCTGAATCCGCTGGAGGAAACGATCTCGCCCGCCGTACGTCAGGCAATGCAGGAGATGCGCGCCTTCTATGCCCGCTGAACGGGCGTGATGCCCGCGGCGCCGACCTGGCCGGCGCCGTGGCAATCCTGTGGCGTGTGGTGGTGGTCAGAAACGAGGCAGGAGAGCGCCGCGCGGTGTCGCTCAGTGGCGGTGCAACGAGCGATAGACGGCGCGCAGGCGGTTGGCCAGCAGCAGGCCGGTCATGAGACGACGGGTAAGTCGCCCGGCCGAGCGCGGGCGGCGCAGGGTGCGCCACGATACCAGCCCCAGGGCGGCGAGAGTGGGCGCACGCCAGCGCATCAGCTTCTGCCAGCCGTGATCGATCGGCGCCGTGGCCTCGCGCCAGTCGCGCAAGGCCATGCCCATGTCCAGACGCTGCTGGAGAATCTGCGCGTCGAGCTGCTCGCGATAGGCCAGTCGTTCACGATGATTCACGGGAGGGCTCCAGCGCCTGACGATCCTGGGCGAGATGATGCAGGGTGGATTCCATCAGTCGGCGCTGCCTGGCCAACCGCCTTGCCCGCAGCGCCAGTCCGGCGGCCAGCAGCAGCAGGACAGCCGCGCAGAGGCTGATCGCCAGCAGGCGATGGTCCTCCCAGTACAGCACGACGACCAGCAGCAACAGCATGCCGACGCCGAACAGGAAGAGGATCAGGCTGGCGCCGACCAGCAGCAGAATCGTCAGCAGCCGGTCGCGCTCGAGCTCGAGCTCGAGCACCGCGAGACGCAGACGCGTCTCGCCGGTGGCGACCAGGTTGCCGATCAGGCGTCGGGCGGCGTCAATGACGCGTTCTGCCGGTCCCTGGCTCTCCGACATCAGCGCCGCCCGAGCAGCAGGCCGACGACCACGCCCACGGCCGCGCCGATGCCGATGCTGGTCCAGGGGTTCTCGCGGACATAGCGATCACAGGCGTCGGCGCCATCGAGCATGCCGTCCCGGGTGTCGTGGTAGAGCTTCTCGCCGCGGGCCTCGAGCCGGGCACGCGTGTCATGCAGCCGCTGCTGGGCGCGGTCACGTAGCTCCTTGACGTTGCTGCGCGAGTCCTCGGCGGTCGCGGCGACGAGTTCCTCGACGGTGCGGGACAGGTGCTGCAGGTCTTCCTTCAGCTGGGCCGTGCTGGCCTCGTGATCATGGTGCCCGGTGGGATGCATGGCCATGGTCGTGTCTTCCTTTGACGGTGAATGACGCTTTCATCATAGCAGCGTGTCCTGGCGGTTCAACGACTTCCCGGGATCCCGGCGAGGAAGGTATTGAGGCTGAAGCCGAGACCGAGACGCTGCACGTCGTTGTCGTAGTCGATCAGACTTTCTCCGTAGCCGTCGTAGTACTGGACGTAGCCGCGAATCTTGCCGGCCAGCGGAAAGGAGTAGTCGAGCTGCACCCCGTAGTGATGCTTGCCGGGATTGCCGCGCACCATCATCGACACTTCCTGGTCGCCGAAGGCGCGTACCAGGGTGACGTCGCCGTAGCCGATGTAGTTTTCCAGGTCGGGGTTGTCGTCGTTGGCCCGGCTTTCGGGCACTCGCCAGTGGGGCGCGACGCTCAGGGCCCATTCGCCGCGCTGGAACAGCAGGTCGGCATAGACCCGGTTCCAGCTGCGCGACAGCGGCTGCGAGCGGCCGTTGGACTGATGCGCGAAACCCACCCGGTTGAGGGTGTTGGTCCAGCCGAGGAAGGACAGGTCGTTGTCGAAGCTGAGGAAGGCTTCCGGCTCGTAGTTGGTCTCGCGGAAGGGGGCCGAGGCGTCGGAATTGTAGGCCTGCCACCAGCTGCGCTGGGTATAGGCGAAGTACAGGTCACCGTTGTCGCCGAAGATGTCGTCGAGCACGCTGATCTTCAGGCTCAGCTGGAACTTGACCTCGGCGTTGTCGGCGTTGGCCTCGTCGGTGATGGCGTTGAAGTCTTTCTGATTGGGGTTGGCGTTGTAGGTCCAGGGCAGCAGATAGTTGCGCCGATAGACGGTGATCGCCAGCGGGTTGCGGTTGGAGTCGCGCTCCAGCGCACGGCGGTTCTGCGCCTGCTCGAGTGCCGCCTCGGTGGCAGGGTCCGCCGCCGGGTCCTTCTGGGCGAGGGCTGTCAGCGGCAGGCCGAGTGTCAGCGAGAGCATCAGCCACGATATTGCCCTCGGCGTGGTCGGCAGGGCCATAGGTTACGTCCTGTAGGAGCTATCAAAGGTCCGTTTCTACCATGCCGGGCCGCCAAGTCAATTCCCGGTGGATTGCCAAGGGGGTGGCCGCCCCGCACAATCTCAGCGGCAAGGTGGCCGGTCAGAGGAGAGACAGGCGTGAGCAGGTGGGGGCGGAGAGCACTTTTCTGGGTGATCGTGACGGGCTGGCTGACAAGCCTGACGGTCTGGGCGCAGGACGATGTCCAGTTGCCGGAGCGGGGCACCGTCGAGCAGCAACTGCAGACCCTGGAGGCGGTCGACAAGCCGGATTCGGGCCAGCAGAGCACCATGGAGGTGCTGCGCTCGGTATTGACCACGCTCGACAAGATAAAGTCGGTCGAGAAGGAGCGCAACGCGCTCGAGAAGCGGCTCGAGCAGGCGCCGGACGAGATCGCCCGGCTGGAACGGGAAGCCCGCGACAGCGAGCGTCAGGCGCTGCCGTCCACCACGCAGCTGGAGTCGCTTTCCCGCGAGAAGCTGGAGGAAGACGTCGCCCAGACCCTGGACGAGCTTCAGACCCTGCAGAACCGGCTGGCCGATACCAATGCGCGCCTGATCGCGACCCAGACCTTGCCGGAGCGGGCGCAGACCACGATCTCCGAGGCCCTGGACAAGATCGAGAAGCTGCGCATGGCGCGCGATGATCAGACCGCCACCGATGACAGCCCGCAGGCCTGGCTGACCCAGGCGCAACTGCAGCTGGCCGAGAGCCAGCTGGCCCTGAACCGCCGCCAGCTGGCCACCAATACCCGTCTCAACTCGCTGGCGGAACGCCGGCGCGATGCCCTGATGCAGCGTATCGACAGCGTCGAGGCGCGGCTCAACCTGCAGCAGGCGGTACTCGACCAGCGGCGTCGTCAGCAGCTCGAGGCGGCGGTGACCGAAGCGGCCAGCCGCGATCCGCTGATCGCTGCCGGCCATCCGGTGGTGGTCAAGGCCCAGTCCCGCAATCGCGAACTTAGTCAGTCGCTGCTCGATGCCATCGACCGCCGGCACACCTATGAACGCAAGGGTGTCCGGGTGCGCACTCAGCTGGATCGCGTCCGGCAGGTGCAGCGTACCCTGACCGAACAGATCGAGGCGATCCGCGGCAGCCTGCTGCTGTCGCGGATCCTGCGCGAGCAGCGCCGCGAGCTGCCCGACATCGATGCCATGGAGGGGCTGCAGGAGCAGATCGCGGACATCCGTCTGAAGCAGTTCGAGCTGAGCCGCCAGCGCGATGACCTGCGCGACATCCCCGGCCTGGCGCGCCAGCGTCTCGAGGCGGCCGGGGTCGACCCGTCCCCCGCGCTTTTGAAGTCGCTCGAGAAGCTCTACCAGTCGCGGCGCGACCTGGCCGACGAGCTCGAGCAGGCCTACGGGGAGCTGCTGACCGCGGCCATCGACCTGCAACTCAATCAGCAGCAGCTGGTGTCCATCACCCGTGGGCTGCGCAAGACCATCGAGGAACAGCTGTTCTGGGTGGCCAACCGCAGCCCGTTGGGTCTGGATTGGCTGCGTCAGCTGCCGGCGACCGTGACCGAGAGTCTCGGCCCGGTCACCTGGCGCCAGATCGGCCACGCCCTGTCGGGCCCGTTGAAGGCCGGTGCCGGGTGGGGGCTGGTGCCGATACTGCTGGCCGGTGCCCTGGTCCTGCGTCGCCGGCAGATCAAGCGCTCCCTGCTGCAGCTCAATGACGAGATCGGCCGGCTCAAGCGTGACACCCAGATGCACACGCCGCGGGCCATCGGCCTCAACGCGCTGCTGGCGATCCACTGGCCGCTGGTACTCGCCGGGCTGGGTGCCGCATTGACTCTGGGCGGTGACGGCGCGCGCACCCTGCTGGGCTGGGCCTGTCTGCATCTCGCGCTGGCCTGGGGGGTGATCGAGCTGGCCCGACGGCTGCTGGTCAGCGACGGCGTGGCCATCCGGCACTTTCACTGGCCGGCGAAGTATGCTGCGCGGCTGCGCTGGCTGCTGTGGTGGCTGGGCGCCGCACTGATGCCGGTGCTGGTGGTCAGCACCCTGGCTCAGGAGGGGGGGCTGTCACTGGAGGATCGTCCCGTGGCACTGCTGGTCCTGCTGGCCGGCCTGGCGGCGATGAGCTGGGTCATCGCCCGGCTGATTCTGGCCCATGTGCCGTTCTTCGGCACCAAGGTATTCCGCCTGCTGCTCGGGCTGGGGCTGGCGGCCATCAGTCTGGTGCTGGGTGGGCTGATCGTGATGGGCTATGAGTACACCGCCCTGCAGCTGATCAACCGCTTCGTGATCAGCCTGTATATCCTGGGCGCCTGGATCCTGGTCGAGGCGGCCGTGGTGCGGGGGCTGGCGGTGGCCGCGCGGCGCCTGGCCTATCGGCGTGCGGTGGCCCGACGCCGCGCCCAGGTGCAGGAGGGCGCCGAGGGCGGTGTGGAGGTCGTGGAAGAACCGCCGCTGGATCTGGATCAGGTCAACCAGCAGTCGCTGCGTCTGTCCAAGCTGATCCTGTTCCTAGGCTTCACGCTGGTGCTGTACCTGGTCTGGGCCGACCTGCTCACCGCGCTGGCCTATCTGGACAACGTGGCAGTCTGGACCACCGAGCAGGGCCAGGGCGATGCGTTGACCACCACGCCGATTACCGTGGCCGACCTGCTGGTGGGGCTGTTCACCCTCATCCTGACCTTTGTCATGGCACGCAACCTGCCCGGCCTGCTGGAAGTGATGGTGCTCTCGCGGCTGTCGCTCAAGCAGGGCAGTGCCTATGCGATCTCCTCGCTGCTGTCCTATGCCATCGTCGGCACCGGGGTGGTGGCTTCGCTGGGCACGCTGGGCGTTTCCTGGGACAAGCTGCAGTGGCTGGTCGCCGCGCTCGGCGTGGGGCTGGGGTTCGGCCTGCAGGAGATCTTCGCCAACTTCATCTCGGGGCTGATCATCCTCTTCGAGCGGCCGGTACGCATCGGCGACACCATCACGCTGGGCAATCTGCACGGTACCGTCAGCCGTATCCGCATTCGCGCCACCACCGTGACCGATTTCGACCGCAAGGAAATCATCATTCCCAACAAGACCTTCGTCACCGACCAGCTGATCAACTGGTCGCTGTCGGACACCATCACCCGGGTGGTACTGACCTTCGGCGTGGCCTACGGCTCCGATCACCGGCGTGTCCACGAACTGCTGCGCCGGGCCGCCGATGAAAACCCGCGGGTGCTGGGCGATCCCGAGCCGCAGGTGTTCTTCATGGCCTACGGGGCGAGCACTCTGGACTTCGAGCTGCGCATCTTCGTCAACACGCTCGGAGATCGTCTGCTGGCCACCGACGAGATCAACGGCCGGGTCGGTGAGCTGTTCGCCGAGCACGGCATCGAGATCGCCTTCAACCAGCTGGATGTCTGGCTGCATCGCGCCGACGGCGCCGAGGCGAAGGTCGAGAGCCGTGCCGTGCCACCGGCGTCGGGCCCCCAGCCGAAGCAGAGCGACCCCGGCGCGGCAGGCATCGAGGCGGGGGACGCCGACCGCTGAGTCGTGCTGCCCGGTTCAGGTGCGCCGGGCGTGCAGCAGGAACTCGCGGTTGCCGTCGCCGCCGCGGATCGGGCTGTCCCGCCAGGTATCGACGCGAAAGCCGTGCTCGGCGGCACAGGCGCGAATGACGGCTTCGACCTCGGCGTGCAGCGCGGGATCGGTGACGATGCCCCGGGCGTCGACCCGGCCGGGCCCGACCTCGAACTGCGGCTTGACCAGCGACAGCAGATGCGCGCCCGACGGCAGCACGTGGGCGAGCTCGGGCAGGATCCGGGTCTGCGAGATGAAGGAGACATCCATCACCGCCACCCGCGGGCAGCGCGCATCATGGGCCGCGAGCGCCTCGCGCAGGCGCGGATCGTCACTCATGGCCCGGGCATTGAGCCCCTCGAGGCAGGTGACGCGCGGATCCTCGCGCAGGGCGACATCGAGCTGATCGTGGCCCACCTCGATGCCGATCACGTGTCGGGCGCCGCGCTTCAGCGCGCAGTCGGTAAAGCCGCCGGTGGACTGGCCGACATCCAGCACCAGACAGTCGCTCAGATCCAGGGCGAGGGTATCGAGCAGCGCTTCCAGCTTGAGCCCCGCCCGGGAGACGTAGCGCTCCTCGGGGTCGTCGGTGATCGTGAAGGCGGTGTCTTCGGGCCACTTTTCGCCGGGGCGGGTCAGCGGCCGTTCGGGAGCGTCGGTGGCGCTGACGCGGCCGTGGCGGATCAGTCGCTGGGCCCGCGTGCGCGAACGCGCCAGGCCCCGGGCGACAAGCAGCAGGTCGAGTCGCATCATGGCGAGGTCTCGTCTCGGGTGTCGGCGGCGATCGTGCCGCGCTGGAACTCGCGTGTCCAGCGCGTCAGCAGGGCCTCGCGCTTGAGGCGGTCGAGTGTCGCCAGCAGGCCGGGGCCGATGCGGATCGGCCGCAGGGCGTCGCCGAGACGTTGCCTCAGCGCGTTGGCGGTGCCGGGGCCGTCCAGCGCGGGATGGATCGCGCCCAGGGTGGTCAGCTCGCTGATGGCACGCTGACCGGCCTCGCCGAGCAGGTAGTCGAGGAAGCGCCGCGCCGCCATCGGGTGGGGAGCGTCCCGGGGGATGAAGGCGAGCCGCTGGGTGACCAGGGCGTAGTCGTCCGGAACGGCGATCTCCAGTTCGGGGTGCTCGCGGACGAAGTCCCGGGCGTAACTGCCCAGCAGGTTGTAGCCGATCAGGTAGCGTCCGTCGGCCAGCCCCTCCAGCATGTCGCGCGTGGTGCCGGCCAGCACGGTATCGACGCCGCCCAGCGCATTCACCAGCTCCCAGTAGCGTGGCGACAGCCGCGCCTCCTCGATGGCATAGGTATAACCGGCACCGCTGGTGGCCGGGTCGTAGGTGACGACCCGCCCGCGCAGTGCCCGGCGATGCCCGGTCAGCAGGTCCACCAGGTCGGCATGGCTGGTCACGGCGCCGAAGCGCTCGGCGAGCTCGCGGCGATAGACGATGACCACCGGCTCGAAGGTGAAGGCAAACAGTTCATGACGCCAGCGGGCCCAGGCCGGCCAGCGTCGTGCCGCCTCGCTGGCCAGCGGCTGGGCATGGCCGTCGTTGGCCAGCCGGTACTGCCAGGGCATCGCCGAGGACAGCACCACGTCGGGGCGCGGCGTGACGTCATCGTCAAGGAAGTCGCGGTAGATCGCCAGGGTGGTCAGGTTGTTGTAGCGCAGGGCGAGATCCGGGTTGCGGTGATGAAAATCCTCGAGCAGCGGGGCGATCAACGGCGTGTCCAGCGCGCCGTTGATGACCAGCGGCTCTCCCGGTCTTCCGGCCCTTGCGGGGAAGTCGAGCCGCGACTGGGCGAAGGCGCTCTCGAGCGGCGAGAGGGCCAGCAGTACAGTGGCGAGCAGGGCGGCGACGAGGCTCATTCGCGATCTCCCTGAAACGTCATGGTCACGCACAGGCCTCGCCCGTGCCGGCTGTCATCGAGGGTGAGGCGTGCGCCGTGCCCACGGGCGATGCTGTCGACGATGGCCAGGCCGAGCCCGGAGCCATCGCCGGTTTCGGCGCCCCGATGGAAAGGGCGCAGCATCAGCAGGCGCTTCTCGGCGGGGATGCCGGGGCCGTCATCCTCGACCTGAAGGCGGGGCGGGTCGGCCTTCACGCGCACGGTGACATGGTGCGCGCCGTAGCGGCGGGCGTTGTCGATCAGATTATTGAGGGCTTCCTCCAGCTGCCAGTCGATGCCGGCCAGGGCGACGATGGCGTCGGGCGCGTCGAGGTCGAGCGCGATGCCGGCGCGGTGACAGGCGGCGAAGGCATCCCGGGTGGCGTTGCGGGCCACGGCGACCAGATCCAGCGTCGCCGGCGCCGGCGTGGCCTCGGGGTTGTTGAGCCGGGTCAGCGACAGCAGCTGAACCGCCAGCCGGGCAGTACGAGCGCTGGACGCCTGGATGGTTTCCAGCGCCGATCGCCAGGCGGCGGGTTCAGGCTGGCGCAGGGCCAGTTCGGCCCGTGCCGATAATCCGGCCAGCGGGGTACGCAGCTGGTGCGAGGCGTCACCGATGAAGCGCTCCTGATTGGCCCGTACGCGGCGCATGCGCGCCAGCAGTTCGTTGAGGGTCTCGCGCAGTTCGGCCAGCTCGCGGGGCAGCGGCAGGTCAAGGGGCGCCAGGGTACGAGGGTCGCGATGGCGGATGGCGCGTCGCAGCCGGGTCAGCGGCGCCAGGGCGATACGAATCGCCAGCAGCACCACGGCGATCGCCAGCAGCGCCATCAGGGCGATGCGCGAGGCGCTGCCGGTGAACAGTGACCACGTCAACTGATCCCGGCCCTCACGGGTGTGGGCGACCCGCACCTCGAAGCGTTCCCGCTGGCTCCAGCTGTCCAGACGCGCAGGGCGCACCCCGACGCGCAGGGTCATGTCGTGCCAGCGGGTATCGGCGAAGCGCAGGCTGTCGTCGCCACCGGGGAGTGCGGGCAGGTCGGCGTTGCCGGTGATGAAACGGCCGTGGTTGTCGTAGAGCGCGTAGAACACCCGCTCCTCGGCATCCGTGGCCAGCATCTCCAGCGCGGCGGGCGGCAGGTCGAGCCAGAGCTGCGCGTCCTGCCACTTGACCTGCTCGGCGATCGCCAGCGAGGCGGCCTCGAGCAGGCGGTCGTAGGCGCGGTCGGCGGCATCGTGGGCGCTGCGGTAGGCCTGCATCAGCATCAGCGCACCCAGCCCCAGCAGCGGCAGCAGCAGCCAGGTGATCAGGCGTCGGTAGAGGCTGTCGGTGGCTTTCATGATTCGGTCAGCAGGTAACCCAGCCCGCGTATCGTGCGCAGTTCGACGCCGCTGTCGGCCAGCCGCCGTCGCAGGCGATGCACGTAGACCTCGATGGCGTTGTCGCCGACCGTGTCTTCGGCGAAGGCTTCGCCGGCCAGTTGTGCCTTGTCGACCGGCTCGCCGGCATGGCGCATCAGACAGCCCAGCAGGCGCTGTTCACGGGGCGGCAGGTTGAGCGGCTCGTCGGCGAGGGTGAAGCGCTGGGCCAGACCGTCGAACGCGAGCGGGCCGACCTGCAGGTGGGCGCCGGGTGGATGGCGGCGGCGCAGCAGGGCGCGGACGCGGGCCTCGAGTTCGTCCAGGGCGAACGGCTTGGCCAGATAGTCGTCGGCGCCCAGATCCAGACCGCGCACTCGGTCCTCGATGGCGCCCCGGGCGGTGAGGATCAGCACCGGCGTGTCCGCATCGTGGCCGCGCAGGGTGGCCAGCACCTCGAGCCCGCTGCAGCCGGGCAGGTTGAGATCGAGCAGGATCAGGGCGAAGTCGTGCCGGCCGGCGAGCCGCTCGCGGGCCTCGTTGCCGTCGGTGAGGCAGCTGACGGGGTAGCCGGCCAGTCCCAGGGCGTCCTGGAGGGTTTCCGCCAGCAGGGTGTCGTCCTCGACCAGCAGCAATTTCATGGTGTGGCCTCCGGGTCGTGGGGCATGCCGTCCAGCGGCCGGCGTGACAGGGCGTCGATGGCGGCATCGAGCCGGCTGGCGGCGTCGCTGGCGTCGAGGCGACCCGCCGGGCCGGAAAGGGCCAGCCACAGGGGCTGGTCCGCCGTACGGGGCACATTCAGCGGGCGGCAGACCATGTGCCCCCCGGCGAAGGCCAGCGCCGGTGAGCCGGGGGCGGGCGTGCGCCAGCGCGTGCCGGGGCGCAGATCATGGCGCAGCGCACTGTCGGGCAGGGCCACCAGACGGCACTCGGCATGGCGGCCCTCCACGGCCAGCAGCGCTGCCGTTTCGCCGCTGTTTTCCGCCAGTGCCTCGAGGGCGGGGCGAATCCAGGCCTCCAGGCGGCGCTGCGGCAGGTGGCGCCGGGCCAGGCGCACGGGGGAGTGCCCCAGCCGGTAGCGCCCGTCGCGGTCGCGCTGGACATAGTCGAAACGTTCCAGGGAGCCCAGCAGACGCAGCAGCGTGCTCTTGTAGAACCCGGTGGCCGTGGCCAGCTCGGCGAGCGAGAAGCGTTCCTGAGCGTTATCGAAAACCTCGAGGATGGTCAGCGCGCGTTCCACGGCCTCGACGCGATCCTGTGCCATGACGAGCCCTTTGTCTCCATGACCGGCGTTGCGGTCGCATTCAACTTTGGTCGCAACCTCGAGCGCAGGCGTTGACGCCCGCGCTCGAGATGCCTAGCTTTCCATTCTGTAGAACGATGTTCTTCCTTACAGAATTGTAAGGGAGGCGTCAGGTTTCTGCAAGCCGATCCGGCTGAACCCATACACCGTTCATAGGGGACGATAACAATGTCGATGAGAACGCCTCTCAAGTTTCTTGCCGCGGCATCGCTGACGCTCAGCGCCGGCCTGGCCATGGCCTTCCAGCCCTCCGGCAAGGTGGACTGCATCGCGCCGGCCGATCCGGGCGGCGGCTGGGACTTCACCTGCCGCAGCGTGGGCAAGGTGCTCGAGGACCTCGACCTGGCCCCGGGCAGCGTGCAGACCATCAACATGGCGGGCGCCGGCGGCGGCGTGGCCTACGCCCATACCGTCAGCAAGCGCTCCGACGACGACCAGCTGCTGGTCGCGGCGTCCACCGCCACCACCACGCGGCTCGCCCAGGGCCAGTTCCCGGGCATGAGCGCCGACGACGTCAACTGGATCGGCGCCGTGGGGGCGGACTACGGGGTCATCGCCGTGGCCAAGGATTCCAGGTACCAGGATCTACCGGCACTGATGGACGCCCTGAAGAAGAATCCCAAGGCGGTCAAGTTCGCCGGTGGCAGCGCCAACGGCGGCTGGGATCATCTCAAGGTGCTGATCGCCGCCAACAAGGCCGGCGTCGACAACCTGCCGAAGATTCCCTACCTGTCGTACAACAACGGCGGCGAGGCGATGACCCAGGTGGTCGGCGGCCACGTCGATGCCTTCACCGGCGACATCTCCGAGGCCCAGGGCTTCATGGAGTCCGGCGACCTGCGCATCCTCGCGGTGCTGGCCGACCAGCGCCTGCCGGGCAAGTTCTCGGACATTCCCACCGCCAAGGAACAGGGTATCGATGCCATCGGCGCCAACTGGCGCGGCTTCTACATGCCGGGCAAGATCTCCGACGACGCCAAGCAGTACTGGGTCGACGCCGTCGACACCCTCTACAAGAGCGACGAGTGGAAGGATGTCATGAAGAAGAACGGCCTGATGCCGTTCCACCCGGGTCAGGGCCAGTTCGAGCAGTACGTCAAGACCCAGATCGATGACATCCAGGCACTGTCCAAAGAAATCGGGCTGATCAAGTAATGTTGCGTCTCAACGACCGTGTCTTCGGTCTGCTGATGCTCGCCCTGGCCGTCGCGTACGGCTGGGGCGCCCAGCAGTTTCCCGAGCCGTTCGGCGGCGGCGAGGCCGTCGGGCCCAAGACCTTCCCGACGATTCTCGCCGTGGTGCTGGCGGCCTGCAGTCTCTATCTGATCGTGCGGCCCGACCCCGGCAATCCCTGGCCGAAGGGGCGCACGGCCCTGGAGATGCTGATCGCGGTGGCGGTGCTGATCGCCTATACCCTGATTCTCGAGCCGGTGGGCTTCATCGTCGCCACCATGCTGGCGATCGGCAGCCTGTGCTGGCGCATGGGCGCGCCGCCGCTGCGGGCCTATCTGAGCGGCCTGATCGGCGGCATCGTGGTCTTCGCGCTGTTCAATTACCTGCTGGAGCTGCCGCTGCCCTGGGGCGTGCTGGCCTTCGTGGAGGGAAGCTGATGGATACCCTCAATTATCTGATCGACGGCTTCGGCGTCGCGCTGGCGCCGCACAATCTGATGTTCGCGCTGATGGGGGCCTTCCTGGGGACCCTGATCGGTGCGCTGCCCGGTCTCGGGCCGGCCAACGGGGTGGCGATCCTGATCCCGCTGGCGTTCACCCTGGGGCTGCGCCCGGAAACCGCGCTGATCATGCTCACCGCGGTCTATGCCGGCGCCATGTACGGCGGACGCATCTCGTCGATTCTGCTCAACATCCCCGGTGACGAGCCGGCGATGATGACCTGTCTGGACGGCTACCCGATGGCCCGGCAGGGGCGTGCCGCCGAAGCGCTGGCGATCTCCGCGGTGGCCTCGTTCATCGGCAGCCTGATCGCCACCGTGGGCCTGATCCTGCTGGCGCCGCTGCTGGCCAGGTTCGCGCTGACCTTCGGCGCGGCCGAGTACTTCGCGCTGTTCGTGCTGGCCTTCGCCACGCTGGGCGGCATCACCGGCAAGAATCCGGTCAAGACCATTCTCGCCGCCGCCCTGGGGCTGATGATCGCCACCGTGGGCATCGACCTGTCGACCGGCGTGCAGCGCTTCACCTTCGGTACCCTGGAGCTCTACGAGGGCGTCGACTTCATCATCGCCATCGTCGGCCTGTTCGCGGTCTCCGAGCTGCTGGTGTTCATCGAGGAGAAGGCCGGGGCCGGCCGCGAGATGATCAAGGTCAACAAGCTCTCGCTGAAGTGGAAGGACATCCGCGAGATCCTGCCGACTTCCTTTCGCGGCGGCGTGATCGGCTTCATCTCCGGGGTCCTGCCGGGTGCCGGGGCCTCCCTGGGCAGCTTCATCAGCTATACGCTGGAGAAGAGGATCCTGGGCAGCAAGAACCGCTTCGGCGAGGGCGACTCACGCGGCGTGGCCGCCCCGGAATCCGGCAACAACGGGGCCTCGAGCGGCGCGCTGGTGCCCATGCTGACCCTCGGCGTGCCGGGCAGCGGCACCACCGCGGTGCTGCTGGCGATGCTGATCTCCTTCAACATCACCCCCGGGCCGCTGATGTTCACCCAGAACGCCGACGTGGTGTGGGGGGTGATCGCGGCGCTGCTGATCGGCAACTTCCTGCTGCTGGTGCTCAACATTCCGCTGGTCGGGGTGTTCGTCAAGCTGCTCTCGGTGCCGCCGATGTACCTGCTGCCGATGGTGACCATGGTCGCCTTCGTGGGCATCTATTCGATCAGCCACTCGCCCGTCGACCTGTACTTCATGGTGGCGTTCGGCGTGGCCGGCTATGTCCTGCGCAAGCTGGAGATTCCGCTGGTGCCGGTGATCCTGGGCATGCTGCTGGGGCCGGAGGTGGAGAAGAACCTGCGCCACGCGATGCAGATCTCCGACGGTGACTGGACGATCCTGTGGAGCAGCCCGCTGTCGATCACCCTGTGGGCGATCGCCATCGCCGGGCTGGTCCTGCCGGTGATCGTGGGCCCGATCCTGCGTCGTCGCATGAAGGCGGGCGCGCAGCCGGACTGAACGCTCTACCGTAGCGGATCTCGAGACCCCCGCCGGCCTTGCCGGCGGGGGCTTGCGTTGGCGTTCGCCCAGGACGCCGTTGATGGCGGGAGAGGTCCGGAGGAGAAGGCTCAGGAGCAGCCGGGGTGGGCCTGGAGGCCGTTGGCGGGGAGCCGATCGGCGCCCCAGCTGCGATGGATGTAGCCGATGACCCGGTCGAGCTCTTCCTGGGTGATGTCGGCCAGTTCGCCGCGCTCCAGCGGGTCGTAGTGGAAGATGTAGAGTCGCGAGGCAAACTGCTCGAAGGGCAGCGAGGCCTCACCGAAGCGTTCGCCGTTGCCGGCGGTACTGACCTTGATGCCGTCGCCCCAGTCCTGGCCGCTGTCGTTGTTGGGATTGAAGAAGTAGGCGCGCATCACGTCCTGCGGATCGAGCGTCACACGCAGCAGGGTGATGGCGTGCCAGCCGATGAAGCGTGCCGCGCTGTCGGTCACCGCGATGCCCGCCGGCTGCGGATGGATCAGCGGCTGGTTGCCGTTGTAGTAGGGGTGGTAGCTGGCGTAGAAGTGGCGCAGAAAATCCTCGAGCGCCTCGAGCTGGCCGGTCTCGACGTCGACGTTGATGCGAAAGCCGCGGCCGGCCCACCAGCCGTGGAATTCCGGATTGACCCAGCGGTGCGGGTCGCCTTCACGGCCGATGCAGCGCCGGCCCATCTCGGCGTAGATGCGGTCGAGATGCGGTACCACCAGCAGCGACACCGGGTCGAGGTCCATGGGCAGGGTGGTGGCCACGCCGGAAAGGCTTGCCATCGACGAGATCGGCTGACCCTCGAAGTGCATGATGATCTCGTCGTCGCGGGCCGCCCAGGCGACCATCTGCAGCAGATAGTCGGGGTCGTTGTAGGCCCACATCGACAGCGCGCGCGCCGACTGGCAGGTGGGGTTGTTGCCCTGACCGACACCCAGCGGCAGCCCCAGCATGCACAGCACGCCTTCGAGCAGCCGGGCCCGCGGTGAGACCGCGTCGCCGTAGGCGAGACGCAGCCGCTCCTGCGACCAGGGGGTCAGCGGCAGGCCGATCTGGCGCCACAGCGCCGGTGCCACCGGGGGCTGGTAGAGGATGCCGCGTTCGAGCGTCAGGGCGAGGCCGTAGACCGCCTGGGCAGTATCGGGGTGCACGCCTTCCTCGATCAGCGCCTGAACCAGCTGCCGGTAGCACAGCAGGCAGTCGCGGCCGGTCGATGACAGGCCCAGCGCCTCGGCGAGCAGGTGGTCGCCATGGTCGAGCAGGTGGCGCAGCAGGACCGGGTGATAGGGCGAGACCAGCCCCGTGTCGTGCATCGCCCGGGCGAAGCCGGTGGCTTCGTACTGCAGGGCGCCGGCGTCCATCGCTTGCAGCCGCTCGGCGTAGATCGCCACGCCCGGGTCCTCGCGACAAGCCTGGGTAGGTCCGAAGAGACTGCTCACCAGGCGGTCGGCACCCTGGCCGCTGGTGCCGAGGTCGATCTCGGGGTTGGCGCGGCAGATGGCGATCTGGGTCACCATGCGCTTGACGGGATCGGTCTGGATGGGGCGCTGCTGGAGGATGCGCCAGATCTCGTCGATCAGCTGATCGATGACGTGTTCATAGCCGATGCCCTCGGCCAGGTGGGTGAACAGGCGGCGGGTCATCAGCGCCAGCCGACCCTGGGTTTCGCGTTCTGCCTCGCTCGGGGCGGTGAACAGCAGTTCGAGGTTGATCGCCAGGACCTGGGTCAGGTAGTGGTGCGCCTGCTCGGCGGAGATCAGGGAATGCTCGTAGGTGCCGTGTGCGACCGCCAGCAGGCGCAGTTCGCTCAAGGCCTCGAGCACCACGGTGTCGGCGTCGCTGCTCTTGAGCGAGTGCGGCGTCAGTGAGGGAATCAGGATCTGCGGATGGGCCCAGTCGGAGCCGATGAAGACGCCGGCTTCCTCGAGAGCTCGTGCGCGCTGCTCGATGGCGGCACAGCCCCCCTCGAGCAGCATCACGCGTCGCGCGGTGTCGAAGACCCGCCGGACCTTGCCCGGCTTGGCAAAGTCCCGGGCGTCGGCGAGTATCGCGGTCGCCTCGTCCAGCTTGGCCAGCAGGTCGTTCAGCCTCCCGGCATCCGGGGTCCGGTCATCATGATGCGTCGTCACACGGGCTCCTTGTTCCCGAGTATGTGCCGCGATTATACATAGAAGTCGAGCTCCTCCTGATGTTTGAGCAGATCGCGCAGGGTGTGCGGGTCATCGCCGAAGAAGTAGACCAGCCCCCAGTGAGTGCCGAAGGCCGTGCGCTTGGTCACGGTTTCCTCGAGCGGTGCGGTCAGTTCGTGGGACTCGAAATAGGGATGATCCTCGGTCTCCTCGGGGATCTCCAGGCGGCTGACCACGCGGCGGCGTGGATAGACCCCGAAACAGCCGGCATAGCCCTTGGCGTCGACCACCTCCTTGGGGAAGAACGCCTTGACTTCATCGTCGGTGGCCCTGGGGTCGAAGACCATGATCGTCGCCTGGTAGGCATTGAAGCCGTAGGCCCGCTCGAGCAGCTCGAAGACCTTGAACCCGGGCGGGCGGTAGGCGACTTCGCCGAAGTACATCTCGCCATCGCTGGTAACGAAGTACTCGGGGTGGATCAGCCCGAACTCGATGTCGAAGGCCTTGATCAGCTTCTCGATCTGGGCGGTGATCTGCGGGCGGTACTGCTCCAGTTCCGGCGAGGCGGGAACAAAGACCGAATAGCCCAGCGTCACGTATTCCGAGATGTTGAGAAAGGCGATCTTGCCGTTGTGGATCCAGGCCTCGACGGCGAACTCCCAACCATCGAGGTGGGACTCCATCAGCACCGGAAATTCCTCGTCGGGGATGGTGTCGATCTCGTCGGGGGTGCGAATCACGCGATGACCCAGGCAGCCGGCCTTGTCGAAGGCCTTGAGGTGGATCGGGTCGTTGGGATCGCCGTCGAGCTTGAGCAGCGTCTGGTTGACGCGCTTGAGAAAGCGAATGACATCGTCCTTGTCGTGGGCCTCCTCGAAGATGCCCACGCGGATGCCGCCGAGCTGGGCACGGCGTTTCATCAGCGCCTTGTCACGCAGGAGCAGGGCCTGGCCGTAGAGGCGGGGGTTGTCGAGCAGCACGGCATTGATGGCACCGGCCCATTCCACGGTTTCCTCGAACAGCGGGATCGCCACATCGACGCCCATCTCCTTGAGTGTCTCGGCGATCTCCATGGAGCGGTCGTTGAGGCGCTCGAAATTCCAGGACAGGTAGGGGATGTCGTGTTTCTGGCAGTAGTCCTCGGCCCAGTCCGGTGCGACCACCACGTAACGTCGATCAAAGTTCTCGGCGGCCTCGACAGCATTGAGGCTCCAGCCGAGCAGCGCGACGTAGCCCTTGTCGGGGTTCTTCTTCATGAGTCCTTCTCCTTGACCGGTCGATTGCGTTGGTTCCCTCTAGTCAGCCTAGTCGAAATTCGCCTTGAGCCTTGCGCCGATCGGTGAACCTTCCCAGGCTTGCGGGGCCGGCCCGGCGCTGTTATAGTGCTGCGGCGCTCGAGGCAAATGAGGCGAAACGATTTCGCATTCAACGAGTTACCTCGAGTGTGTCGGCGCGATGGCGTCGATTCGATTGTGGTGGCCCCGTCGGTCCTCCCGCAACGCGAAGCCGCGAACCCCGCCAGGCCCGGAAGGGAGCAACGGTAGTGGTGGATGCGTGTGCCGGGATGTGGCTGATGGGGCCGCCTCCCGTTGTGCTCCGTATTATTTATCCTGCCTGTTTATCGCCGCACTCCGGCGTGTCCGCCGCAAACATTGACCCTGTCTGCTCGAATGCTATCGTGCCTGCGTTATTGTCCAAGCCGCGTAAAAGTTGCGTTATAAGAACTTCCCATTTTTGTACGCAGGTTGACCTCAATGGGTATATTTTCCATTAGTTACGATCTTTATCAGGCCAGCGAATACCGAGCCTTCTACGACTGCCTGGAAAGCTTTGACCACTGCTGGGCCATGGACGGCCAGTGTCTGATCCGTACCGGGCAGGATGCCACCGAGCTGCGGCGCACGTTGATGCAGCTGATCGACAATCACGATGTGCTTTTCGTATGCCGGCTGGGTGACGACTGGTCCGGTGTCGGCACTCAGTGTGGCGGCTGGCTCGATCGGGTGCAGCAAGGCGGCTGATGTTTCCCTCCCGGCGCTGGCCAAGCGTGCCCCGGCAGCTTTCCGCCCTCGTCGGGAATCGCTAGAATGAGTGCGATATCACGCATTCTCAACGGGTCGCTCTGTGCCGGCCCGGTTCCCAGTCGCAAGGACTTCCGTGCTGCATGAGCTATCAGGTACTGGCCCGCAAGTGGCGGCCGCGCACCTTCCATGAACTGGTTGGGCAGGAGCACGTTCAGCGAGCGCTGATCAACGCGCTCGATCAGGGGCGTCTGCACCACGCCTACCTGTTCACCGGTACGCGCGGTGTCGGCAAGACCACCTTGGCGCGGATTCTTGCCAAGTGCCTCAACTGCGAAGGCGGCGTGACCTCATCACCGTGCGGCACCTGCAATACGTGCCGTGACATCGACGAGGGGCGGTTCGTCGACCTGATCGAGGTGGATGCGGCCTCGCGCACCAAGGTCGAGGATACCCGCGAGCTGCTGGACAACGTGCAGTACGCGCCTACCCAGGGTAGATACAAGGTGTACCTCATCGACGAGGTGCACATGCTCTCGACCCACAGCTTCAATGCGCTGCTCAAGACGCTCGAGGAGCCGCCCCCGCACGTCAAGTTCCTGCTGGCGACTACCGACCCGCAGAAGCTGCCGGTAACGGTGCTGTCGCGCTGCCTGCAGTTCTCGCTCAAGAACATGCCGCCCGAGCGTATCGTCGAGCATCTCGAGCGGGTGCTGCAGGCCGAGTCGGTCACCTACGAGGCGCCGGCCCTGTGGCTGCTGGGCAAGGCGGCTGAAGGCTCGATGCGCGACGCCATGAGCTTGACCGATCAGGCTATCGCCTTCGGTCAGGGCCAGCTGCGCCGGGCCGACGTGGCGGCAATGCTCGGCACCCTCGATCACCGCCATCTGCTGGCGCTGGCCGAGGCGCTGGCCGAAGTGGATGCCGCCCGGGTACTCGGCGAGGTCGCGTCGCTGGCCGAGCAGGGGCCCGATTTCGCCGGCGTGCTGGATGACCTGACCGGCGTCTTCCACCGTCTGGCGATCGCCCAGATGGTTCCCGAGGCGCTCGACAACGGCCATGGTGACCGCGACGAGTTGCTGGCGCTCGCTGGGCGCTTCACCGCCGAGGATGTTCAGCTCTACTACCAGATCGGTCTGCAGGGGCGTGCCGACATGGACAGCGCGCCGGAGCCGCGCACGGCGCTGGAGATGACCCTGCTGCGCATGCTGGCCTTCCGCCCCCAGGGCGTGCCGAAGCCGCCGCAGACGCCGCTGCCATTGCGTGGCGACACGGGTTCTAAGGAGGCGGCGGCTGCCGGGGGCGAAGCGCTGGCCCCGGCCGGCGAGGCGCCTCCGCCCGAGGCGCCGGTGGTGGATGACCGCCCCATGCCCGTGGATGAAGCCGCCGAAAAGGCCGCTTCCGAGGAGGTGCCATCCGACGTTGCGGGGGCCGAAGCGCCTGCGGCGTCCGATGCCCCACCGCCGCCCTGGAGCGAGACTGCCCTGGAACCGGAACCGGAACCGGAACCGGAACCGGAACCGGAACCGGAACCGGAACCGGAACCGGAACCGGAACCGGAACCGGAACC
>LSBP01000027.1 GCA_001577635.1 Halomonadaceae bacterium T82-2 | reverse complement strand
AGTCGGCGCTGTATTGCCTGCGTTTCCTGCTCATGATCAGGTTCTCCTGTCGGAATGATCAGAGCTTAGCGCCTGGTCCGAATTTCGGGGTCCACTTCATGCTTGATGACTGACAGTGTCTTCATGTTTAAACCGGTGGCCCGCTCAGCAACAAGTGCCGTTGTCGCTTGTGCCAGTGAACAGGCACGAACCCGATACCCGACCTCTTGGATCACGCCATTTTCGATCACTGCATCAATGGTGACGCTATCCTTGCTTTCTGACTGGCTTGTAAGAGTGATCGTGCGAACATTGCTGCCTTGGAGGCGTCGGTCACGACGAACTCGAGATGCATATTCCCTAAGTTGAAGGATGAAGTCAGGATCCTCGGTTCCACCATTCATGCTGTCCAATTCATACCTCATAAACAGTGAGTGCGATTTTAAGAGTCACTGTCAAATAAACCCGAATGCCTCATTATGGTGACCCAATGGGATTCCGAAGCTCTCTTGGATGCTCACGGGCTTTCCGTACAGCGTGTACCCATAACCCGGGGTTCTGGTTTTGTCTGAATTGAGCGGGTATGCGATCGCAGAGTGACTTTTCTGAGGGCCTGACATGCTACGTCGGTGTAGTCAGGCGCATTGTCTCTGCTTCGTGCCGCCTGTGCTTTTTCCGGGCATCGATCAATACATCTCGCAGCAACTCTTCGGCACTGGGGTGATAGATGGGCATCGCCAGTACCTGTTCCGCCGTCATGCCGTGCGTGATGGCCAGGGCGAGCAGGTGTGCCAGGTGCTCGGCCTGGTATCCCAGCAGCTCGGCGCCCAGGATGACGTCGGTTCGTGCGTCTAGGTAGACCTGCATGCGCCCGTGCACCTTGTTCCAGACCACATGGCGGGCGCTGGTGAACGGCAGCTCACCGATGACGATCTCCCGGTCCTGAAGCTGCTGGTAGCTCTGGCCGATGACGGCGATCTGGGGGTCGGTGAAGAAGACCATCAACGGCGGTCGACGTTCTGCAGGGGTGGGGGACGGGTAGTTCAGCGCATTGTCGGCTGCGATTCGCCCCTCGTCGTAGGCTTCGTGCCATACCGGCAGGTGATCGGTGGCATCGCCGGCAATGAAGAGGGGCAGGTTGCCGCAGCGCATCGTGTGCGGATCGAAATTCACCTCGCCACGATCGGTGACCTCCACGCCTGCATGCTCCAGCCCCAGCCGGTCCAGGTTGGACACCCGTCCCGTGGCGACCAGGATCCTGTCGAAGACTCCGGTGATCCGCTGGCCATTCGACTGCTCGTACTCGATCCAGGCCCCGTCCGCGTCTTCCCGGGTGCTCAGCACCTGGCCACATGGGTGGATGTCCAGTTCGGCGGAGAGCACATCGAGCGCCTCGCGCTGCATGGTCGGATGGGTGAGGGCGTTGATCCTGCCGGAGCGGCCGTAGAAGGTCGTTTCGACACCCAGCCGATGGAGGGCCTGACCCAGTTCCAGCGCGATGACGCCCATGCCGATCACGGCAATCGAACGGGGAAGGTCTTCCAGCTCGAATATCGTGTCGCTGGTGAGAACGCGGGACATCACCGGGTTGAATACCTCACCGATCGCGGGGCGTGAGCCGCAGGCGAGGATGACCTTCTTCGCCCTGACCTCGACCGATTCGCCCACCATCAGGCGCCCCGGCCCGATAAACCGGGCGCGCCCCTCGAGCTTGTGATGGTCCGGAATCCTGTCGATGTAGCGGAGGTTGCGGGCGACGAACCGGTGGTCTCGCTCTCGGCGCATCCGCTCCAGTACCTTGCGTCCTTCCACGCGGCCCGAGGTTGGGACCCCGAAGAACTCGCTGGTGTGCAGGTGATGGGCGTGGTCGGCGGCGGTGATCAACAGTTTGCTGGGCATGCAGCCGACCCGCGCACAGGTGGTGCCGTAGGGGCCGTCCTGGATCATCACCAGGCTGTCGGTCCGGCGGCTGATCCGTGAATAGGCACCCAGGCCGCCGGTGCCGGCACCGATGATCGCGTATTCAACATCCATGGTCTTCATGCTCAATCGCCCTGTCCCGCGTGATCTCATGACGCATGCAGGCTAGCCGCGGCCATTCATGGGGGTAAAGTGACCCTTTCTAAGGGTTTGGCTTACTTTTTGTCATTCATCCATGTTCGCTATAGTCACTGGTCTCCCGCTCTCTACTGCCATGACGCCGCCGATTGGCCGGCCGCGGACTGTTCGATAAGTTTTGCGTTAGGTGGGCTAACCCTAGTGGTTAGCAATCGTCGTTTTACGGCTATCCTTCGGAGGGCATAGCCTGCGGGCATGCTCAGGAGGTGTTTCTATGTCAGTCCATCAGTCCGTCATCCGTTGGCAGCGTGCCCCGCACGAAAGCGATGCAAGCACCTATTCGCGTAACCACCGAATTACGTTGAACGGTGGTCAGCAGGTCGATGTTTCTGCATCGACCGAATTCAAGGGTGATCCAGACTGTGCCGACCCGGAACAAATGCTGATCAGCGCGGTGTCCAGCTGTCATATGCTGTTCTTTCTGGCGATCGCCGAGTTTCAGGGGTATCAGGTCGAAGCCTATGAGGACGATCCGGTCGGCTATCTGGAGAGCAACGATAAAAAGGGGCGGGAGGTGACGCGTATCGAGCTGTCGCCGCGCATCACTTTTAGTGGTGATGCCATGCCGGACCAGAAGGCAATATCCCGGATGCATGCCGGAGCCCACCGAAACTGTTTCATTCGCAATTCGATCACTGCCGAAGTGACGATCAATCACCTTTAATACTCGACTTTTGTCGCGAGGCATGTATGACTCTCAGTCACACTAGGGACGATATCCTTCTCAGGGAAGATAACGACGGGGCCGTCTATCTCACGCTGAACCGCCCGGACAAGTTCAATACTCTTTCCCAGGCGATGCTGACCGCATTGCAGCGGGAACTGGATACGATCGCTGATGATCCTGCCGTCCGCTGCGTGGTCATCGGCGGCAATGGTCGTGGCTTTTGTGCCGGACACGACCTGCGCGAAATGCGTGCCAATCCTGACAAGGCCTACTATCAGGAATTGTTTCGCAGCTGTAGCCGGGTGATGCAGAGTATCGTGGCCCTGCCGGTCCCGGTCATCGCCAGGGTCCAGGGCATGGCCACGGCGGCGGGGTGCCAGCTGGTGGCCAGCTGTGACCTGGCCATCGCCGGCCGGTCGGCCAGCTTCGCGGTGTCGGGCATCAATGTCGGGCTATTCTGCTCGACTCCGGCCGTCGCGCTGTCACGCAGCATCTCTCCCAAGCGGACGTTCGACATGCTGGTGTCGGGCGATTTCATCGATGCGGACACGGCCTTTGAGTGGGGGCTGCTAAGTGCGGTGACCGATGATGACAACCTGGACGCCGCCGTGGCTGACAAGGTGGAGCAGATTCTCGGCAAGAGTCCGGCCGCGGTTCGCTTCGGTAAGTCCATGTTCCATTCCCAGCGTCAGATGGCACTGGCTGATGCCTACGATTACGCCGGCAATGTGATGGCGGAAAACATGATGAGCCCCGACGCAGGCGAGGGGATCGATGCCTTCCTCGGCAAGCGCAAGCCCGTCTGGGAACAGCCAGGCAGCTAGGGAAGCGCTGATTCAGGCAATGTCGGAACACTGTCTGCGCTCGTCGACTCGTTATAGCGGTTAAAAGCCCGAATTATGAACCCTTCCCTAGAATAACAGGGGTCGATCCATGAACGATATTTGCCACTTCAATGAGGCTCTCGACAAAACGGCGGCGAATCATGTGGCGCTGTCTCCCTTGAGCTTCATCAAGCGGGCTGCCGCCGTTTACCCTGACAGGACGGCGCTGATCTACAACGAGACGCGGTACACCTGGCGGCAGACTTATGGCCGCTGCTGCCGACTGGCCTCCCTGTTGAAACACGTCGGCATTGGCCGAGGCGATACGGTCGCGGCCATGCTGCCGAATGTCCCGGCCATGTACGAGGCACACTTCGGGGTGCCGATGGCGGGGGCGGTGTTGAACGCCATCAACATCCGCCTGGATGCGGACGCAGTGGCCTTCATCCTCGATCACAGCCGCTCACGACTGTTGCTGGTCGATCCCGAGTACTCGGATGTGGTCGACAAGGCCCTGGCCCGGCTGACAGGACCGGCGCCCCGGGTGATCAACGTCTCCGACCCGAGCCAGGGCACGGAGCGTTTCCTCGGCGACCTGGAGTACGAGGCGCTGCTGGCCGAGCAGCCGGAACGGGAAGACTGGCAGCTGCCGGTCGACGAGTGGGATGCGATTGCGCTGGGGTACACCTCCGGCACCACCGGCAATCCGAAAGGGGTCGTCACCCACCATCGTGGCGCCTACCTGAATGCGATCAGCAATGTGCTGTCCTGGTCGATGCCCGCCGACGTGGTCTATCTCTGGACGCTGCCGATGTTTCACTGTAACGGCTGGTGTTTCCCGTGGACCCTGGCGGCACTCGGCGGGACCAGCGTCTGCCTGCGCCGAGTCGACCCGGAGGTGATCCTGGACCTGATCCGGCGGCATGGGGTCACTCACTACTGTGGTGCGCCCGTCGTCCACTCGATGATCGCCGATGCCGCCGTGGCGGCGCAGCAGCCGATCGATCACCCCGTGTCCGGCCTGATTGCCGGAGCGGCGCCCCCGGCGTCGGTGCTGGAGCGGATGGAGACCCTCGGCATCGAGCTCACCCATGTCTATGGATTGACCGAGACCTACGGCCCGGCGTCGGTGTGTGTCAAGCAGGAGGGCTGGGACCGACGCCCCCTGGAGGAGCGGGTCCGGCTCAATGGACGTCAGGGAGTGGCCTACCCCCTGCAGGAAGGCATGGCGGTGCTGGACCCTGTCACGCTGGAACCTGTCCCCGCCGATGGCGAGACGGTGGGCGAGATCATGTTCCGTGGCAACATCGTCATGAAGGGGTACCTGCGCAACGAGGCCGCGACCCGGGAAGCCTTTGCCGGCGGCTGGTTTCACTCCGGTGACCTCGCCGTGGTGGAATCGGATGGTTACGTCAAGATCCGCGACCGCCTCAAGGATGTGATCATCTCGGGCGGGGAGAATATCTCTTCCCTGGAGGTCGAGGAGGTCATCCAGCGGCATGATGATGTCGAGCAGGCAGCCGTGGTGGCGATGACGGACGACAAATGGGGGGAAGTGCCGGTGGCCTTCGTCCAGCTGCGCCCCGGAAGCGAGTTGAACGAGGCGGCATTGATCCACTTCTGCAGGGAGAACATCAGCCGTTTCAAGGTTCCCAAGAAGGTGATATTCACCCGGCTCCCGACCACCTCGACCGGGAAGATCCAGAAGTTTCAGTTGCGTCGGCAACTCGAGACCAGCCTGTCAGCCTGAAAAGCCGGGGCAGGAGGTGAATGCCTTGCAGTGGACGGTATGGTGTGTAGCCGGCAACGTCTATAGTGGCCTTTCATCGGGTCGCTCGATCGGGCCGGTGGCCACCGTCACTCAAGCGAGCACTGGTCATGTCACGACTTCCTCCCCTGATTGCGCTCTCCTACTTCGAGGTCGCCGCGCGAACCAGGAGCTTCGCCGCGGCGGCCAAGGAGCTCAATGTCACGCCGGCGGCGATCAGCCATCAGATCAAGGCGCTCGAGGAGTATCTCGGTGTTGATCTCTTTGTTCGCCACCATCGGCGGGTCAGCCTGACGCCGGCCGCGCGTGGCGCCTTGCCGGAGTTGCATGAAGGGTTCCAGACCCTGGGACGTGCGGTCGAGAAGATCCGCTCCTACGGCGAGGAGCGTCTGATTGTCACCGTTTGCGCCGAACCGCTGTTCGCCACCAAGTGGATTGTGCCGCGTCTGCACCGATTCTATGCCCGTTGCCCCGACGCCGAAGTGAGGTTGCAGGCGAGCCTGCATACGGTGGACCGCGATCGGGAGAGCGTTTTGGGTGTAGCCGATCTCAAGCGCGCCGGCATCGATGTCTCCGTGCGTCTTGGCTATGGCAATTATCCCGATCTGGCGCCTCGGCGGTTGTTGAGCCTGGACCTGGTGCCCATCTGCGCGCCGGAACTGGCTTCCTCCAGAGCGGGCATCGAAACATTGAAGGGGATGCCGTTATTGTGTGATAGCACCCTGAGCCGCTTGAAGGAGCCCTATGGCTGGAAGGAGTGGTTCCTGCAGCAGGGACTCGACACGGGCGCGCTACGCGAACTGCGATTCGGCAACGGCCTGCTGGCGCTGGAGGCAGCCATCGCCGGCCAGGGCGCTCTGCTCGGCAGCCGGGAGCTCCATCAGGCGGAGCTGTCCGCCGGAAAGCTGGTCGTGCTGGCCGATCGTCCGCTGAACACCGACCAGGCCTACTATGTGGTGAGCGCGGGCGAGAGTCTGGAGCGACCCATCGCTCGGCAGTTCCGTGACTGGTTGCTGGAAGAGGCCGGCACACAGGCCGACGCCGAAGAGAGCCGCTGACCCGCAGCCTTTGAGCCTGCCTTCCGCTGGCAAGCTCCCACCGACGCCGTCCGCTGGCAAGCTCCCACCGACGCCGTCCGCTGGCTGAGCCGGGGACGGCAGCCGTAACAAGGGGTCATCCCCTGGTGGCGAGGGCCACACCCACCTTCGACCGGTTGGGTCGCCCAATCGCTTGGGTGATCCAGGTGCCGGTTCCCGCCAGCTTTTTCAGGTCGATCCCTGTCTCGATACCCAGCCCATCCAGCAGATACACCACGTCTTCACTCGCCACGTTACCGGAGGCACCCTGGGCGTAGGGGCAGCCGCCGAGGCCGGCGACCGAGCTGTCAATCACGGCTATGCCTTCTTCCAGCACGGCGTAGAGATTGGCGAGTGCCTGGCCGTAGGTGTCGTGGAAGTGGGCGGCGAGCTTGGCCATGGGGATGTCGCGGCTCACGGCTTCGATCATGCGCTTGGCCTTGAGCGGGGTGCCGGTGCCGATGGTGTCGCCGAGCGAGACTTCATAGCACCCCATGTCATAGAGCGCCTTCGAAACCTCGGCGACCTTGGCCGGAGTGATGTCACCTTCGTAGGGGCAGCCGAGCACGCAGGAGACATAGCCGCGCACGCGCACGTTGGCGGCCTTGGCGCGTTCCAGCACCGGCTCGAAACGCGCCAGAGACTCGGCAATCGAGCAATTGATGTTCTTCTGCGAAAAGCTCTCGCTGGTGGCGCCGAACACCGCGACTTCCTCGACGCCGCATTCCAGTGCGGCTTCCAGTCCCTTGAGGTTGGGGGTGAGGGCGGAGTAGGTCACTCCCGGCCGACGGCTGAGGCCGGTCATCACTTCGCGGTGATCCGCCATCTGCGGTACCCACTTGGGCGAGACGAAGCTCGCCGCCTCGATGTGACGCAGGCCCGCCGCGCCCAGGCGGTCGATCAGTTCCAGCTTGGTGGCGGTGCTGATCGCGTCGGGCTCGTTCTGCAGACCGTCGCGGGGGCCGACCTCGACGATGCGAACCTGGGTGGGAAGTGCCATCAGCTGTCTCCTGACTGAAATTCCAGCAGCACATCGCCCTGGCCGACGGTATCGCCGCCCTGGAAGTGAAAGCTTTCCACGTGGCCATCGGCGGGGGCGCTCAGGGTGTGCTCCATCTTCATCGCTTCCATCACCATCAGCGGCGTGCCCTTTTCGACGCGCTGGCCCGGCTCGACGAGCAGCGCCACCACGGTGCCGTGCATGGGCGCGGTGAGGGTGGCATCCACCTCGTGGTGGCCGTGGTCGACGGCGTCGAGGCGCCGCCAGGCGAGGCGCACTTCGCCGTGGGCATCGCCGAGGATCAGCCGGTCGCCGTCGGTGGCGCGTTCGTGACGCGCCAGGTAGCGGCGGCGGTGGCCGTCGAGGGTGATCGCCACGGCGTCGCCGTCGAGTCGCTTCAGGTTGCCTTGGAAAGTCTCGCCGTTGACGCTCAAGTGCCAGTCGCCGTTGGCGCTCGGCCGCTCGGCGCGCACGGTGACGACGGCGTCGCTGTCGCTGGCATCCGCGGCGTGGGCCGGGTCGGTCAGGGCGATGCGCACCTGCCGGGGGGCGTTGAGCCGCCAGCCGTCGCGACGCGCCCAGGGGGTGTCGTTGGCCTCGCCCTGCAGGTGATCGAGCGCCTGCAACGCGACCTGCGCGTAGGTGGCGGCATCGGGCGCGCGATCCGCGAAGAGCTCGTCGTGGTGATGCTCGATGAAGCGGGTGTCGAGCTCGGCACGAAGGAAGGCGGGGTGGCCGGCCAGGCGCTGGAGGAAGGCGCGGTTGGTGGTCACGCCGACCACGTCGAGCGCGGCCAGGGCGCGGTTGAGGGTAGCCAGCGCCTGGTCGCGGTCGTCGCCGTGGACGATCAGCTTGGCGAGCATCGGGTCGTAGTGCATCGAGACCGCGTCGCCGGTTGCGACGCCGCTGTCGAGCCGTACCCGCTCGGCATCCAGCGCGGCGCCGGTCAGGTCCAGGCCGAAACGCTCGAGGGTGCCCGTCGCCGGCAGGAAATCCTGCGCCGGGTCCTCGGCGTAGAGACGCGCCTCGAAGGCATGACCGGTGATGGCCAGTTCATTCTGGGCCCTGGGCAGCGGCAGGCCGGCGGCCACGGCGAGCTGCCATTCGACCAGGTCCTCGCCGGTGATCATCTCGGTGACCGGGTGCTCGACCTGCAGGCGGGTGTTCATCTCCATGAAGTAGAAACGTCCGTCCGCATCCAGCAGGAACTCGACGGTGCCGGCGCCGACATAGCCGATCTCGCGGGCGGCGCGCACGGCGGCCTCGCCCATCTCGCGGCGCAGCGCCTCGGTCATGCCCGGGGCGGGGGCTTCTTCCAGCACCTTCTGGTGGCGGCGCTGCACGGAGCAGTCACGCTCGAACAGGTAGACGCCGTCGCCCTGGCTGTCGCAGAACACCTGGACCTCGACGTGGCGCGGCTGGGTCAGGTACTTCTCGATCAGCATGCGGTCGTCGCCAAAGGCGGCGCGAGACTCGCGGCGGCAGCCATCGAGCGCGGACTGGAAGGCCTCGCCTGACTCGACCACGCGCATGCCCTTGCCGCCGCCGCCGGCACTGGCCTTGAGCAGCACCGGGTAGCCGATGCGCTCGGCCTCGGCCTTGAGGTGATCGTCGTGCTGGTCGTCGCCGTGGTAGCCGGGGACCAGCGGTACGCCGGCGGTCTCCATGCGCGCCTTGGCGGCGGACTTGTCGCCCATGGCGGCGATCGCCGAGGCCGGCGGGCCGACGAAGGCGATGTCGGCGCGCTCGCAGGCGGCGACGAATTCGGCGTTCTCGGAGAGAAAGCCATAGCCCGGGTGGATGGCGTCGGCGCCGGTGCGCCGGGCGGCGTCGATCACGGCGTCGATGTCGAGATAGCTCTCGCGGGCCGGGGCGGGGCCCAGCCGCACGGCCTCGTCGGCCTCGCGGACGTGACGGGCGCTGGCGTCGGCATCGGAATAGACGGCGATGCTTCTCAGCCCCAGGCGACGGGCGGTGCGGATCACCCGGCAGGCGATCTCCCCGCGGTTGGCGATCAATACCGAGCCCAGCGGGCGGGGCGCATTGGCGAGACTCATGAGCGGGATTCCTTGTCGTCGTCGCCGGCCGGTTGCCAGGCGGGAGTGCGTTTGTCGAAGAAGGCGGCCAGGCCTTCCTGCCCTTCGTCGCTGACGCGCAGCTCGCTGATCACCCGGCAGGTGGTCTCGCGGATGACGTCGCGGTCGGATTCGTGGGCCACGTCGGCGAGCAAGGCCTTGGTGACGCGTTGCGCCCGGGGCGAGGCCTCGAGGAGCCGGGCGACGTAGTGCTCGACGCGCGCGTCGAGTTCGTGGCTGCCGGCGACCTCGTGGACCAGGCCCAGCGTCTGTGCGGTGGTGACGTCCATGACCTCGGCGGTCAGCGCGAAGCGGCGCATCTGGCGGCTGCCGATGGCGCGTTGCACGTAGGGGCTGATCACCGCCGGCGAGAGGCCGATCCTGACCTCGGAAAGACAGAAGCGTGCCGCCTCGGAGGCGACGACGAGATCGCAGCAAGCCGCGAGCCCCACCGCGCCGCCGTAGGCCGCGCCCTGAATGCCGCACAGCGTGGGGCAGGGCAGGCTGTCGATGCGTTGCATCAGGCGCGCCAGCTCGCGGGAGTCGGCCAGATTGTCGTCGACGCTGTAGTCGACCATGCGCTTCATCCAGTTGAGATCGGCGCCGGCGGAGAAGTGCTTGCCCTCGGAACCGAGCACCACCACGCGTACCTCGCCGCGCTCGGCCGAGTCGTGCAGGCGGTCGAGATGACGGTTGAGTTCGCCGATCAGCGCATCGTCGAAGGCGTTGTGGACGTCGGGCTTGGCGAGCGTCAGCCGGGCGACGCCGCGTTCGTCGATGTTCAGCCGGGAATATTGCGTCTCTTGGGTCATATTGTCGTCCATTCCCTGTCAGCGTTTCACTGCCGCCTTGCCCGGCCGGGGGCAGGGCGTCGCAAGGGCGCTGTGAACCCCTCCCTGGGCGCTACATTTGCCATCCATGGCAAATGACCCTTGCTTTGCCCTGTCCCCTGGCCTCGGACCGCCTGGCGGTGGGTTCATCACATTCGGAACACGCCGAACGTCGTGTCCTCTACCTCGGCATTCATCGCCGCGGCCAGCGCCAGCCCGATCACGTCGCGGGTCTGCAGCGGGTCGATCACGCCGTCGTCCCACAGCCGCGCGCTGGCATAAAACGGGTGCCCCTGGCGCTCGTACTGGTCGCGGATCGGCGTCTTGAAGGCGCTCTCGTCGTCCTCGCTCCAGGTTTCGCCGCTGCGTTCGAACTGGTCGCGCTTGACCTGGGCCAGCACGTTGGCGGCCTGTTCGCCGCCCATCACCGAGATGCGCGCATTGGGCCACATGAACAGCAGGTTGGGGTCGTAGGCGCGCCCGCACATGCCGTAGTTGCCGGCGCCGAAGCTGCCGCCGATCAGCACCGTGAACTTGGGGACTTTCGCGCAGGCCACCGCGGTGACCAGCTTGGCGCCGTGCTTGGCGATGCCTTCCTGCTCGTACTTGGAGCCGACCATGAAGCCGGTGATGTTCTGCAGGAAGATCAGCGGAATGCCGCGCTGGGCGCAGAGCTCGATGAAGTGCGCGCCCTTCACGGCGGACTCCGAGAACAGCACGCCGTTGTTGGCGACGATGCCCACCGGGTGGCCGCACCAGTGGGCGAAGCCGGTGACCAGGGTGTCGCCGTAGTAGCGCTTGAACTCGTCGAAGTCGGAGTCGTCGACCAGCCGCGCGATCACTTCGCGCACGTCGTAGGGTTTCTTGAGGTCGGTGCCGACGATGCCGTAGAGCTCGTCGGGGTCGAGCCGCGGCGGGCGCGATTCGCGCATCGCCAGTTCGCCGCGCTTCTGCCAGTTCAGCCGCGACACGGCACGGCGGGCAAGCTGCAGGGCGTGGGCGTCATTGTCGGCATAGTGGTCGGCCACGCCGCTGACCCTGGCGTGGACATCGGCGCCACCCAGGTCCTCGGCGCTGATCGTCTCGCCGGTGGCGGCCTTCACCAGCGGCGGGCCGCCGAGGAAGATCGTCCCCTGGTTGCGCACGATGATCGATTCGTCGGCCATCGCCGGCACGTAGGCGCCGCCGGCGGTGCACGAACCCATCACCACGGCGATCTGCGGGATGCCCTCGGCGGAGAGCGTGGCCTGGTTGTAGAAGATGCGCCCGAAGTGATCGCGGTCGGGGAACACCTCGTCCTGGTGGGGCAGGTGGGCGCCGCCGGAATCGACCAGGTAGATGCACGGCAGGCGGTGCTTGCGGGCGATCTCCTGGGCGCGCAGGTGCTTCTTCACGGTCAGCGGGAAATAGGTGCCGCCCTTGACCGTGGCATCGTTGGCGACGATCACGCACTCGACGCCGCTTACGCGACCGATGCCGGCGACGACCCCCGCCGCCGGCACCTCGGTGCCGTAGACCTCGTGGGCGGCCAGGGCGCCGATCTCGAGAAACGGCGCGCCTTCGTCGAGCAGGTGGTCGATGCGATCGCGCACGAACAGCTTGCCGCGCGACTCATGACGTTCGCGGGCCTTGTCGCCGCCGCCCCGGGCGATCGACGCGGTCAGCTCGTGCAGCTTGCCGACCTCGGCGCGCATCGCCGCGTCGTTGGCCTGGAAGGCCTCGGTGCGCGGATTAATTTGGGTCTGAAGAATAGCCATTTGTCGGCTTCCTTAGCTCTGAAGTTAAAATGTGCGAGCGAAGCTCAGACAAGGCAAAAATTGACGAAAGGGCGGAGTTTACTGCTGTAAATGAGTACCTTGAGTCAATTTTTAACGCCGTATGAGCGAGCGCAGCCATTTTTAAGCCGATTCGTTGAAGAGCTCGCGACCGATCAGCATCCGCCGAATCTCGCTGGTGCCGGCGCCGATTTCGTAGAGCTTGGCGTCACGCAGCAGGCGCCCGGTGGGGTATTCGTTGATATAGCCGTTGCCGCCGAGCAGCTGGATGGCGTCAAGCGCGACCTGGGTGGCCTTCTCGGCGCAGTAGAGGATCACCCCGGCGGCGTCCTTGCGCGAGCTGCGGCCGCGGTCGCAGGCGCCGGCCACGGCGTAGATGTAGGCGCGGCAGGCATTCAGGGTAGTGAGCATGTCGGCGACCTTGCCCTGGACCAGCTGGAACTCGCCGATCGACTGGCCGAACTGCTTGCGTTCGTGAAGGTAGGGCACTACCACGTCCATGGCCGCCTGCATGATGCCGATGGGGCCGGCGGCGAGCACGGTGCGTTCAAAATCCAGGCCGCTCATCAGCACCCTGGCGCCGCGGTTTTCCTCGCCGAGCACGTTCTCCGCCGGGACCTCGCAGTCCTCGAACACCAGCTCGCAGGTGTTGGAGCCGCGCATGCCTAGCTTGTCGAGCTTCTGGGCCGTGGAGAAACCGGCAAACTCCTTCTCGATGATGAACGCCGTGATGCCTTTGGAGCCGGCCTCGGGGTCGGTCTTGGCATAGACCACCAGCACGTCGGCGTCGGGGCCGTTGGTGATCCACATCTTGTTGCCGTTGAGCACGTAGGTGTCGCCGCGCTTCTCGGCGCGCAGCTTCATCGACACCACGTCGGAGCCGGCGCCGGGCTCGGACATCGCCAGCGCGCCGACGTGCTCGCCGCTGATCAGCCTGGGCAGATACTTGGCTTTCTGGTCGGCATTGCCGTTGAGCTTGATCTGGTTGACGCACAGGTTGGAGTGCGCGCCATAGGACAGGCCCACCGAGGCGCTGGCCCGCGAGATCTCTTCCATGGCGATGCAGTGGGCGAGATAGCCCATGCCGCTGCCGCCGTCCTCTTCCGGCACGGTGATGCCGAGCAGGCCCATGTCGCCGAATTTCTGCCACAGATCGTTGGGGAAGACGTTGTCGTGGTCGATCTGCGCGGCCCGCGGGGCGATCTCGTCACGGGCGAAGGCGTTGACATGATCGCGCAGCATGTTCAGTTCATCGGGGAGGCCGAAATCGAGTGGGGTGTAGGGGGCGTGCATGGCGTGTGTCTCCTGAACCGGGTGGCTTCGCGGGTCGGTGTGGCGCGGGTTGGCCACGGGCTGTCCGTCATGCAAGGCAGCATAGAAAGGGTTTACGTTAACGTAAAGTAGAGCTTTGGTCGCAGACGGTCGTTACACACAGAAACCCCGGCACGCGCGTGCCGGGGTGCCGGGGTGCAGGGGGAGGTAGAGGGGAGGGGGCGTCAGACGTTCTGGCGCATCGGCCGCTCGCCGTGAGGCAGGATCAGGTTGAGCACGATGGCGACCAGGGCGCCGGGGATCAGCCCGGAGTCGATGATCGCCGCCAGGTTGTCCGACAGACCCGAATACAGGCCTTCCTGGGCGGGCAGGCCCAGCGCGGTAGCCAGCGCCATGGCCATGATCAGCATGTTGCGCCTGTTGAACTCGATGCCGCTGAGCATCTTGATGCCGGCACTGGCGATCATGCCGAACATGATCACCACGGCGCCGCCGAGCACCGAGTTGGGGATGCCCGAGATGATCGCGCCCAGCTTGGGCAGCAGCCCGGCGATGACCAGGAAGGCGCCGCCGATGGCCACCACGAAGCGGCTGATCACACCGGTCAGGGCGACGATGCCCACGTTCTGGCTGAAGCTGATCTGCGGGTAGGCGTTGAAGATCGCCGCGAAGACGCTCGACAGGCCGTCGGCCATCACGCCGCCGGAGAGTTCCTTATGGGTGGGCTCGCGGTTGGCGCCACCCACCGTGGTGCCGACGATGTCACCGATCGATTCGGCGCAGGTGACCACTGCCAGCAGTACTACCGGCAGGATGGCGGACAGGTGGAACTCCACGCCGATGGCGAAGGGCACCGGCAGCGAGAACCAGGCGGCGGACTGCAGGCCGGAGAAGTCCACGTAGCCGAATGCCAGCGCTGCCACGAAACCGGTGACCAGCCCGAGCAGTGGCGACATTTCCGACCAGATGCCGCGACCGAACTGGTGAAAGCCGATGGTCACGATCAGCACCAGGGCGGCGAGCAGCCAGTGATGCAGTGCACCGAAATCCTCGGCACCGAAGCCGCCGCCGATGTAGGCGAAACCCACCGGCATCAGCAGCGTGCCGATCATGATCACGAAGGTCCCGGTAACGACCGGCGGGAACAGAAAGCGTACGTAGGGCAGGAACAGCCCTACCAGCGCCATGGCGACCCCGCCGCAGAGCGCGGCGCCAAGCGCCGTGGGTACGCCCATGCCCACGGCGATGGGGATGAGCACCGGCACGAAGCCGAAGCTGGTGCCCATGACGATCGGCAGCCGGGCCCCGATGGGGCCGAGCCCCAGTGACTGGACGAGGGTGGCGACCCCGGCGACGAACATTGCCGCCTGGATCATCAGCGTGGTCTGGGCCTCGGACAGGTCGGCGGCACCGGCAATGATGATCGGCACGGTGACGTTGCTGACGAACATCGCCAGCACGTGCTGAATACCCAGCGGTATGGCGCGCCCCAGCGGCGGCATGGCATTGACGTCATGGGTGCTGCGCACTGTCGGCGGAGCCTCCTGCATGGGCTGCTCGGAAGCGGTGGTCATTGTGTCTCTCCTTGCCTTGCTTGTTGTTGTTGAGGGGGATGAGCGATGCCACACCGCGGCATCGAGGTTACAGGGCGTGTCGCAGGCGCCGGGCGGCAGCGTCGTGCCGGGCCATGAGCGCCTCCAGATCGACGTCGCGGGGCATGCCGTCGGTGACTCGCCAGTGGCCGGCAACCATCACGCGATCGGCCCGGTGCGCGCCGCACAGCAGCAGTGCTGCCAACGGGTTCTCGGCGCCCGAGAAGCGTGCTTCGTCGAGCCGGAACAGGGCCAGGTCGGCCTGCTGACCCGTAGCCAGCCTGCCGATGTCATCGCGTCCCAGGCAGCGGGCCGAGCCGCGAGTGGCCCAGTCGATCACGGTTTGGTGCGATAGGGCTTCGGGGGAATAGCGCAGGCGGCCCAGCAGCAGGGCCTGGCGCATCTCCTCGGCAAGATTGGAGTGATCGTTGGAGGCGGAGCCGTCCACGGCCAGGCCCACCGGGGCGCCGGCTGCCTCCAGCTCCAGCGTGCGGCACAGCCCGGAGCCAAGCACCATGTTCGAGGAGGGGCAGTGGGCGATGCCGGTGCCGGCGCGGCCCAGTCGTGCGATCTCGTCGTCATCGAAGTGGATACCGTGGGCGAGCCAGGTGCGCTCGCTCAGCCAGCCGCAGGCCTCCAGATAGTCGAGCGGGCGCATGCCTAACTGGCGCTGGCAGAAGTCGGTTTCGTCCTGGGTCTCGGCAAGATGGGTGTGCAGTCGCACGTCGTTGGTCTCGGCCAGACGGGCAGTGGCTTCCATCAGCTCACGGCTCACCGAAAAGGGCGAGCAGGGCGCCAGGGCGAGGCGGATCATCGCGCCTTCTCCGGGCTCGTGGTAGCAGTCGATGAGGCGCTGGCTGTCGTCGAGGATGGTGCGTTCGTTCTGGACCACCGATTGCGGCGGCAGGCCGCCATCATCCCGGCCGAGGCTCATGGAGCCCCGGGTGAGCGTGGCGCGCACCCCGAGCCGGCGGGCGGTCTCGACCTGGATGTCGATGGCGTGGGTCAGCGCACCCGAAAACACATAGTGATGGTCGGCCACCGTGGTGCAGCCGGACATCAGCAGCTCGACCATCGCCAGCTCGCTGGCTAGTGCCAGTTGCGTCTCGCCGAGATTCGCCCAGACGTCGTACAGGGTGGTCAGCCAGGGAAAGAGCGGCTTGTTGAGCGCCGGCGAATAGGCGCGGGTCAGGGTCTGGTAGAAGTGATGATGGGTATTGACCAGTCCGGGTAGCAGCACATGGGCCGAGGCGTCGAAAACCTCGTCGACGTGGCCGGCGGGCCGCCCCCCGGCAGGCACGGCTTCGATGATTCGCCGGCCTTGGACGACCACGCCACCGGCCGCGGCGGCGTCGCTGCAGGCCAGTGGATGGCGAATCCAGAGAGTGCGCTGTGTCTCGGTCATGTCGGTCTCCTCCGCGATGGATGCAACACCCCCTTGTTCGCGATCAAGGGTTACCCACGCGAGGGTGGTTCAGGTGCCTGTCCGATGCTGGAGATGTTTTGTGTACTATTGTTGTATACCAAAATTGTCCACAAGGGGTGTCCTTGTCAACCCCTTCCTGTGTCCTTTGCGCTGTCGCTATCACGCGACTTATGGTGAGGAACGATTTTCGCTAAGCTTCAGGCATGAAACGAACCCGAAAAAGGAAGGAGACACCCATGATGATTCGTTCCTTGGCACTCTTGCTGGTGGGGCTTGTACTGGCGGGATGCAGCTACACACCGGCTCGTATCAACCCGGAGCCGGTGGTCGAGATTGGCGACGGGCATCATGGCCATGATCGCGGCGGCGATTTCTGCCCGCCCGGTCAGGCCAAGAAGGGCAACTGCTGAGACGATTTCGCGCCGGGTGAAGGCGGCCGTTCTCGACCCGCGAGCGCCGAGGCTTCAAGCAATACGTGGCGATAGACGGGAGGCGTCATGCATGTGGCGGTGATTGGCGGGGGCGTTGTCGGCGTGACCACCGCTCATGCCCTCGTCGAGCGCGGGTATCGCGTCACCGTCGTCGAACGTGGCGCTGATGTGGGGCTGGAGACCAGCCGCGCCAACGCCGGGCAGCGCTCCTACGGCTATGTCTCGCCCTGGGCTTCGCCGACGATGATTCGCAAGGCGCTGCCCTGGCTGCTCCAGGCCGACGGGCCGTTCAAGCTGCATCTGCCGCCGTCACTGCGTACCCTGCATTTCCTGTATGCGACCTGGCGCTTCGCCAACGCGGCCGACCTGTACGAGCGCAACAAGCGAGCCATGTTGCGCCTCGGTGCCTACAGCCGACAATGCTTTCAGGCGCTCGAGGCGCGCCACGATCTGGCCTTCGACGGTGGTCATGGCGGCCTGATTGATCTGGCCAGCGACACGACGGCGGCTGCCAGCCTCAAGGGCACGGCCGGTCTGCTCAGCGAGCTGGATATTGACCACCAGTGGCTGACGCCGTCGCAGCTGCGCGAGTACGAGCCGGGGCTGTGCGGCGAGGCGCCTCTGGTCGGGGCGTTGCGGCTGCCCGATGATGGCACCGGCGATTGCCATCGTTTCACGCGGGCACTGGCCGTGCGCTGTCGCGACGCGGGCGTGACCTTCCGTTTCGGCAGCGAAGTGACGGATATGGTGCGCCGCGAGGGCGTGATTCGTTCACTGGTGCTGGCGCCGGCCGGCGAGAGTGCGGGCTCGGACGGGACGACGGAAAACCTCGCGGCCGATGCGGTGGTGCTGTGTGCCGGCTGTCTGTCCCGCCCGCTGGCCGCGACGCTGGGTATCGAGATGCCGATCTATCCGGTCAAGGGTTACTCCCTGACCGCCGACGTGGCCGACCCCCAGCGTGCTCCGCGTTCCACCGTCATCGATGATTGTTACAAGGTCGTGGCCACGCGACTCGGCGAGCGGCTGCGCGTCACCGGCTTTGTCGAGCTGGCCGAGTTCGATCGGCGCATTCCCGCGGCGCGTCTGGCCACGCTGCGGCGAGCCGTCGAGTCGCGCTTTCCCGGCGCTGCGGACCTGATGCAGGCCGAATCCTGGACCGGGTTTCGGCCCATGACCCCGGACGGGCCACCCATCATTGGCCAGCTTCGGCGTGACAACCTCTATTTCAACACCGGCCACGGCACCTTCGGCTGGACCCTGTCGGCGGGGAGTGCCGCGCTGATCGCGCAGTTGATCGATGGCGACAGCCCTGCTATCGCGCTCGATGCTTTCGCGCCGGGGCGTTTCGCGCGCTGACGCGACAGAAAAAGGCCACGGTAGTCACCGTGGCGCGAAAACAAGCCTCCCTGCGCGGCCTTTCCCTGCCGCACGGCCCTTCTGGCCGCTCCTTCAGGCGCGTCCTGCGCCTCGGCGTCCCTGGTTGGCGTCGGGCAGTGTCCCTTGCCGTCGCGAGATGGCCCTGGCCACCTCGCCTTCGATTGTTGCAAGCGGCAATGTCAGTCACGTGACGACGCTCGGGCAAAACGATGACAGCCGCCGAGCGTCATGGCGTACCGCTGTCTCGCCTCTCCAGAAACCAGGCTTTCATCGTTGCCGTGATGGCGCGCATCTCGTCCGCACGGGTGATGTAGGCGGGCATGGTGTAGAGCCAGCGACCGAAGGGGCGCAGCCAGATGCCGCGCTCCCGGGCGAAGGCCTGAACGCCGTCGAGATCGGCGGGGTCGCTGACCTCGATGACGGCCGTGGCGCCGAGTACACGCACATCGGCCACGCGAGGGTCATGGCGCAGGGCGTCGTCGGCAAGCAGCTCGTCGCGCAACAAGATGTTGAGCGCGGCAATCTTGCCCAGGTAGTCCTCTTCCTCGAATACGGCGAGACTCTCCAGCGCGACACGACAGGCCAGCGGATTGCCCATGAAGGTCGGTCCGTGCATGAAGGCGTGGTTGGGGGCGTCGTCAAGGAAGGCGTTGAAGACATCTCCGGTGGCCAGGGTGGCGGCGTGGCCCAGATAGCCGCCGGTCAGCCCCTTGGAGAGCACCATGATGTCGGGTGTCACGCCAGCGTGCTCGGCGGCGAACAGCTTGCCGGTGCGCCCGAAGCCGGTGGCGACTTCGTCGAAGATCAGCAGCACGCCGAATTCATCACACAGCGCGCGTGCCGCCCTGACGTATTCGGGGGAGGTCATGTTCAAGCCGCCCGCCGCCTGCAGCAGCGGCTCCATCAGCAGGGCGGCAATCTCCTCATGGTGTTGCTCGAGCACGTCACGCAGTGCCGCGACATCCCCGGCGACGGCCTCGGGGGGGGCGTCGAACGGAGCGGTCGGGGCTGGCGCGAAGTGGTGGGTGGGCAGAAAGCCGGCAAACAGTGAGTGCATGCCTTCCTCGGGATCGCAGACGGCCATGCAGCCGCTGGTGTCGCCGTGATAGGCGCGCATCAGCGACAGCATGCGGTGCTTGCCGGGGCGGCCGCGCTGAACCTGATATTGCACGGCCATCTTCATGGCGACTTCCATGCCCACCGAACCGCTATCGGAAAAGAAGACGTGGTCGAGCCCGGGCGGCGTGACGCGCACCAGGGCGTCCGCCAGCGCCTGTGCCGGCTCGTGAGTCAGGCCGCCGAGCATCACATGGCAGAGTTGGTCGGCTTGTTCCTTGAGCGCGCGGGTCAGGCGCGGGTGGCCGTAGCCATGAATCATGCACCACCAGGAACAGGTGGCGTCGATGAGCGACTCGCCGCCGGCCAGGTGGAAGCGTGCCCCGTCGCCGCCGACCACCTGTGGAGCCGGGGATTGGGTCTTCATCTGGGCGTACGGGTGCCAGAGCGTGTAGGAAGGCGTAGGGGAATGCATGCTGTCAACCTGTTCATTGAGTTTATGTTGACAATGGTAAGGTGGGAGGGAGCGGTTTGTCCAAGTCGGTGAAAGCCAGTTCAAGTGGCGAATTGAAATGTGTGGCGATTGTCTTCCTCCAATTCCCAGGAGCGATTTTGGCGCTTAATGGGTTAAGTGTTTCTTAATTTTTATTAGCTCTCGTTGTTGGTTGTCGGACCAGTACCGATATGGACTTGGCATCATGAATAAAAACACGGATAATGCGTGCGCATTTCCTATCCCGAAATCCCGAGGTGCAAGATAATGTCCCTGTTAAGCGAATACATGAAAAAGGAACAGCTGCTCAAGCAGATCTCCGAGGAGTTGAAGCAGCTGGAGGGCGATGATCGCCTCAAGAGCGAACTGCAGTTCAAGGAGCGCCTCGAAGCCCTGATGACGGAGTTCGACAAGTCACCCCGTGACGTGATCGACATGCTTGATCCCAAGCCGCAGGCGAATACCTCGGTGGCTCAGCCCAAGAGCACCGGTGGTCGCCGCAAGCGCAAGTTGAAGATCTACAAGAACCCGCATACCGGGGAAGTCGTCGAGACGCGTGGCGGCAATCAGAAGACGCTGAAAGCGTGGAAGGATGAGCATGGCACCAAGACCGTGGAATCCTGGCTGGTGCGTACCGAAGACTGATTCTGCCGACCTCGGGTCGCTGGTCCTCCGCTTCCGGCGAGAGACGAAGCGACAGTGGCCCGAGGATGCCCCCTAACGGCACGGCAATGCCGTGTTTTCATTTTGCCTGGCTTCGGCTACCATGCTTTTCTCTCTTTGCAAGGCATGAATGCCATGCACCATGCCACAGTGTTCAGTATGTCTATTTTCCCTGACGGCCTGTTGCGCAAGGAGTTTCGAAGACCGGCCTGTCCTGATGGCCTTGCTGCAGTCAATCTATGAAAAACTACGGTTCGAGAAAACCCGCGCAACTCAGCGAACGCGAGAAGTTGCGCAAGTTCAGTGAGCTCGATGACGCCTTTGCCAGGGCATTGCGTGACCTGGAAACGCCCGAGTCTCGGCAGGAAGAATATGTGCCGCAGGATTTCGAGCAGCGTCTGCGTACCCTGATGGCCGACTTTCATCAGTCCGAGGAAAGTGTGCGAAACCTGCTGTCGCTCATGCTGGAGAGCGATGCCGGCTGATTCCCGGCGCTTCGGAAAAGCGTGCACTGTTCCTGCTTCCTGCCCCGGAGCATGCGCTGCAAGCCTTGAAGAGTGGTGCCCGTGTGACGCTTTTCATGGCTTTGTCGTTCGACGGCGGCGTTAGGATGGCACCTTCACCGAATCCATCGACAGTCGACCCTTCATGAACGCCTCCACCTTCATCGGCATCATCGCCAGTTTGCTGCTTCTGGCCTGCGTGGTTCTGCTGAGTGCTGATTCGGCCATGAGCTTTGTCAATCTGCCGGGCCTGATCATCGTGCTGGCCGGCACCCTGGCGGCAACCTTCATCAGTTACCCCCTGCGAGAGGTCGTGCGTGTCGTGCGGCTGGTGCTGGTGGTCTTTCGGCGCGAGGACGATTACGCCGAGCAGGACATTCAGGAACTGGTTGCCATGGCGCGCTTGTGGTTCAAGGGCGATATCCGCGCCGTTGAGCGTGCGCTGGAGGAAACCCGTAACCCGTTTCTGCGTACCGGCGTGCAGCTGGTCATCGACAATACCCGCGAGGAGGAAATCATCGACCTGCTGCACTGGCGGATCGCGCGTCTCAAGGCGCGAGAACTGGCCGAGGCCCAGATATTCCGCACCATGGCGGCCTATGCGCCGGCCTTCGGCATGATCGGCACACTGGTGGGGCTGGTCGACATGCTTGATGTAATGCAGGTCGGCGATATTGCCACGATCGGTTCGCGCATGGCCGTGGCGCTGCTCTCCACCCTCTACGGCATTCTGCTGGCCAACCTGGTGTGCAAGCCGATCGCGGTCAAGCTGGAGCGTCGTACCGAGCAGCGGCTGATCGCCATGAACATGGTCATGGAAGGCGTGTCGCTGATCGCCCGGCGGCGTGTACCGTCCTTCATCGAGGAAACCCTCAAGTCGTTCGTGGCCACTCCGCCGGACGAGATTCGCGAGACCCTGCCGAGGTCCGCTCGCGAGAAACGGGGCGCTGCCGTCAATGCTTGACGTGCCGAGGCACCGCAGTCGCCGGGAGCGCCTGCTGTCGGTGCGTCACGAGGGGCGCGACGGCGAGGGGTGGATGATCAGCTACATCGACATCATGACCCTGCTGGTCACGCTGTTCGTGCTGCTGCTGACGCTCAGTGGCAAGTTCGGTGTACTGGCCGCGGTGGCCGGCGGTGGGGTGGCCGATGGAGCGCCGGCTGTGCCGGTGAGCGAAACGGCGGCCCGGGTGGCTGTTGCCGTTCAGGCTGCGCCGGCGGCTGCCTCGCCACGCTTTCCGCTCGAGACGAACCGGGTGACCGGGATCCGCGTATCGGCGCTGCTGGCGCCGCCACGCTTGACGCCGACGGCACTGGCCAGCGCCCGGCTGGTTGCCGGCCCCATGCTGTCGCCGGTCGGCACGCCACCTCCCAGGCTGTCACATGCCGCCATCACCGCCGCCGAACGGCTGTCGGCTGCATCGCCTGTCCGGCTCGATCCGGCGGCCAGAGACGCCGCGCTGCGTGTCGCCGAGGCGGCATCGCGCCCGCTGCCCGTCATCAATGGTGTCGAGGTGTCGCGGGTCAAGGGCGGCATCAACCTGCGCATCCAGGATCACCTGCTGTTCGGTTCCGGCGATGCCGCGCTCACCGGGGGCGGGCGCGAGATGATCAATCAGCTGGTGGCGATTCTCCAGCGCTACGACGGCGAGATTTCGGTCGAGGGCCATACCGACAGCGTGCCCATCGACACGCCGCGGTTCCCCTCGAACTGGGAGCTGTCGAGCGCGCGGGCCACTGCCATTCTGCGCTATCTGGTTCAGGCCGGTATCGACCCCGAGCGCCTGCGTGCCGTCGGCTATGCGGACACCCGGCCGCTGCAGAGCAACCGCAGCGCCGCAGGACGAGCGGCCAATCGCCGGGTCGAGGTCATCATTCATGCCCCGGAAGCGCATTGAATGCGGTATCATGAATAAAACCAGTGAATCATCGTCCCGTTATCGGGCAATCCACGAGATTGTGGCAGGTCATGTCGAACAAGCGCGTTAATACCTGGAAGGCACGTCAGCATCAGTCCGGCAGCATCTATACGGACAAGCAGATCGAACAGTACCTGTTCCTGCTGATCTATTCGGGGCGTCACAGCGATGCGGAAAGCCTGTTTGCCGAACTCCGAAAGATGCTGCCGGGCGTCGACCCCACGCAGATGAACCGGGTCGCCCATCAGTTCGCTTCCGAACTGAAGAACGCCGGCCTGTATTAATCGAGGTACGTCCGAGAAAGCGGCGGGCCAGCGGACGGACCCGCCTGACGTCAGCAAGGGATCGCGCTACCCTGTATGGCTTTGCCGTGGACGAGAGCCGAGCATGCCCGCGTTGATCTTCTTCATTTCGTTGCTGGCACTGAGCGGTATCCTGGCCGTTTCCCTGGTGCGCTTCACGAGACGCCGTATCGCGGCGCGCAGTGCCCCCGCCACCGGATCCCGCAAGCGGCGCCGGTCCGGCACGTCGTCCAAGGCCTCCGGTGCCCGCCGCCGGCGATCCTCCACCGACAGTGGCAAGCGCTCCGCCGGTCGTTCCGCCGGCAAGGCCGCTTCCGCTTCCCGCTCCCGGCGTGGCTGGCGGCTTCCCGCCATGCCGAGCCTGCGTGTTCCCTTTCCGCGTGGTATGGCGGCCTGCCTGCCGCTGGGGCTGCTGCTGGGACTGATCGCCGGGGCCGGTCAGCTGTCTCTCTATGGCCTGCGTCAGGCGCAGGGCGCGCTGAACGACCCGCGGCTGGTCTCGCTGGACAATGCGCTCGCGGCGATCTCGCTGGGTGCGCTGCTGCTGATCGTGCTGGGATTGCTGGGGCGGTTCTCGGCACGGCGGGCGACCTGATGCCCGGCATGGCCCTCATTCACCCGTTTCCGCCCTGCGGGGCACGCGATGTCGTGTGTCCCGCGTTGCCTGGTGCATTGCGCTCATGAACATTCTGATCACCGGCATGGCCGGCTTCATCGGTCATGCGGTTGCCAGACGGCTGGCTCGTGAAGGACACGCCATCGTCGGCATCGACAACCTCAACGACTATTACGACGTCGCGCTCAAGCAGGCGCGTCTCGCGGATCTGAAGGCCTTCGACAACGTGCGTTTCGAGTGCATCGACCTGGCCGACGGCGAGGCCATGCAGCGGCTGTTCGCCGGCGAGCGCTTCGATCGCGTCGTGCACCTGGCCGCCCAGGCCGGGGTGCGCTACTCCCTCGACAATCCGCACGCCTACGTCCAGTCCAACCTGGTGGGGCACCTCAACGTGCTCGAGGGGTGCCGCCATCAGCAGGTCGGCCACCTGGTCTATGCCTCGTCGAGCTCGGTCTACGGCATGAATCCCAAGGTGCCGTTCGACACCCGGGACCCGGTCGATCATCCCATCAGCCTGTATGCCGCGACCAAGAAGTCGAACGAGCTGATGGGGCATACCTATGCCCATCTGTACGGCATCCCCATGACCGGGCTGCGCTTCTTCACCGTCTACGGCCCCTGGGGGCGCCCCGACATGGCGCTGTTCAAGTTCACCCGGGCGATACTCGAAGGGCGGCCGTTGCCGGTCTACAACCATGGCGAACTGTCACGGGATTTCACCTACATCGACGATATCGTCGAGGGGGTGGTGCGCATCCTCGATGTGGTGCCCGGCGGGCATGCCGAATGGCCGCAGGAAGCCACCACGCCGGATACCGCCAAGGCGCCGTTCACGCTCTACAACATCGGCCACGGCAGCCCGGTGGCGTTGATGGACTTCATTCGTGCCATCGAGCGTGCCACCGGCAAGACCGCGCTGTGCGACTTCCAGCCCATGCAGGCCGGCGACGTGGTGCAGACCTGGGCCGATACCGAGGCGCTTTTCGAGGTGACCGGCTACCGGCCGCAGGTCAGTGTCGACGAGGGGGTGTCCCGCTTCGTCGACTGGTATCGCGACTTTTATCAGTGTTGATTGTCGACTCAAGGAACGCCTCATGCAGATCACCATCTTCGGCACGGGCTACGTGGGCCTGGTTACCGGTGCCTGTCTGTCGGACGTCGGCCACGAGGTCCTGTGCATGGACGTCGATGCGGCCAAGATTGCCCGCCTCGAGGCCGGCGAGATCCCCATCTACGAACCGGGGCTCGAGGCCCTGGTCAGCCATAATGTCGCCGAGGGGCGCCTGCGATTCACGACTGATCCGGCGGCCGCCGTGGCCTTCGGCACCCTGCAGTTCATCGCCGTGGGTACGCCGCCCGACGAGGACGGCAGTGCCGACCTGCAGTATGTGCTGGCGGTGGCGCGCACCATCGGCGAGCACATGGACGGCTATCGGGTCATCGTCGACAAGTCCACCGTGCCGGTGGGCACCGCCGATCGGGTGCGCGAGGCGGTGAGCGGGGCGCTGGCGGCACGCGGCAGCGAGCTCGAGTTCGACGTCTGTTCCAATCCCGAATTCCTCAAGGAAGGCGCGGCGATCGAGGACTTCACCCACGGGGCGCGGATCATCGTGGGTACCGACTCGCCGCGCGTCGAGGCGCTGATGCGCGAGTGCTATGCCCCCTACAATCGCCACCATGAAAAGCTGATGTTCATGGACGTGAGGAGCGCCGAGCTGACCAAGTATGCGGCCAACGCCATGCTCGCCACCAAGATCAGCTTCATGAACGAGATCGCCAACCTCGCCGAGCGGCTGGGGGCGGACGTGGAGGAGGTGCGTCGGGGCATCGGCTCGGATCCGCGCATCGGTTATCACTTCATCTACCCGGGGTGCGGCTACGGCGGTTCCTGCTTCCCCAAGGACGTTCAGGCGCTGGCGCGCACGGCGGGCGAGGTGGCGTACCGGGCCGAACTGCTCGAGGCGGTGGAGGCGGTCAATCACCGCCAGAAGGCGACGCTGTTCGCCAAGCTGGCCCAGGCCTTCGACGGCGACCTGAGCGGCAAGACGGTGGCGCTGTGGGGGCTGGCCTTCAAGCCCAACACCGACGACATGCGTGAGGCACCGAGCCGGGTGCTGATGGAGGCGCTCTGGGCCGCCGGCGCCCGGGTTCAGGCCTACGATCCCGAGGCGATGGACGAGTGCCGTCGGCTGTACGGCGAGCGCGACGACCTGGTGTTGGTCGAGGGTCGCGAGGCTGCCGTGGCCGGCGCCGATGCCCTGGTGATCTGCACCGAGTGGAAGGCCTTCCGCAGTGTCGATTTCGTCTGGCTGCGTCGGACCCTGACGACGCCCGTGGTGATCGATGGGCGCAATCTCTACGATCCGCAGGCAGCTCGCCAGGCCGGGCTGCTTTACTATGCCGTGGGGCGCGGCGCCTCGCTGGCCGGCGACTGATTCACGCCATCATCCTCACGAAAAAGCGCCCCCGACTCATTGAGCCGGGGGCGCCTGGTATCGGCTGAGAGCGCGGGATCAGCTCATCAGCAGCGGGGTGACCAGCATGCCGCCGCCGATCAGCATGGCAAACAGTCCCAGCGCCAGCAGGAACGGCTTGATGCCCAGCGCCTTGAGCTTTTCCAGGCGTGTCTCGAAGCCCAGGGCCGCCATCGCCATGGCCAGGGCGATCTGGCCGATCACCACCAGACCTTCGTGAAGCGGCGCGGGCAGGACGATGAAGCTGTTGAAGATCACCACCGCCAGGAAGCCGAAGGCGAACCACGGGATCACCAGCCCGCCGCGGGCCACCTCCGTCGTGTCATCGGCTGCCCGGCTGCGGATCCACCATTGGCCGACCACCAGCAGGAAGGGCACCAGCAGCATGACCCGGACCAGCTTGACGATCACCGCATTGGCCAGTGCCTGCGGGCCGACCGCATCACCGGCGGCGACCACCTGGGCCACTTCATGCACGGTGGCGCCGATGTAGATGCCGAACAGTCCTTCATCCATGCCGGTGAGCGGATAGAGCAGCGGATAGACCAGCATCGCCAGCGAGCCGAACAGCACCACGGTGGCCACCGCCATCGAGGTGGCCGCCGGCTTCGAGCGGATCGTGGTTTCGGTTGCCAGTACGGCGGCGGCGCCGCAGATCGCGCTGCCGGCACTGGTCAGCAGCGCCGTCTCGCGATCGAGTCCCAGCAGGCGCGTGCCCGCCCAGTAGCCGACCACCAGCACGGTGGTGATGACCAGGGTGTCGAGCAGGATCACCTTGGGACCGAGGCCCAGCACCTGCTGGAGGGTCAGTGACAGGCCGAACAGCACGATGCCGCTGCGCAGCAGCCAGCGGGTGGCGAACTGCAGTCCCGGCCGTGCCTGAGGCAGGCGGCCGATGAAGGGCAGGTTGCCGATCACCAGGCCGAGCAGCAGCGAGAAGACCAGCGGGCTGATCCCGCTGTCGGCGATGCCGGGTGCATGGGCCAGCAGGAACCCGCCGAGGGTCAGGCCGGCGCAGAGTATCAGTCCTTGCCACATGATTGCGCTCTCCCGTATCTGACGATGTCGTCGTTATATTGCTCGATAGGCTAAACGGGAATAGCGATATGTGTTATTGGATAATAACGAAATGACTGTTAAGTAGAACCGTATGCTGCCCCCCATCACCTTTCGTCAATTGCAGGTCTTCGTCGCCGTGGTGCGCTTCGGTACCGTCAGTGCCGCGGCACGCCATCTCAGCCTGTCGCCATCGGCCACCAGTCAGGCGTTGGCGGATCTGGAGCGCCAGCTCGGCGTGGTGCTCTTCGAGCGGCTGGGACGACGGCTCGAGCTCAACGACGCGGCGCTTCGCCTGCTTCCTCACGCCGAGAAGGTGCTCAACGGGGTCGATGACCTGGTCGTCGCCGCGCGCGAGCCGGAAGGGGAGCTGCGGGGAACGCTGCATGTGGCCGCCAGCGCGACGATCGGCACCTACCTGTTGCCGACCCTGGCCGGGCGCTTCATCGAGCAGCATCCCGGGGTGGATCTGCAGCTGCGCCTGCGCAACACCGAAGACGTGATGCGCGACATTCTGCGTTTCGACGCGGATCTGGGGCTGATCGAGGGGCAGTGCACCGAGTCACGGCTGATCAGCGAGGTATGGCGCCAGGACGAGATGGTGGTGGTCGCCGGCCCGCAGCACCCATTCGCGCAACGCGAGGCGCTGGATGCCGAGGCACTGCAGTCGGCGCAGTGGATCCTGCGCGAGCCAGGCTCGGGGACGCGTTCGATCTTCGAGGCGGCAATTCATTCCCATGTCGAGCGCATCCGCGTGCGCATGGAGCTCGATCAGCACGAGGCGATCAAGCAGGCCGTGCGTGCCGGCTTCGGCCTGGGTTGCCTGTCCCGGCTGAGCGTGGCCGGCGAGCTCGAGCGCGGCGAACTGGTGGCCCTGCCGTCGCCCCTGCAGCTGACCCGGGCCTTCTCGCTGGTCTGGCACCCCGAACGCTATCGCAGCCCCCTCTGGCAGGCCTTCAAGGTCTTCCTGCTCGAATCCCGCTGATCCCCGGCGCCGGCGTCCGTTCCGGCGCTCGGGCACTCTCGATTCATTCCTTCCCGTTGTTTCGTGTTCCGCACTGCGGTGCCCGTCAGGGCCGTGGCAGGAGTGCATCCGTCCGTCGGCCGCATTGACAATCTTGTCGAGATTGCTTGACTGTCCTATATACTATGTCATATACATGAGTTGAGGCGACACCAAGGCGTCGCTCGGGCAACAACAAGGAGAGGAGCATGAGCATCGATTTCGTGGTCCACGATGCCGACGACGCGGTCGGCGTGGTGGTGGTGGAAGGGGTCCAGGCGGGTCAGACGCTGACCGGCTGGGTCATGGATCAGGACAAGACCCTGCAGTTCGAGGTCAAGGACGCGATCCCGATCGGCCACAAGCTGGCGATCCGCGATCTCGCCGAGGGCGAGACGGTGATCAAGTACAGCGTCGACATCGGGCGGGTCGTGAAGCCGATTCGCCAGGGCGAGCACGTTCACGTTCACAACGTCAAGACCAAGAGGTGGTAAGCATGGAACTCAAGGGACGTACCTTCCTGGGCTATCGTCGGGACAACGGCCGGGTCGGCATCCGCAACCACGTGATCGTGCTGCCGGTGGACGACATCTCCAATGCCGCGGCGGAAGCGGTGGCCAACAACATCAAGGGCACGCTGGCGCTGCCGCACCCCTACGGTCGCCTGCAGTTCGGCGCCGACCTGGACCTGCACTTCCGTACCCTGATCGGCACCGGCTCCAACCCCAACGTCGCCGCGGTGATCGTGATCGGCATCGAGCCCGGCTGGACCGGCAAGGTGGTCGACGGCATCCGGGCCACCGGCAAGCCGGTGGAAGGCTTCTGGATCGAGCAGAACGGCGACCACAACACCATCGCCGCGGCCTCGCGCAAGGCCCGCGAGTTCGTGCAGTACGCCACCGAGCTGCAGCGCGAGCCGTGCGACATCGGCGAGCTGTGGGTCTCCACCAAGTGCGGTGAATCCGACACCACCTCCGGGTGCGGCGCCAACCCCACCGTCGGCGATGCCTTCGACAAGCTCTACGCCGAGGGCTGCACCCTGGTGTTCGGCGAGACCTCCGAGCTCACCGGCGGCGAGCATCTGGTGGCTGCGCGCTGCGCCAACGATAAGGTGCGCGAGGAGTTCCAGGCGATGTTCGACCGCTACAGTGCGATGATCGACCGTCACAAGACCAGCGACCTGTCCGAGTCGCAGCCCACCAAGGGCAACATCGAGGGCGGGCTGACCACCATCGAGGAAAAGGCGCTGGGCAACATTCAGAAGATCGGCAAGGAATGCCGGGTCGACGGCGTTCTCGACAAGGCCGAGACACCCACCGGTCCGGGGCTGTGGTTCATGGATTCCTCGTCGGCGGCCGCCGAGATGGTGACGCTGTGCGCGGCTTCCGGCTACGTGGCGCACTTCTTCCCGACCGGGCAGGGCAACGTGATCGGCAACCCGATCCTGCCGGTGATCAAGATCTGCGCCAACCCGCGCACGGTGCGCACCATGGGCGAGCACATCGACGTCGATGTCTCGGGTCTGCTGCGCCGCGAAATCAACATGCCGGAGGCGGGAGATCAGCTGCTGGAAATGCTGCTGCGCACGGCCAACGGCCGGAATACCAGCGCCGAGGCACTGGGACACCGGGAGTTCGTGTTCACGCGTCTGTACGAGAGTGCGTAAGGCGATGGGCTGCGAGGTGCACGGACGGCGGATGGGGCAGCGACGAGCTGCCTCATGCCGGCTGCGTCTCGTGCAGCGGCGGGGCCGTGGTGCCCCGCAGCACCACCTGCGCCTCGAGCACCTGACGATGGGGTGTCTGGTCACCGCGGATGCGGGCGACCAGGGTGTCGGCCACCAGTCGGCCCACCTCGGCGGAGGGGGCGGCGACGGTGGTCAGCGCCGGGTGCATGAAGCGCGATTGCGGCAGGTCGTCGAACCCGGTGATCGACAGGTCGTCGGGAATCGCGATGCCCGCCTGCGCCGCGGCGAACATGGCCCCGAACGCCAGCACGTCATTGCCGCAGAGGATCGCCGTGGGGCGGGGCGTGAGCCGCATCAGGTCGGCGAACGCCGCCGCCCCTTCCTCGATGCCGTACTCGACGGTGACGACATGGTCGTCGGGCAGGTCGAGTCCGGCGGCCTCGAGCGCCTGACGAAAGCCCGTCAGGCGAGCGCGGGCGCGGTCGTTGCCGTCGGCGGGCGCCGAGATGACGCCGAACCGGCGGTGCCCCAGCTGGATCAGGTGTTCGGCCAGGTGACGAGCCGGGGCGGCGTTGTCGAAACCGATGCTCGGCCAGTCCGGGTCCTCCTCGCTGTGCCAGCAGGTCAGGTAGGGCACCTCGTGACGCCGGAACAGCTCCAGCGTGGCGGGGAGGTGATCGTGGCCGATCAGCACCGCCCCGTCGATGCCCTGCTGGATCAGGGTGCGCAGCGACTCGACTTCCTCGTCGAGACGGTAGCGATAGGTGGCGATCAGCAGCCGGCAGTCGTACTGCTTGAGGCGTTGCTCGAGGCTGTCGATCATCGCGCTGAACACGGGATTGTCGAGTGTCGGCACCAGCGCGCCGATGGCGCCGATGCGCCGCGAGGCCAGAGCCCTGGCCGTGCCGTCGGGCACGTAGCCGAGGCTGTTTATCGCCGCCTCGACACGGCTGCGCAGCCGCTCGCTGACATGCGGTGCCCGGTTGAGTACCCGCGACACCGACGCCGTGGAGACGCCGGCTTCCCGGGCGACGTCCTGGAGCAACGTGCGTTTGGCATCCCTGTTCATGATGAGCCTCTTGAGCGTTTGCTTGAGCGTACCATCCGCGTCCGGCAGGCCCCAGTCATGTTGACGAACGTCTAACTGGACAGCGCATGGCCCCTTGACTAGCTTTGAGAGTAGCTTGATTGTAAGCGCTTACAATAAGGACTTGTAAGCGGCCACACAACAACAACAGGAGAGGCATGATGCAGACGACGAACCCCACGCCCCATCGGCGCCACGGTCATATCCTGCTGATCGTCGCGGGCCTGCTGATGGCGGTCTTTCTCGCCCGAGTGGCCCTGGAAAGCGCCGGAATCACGCTTTTCACGCTGTCACCGGCGGAAGAGGCGCTGCTGCTCGTAGCGGCCGTCGCCTGCTTCATCACGGCCTGCATCCGACTCGAGTAGCGGGCCAGGTGGGTGGCCGAAAATCCACCATGCAGCACCACGATAACAACACAGGAGCTTCAGCATGCTACGCCAATCCAGACTCTTCACACGCACGTCCGGCGACAACGCCGAGCCACAGCGTCCCGAGCGTCGTCACTTCCTGAACATGGTGGGGCGCTATGGTTTCACGACCGCCCTGATCGGTGCGCTCGGCGGCAGCCTGTTCTCGGAATCGGCCATGGCCGCCATCTCCCAGGAGGAAGCCGAGCGTGAAAAGGCCGCGGACACGGTGCTGGTCATGGCCACCGGCTATCGGCTCGGGGCCTCGCGCGCCTATCCGATCATGCAGCTCAACTTCAAGGAGAACCTGCAGAACTTCAGCCGCGGCAAGCTCTACGTGCGCCTGCAGCCGGGCGGCCAGCTGGGTGCCGGCGGTGCCCTGATCACCAAGGTGCAGAACGGCACCATCGCCATGGCCCAGCACTCGATGTCGAACCTGTCGGCATTCGCGCCGGAGGTTGATCTGATCAACATTCCCTACTGGTGCGGGGAGAACCAGCACCTGATCAACCTGGTCACCTCCGACACCTGGAAGGACGTGGTGCACGGCAAGGTCGAGGATCGCGGCTTCAAGGTGCTGTCCTACGTCTGCATCGACCCGCGGACGGTGGCCGTGCGCAAGGGGCTGCTCGACCATCCGGTGCGCACTCCCGACGACATTCGTGGCATCAAGTTTCGCGTGCCGTCCTCGCAGATCCTGCAGAAGGTCTACAAGCTGGCCGGCGCCAACCCGACGCCCGTGGCCTGGGGCGAGACCTCCTCGGCGATGAAGCAGGGCGTGGCGGATGCGCTGGATCCCAGCGTTCAGGCGCTGTTCGTCTATGGCTTCACCGATGTGCTGGCGTCGATCTCGACCATCCAGTCGGTACCCGATGCTCAGGTCTACACCTGCAACAAGCAGTGGTTCGACGCTCGGCCCAAGGACGTTCAGGACGCCATCATGCGCGCCTCCGACGTGACCTTCCGCGAGAACCTGGCCAAGGTGCCGGCGGCGCGGGCCTACGCCTACTACGAGATGCGCCACGCCGGCATCGACATCTATTCGCCGACCGAGGACGAAATCGCCCAGTGGAAGGCCAAGTGCGGTCATCAGCTGGAGACCTGGAACGACCTCAAGGTCCAGCTGGCCGGATCGATGGACAACTTCAACGCGTTGCTGGAGGCGACGGGGGTGTCAAATGGCTATCACGTCGACAGCAATGTCTGAGAAAAAGCCGCAACGCCGCTCATGGGGCGACCGGTTCGCGATCCTCGATCGTCGGGTCGAGCGCTGGATCCTGCTGACGTTCTACGCCCTGATCATCACCACCGTGTCGGTTGAGGTGCTGCGTCGCTTCCTGCTCGACTATTCGTCCGTTTGGGGCGAGGAGCTGTCGCGCTATGCCTTCATCTACCTGGCATGGATCGCTGCGGCCGCCGCGGTCAGGGACCGTGCGCACATTCGCATCGACGTGCTGGTCAACCTCGGCGGACCTCGGGTCCGCCGGCTGGCCTGGTGGCTGTCGGACATCGCCACGCTGGTGCTGGCCGTGTGGGCGCTGTGGCTCTCGCTGTCGCCGGTGTTGACCTCGCTGCAGTTCGGCTCGGTGACGCCGGGGCTGCGGGTCTCGCAGGCGATCTTCCTGGCCGCGATCCCGCTGGGCTTTCTGGTCGTGGCGGGGCGGGTTGTCCAGTCGATGGTGATGGACATCCAGCGCATGCGCCGGGGCCAGCCACCGTTCGACGGCAACAAGCTTTTCGATTGAGGAGGTGACGCATGGAATTTCTCGCTGCACAGCAGGCCGTGTCGTCGCTGGACTGGACCTTCTATCTGCCGCTTGGATTGCTGGTGGCGATGATCGCGCTCGGGGTGCCGGTGTGGGTCTCGATCGGCCTGGGCGCCCTGGGCATGCTGACGCTGACCGATACGCTGCCGCTGTCGGTGTTCGGCGAGGCGCTCTTCGACGGCATCAATGCCTTCGCGCTGATCGCGGTCCCGCTGTTCATCCTGACCGGTGATGCCCTGGTGCGATCGGGGCTGTCCGACAAGCTGCTCGATGTGGCCGAGGCCACGGTCGGCGGGTTGCGGACCGGGCTGGGCAACTCGACCACCCTCGGCTGCGGCTTCTTCGCCTGCATCTCGGGCTCGGATGCCGCGGGGGCGGCGGCGGTGGGGCGGATGACCATCCATCGCCTGGTCGATCGCGGCTATCCGCTGCCCGCAGCCTGTGCGCTGGTAGCGTCGGGGGCCTGTACCGGCATCCTGATCCCGCCCTCCATCGCCTACATCGTGATGGGGCTGGTGCTGGGCATGTCCGCCTCCACGCTGTTCCTGGCGGCGGCGATCCCCGGGGTGCTGGTGATGATGTCGGTGATGCTCACCAACATGCTGATCAACCGCCGCTATGGCTACGAGGCCGAGAAGTCGCCGTTTTCCTGGCGGCGCTGGCTGAGCACGGTCTGGGACGCCCGCTGGGCGCTGTTCGTGCCGGTGGTGATCCTCGGCGGCATCTACTCGGGCATCTTCACGCCCACCGAGGCGGCGGCAGTGGCCGTGGTGGTGGTGGTGATCATCGGCCTGCTGCAGAAGCGCCTGGTGCTGGGCGACATCCCGCGGATGCTCGAGTCCTCGGCGCGGGTCTGCGGGGTGATCGTGCCGATCATCGCCGTCTCGCTGCCCCTGGCGCAGACGCTGTCGAGTCTCAACATTCCGCAGACCCTGGTCGGCGGGGTGAGCGCGATGACCGACTCGCCGACCCTGATCATCCTGATGATGATCGGCATCCTGGTGCTGGCCGGTTGCGTCATGGAGACCACGCCCAACATCGTCATCCTCTCGCCGTTGCTGCTGCCGCTGGCGCAGCAGGCGGGCATGAACGAGTTCCACTTCGCCATCCTGATGGTGACGACGCTGGGGCTGGGCTTCATCACGCCGCCGCTGGGGCTCAACCTGTTCGTGGTGTCCGGACTGACGCGCTGTTCGGTGCTGGCGGTGGCGCGACACGCGGTGCCGTTCGTCATCGGCATGCTGATCGTGGTGCTGCTGGTGGCCTTCGTGCCCTGGCTGTCGACGTGGGCGCTGTGATGAGGAGGCGAGCGACCGGTCACGCAAGAGATCGGTCATCGTCAAAATTGTAAGCGCTTACAAAATGGCCCGAAAACAACGCTCAGGCGCGAGTGGGCCGCATTGACCGAAAGGCCGCCGAAGGTCGGCGGCAACAACCCAAGGAGAGTGACGTCATGGCTATCGACTACTACAAGAAAGCCGAGAAGAATGCCTCGACCGGCTACGGTCAGACCCAGGAAACCGTCTCGCGCATGCTCGCCGAGATCGAGGCCGAGGGCGAGGCCAAGGCCAAGGAATACTGCCGGACGCTGGACGGCTGGGAAGGCGATGTCGTGGTCAGCCGCGAGCAGATCGAGGCGGCCAAGGCCCGGGTGCCCGAGCAGCTCAAGGCCGACATCCACTTCGCCTACGAGCGGGTCAGCCGCTTCGCCGCGGCCCAGCGCGACAGCATCCAGCCGTTCGAGACCGAGCTGTCGCCGGGGCTGTTCGCCGGCCAGAAGCTGATCCCCATGGAGACCGCCGGCTGCTACGTGCCGGGCGGGCGCTACGCGCACATCGCCTCGGCGATCATGAGCGTGGCCACGGCCAAGACCGCCGGGGTCAAGAATGTCGTCGCCTGTTCGGTACCGCGTGACGAGAACGGTATTCACCCGGCGATCCTCTATGCCATGGACCTCGCCGGTGCCGATACCATCCTGCAGATGGGCGGGGTGCAGGGCATCGCCTCGATGGCCTTCGGGCTGTTCACCGGCAAGCCCGCCGACATCCTGGTCGGCCCGGGCAACCGTTTCGTCGCCGAGGCCAAGCGCCAACTGTTCGGCCGCTGCGGCATCGACATGTTCGCCGGCCCGACCGAGATCGGCATCATCGCCGACGAGGCCGCGGATCCCGATATCGTCGCCGCCGACCTGGTCGGCCAGGCCGAGCACGGTCCGGATTCCCCGGCCTGGCTGTTCACCACCTCGCGCAAGCTCGCCGACGCCGTCACCGAGCGCATTCCGGCGCTGGTCAAGGCGCTGCCGGAAACTCAGTCAAAGGCGGCCGACGCGGCCTGGCGCGACTACGGCGAGATCGTGATCTGCGATACCCGCGAGGAAGTCGTCGAGGTCAGCGATCGGTACGCCTCCGAGCACCTCGAGCTGCAGGTCGAGGATCTCGACTGGTGGACGCAGCGGCTCAACAGCTACGGTTCGCTGTTCGTCGGCGAGGAAGCCACCGTGGCCTTCGGCGACAAGTGCTCGGGCACCAACCACATCCTGCCCACCAAGGGGGCGGCCCGTTACACCGGCGGCCTGTGTGCCCAGAAGTTCCTCAAGATCGTCACCTACCAGCGCCAGTCCCGCGAGGCGACCCGCGACGTGGCGGCGACGACCGCGCGGCTCTCGCGCTGCGAGGGCATGGAAGGGCATGCGCGCACCGGCGACGTGCGCCTGGCCAAGTACTATCCCGGCGAGCACTTCGATCTGGTGATCGACGAGGAGGTGTGACATGCGCCCGGCCTTCGATCTCACGGGGCAGGTGGCGCTGGTCACCGGCGGCAGCAGCGGACTGGGCCGGGGCATGGCCCAGGCGCTGGCCGCCGCCGGGGCCGCGGTGGTGGTCGCGGCGCGGCGGCGAGCCGCGCTCGACGACACGGTGGCGGCCATCGAGCAGGAGGGCGGTCGTGCGGCCGCCCTGGTCGCCGATCTCGCCGATGCGGCCGCACTCGAGAGCGTGGCACAGCGCGCCGCCGAGCCCTTCGGCCCGGTCACGGTGCTGGTCAACGCGGCGGGGGTCAACCTGCGCCAGCCCATCGACGAGGTGGACCTGGCCAGCTGGAACCTGACCCTGCAGCTGCATCTGGGCACGCCGTTCTTTCTCGCCCGGGCCCTGGTGCCCGGCATGCGCGAGCGTGGCTACGGGCGCATCATCAACCTGGCGTCGCTGCAGTCACAGCGCGCCTTCCCGGACAGTGCGCCCTACGGCGCCGGCAAGGGCGGCATCGTCCAGCTGACCCGGGCGATGGCCGAGGCCTGGTCGCGGGACGGCATCAACGCCAACGCCATCGCTCCCGGCTTCTTTCCCACCGAGCTGACCGCCTCGCTGTTCGACGACCCGGAACGCACCCGCGAGCTGGCGGCGCGCACCGCGATCGGCCGCAACGGTACCCTGGAGGATATCGCCGGGCCCACGGTCTTCTTCGCCTCGCCGGCCTCGGCCTACGTCACCGGGCAGACGCTGTTCGTCGACGGCGGCTTTACCGCGCGCTAGCGACTCACTGGAGGAACACATGATGCAAGCGCTTTTCTATACGGGCCCCGATCGGCTCGAGATCCGCGAGACCGAGGTGCCGCCGCTGGCTGCCGGCGAGTCGCGGGTGCGCATCCTGGCGACCGGGATCTGCGGCTCCGACCTGCATGCCTACCACGGCCACGACCCGCGTCGGGTGCCGCCGATGATCCTCGGTCACGAAGCGGCCGGCGAGGTCATCGAGGGGGCGCTGGCCGGCAAGCGGGTGACCATGAACCCGCTGGTGGTCTGCGGCCACTGCGACTACTGCCTCGAGGGCCGCCAGAACCTGTGCAGCAACCGCACCATGCTGGGGATGAACCGGCCCGGCACCTTCGCCGAGAGCGTGGTGGTGCCGGATCACTGCCTGATCGAGCTGCCCGAGGACCTGGAGCCGGTGGCCGCGGCGCTCACCGAGCCGGCGGCGACGGCGCTGCACGCCATCAACCGCCTGGAGCGCAGCCTCACCCGGCCGCTGGCCGAGGCCAATGCGCTGGTGATCGGTGCCGGGGCGGTGGGGCTGCTGGTCGGCCTGATGCTGCGTCAGCGCGGCGTACGCCGACTGACCCTGGCGGACACCAATCCGCTGCGCCGCGAGACCGCCGAGAAAGCGGGGTTGACGGTGATCGATCCGCGCGACACCGCCGTCGACGCCGACAGCATCGAGGCGGTATTCGACTGCGTGGGAGCCTCGGCGACGCGCTCGATGGCGATCCAGGCGGTGCGCCCTGGCGGGGCGGTGATGCACCTGGGCCTGCAGGACAACGACGGGCCGCTGGACGTGCGCAGCCTCACCCTCAAGGAAGTCACCTTCCTCGGCGCCTACACCTACACGCAGAACGACCTGCGGGCGACGGTCGACCTGCTGGCGTCCAAGGCCCTCGGCAGCCTCGAGTGGGTCGAGATCCGTCAGCTCGCCGACGGTGCCGATGCCTTTGCCGATCTGGCCGCGGGGCGTACCGCCGCCGCTAAGATCGTGCTCACTCCCTGACATCGATCCCGTTCGATCTTCTTTCCATGAACGATACACGGCCGCCGGCATCCCCGGCGGCCGTGTCATTGTTCGCGTTCATTCCGGGCGTTACAGCCGGCTGGCATAGCAGTACTCATTGGTCGCCAGCCGCGAGATGCGCAGTTCCAGCGGCTGGTCCTGATAGTCCTGGGCGACACGGCGAATCTCGATCAACGGCTCGCCGGGCTCCACGCTTAGATGGGCCACATCCTGATCGTCGGCACGCACCGCCACGAGCTGCTCGTCGGCGTGGGCGACGGTGGCGCCGAACTGCTGTTGATAGAGCTGATAGAGGGTATTGGGCAGCACCTCGGGCTGATGCTCGAGCGTGGCGAAGGTGCCGGCATCCAGCACGATGGTCTCGAGCAGGGTCGGCTTGCCTTCCAGCTCGCGAATGCGCCGGATATGGATCACCTCGGCGTCCGCGGGGAGCTGCAGCGCCGTGGCTTCCTCGTCCGTCGCCCGGCGGCGCGAGCGGCCCAGCACCCGGGAGACCGGCAGGCTGCGCTCACCGTCCCGACGTACCACGTTGAAGAAGCGGAACAGGGCCCGGTCGGCATCGTGGGTGGCCACGGCGGTGCCCTTGCCCTGGCGACGAATCACGACGTTGTCGGTGACCAGCTCGTCGAGCGCCTTGCGCAGGGTGCCGACGCTGACGTTGTAGCTGGCGGCCAGCGAGGCCTCGCTGGGGATGAAGGTCCCCGGCGGCCATTCGCCGGCGGTGATCCGCTCGAGCAGCAGGTCCTTGATCTGCCGGTAGAGGGGCTGAAACGTGGGGCTTTTCGGAGCACTCATGTTGGAGGGGGCCTGGGTCGTCCTTGGCGATGAGGATGTGTCGTGGGCCGAAGTATACCGGGGAAAGGGCATGCCGACATCTCCTTGACTGTTTTATATACTATGTCATATATATGAGTTGAGGGCGAGGCAAGCCGGTCATGCATCAGGGCGGTATCGCCTGACGAAAAAAGCCGAGATCCTCTAGACCAAAGAACAGGATCGACAGACAACGCGGTGAGGCCGGAATGCGCAATACTGGGTTCGGCCCGCCGGTAAACCAAGAACGACAAGAGCAACACCGCGCATCGCGACATGGCGATGGGCGATGTGTCGCCGGGCCCGCGGGCTCGCTCCATACCGAAGCACAACAACAGCAACAAACCGAATCGGAGACGAAACATGCGCCAGACACGCTTCACGACCTGGAAACTGGGCGCCCTCATGGGCGGGCTGCTCAGCGCCGCCGCCATCGCCGGCCCTGCCATGGCCGCCGATACAGGCTCCTTCCCCGATCACAACATCCAGTACATCATTCCCTTCGGCCCGGGCGGCGAGTCGGACATCAGCGCCCGCCTGCAACAAAAGTACTTTCAGGACATCACCGGCCAGCAGCTGATCATCCAGTACATGGCCGGTGGCGGGGGCGCGGTCGGCTGGTCGCAGCTCAACGAGATGGATGGCGACGGCTACACCATCATGGGCACCAACCTGCCGCACATCATCCTCAAGCCGATGGGCAAGGACCCGGGCTTCAAGACCGAGGACCTGAAGAACTTCTTCTACTTCCACTATTCGCCGGACGCGCTGATCGTCAAGAAGGACAGCCCCTACAAGACCCTGGATGACCTGATCGCCGCCGCCAAGAAGGCGCCGGGCAGCGTCACCGTCTCGGGTAGCGGGACCCAGTCGGCCAATGACATCGCCAATCGGCGCTTCGAGTCCATGGCCGACGTCAAGACCACCTACATCCCCTTCAAGGGCACCGGGGCGGCGGTCACGGCGCTGCTCGGCGGCCAGGTACAGGCCGAGTGGGGCTATACCACCACCGCGGCCAACCACAAGGACAAGGTGCGCATGCTGGCGGTGGCCGCCAACGAGCGCCATCCGTTGTTCCCGGACGTGCCGACCTTCAAGGAACTCGGTTATGACATGACCGGCGGTGCCTACCGCGGCATGGCGGTGCCCAAGAGCACGCCGGAGGACGTGACGAAGAAGCTTTCCGAGATCTTCGGCAAGATCAACCAGAATCCCGAGTTCCGCCAGAAGATGGAAGATCTGGGCTTCGTGCTGATCGACGTGCCGTACGACCAGATGGATGACTTCATGGCCAAGCGCCGCGCCGAGTACGAGAAGGTCGCGCGCGAGATGGGCATCATCAAGTGAGTTGATCGACCTTCCTCGGGCCCCGCTTGGCGGGGCCCGTTCGGTATGGAGGTAGTGCATGGATACCCTGAGTTTCATGGCCGCCGCCCTGTCCCCGATCAACCTGATGCTGGCCATCGTGGGGGTTGCCGCCGGCATCCTCATCGGGGCCCTGCCCGGGTTGTCGGCGACCATGGCGGTGGCGGTACTGGTGCCGGTGACTTTCGGCATGCCGCCCGAGGCGGCGCTGATCATGCTGGGAGCGATCTACACCGGGGCCATCTACGGCGGTTCCTACGCGGCGATCCTGGTCAACACGCCGGGGACGCCATCGGCGATCGCCACGACTTTCGACGGCTTCCCCATGGCCAAGCGCGGCGACGGCGATCTGGCGGTCACGCTGTCGACCCTGTCATCGATGATCGGCGGGCTGGTGGGCGCGGTGGCGCTGCTGACCCTGGCGCCGCTGCTGGCCCAGATCGCCCTGAAGTTCGGGCCGGTGGAATACTTCTGGCTGGCGATCTTCGGCCTGACGCTGATCTCGGCGCTCTCCGAGGGCTCGACCCTCAAGGGTTTCATCGGCGCCGGGCTGGGGCTGCTGCTGTCCACGGTGGGGGTCTCGGTGATCGGCGCCGATATCCGCTATGCCTTCGGCTCGCAGTTCCTGCTCGGCGGGGTGGAGACCATCTCGGCGCTGATCGGTCTGTACTGCATCCCGGTACTGATCGACCTGGTGGCCACACCCAGCGCTCACCTGGAGCCGCCCGAGGAGGGGCGCGGCATCCGCTTCGGCGAGGGGCTCTCGCTGATGTGGCGGGGCAAGTTCAATGCCCTGCGCAGCGCGATCATCGGCACCGCCGTGGCGATCCTGCCGGGGGCCGGCGGCTCGATTGCCAGCCTGGTGTCCTATTCCGAGGCCCGGCGCACCTCGCCGCGCAGTGACCAGTTCGGCAAGGGCGAGCCGGACGGCGTGATCGCCACCGAGACCGCCAACAATGCCACCGTCGGCGGCGGTTTCATCCCTACCTTCGTGCTGGGCATTCCGGGCACACCGCCCGACGCGGTGATCCTGGGTGCGCTGCTGGTCCAGGGATTCCGCACCGGGCCGGAGATGTTCACCACCAATGTCGGCGTCACCTACACCTTCATCGGCGGGCTGTTCATCGCCACGTTGCTGATGCTGCCCATCGGGCTGCTGATCGGCCGTTATGCCTTCAAGTCGATCGTCAGCATCCCCAAGGCACTGCTGGTGCCGAGCATCGCCTTCATGACCATCATCGGCACCTACGCCATCCGCAACAATCCCTTCGACGTGGTGGTGATGGTGGTGCTGGGCGTGGTCGGCTGGGTGCTGTCGCGCTACGGCGTGAAGCCGTCGCCGATCGTGCTGGGGCTGATCCTGGGACCGATCGCCGAGCAGGGCTTCGTCCAGGGCTACCTGATGGGCAATGCCTCCGGCTCGGTGATGGGCGCCTTCTTCGGTCGGCCGCTGTCGTTGGCGATCATCGCGCTGGTGCTGCTCTCGGTGCTCTTCCCGCTGTGGCGCGCCTGGCGCACCCGTTCACCCAAGGAGACCGCCAATGGCCACTGACCACGAAACGTCGACGCTCGACGCCCGTCCGTCGGATCGCGTGCTGGCCGTGGTGATGATCGTCATCGCTACCGGGGCGATCGTCTTCAGCCGGGACATGTCGATCATGGCCAGCGTCTTCCCGCGCACCATCGCCACGCTGCTGCTGGTCTTCAGCGCGGCGTTGCTGATCAAGAGCTTCGTGGTCCATCCGCGGCGTGCGCGGCCCGAGCCGGGCAGCGTCGGCCGGCGCCTGGGGCTGATCGCGGTGATGCTGGTCTGGAGCTTCGCGCTCAAGTGGCTGGGCTTTCTGGCGGCGAGCCTGATCAGCGCCGCGGCGCTGGCCGTGCTGGCGCATTACCACGCCTGGACGCCGCGACGCGTCGGGGGCTACGCCATCGCCCTGGCGGCCATTATCGGCGCTTTCTACACCCTGTTCGCCGTGGTGCTGAACGTGCCGCTGCCGGTGGGCCTGCTGTGGCGTCAATTGTGATTAACGAGGAAAACGGCATGACGGATGTGTTGATCAGTGAGTTCATGGACGAGGCGGCCGTCGCGGCCCTGGCGAAGGATTGCGAGGTCACCTTCGACCCGACGCTGGTGGAGGAACGCGAGCGTCTGCTGGGGCTGGGGCAGGGTGTGAAGGCGCTGATCGTGCGCAATCGCACTCGTGTCGATCGTGAACTGCTCGATCGGTTCCCCGACCTGAGCGCCGTGGGGCGGCTGGGCGTCGGGCTCGACAATTTCGATCTCGACGCCTGTCGCGAGCGGGGGGTCGAGGTACTGCCGGCGACCGGTGGCAATACCGTGTCGGTCGCCGAGTATGTGCTGACCGGCATCTTCATGCTGCGTCGCGGCGCCTATCTGTCCACGGCGCGGGTTCTCGGCGGCGAATGGCCCCGCCAGGCGCTGATGGGGCATGAAACCCAGGGCGCCGTGCTGGGGCTGGTGGGCTTCGGCGGCATCGCCCGGGACCTGGCGCGGCGCGCGCAGTGTCTGGGCATGACGGTGATGGCCTTCGATCCCTTCGTGACCGAGGGCGATGCTGCCTGGGCATCGGTCGAGCGCGTCGAGCACCTCGAGACGCTGCTGGAAAGCGTGGACGCCGTGAGCCTGCATGTGCCGCTGACCGATGGCACACGCCACCTGATCGATACCGCGGCGCTGGCGAGGATGAAGGCCGGCAGCGTGCTGATCAACACGGCCCGGGGCGGCATCGTCGATGAAGCGGCCCTGGCCGCCAGCCTGGGAGAGGGCCATCTGGGCGGGGCGATGCTGGATGTCTTCGAGAACGAGCCGCTTGCCGAAGGCTCGGTGCTGGCCGGGGTCGAGGGGCTGATCGCCACGCCGCATATCGCCGGGGTCACCCACGAGTCCAACACCCGCATCAGCTGGATCACCATCGACAACGTGCGCCGCGCGCTGGGAGTCCCCGCATGAAGACGCAACTGACGCTGGACGAGGCGCAGGCCCTGGCCCGCGATGCGCTGCTGGCCGTCGGTGTTCCCGAGTGGGAAGCCGGTGTCTGCGCGCGCGCCCTGCTGGACGCCGAGCGCGACGGCCTGCCGTCTCATGGGCTGTCGCGCCTGCCGTTCTACCTGGCCCAGGCGCGCAGCGGCAAGGTGGTCGTCGATGCCCGCGCCCGGGTCGACGTCAAGGGCTCGGTGATTCGGGTCGATGCCCGGCACGGTCTGGCGTTCCCGGCAATCGCCCGCGGTGTCGAACGAGCGATCCCGCTCGCGCGTGAGCTGGGCATGGTCGCGGTGGCGATCGCCCGCTCCCACCATTTCGGTGTCGCCGGAGCGCCGGTCGAGCAACTGGCGCGGGAAGGGCTGGTGGCGCTGGCCTTCAGCAATGCGCCCTCTGCGATGGCCCCCTGGGGCGGCAAGCGGCCGCTGTACGGGACCAATCCGATCGCCTTCGCCTCGCCACGTGCTGCGGCCGATCCTCTGGTGATCGACCTCTCGCTGTCGAAGGTCGCCCGAGGCAAGGTGATGCTGGCGAAGAAGGCGGGAGAGCCGATTCCCGAGGGCTGGGCGCTCGATACCGAGGGCCGGCCGACCACCGACCCCGATGCCGCCATCGCCGGCAGCATGGTACCCGCGGGGGATGCCAAGGGCGCAGCGCTGGCCTTGATGGTGGAACTACTGACCGCGGGGCTCACCGGCAGCCACTTCGGCTTCCAGGCGTCCTCCTTCTTCGAAGCCGAAGGGGAGCCGCCCGGGGTCGGCCACCTGATCCTGGCCTTCGATCCGGCGCATTTCAGCGAGGGCTACACGGGGCATGTCGAGACCCTGCTGACGGCGATGCTCGAGCAGGAGGGCGTGCGCCTGCCCGGCGACCGCCGCTATGCCACGCGTGAACGCCATGCCGAGAGCATCGAGCTTCCCGTGGCCCTGGTCGAGGAGCTCAGGGCCTATTGCGGAGCGTCGGCCGATTGAATGGGCTGGCAGAGCAGTGCCACCGGCCAGGCCTCGCCATTCCGGCTGCCTTGTGTATGCTTGCATGACAGGTTGATGAAGTGACCGTATTGAAGCGGTCACTTCTTGGGTCCGGCAGGGGGAGATCCGAACGATGCAAATGACCGAGAATGACTTCAAGCGCCGGCTTCGTGCCGGCGATGTTCTTCACGGGATCTGGCTGGGGCTGGCGAGCCCCTATGTGGCGGACATGGCGGCAACGGCCGGCTTCGACTGGTTGCTGCTGGATGGCGAGCACGCGCCGAACGATCTGCAGAGCCTGCTGGGACAGCTGCAGGTCATGGCCGCGCACGCGAGTCATCCGGTCGTGCGCCCGCCGACGGGCGATCCGGTGTTGCTCAAGCAGTATCTGGACATCGGGGTACAGAACTTCCTGATTCCCATGGTCGAGGACGCCGACCAGGCCGCGCGGCTGGTCGCCGCGACACGCTATCCGCCCGCCGGCATTCGCGGGGTCGGCAGTGTGCTGGCACGCGCCTCGCGCTGGGGGGAAATCGAGGACTATATCTCCCGGGCCGATGACGAGGTCTGCCTGATCCTGCAGGTCGAGAGCCCGGCGGCACTGGACAATATCGAGGCCATCGCCGCCGTGGAGGGCGTGGATGGCCTGTTCATCGGCCCGGCGGATCTCTCCGCCGCCATGGGCTACCCGGGGCAGCCGGACCACCCGGCCGTCACGCGGGCCATCGACGACGCCATCCGGCGCATTCGCGACGCCGGCAAGGCCGCCGGCATCATCACGCTGGATGACGCCCAGGCCCGGGCCTGGCGGGACGCCGGCTGCACCTTCATCGGCGTGGGCGTCGATGCCCTGCTGCTGGCCGGGGCGATGCGCGAACTGGCCCGGCGTTACCGCTGAGGAGGCGCTTGCCGGTCGTCCATGACGTGCGGGCTCGCGGCTGACCGGCGGCCATGGACGAGCGAGGTCTCGCTACGGCTCCATGATCGTCCTGGCGTCTTCCCAGTAGCTGCCCATGTCGCGCTCCTGCGTCAGGCCGTAGAGGGAGTAGCGCCGGGCGAGACGCGCGCCACCGTCCCGGGTCAGTGGCTGCCAGGCAATGGTCGAGTAACCGCGGCTGGATTCGACGAAGAACGCATCGAGCGGGATGCTGATGTAGACACCCTTGTCGAAATCTCCTTCGCCATAGGCGTTGCCGGCATCGGTCAGGGTCACCCAGGCGCCCACGTTCACGCCGTTGGCGAACCGGCGCGACAGGTCGAGCGTGGTCCCGAGATCTCCGGCGAGATAGCGACCCACGCTGAGCTTGGCGAGCACGTCCCCGACGCCGGTCTGCAGGTAGGCGGTGGCGTGGCCGGTCCAGGTGCTGTAATCGCGCAGGTCGAAGCGCTGGTCGAAATCACGCTGCCGGACCCAGTTGAGGTCGGCGCCCAGGGCCAGCGGGCTGTTGAACGGGCGATAGAGCACCTCGCCGCCGGCACCGGCATACATCATCTCCAGCAGGCCGCCATAGCCCATCGCGTACCAGTTGCGGGCGAAATGCGTGGTGCGGGTGTACTGGAGAGTGTGGATGCCGACACGGCTGCCGGCCAGGTAGTCACCGATGTGCGTGCGCACGCGGGGCAGCTCGGAGTCGGCGATGTAGGTGTAATTGTCGAGGTTGTCGGCCAGGTTGACGCCGATTTCGCCGGATAACCAGCCGTTGGTGTCGGTGCGGTATTCGGCATCCAGGCGCGCATAGAGCTGATACAGATAGCCGTCCGGCCCACCGAGGTTCTGGTTGAGCCCCGGCGACAGGGCCCAGGAAAAGTCGCGCAACGAGGATTCGTGGAGCACTTCGCCGCGAGGCGGCGTGGCGTCGGGCCGGGTCAGGGCGGTGGCGTAAAGGCTGTGGCGATAGATCGCATCGTGGGCCGCCGACCGGCTGGCGGCGAGAAAGGCACGACGTGGCTGGATATCCTCCCGCAGCCCCAGGCCGCGGGACTGCCAGCGGTAGCGGAAGGTATCGACGTCCGCCGATAGTTTCCAATCGTGCAGCCCTGACAGGCATCCTATTCGTCCTGCGCTCGGGTATCCCTTGGGAGATGTTGCCTCAAGAGATGGGATGCGGTTCCGGCGTGACCTGTTGGCGGCGCCTGCGTGACTGGCAGGAAGCGGGCGTCTGGGAACGCTTGCATCAGACGCTGCTGGAACACTTGCAGCATGCGGATCAACTGGATTGGGAGCGAGCCTGTATGGACAGTGCCTCCTTACCGGCAAAAAAGGGGGCTCATCGATCGGCCCCAACCCGACAGACCGAGGAAGACCGGGCACCAAGCGGCACCTCCTGACCGATCGTCAGGGAGTCCCGTTGGCTGTCCTGCTTTCGGGAGCCAACATGAACGATAGTGTGCCATTAACGGCTCTGTTCGATAGCGTTCCACCGATTTCGTCGGGGCGACCGGGACGGCCTCGCCGTCGTCCCGACAAACTCCATGCGGACAAGGCGTGCGATCATCGCCGTTGCCGCCGAGCCTGTCGGCGACGTGGCATTCAGCCCCGTATTGCTCGTCGAGGTGTCGAGGATAGTCAGCGACTCGGCTGCCATCGCTGGGTTGTCGAACGAACCTTTGCCTGGCTGGGCCGGATGAGGCGACTCACCACGCGCTATGAGCGACGAGTCGATATCCATTATGCCTTTACGCTGCTGGGCTGTTCCTTGGTCTATCTGAACAAGCTTCAAGGCAGGTTTTGAAAGGCGCTCTTAATAGGTTGGGTAACTGAAACATTGTTACCGAAATGATCTGTATATATAAAATCTAATATTTTCTCGCCTTTTCCGTAAAACGCCCAGCTCGCTGGGCGTTTTACATGGCTGCCCGGTTTTGATCACGAGCGCATAAATGTAGGGGCCCGGATGATCAAATGAGTTATAGGAGTTATTCTCTGCTGGCAGCCAGAGAGCTTCTACAGCAATTCATTCGGGAGCAGGTTCATGGACATCAAGCTGCATAAGCAGGCCACCACGACACCGAAGGTCCGTGCTGAAATCCAGGCGGCACCGTCCAGCATCAC
>LSBP01000048.1 GCA_001577635.1 Halomonadaceae bacterium T82-2 | reverse complement strand
GAACCGGAACCGGAACCGGAACCGGAACCGGAACCGGAACCGGAACCGGAACCGGAACCGGAACCGGAACCGGAACCGGCAATGCCGGTGGTCGAGACGCCTGAGGCTTCCCCCCGCGCGTCTGAAACCGCACCCGGGCCGTCGGGCCCTTCCGAGGAGACAGAAGGGCGGTTGAGCCATGCACGCTGGCTGGCCGACTTCGATACCTTGGGGCTATCCGGGCTGACCCGCAATCTGGCGGCGCACTGTGTGGTTGAAGCGGACGATGGCGAATGCCTGCAGCTGCGGCTCCACCCCCAGCATGCAACGCTGCTGGCTGACGTGCATATCGAGCGGATTCGCCGGGCTCTGGCTGAGGCGGGCATCGAGCGCCGGGTCGTCATCGAGCCGGGCGAGCTTCCGGCTGAGGTCGAGACACCCCAGGCGCGCAGCGAGCGTGAGGCACGACAGCGCCATGCCCGGGCGGTTGAAGCCCTGCGCGACGACCCGCATATCCAGGAACTCGAGCAGGCCTTCGGCGCGCGTCTGATCGAGCAGAGTGTGTCGCCCCAGGCGGCGCCTGACTGACTTTCATGCCGGCCTTCGGCCGGCGACCCATCACGATCGAGGTGACCTATGTTCAATGGCGGAATGGGCAATCTGATGAAGCAGGCCCAGGAAATGCAGGAAAAGATGCAGAAGGTGCAGGAGGAGATCGCCCGCGCCGAAGTCTACGGCGAGGCTGGCGCCGGGATGATCCGCGTGACCATGAACGGTCGCCACGATGTCAGCAAGGTGGACATCGATCCCAGCCTGCTCGAGGAAGACAAGGAGATGCTCGAGGACCTGCTGGCCGCCGCGGTCAATGATGCGGTGCGCAAGGTGGAGAGCAACTCCCGCGCCAAGATGGAAGAGGCCACCGAGGGGCTGAACCTGCCGCCGGGCTTCAAGATGCCGTTCTGAGCCGCTGTTCTTGGCCGTCGCCTGCGGGGTGACGGCGCCTTCCGACGCCCTGTGACATGGGCGTTTCACTACCGTCGTATCGTGCCGATGCGTTTCGAGCCAAGGAGTGTCATGAGCTTTTCGCCACTGGTCGATCGCCTGCTGGAGACGCTGCGGGTGCTGCCCGGTGTCGGGCCGCGCACTGCCCAGCGCATGGCGCTGCACCTGCTCGAGCGTGACCGCGAGGGCGGCCGCCGCCTGGTGGCGGTGCTCGGCGAGGCGCTGGAGCAGGTCGGCTACTGCCGGCGCTGCCGGACACTGACCGAAGAGCCGGTCTGCGAACTGTGTCGCAGCACGCGACGCGATGCCTCGCTGCTGTGCGTGGTGGAGTCGCCGGCCGACATGCTGGCCATCGAGGACGCCGGTGGCTACCACGGCCACTATTACGTGCTGCACGGCCATCTTTCGCCGCTCGACGGTATCGGACCCGAGGATATCGGCCTCGATCAGCTCGAGCAGCGGCTCGACGAGGGCGGCGTTGCGGAAGTCATCCTGGCTACCAACCCCACGGTGGAAGGCGAGGCGACCGCGCACTACATCGCCGAGCAGATCCGCGAGCGAGGACTGGCCCTGTCGCGGCTGGCCTATGGCGTGCCCATGGGCGGTGAGCTGGAGTACGTCGACGGCGGCACCCTGAGCCGTGCCTTCAACGGGCGACTGCCGTTCCACGGCGAGTGAGCCCCCCGTGTTTGCAACCCGAGATCCTACATGCCCCTGGAACCGATCCATCACTGGATAGATACGCCCGACGCGCTCGACGCGGTCTGCACGCAGCTGGCGGACGCCGCCTGCGTGGCCGTGGATACCGAGTTCTTCCGCGAGACCAGCTTTCATCCCGTCCCTGCGCTGATTCAGCTGTCACGAGGCGATGTCGCTTACCTGATCGACCCCGTGGCGGTGGCGGCGACGCCCACCGCCCGGGAACTGCTGGGGGAGTCCGGGCCGGTCAAGCTGATGCATGCCAGCAGCGAGGATCTGGAAGTGCTCCACCACTGGGCCGGGGTTGCCGTGCAGCCGTTGGTCGATACCCAGGTGGCGCAGTCGCTGCTGTCCGAGGATCCGGCCATGGGCTACCAGCGTCTGGTGGAGCAGTGGACCGGCGACGCCCTGCCCAAGGACGAGACGCGTTCCGACTGGCTGGCGCGTCCGCTGTCCGACGCACAACGCCGCTATGCGGCACTGGACGTGATCTATTTGCCCCGGGTCTGGGCTGCCCAGCGTGAGGTGCTGATCGCTCACGAGCGGCTGGCCTGGCTGGCGGATGACTGCCAGGCCCTGGTCGCACAGTCGGGGCGCAGCGCGACAAGTGATGGCGAGTGGTATCGCCGGCATCGTCAGCTGTGGCGGTTGTCGCCCCGCGCGATCGCTGCCTATCAGCGCCTGACCGCCTGGCGCGAGGCCGAGGCGCGGCGGCGTGACCTGCCGCGCAACTGGCTGGCGAGCGACAAGGTCCTGTTCGCCGTCGCCGAAGCCATGCCGGCCAACCGCTATGAGCTGGCCGCGGTGGAGGGCGTCAAGCCGAGCCTGGTCAAGCGTGAGGGCGAGTCGCTGCTGGCTCTGGTGAAGGAGGCGGCGCGGCTCGAGGCGTCGGCCTTGCCGGCGGCCCTGCCGTCACCGCTCGGCGGCCCGTTCAAGCGCCGCTTCAAGGCGCTCAAGCGCGTCGTCGCGCAGACCGCCGAGACGCTGGGCGTCGCACCGGAGGTGCTGGCCCGGCGCCGGGACCTGGAGGCGTTGGTGGCGGCCGATCTCGCCGGCGAGCCGTTGCCGCTGCCGGGTGGCTGGCGCGGAGCACTGCTCGGCGCCGACCTGGCGCAGGCACTGAAAACGATCGATACGCCGGTAGAAGAGTGAGTGTCATGGAGCGAATCCTGTGTGAAATCCTGCGCAGCCCGCGCAGGGAGGAAATGTATCTCTACATCGACAAGCGGCGTGGGCTGGAGCCGGTGCCGGAGACCTTGCTCGAGCGCTTCGGCACGCCGGAGCCGGTGATGACGCTGCTGCTCGACGGCAAGCGCAAGCTGGCCCGGGCGGATGCCGAACGGGTGATCGAGGCCATCGCCGAGCAGGGCTTTTACCTGCAGATGCCGCCGGCCAAGGACGAGTACCTGCTCGATCTGTACCGGGCGCCGACCGAGGCTCGCTACTGATGCGCGAACGCTTCTGGGAGCACTATCCGCTCGAGGCCCTTGATCGCGAGGAGTGGGAGGCACTGTGCGACGGCTGTGCGCGCTGCTGTCTGCTCAAGCTCGAGGACGAGGAGAGCGGCGATATCGCCACGCTCGACGTGGCCTGCCAGCTGCTCGATATCTCGCAATGTCACTGCAGCGACTATCCCAACCGCAGCGTGCGCGTGCCCGGCTGTGTGCCGCTGACCCTGGAACGCATCGCCACGTTTCGCTGGCTGCCCGAATCCTGTGCCTACCGGCGCCTGTACGAGGGGCGCGGACTGGCCGACTGGCACCCGCTGGTCTCCGGCGACCCGGACAGCGTGCGCCGAGCCGGCATCAGCGTCACCGGTTATGCGGTGTCCGAGGCGGAGGTGCCGGAAGCCGAATGGGAGGATCGCATCATCGCCATCCTGTCTCCCGAGGACGAGGCGCCCCGGCCCGAGTAGCCGGGGCGACGTCGCCCCCGCACGCCGTGCGGGGCAAGTGCTCCCCCTGGCTCATTCCTCCACCCGCTCTGTCTCGGCAAGCCCCAGTGCCCAGAGCAGGAAGGCGTCCTGGCGGGCATTGTCGTGCCAGGCCTTGAAGCGCCCCGAGGCACCGCCGTGGCCCGAGGTCATGTCGGTGCGCAGCAGTAACGGGCGTCGCTCGGCGGCGTCGCGCCGGGCGGCCATTTCGCCCAGGCGGGCATAGAGCTTGGCGGGTTCCCAGTAGGGGACCCGCGAATCGTGCCAGCTGCCCTGCAGGAAGATGGCCGGATAGGCCTGGTCCGAGAGGTTGTCGAGCGGCGAGTAGGCCTTGATGCGCCGGCGTGCCGCCGGCTCCTCCGGGTTGCCCCATTCGCCGTACTCCGCCGTGGTCAGCGGCAGGTCGGGGTTTTCCATGGTCCGCAGCACGTCGACGAAGGGCACGTCGAGCACCGCCGCGCAGAAGGCCCCGGGGTCGAGATTGAGGCTGGCGCCGGCCAGCAGGCCGCCGGCGCTGGCGCCGTAGGCGGCAATGCGCTCGGCGTCGGCGACCCCGTGCTCCACCAGGGCCTCGCGGGCGGCGAGGAAGTCGCGGAAGCTGTTGGTCTTGTGCTCGAGCTTGCCGGCCAGGTACCAGGGCTCGCCGCGATCCCCGCCGCCGCGCACGTGGGCCACGGCGAAGGCCACGCCCCGCGCGAGCAGTTCCAGCCGGGCGATCGAGAACCACGGGTCGAGTACCTCGCCGTAGGCGCCGTAGCCGTAGAGCAGGGTGGGCATCGGCCCCTCGGCCCAGCAGTCGGCACGTGCTACCACCGATACCGGGATGCGCTCGCCGTCGTGGCCGGTGGCCCACAGGCGGCGGCACTCCAGCTGCTCGGGCTGCAGGTCGCCGTGCACGGGCTGGGCCTTGAGCAGACGCTGCGTGCCGTGGTCGAGGTCGTGCTCGACCCAACGCACCGGCAGCGTGAAGGATTCCTCGCGGACGCGCAGCCGCCGGGCGTGGAAGTCGGGGGTGTCGCCCAGCGCCAGGCTGCAGGGGGCGTCGGGCAGCGCCAGTCGGTAATCCTCGCGGGGTGTGGCGAGGCCGTCGAGGGCGAGAATGCGCAGATGAACCTGGGCTGCGTCGTGGTCACGCTCGGTGATTACCAGCCCCCAGTCGAAGGCATCGACGCCCTCCAGGGTATGGTGGTCGCGATGGGCGAGCAGGGGGCGCCACTGCCCGGGGTCGGCCTCGTCGGCCACATCCAGGCGGAAATGCGGCGCCTGGCGGTTGTGCAGCACGTAGAAGCCGCCCGGGCGATGGTCGACGGCGTATTCCACCCCCGGCTCGCGGGCGCGCACGCAGCGCGGCAGCGTGGCCGGGGCATCGGCGGGGATCAGGTGGCACTCGGCGGTGTCCTTGGAGGCGGTCTCGAGCACCAGCCAGCGCTTCGAGCGGGTCTTGCCCAGCCCCACCCAGAACTCCACGTCGGCCTCTTCGAACAGGCAGATCGGCGCGGCGCCGGCTGCCCGGAGGTCCAGCCGCCAGACGCTGGCCGGGCGCTGGGTGTCGTCGTAGCGCGTGAACAGCAGGGTCCGGTTGTCCTCGGCCCACACCAGGTCCGGGCCGATGCCCTCGAGCACGCGACGGGGCTTGTTGTCCTCGGCCCACACCAGGTCCGGGCCGATGCCCTCGAGCACGCGACGGGGCTTGCCCGCTGGCAAGTCGTGCACGAAGAGGTCGAAATACTCGTCGCCGCGGGTGTCCTCGGTCCAGGCCAGACAGGTCTCGTCGGGCGAGATCGCCAGGTCGCCGAGTTCCAGGAAGTGCCGGTCGCCGGCCCGGGCCTCGAGGTCGAGCAGGCACTCCGGGTGTTCGGCATCGCCGTTGGGGTGACGCCACCAGACTGGATAGTCCGCCTCGGCGGCGGTTTCGCTCCAGTAGGTGTAGCGCTCCAGCGGCGTGCGCAAGCCGCTCACCGCCAGTTCGCGTCGCGCCAGGTGGCCTTCGTAGAGGGCCTCGACCAGCGGCTCGAGAGGGGCGAACCAGGCGTCGCTTTCCCGGTTGGCGGCGTCGAGGAAGGCGCGCACGGCCGGGTCGTCGCGCTGTTCGAGCCAGTGCCAGTGCGGGTCCTCGGCGCGGCGATGGATGACGGCCGGCGATGGGCCTGCGTGAGAGGAGAGCGGCTGTGCTTTCATTGGACGCGGTGTACCATGATGAAACAATGTATTCAGGACGTAAGGTGAGACGATGCTGATTTCCGACTCGATGCCGTTGCTGTGGCTGAGCTACGTGGCATTGTCCCTGGTGGTGCTCGGTGCCGGCTATCTGTCGATACGCTGGCTGCCACGCCTGCCGCGGTTCGCGATCACCGGTCTGGTCGCCGGCCTGATCTGGATGCCCAGCAGCTTTACGCTGCCGCTGCTGGACAAGGCGTCGAACTATCATGGCATGGCGCCCTCGGTCGTGGTAGCAGGGATCGCCTTCCTGCAGAAGGATCAGGCGGCACTGGGCCAGGCGTTGCCGCTGGTACTGCTGGGCTGTGCGCTGGGCGCCGGGGCGGGGGCCGCGCTGGCGGTCTGGTTCCGGCGTCGCGATCGGCGCCCCGAGGACGACGGCGACCGTCCGGGAGGCGGCAGCAGCGACGCACCGCAGGCCCGCCAGGAGCCGGTGATCGGCTGAG
>LSBP01000026.1 GCA_001577635.1 Halomonadaceae bacterium T82-2 | reverse complement strand
AGGTGCTTGATGTCGATATGCACGTACCCGGGCTCGTAGTCCTTGAAGGGCTTGTGCCGGGGCTTCCCATCATCACCAGCGTCCTGCCGAGCCAGTTCTGCCAGTGTCGGCACCTCGCGGCGCTGGAGCATGCGATGCAGGCCTGAGCGAGACAGTCGAGGGTTCAGGAACTCACGTGCCACGACGAGCAGGTCATCCAGACCGAGCCGCAGGAATTCGCGAGCGGCGATCAGCACCGCCTCCTGCTCGGACGTGAGGGTGGCCAGCAGGTTGTGACGCGTGTGCGGTCGGTCATGGACATCGTCACGGTACCGCCAGCGCCGGATCGTCGCGGGGGAGACGCCATACTGGCGAGCCAGCTCGCTATCCGTGATGCTGGAGGGCGCCGCCTGGATCTCGGACCGGATCTTCGGTGTTGTCGTGGCCTGCTTATGCAGCTTGATGTCCATGAATCGGCTCCCGAATGAATTGCTGTAGAAGCTCTCTGGCTGCCAGCAGAGGATAACTCCTATAACTCATTTGATCATCCGGGACCCTACAATTAGAAGAAAACGCGGGAAAAAGGTTTTTGAGGTAAAAGCGAATATTGTCCTTAGAAAACAATAAGTTATTTTGATATGTTTTGATAGGTTTCACGGGGCTTTACCACTTCAGAATGAGGTTCACTTCCCGATGCAGAACTCGCCGAAGATCTTGCCCAGCAGGTCGTCGGCGCTGAATTCGCCGGTGATCTCGCCGAGTGCCTGCTGGGCGGCGCGCAGGTCCTCCGCCAGCAGCTCGCCGGCGCCCATGCCCTCGAGCTGGGCGGCGCCGTTGTCGAGCGCTTCCCCGGCCCGCTCGAGGGCATCGAGATGGCGCCGCCGTGCCGAGAAGCGTCCCTCGGTGGTGGCCGAGTAGCCCATCACCGACTTGAGGTGATCCTTCAGGTTATCCACACCCGCACCGGTCTTTGCCGACAGGCGAATGACCGGCGGGGTTGTGGACAAGTCGATCCCGGCGGCCTCGCCGAGGGTGTCGATCTTGTTGCGCACCAGCGTTAGCCGTCCGGGATCGGCCAGCCGCGAGACGAACTCCGGCCAGATGGCCATGGGGTCGGTGGCCTGCGTGGTGGCGGCGTCGACCAGCAGCAGCACGCGGTCGGCCTTCTCGATCTCCTCCCAGGCGCGCTGGACACCGATGCGCTCCACGGCGTCGGGGGTGTCGCGCAGCCCGGCGGTGTCGATCACGTGCAGCGGCATGCCGTCGAGGTGGATGTGCTCGCGCAGCACGTCGCGGGTGGTGCCGGCGATGTCGGTGACGATCGCCGTGTCCTGCTCGGTCAGGGCGTTGAGCAGGCTGGACTTGCCGGCGTTGGGACGCCCGGCGATCACCACGTTCATGCCCTCGCGCAGCAGCGCGCCCTGGCTCGCCGAGCGGCGCACGGTCTCCAGCGCGTCGCGGATGGCGGCGAGCTTGCCGGCGACGTGGCCGTCGGCGAGGAAGTCGATCTCCTCCTCGGGGAAGTCGATGGCCGCCTCGACGTACATGCGCAGCTCGATGAGCGAGTCGACCAGGGCGGCGACCCGCTCGGAGAAGGCGCCCTGCAGCGAGCGCAGGGCGTTCTCGGCGGCGGCGCGGGAGCTGGCGTCGATCAGGTCGGCGATGGCCTCGGCCTGGGCCAGGTCGAGCTTGTCGTTGAGGAAGGCGCGCTCGGAAAACTCGCCGGGACGCGCCAGGCGGGCGCCCAGCGTCACGCAGCGCTCGAGCAGCATGTCCATGAGTACCGGGCCGCCGTGGCCCTGCAGCTCGAGCACGTCCTCGCCGGTGAAGGAGTACGGCCCGGGGAAGAACAGGGCGATGCCTTCGTCGATGACCTGCCCCTCGGCGCCCAGGAAGGTGCCGTAGCGGGCGTGACGCGGGGCCGGGCAGTGGCCGATCACCGCTTCGGCGATCGCCCGGCAGGCCGGCCCCGAGACCCGGATGATCCCGACGCCGCCACGCCCCGGCGGCGTGGCCAGGGCGGCGATGGTATCCGGCGTGTAGAGTGGCGTTTCGGGCATGGTGCTGGCTCTTTGAAGGGTGGAGACCATTGTCGTCATCCGGGGCTGAAACGCCAGACCCCCGCACGGAGGCGGGGGTCTGGCGTGGCGGGTGGCCGGCGACGCGCTACTTGCCCTTGGCGGGGGCGGTGTCGCCGACGATCTTGCGGGTGATCACCCACTGCTGGAGGATCGACAGGCTGTTGTTGACGATCCAGTAGATCACCAGGCCGGCCGGGAACCACATGAAGAAGAAGGTGAAGACGATCGGCAGCATCTTCATGATCTTCGCCTGGGTGGGATCGGGCGGCGCCGGGTTGAGCGACTGCTGGACCCACATGCTCAGCCCCATCAGCAGCGGCAGCACGAAGTACGGGTCCTTCATCGACAGGTCGTTGATCCACAGCATGAACGGCGCGTGGCGCAGTTCCACGGACTCCTTGAGCATCCAGTACAGCGCGATGAACACCGGCATCTGGATGACGATCGGCAGGCAGCCCCCCAGAGGATTGATCTTCTCCTTCTGGTAGAACTTCATCATCTCCTGCGACATCTTCTGGCGATCGTCGCCGAAGCGTTCCTTGATGCGCTGCATCTCGGGACCGAGCTTGCGCATCTTGGCCATCGACTTGTAGGCCTTGGCGGACAGCGGGAACAGCACGGTCTTGACGATGACCGTCAGCAGGACGATCGACCAGCCCCAGTTGCCGAGCACGCTGTGGATCTTCTCCAGCAGCCAGAACAGCGGGTTGGCCAGGAACCACAGCCAGCCGAAATCGACGGTGAGCTCCAGGTTGGGGGCCACGGCGGCCAGGCGTTCCTGGACCTTGGGACCCATGTAGAGCGTGGCGCTCAGGTCGGTCTCGCCGCCGGGGGCCACGCTCTGGGTGGGGCCGGCGAAGGCCACCACGTTGCGATCCCGGGAATCGGTGGTCGCGTAGTAGAGGTTCTGCTGGTTCTGCGCCGGGACCCAGGCGGAGGTGAAGTAGTGCTGGATGATCGCGACCCAGCCGCCCTCGACGTCACGATTGTTGAACTCGCCGTTCTTGATCGCGTCGAAGCCGACCTTCTCGTAATGATTGTCCGGCGAGGAATAGGCCGCGCCCAGGTACGAGCTCATGCCCATGCCGCCGCTGGTCGACGGGTCGGGACTGTTGTCGCGGGCCAGCTGACCGATGAAGCGGGCGGTGACGGGGGTTTCGCCCTGGTTGGCCAGATGGTAGCTGACCTTGACGGCGTAGCTGTCGCGGTCGAAGACCAGGCGCTTGATGACGTCAACACCGTTGACTGTGGCCTTGAGGTCGACGGTCAGCGACTTCTCGCCCTTGGCGAGGGTGTACTGGGTCTTCTCCGGCGTGAAGGCGATGCGTCCCTTGTGCCCCTCGAGCTGGAGCCCGGACTTGGCGACATAGCTGCGGGTACGGCCGTCGGAGAGCAGCACGAAGGGATGCTCGGCGTTGCGGCTCATCTTGTGCTGCGGAAGCGCCGCGTAGACGATGTCGCCGCCCCGCGGGTCGATGCGCACGTCGAGCACGTCGGTCTTCACGTCGATCAGGCTGCGCCGAGTGTCGGTGGCGGCGTTGTCCGCCATCGTCGGGCTGGCGCTGCCCCCTGACTTGCCGGAGGGTGCAGCCAGGCTCTGCTCGTCGGCGGGCTGGCCGCCGCCATCGCCGGCGGCCGGCTGACCGCTGCTGCTGAACGAGGGCGAGGAGGTTTCGGCAGGGGTCTGCCCGTAGTCCTGATTCCACTGGATGACCAGCAGGTAGGCAAGAACCGCGAGCGGAATCACGAGTAACAGTCGTTTTACGTCCATTAGGGATCTGCCCGATGGGAAGTTGGATCACTCTGGCGACTCGGCCAGCACGCTGTTCCGGTCAGGAGGGCGAGGCGACCGCCGCCTGCTTGCGAACCTCCTTTTCCAGGCGTCGCCACAGGCCGTGCAGCTGGCGGTGCAGCGTGGGGTTATCCAGGTCGCTGACGCCGCGACGGGCGAGGACCACGATATCCACGGCGGGCAGGCGATGCTGCCGGAGTCGGATGGATTCGCGCACGAGGCGCTTGAGACGATTGCGATCAACGGCACGACGGACATTCTTCTTGCTCACCACCAGGCCGACACGGGGATGCCCCAGTGCATTGGCTCTGGCGAGAACCAGGATGCCCCTGGCATGAACCTTGTACGTGGCGCGATCGAAGACGTATCGATAGTCCCCGGCAGTCAGCAGGCGCAGTTGCCGGGGAAAGCCCTGACAGGACATTCGCGGCCGATCAAGCGCTCAGACGCTTGCGACCCTTGGCACGACGACGTGCCAGAACCTGACGGCCATTCTTGGTGGCCATGCGAGCACGGAAGCCGTGCGCACGCTTGCGCTTGAGAACGCTGGGTTGAAAGGTGCGTTTCATGACGTTGAATTCCCACGTGGTGGATTGGAAGTGACAGTTGTCCCCCCTCCCCAGACGGGGCAGCGGGACGGATTTGGCTCAAGGCGGGAAATTCTAGTGAATTCGCCAGCCACGTGCAATTTCTGCGCGCGATTATCCACAACGGGTTCTTTCAACGCCCGGCGGTTCGGCCCGCCATGGCCTGTCTCCGGTGAAGTCCACCAGGCGCCATCCGAGCGAAGACCGTCGACGGATCATCGCTTCCGCCGTGACGGCCGGCCTTACTATAATCATTGGGTTTCTTGATTGATGTTGTTATTACTATTGGGGATAGTTTTTGTGGATAAAGCATTTATTGCTTGAAAAATCAGTCAAGTGGGTATTTGACGAATCTGTGCACAGCCGCTTGGGAAGCGGTGAGTCTCGTGTCACGAGCCTGTGGATGAAATAGCGGATTATCCACGACCCCTCGCTTGTACCCGAAAGGTACCCGTTGCATCCACTCGTTCGTACCCGAGTTTTCCACAGCGCGTTCGCCGCTGCCCGGCGTGTGGATAACTCGTCTCGAGAACGCTACAATGCTCGGTCATTCGCAAATCGGGATGGGTCTCACGCGTGTCGGTCGCTCTTTGGCAACAATGTCTGGACTACCTGCAGGACGAGCTGAACTCGCAGCAGTTCAACACCTGGATTCGCCCCTTGCAGGCGGAAGATACGGCGCCCAACGAGCTCACGTTGCTGGCGCCCAATCGCTTCGTGCGCGATTGGGTCAGCGACAAGTACCTGAAGCGCATCAACGAGCTGCTGCGTGAACTGGCGCCGGCCAAGCCACCCAAGGTGGCGCTGGCGGTGGGCAGCCGGCGTGCCGCGCCCAGCCCCCAGCCCCGGGATCTCGGTAACCCGGTCTCGGCCAGCCGCTTCCGCCAGCCTGCGGCGCCGGCGGTGCAGACGCCGCCGCGGGGCGATTACGCCGACGAGCAGGAGATCGAGACGCTGCGCGAGGAGTCCGCGCGGCGCGGCGGTGCGAACGGCGAGCGCCAGGTCCAGGTGGAGGGCAGCCTCAAGCACCAGAGCGGTCTCAATCCCAACTTCACCTTCGACACCTTCGTCGAGGGCAAGTCCAACCAGCTGGCCCGGGCGGCCTCGCGGCAGGTCTCGGAAAACCCCGGCGGCGCCTACAATCCGCTGTTCCTGTACGGCGGGGTGGGGCTCGGCAAGACGCACCTGATGCACGCGGTGGGCAACCAGCTGGCCATGCAGCGTGACAACGCCCGGGTGGTCTACCTGCACTCCGAGCGCTTCGTCGCCGACATGGTCAAGGCGCTGCAGCTCAACGCCATCAATGACTTCAAGCGCTTCTATCGCAGCGTTGACGCCCTGCTGATCGACGACATCCAGTTCTTCGCCGGCAAGGAGCGCTCCCAGGAGGAGTTCTTCCACACCTTTAATGCGCTGCTCGAGGGCGGTCAGCAGATGATCCTCACCTCGGATCGCTACCCCAAGGAGATCAGCGGGGTCGAGGAGCGTCTCAAGTCGCGCTTCGGCTGGGGGCTGACGGTGGCGATCGAGCCGCCGGAGCTGGAGACCCGGGTGGCGATCCTGATGAAGAAGGCCGACCAGGCCAAGGTCGACCTGCCGCACGACGCCGCCTTCTTCATTGCCCAGAAGATCCGCTCCAACGTCCGCGAGCTCGAGGGCGCGCTGAAGAAGGTGATCGCCGACTCGCACTTCATGGGCAAGCCCATCACCCAGGATTTCATTCGCGAGTCGCTCAAGGACCTGCTGGCGCTGCAGGACAAGCAGGTCGGGGTGGACAATATCCAGCGCACCGTGGCCGAGTACTACAAGATCAAGGTGGCGGACCTGCTCTCCAAGCGGCGCTCGCGCTCCGTGGCCCGGCCGCGCCAGGTGGCGATGGCGCTGGCCAAGGAGCTGACCAATCACAGCCTGCCGGAAATCGGCGATGCCTTCGGCGGCCGCGACCACACCACCGTGCTGCACGCCTGCCGCAAGGTGCAGGCCCTGCAGGACGAGAGCGCCGACATCCGCGAGGATTACAAGAACCTGCTGCGCTTGCTGACCAGCTGAGACGACGCACATCCCGCCGCACCGGCGGCACGAACATCGCCTTGATATTCAGGACAAGAGTGGAGCCCTCATGAAATTTTCCATCGCCCGCGAAGCCCTGCTGCGCCCGCTGTCGCTGGTAGCCGGCGTCGTCGAGCGCCGCCAGACGCTGCCGGTGCTTTCCAACGTGCTGATCGAGGTGCAGGACGCCCGGCTGGCCCTGACCGGCACCGACCTCGAGGTGGAGCTGATCGGCCGCGCCGAGCCCACCCAGGTCGACGAGCCGGGCTCGGCGACGGTGCCCGCGCGCAAGCTGATGGATATCTGCAAGTCGCTGCCCGAGCAGTCCGAGATCACCTTTTCGCTGGAGGACGGCCGCGCGATCCTGCGTGCCGGGCGTTCGCGCTTCACGCTCTCCACCCTGCCGGTGGCCGAGTTTCCCAACATCGAGGACGGCCAGGCCAGCCAGGAGCTGACCCTGTCGCGGGGCACGCTCAAGCACCTGATCGACGCCACCGGCTTCGCCATGGCCCAGCAGGACGTGCGCTATTATCTCAACGGCATGCTGCTGGAGTTCGGTCACCACCTGGTGCGCACGGTCGCCACCGACGGCCATCGCCTGGCCATGTGCACCCGCAGCGCCGAGATCGACGTCGAACCGGCCCAGAAGCTGATCGTGCCGCGCAAGGGCGTGCTCGAACTGTCGCGGTTGCTCGATGGCAGCGACGAGCCGGTCAACCTGACGCTGGGCGCCAACCATGTGCGCGCCCACACCGGCGAGTTCACCTTCACCTCCAAGCTGGTGGACGGCAAGTTCCCCGACTACGAGCGGGTGATCCCGCGCGGCGGCGACAAGACCTTCATCGCCGACCGCGCCGAGCTGCGTCAGGTGCTGTCGCGGACCTCGATCCTCTCCAACGAGAAGTATCGTGGCGTGCGGCTCAACCTCGAGGAGGGCAACCTCCGCGTGCTGGCCAACAATCCCGAGCAGGAGGAAGCCGAGGAGAACGTGGCCATCGACTACGACGGCAATGCCATGGAAATCGGCTTCAACGTCGGTTATCTGATCGACGTGCTCAACGCGCTGGATAACGAGCGCATGCAGATGACCCTGTCCGATCCCAACAGCAGCGCCATCATGGAAGAGCCCGGCGGCGGCGACGCCCTCTACGTCGTCATGCCCATGCGCCTGTAATCCGCCCACCGCGACGGAGCGCCTCCGGGCGCTCCTGGAATCCTCGATGCCTCTCGATCGCCTCTCGTTTCAGGGCCTGCGCAATCTGGCGTCGCTGGAGATGCGACCCTCGGCCACCGTCAACCTGATCAGCGGCGACAACGGCAGCGGCAAGACCAGCCTGCTCGAGGGTATTCACATCCTCGGCATGGGCCGTTCGTTTCGCACTCAGCAGCTCAAGCACGCCATCCATCACGACCATGACAGCGTCACCCTGCACGGGCGGCTGGCGGGCGATCCGCCCGTGCCCCTGGGGGTGCGGCGTCACCGCCAGCAGGCGGAACTGGAGATGCGCATGGCCGGTGAGCGGGTGGGACGGGTCGCCCAGCTCGTCGAAGCGCTGCCCCTGCAGCTGATCAACCCCGATGCCTTCCGTCTTCTGGAAGGTTCGCCGGCGGCGCGTCGCGAGTTTCTCGACTGGGGCGTGTTTCACGTGAAACATGACTTTCTCGAGGCCTGGCGGCGCATGCGCCGGGCACTGAAACATCGGAACGCCCTGCTCAGGCATGATAGAATGGACGCCCAGTCGCTGGCCGTCTGGGAACGGGAGCTGGTGCACTGGAGCGAGCGGCTGGATGCGCTGCGCAGTGCCTACATGGCGGACTTCCTGCCGGTCTTCGAGGCCACGCTGGCCGAGCTGCTGCCCCTGCCGGGCCTGTTGCTGCGCTACCACCGCGGCTGGGATCGCCAGCGCGATCTCGCCGAGCTGCTCGCGCAGGGCCGGACGACGGATCGGCAGATGGGCTTCACCCAGCAGGGACCGCAGCGCGCCGACCTGCGCATCCGGGTCGACCGCCGCCCGGCGGTCGAAGTGCTCTCCCGAGGGCAGCAGAAGCTCGTGGTCAGCGCGCTGAAGCTGGCTCAGGGGCGGCTGCTCGAGCAGTGCACGGGACGGACCTGCGTCTACCTGATCGACGACCTGCCGGCCGAGCTGGACGCCGCCCATCGCCGCCTCTTCTGCCACTGGCTGGCACGCATGCAGTGCCAGGTCTTCATCACCAGCGTCGATCCCGATGCGCTGGTGGAGGCGTGGCAACCGGGCACGGCCATGGCGATGTTTCACGTGAAACAGGGCCGACTGACAGCACACGGAACATGACTTCACGACGGAGTAGTCAATGAGCGAACAGGCTTACGACTCATCGAGCATCAAGGTCCTCAAGGGGCTGGATGCCGTGCGCAAGCGGCCCGGCATGTACATCGGCGACACCGATGACGGCACCGGCCTGCATCATATGGTGTTCGAGTTGGTGGACAACTCCATCGACGAAGCGCTGGCGGGCTACTGCAGCGAGATCCGCGTGATCATCCATCCCGATGAGTCGGTCACGGTCAGCGACAACGGCCGCGGGATTCCCACCGACATCCACAGCGAGGAGGGGGTTTCCGCCGCGGAAGTCATCATGACCGTGCTGCATGCCGGCGGCAAGTTCGACGACAACTCCTACAAGGTCTCCGGTGGGCTCCACGGGGTCGGGGTATCGGTGGTCAACGCCCTGTCCGAGGAGCTCAAGCTGACCATCTGGCGTGCCGGCAAGGTGCACGAGCAGCTCTACCATCACGGCGTGCCGGATGCGCCACTGGCGGTGGTGGGCGAGACACAGCAGAGCGGCTCGCGGGTGCACTTCCGGCCGTCCGGCGAGACCTTCGCCAACATCGAGTTTCACTACGACATCCTCGCCCGGCGCCTGCGCGAGCTGTCGTTCCTGAATTCCGGCGTGGCGATCCGCCTGACCGACGAGCGCAGCGGCAAGGAGGAGCTGTTCCACTACGAGGGCGGCCTGCGGGCCTTCGTCGACCACCTGAACACCAACAAGAGCACGCTCAACCCGGTGTTCCACTTCGAGGCCCAGCGGCCCGACGGCATCGTCGTCGAGGTGGCGATGCAGTGGAACGACACCTTCGCCGAGAACATCTTCTGCTACACCAACAACATCCCCCAGCGCGACGGCGGCACCCACCTGGCCGGCTTCCGCGCGGCCCTGACCCGGACCCTCAACCACTACATCGAGGCGGAAGGGCTGAGCAAGAAGGCCAAGGTCAGCACCTCTGGCGATGACGCCCGCGAGGGGCTGACGGCGATCATCTCGGTCAAGGTGCCGGATCCCAAGTTCTCCTCGCAGACCAAGGACAAGCTGGTTTCCTCCGAGGTGAAGACGGCGGTGGAGCAGGAGCTGGGCCGCGAGTTTTCCGACTACCTGGTCGAGCGTCCCAACGAGGCCAAGTCGATCGTCAACAAGATGATCGACGCCGCCCGTGCCCGCGAGGCGGCGCGCAAGGCCCGCGAGATGACGCGCCGCAAGGGAGCGCTGGACATCGCCGGGCTGCCCGGCAAGCTGGCCGACTGCCAGGAGAAGGACCCGAGCCTGTCCGAGCTGTATCTCGTGGAGGGCGACTCGGCGGGCGGCAGCGCCAAGCAGGGCCGCGATCGCCGGACCCAGGCGATCCTGCCGCTCAAGGGCAAGATCCTCAACGTCGAGAAGGCGCGCTTCGACAAGATGCTCTCCTCGGCGGAGGTCGGCACCCTGATCACCGCCCTGGGCTGCGGCATCGGGCGCGAGGAGTTCAACCCGGACAAGCTGCGCTACCACTCGATCATCATCATGACCGACGCCGACGTCGACGGCTCGCACATCCGCACGCTGTTGCTGACGTTCTTCTTCCGGCAGATGCCCGAGCTGATCGAGCGTGGCCACGTGTTCATCGCCCAGCCGCCGCTGTACAAGATCAAGCGCGGCAAGCAGGAGATGTACCTCAAGGACGAGCAGGCGCTGCTCGACTACCTGACCACCACCGCGCTGGACGGGGCCAGTCTGCACGTCAATGCCGACGCCCCGGGCATCAGCGGCGAACGCCTCGAGGCGCTGGTCACCCAGTACCGCGACGTGATGAAGCGCATCGATCGCCTGTCCCGGGTGTATCCCAGCGAGGTGCTGCGCAAGATCGTCCACGCCGCGACGCTCGACGGCGAGGACAGCCTGCGCGATCGCGTCACCATGGAGAACTGGATCGCCTTCCTGCAGGCGGAGATGGATGCCCTGGTTGACTACGAAGGTGGCCCGCGCTACGTCTTCCAGCTGCACGAGGACAGCGAGCGGGGCCTGCTGCTGCCCGGCGTGGCGCTGACCGCGCACGGCGTCACCACCGAGTATCTGTGGGGAGCCGACTTCTTCCGCAGTGCCGACTACCGCCGGATGGCGGCGCTGGGCGAGACCCTCAACGGCCTGCTGGGCGAGGGCGCCCATGTGGCCCGCGGCGAGCGCCGCCGCACCGTGACCACCTTCTACGAGGCCCTCGAGTGGCTGATGGGCGAGGCGCAGCGCGGCTTCTCGATCCAGCGCTACAAGGGGCTGGGCGAGATGAACCCCGAGCAGCTGTGGGAAACCACCATGGACCCCGAGACCCGGCGCATGCTGCGCGTTTCCATCGAGGACGCGGTGGCCGCGGACATGATGTTCAACACCCTGATGGGGGATGAGGTGGAGCCGCGTCGCGACTTCATCGAGAAGAACGCGCTGGTCGCCAACCTCGACGTCTGACCCCGAGAGTCCACCGCCCGTCGGCATGTTTCACGTGAAACATGCCGTCCGGAAAACGCCCCGGTCGAAAGCTTCGGCCGGGGCGTTTTCGTAAGTACGGTTGGCGATGTCGTCAGGCGAGGCGGCGGCTGGGCTCGAGTCGGATCGCCACCGCCTTGGAGGTCGGCGTGTCGGAGCCGATGCCGACGCTTTCCAGCGGCACCAGCGGGTTGGTCTCGGGGTAGTAGGCCGCACAGCAGCCGGCCGGGATGGCGTAGCTGACCAGGCGGAAGGCGTCCGCCCGGCGTTCGCGATCTCCATGCGATTCGCCGACCAGATCCACCCAGTCGCCATCACGCAGCCCCAGGCGCTCGAGGTCCTCGGCGTTGATGAACAGCACCCGGCGCTGGCCGTGAACGCCCCGATAGCGATCGTCGTAACCGTAGACCGTGGTGTTGTACTGGTCGTGACTGCGCAGGGTCTGCAGCGTCAGCCAGCCCGCATCGCGACGCTCATGAAGCCGCTGGTGCATCACCGCGTCGGGCAGCTCGGCGTTCGAGAAGACCGCCTTGCCCGAGGGCGTGACGAAGCGCCGCTGCCGGGCCGGGTTGTCGAGGGCGAACCCCCGATGCCGACGCAGACGAGCGTTGAACGCCTCGAAGCCGGGAATCACCGCTTCGATTTCCGCGCGGATACGATCGTAGTCGTCGACCCAGCCCCGCCAGTCGAGGGCTTGGCCGGTCGCCTCACGCAGGGTATGCGTGAGGGCGAGGGTCGCTTCGGCGATGCCGGCGACGATCGCCGGCTCCGAGCGCAGCGCCGCCGAGGCCGGCTCCATGCGCCCCCGGCTGGCGTGCACCATCGACATGGAATCCTCGACGCTGACCGCCTGCACGTCGCCGTCTGGACCCTGACGATCGAACTCGCTGCGTCCCAGGCAGGGCAGGATCAGTGCCTCCTCGCCGATCATCAGGTGGCTGCGATTGAGCTTGGTGCTGATCTGCACGTTGAGCCGGGTCCGGCCCAGTGCCGCCTCGGTGCGCGGAGTGTCCGGCGTTGCGCGGGCGAAGTTGCCACCCAGAGCGATGAATACGTTCGCCTTGCCCCTTTCCAGGGCGCCGATCGCCGACACCGTGTTGTGCCCCGGGCGGCGCGGCAGGGTCAGGCCGTAGCGGGCCTCGAGGGCGTCGATCAGCCAGCCCGGGGCCTTCTCGTCGATGCCCACGGTGCGGTTGCCCTGGACGTTGGAATGGCCGCGAACCGGGCACAGTCCGGCGCCTTCGCGGCCCACGTGGCCGCCCAGCAGCAGCAGATTGACGATCTCGCGCACGGTGTCGACCGAATGCACGTGCTGGGTGATGCCCATCGCCCAGGTGGCGATGACGCGCCGGGATTGCGCATAGACCGACGCGGCGCGGGTGAGGTCGTCGCGGCTCAGGCCGGACTGGGCCTCGATGCGCGACCAGTCGGTGGCTTTCACCCGGGCTCGCCAGGCGTCCAGGCCCTCGGTCAGGCTGTCGAGGAAGGCATGGTCGGGCGTGTAATCGCCGTCGTCGATCATCGCGAACAGCGCCTTGGCGATGCCGCGCACCGCGGCCATGTCACCGCCCAGCTTGGGCTGGAAATAGTGCGAGCTGATCCGGTGGCTGCCGCCGAACAGCATTTCGCGCTTGTTCTGCGGATCGGCGAAGCGCTCCAGCCCCCGCTCGCGCAGCGGGTTGAAGGTGACGATCGCCGCGCCGCGTTCGGCGGCGCGGCGCAGGTCGCCGAGCATGCGGGGGTGGTTGGTACCGGGGTTCTGGCCGAAGACGAAGATGGCGTCGGCGTGTTCGAAGTCCGCCAGCGACACCGTGCCCTTGCCGACGCCGAGGCCGGCCGTCATGCCCAGCCCGCTGGCCTCGTGGCACATGTTGGAGCAGTCCGGCAGGTTGTTGGTGCCGTAGACCCGGGCGAACAGCTGGTAGAGGTAGGCCGCCTCGTTGCTGGCCCGACCGGAGGTGTAGAACAGCGCGCGGTCGGGATCGATGGCGGCTAACTGTTCGGCGATCAGGGCGAAGGCGTCATCCCAGTCGATGGGCTGATAACGGTCGCTGCCCGCATCGTAGCGCATCGGTTCGGTGAGCCGGCCCTGGTCCTCGAGGCGGAAGTCGTCCCAATCTCGCAGCTCGCTGACCGTGTGCTGCGCGAAGAAGCGCCGGGTGACTCGTTTGGCGGTGGTCTCCCAGGCCACGGCCTTGACGCCGTTCTCGCAGAACTCGAAGGAGGATTCGTGATTGGGGTCGCCCCAGGCGCAGCCCGGGCAGTCGAATCCTTCGGGCTGATTGGTGGCCAACAGGGAGCGGCTGCCCTTGAGCGGCGACTGGTTGTGCAACAGGTGGCGGCCGACGCTCTTCAGCGCGCCCCAGCCGCCGGCGGGGCCGGGATAGGAAGCGATGCGCGGATGGCGGGTCTTTCGCGGGTCGGCCTGGGGAAGGGTGTCGTCGGTCGGCAGGGACGAGTCGCTCATGGGCAAGCTCCGGCAGTCGGTTCAGCCTTTCAGCTTACGGCGATCCCGCGTCGGCGACCAATTGTTCTGACGGATGAGACGATAGACGCCGCCGATCATGCCGTCTCGGCGTCGGCCTGCCACAGCGACAGGGCAGCCTGAAGACGCCGGCTGGGCGCACGGCTGGCGTGCCACAGCAGGCCGATGCGATCCCCGTCGCCGGGCAGGCGGCGGGCGATCAATGGCGCCGGGCTGGTGGCGCGTTCGGCGAAGTGCGCCGGCAGCACGCTGGCACCGACGCCGGCCTGCAGCATGGCTTCCAGGGTGGCGATCGAATTGGCCTCGACGACCGGGGCCACCGCGATGCCGTGTTCGGCCAGCCGTGTCTCGAGCCGCTTGCGATGCTCCATCTCCGGCGTCAGCAGGCACAGCGGCCACTGGCCGAGCGCCTGCCAGTGGGGGGCCTCGGGCAGGGTGAAATGGGCCTGAGAGGCAATCAGGGCGGGCTGCTCGCGGTAGAGTTCGTGGTGCGCGTAGCCGGCCATGGCCGGGGCGTCGGTGTAGCCCAGCACCAGATCCAGCGAGCCGTCCTCGAGCCCCTGGGCGAGGGCCGGCGTGGCCAGTTCGCGAACGTGAAGGCGCAGCCGGGGAAAGGCGCGGCGCAGCGCCGGCAGCCGTGCGTCGAGGGCATACAGTGCCGTGGGGATCACGCCCAGGCTCAGGCAGCCGCTAGGCGCGGTGTCGGGGCCGACGTCGGCACGCAGGGCATCGAATTCGTCGAGGATGCGGTGGGCATGGGCGAGCACCCGCTGGCCCTCGGGTGTCAGTCCCTCGAAGCGGCGGCTGCGTCGAATCAGCGGCGTGCCCAGCTCCTCCTCGAGCTGCTGCAGGCGGGCCGAGAGCGTCGGCTGCGTGACGTGACAGGCCTCGGCGGCGCGGCCGAAATGTCGCTCCCGGGCGAGGGCGACCAGGAAGGTCAGCTGACGATGGTCCATGCGTGCTCCGGATCAGCTCGCCCGGGTGGTGCGGCCGGTCAGCAGGGCCTCGACGAAGGCCGCGAGATCATCGTGCACGGACACGTCGGCGAGCGCCTCGGCATGGTGCTCGAGAGTCCGTCGGCCCTTGCCGGTGCGTACCAGCGCCACGCGACATCCCGCGGCACGGCCGGCCTCGATGTCGCGCAGGCTGTCGCCGACCATCCAGGCGCCCTTCAGCGAGCGCAGGCCGAGCGAGTGGCGAATGTCTTCCAGCAGGCCGGGGCGGGGCTTGCGGCAGTCGCAGCCGTCGTCCGGGCCATGCGGGCAGACGGCGATGTGGGCGAGCCTGGCGCCGCGCTCGGCGAGGCGCTGCTGCAGCCGGCAGTGCATGGCCTCCAGCGTGGCCCGGTCGAAGTAGCCGCGGGCGAGCCCCGACTGGTTGGTGGCCATGGCGACCTGAAAGCCGGCGTGGCAGAGCCGGACGATGGCGTCGACGGCCTGCGGATAGGGCCGGAATTCGTCGGCCGACTTGATGTAGGCGTCGGAGTCGTGGTTGATGACGCCGTCGCGATCGAGGATGACGAGCTTGTCGGTCATGGGGCGCACCTGACGCAAAAGGCCAGTGTAGGCGGGTGTTTCACGTGAAACAACGGGCGACGGGTCTCGAGAGGCGGGATGATGTTTCACGTGAAACATCGCGGAACCCGCGCCAACGAAAAACGCCGGTGCATCGGCACCGGCGTTTCGGGTGGCAGATGAGCCGCAGGCTTACTGCGGCAGCTCGGCGATATCGGCGACTTCGAGGAACAGCCCCTGCAGGTCGGCCAGCAGCGCCAGGCGATTGCGGCGCACCGCCTGATCGTCGGCCATGACCATAACCTCGTCGAAGAAGGTGTCCACCGGCTCGCGCAGCGCCGCCAATGCATCGAGAGCCTCGCTGTAGCGGGCCTCGGCGATCAGCGGCGCGACCTCGCGGCGACGGGCGGCCAGGGCGTCGGCCAGGGCGCGCTCGGCATCGGATTCGAGCAGGGTGGCATCGACCTCTTCGGCGACATCGTCGGCCTGCTTGGCGAGGATGTTGGACACGCGCTTGTTGGCGGCGGCCAGGGCGGCGGCTTCCTCGCGGTGGCTGAAGGCGCTGACGGCATGGATGCGGCGGGCGAAATCCAGCGGCCGGGTGACCGGGCGCGAGCGCACGGCGAGGTAGACCTCGACGGGGATGCCTTCGTCCTGGGTCCAGGCCCGGAAGCGGTCGAGCATGTACTCGAGCACCGTGTCGACCAGTCCCTCGGCCTTGGGCAGGTGGCGGTGCTGGGCGGCGGCCTCCTCGAGCAGCTCGCGCAGATCCAGGTCGAGCTCGGCCTTGATCAGGATATTGAGCACGCCGATCGCGGCCCGGCGCAGGGCGAACGGGTCCTTGGCCCCGGTGGGGCGCGCCCCGATGCCGAAGATGCCGGTCAGGGTATCGAGGCGGTCGGCCAGGGCCAGGGCCAGTCCGGTTTTGGTGGCCGGCACGGCGTCGCTGGCGAAGCGCGGCAGGTACTGCTCGTGCAGCGCCTGGGCGACCTCCTCGGGCTCGCCGTCGTGGCGCGCATAGTAGCAGCCCATGATGCCCTGCAGCTCGGGGAACTCGAGGACCATCTCGCTGACCAGGTCGCACTTGGCCAGCTGGGCGGCGCGGCCGGCGTGCTCGGCGTCGCCGGCGATGCGTTCGGCGATGAAGCGGGCCGTCGCCTCGCTGCGGTCAGCCTTGTCGGCCAGCGTGCCCAGCTGCTGCTGGAAGACCACGCTGCCCAGCCCCTCGCGGCGCGAGACCAGGCTGTGGCGAAGGTCGGTCTCGTAGAAGAAGGCGGCGTCGGCCAGGCGTGGGCGAATCACCTTCTCGTTGCCTTCGATGACCTGCTGCGGGTCACGGCTGTCGATGTTCGAAATGGTGATGAACAGCGGCTTGAGCTTGCCGTCGGCGTCCAGCAGGTGGAAGTACTTCTGGTTGGCCTTCATCGACGAGATCAGGCATTCCGCCGGCACCTCGAGGAAGCGGTCGTCGAAGCTGCCGGTCAGTGCCACCGGCCATTCCACCAGGCCGCTGACCTCGTCGAGCAGCGCCGGGTCGATGACCGCGGTGGCGTCCTGGACCTCGGCCTCGGCCAGCACCTGCTCGCGGATGCGCTCGCGGCGGACCCGGCGGTCGGCCAGCACATAGGCGTCCTCGAGGGTCGGAAGGTAGTCGTCGGCGTGTTCCAGGACGATTGGCTCCGGCGCATGAAAGCGATGGCCACGCGTCTCGCGGCCGGCCTCGAGCCCCAGCACCTCGGCCGCGACCACGTCGCTGCCGTAGAGCGTGACCAGCCAGTGCACGGGCCGCGAGAACTCGATGCGCGAGGCGCCCCAGCGCATGTTCTTGGGTACCGGCAGGCCGGCGACGGCACGCTCGAGGATCGCCGGCAGCAGGGCGCTGACCGCCTCGCCCGGCTGCTCGTAACGATGGCCCAGCCAGGTGCCCTTGTCGGTTTCCAGGTGGATCAGCTCATCCACCGTGACGCCGCAGGAGCGCGCGAAGCCCTCGGCGGCCCTGGTCGGCTGGCCGTCCTTGAAGGCCGCGGCCAGCGCCGGGCCGCGACGCTCGATCTCACGGTCGGGCTGCTTGTCGGCCAGCTCGCGAATCTGCACGGCCAGGCGACGCGGCGTGGCGTAGGCCCGGACGTCGCCGAAGGAAACTTCCGCCTCGCGCAGCCCGGCGACGAGGCCGTCGGCCAGGCCGTCGGCCAGGGCATCGATGGCACCCGGCGGCAGTTCCTCGACGCCCAGTTCGACCAGTAGGGTATTGGAAGCCATGCTCAAGCGTCTCCCTGTTCGGCTAGCAGTTCGCGGCGAAGGGCCTCCGGCGCCATGGGGAAGCCGGCAGCCTTGCGTGATTCGTAATAGGCGTGGGCGACGTCACGGGCCATGGTGCGCACGCGCAGGATGTAGCGCTGGCGCTCGGTGACCGAGATGGCGTGACGGGCGTCCAGCAGGTTGAAGGTGTGCGAGGCCTTGAGAACCATCTCGTAGGCCGGCAGCGGCAGGTTGGCCGCGATCAGCTTGCTGCACTCGCTCTCGAGGTGGTCGAAGCTGGCGAACAGCGCCGGCACGTCGGCATGCTCGAAGTTGTAGGTCGACTGTTCCTTCTCGTTCTGCAGGTAGACGTCGCCGTAGGTGACCCGGGTGCCGTCGGGGGCGAGCGTCCACACCAGGTCGTAGACGCTGTCGACGTCCTGCAGGTACATGGCGATGCGTTCCAGGCCGTAGGTCAGTTCGCCGGTGACCGGGTAGCATTCGATGCCGCCGGCCTGCTGGAAGTAGGTGAACTGGGTCACCTCCATGCCGTTGAGCCAGACTTCCCAGCCCAGTCCCCAGGCGCCGAGGGTGGGGGACTCCCAGTTATCCTCGACGAAGCGGATGTCGTGGACCAGCGGGTCGAGGCCCAGGCGCTCGAGCGAGCCGAGATACAGCGCCTGCAGGTCGGCCGGGGAGGGCTTCATCACCACCTGGAACTGGTAGTAGTGCTGCAGGCGGTTGGGGTTCTCGCCGTAGCGGCCGTCGGTGGGGCGGCGCGAGGGCTGCACGTAGGCGGCGTTCCAGGTCTCGGGGCCGATCGAGCGCAGGAAGGTGGCCGGATGGAAGGTGCCGGCCCCGACTTCCATGTCCAGCGGCTGCATGATCACGCAGCCCTGTTCGGCCCAGTACTGCTGCAGGGCCAGGATCAGGCCCTGAAAGGTTGTCACGTCTGGCGTCGACTGTGTCATTTGAGGGTCACCGTTGGCCCATGAATTCACGAACCGCCAAGTATACAATTAGCGGTTAATCGGTTATAGGCACCGTGCCGAATTGCCAGAGCCATCCCCGTGGTTCATGGCGAGGGGCGCCGGGGGCAGACCGAAGAGGAGGTTCGACGCCATGGATGGCGTCGGTAGCGCCCAAGGACGGGTTCATAGCGCCTCCTCGCAGGTCTGCCGACGGATCAGCCCTGAGGGACAAGGATACCGCTTTCCGCGATAGCCCTGACCGAGCTGGACGGTTCGCGCGGGACGCTCATGCCACAGAGGATTGCTGAAATGATCGTAGTGACGGGCGGCGCCGGCTTCATCGGCGCCAATCTGGTGAAGGCGCTCAACGCGCGCGGCCACGACGACGTGCTGGTGGTCGACGACCTGACGGACGGCACCCAGTTCGTCAATCTGGCCGACTGCACCCTGGGGGACTACCTCGACAAGGACGATTTCCTGGCGCGGGTGAAGGCCGAGCTGCGCGGCGAGCCCGCCAGCCTGCCGCCGATCGAGGCGATCTTTCACGAGGGCGCCTGCTCGGACACCACCGAGTGGGACGGCAAGTTCATGCTCGACAACAACTTCGAGTATTCCAAGGTGCTGCTGAACTACTGCCAGCACAAGCGCATCCCTTTCCTGTATGCGTCGTCGGCGGCCACCTACGGCGGCAGCGAAGTGTTCGTCGAGGCGCCGGAGCACGAGAAGCCGCTCAACGTCTACGGTTACTCCAAGCTGCTCTTCGACCAGTACGTGCGGGCCCGCTGGGACGACTTCACCAGCCAGGTGGTGGGTTTCCGCTACTTCAACGTCTACGGCCCCCGCGAGCAGCACAAGGGCAAGATGGCCAGCGTGGCCTTCCATCATCACACTCAGGTACAGGCGGGCGAGAATCCGAAGCTGTTCGGGGCCTGGGACGGCTACGAGGCCGGCATGCAGAGCCGTGACTTCGTCTACGTGGGCGATGTGGTCGACGTCAATCTGTGGTTCCTCGAGCATCCCGAGGTCTCCGGCGTCTTCAACCTGGGGACCGGCCGTGCCGAGCCCTTCAAGGCGATCGCCGAGACGGTGATCGACTACTACGGCAAGGGCGAAATCGAGTACATCGACTTCCCCGAGGGGCTCAAGGGCCGCTACCAGAGCTACACGCGCGCCGACATCACGCGCTTGCGCGAGGCCGGCTACACGGCCGAGTTCAGGACCGTGCGCGAAGGCGTTCGGGCCTATCTGGACCAGCTGAATGGCTGATCCCCGCGTGCCGCCACGCCTGCTGGTCGTCGGCCCGTCCTGGGTCGGCGACATGGTCATGGCGCAGAGCCTGTTCATCACGCTCAAGCAGCGTCACCCCGGCGCCCGGCTCGGCGTGCTGGCGCCGGGCTGGTCGCTGCCGATTCTCGAGCGCATGCCCGAGGTCGACGAGGCGATCGCCCTCGACGTCGGGCACGGCGAGTTCGGCTGGGCGACACGCCGTGACGTTGCCCGCTCGCTGAAGGGGCGCTTCGACCGGGCGATCGTCCTGCCGCGCTCGTGGAAGTCGGCGCTGGTGCCGTTTCTGGCGCGGATCCCCGCGCGTGTCGGCTTCACCGGAGAACAGCGCGTGGTGCTGCTCACCGAGCGTCGCAAGCTCGACAAGCGTGTGCTCGACCAGACCGTCAAGCGCTTCGTTTCGCTGGGGCGCGAGGCCAGCGAGGCGGGAGAGGGTGACTTCCCGATCCCCGCCCCCCGCCTGCGGGTCGACCCCGACAACCAGCAGCGGCTGTGCGAGACACTGGCACTGGGCGAGGGTCGGCCGACGATCGGCCTGATGCCGGGCGCCGAGTATGGGCCCGCCAAGCAGTGGCCGCTCGCGTATTTCCGCGAACTTGCCGAGTCGCTGACTGCGGCGGGCTATGCCGTGTGGGTGCTGGGCGGCCCCAAGGACGCCGAGGACGGCGATGCCATCGCTCAGGGGCTCGATCACGTCGTCAACCTCTGTGGTCGCACCCGGCTGGTCGACGCCGTGGATCTGCTGGCCGCCTGCGAGCAGGTGGTGACCAACGACTCCGGCCTAATGCATGTCGCCGCCGCCGTCGGCACGCGGATCCAGGCGATCTACGGCTCGTCATCGCCCGATTACACGCCGCCGCTCACCGGCAACGCCGAGATCCACTACCTGGCGCTGGACTGCTCGCCCTGTTTTCAGCGGACCTGCCCGCTGGGCCATACCAACTGCCTGCATCATATTCGCCCGGCGCGGGTGCTGCGGGCCATCGATCCCCTGGCCCGGCCGGCAGGGGGCGCTTAATCCCCGCTTGTCCACAGGCGTTCCTGCAGGGCTCGCTCCGCGCGCAGGCGCTCGTTGAGCGGCTCGACGCCGTGGCGCTCGACCAGGGTGCGAGCCGGGGACAGCAGCGAGGCACCCAGGCCGGCCCGATGGGTCGGTACCGTGAAGCCCATCGCCTCGAGCAGGGTGGGCAGCACGTCGACCATCGAGGCTTCGCGGCGAATCGTACCCGGGCGGATGCCGTCGCCGAACAGCATCAGGGTGTTTTCCCGGGGGCCGGCGATCAGCGACTGCCAGGCGGAGTTCTTCATCGACAGGTGATCGCTGGCCACCACCACCAGGGTGTTGTCGAGCAGCCCCTCGCGGCGCAGCCGCTCGACGAAGCGTCGCGCCAGCCAGCCCGTGCATTTCACCGAGTAGAGGATGTCCTCGCCGTCGAAGGTGCCCTGACGTTCGCGGCAGGCGCGGGCAGGGTGGCCGTAGGGAGGATGGGCGGAGAGCGTGATGCTGAACAGGCCGAAGGGCTGCGGTTGCGCCTTCAGGTCACGGACCCGCTCGATGACCAGGTCGAGCAGCGAGTCGTCGTAGAGCCCCCAGCTGTTGAGGTAGTCGGGGTCGGCCAACTGGCGGCGCAGCGTGTCACGGCCGAGCACGGTATCGAAGCCGTGCTCGCGATAGTACAACCCCTTGCCGGCGAACTGGTTGCTCGCGCCGCCCATGAAGGTCAGGTGGTATCCCTGGTCGTCGAGCAGGTCGCCCAGGCAGTCGACGCCCGGCACGACATGCTCCAGTGGCTCGAACTGGCTGTCATGCATCAGTCCGGCCGGCATCAGCGGTGTACCGCACTGGCTGGCGATCATCCCCGCCATCGTCCAGCCGGTGTTGTCGAGCTGGCGGATACCGTGGAAGACCAGACCCGACTCACCGAGGGCGCGCAGGTCGGCGTAGGCGTCGCCGAAGCGTGCGCGGTCCGCATAGGTGGCTTCGGTGCTTTCCAGGTAGAGATAGATCAGGTCGGGCGGGTCGGCGGGGCTCGCGGCGATACGCGGCGGCGTGTAGCGCCGTTCCAGCCAGGCGCCGTCGTCGGCGACGATCGAGGCCCCCTGGAGGGTGAGGCCGAACAGCAAGGGATTGAAAGCCAGCAGGAAGAGCACCAGCGGCCGCTCCAGCAGGCGCCAGCGGTGATCCGCGCGGACCAGCCAGGTAACGGCTCCCAGCATCGCCAGCCCGGCCAGCGTGTAGATCACGGCGGCGATGATGCGCTCACCGCTGCCGTTCTCCCCGATGCCGGCCTGGAGGTGAAAGACCACCGCACCGACATCGACCTTGCCGAAGGTATCGGCCAGATACAGGTAGATCCACCACAATGCCAGCGGCAGCAATGACCAGGGCCAGGCTTTCGCGGCCCGGCGGGCGTGGGGCGGGTCCCCCCAGCGGAACAGCCAGGCCAGCCCCAGCCAGAGCAGGAGAGCCGCCAGCGTCCATGCATGGTGCAGGGCCAGGGCCGTGGTCGCCGTGTAACCGATGCACAGCCCCAGATAGCCCAGCGCCCACCAGCGGCGGGCCGGCAATCGAATCGACATCGCGAGAATCCTTTCAGGCAATGTCGTCAGGTTAGCAAGCGCGTCGCCCGGCTGTCATAACCGGCGCGGCAGGGTCACGGCGCATCGCCGCTGGAGGGCGCCTTCTCGTTCTCGTGGAGCTCGTTGAGCTTGGCGTACTTCATGTAGGTGCGAAAGGCGGTGGTCAGCGTCACCAGCATGCCGTCGCTGCCCTGGAGGATGCCGCCCTTGAGCAGGAACTTGCGCAGGGCGGCGATGCCGGCATGCAGTGCCGGGCGGACGGCCGAAGGCGCGACGCCGCGTTCCTTCATCGCCCAGGCGTCGCGACTCGAGAGCGCGTCGATGCGCCGGATCCAGTGGGACAGGTCGGTGTAGGTGAAGTGATGCAGATGGGCCCGGGTCGTCTCGACGCGGGGCGCCCGGACCGACGAGTGCGCCTTCTTGGGCAGGTAGCCGGCGGTGGTGCGGTTGTACAGCCGGGTCACGGCGTCCGGGTAGAAGCCGGCGGCGCGGATCCAGTGTTTCCCCACGTAGTTCTTGCGGCGGAAGGCATAGGCCGTGTTCGGGTCGTCGAGCGCCAGGCGCTCGATCAGGGCGACGGCGTCGTCATCCAGACGCTCGTCGGCATCCAGCGCCAGGATCCAGTCGTGGCGCGCGAACGGCACCCCGTGGGCCTTCTGCGGCCCGTCGCCCAGATAGGCCTGGGCGATCACCGTGGCGCCTTCCGCCTCGGCCAGGGCGACCGTGTTATCCTCGCTGAGCGAGTCGACGACGATCAGCTCGTCGCACACCCGCTTGAGCGAGCGCAGGCAGTCGACGATGTTGTCGGCCTCGTTGAGCGTGATGACGATACCGGTGATGGGTTGCATGACGACGTCTCGGGAATCGTGGGCGGTCGCTGACCGTGGACCGAATGCGGAAACGCGCCGGGCGGCGGGCCGGCCGGCGCGTTCCGATGATAGCAACTGACACGCGCTGGGTAACGTCTTGAAGATCCTGCATGTGAATCTGGCCAAGGGCTTTCGTGGCGGGGAGCGACAGACGCTGCTGCTGATCGAGGCGCTGGCGGCCCGCGACGACCTCGAGCAGATCCTGGTGTGTCGGCGGGACTCGCCGCTGCGTGACAGGCTGGCCGATGCGAGCGGCGTGAGCGTCGTCACGGCGGAACATCAGCTGGCGGGGCATGGCGCCGTCGGCCGGGTGGACGTGGTGCATGCTCATGAAGCCAAGGCTGTCCACTGGGCCTGGCTGCACTGGTGCCTGCGCCGGGTGCCCTATGTCATCACGCGACGGGTGGACACGCCGGTGGGCGACAGGCCCCTCAACCGCTGGAGCTATCGGCACGCCGCCAGTCGGGTCGCGATCTCCCGGGTCATCCAGGCGCAGCTGGTCGCCCGTGGCTGGGGGCCGGTCGAGCGGATCCCCAGCGCCCATTCCGATCCGGTGCCGGATCCGGCCAGGACGCGGGCCTTCCGCGAGTCATTCGCCGGCCGCCGGAAAGCCGGCCTCTTCCTCGTCGGCCACGCCGGGGCGCTGGTCGACCGCCACAAGGGACAGCGTGTGCTGCTGGAAGCGGCTCGCCGGCTCGAGACACGCTGTCCCGACATGGCCTTCGTGTTCCTGGGCGCCGGGGCGGACGGCGAGGCGCTGCAGGCGGAATCCCGCGATCAGGACAACGTGTTCTGGCTGGGCTTCAAGGACAACGTCGTCGACTACATCGCCGGTTTCGACGTGTTCGCCTTCCCCTCGCGCAACGAGGGGCTGGGATCGGTGCTGCTGGACGTGATGGCCTGCGAGGTGCCTGTCGTCGCCTCCCGCGTCGGCGGAATCCCCGATCTGGTCACGGACGGGGAAACCGGCCTGCTGGTCGAGGCGGCTGACGCCGAGGCCCTGGCGCAGGCCCTGGCGCGACTCCATGATGACAACGCCCTGAGGCGCGAGCTCGCGGCCGGGGGGCGACGCCGCGCGGAGGCCTTCAGCCCGCGTCAGATGGCGGCCGCTTATCTTTTCCGGTATGAGAGGGTGGCCCGATCCTGAGAGTGCCTGTTCACTTGGATGATGCTTTGACGATTTTCCACCCCTCTGATAAATCAGGTAAAGCACTGGCTCTGTTATTAAAGCATTGGGGTATTCTATGAGACTAGGTGCAGGTTTAATTATAGAGGCGTGATATCATGTTTGAGAAATGAGCTTTAACAGTTTCTACCGAAATGGATGATATAGGGGCGCTGTCGGTTGGGGGAGTGAGTATTTTTGAGTCGGCGTGTTGAAAAATCCATTCTGGCTTAAGTTTGTCGTAAATTCCTATATAAGGTTTTGATAGGCATTGGGCAATATGTGATGGGCCGCAGTCATTCGCAATGACAAGTTGTGAGAAATTCACAACTTTGCTGAGGTCAGGAAGGGATAGGTTGTGGTGAAGATTTATGTAATTAGCTTTTTGTTTTTTAAGAGTGCTTAATTCTTCCGTTTCACTTGGCCCAAGGATAATGTCAAAGATAATGTCGGATCCATGGTTTTCCCGTATGGCATTTATAAGCTCTAAGTAGTTCTTCAATCCCCATTTCTTGAAGTTTCCGGCTCCACCTCCTGGCATTATAGCGATGCGTGTACTCGAAGGAGTATAGCTTATAGGATACTTGGAGTGTTTTGCCAGTTCATGAAAAGGAGCTGAAAGATGTTGGGGTAATTCAGTTGAGTTTTTGTCTAGTTTGTTTTTGCTAACAAGGCGAAGATAGTGGGAAGCACGATATTCACTATCGTTAAAAGGTATCTCAAAGTCCCATGATGGACTAAATATTCCTTGTTTTCGCTTGAATCCAATTGCTTCTGAAGGCCTCTTTATGAATTTTACAATGGACTGGCTTTCTGAAGATGGTTGGAAAGAGACTAGCAAATGACAATTTTTTGGAAAAACTCTCAAGTCGCTGAGTATGTTTTTGGAAAAACTGAAGCTTTCGACCCATGGGCATTGCTCATAAAACCAAGATAGCTCGTATCTGCTGAATAAATTTATAGGGTTATTGTTGTAGGTTTTTTTTAGGTAGTAGAGTGCGGGTAAGGTTGTGATTTGAGAGCCAAAGAAAGGGCGGCTTCGGATAAAAATTCCAATCACATTTTTCATAAAATCGCTCATAAGTTATGTTTCTTGCAGCTTTCGCAGTTACTTTGAATCGCTTAAAAATAGGGGGGGGGATGATAGTCTACTAATAGACCGATCCGGGGTCGAGTTCATTGTCTACGATAAGTCGACCGGCTGCTCGGGATGCGGACGATCTGATCTTACCCATCGGGCCGCGAACTGTTTGCCATGGATTGCCTCGACCTTGAGGCTGTGTAAGAAGCTCTCTGATCTTGCCGACGAGGCCGACGAGCGGTACCGCGAGTGGCTCGGCCTGTCGGTCTGCCGATTTATTTAGTCTGCTACCTTTAATTTTTCTTAAGGCTGTCTTAAGATTTAGCGATCTGTCACGTCCTGACGTTGAGGGATCGCTATGCTTGAGATGTGCCGGACGCCGCAAGGAGATCGTGGCGAGCTGACCCTGCACGATGGCCTGCTCGTCGGCCGGGGAACGGAAAGGGAGTGTTATCGCCACCCGGACAGGACGGATCTGTGCATCAAGGTGACGCATCGCAGGCAGAACCTGAAGCACCAGAATGCCAAGGACTTTGCGTACTTCCGCACCCTGGCCAGGCGCCGGGTCGACTGGTCGCACCTGCCGCGCTGTCACGGCTGGGTCACCACGGACCGCGGGCCGGGGCTGGTCTTCGACCTGCTTCAGGATGACTGGCAGCGGCCGCTGCCCAGCGTGGAGGCCCTGCTGGCGCATCGGCAGGTCTCGCTGGACGAGCTGCGACCGGCCTTCCGGGAACTGCATGACTACCTGCTTCGCAACCGCATCTTCAGCAGCGATCTGCACATCAGCAACATCCTCGCGGAGGCCGACGGGGAGGGGCTGCACCTCTATGTCGTGGATGGCATCGGCGACCGGGACTTCATCAAGCTGGCGTCGCACGTCTCCTTCCTGGGGCGCCGCAAGGTGAATCGCCAGTGGCGGCGCTTCGAGCGCCGGACCCGCACCGCCCTCGCCGCCTGATGGCCGGGCCGGCCTCACGCTGGCGAGGCGGCGCGATACCCCCTGGCGACGGCGGCCATGTCGTCGGCCGCGGTCGTCGAAAACTTTCCGATCGACCGTTCCAGCCGCTTCAGATTGCGTTCTTGCCAGCCGCCGGGACGGCGCAGTCGGCAGCGGTCGAGGTCGATCAGCCAGATGCGCTCGTCGGGGGTAATCAGCAGGTTGCGGGCGTTGAGATCGACATGGTCGAGCCCGGCGTCATGGAAGCGACGGATGGTAGCGCCGACGCGCTCGAGCAGCGCCGGGTCGGCATCGGCCAGGCAGTCGGCCAGGGCACGGGCGCCGGGAAGCTTTACCGTCAGCAAGGCGGCGCGGTAGCTGATGCGGTGACGGTGGGTCCAGGCCGCTACCGGTCGGGGGACCGGCAAGCCGCGTTCGTGTAGCGTCGCGGTCAGGCGCAGTTCGCGGAAGGCACGGGAGCGCTCGGCCCCGTTCCACAGGTAGTGGTCCTCGCTGAAGCGCGCGGCCTGACCGCCACGACGGTACGGTCGCAGCACCCAGGTCTCATCGGTCACGCCCACCGCCGTGGCATCGATGAACAGGCTGGCGCCGCGGCCCGGCGCCTGGCCGACAATGGCGTCGCGCGCCTTCCAGAAGGCGCTGCTGAACCAGGCCGGGCTGATTTGTGGCGGCCGCTCGGCGTCCCATAGAATGCCGGCATCATGTAAGATGAAATCTTTTCCCATCTGAAACGTTGCCAACCGCATGAAGCATCCTCTGCCTGCCCGACCCGCGCATATCGCGATACTGCGACTCTCCGCGCTGGGCGATGTCTGCAACCTGGTGCCCACCGTGCGTGCCCTGCAGCGCCAGTGGCCCGATGTCCGGATCACCTGGATCATCGGCAAGGGGGAGCACAGTCTACTGACCGGCCTTTCCGGGGTCGAGTTCGTCGTCTACGACAAGTCGACCGGGCTGGCCGGGATGCGGGCGATCTGGCGCCAGCTCGCCGATACCCGCTTCGACGTGCTGTTGCACATGCAGCAGGCGCTGCGCGCCAGCGTGCTGTCGCTGGGGCTCAAGGCCGATGTCCGGGTGGGGTACGACAAGGCACGGGCCAAGGATGCCCAGCACTGGTTCACGCATCGTCAGATCGCGCCGCGCGACCGGGCCCATGTGCTGGAGTCGTTCATGGACTTCGCGCGGCTGCTCGGCGTCGAGGATACGCGCCCCCGCTGGGACCTGCCGATTCCCGAGGAGGCGCGGAGCGAGGCGCGGCGCATCACCGGCGAAGTCGACTATGCGTTGATCAGCCCCTGCGCCAACCCGCGGCTGCGCAATTTCCGCAACTGGTCGGCCGAGGGCTACGCCGGCGTGATCGAGCACCTGTGGTCACGGTATGGCCTCAAGAGCGTGCTGACCGGCGGCGGCAGCGCCCAGGAGCGCGAGATGGGCGAGCGCATCCGCGCCCTGGTCGACGCCGAGGCCGTGATCGACGCCATCGGCGGCAGCTCGCTGAAGGGCCTGCTGGCGCTGATCGACCACGCTCGGCTGGTGATCGCGCCGGACTCGGGGCCGGTACACATGGCCAATGCCCTGGGCCGGCCCACCGTCGGCCTCTACGCCACCACCAACCCGGACCGCGCGGCGCCCTACTGCTGGCGGGACGCCGTGGTCAACCGCTATCCGGATGCCGTGCGCAGCTTCCTGCACAAGTCGCCGGAGGCGGTCCCCTGGGGGCAGCGGGTGCGCCACCCCGATGCCATGGCCCTGATCCGTACCGAGGACGTGACGGCACGCATCGATGCGCTGCTGACGTCCGCCGACCCTGCTGCCGGAGTTGCCCGATGAAGCTCGATCTGACCGCCCTGGAACAGGCCCGCCTGCTGGTGGTGGGCGACGTGATGCTCGACCGCTACTGGCATGGCGGCACCTCGCGCATCTCGCCGGAAGCGCCGGTGCCGGTGGTGCGGGTCGGCGAGGCCGAGGATCGCCCCGGCGGCGCGGCCAACGTGGCCCTCAACATCGCCTCGCTGGGGGGGCATGCGGCGCTGGCCGGCCTGGTCGGCGACGATGACAACGCCCGCCTGTTGACGCGCTGCCTCGACACATGCGATGTGAAGGCTCACTTCCAGCACAGCGCCGAGATTCCCACCATTACCAAGCTGCGGGTGATGAGTCGCAACCAGCAGCTGATCCGCCTGGACTTCGAGGAGTCCCTGGGCGAGGTCGACACCACGGAGCTGCTGGCCCGCGTCGAGGCCGCGCTGGCGGACACCGACCTGGTCATCCTCTCCGACTACGGCAAGGGCACGCTCGGCCGCGTCGAGGCGCTGATCGCCATGGTCCGCGCCGCCGGCAAGCGCGTGCTGGTCGATCCCAAGGGCAGTGATTTTCGCAAGTATCGCGGTGCCAGCGTGATCACCCCCAACCTCGGCGAGTTCGAGGCGATCGTGGGTCCCTGCCGGGACGAGGCCGAACTGGCCGAGAAGGGCGAGCGGCTGCGCGCCGAGCTCGACCTCGAGGCGCTGCTGATCACCCGCAGCGAGAAGGGCATGACCCTGATCCGCGCCGATCACGCGCCGCTCCACCTGCCGACCCGGGCGCGCGGGGTCTTCGATGTCACCGGCGCCGGCGACACCGTGATCGGCGTGCTGGGCCTGGCGCTGGCCGCCGGCCACGCCTTCCCCGAGGCGATGACGCTGGCCAACCTGGCCGCCGGGCTGGTGGTGGCCAAGCCGGGCACCGCGACGCTGTCGATCGCCGAACTCTACACCGCCCTGCACGGCGACAAGCTCGCCGAGTTCGGGGCCATCCAGCCCGCGGCGCTGCGCGAGGCAGTGCGCGCCGCCCAGGCCCGCGGCGAGCGGGTGGTCATGACCAACGGCTGCTTCGATATCCTGCATGCCGGGCATGTCGCCTATCTCGAGCAGGCCCGTGCGCTCGGCGACCGGCTGATCGTGGCGGTCAACGACGACGCCTCCGTGGCACGCCTCAAGGGGCCGCGCCGGCCGATCAACCCGCTCGAGCGGCGCATGCAGGTGCTGGCCGGGCTGCAGGCGGTCGACTGGGTGGTGCCCTTCGGCGAGGACACCCCGGCCGCGCTGATCGGCGAGGTGCTGCCCGATGTGCTGGTCAAGGGCGGCGACTATCGCCCCGACGAGATCGCCGGGGGCGAGGCGGTCATCGCCAACGGCGGCGAGGTGCGTGTGCTGGGCTTCGAGGACGGCGTCTCGACCACCGCCATGATCGGCACCATCCTCGATCGCGAGCGCTGAGCCGTGCGCCGTGCCGACTGGGTCCGCGCCGCCTACGACGGCGCCCTGTATCTGGCCTCGCCCCTGATCTGGCGGCGGGTCTGGCGTGAGTCGGTGCCCACTCGCCCGCGGGGCGAGCGGCTCGGCCTGATCCCGGCGCGCCCGGCCGGGCCGCGGCTGTGGGTGCATGCCGCCTCGGTGGGCGAGGTGGTCACCGCCGCCCCCCTGATCCGGGGGCTGTTGAAGCGCCACCCCGAGGCCGAACTGGTCGTCACCACCATGACGGCGACCGGGGCGGCGCGTGTCGAATCGCTGTTCGGCAACGAAGTGAGTCATCACTTTCTGCCGCTGGACTTCCCCGGCGCCACGCGGCGCTTCATCGCGCGGCTGGCGCCGACCCTGGCGATCATCGCCGAGACCGAGCTGTGGCCTAACCTGATCGGGGCCTGCGCCCGGCACGGGGTGCCGGTGCTGATCGCCAACGGCCGGCTCAGCGACGGCGCCTTTCGCACCTATCGGCGCTTCGCCACGCTGAGTCGCGACATGCTGCGTCACGTCGACTGGATCGGCGCCAAGGCAGCGGCCGATGCCGAGCGCTTCCGGGCGCTGGGCTGTCCCGAGGCGCGCGTCGAGGTGACCGGCGCCCTCAAGTTCGACCTGCAGGTCGATGCGCGCCTGCACGAGGAAAGTGAGCGCTTGCGAACCGCCTGGGGCAGACGCCTCGTATGGGTGGCGGGCTCGACGCACCCCGGGGAAGAAGAGGCCGTGCTGGCGGCGCATGCCCGCGTCTGCCGGCGCTATCCCGAGGCGCTGCTGGTGCTGGTGCCCCGCCACCCCCAGCGCTTCGAGGCGGTGGCCGAGCTGTGCCGGGCGCGGGGCGAGCGGGTGGCGCGTCGCTCATGCGGTGAGGTGCCCGACGCCGAGACCCGCGTGCTGCTCGGCGACACCATGGGCGAGCTGATGCACTTCTACGCCGCCGCCGACGCGGCCTTCGTCGGCGGTTCGCTGGTGCCGGTGGGCGGGCACAACCTGCTCGAGCCGGCGGCGGTGGGCACGCCGGTGATCAGTGGCCCCCATCTGGACAATCTGCGCGAGATCGCCGCGACGCTGGCCGAGGCTCGGGCACGGCGCGAGGTCACCGATGCCGAGGCACTGGCCGGGGCGTTGCTTGCGCTGTTCGACGATGAGACGGCACGCCGCCGTCTGGGCGAGGCCGGCCGGGCGGTGGTGGATGCCAACCGTGGCGCCCTGGCGAAGACACTGGATGAAGTGAGTGCTCGCTTCGATCAGGCGCTGGCGGGGCGCGGCCCCGCCGGGGATGAAGGCGAGACTCAGCGCGTGTAGCGCTCCACCCCCTGCGCGGTACCCAGCAGCAGCACATCCGCGGCACGCCGCGCGAACAGCCCGTTGGTGACCACGCCGACCAGGTTGTTGAGTTCGGCTTCGGTCCGTGCGGGATCCTCGAACAGGGCGTCGTAGCAGTCGAGGATCTGGTTGCCGTTGTCGGTGACCACGCCGTCGCGATAGACCGGCGTCATGCCCAGCTTGACCAGTTCCCGGGCCACGCAGGAGCGGGCCATCGGAATCACCTCGATGGGCAGCGGGAAGCCGCCCAGCACCTCGACCCGCTTGGAGGCATCGGCGATGCACACGAAGCGCTCGGCGCAGGCGGCAACGATCTTCTCGCGGGTCAGCGCCGCGCCGCCGCCCTTGATCATCTCCAGGCGTGCGTTGATCTCGTCGGCGCCGTCGACGTAGACGGGCAGCGGCCCGGCATGATTGAGCTCGAAGACCTCGATGCCGTGGCCGCGCAGGCGCTCGGCGGTGGCCTCGGAACTGGCCACCGCGCCGCGGAATTCGTGCTTGAGGCGGGCCAGCGCGTCGATGAAGCGGTTGGCGGTGGAGCCGGTGCCGACACCGATCACCGTGTCGGCGGCGAGCAGCGGGCGGATCTCGTCGATGGCGGCGTCGGCGACGGCCTGCTTGAGTTCGTCCTGGGTCATGATGGCGCTCGTTGGTGGATGGCGGCGCCATTATAGGCGAGCCGTCGGCGGCTGTGGATGGCACGGCCGGCGCTGCCAACTGGACGAGTTCCCCTTTAGTCTGCTACCAATAGATGTTCACCATTCCGGGTGCAAGGCCCACGCGACGCGCGATTCTCAGGAAACCAGGATGCTCGAAGACACCGTCAAGAAGATACTCCAGGCCCGCGTTTACGAGGCGGCCCGCGAAACCCCCCTCTCTCCCGCTCCCTTCCTGTCCCGCCGTCTCGACAACCAGATTCTGATCAAGCGCGAGGATCTGCAGCCGGTCTTCTCCTTCAAGGTGCGCGGCGCCTACAACAAGATGGCCCTGCTCAGTGACGCGCAGAAGGCCAAGGGCGTGATCGCCGCCTCCGCCGGCAACCACGCCCAGGGGCTGGCACTGGCGGCCAAGCAGCTGGGCGTGAAGGCGGTGATCGTGATGCCGCGCATCACCCCGGAGATCAAGGTCCAGGCGGTGCGCGCCCGCGGCGCCAAGGTGGTGCTCAAGGGGGACGCCTTCAGCGAGGCGCAGGAACATGCCCAGACGCTGATCGCCGAGCACGGTTACACCTACATCCCGCCCTTCGATGACATCGACGTGATCGCCGGCCAGGGCACGGTGGGCATGGAGATCCTGCGCCAGAACGCCGGGCGCCTGGATGCGATCTTCGTGCCGGTGGGTGGCGGCGGCCTGATCGCCGGCATCGCCGCCTACGTCAAGTACCTGCGCCCCGAGGTCAAGGTGATCGGCGTCGAGTCCGAGGACAGCGCCTGCCTCAAGGCCGCCCTGGAGGCCGGCGAGCGGGTGGTGCTCGATCAGGTCGGGGTGTTCGCCGAAGGGGTCGCGGTCGCCCAGATCGGCGAGGCGCCCTTCGCCATCCTGCGCGGGCTGGTCGATGAGGTGATCACCGTCAATACCGACGAGATGTGCGCCGCGGTCAAGGACATCTTCGAGGACACCCGCGCCGTGTCCGAGACTTCCGGGGCGCTGTCGCTGGCCGGGCTCAAGAAGTACATCCAGCAGACCGGCGCCTCCGGCGAGACGCTGGTCTGCATCAACTCCGGGGCCAATACCAACTTCGATCGCCTGCAGCACATCGCCGAGCGCACCGAACTCGGCGAGCAGCGCGAGGCGATCCTGGCGGTGACGATTCCCGAGCGGCCGGGCAGCTTCAAGAAGTTCTGCCGCATCATCGGCAAGCGCATGGTCACCGAGTTCAACTACCGCTACGCCGATCTCGAGCACGCCCATATCTTCGTCGGCGTACAGGTCAAGCCGGGCGGCGACGACCGGGCCGAGGTGATCCGCAAGCTGCGCGATGCCGGCTACCCGGTCGAGGACCTCACCGACAACGAGCTGGCCAAGCTGCATATTCGCCATCTCGGCGGCGGACGCCCCAAGGAGCACTTCGAGGAGGAGGTCTACCGTTTCGAGTTTCCCGAGCGTCCCGGCGCGCTGATGAACTTCCTCACCCACCTGCCGGCCGACTGGAACATCTCGCTGTTCCATTATCGCAACCACGGTGCCGCCTACGGGCGCGTGCTGGTGGGCATGCAGGTGCCCAACGGCGATCGGGCACACGTCGAGGAGTATTTCGAGCGCATCGGCTATCGCTTCTGGAAGGAAACCGACAACGTGGCCTACCGGCTATTCATGGAATAGCGCCCAAAGGCGGGGCCATTTCCCCGGTGTGTGTGCTTGCTTACGTCAAAAGCCCCGCCTTTTGCGGGGTTTCCCGATTTCCTGGAATGAGAAGGGCTTGTCATCCTTATGGCTCAGCCCTATAGTCGTGCGCATCATTCAACAATAAGCTGTTAACACGACAACCTGGGGAGCGGTCATGAAGCGCAAGCCTGACCTGGTCATGGCACTGGTACTCATTTTCGGTTTCGGGGTGGTGGCCACGGGCTATGCACAGACGCTGATCGGCACCTGACCGATACGGTCCCCCGTGACCCGACACAGCCGTCGTGGCAGCGCCACGGCGGCTGTGTCGTTTCAGGCAAGCCGTCCGGCGGTGTCGGCCCCTTCAGGACTCGGGGCGCACCACGCGGCGGTCGCTGACGATGGCGTCGAGGGGGATGTCCCAGCCGGCCACGGGCAGCGCGTCGACGCGCTGACAGTCGTGGGCCACGCCGATCAGGCGCGGGCGTGGGCGACGCTGACGGGTGAAGGCGAAGCTGCGGTCATAGAAGCCGCCGCCCATGCCCAGGCGGTTGCCCTGATCGTCGAAGCCGACCAGCGGCATCAGCACCAGATCCAGCGCCCAGGGCGGCACCTGACGTGCGTGATGCGCCCCGTGCCGGGTATCGGGCTCGCGGATACCGAAGCGATTGCTCACCATCGGCGTGGCCGCGTGGTAGTGAACGAACCACAGGCGATTCTCGGCCAGCGGTCGCAGCACCGGCAGATAGACCCGGGCGCCCCGGCGGCGCAGCCAGGCGATCAGCGGGGTGGCATCGATCTCGGCATCGTTGGGCAGGTAGAGGGCGACGCGCCGGGCCCGCTGCATCTCCGGCAGGCGGCGCAGGCGGCGGCACAGGGCTTCGGAAGCCAGGCGCTGCTGGCGCGGACTCAAGGCGCGGCGGCGCTGACGCAGGGTACGTCGTAGGGCGCGGCGCTGGGCGTCACGGGTCACGGGCTCGGTCACGGGATTCCATCAGCGGCGGGTATTCGTGAGGTTCCCCGGAGTGCCGCTGTCGTTCTGGCCCTTGAACCCATAGGTTCAAGGTGGGTGGCCGCAGACAGACCGTCAGGCTTTCCGTCGCACGGACATGCACACGGGCCTGTCTAGCATTTGGCCCCCTGGGTACTGCGCATAGGCTCGAGGGACTTCAACGACTGGCGTACACACCAGGGAACCTCTTCATCCTATCAGAGCCACGCCGCCGGCCAAAGGGCTGTTTTTGCAGCAAGTGTCACGGAAAGTATCACGGCGAGGGGGCGGCATCGCCCAGGGCGCGGGCCAGGCGCTGGTCGAGGCGTTCCAGCTGCGCCTCGCGGGCCTGATTCTCGTCCCGTGCCTGGAGCAGCTCATGGCTGATGTTGAGAGCCGCCATCAGCGCGACCTTCTCGGTGGCCATCGTCGGGCTGTGAGACTGAACGCCCTGCAGGGCGCGGTCGAGATAGCGGGCCGCGCGCTGCAGGGCGGCCTCTTCATCGGGAGAGCAGGCAATCACGAAGCTGCGCCCCAGCAGGGTGATCTCGACGGTCGACCGGTTGTCGTCGCTCATGCCAGTCTCCTGGAGGGGCCAAGCCCTGGCCCGTGCGATAAGATGAAACGGTTCGAGCACTATAGAGAGGCGCCGATAGCGGGTCAACGCGCCGGAGACGGCGTGCCGCGCCGCCTCTCGCCAATCACGGGAGACCGGCATGTCCATCATCAACGAGCAACTCGACTTTTCCACCGTGGCCGATGTGTTCCTGGCCCACGGCAGCCTGCAGTCCCCGGCCTTCCTGGATGGGCGCCTGAGTGCCGCGCTGGCACTTCACGACCTGTCCGCCGATGCCTGGCTCGAGGAGGTATGCCAGGCAATGGGCGTCGAGCAGCCCCGTGACCGCGACGACGCGGCGGTGCTGCTGGGCTGGCGGCGCCAGGCGCTCGATGCGCTGTCCGCGGCGTCGCTCAACTACGAGCCCCTGCTGCCGGACGAGCTGTTCTCGCTGGCCGAGCGGGCCCGGGGGCTGCGCGAATGGACGCTGGGCTTTCTCGAGGTGGTCGGCGAGGTCGGCGGCGACACCCGCGATGCCTGGTCGGCCAACCTGCGCGAGGCGATCGAGGACCTGGAAACCCTGGCCAATCTCGACGAGCTGGAGATCGATGACTCGCCCGAAAACGAGAACGACCTGTTCACGCTGGCCGAGCATGCGCGCATGGCGGCGATGCTGCTGTATACCGAGCAGCACCCCGGCAAGCCCCAGGTCGAGCAGCCCGACCAGACCGACGACACGACAACGCCGAACTGAGTGTGGCCCGGCCGTCGCGCCGGGCCCTGCGCAACGTTCCTCCATTCCGCCCAGGAGCGATCATGGCCCCCGAATCCCTCGCCCGCCCGAGCGCCATCGGGCCCGATGAATACCGCGTCCGCCGCGAGACGCTGATGCGCGGGCTGCCCACCGCGAGCGCCGTGCTGATGCCGGCGGCCTCGCTGGTCACGCGCAGCAACGACAGCGAGTATCCCTTCCGCCAGAACAGCGACTTCCACTACCTGACCGGCTTCCCCGAGCCGGATGCCCTGCTGGTACTGCTGCCCGGCCGCGCCGAGGGCGAGAGCGTGCTGTTCTGCCTCGACAAGGATCCGACGCAGGAGGCCTGGACCGGCATCCGCATCGGCGCCGAGGCCGCCACGCAGCGCTTCGGCGTCGATCAGGCGTTCGCCAATGCCGAGCGCGAGGAGCGCCTCGAGGCCCTGCTCGACGGACGCGAAACCCTCTACCTGCCCCTCGACGACCCGGAGGCCGTGGCCCTGGCCGAGGACGTGCGCCGCGCCCTCAAGGCCCGCGCGCGGCGTGGCGCCGTGGCGCCGCGGGCGCTGGAAGACATCTCGGTTCGGCTCCACGAGCAGCGGCTGATCAAGAGCGATGCCGAGCTGGCCCTGATGCACCATGCCGCACGCATTTCCGCCCGGGCCCACGTCCGCGCCATGCAGGCGGCGCGCCCCGGCCGCCACGAGTACCAGCTGCAGGCCGAGCTCGAGCACGAGTTCCTGTGGCAGGGCGCCGCCGGGCCGGCCTACGGCACCATCGTCGGCGGCGGTGCCAACGCCTGTGTGCTGCACTATGTCGAGAACGCCGCGCCGCTGGCCGCGGACACGCTGGTACTGATCGACGCGGGGGCCGAGTTCGAGGGCTACGCCGGCGACATCACTCGCACCTTCCCGGTCTCGGGGCGCTTCAGCGACGCCCAGCGCGCCGTCTACGAGGTGGTGCTGGCCGCTCAGGAGCGCGCCGTGGCCGCGGTGCGCCCGGGGGCGACGCTGGTCGAGATTCACCAGGGCGTGGTGCGCGATCTGACCCGCGGGCTGATCGAGCTGGGGCTGCTGACGGGTGATCTCGAGGCCCGCATCGAGGACGGCAGCTATCGCCGCTTCTATCTGCACTCCACCTCGCACTGGCTGGGGCTGGATGTGCATGACGTCGGCGACTACCGCGTTGACGGTGAGCCCCGCCCACTGGCGCCGGGCATGGTGCTGACCGTGGAGCCGGGCCTCTACATTCCCGCGGACGATGACATCCCCGAGGCCCTGCGCGGCATCGGCATCCGCATCGAGGACGATGTGGCGGTGACGGCGTCGGGGCACGAGGTGCTGACGGCCGACGTGCCCAAGCGGGTGGCGGAGATCGAGGCCCTGATGGTCAATAATTGACCAGCACAACTGAGATGGATTCGCTAAGTACGTAATGATCGTAATTTCGTATCAATGATTACACCGGGAGGTGGGATGGCCAGTGAGTCGGTGGATATCGCCATTGTCGGCGGCGGCCTGGTCGGCGCCAGCCTGGGCTGCGCGCTGGCGCCGCTGATCCGGCGGGCGGGGCTGCGCGTCGCGGTGATCGAGGCGGCGCCGCTCGGCGAGTCGCGCACGGCGGACTACCAGCCGAGTTTCGATGCGCGGGCGAGCGCCATCGCCCAGGGATCGCGCCGCCACTTCGCGGCGCTCGATCTGTGGCCGGCCCTGTCGCGCGAGGCCACCGCCATCGACACCATCCACGTCAGCGAACGCGGGCGGCTGGGCGCCGTGCGCCTGAGCGCGGCCGAGATGGGCGTCGAGGCGCTGGGCTACGTGCTGCCCAATGCCTGGCTGGGGAGGGTGCTGCACGAGCGTCTGGGCGAACTGCCGCTGCACTGGCACTGCCCGGCGACGGTCGAGTCGCTGGCCCCGCGCGACGGCGGGCACCGCTTGACGTTGTCGGACGGCCACACCCTGGAGGCCGGGCTGACGGTGCTGGCCGACGGCGGGCGCTCCGGGCTCAAGGAACGGCTGGGGATCAACAGCGACGCTACCCCCTACGAGCAGAGCGCGCTGATTGCCACGCTGGAGGTCAGTCGGCCCCATCGCGGCATCGCCTACGAGCGCTTCACCCCGGACGGCCCGCTGGCGCTGCTGCCCATGCCGGGCCGGCGCATGGAGCTGGTGTGGACCCACGAGCAGGGCGCCGAGCGGGCCACGCTGGCGCTGTCCGATGGCGACTTCCTGGCACGCTTGCAGAAGGCCTTCGGCGAGCGCGCCGGGCGCTTCACCCGGGTCGGCCGGCGGCATGTGTATCCGCTGTCGCTGGTCACCGCCCGCGAACCGGTGCGCCCAGGGCTGGCGGTGCTCGGCAATGCGGCCCATGCCCTGCATCCGGTGGCCGGCCAGGGCTTCAATCTGGCCCTGCGCGGCGTGATGGATCTGGTCGGCGCCCTCGAGCAGGGGCTGGCCGACGGCCTCGCGCCCGGCGACATGGCGGTGATGCAGGATTTCGAGGCGCGCCGCGCCGCGGACCGGCACAACGTGATCCGCTTCAGCGACGGGCTGATCCGGCTGTTCGGCATCGACCACCCATTGCTGTCGCACGCCCGGGCCGCCGGGCTGGTCGGGCTCAACCTGGTCGGCCCGCTGCGGCGCACGCTGGCGCGCCGGGCGATGGGCGTCGAGCGCTAGCGATGCCGGGCAACCACACAAGGATCGAGCGGAAATGACACAGACGGAAATGAACGACGCGGACGTGATCATCGTTGGTGGCGGCCTGGTTGGCGCCACCCTGGCGGCGCTGCTGGGCGAGGCGGGGATGACGGTAGACATGCTCGATGCCCGGCCGGCGGCGCTGGACGCCGAGGCGGCCGGGCGGGGCGAGGCCGCGGCACGAGTCAGTGCGATCACCCCGGTCAGCGAGCGCTTGCTGACCCATCTGGGCGTCTGGCGCTGGGCTGCCGAGCGCCGGGTGACCCCGTACCGGGGCATGCAGGTCTGGGACGGTGAGGGTAGCGGCGAGATCCGTTTTCACGCCGATGAGGCGGGAGTGTCGGTACTGGGGCATATCGTCGAGAACGAGGTGCTGCTGGCCGCGCTCGAGCGGCGCCTGGCCGAGCTGCCGAGTGTTCGCTGTCACTACGGGGTCCGGCTGAGTGCCCTGCAGACGCCCGCTCGCGGGCGGCGGCTGGTGCTCGAGGACGGGCGGCGTCTGTGGGCGCCGCTGGTGGTGGCCGCCGACGGCGCCCGCTCCCAGCTGCGCGAGCTGGCCGGCATTGCCATGACCAGCCGGGATACCGGGCAGGCGGCGCTGGTCACTACCGTGCGTACCGCCCGCCCGCATGGCGGCGTCGCCCGGCAGGTGTTCCTGGCCACCGGGCCGCTGGCCTTCCTGCCGCTGACGCTGGACGACACGCCCCATTACTGTTCGATCGTCTGGTCGACCACCCCGGCGGAGGCCGAGCGACTGGCGGCCTTGCCGCCGACCGAGCTGGGCGACGCGCTGCGCCAGGCCTTCGGCGCCTCGCTGGGCTCGGTGGAGGTGGTCGGCGAGGTGCATCGTTTTCCGCTGGTGCAGCGCCATGCCGAGCATTACGTGGAGCCGGGACTGGCGCTGGTCGGCGATGCCGCGCACAGCATCCACCCGTTGGCCGGTCAGGGGGTGAACCTGGGCTTCATGGATGCGGCCGTGCTGGCCGAGGAACTCATCGAGGCCCGCCGCCGGGGCGTCGCGCCGGGCGACGTGCGCATCCTCGCCCGCTATGCGCGACGCCGTCGTGGCGACAATGCCGCGATGCTGGCGCTGATGGACGCCTTCCGCTGGCTGTTCGGCGCCGGCCACCCGGCGTTGCGGCTGGCGCGCAACCTGGGACTGTCGGGCGTCGACCGCCTGACGCCGCTCAAGCGGCTGATGATGCGCCAGGCGGTGGGCGAGCGGGGGCGCCTGCCCCGGACCTGCCGTTAGGGGCGTTGCGGGTCGCCGGCGGTCGCCGTGGCGTCCGCCGGTGGGCGGGGAATGACCGCCGCATCACCGAGCACGTTGAGTGCCTTGAGCAGGTTGAGCGCCTCGCCGAGCTGGTAGTCCTGCAGTGGGGCGCGGTCGCCGGATGCGGCCTTCCCGGCGCCGCCGTTGGGGTTGGCGAGGCGCCCGGCCAGGTCGGACTCGCTGATGGCAAGGCCGCTGTCCTTGGCGATTTCGAGATGGCCGCGCCGCACCTCGATGTCCGGGGTGATGCCCTGAGCCTGGATCGAGCGGCCGCTGGGCGTGTAGTAGAGCGCCGTGGTCAGCTTCAGGCCGTCGCCGTTGCCCAGCGGCATGACCTGCTGTACCGAGCCCTTGCCGAAGCTCTGGGTGCCCATGATGACCGCACGGTGTCGATCCTGCAGGGCACCGGCGAGGATCTCGGCGGCGGAGGCGCTACCGCCGTTGATCAGCACCACCATCGGCACGCCGTCGGCGCGGGTGCCCGGCTTGGCCGAGAAGCGCAGGTTGCTGTCCGGCAGACGCCCCTCGGTGTAGACGATCAGCCCGTGATCGAGGAAAGCGTCGGCCACGTCCACGGCGCTGTCGAGCACCCCGCCGGGGTTGTTGCGCAGATCCAGTATCAGCCCCTTGAGCGCGCCCTTGGCGGTCAGGTCGTCAAGCGCCGCATCGACCTGATCGGCGGTACGGCTCTGGAACTGGCTGATGCGCAGGTAGCCGTAGCCTGGCTCCAGCCACTCGTGCTTGACGCTGTCGGTCTGGATGATCTGGCGCTTGAGAGTCAGGGTGCGGGGCGTGCTCTCGCCCTGGCGCAGGATGGTCAGGGTGATCGTCGTGCCGGCCTCGCCGCGCATGAGGTTGACCGCCTCCTGCAACGACAGGCGATCGGTGGGCGTGTCGTCGATGCGCAGGATGGTGTCCTGCGGCTGGAGGCCGGCGCGGGCCGCGGGTGTGTCGTCGATCGGTGCGATCACCGTCAACTGGCCATCCTGCATGCCTACCTCGATGCCGACGCCGCCGAACTGGCCTTCGGTGGTTTCGCGCAGCGCCTCGAAGTCCTGCTTGTCGAGATAGGCGGAATGCGGATCGAGCTGGCCGAGCATGCCGCGCATGGCGTTGCGCAGCAGCGTGGCGTCGTCGACCTTCTCGACATAGGCGCGCTTGATGCGCTCGAAGACCTCGGCGAAGGTCTGGATGTCGGCCACCGGCAGGGCGTCATCGCCGCCGGCAGCGGCTTGCGGTGCGGCGTGGGCGGGGAGGGGCAGGCTGGTGACGCCGAGGAACAGGGCCGGCAGCAGCCAGCGGAAACGGGAAGCGCGCATGCGGACTCCGGGACGCGACGAACGAGCCCACAGCATAGCGTCAGCGGCGGGGCCGCGGCCAGCCCGCGCGCGGCCGGCCGGTGGCGGGGGACCGCTCGAGGCTGATCCGGCGACAGGCCGACGAGGGGGCGCTGTGAACCCCTCCCTGGGCGCTACCTCGGCCATCCCTGGCCGAGGACCCCCTCTCTGACCTGTCCCCGGCGCCTCTCGCGAGATGGCGGCAGGGCCCGAGCCGTCAGCGTCGACGGATCCAGTGTTTCGGGTCGATGGGCTCGCCGCCCCGGCGCACCTCGAAGTACAGCGCAGACTGCGAACGCCCGCCGGTGTTGCCGACGCGGGCCACCATCTGATCGTCGGCGACGCGGGCGCCGACCGGCACGGCGATGGTCTGCAGGTGCGCGTAGAGGGTCATCACGTCGTCGCCGTGGTCGATGATCAGCAGGTTGCCGTAGCCGCGCATCCAGTCGGCGAACACCACCCGGCCGGCATGCACGGCCTGCACCTCGGTACCCGCCGGGGCGGCGATCAGCAGGCCGTTGCGGTCGACGCCGTCACCGTCGCCGAAGCTCGCGACCACCCGGCCGCTCACCGGCCAGGGCAGGTCGCCGCGTGTGCGCTCGATGGCGGTGGATGGCGGGGACTGCTTGAGACGCTTGAGCCGTTCGCGAATCTCGGCGAGACGCTTCTCCGCCGCATCCCGGGCCTCGGCCAGTCGGCGGCGCCGGCTCTGGTCGTCCTCGACCCGGGCGTCGAGCCTGGCGACCAATCGCTCGCGTTCGGCCTGGCGCTGGTCGAGGGTGCGTCGCTGCACCTCCAGCGCCTGTTGCGTGGCCGTCAGTCGCTGGCGGCGCTGCGCGAGACGCTCGCCGGACTCGGCAAGCTGGTCGTCCAGCGCAGCGATGGCGTCGAGGCGTCGGGTGCGTGCCCGGCTCAGATGGTTGAGGTAGGTCTGCAGGCGGTCCAGCCGGGCCGGGTCGTCCTGGTTGAGCAGCAGCTTGAGCTGCGGCGCCTCGCCCAGCCGGTAGAGTGCGCGCAACTGACTGGCCAGCGCCTCGCGCTGGGCCCGGCGCCGGCCCCGGAGCTGGCGACGCTGAGCCTCGAGGTCGTGGATCTCGTCATCGAGCTGCGCCCGGGTCCGGCGCAGCGAGTCCAGGCGCTGGTGGACCGCGGTGAGCGCCGACTCGACCTGCTCGAGCTGGCGGGTGGCCGCGTCGCGGGCCTGACGGGAATCGGCCAGGCGGGCGTCGAGCGCCTGCAACGCCTGGCCGAGGCGATCGACCCGGGCCCGGGTCGCCGCCTGCTCGTCGTCCTGGGCGACGGCCAGTGCCGCCCAGCCCGCCAGCAGGACGGCCGCCACGCCGCGCAGGTGCCGGCGATGCGGTGCGCCGAGGCTCACGCGGCGATCAGGGGTAGCGGACCAGCACGTTGCCGGTCATCTCCCCCGGCACCGCCTCGCCCATCATCGTCAGCAGGGTCGGGGCGATGTCGCACAGCCGGCCGTCCTCGGCGAGCCGGGCCGGGCGCGGCGTGACGTAGATCAGCGGCACCTCGAAGGTGGTGTGGGCGGTCTGCGGCGCGCCGGTCTCGGGGTGGACCATCTGCTCGGCGTTGCCGTGGTCGGCGGTGATCAGGCACTCGCCGCCGACGCGCTCGAGCGCCTCGACCACGCGCCCGACGCAGGCATCGACCGTCTCGATGGCCTTCACGGCCGCCGCGAAGTCGCCGGTGTGACCGACCATGTCGCCGTTGGCGTAGTTGCAGACGATCAGGTCGTAGGTGCCGGATTCGATCGCCGCCACCAGCTTGTCGGTGACCTCGACGGCGCTCATCTCCGGCTTCTCGTCATAGGTCTTGACGTCCTGCGGCGAGGGGATCAGCTCACGGGTCTCGCCCGCGTACTCGGCCTCGCGGCCGCCGGAGAAGAAGAAGGTCACGTGGGCGTACTTCTCGGTCTCGGCGATGCGCAGCTGGGTCATGCCGCGCTCGGCGACCACCTCGCCCAGGGTGTTGACCAGATCCGCCGGGGGAAAGGCGCAGCTCGCCGGGATGTCGGCGGCGTATTCGGTGAGCATCACCAGGCCGTCGCCGGCGAGCCGGGGGCGTGCCTGACGGGTGAAGCCGGTGAAGTCGTCCTCGGCGAAGGCGCGGGTCAGCTCGCGGGCCCGGTCGGCGCGGAAGTTCATGAAGATCGCCGCGTCGCCGTCGGCCATGGCGATCGCCTCGCCCGCGGGACGTACGCTGGTGGCGGTGACGAACTCGTCGCTCTCGTCGCGGGCGTAGGCGGCATCGAGCCCCACCTCGGCGGACTCGGCGACATGCTCGCCGACGCCCTCGGTGACCAGCCGGTAGGCCTGCTCGACGCGGTCCCAGCGGTTGTCGCGGTCCATGGCGTAGTAGCGGCCGATCAGCGAGGCGACGAAGCCGTTCTCGGCGCCGACCAGCTCGGCGAGCCGGGCGTCGGCGCGCTCGAGGGAGGCCCGGGCGCTCCGGGGCGGGGTGTCGCGGCCGTCGAGGAAGGCGTGGAGGTAGATGCGCTCGGCGCCGCGACGGGCGGCCAGTTCGGCCATGGCCAGGATGTGGTCCTCGTGGCTGTGCACGCCGCCGGGCGAGAGCAGGCCGAGCAGGTGCACCGCCTTGCCGGCCGCGACCGCGGCGTCGATCGGCGTGGTCAGCGCGGCAATCTTGCCCAGCTCGTCGTCGGCGATGGCCTTGGTGATGCGGGTGAAGTCCTGGTAGACGACACGGCCGGCGCCGAGGTTCATGTGCCCGACCTCGGAGTTGCCCATCTGGCCGTCGGGCAGCCCCACGAAGCGGCCGTCGGTATGCACCAGCGCATGCGGGTAGCGCTGCTTCAGGCCGTCCATGACCGGAGTGTCGGCGGCCAGGATGGCGTTGTTCTCGGGCGACTCGTTGTGGCCGTAGCCATCGAGGATGATCAGCGCGACCGGGCGCGGCCGGGTAACCGTGGCATCTGACATGAAGGGGCCTCGTCGTTGGTGATGGCGACTCCCGGCGCGGCGTCGGCGCGCCGGGTTCTCGCGACTCACGTCTCCGGATGGCATCATACCGCAGCGCGGCAGGGGCCGTCACAGTCGCGGCCCGGTCACGGACGCCGCAGGGCGGCTTGTGTATACTGGGCGCCCGCCCGTTCCTCGGGCGGTGCGGTGCACCGATTTCCAACCCCGATTTCCCAGCAGAGTTATCCGGACCATGATCGATCAGTTGTTCGAATTCGTGCAGAATCATCCGCTGCTGGTGGGCGCCTTCGTCGTGGTGCTCATCGCCTGGCTGGCCTACGAATTCATGACCGGCAATCACGGTGTCAGCACCAGTGAGGCCACCTCGCTCGTCAATCGCGATGACGGCATCATCGTCGATATCCGCGAGGCCAAGGAGTTCAAGGCCGGGCATATCGCCGGGGCCCGCAACATCCCCCAGAACCGGCTCGACGATCGCCTGGCCGAGCTCGACAAGTTCAAGGACAAGCCGGTCGTCGTGGTCTGCCGCCACGGCCAGTCGGCCGGCGCCGTGGTCGCCAAGCTGAGCAAGGCCGGGTTCACCCGGGCCACCAAGCTCAAGGGCGGCATGGCACAGTGGCAGGCCGACAACCTGCCGGTGGTCAAGAAATGAACGACGGCCTCCCGGTCGTCGCCAATGCAGCTTGAGGAACCTACACGATGGCAGAAGACAACAATCAGGCCGCTCAGGGCCAGGAGCAGGAGCTGCAGTTCTCCCTGCAGCGGATCTACGTCAAGGACATCTCCTTCGAGTCGCCCAACGCCCCGGCGGTGTTCCAGCAGCCGTTCAAGCCGAAGGTCGGCCTGGACCTGAACACCACCCACGAGGCAGTCGGCGAGAACCTCTACGAGGTCGTGGTCAAGGTCACCGCCCAGGTGTCCCACGCCGATAGCGGCAGCACCTCCTTCCTGGTCGAGGTCGAGCAGGCCGGTCTGTTCCGCATCGCCGGCCTCGAGGGCGACCAGCTCGATCACACGCTGGGCGCGTTCTGCCCCAACGTGCTGTTCCCCTACGCCCGCGAGTGCATCGACAGCCTGGTCAATCGCGGCAGCTTCCCGCCGCTGATGCTGGCGCCGGTCAACTTCGAGGCGATGTACGCCCAGAAGAAGCAGCGCGAGGCCCAGGGCAGCGAAACCACCCAGTAAGTGCCTCGTTCGCGGGGGCGCCCGGTCCCCGCGATGCCTTCCCTTCACCCGTCCCGGTGACGCCGCTCACCGAGCGCCAGCCGATGGAGAGCCCGTGTCGTGACGACCGGCCCGCGAATTCATGTCGATGCCACGCTGCACCCCGGCGACGCCCTGACCCTGCCCGACAACGCAGCTCGTCACGTGGCGGCGGTGCTGCGGCTGCGCGAGGGGGCGCGGCTGACGCTGTTCGACGGCCGGGGGCGCGAGGCCGCGGCCGAGCTCGTCGAGGTCGGCCGCAAGCGGGTCGTGGCGCGGATCGACACGGTCGCGCCGGGCGCCGGCGAGTCGCCGCTGGCCGTGCGCCTCGGCCAGGCGATCTCCAAGGGGGATCGCATGGACTACGCCATCCAGAAGGCCGTCGAACTGGGCGTGGCGGCGATCACCCCGCTCTACACCGATCACGGCGACGTGCGCCTCAAGGGCGAGCGCGAGGCGAAGAAGCTGGCCCACTGGCGCGGCGTGGCGGCGAGCGCCTGCGAGCAGTGCGGGCGTGCCACCGTGCCGCCGGTGCACACGCCGGCGACGCTCGCCGCCTGGCTCGGCGAGCGCGACGAGACGCTGCGCCTGGTGCTGCACCCGGCCACGCCGACCGCCTGGCAGACGCGCGGCGGTGTCGATACGGCGGCGCTGCTGATCGGCCCCGAGGGCGGGCTCGCCGACGCCGAGGTGGCCGCCGCCGGCGACGCCGGGTTCACGCCGCTGACCCTGGGCCCGCGCGTGCTGCGCACCGAGACCGCGCCGGTGGTGGCGCTGACGCTGTTGCAGCATTACTTCGGCGATCTCTGAGTCCTTTGCCCGCGGGCGCTGCCCGGTCGCATAATGGCCCTTGTCATCCTTCCCCTTGTTGCAGGTACTTCGTCATGTCCCGACGCGCCCCTTCGCGCCCGCCTTCCGCCGCTGCCGACACCCCGCGACATGCCGACGCCCGAGCGCCACAGCCGGCGATCGGCGAGGTGGCCTGGTTGCGTGTGGTCAGCGTCAACGACAGCGGCGCCTTTCTCGACTGGGGGCGCCCCAAGGACCTGCTGCTGCCCTTCGGCGAGCAGGTCGGCCGGCCCGAGGCGGGGCGCCACGTGCTGGTCAAGATCAACGTCGACGAGCGCAGCCGCCCGGTGGCCTCGATGCGCCTCAATCGCTTCATCGCCGACACCAGCGACGAGCTGGCGCCGGGGGATGCGGTGACGCTGGTCGTCGCCGACCGCACACCGCTGGGCGTCAAGGCGGTGGTCGAGCATCGCGTCTGGGGGCTGCTCTACCAGGATGACCTGCCCCGCACCCTGCGGCGTGGCGAGCGGCTCGACGGCTATGTGCGCCGGGTCCGCGATGACGGGCGGCTCGACCTGTCATTGGCGCCGCTGGGCGGGGCGCGGCGCGATCAGGCCCGCGAGCGGGTGCTGGCCGCGCTGGCCGAGAGTGACGGATTCCTGGCGCTCACCGACAAGAGCCCGGCGGCGGTGGTCAAGGCCCGGCTCGGGGTCAGCAAGAGCGCCTTCAAGGAGGCGATCGGCGGGCTCTACAAGCAGCGTCGCATCCGCCTCGAGGCCGACGGTATCCACCGTGTCGACGACGATGGAACCTCGACCGACGCTTCCCGGTGACGCGCCGTCGGGGGGCGGCCGGGCGCCTTGGAGTCCGCCGCCGGCCTGCGGCATACTGCAAGCCATCATTCCCCGCCGGATACCCGGCGCCGACGAGTAGACCGATGAGCCAACGCCCCCTCAAGATCGGCGTGGTGATGGACCCCATCGCCGCGATCGCCTACAAGAAGGACACCACCCTGGCCATGCTCTGGGCCGCCCAGGACCGGGGGGCCTCGCTGTACTATCTGGAACAGGAGGACCTCTACCTGCGCGACGGCCGCGCCATGGGCCGACTGCGCGAGCTGGAGGTGTATCGCGACCCCGAGCGCTGGTACGCCCTGGACGAGCCCGAGGCCACGCCGCTGGCCGAGCTCGACGTGATCCTGATGCGCAAGGATCCGCCGGTCGACGGCCACTTCCTCAATGCCGTGTACCTGCTGGGCTTCGCCGAGCGGGAAGGCGTGCTGGTGGTCAACCCCACCCGGGCGCTGCTCGAGTGCAACGAGAAGCTCTTCGCCCAGCAGTTCCCGCAGTGCATCCCGCCCAGCGTGGTCTCCTGCGACGCCAGGGTGCTGCGCGCCTTCCACGCCGAGCACGGCGACGTGATCTTCAAGCCACTGGACGGCATGGGCGGCTCGGGAATCTTCCACGTGCGCCCCGAGGGGCGCAACCTGGGTTCCATCCTCGAGATGCTCACCGAGCGCGGCCGGCGCCAGATCATGGCCCAGCGCTACATCCCGGAGATCAAGGACGGCGACACCCGCATCCTGCTGGTCGATGGCGAGCCGATTCCCTACGGGCTGGCGCGGGTGCCGCTGGCCGGCGAGACCCGCGGCAACCTGGCCGCCGGCGGTCGCGGGGTGAGTCGCGAGCTCACCGAGCGCGATCACTGGCTGATCGGGCAGGTGCAGCCGGTGATCCGCGAGAAGCGGCTGATGTTCGTGGGGCTCGACGTGATCGGCGACTACATCACCGAGATCAACGTCACCAGCCCGACCTGCGTGCGCGAGATCGACGACCAGCGCGGCACCGACATCGCCGGCGAGCTGATGGACGCCATCGAGCGGCGGCTCGCCGAGCGCCGTCACTGAGCCGGGAACGCGGCCATGACGGCGCCGGTGAGCGACCCGCACGACTACGCCCCGGTCAGCCGCCGCTATCGGCAGTGGCTGGCCGGCGCGTCGGCGCTGGCGCTGCATGCGCTGGTGCTGGCGGGGGTCGCCGGGCTGACGTGGTCGCCGCCGCCCCCCGAGCCACCGCCGGCGATCGACGTGGTGCTGACGCGCCAGCCGGCCGTCGAGCCCCAGGCGGCCCGGGCCATCGCCGAGGCCGCGCAGACGGCCTCGGGGCCGGAATCGACCGGTCACGACACGCCCGCCGCGCCGTCTCCGCCGCCTGCGCCGGAATCGGCGTCGTCCCCG
>LSBP01000047.1 GCA_001577635.1 Halomonadaceae bacterium T82-2 | reverse complement strand
GCGGTTGGTGGGCGCGAGGTCGTGGACCAGGGCATCGACGCCGGCCCAGAAGGCCTCGGGGTCGACACCGGTGCCGGGCAGGGCCTCGTCGGTGATGAAACGGTCGAGTTCGGCGGCCACCTGCAGGCGGTGGCGGGTAACGCGGTCGGTCATGATCGGTCTCCTTGTCCGAGAGGTGCTGACGCACCGTCGGTGCGGGGCATCAGCGCCGTGGCGAAGTGAACGGCCTCAGGCCAGGGCGGCGACGCCGGCCTTGGCGACCTGCACGTCCTGGTCGGGCTTGACGCCGGACACGCCGACGCTGGCGATGACCTGACCATCCTGGATGACCGGCACGCCGCCGGACAGCAGAGCCTGCATCGGCGCGGTGGTGAAGGCGATGCGGCCGTTGTTGATCATCTCTTCGAAAGCCTGGGTTTCCTTGCGACCGATGGCGGCGTTGCGCGCCTTCTCGGTGGCCACGCCGGCGGAGAACGGCGGCGCGCCGTCCATGCGACGCAGGGCCAGCAGGTGGCCGCCGTCATCGGCGACGGCGATGGTCACCGCCCACTGGTTGGCCTCGGCTTCGCTCTGGGCGGCGTCGAGGATGGCGTTGACGCCCTTGAGTTCGAGTACGGCTTTGGTCTGCATGGTTGCTCTCCTTTAGTTTTTACTTAACTGGCGTTCCAGATGATTGACTATTTGAAGAAAAAGCGCTGTAAAGCGTCGCGAGCGCAGCCCGTTCAGGCCGGATTCAAGGCCTCGTCGACGATCTCGATCCAGTGTCGTACTGACGTCCGCCCCGCGCCGTCCAGATGGGTCTGGCAACCGATATTGGCGGTGACGATCAGTTCGGGGTTGCCGGCTTCCAGATTGTCCAGCTTGTTGTCGCGCAGCTGACGGGACAGCTCGGGCTGGGTGACCGAGTAGGTGCCGGCGGAGCCGCAGCACAGGTGGGCGTCCTGCACCGGGGTCAGCTCGAAGCCGAGGCGGGTCAGCACGCCCTCGACCGCGCCACCCAGCTTCTGGGCGTGCTGCAGGGTACAGGGGCAGTGGAAGGCCAGGCGCCGGCTCTCCTTGACGTCGAGGGTGTCGAGGGCCTCGTCGCGCAGGATTTCCGACAGGTCCCTGGCCAGGGCACTGACCCGCTGGGCCTTCTCGGCGTAGGCCGGGTCGTCGGCGAGCATGTCGGCGTATTCCTTGACGAAGGCACCGCAGCCGCTGGCGGTCTGGATGATCGCCTCGACGCCGTTCTCGATCGCCGGCCACCAGGCGTCGATGTTGGCACGCATGCGCGCGCGTCCGGCGTCCTGGGCGTTGAGATGGTAGTCGATGGCACCGCAGCAGCCGGCCTCGGGAGCGGGCGTCAGACCGATACCCAGGCGATCGAGCACCCGCGCGGTGGCCGCATTGGTGTTGGGCGACAGGCCCGGCTGCACGCAGCCTTCGAGAATCAGCATCTGGCGGGCGTGCTGCTTGCCGTCGGGGCGCTTGCCGGCGTCCACCGGGCGTGCCGGCATCTTGTCGCGGAGGGCGCCCGGCACCAGCGGGCGGAACGTCTGGCCCAGTGCCAGCAATGCCTTGAAACGCTGCGGATCGACCAGTGCCTTGCGCAGCCCCAGATGCAGGATGCGCTCCCGGGGCGTGCGACCGACGCGACGGTCGACCTCGGCGCGGCCGATGTCGAGCAGCTTGTGATACTCGACGCCGGAGGGGCAGGTAGTCTCGCAGTTGCGGCAGGTCAGGCAACGGTCCAGGTGGAGCTGGGTCTCCCGGGTGACCTGGTCGTCGTCATCCGGGCTCTCCAGCAGCTCCTTCATCAGGTAGATGCGCCCGCGCGGCCCGTCGCGCTCGTCACCGAGCAGCTGGTAGGTGGGGCAGGTGGCGTTGCAGAAGCCGCAGTGCACGCAGGTTCGCAGGACACGGTCGGCCTCGCGGATATGCGGTTTCGCCAGATCGGCGTCGGTGAACTGTGTCTGCATGTCAGAGACCCTCGTAAAGCCGGCCGGGGTTGAAGATGCCGTTGGGATCCAGCTTGGCCTTGAGCTGCCGGTGATACTTGGCCACGACCGGCGAGAGCGGCGTGAAGGGATCCCGGGCGCCACCCTGGGCGTGCGGCGTGTAGCAGGTGGCGTGACCGCCGGCCCGGGCGGCGGCTTCGCGGATCGTCTCGGCGTCGGCGGTCGCCTTCAGCCAGCGCTGGGCGCCGCCCCAGTCGTAGAGCATGTCGCCGTCCAGCGCCAGTGCCGGCGTGTTGTTGGGCAGCGAAAGGCGCCACAGGGCGCGGCCGTCGTCATCGCCGAAGAAGGCCAGGCGCTGCTCGCGCAGGTCGTTCCAGAACTCGGCCTCCAGGGTGTCGCCGCCCAGACGCTCGGCGGTGGCGGCCACCGAACTGGTGCCGCCTTCCAGGCGCAGGTGAAGGGCGCCGTCGTGCCAGGCGGCGGCGGTCAGCGGCAGCGGCTGACGGCCCCATTCGGCGAGGCGTTCCAGGGCCGTCTCGACGGGCATTTCCAGACGCAGGCTGCGCGTCGCGGCGGGGCGCGGCAGCACCTTGAAGGAGATTTCGGTCAACACGCCGAGGGTGCCCTGGGCGCCGACCATCAGCCGCGAGAGGTCGTAGCCGGCGACGTTCTTCATGACTTCGCCGCCGAAACGCAGCTGCTTGCCGTCGTGAGTGATCAGCCGGCAGCCGAGCACGAAGTCGCGCGCGGCGCCCGCCCAGGGGCGTCGCGGGCCGGAGAGGCCGGTGGCGACGGCGCCGCCGACGGTCGCATCCGGGCCGAAATGCGGGGGCTCGAAGGGCAGCCGCTGGCCCTCGGCGTCGAGGGCGGCTTCGAGCTCGGTGAGCGGCGTGCCGGCGCGCACCGAGACCACCAGTTCGACCGGGTCGTAGTGAACGATGCCGTGATGCTCGGTCAGCGACAGTGTCTCGCCCTCGACCGGGCGGCCGTAGAAAGCCTTGGTGCCGCCGCCGGCGATGCGTAGCGGTGTGGCATTGGCGTCGGCGCGGCGGACCTGCTCGCACAGCTGCTCGGCGATGTCCTGGCCGCGCTCGGCCTGAACGGGATGCGCGTCCTGTTCGTGATGGGTGCGGGTCATGATCGTTCCTCAGAAGCGCGGAAGGTCCGGGTGCGGCAGCTCGCCCTTGTGCACGTGCATGGCGCCGAATTCGGCACAGCGCTGCAGGGTGGGGATGTTCTTGCCGGGGTTGAGCAGCCGGCTGGCGTCGAAGGCCGACTTGACGGCGTGGAACACGGTCAGCTCGTCGGGCTGGAACTGGCTGCACATCTGGTTGATCTTCTCGCGGCCCACGCCGTGCTCGCCGGTGATGCTGCCGCCGGCCTCGACGCACAGCTCGAGAATCTTGCCGCCGACGTCCTCGGCCAGCTCCAGCTCGCCGGGCTTGTTGGCGTCGAACAGGATCAGCGGGTGCATGTTGCCGTCGCCGGCGTGGAAGACGTTGGCCACCGGCAGGCCGGACTCTTCGGAGAGCCGGGCGATGCCCATCAGCACGCGGGGCAGCTCGCGGCGCGGAATCGTGCCGTCCATGCAGTAGTAGTCCGGCGACATGCGGCCCACTGCGGGGAAGGCGTTCTTGCGCCCGGCCCAGAACCTGGCGCGTTCGGCGTCGTCGCGGGCCTGGGCGATGTCGGTGGCACCGGCGGCCTCGAGCACGCCGCGGACGGTGTTGCAGTCGTCGTCGACATCGGCCTCGACGCCGTCGAGCTCGCAGAGCAGGATCGCTTCGGCCTCGGTGGGGTAGCCGGCCTTGACGAAGTCCTCGGCGGCCTTGATCGCCAGCTTGTCCATCATCTCCAGCCCGCCGGGGATGATGCCGGCGGCGATGATGTCGCCGACCGCCTTGCCGGCCTTCTCGACGTCGTCGAAGCTAGCCATCAGCACCTTGGCACTTTCCGGCTTGGGCAGCAGCTTGACGGTGATCTCGGTGATCACGCCGAGCATGCCCTCGGAACCGGTGAACAGCGCCAGCAGGTCGAAGCCCGGGGCATCGAAGGCTTCGGAGCCGAGCGTCATGCGCTCGCCCTCGATGGTGATCACCTCGACGCGCAGCACGTTGTGCACGGTCAGGCCGTATTTCAGGCAGTGCACGCCGCCGGCGTTCTCGGCGACATTGCCGCCGATCGAGCAGGCGATCTGCGAGGAGGGATCCGGCGCGTAGTAGAGCCCGTGGGGCGCGGCGGCCTCGGAGATCGCCAGGTTGCGCACGCCGGGCTGGACCCGGGCGGTGCGGGCGTCGGGATCGACCTCGAGGATCCTGGCGAAGCGTGACATGACCAGCAGCACGCCCTGTTCCAGCGGCAGGGCGCCGCCGGACAGGCCGGTACCGGCGCCGCGGGTCACCACCGGCACGCCGAGCGCATGGCAGTGACGCATCAGGGTCTCGACCTGGTCGAGGGTGTGGGGCATGGCCACCAGCATCGGCATGACGCGGTAGGCGGACAGGCCGTCGCACTCGAAGGGACGCAAATCCTCCTCGCGGTGCAGCAGGGTCATGTCCGGCAGCGCCTGCTGCAGGTCATCCAGGACGGCGGCCTTGTCGACGCGGGTCAGTGCGCCGTCGAGCTGCTCGTCGTAGAGAATGTTCATCGCTCACTCTCCGTTCATCGCGCCGGCGAGTCGCCGGCCGGGGCAGTCACGGGGACCGGCACGGGAGCCCGTCCGGTTGTCGTGGTCCTCAATCTGCGCCTTCTCGCCGCGCCTGTCCAGTCTTTGGTATGCTGGTATGACCAGTAATTGGTCTAATTTATGAAAAGTGTTTCCAGTTATTCAATGTAAGCTCGAAGGGTGCCCCGGCATCCAATTTTCGAGCCTGACCCAAGGTCCGGACTACGGTTCGGAAGGAGCTGAGATGGTCGCCTATTCCACGCATCAGGGTAATCGTCGCATGGCCGACACGGTTGCCGCCCAGCTCGAGGAGCTGATCCTCGACGGGGTGATTCGTCCCGGCGAGCTGCTGCCCTCGGAGCGGCGCCTGTGCGACAAGCTGGGCGTGTCGCGGGCCTCGCTGCGCGAGGGGCTCAAGGTGCTGCGCGGCAAGGGCATCATCGAGACCCGCCAGGGGCGCGGTTCGGTGGTGGCCCGGTTGATTCCGCCACGCGATGACAGCCCGCTGATGCACCTGTTCCGCGATCATCCGCGCACCCTCTACGATCTGCTCGAGGTGCGCACGCTGCTCGAGGGCGAGTCGGCGCGGCTGGCGGCACTGCGCGGCACGCCGGCGGATCGGGTGATCATCACCCGGCGCTACGAGGAGATGGTCGACTACGTGCAGAAGGCCGACGAGATCGATGTAGAGCGTCTGGCGCGTTTCGATCATGGATTCCACCTGGCGATCTGCGAGGCGTCCCACAATCCGGTGCTGGTCTACACCCTGCAGGGCCTGACCGACCTGCTGCTGAGCTCGGTGTTCGCCTCGGTCAAGAACCTCTATCACCGGCCGGCGCCGCGCGAGCAGATCAATCGCCAGCACGAGCGGCTGTATCGGGCGGTGATCGATCAGGACGCCGATCGGGCAAGGGAAGCGGCGCTCGAGCACCTGGCGAGCATCGGCGACAACCTGCGCGAGATCGAGGCGGAGGACGAGCGGCTGGTGCGTTCGGCGATGCGCCTGGAGGCGTGGCAGTGAGCCCGTGACACGACGTCGGGGCGTCGGGCAGGCTATCATGGCGCCCTTTGACCCGACGGGAGTCGACATGTCCCTGCTTCGCCGCCTGCCGATCGATCGCTTTTTGCTGATGCTGCTCGGCGTCGTGCTGCTGGCCTCGCTGCTGCCGGTGCGCGGCGAGGCCGCCGAGGTCTTCGCCTGGCTGACCAAGCTGGCAATCGCCGCCTTGTTCTTCCTGCACGGCGCGCGGTTGTCGCCGCGGACCGTGCTCGAGGGGCTGGCTCACTGGCGGTTGCACGCTACTGTCTTTGCCGCCACCTTCCTGCTCTTTCCGGTGCTGGGCGCGCTCATCGCCTGGCTCTCCCCGGCACTGCTGCCGACCTCGCTGGCCATGGGCGTGATGTTCCTGTGCCTGCTGCCGTCCACCATCCAGTCATCGATCGCCTTCACCTCGATGGCCGGGGGCAACGTCCCGGCGGCGATCTGCTCGGCCTCGGCCTCGAACATCCTGGGCATGTTCATCACGCCGCTGCTGGTGGGGCTTTTGATGTCGGCGGAAGGTGGTGGTGTGTCGATGCAGGCGCTGGGCGCCATTCTGCTGCAGCTGCTGGCGCCTTTCCTGGCGGGGCAGCTGCTGCAGCGCTGGATCGGCGAGCGGGTCGTGCGCCACAAGGAGCGGCTGGCGCTGGTCGATCGCGGGGCGATCCTGATGGTGGTCTATCTGGCCTTCAGCGAGGCGCGGGTCGCGGGGCTGTGGGGGCAGCTGTCGCCCGCGGCGCTGGCGGTGATGGTGATCATCGACATGCTGCTTCTGGCGGCGGTGCTGGTCATCACCACCCTGGCCAGCCGCTGGCTGGGCTTTTCCCGGGAGGACGAGATCACCATCGTCTTCTGCGGCTCCAAGAAGAGCCTGACCAGCGGAGTGCCCATGGCGCACGTGCTGTTCCCGCCGGCGCTGATCGGCAGCATCATCCTGCCGGTGATGCTGTTCCACCAGATCCAGCTGTTCGTCTGCGCGCTGCTGGCCCGCCGCTATGCCCGCCGGGCGGAGGCCGCCCCGCCGCGATAGCTGCAACGCGGCCGAGCCGGTGAAAGACGTAGGAGTCGCCGGTGATTTTGTTGGCCTGCTATGGTTAAAAGCCTCTCCCACAATCGCTAGGCGGGATGGGCTTTCCCGGCGGCAAGGCTTCGCGAGGGCGCTGTAAACCCCTCCTTGGGCGCTACCTTTGCCATCCATGGCAAAGGACCCTCGCTTCGCCATGTTCCCCGGCGCCCATTATTCCGCGAGTTTGGGAACGAACTCTAGGCACTGTCTGAAAAGTCGACGAGCGAAGGTCAGACAAGGCAAAAATCAGCGAAAAAGCGGAGTTTACGGGGTGTAAATGAGCATTTTGAGCTGATTTTTAACGCAGTATGGCCGAGCGCAGACAGTTTTCAGA
>LSBP01000025.1 GCA_001577635.1 Halomonadaceae bacterium T82-2 | reverse complement strand
CGGGGTTTTTGCGTTTGGGGCCGGGAAATGTGGCCGGCTCCCCCTCGGCCGATCCCGGCAGCCCTGCCGGGCTGCCGGCGGGCGCCGCATCCTCCGCGCGCCGCCGGAACGCGCCCCCCATCGTCGACAGACCGCCCACCCAGATAATCATCAGCCAGCAAGGCTTTCCTGAATTACTCCTGTCGTCCTGCCTTAGCGTGATAGTAGCGACGATAGCTTGCGGCCAGGACAAAACAGATGACGGCAGGCACGCCCAGACTCGAAAACGAGAAGCGGGCAAACAGCCAGGCCCCCGCAGCGCCACCGGCAATGAAGCCCGAGACAATGATCAGAAAGAGCGTGGCCTTGCGCCGGTCGAAGGCACGCCCCCGGAAGGCTTCCCCCAGCATGAGCCCCAGATCGGTGAAGATACCGGTAAGGTGGGTGGTGCGCACCACCGCCCCGCTGTAGGTGGTCACCAGGGCGTTCTGCAGGCCGCAGGCGGCGGAGGCGATGTAGTGGCCGACGGGATGGCCGGCCTGGAGTATCGGAACCGCCGCCAGCAGCAGTCCGCCTTCGATGGCCAGCAGGGTCTCGTAATGGCGGCCCAGTTTCAGCGACTCACCGCACAGCAATGCGCCGGAGAGGGCGGCCCCGAGCAGGAAGCTGATCAGGATGCCGGCCAGGTGCAATGCCTCGCCGAATGTGCCATGCATCAGCCCCGTGCCGAGCAGCGTGGCCGTACCGGACAGGTGGGAGATCGCCTGGTGGGTAAAGCCCAGCAGGCCCACTGCATTGATGCAGCCTGCCGTGAATGCCAGAACGAAAGCGCCATATTCGACCCATCGGGGCAGTCGCGTGATCACGGGCGTTCCTTGGTCGCGGTGACGAGAGTGTCGCGGTAACGGGGCAGCCGGGCGTTACCCGGTTATACGCGATTGTCGCATGGTGGATAAGCTCATCGCTTCCCACGGTGATCTTGACGCTTGACGGATGCCCACAAAAAAGCCGACCGGGTTGGCCCGGGCCGGCTCGCGATGAAAAAGTGGGTAGCGGGTGGCCGATCGCTCAGTGATGCGGCCGCTGACTGGCAGAGAGCATCTCCCGGGCGTGAGCCAGGGTCTGATCCGAGAGGTGAACGCCGCCGAGCATGCGTGCCAGCTCGCGGACACGTCCGGCGCCGTCGAGCAGGGCCATCTGTGTCTGCGTGGTGTCCTCGGCGGTCTGTTTCTCGATATGCAGATGATGATGCGCCTGGGCGGCGACCTGCGGTAGGTGGGTCACGGTCATGACCTGGCCGTTCCCGCCCAGCCGGCGCAGCAGTTGCCCGACGATCTCCGCCGTGGCGCCGGAGACCCCCACGTCGACCTCATCGAAGACCAGAGTGCTGATGGTGCTGTGCGTGGCGGCGACGACCTGAATGGCCAGGCTGATGCGCGACAGCTCGCCGCCGGAGGCGACCCGGGCAAGTGGCCGGGGCGGCTGGCCGGGGTTGGCGCTGATCAAAAAGCGCACGGTTTCCAGCCCCTCGGGCTGCGGCGTGTCGCGCTCCTCGACGTCCACGGCGAAATGCGCCTTGCCCATGGCCAGAAAACCCAGCTGCGACTGCACTTCCTCGGCGAAGGCCGTGGCCGCCTGACGCCGTGCGTCGCCGATGCGCCGCGCCTGTTGCCGGTAGGTGTCGCGTGCGGCTTCCGCCTCGGCACTCAGGGCCTCCAGATCCTGATCGCCCCCCTCCAGACTCTCCAGCTCGTCGCGCAGGGTCGCATGCAGGGCCGTCAGCTCCTCGGGCATGACATGATGCTTGCGGGCAATGCGATGCACTTCTCCCAGACGGTCCTCGACATGCGCCAGGCGCTCGGGGTCGAGTTCGGTGGCATCGGCGACGTGGCGCAGCTCGCGCGCGGCCTCCTCGATCTGGATGCGTGCCTCGCCGAGCATGCCGCGCGCCTCGGCCATTGCGCCCTGATCGCTGCCGGGCAGGGCCTCGAGGCGTGTCAGGGCCTGGTGCAGCAGGTTCAGCGCGCCGCCGTCGTCATGCTCGCAACAGTCGACGGCGAATTGGGTATCGCCGATGATCTGCTCGGCGTTGGCCAGCGTGGCCTGTTCGCGTTCCAGCGCGGCCAGCTCCCCTTCCGCCAGGGCCAGTTGATCCAGTTCCTCGACCTGATAGCGCAGCAACTGGCGGCGAGCCTGCAGTTCATCGCTGGTATCGGCCAGTTGCTTGAGCCGACGCCGCAGGGCCTGCCAGTGACGGAAGGTCTCGCCGAGGGTGGCCACATCGGCGCCCAGCCCGGCGAAATCGTCGAGCAGGCGGCGATGGGTGTCCTCGCGCAGCAACGCCTGATGGGCATGCTGGCCGTGGATCTCGATCAGGGTCTCGCCGAGGGCCTTGAGATCGGCGATGGTGCAGGGCTGGCCGTTGATCCATGCCTTGGAGCGGCCGGCACTGGTGACAACCCGGCGCAGCAGGCAGTCGTCCGCGGGCAGTTCGCGAGCGTCCAGCCAGGCGCGGGCGGCCGGCAGGCGCTGGATGTCGAAGCGCGCGCTGAGATCGGCCTGCCGGGTGCCGTGGCGAACGCTGGCGGCATCGGCCCGCTCGCCCAGGCACAGGCCCAGAGCGTCGAGCAGGATCGACTTGCCGGCGCCGGTCTCGCCGGTGATGGCGGTCATGCCACCGCCGAGGTCGAGTTCGAGACGCTCGACGATGGCAAAGTCGCGAACGGCGAGTTGCACCAGCATGGCCACCTCCTGAAACGGGAATCGGCACGACAAGGGTCTGTGTGTTTATACAGTAGCACCGGGTGCCCTGCAATCCACCGCCACGAACCCCGCCGAGCGCCTTGAGATTGTCGCGGTCATCCCCATATACGAGGGCAATCGATCACTCCCGGCGGCCGCGGCGCGGTCGCGGGGCGACTTTTCTCAGGAGAGCGACATGGCCAAAGACCCACAGACGCCGCTGGACGAGGAACTGCAACGCGCCGAACAGGGCGCCGAGCCACAGGACGAGCCGCTCGAGGGCCAGCTCGACGCGGCCGATGCCGGTGAGGACGCGGCCGCCGACGCCGAGGCGATGGCCGATCCGGAAGCGGAGATCCTGGCGGCCAAGGTCGAGGAGCTCGAGCAGGCGCTGGCCGATGCCAAGGACCAGTCGATGCGGGCCGCCGCCGAGGCCCAGAACGTGCGGCGGCGTGCCGAGCAGGATGTCGAGAAGGCGCGCAAGTTCGCCCTCGAGAAGTTCGTCAAGGAACTGCTGCCGGTGGTCGACAGCCTGGAAAAGGCGCTGGAGTCGATGGGCGAGGACGCCAGCGAGGCGCACCGCGAAGGCGTGTCGATGACCCTCAAGCTGCAGCTCGACGTGCTGGCCAAGTTCGGCGTCGAAGCCGTCGAACCGCAGGGCGAACCGTTCGACCCGCAGTATCACGAGGCCATGGCCATGGTGCCCAACGCCGAGGTGGAGCCCAATACCGTGATCGACGTCATGCAGAAGGGCTACCTGCTCAACGGCCGCCTGGTTCGCCCGGCCATGGTGGTGGTCAGCCAGGCCGCGGGCTGAACCGACGGGCCGGCCCTTGAAAGGCGCCGCCGAGCCCCCACATAGACGACAAAGACGCGGCACAGCCGCTCCGAACAGCAAGCAACGATTCTTCGAGGTGTTTATATGGGACGCATCATTGGTATTGACCTGGGGACGACCAACTCCTGCGTAGCCGTGCTCGACGGCGACAAGCCGAAGGTCATCGAGAACGCCGAAGGCGCACGCACCACGCCGTCGATCATCGCCTACACCGATGACGGCGAGACGCTGGTCGGCCAGGCCGCCAAGCGCCAGGCGGTGACCAACCCGAGCAACACGCTTTACGCCATCAAGCGCCTGATCGGCCGTCGCTTCCAGGACGACGTGGTCCAGAAGGACATCAAGATGGTGCCCTACAAGATCGCCGAGGCCGACAACGGCGACGCCTGGGTCGAGGTGAAGGGCAAGAAGCTGGCTCCGCCGCAGGTCAGCGCCGAGGTGCTGAAGAAGATGAAGAAGACCGCCGAGGATTACCTCGGTGAGGACGTGACCGAAGCGGTGATCACCGTGCCGGCCTACTTCAACGATTCCCAGCGTCAGGCCACCAAGGACGCCGGCCGCATCGCCGGTCTCGAGGTCAAGCGCATCATCAACGAGCCGACCGCGGCCGCGCTGGCCTACGGCATGGACAAGTCGCGCGGCGACAAGACCATCGCGGTCTATGACCTGGGTGGCGGCACGTTCGACATCTCGATCATCGAGGTGGCCGACGTCGACGGCGAGACCCAGTTCGAGGTGCTGGCCACCAACGGCGACACCTTCCTGGGCGGCGAGGACTTCGACCTCAAGCTGATCAACTACCTGGTCGACCAGTTCAAGGCCGACAGCGGCATCGACCTGTCCGGCGACAACCTCGCCATGCAGCGTCTCAAGGAAGCCGCCGAGAAGGCCAAGATCGAGCTGTCCGCCGCGCAGCAGACCGAGGTCAACCTGCCGTACATCACGGCCGACAACACCGGGCCCAAGCACCTCAACGTCAAGATCACCCGGGCCAAGCTCGAGTCGCTGGTCGAGGAACTGGTGATGCAGTCGCTGGGGCCGTGCAAGACCGCCCTGGCCGACGCCGGGCTGTCCAACAGCGAGATCGACGACGTCATCCTGGTCGGCGGTCAGACCCGCATGCCGCTGGTGCAGACCAAGGTCGCCGAATTCTTCGGCAAGGACGCTCGCAAGGACGTCAACCCGGATGAAGCCGTGGCCATCGGTGCGGCGATTCAGGGCGGCGTGCTCGGCGGCGACGTCAAGGACGTGCTGCTGCTCGACGTCACCCCTCTGACGCTGGGCATCGAGACGCTGGGCGGCGTGATGACCCCGCTGATCGAGAAGAACACCACCATCCCGACCAAGAAGACCCAGACCTTCTCGACCGCGGATGACAACCAGACGGCCGTGACCATCCACGTGCTGCAGGGCGAGCGCAAGCAGGCCGGTCAGAACAAGTCGCTGGGCCGCTTCGACCTGGCCGACATTCCGCCGGCGCCGCGCGGCGTGCCGCAGATCGAGGTCGCCTTCGACCTGGACGCCAACGGCATCCTCAACGTTTCCGCCAAGGACAAGGCGACCGGTAAGGAACAGTCGATCGTCATCAAGGCCTCCAGCGGCCTGTCCGAGGAAGAGATCGAGCAGATGGTCCAGGACGCCGAGGCGCATGCCGCCGAGGACAAGAAGTTCGAGGAACTGGTCCAGCTGCGCAACCAGGCCGACGGCATGATCCACGCCGCGCGCAAGACGCTCAGCGAAGCCGGCGACAAGGCTACCGACGACGAGAAGCAGAAGATCGAAACCGCGATCAGCGAGCTCGAGGAAGCGGTCAAGGGCGATGACCAGCAGGAGATCCAGGCCAAGCTGGACGCGCTGACCGAAGCCTCCGGCGGTTTGGCCCAGAAGATGTACGCCGAGCAGGGCGAGGCCGCCCAGCAGGGCGGTGCCGAGCAGGCCGACGGCGGTGCCAAGAAGACCGAGGACGACGTGGTCGACGCCGAGTACGAGGAAGTCAACGACGACCAGAAGAAGCAGTAACCACGTCTGATCCCACGGGAAACCGGCGGCGCGGGGGCATGACTCCCGCGTCGCTGTTTCCGTGGCCCGACACGGAGGCGGACAAGATCCATGTCCAAGCGTGACTATTACGAAGTGCTGGGCGTCGAGCGCGGGGCTGATCAGAAAGAGATCAAGAAAGCCTACCGACGGCTCGCCCAGAAATACCATCCGGACCGCAATCCGGATGACGATACCGCGGCCGAGAAGTTCCGCGAGGTCTCCGAGGCCTACGAGGTCCTGACCGACGACGAGAAGCGCGCGGCCTACGATCAGTTCGGCCATGCCGGTGTCGACGGCCAGGCGGGCGGCTTCGGTGGCGGCGGCTTCGGCGGTGCCGGTGCCGGCGGCTTCAGCGACATCTTCGGCGATGTGTTCGGCGACATCTTCGGCGGCGGCGGGCGGCGCAACCCCAACGCCCCGCAGCGCGGTGCCGACCTGCGCTACAACCTCGAGCTCGATCTCGAGGATGCCGTCGCCGGCACCACCGTCGACATCCGCGTGCCGCGGCATGTGGCTTGCGGGCACTGCGACGCCACCGGTGCCGAGCCGGGTTCCACCAAGGAAACCTGCCCGACCTGTCACGGCATGGGCCAGGTGCGCATGCAGCAGGGCTTCTTCGCCGTGCAGCAGACCTGTCCGACCTGTCACGGCGCCGGCCAGACCATCAAGGTGCCGTGTCGCGAGTGCCACGGCGAGGGCCGGGTGCGCGAGACCCGTACGCTGTCGGTGAAGATTCCCGCCGGCGTCGATACCGGCGATCGCATTCGCCTCAACAGCGAGGGCGAGGCCGGCGCCAACGGCGGCCCGGAAGGCGACCTCTACGTCCAGGTGGCGATCAAGCCGCACCCGATCTTCGAGCGTGACGGCCGCCACCTGCAGTGCGAGGTGCCGATCAACTTCGTCGACGCCGCCCTGGGCGGCGAGCTCGAGGTGCCGACCCTCGACGGCCGGGTCAAGCTGAAGATTCCGCCCGAGACCCAGACCGGCAAGCTGTTCCGGTTGCGCGGCAAGGGCGTCAAGCCGGTCCGCGGCGGCCCCGCCGGCGACCTGCTGTGCAAGGTCGTGCTGGAGACGCCGGTCAACCTCGGCGAGGAGCAGAAGGAGCTGCTGCGCCAGTAGGAGAGCCTCGACGGCAGCAAGAGCCACCACTCGCCGAAGAAGTCGAGCTTCTTCGACGGCGTGAAGAAGTTCTTCGAGGACATGAAGCCGTAAGGCGGTCTCCCGTTGAAAAGCCGGGCCCCGGTATCAGGCGATGCCGGGGCCCGGTGCGTTTTGTCATGCCGTCATCGCCGCAGGTGATCCAGCCGCCAGGTCAATGCCTCGGTATCGGGATGCCAGCGCGAGGTCCGTGGCAGTACCAGAGGCTTGCCGTTCAGGTCGCAGAGCCACTGATTGTCGGATACCAGAGTGTCCACGGTGGGGCTGACGTGCCAGCATCCGTCGGGGCCTGGCGCGATGAGATGATTGTCCATGGCCCAGTGCAGGTTGGGTGTCAACGCGATGCCATTGGACGGGCGATCATCCTGACTGACAGAGAAGGGAATCAGATGTGCGGCTTCGACCAGATAGCGATAGTCGGGTGTGATATAGCGCAACCGACTCGCCGCGCAGCGATAGTCGTAGGCTTCCAGTACCAGATCTCGAAACGCCGCTGAGCGCGCATAGCGCGAGTCAGCCTCCTTGACGTCAGAAGCGAGTCGCTCCGGATGTCGCTGATAGTCGCCACTGGCCAGCGTCGTCTCGAGATATTCCTCGAGGCGTTTCCTGGCGTGATCGTCAGTGGCGAGATAACGGTGGGTCAGTAGCGCGCAGGCTTGTCCGGCCAGATCGGCGTTCTGCAAGGCATTGAATAGCTCGCTGTCGAGCCGGGCCGAGGTGAATCGCTCGTTAAGCTGGCTCAGCGACTTGGGCTGCCCCATCTGATCCGCTATCCCTTGTATGGACGGGGCATACTCGGGGTGCCAGAGCTTGCCGGAGGGGCCTTCCCGGTTTTTCAGTGCCCACATCGGCATCCAGGGTCGCGCTCGATGGCGCTCTTCAGTCACGGTTTCGAAAATATCGTGATAGCGAGCGATCAGGCGCGTGTCGATCGGGATTCGCGGCGAGGTGATATGTCCCGCCTGGATCTCGCAGATGATCGCCAGCAGAAGGCATGGCTGGTGCGGTGCCGGGCTCCCGGTACTGTGGTCCACCTTCAGCCGTGACAAGCATTCAAGCCTGGAGTCCATCTGCCATCCTCTTGTGTCCCCGTGTTTCGCTGGGACCGTCATGACGCCGACCCAGCCTGTCACGGCAGTATATTAGCTATATGTCAGTTGTTCATGTGGAGGAGGGCGCCGATGACGACGAGTCGTGACGTGGCGCGGGCCCACGCCGGCCTGCTGCTCTGGGCCGGGCTGGTGGGGCTGTCGTTCCCGGTGGTGGGGCTGCTGACGCCCGGCCTGCCGCCGCTGTTGCTGACCGCCATTCGCTTCTGCATCGCCGCACTGGGGATCTGGCCGCTGGTCCGGGGGCAGTCGGCGCTGCGACCGTCGCGGGCCGGGGCGTGGCTCTACGCCGCCATGGGGCTGTGCCTGACCGGCTTCTTCGGGGCGATGTTCTGGGCGGCGCATCGCATCACGGCGGTGTCGATGGCCACGCTGTTCGTCAGTGTGCCGCTGCTGGCCTATCTGCTGGGTCTGGCGTGGCGCGTCGAGCGCCTCGCCTGGCGGCTGCCGGCGATTCTCGTCGTCGGTGCCCTGGGGGCGCTGGGTCTGGCCTGGGCCGAGGCGGGCGGCAGCTGGCGCGGGGTGGCGTTCGGCACGGGGGAGGCGGTGTTCTTCCTCGGCTGTGTAGCTTCGGCGCTGTATCCGGTACTCAGCAAATGGGGGCTCGAGAAGGGCTGGCTGGCCGCGTCGGCAGGTGTGCGGACCTTCTGGAGCCTGCTGCTGGGCGGCGGACTGATCGGTCTGGTCGGGCTGTTGCGCGGCGGGGCCCCGGCGCTGGCGTCGCTCGGCGCCATGGACGCGGCGATACTGATCTATCTGGGGCTGTTCTCCAGTGCGCTGACCTTCTGGCTGCAGCAGCGCGCGACGGCGGTACTGACGCCGGGGGCAGTGACCGCCTACGGCTATCTGGTGCCCTTCGTGTCGATGCTGGTGCTGTTCGTGCGTCAGCCCGGCGCCATGGGTCGGGAATGGCTGCCCGGCAGCCTGCTGGTGCTCGTCGCCATCGCCGCGCTGCTACGCCGGGATGCCCGGGCCCGGCGCGCCTCGGTGGCGACAGACGCTGCCGGTCGGCGTTGATATACTGGGCGGCACCGTCACCAATCACGTCGCGCAAGGAGTCTGCATGTCCCGCACCCCCGTTCGTATCGCCGTCATGGGCCCCGCCGGTCGCATGGGGCGCACGCTGGTTTCGGCCGTGCATCAGGATGAGGCTGCCGAACTGACCGCCGGCATCGTGGCGGCGGGCAGTTCGCTGGCCGGTGCCGATCTCGGCGAGTTGGCAGGCGTCGGCCGGTCGGGCGTGAGCGCCAGCGACGACCTGATCGCCGTCGTCGATGACTTCGACGTGCTGATCGACTTCACCAACCCGTCGACGACCCTGGCCAACCTGGCGTTCTGCGCCGAGCACGGCAAGCGCATCGTCATCGGCACCACCGGCCTCGACGACGCCCAGCTGGCCGAGCTCGATGGCTATCGTGACCGGGTGCCGATGGTCTTCGCCCCCAACATGAGCGTCGGGGTCAACCTGACGCTGAACCTGCTGGCCACCGCCGCCCGGGCACTGGGCGACGAAGGCTACGACATCGAGGTGATCGAGGCACACCATCGCCACAAGGTCGATGCGCCCTCCGGCACCGCGCTGAAGATGGGCGAGGTGGTCGCCGATGCCTTGGGACGCAATCTCAAGGAGCATGGCGTGTTCGCCCGCGAAGGGCAGTGCGGACCGCGCAGCGACACGGAGATCGGCTTCGCCACGGTGCGCGCCGGCGACATCGTCGGCGAGCACACCGTGATGTTCGCCACCGAGGGCGAGCGCATCGAGATCACCCACAAGGCCTCGAGCCGCATGACCTTCGCCAGGGGGGCGGTACGGGCTGCGCGCTGGGTCGCCGGGCGCGACGCGGGCCGCTACGACATGCAGGACGTGCTGGGGCTGGCCGGGTCGGTCTGACCCGCTGGATCGTATCGCCGCCGGGGGTAGCCCGGGCGGCAAAAATCGCGTAAAATCCAGTCAATTTGGCCGGGTGAAGGCGATCAGCAAGGCCACATATGCCGAATCGATGACAACAAGCGGGATGAAACCGTCTTTACCGGGTTTCGTCCCGCTTTTTTACGACCTGCGTGTCGAGATCGGCCGGCTGCGCGCCCTGTCCCACCCCGTCCTGATTGACCCTCTCGAACGGCAGCCCGCGTGGCGGAACGGCTGGGCAGGCACCACGATCCACGACAAGCAATGGAGGACGTTGCGTTGAACAGACCCGCGATACTGGCCTTGGAAGATGGCAGCGTGTTTCAGGGTAGCGCCATCGGCGCCGATGGACAGACCAGCGGCGAGGTGGTGTTCAACACGGCCATGACCGGCTATCAGGAAATCCTCACCGACCCCTCCTACACCCGACAGATCGTCACGCTCACCTACCCCCATATCGGCAATACCGGCACCAACGCGGAAGACGTGGAGTCCGGCCGGATCGCCGCGGCGGGCCTGGTGATCCGCGATCTGCCGCTGCTGGCCAGCAGCTTCCGCAATCAGCAGACGCTCGACGACTACCTGCGTTCCCAGAACATTCTCGGCATCGCCGATATCGACACGCGTCGCCTGACCCGCATCCTGCGCGACAAGGGCTCGCTGAACGGGGCGATTCACGCCGGCGCCGAGGCCGAGGGTGACGACGCCGCCGAGCGCGCCCTGGCCGTGGCGCGCGACTTTCCGGGCCTGAAGGGCATGGACCTGGCCAAGGTGGTGTCCTGCCAGTCGCCCTACGAGTGGAGCGAGGGCGAGTGGGCGCTGGGTGCCGGCTATGCCGACGCCGCGGCGGGCGAGCGCCCCTTCCACGTGGTCGCCTACGATTACGGCGTGAAGCGCAATATCCTGCGCATGCTGGCCTCCCGCGGCTGCCGCCTGACGGTGGTGCCCGCCCAGACGCCGGCCAGCGAGGTGATGGCGCTCAATCCGGACGGCATCTTCCTGTCCAACGGCCCCGGCGACCCGGAGCCCTGCGACTACGCGATCACGGCGATCCGTGAGCTGCTGGAAAGCGGCGTGCCGCTGTTCGGCATCTGCCTGGGCCACCAGCTGCTGGCGCTGGCTTCCGGAGCTACGACCGTGAAGATGAATCACGGCCACCACGGTGCCAACCACCCGGTACAGGACCTCGACACCAGCCACGTGATGATCACCAGCCAGAACCACGGCTTCGCGGTCGACGAGACCAGCCTGCCGGCGACGCTGCGGGCCACGCACCGTTCGCTGTTCGACGGCACCCTGCAGGGCATCGAGCGCACCGACCGTCCGGCCTTCAGCTTCCAGGGCCATCCGGAGGCGAGCCCGGGGCCGCGTGACGTCGCGCCGCTGTTCGACCGCTTTATCGAGATGATGAAGGCCCAGCGCTAACCGTCCGATCGTCGCCCCTCGTCCGTCACCTTATTTGCGGGAAGCACCATGCCAAAACGTACCGACATCCAGAGCATCCTGATTATCGGCGCCGGCCCCATCGTCATCGGCCAGGCGTGTGAATTCGACTACTCCGGCGCCCAGGCCTGCAAGGCGCTGCGCGAGGAGGGCTACCGGGTCATCCTGGTCAACTCCAACCCGGCCACCATCATGACCGACCCGGTGATGGCCGACGCCACCTACATCGAGCCGATCACCTGGCAGGCCGTCGAGAAGATCATCGAGAAGGAGCGTCCGGACGCGCTGCTGCCCACCATGGGCGGCCAGACCGCACTCAACTGCGCGCTGGACCTCGACAAGCACGGCGTGCTGGCGAAACACGGCGTGGAGATGATCGGCGCCAATGCCGACGCCATCAACAAGGCCGAAGATCGCGACCTGTTCGACAAGGCGATGCGCAACATCGGCCTCGAATGCCCGAAGGCCAAGGTCGCCCACCGCATGGACGAGGCCTGGGAGATCCAGGCCGAGCTGGGCTTCCCGGTGATCATCCGGCCCTCCTACACCATGGGCGGCTCCGGCGGCGGCGTGGCCTACAACAAGGAGGAGTTCGAGGAGATCTGCACCCGCGGCTTCGAGCTCTCCAACAACCACGAACTGCTGATCGACGAGTCGCTGCTGGGGTGGAAGGAATACGAGATGGAGGTCGTTCGCGACAGGAACGACAACTGCATCATCGTGTGTGCCATCGAGAACTTCGACCCGATGGGCATCCATACCGGCGACTCGATCACCGTGGCCCCGGCGCAGACGCTGACCGACAAGGAATACCAGATCATGCGCGACGCCTCGCTGGCGGTGCTGCGCGAGATCGGCGTCGAGACCGGCGGTTCCAACGTGCAGTTCGGGGTCGACCCGCAGACCGGGCGCATGGTGGTCATCGAGATGAACCCGCGGGTGTCGCGCTCCTCGGCGCTGGCCTCCAAGGCCACCGGCTTCCCGATCGCCAAGATCGCCGCCAAGCTGGCCGTGGGCTATACCCTGGACGAGCTGCAGAACGACATCACCGGCGGCAAGACCCCGGCGTCCTTCGAGCCGGCCATCGATTACGTGGTCACCAAGATCCCGCGCTTCACCTTCGAGAAGTTCCCGATGGCGAACGATCGGCTGACCACGCAGATGAAGTCGGTGGGCGAGGTGATGGCGATCGGCCGCACCTTCCAGGAGTCGCTGCAGAAGGCGCTGCGTGGCATGGAGACCGGCAATGACGGTCTCGATCCCAAGGTCACCGAGTTCAGCGACGAAAACCTGGCGCTGATCAAGGGCGAGCTGCAGGCCGCCGGTGCCGATCGCATCTTCTTCATCGCCGATGCCATGCGTGCCGGCATGAGCATCGACGAGGTCTTCGCGCTGACCAACATCGACCGCTGGTTCCTGGTCCAGCTCGAGGATCTGGTCCGCACCGAGCAGGATCTCGCCGAGCGCTCGCTGGCCGAGCTCGACAAGAACGCGCTGTTCCGTCTCAAGCGCAAGGGCTTCAGCGATGCACGCCTGTCGCGGCTGCTCGGCGTCTCCGAGAAGGAGTTCCGCAAGGCGCGCCAGAAGGCCGGTATTCGCCCAGTCTACAAGCGCGTGGACACCTGCGCGGCGGAGTTCGCCTCGCATACCGCCTACATGTACTCCACCTACGAGGAGGAGTGCGAGGCCGCGCCCAGCGATCGCCAGAAGATCATGGTGCTCGGCGGCGGGCCCAACCGCATCGGCCAGGGCATCGAGTTCGACTACTGCTGCGTGCATGCCGCGCTCGCCATGCGCGAGGACGGCTATGAAACCATCATGGTCAACTGCAACCCGGAGACCGTCTCCACCGACTATGACACCTCGGATCGCCTCTACTTCGAGCCGGTGACTCTCGAGGACGTGCTGGAGATCGCCGACAAGGAGCAGCCGGTCGGGGTGATCGTGCAGTTCGGCGGCCAGACGCCGCTCAAGCTGGCGCGCGAGCTCGAGGCCGCCGGGGTGCCGATCATCGGTACCGCGCCAGATGCCATCGACCGCGCCGAGGATCGTGAGCGCTTCCAGCAGATGATCGACAAGCTGCGCCTCAAGCAGCCGCCCAACGCCACGGCGCGCAGCTTCGAGGACGCCTTCGCCAAGGCCGAGAAGATCGGCTACCCGCTGGTGGTGCGGCCGAGCTACGTGCTGGGCGGCCGGGCGATGGAGATCGTCTACTCCGCCGACGAGCTGGAGAACTACATGACCCACGCGGTCAAGGTCTCCAACGACTCGCCGGTGCTGCTCGACCACTTCCTGAATGCCGCCATCGAGATCGACATCGATGCCGTCTCCGACGGCAAGCAGGTGGTGATCGGCGGCATCATGCAGCACATCGAGCAGGCCGGCGTGCACTCCGGCGACTCGGCCTGCTCGCTGCCGCCCTATTCGCTGCCCGCTGAGGTGCAGGACGAGATGCGCGAGCAGGTCAAGAAGATGGCCGTCGAGCTCAACGTGGTGGGGCTGATGAACGTCCAGCTGGCCTGGCAGGATGGCGAGATCTACGTCATCGAGGTCAACCCGCGCGCCTCGCGCACCGTGCCGTTCGTCTCCAAGTGCATCGGCACCTCGCTGGCACAGATCGCCGCCCGCTGCATGGCCGGCCAGACACTCGAGGCGCAGGGCTTCACCGCCGAGGTGATTCCCGGCTACTACAGCGTCAAGGAAGCGGTCTTCCCGTTCAACAAGTTCCCCAGTGTCGACCCGATCCTCTCGCCGGAGATGAAGTCTACCGGCGAGGTGATGGGCAGCGGCGCGACCTTCGCCGAGGCCTTCTACAAGGCGCAGCTGGGTGCCGGCGAAGCGATTCCGCCTCTCACCGGCGAGCGCCAGGCCTTCCTGTCGGTCCGCGACCCGGACAAGGCCGGCGTTATCGAGGTTGCGCAATCTCTGCTAGCATTGGGCTTTGATCTGATCGCCACCCGCGGTACCGCCCAGGCACTCGAGGCCGCCGGCCTGCCGGTGAAGGCCGTCAACAAGGTCTTCGAGGGGCGCCCGCACATCGTCGACCTGATCAAGAACGATGACGTGGCCTATATCGTCAATACGACCGAAGGTCGTCAGGCGATCAACGATTCTTCCGTAATCCGCCGCACCGCACTCGCCCACAAGGTCCCCTATGCCACGACGCTGGCGGGGGCCCGGGCCGTTTGCATGGCACTCGAGTACGGTAATCAGATTACCGTGCGGCGGCTTCAGGAACTGCATGCAGGAGCAAGCACATGAACAAGGTCCCGATGACCGTCGCCGGAGAGGCGCGCCTGCGGGAAGAACTCAATCAGCTCAAGAGCGTGGAGCGGCCGAAGGTGATCAATGCCATCGCCGAGGCGCGCGAGCACGGCGATCTCAAGGAGAACGCCGAATATCACGCCGCCCGCGAGCAGCAGGGTTTCATCGAGGGGCGCATCCAGGAGATCGAGGCCAAGCTGTCCACGGCACAGGTGATCGACGTCACCAAGATGCCCCGGACCGGCAAGGTGATCTTCGGCGTGACCGTCGAGCTGCTCAACCTGGAGACCGATGACGAGGTGCGCTACCGGATCGTCGGCGAGGACGAGGCCGACATCAAGGCCGGCAAGATCTCGGTGACCTCGCCGATCGCCCGGGCGCTGATCGGCAAGGAAGAGGGCGACGTGGTGGCAGTGCGTACCCCGGGTGGCGACGTCGAGTACGAGATCTCGAGCGTCGAGCATATCTAGCCCTTCGGGCAGCTGTAAGCCATAAGCTTTGAGCTGTAAGAAAAACACCCCCGAGGTCCTGCCTCGGGGGTGTTTCGGTTTGACTGGCTGCTTGCGGCTCGCGCGAAGCGCGTCAGTGCCGGCCGTGATGATTCTCGAAGCGGGCGATGTTGGACAATTTGGGGTTGGCTCTGGGGTTCTTGCGGTAGAGCAGGGCGACCTTGCCGATGGTCTGGACCAGCTCGGCGCGGCTGTCGGCGCAGAGCTGTTCGGCGACGGCCCGGCGGGTGTCGCGCTCGCCGACGGCGATCTTGATCTTGACCAGTTCGTGGTCGCTGAGCGCGCGCTCGAGTTCGGCCAGCACTCCATCGGTGAGACCGTTGTCGGAAACCGTCACGATGGGCGACAGATGATGGCCAATGCTGCGCAATGCTTTCTTTTGTGCCTGTGACAAGCTCATGGTATGGTGATCGTTCCGGTTGGCGTGCGTGGGGAGCGGCAAGTTCGGTCGACGACGGTCGTGAGGGACTCCGATCCGGGTCGCGACCACTGAGCGCGCCATGGTACGGCGAAAGCCGAGCGTTGCAAAGCGCTCGGGCCGGATTGCCTCCCGCCAGATTCCCGCACGACACCCGTCAGATTTCCGTTTTCTGTGACCCCCATGGCTTTGCCCGTCGGGCGAACCCCCGTTAGGTGATCGCGTGGCTCGAAACGCTTCCAGCAAGTCCGCCGCCGGCAGCAAGAGCAGTGCCGGCTGGCTCAAAGAACATTTCGACGATCCATACGTCAAACGCTCGTGGCAGGACGGCTATCGCTCGCGGGCCAGCTACAAGCTGCTCGAGCTCGACGAGAAGGACCAGCTTTTCAAGCCCGGCATGACGGTGATCGACCTGGGTGCGGCCCCGGGCGGCTGGAGCCAGGTGGCGGCCGAGCGGGTCGAACCGAACGGCCTGGTGATCGCCTCCGACATCCTCGAGATGGACGCCCTGGCCGGCGTCGAGTTCATCCAGGGTGATTTCACCGAGGATGAAGTGCTCGAGGCGATCTTGGCGCAGCTCGGTGAGCGCCCGGTGGATTTGATCATTTCCGACATGGCGCCCAACATGAGTGGCATGGCCGCCATCGATCAACCCAAGGCGATGTACCTGGTGGAGCTGGCGCTCGACCTGGCCCGGCAGACCCTGAAGCCCGGCGGGCGCCTGTTGACCAAGGTGTTTCAGGGCGAAGGGTTCGACGACTATCTGAAGGCGCTGCGCGACAGCTTCACGCGGGTGATGACCCGCAAGCCGGGCGCCTCGCGAAACCGCTCGCGGGAAGTGTACCTGCTGGCGGACGGATTCAAGGGCTGAGCTTGCAACCGTGGTTGACCACCCCCACCTCTGGTGTAGTGTCAACGGCATGGGCGCGCTTGGCAGACAGATTGATGCAATGAGGGTATTCCCTTGAACGACATGGCGAAGAACCTGATCCTGTGGTTGATCATCGCGGCGGTACTGCTGACGGTGTTCAACAATTTCAGTGTCGATACGTCACCGCAGACGATGAACTACTCGCAGTTCGTCCAGCAGGTGCAGAACGGTCAGGTCCGTTCGGTGACCATCGACGGCTACACCATTACCGGCGAGCGCGAGGACGGCTCGAACTTCCAGACGGTTCGTCCGGCGGCCCAGGACCCCAAGCTGATGGATGACCTGCTGGCGCACGACGTCAGCGTCACCGGCAAGAAGCCGGAGGAACAGAGCCTGTGGACCCGGCTGCTGATCGCCAGCTTCCCGATCCTGATCATTCTCGCCATCTTCCTGTTCTTCATGCGCCAGATGCAGGGCGGCGGTGGCGGCAAGGGCGGGCCGATGAGCTTCGGCAAGTCCAAGGCCAAGCTGCTGACCCAGGATCAGGTGAAGACCACCTTCGCCGATGTTGCCGGCTGCGACGAGGCCAAGGAGGAGGTCGAGGAACTGGTCGACTTCCTCAAGGATCCCTCGAAGTTCCAGCGCCTGGGCGGCCAGATTCCGCGTGGCGTGCTGATGGTCGGCCCGCCGGGGACCGGCAAGACGCTGCTCGCCAAGGCGATCGCCGGCGAGGCCAAGGTGCCGTTCTTCACCATCTCCGGTTCCGACTTCGTGGAGATGTTCGTCGGCGTGGGTGCCTCGCGCGTGCGTGACATGTTCGAGCAGGCCAAGAAGCAGGCGCCGTGCATCATCTTCATCGACGAGATCGACGCCGTCGGCCGCCATCGCGGCTCCGGCATGGGCGGCGGTCACGACGAGCGCGAGCAGACCCTGAACCAGCTGCTGGTCGAGATGGACGGCTTCGAGGCCAATGACGGCATCATCGTCATCGCCGCCACCAACCGTCCGGACGTGCTCGACCCGGCGCTGCTGCGCCCGGGCCGCTTCGACCGTCAGGTGACCGTGCCGCTGCCCGACATCCGCGGCCGCGAGCACATTCTCGGCGTGCACCTGCGCAAGGTGCCGCTGGGCGAGGACGTCAAGGCCAGCCTGATCGCCCGTGGTACGCCCGGCTTCTCCGGTGCCGACCTGGCCAACCTGGTCAACGAGGCGGCCCTGTTCGCCGCACGGCGCAATCGTCGCCTGGTGGGCATGGAAGAGCTGGAGATGGCCAAGGACAAGATCATGATGGGCGCCGAGCGCCGCTCGATGGTGATGACCGAGAAGGAGAAGCTCAACACCGCCTATCACGAGTCCGGCCACGCGATCATCGGGCTGCTGATGCCCGAGCACGACCCGGTCTACAAGGTCACCATCATTCCGCGCGGGCGCGCCCTGGGCGTGACCATGTTCCTGCCCGAGGAGGATCGCTACAGCTTCTCCCGGCAGCAGATCATCAGCCAGATCTGTTCGCTGTTCGGCGGGCGTATCGCCGAGGAGATGACGCTGGGCCCCAACGGTGTGACCACCGGGGCTTCCAACGACATCAAGCGCGCCACCGAGCTGGCCCATAACATGGTCGCCAAGTGGGGCCTCTCCGAGGAGATGGGGCCGATCATGTACGACGAGGACGAATCGCACCAGTTCCTCGGCGGCCCCGGCCAGGGCGGCGGCAAGCTCAAGTCCGGCGAGACCACCTCGCGCATCGACAAGGAAGTGCGCCGCATCATCGACGAGTGCTACGCCCATGCCCGGCAGCTGCTCGAGGACAACCGCGACAAGCTCGACATGATGGCCGAGGCGCTGGTCCAGTACGAGACCATCGACGCCAACCAGCTCAAGGACATCATGGCCGGTCGCAATCCGCGCCCGCCGAAGGACTGGGGTGACGACAACGGCACCGGCGGCGGTTCCGCCGTGGCCGAGCCGCGTCCCGATCCCGATGACGGCGAGGACGACGAGGAGGAATCGTCGAACCGACGCCCCTCCGACCCGTTGGGCGGGCCCGCCGGGCACTGACCCTGACCTGCCGCACAGCAAGGCGCCCCGCGGGGCGCCTTGCGCCGTTCTGGACGGCTCATTAGAGTGACCGCTTTTGCCAAGGACCTTGCCATGAAAGACGCTGCTTCCGCGGCCATGCTGGCGTGCGGCCGGCACCGGCTCGATATCAGCTATCCCCGGGTCATGGGGATCCTCAACGTGACGCCGGATTCCTTTTCCGACGGCGGGCGCTTCTCGCGTCGCGATGATGCCCTGTTCCACGCCGAGGCGATGCTGGCCGAAGGGGCGGCGATCGTCGATGTCGGTGGCGAGTCGACCCGCCCGGGTGCCGCCGTGGTGAGCGAACAGGAGGAGCTGGACCGCGTGGTGCCGATCGTCGAGGCGCTGGTGCGGGAACTGGATGCGCTGGTCTCGGTGGACACCAGTTCGCCGGCCGTGGTGCGGGCGGTCACCGACGCGGGGGCGGGGCTGATCAATGACGTGCGTGCCCTGCAGCGTCCCGGGGCGCTGGAAGCGGCCGCCGCCAGCGGCCTGCCGATCTGTCTGATGCACATGCTCGGCGAGCCGGGTGACATGCAGCAGCGGGCCGCCTACGATCAACCCATAGAGATAGCGGTCGCAAGCTTTCTCGAGGCACGTATCGCCGCCTGCGAGGCGGCGGGCATCCGCCGCGAGCGATTGGTTCTCGATCCCGGCTTCGGGTTCGCCAAGACGGTCGAGCACAACCTGCGGCTGCTCAACCGGATGGCGGAGCTGGACCGCTTCGGCCTGCCGATCCTGGCCGGGATGTCGCGCAAGAGCATGATCGGCAAGGTACTCGACCGGCCGGTGGAGGAGCGCCTGCCCGGCGGTCTGGCGCTGTCGACGCTGGCCGTCGAGCGCGGCGCGAAAATCGTGCGTGTCCACGACGTGGGGCCCACCGTGGATGCGATCAACATGACCTGGGCCGTGCTACAGGAAGGTGCGGAATCATGACACGACGCTATTTCGGGACCGACGGGATTCGCGGCACCGTGGGGGAGTATCCCATCACGGCGGACTTCATGCTCAAGCTGGGCTGGGCCGTGGGGCGGGTGCTGGGCCGCTCGAACGAACAGGCCAAGGTGCTGATCGGCAAGGATACCCGGATCTCCGGCTACATGTTCGAGTCGGCGCTGGAGGCCGGGCTCTCCGCCGCCGGCGTGGATGTCGCGCTGCTCGGGCCGATGCCCACGCCGGCCATCGCCTATCTGACCCATACCTTCCGGGCCGATGCGGGGATCGTCATCTCCGCCTCGCACAACCCGTTCCAGGACAACGGCATCAAGTTCTTTTCCGGCGAGGGCACCAAGCTGCCCGACGACGTGGAGGCCGCGATCGAGGCCGAGCTCGACAAGCCGCTGGAGACCGTCACCGCCGACCGGCTGGGCAAGGCGGTGAGGGTGCCCGACGCGCCGGGCCGCTACATCGAGTTCTGCAAGTCTACGGTGCCCAAGCGCCTGACGCTCAACGGTCTATCGATCGTGCTCGACTGTGCCCATGGCGCCACCTACCACATCGCGCCCAGTGTGTTCCGCGAGCTGGGTGCCGAAGTCAGCGTGCTGGGCGCGAGCCCGGACGGGCTCAACATCAACCAGCGGGTCGGTTCGACCCATCCGGCATCGCTGCGCGCCGCGGTCATCGAGCGCGGCGCGGATCTCGGCATCGCCTTCGACGGCGACGGCGACCGGGTGATCCTGGTCGACGCCGACGGTCGCGAGATCGACGGCGACGACATCCTCTATCTGATCGCCCGCGATCGCCACGAGCGCGGCGTGCTGGGCGGCGGCGTGGTCGGCACGCTGATGAGCAACTTCGGCCTGGCGGCGGCGCTCGAGGGCATGGGCATTCCCTTCGAGCGGGCGAAGGTGGGCGACCGCTATGTGATGGAACGCCTGGTCACCAACGGCTGGCAGTTGGGCGGCGAGTCGTCGGGACACATCGTCTGCGGCCATGTGCAGACCACCGGCGACGGCATCGTGTCCGCCCTGCAGGTACTGGCGATCATGGTCACCCGCAATACGCCGCTGGCGACACTGCTCGACGGCTTCGAGAAGGCGCCCCAGGCACTGATCAACGTGCGGCTCACCCCGGGGGCCGAGGCGCGCGAACTGCTCGACCACCCGCGTCTGGCCGACTCGGTGGCGGCTGTGGAAGACGAGCTGGGCGGCGAGGGCCGCGTGCTGCTGCGCCCTTCGGGCACCGAGCCGCTGATTCGCGTCATGGTGGAGGGTCGCCCGCGCTTCGATGTCGACGCCCTGGCACGGCGCATCGCCGCCGATGTCGAGGCGTTGATCGCCTGAGACGCGGCGCTGGTTGTGTTGCCCGGGAGGCTCCTATACCATCTTGCACCACTTCGAGAAAGGGGGTAGCTAGCTCATGCGCATGCCGCTGATCGCCGGCAACTGGAAGATGAATGGCTCCTTGACGCTGGTCGAGCAGTTCGGGCAGGCGTTTGCCGAAGCGGCTCTCGCGCCGTCCGTCGAGGTCTGTCTGATCCCGCCGTTTCCCTACCTCGGCGCGGCTCAGGCGGCGCTGGCGGGAACGCCGGTGGCACTTGGTGCACAGACGCTCAACCCCGAGCCTTCCGGCGCCCACACCGGGGAGGTCAGCGCCGCCATGCTGGCCGAGTTTGGGGTACGCTACGTGCTGGTCGGCCACTCCGAGCGGCGCTCGCTCTATCATGAGGGCGATGCCGATGTGCTGGCGCGCACGCGCGCCGCGCTGGAGGGCGGGCTGACCCCCGTGCTGTGCGTCGGCGAGACCCTCGAGCAGCGCGAGGCGGGGCGCACCGAGGCGGTGGTCCTGGGGCAGGTCGAGGCCGTCCTCGATGCCCTGGCTCCCGAGTCGCGCCGTCGCGTGGTGATCGCCTACGAGCCGGTGTGGGCGATCGGTACCGGGCGTACCGCCACCCCCGAGCAGGCCCAGGCGGTGCATGCCGCCATCCGCCGTCGGCTGGCCGCCTATGCGCCCGAGCTGGCCGAAACGTTGCGCGTGCTGTACGGCGGCAGCATGAAAGCCGACAATGCCGCCGAGCTGCTCGCGCAGCCCGATATCGACGGCGGCCTGGTGGGCGGCGCCTCGCTCAAGGTCGACGATTTTCTAGCCATCTGTCAGTCAGCAGGTTAACCATGCAAGTTGCCATTCTCATGATTCACGTGGCGATCGCCATCGCGCTGGTCGCCCTCGTCCTGTTGCAGCAGGGCAAAGGTGCCGAGGCCGGCGCCTCCTTCGGCGGCGGTGCGTCGCAGACCGTCTTCGGCTCCCGCGGCAGCGGCAGCTTCCTGGCCAAGCTGACCGGGGTGCTGGCGGGGGCGTTCTTCATCACCTCGCTGGCCCTGGCCTACCTGGCGTCCTCGCAGGCGGACAACGCGCCCGACGCCGGCATCCCGGACGCGACCGTCGTGGAGCAACAAAAATCCTCGCCGACTCTTGACGAAAGCAGCAAGAGCCAGGATAATACTGCGCCAACGCTAGAGGATTCCGGAGAGTGATCTCCACGCCTTAGACGTTGATAGCAGTGCTGTATCGGGTGGTTCATCGTCAAGTCGACCGCCCGAGCAAGAACACAAGGCAGGCAGCCTTGAAAAGCTTGAAAGCCTGTGTTCGCCCTCTGTTGCCGAAGTGGTGGAATTGGTAGACACGCTATCTTGAGGGGGTAGTGACCTTATGGTCGTGGGGGTTCAAGTCCCCCCTTCGGCACCATCTGACAGGCCTGGTCAGGCCCATTCAGAAGCACGATTGGCAAGACGTGGCGATGCGCTCGAGTCCTTGACCAAGGGTGAGCGGATTCTTATAATCGCCAACCTATGATGCGGGGTGGAGCAGTCTGGTAGCTCGTCGGGCTCATAACCCGAAGGTCGTCGGTTCAAATCCGGCCCCCGCTACCAAGTTTCTTGTGAAAGGCCCCTTCCTTTGAAGGGGCTTTTTGTTAGCAGCTCGCTCTGTTGACACTAACGCCAATCAGCCACCTAGCTTTCCTCTTAACTCCCGGTCAGGTGCCTGATGCAACTGCTGTAGGAGCCTTCATCTGTGGCAATCAAGGACGCTGCGCTGAACGCACTCATCGAGCCGGTGGTGACGTCCATGGGATTCGAGCTCTGGGGAATCGAATACCTCTCCCAGGGCAAGCATTCACGGCTGGTCATCTACATCGACGGCCCCGACGGCATCAACGTCGACGATTGCGCCGCCGTCAGCCGTCAGGTCAGCGGCGTGCTCGATGTCGAGGACCCGATTCCCGGCCAGTACCAGTTGGAGGTGTCCTCGCCCGGCATGGACCGTCCCCTTTTCACGCTGGACCAGTTCACGCGTTACCGGGGGCATGTCGTGGCCTTGCGCCTTCGTGCGCCCTACGAGGGGCGGCGCAAGTTCAAGGGGCTGCTGGCGGGCGTCGAGAACGACGAGGTGTTGCTGCAGCTCGACGGTGAAGAGTACTGCTTTCCTATCGATGGCATCGAGCAGGCGCGGGTCGTTCCGCAGTTCGATGGATGAGGACTGGTTTTCTGGCGAGGCTTAAGGCATGAGCAAAGAGATTCTGCTGGTCGTTGACGCGATCTCGAACGAAAAGGGCGTGTCCCGCGACGTGATCTTCGGTGCGGTCGAAGCGGCGCTGGCCAGTGCATCGCGCAAGCGTTTCGAGGGCCAGGAGGTCAACGTACGGGTGCAGATCGATCGTGCCACCGGTGACTACGAAACCTTCCGCCGCTGGGTGGTGGTCGAGGACGACGAGTTCGAGAATCCCGACGCCGAGATCAAGCTGTCCTACGCCGAGCGGCGCGATCCGCCGCTGGGCCTCGGCGACGTGGTCGAGGAGCGCATCGAGAACGCCGCCTTCGGTCGCATCGCGGCACAGACCGCCAAGCAGGTCATCGTGCAGAAGGTCCGCGAGGCGGAGCGGGCCGAGATCGTGCGTCATTATTCCGAGCGCGAGGGCGAGCTGATCGCCGGCATCGTCAAGAAGACGACACGCGATGGCCTGATCATCGACCTCGGTGACAACGCCGAGGGTTTCCTGCCACGCAGCGAGATGATTCCCGGCGAGCGCTACCGCATGAACGAGCGGGTGCGCGCGTTGCTGTGGAAGGTCGACGCTGAGGCGCGCGGCTCGCAGCTGATCCTGTCGCGGACCCGCCCCGAGCTGATCATCGAGCTGTTCAAGATCGAGGTGCCCGAGATCGCCGAGCAGCTCATCGAGATCAAGGGCGCGGCCCGCGATCCGGGCTCGCGGGCCAAGATCGCGGTCAAGACCAACGACAAGCGCATCGATCCGGTCGGTGCCTGTGTCGGCATGCGCGGCTCGCGGGTCCAGGCGGTCTCCAACGAGCTGCGCAACGAGCGGGTGGACATCATCCTCTGGGATGACAACCCCGCCCAGCTGGTGATCAACGCCATGGCACCGGCGGACGTGGCATCGATCCTGGTCGATGAGGACGCCCATGCCATGGACGTCGCCGTGGCCGAGGACAATCTCGCTCAGGCCATCGGCCGCAGCGGGCAGAACGTGCGTCTGGCCAGCGAGCTGACCGGCTGGACGCTCAATGTAATGACGGAGGAAGAGGCCGAGGGTAAGCGCGAGCAGGAAGTTGACACCCTGGTCGAGTACTTCATCAATCACCTCGAGGTCGACGAAGAACTGGCGAGGACCCTGGTCGAGGAAGGGTTCACGTCGCTGGAAGAGCTGGCCTATGTGCCGCTCGAGGAAATGCTCGAGATCGAGGACTTCGACGAAGACCTGGTGGAAGAGTTGCGCGCACGCGCCAAAGACGAGCTGTTGAACCTGGCAATCGCCTCCGAGGAGGAGCTGGACGGTGCTCAGCCCGCCGAGGACCTCCTTGAAATGGACGGCATGGACCGTCACCTGGCCTTCATTCTGGCCAGCCGTGGCATCGTCACCATGGAGGACCTTGCCGAACAGTCCATCGATGACCTCAAGGACATCGAGGATGTGGACGAAGAGCGCGCCGCGGCACTGATCATGACCGCCCGTGCGCCCTGGTTCGAGAGTGAAGAGTAACTAGGTCACGGGCTCAGGAGGGTCGTAATGGCAGAAATGACGGTTAAAGACTTTGCAGCCAAGGTGGGACGCGATACGTCCCGCCTGCTGGAGCAGATGAAGGAAGCGGGGCTTCCCCACAAGGCCGAAGGCGATGCGGTGTCCGAGGAGGACAAGCGGCGCCTGCTCGACCATCTCACCAAGAGTCATGGCGGTAGCGGCCAGGGGCCCAAGAATCGCATCACCCTGACGCGCAAGACCAAGAGCCGGATCCGCTCCGGCGACGGTCGCGGCAAGAGCATCGAGGTCTCGGTGCGCAAGAAGCGGACCTACGTCAAGCGCGAGGAAGAGGCCCCGGAGCAGGCGCCGGAGCCGGCCGATCACGGGCCGCGTCAGCTGGTCGGGGACATGGCCGACGCCACTCAGGCCCGCGAGAAGGCCGAGCGCGAGGCCGAGGCCCGGGCTGCGGAAGAAGCGGCCAAGGCCGCCGAGGAAGCCGCCAAGCAGGAAGCGGCGAAACCGGCCGAGACGATTCCCACCGAGCTGGAGCTGCCGGCCGAAGAACCCCCGGCCGCCGAGGCGCCGCCCAAGGAACCGCGCACCGAAAACCGTCGTGGCCAGAAGAAGAAGGCCAGCGGCAAGAAGGGGCGTGAGACCAGCCGTGACGAGGATCGCGAGGAGCGTGCCGAGCGCCGGCGTGGCGGCAAGAAGGTCAAGCGTGCCGAACGTCGCGGCACCCGGCGTGGCGGTCGCGACAGCGGTGGCGGCAAGCACGGCTTCCAGAAGCCGACACAGCCGATCGTCCGCGAGGTCTCGATCCCCGAGTCGATCAGCGTCGCCGATCTGGCCGACAAGATGGCCATCAAGGCCAACGAAGTCATCAAGGCCATGTTCACCATGGGCGCGGCGGTGACCATCAACCAGACCATCGACCAGGACACCGCGGCGATCGTCGTCGAGGAGATGGGCCACAAGCCCAAGCTGGTCAAGGACGATGCGCTGGAGACCGAAGTCCTCGAGGGCATCTCCTACGAAGGCGAGGAGATTACCCGCGCGCCGGTGGTCACGGTGATGGGTCACGTCGACCACGGCAAGACCTCGCTGCTCGACTACATTCGCCGCACCAAGGTGGCGACCGGCGAGGCCGGTGGCATCACCCAGCACATCGGTGCCTATCACGTCGAGGACGATCACGGCGGCGTGACCTTCCTCGATACCCCGGGTCACGCGGCGTTTACCGCCATGCGTGCCCGTGGCGCCCAGGCCACCGACGTGGTCATCCTGGTGGTGGCCGCCGATGACGGCGTGATGCCGCAGACCATCGAGGCGGTCGAACACGCCAAGGCCGCCGGTGTACCGCTGGTGGTCGCGGTCAACAAGATCGACAAGGCGGGCGCCGATCCGGATCGCGTCAAGAACGAGCTGTCGCAGCACGGCGTGATCTCCGAGGAGTGGGGCGGCGACACCCAGTTCGTCCACGTCTCGGCGAAGACCGGTGAAGGCATCGACTCCCTGCTGGAGGCCGTGCTGCTGGTCTCCGAGGTGCTCGAACTCAAGGCCGTCCCCGAAGCGCCGGCCAAGGGCGTAGTGGTCGAATCGCGCCTCGACAAGGGGCGCGGTCCGGTGGCCACCGTGCTGGTCCAGAACGGCACCCTGCGAAGGGGCGATATCGTCCTGGCCGGGCTGCACTACGGCCGCGTGCGGGCGCTGACCAACGAGCTCGGCAAGCAGGTCGAGCAGGTCGGCCCGGCCATGCCGGTGGAGATCCAGGGCCTGGACGGTACGCCGGAAGCCGGCGAGGACTTCATGGTCCTGGCCGACGAGAAGAAGGCCCGCGAGGTTGCCAACTTCCGTCAGGGCAAGTACCGCGAGGTGCGTCTGGCGCGCCAGCAGAAGGCCAAGCTGGAGAACATGTTCAGCCAGATGGGCCAGGACGAGGTGGCCAAGGTCAACATCGTTCTCAAGGCCGACGTCCAGGGCTCGCTGGAAGCGATCAAGGGCGCGCTGGAGGAACTGTCCACCGACGAGGTTCAGGTCGCCGTGGTGTCCTCCGGGGTCGGCGGCATCACCGGTACCGATGCCAACCTGGCGCTGGCCAGTGACGCCATCGTGGTCGGCTTCAACGTGCGTGCCGACGCCGCCGCGCGCGAGATCATCGAGCGCGAGGGTCTCGACCTGCGCTACTACAGCGTCATCTACCAGCTGATCGACGAGGTCAAGCAGGCGATGAGCGGCATGCTGGCGCCGGAGTGGAAGGAAGAGATCGTCGGTGTCGCCGAGGTTCGCGATGTCTTCAAGGCGCCCAAGATCGGCGCGGTGGCCGGCTGCATGGTCGTCGAGGGCACCGTGCACCGCAACAAGAAGATCCGTGTCCTGCGCGACAACGTGGTCATCTACGAAGGCGATCTGGAATCCCTGCGTCGCTACAAGGATGACGTCAACGAGGTCCGCAACGGTATGGAGTGCGGTATCGGCGTCAAGAACTACAACGACGTCCAGGTGGGCGACAAGATCGAGGTCTTCGACCAGGTCAGGGTCGAGCGCACCCTGTAAGGCGTCGAGGAGAAGTCACGGATGCGCGAGTTCCAGCGTACCGACCGGGTGGCCGATCAGCTCCAGCAGGAGCTGGCGGTCCTCATCCAGCGTGAGGTCAAGGACCCGCGCCTGGGCATGGTCACCGTCAGCGGCGTGACCGTCAGCCGCGACCTGGGCTACGCCGACGTCTACATCACCCTGCTGGGCGATGACGACCCGGCGCGGATCAAGGAAAACCTGGCGGTGCTCAAGCGTGCCGGCGGTTTCCTGCGCAGCCAGATCGCCCGTCGCGTGAAGCTGCGCCACGTGCCCGAGCTGCGCTTCCACTACGACGAGAGTGTGGCTCGGGGCCACAAGCTGTCGTCGCTGATCAACGAAGCCGTGGAATCGGACCGGGTCCGGCGTGGTGACGAGGCGTCCGACGACGAGGAATCCCGCTGATGGCGCGTCGGCGTCGCGGTCTGCCGATCGATGGCGTGCTGCTGCTCGACAAGCCCCGTGGCGTGTCGAGCAATCATGCCCTGCAACGGGCGCGACGCCTGTTTCAGGCGCAGAAGGCGGGGCACACCGGCACCCTCGATCCGATGGCCACCGGGCTGTTGCCGGTGTGCTTCGGCGAGGCGACCAAGTTTTCCTCCTACCTGCTCGAGGCGGACAAGACATACCGAACTCGGGTGCAGCTGGGGGTGGTCACCGACACCGGGGACGCCGAGGGCACCGTCGTCGAACGCGGGCCCGTCGAGGGTATCGATGCGGCGCGCGTGCAGCGCGTGCTGGCCGAGTTCACCGGCGAGATCGACCAGATCCCGCCGATGCATTCGGCGCTCAAGCACGAGGGGCGCAAGCTCTACGAACTGGCCCGCGAGGGCAAGCAGGTCGAGCGTGCAGCGCGCCGTGTGAGGGTGTATGATGCGCGCCTCCTTGCCTTCGAGGGCGATGCCTTCGAACTGGAAGTCGCCTGCAGCAAGGGCACCTATATCCGCACACTGGCCGAGGACATCGGCCGGGCCCTGGGCTGTGGTGCGCACATCACCGCCCTGCGGCGGTTGCGATCCGGTCCCTTCGCGGCTGACGACATGCTGGATTTCGTCGCGCTCGACGCGCTCGAGTCCCGCGACACGGCCCTGTTGCCGATGGACGTGCTGGTGCGGCATCTGCCGCGTCTGGACGTTGCGGAGGCCACGGCCGCGCGTCTGCTCAACGGGCAGCGTGCCGCCACGGACACCGCCGGCCTGGCCGGCGATGCTCTGGCAAGGCTGTATCGTGACGAGTCCTTCCTGGGGCTGGTCACGGTCACGGCGCCGGGCGAGGTCGCCCCGCGCCGGCTGGTGGCCACCGGCTGAAGCCGGTGGCGCCTATCGTCGCCGCTCACGCGGCGTACGGGGAGACTGCAAATATGCGTGGTCTCCGACATTCATCCCCATCAGGCATATTGCTTACTGGAGACACAGATGGCATTGACCGCTGAAAAGAAGGCCGAAATCGTCAAGGAATACGGCCGTGGTGACAACGACACCGGTTCCCCCGAAGTTCAGGTGGCTCTGCTGACCGCCAACATCGACGGCCTTCAGTCCCACTTCAAGACCAACAAGCAGGATCACCACTCCCGTCGTGGCCTGATTCGCATGGTCAACCAGCGCCGCAAACTGCTCGACTACCTCAAGCGCAAGGACTTCGAGCGTTATCAGTCGCTGATCCAGCGTCTGGGGCTGCGCCGCTGAGTTCGGCCATCATCCCGCGGATGATTTCGGAACAAGCAACCCTCCGGGGTTGCTTGTTCTTTTTTGGGCGCTTGCCGGGCACGCCAGACGCCGGGCAGCGGTCGCATCGGTAGCCCTCACCGGCGCGAACGCCTAAAATGGGCGCCGAGTCAAGAAACGCCCGAACATGAAACCGACAAGTTGAAGGAAGCCCTGTGAATCCGGTCAGAAAGACATTCCAGTACGGTAACAGTACCGTCACCCTGGAAACCGGGCGCATCGCCCGCCAGGCCTCCGGTGCCGTGATGGTCACCATGGACGACACCGTGGTGCTGTGCACCGTGGTGGCGAAGAAGGACGTCAACCCCGCCCAGCCGTTCTTCCCGCTGTCCGTCCACTACCAGGAGAAGACCTACTCGGTCGGCAAGATTCCCGGCGGCTTCTTCAAGCGTGAGGGGCGTCCCACCGAGAAGGAGACCCTCACCTCGCGGCTGATCGATCGGCCGATTCGTCCGCTGTTCCCCAAGGGCTTCATGAACGAAGTCCAGGTCATCTGCACGGTGCTCTCCGCCGATCGTAACCAGGACCCGGATATCGCCGCCATGATCGGCACTTCCGCGGCGCTGGCCGTCTCCGGCGTGCCGTTCAACGGCCCGATTGGCGCCGCCCGCGTTGGCTTCACCGAGGAGCGCGGCTACTTCCTCAACCCGAGCGTCGAGGAGCTCGCCACCTCCGAGCTGAACATGGTCGTCGCCGGCACCGAGAAGGCCGTGCTGATGGTCGAGTCCGAGGCCAGCGAGCTGCTCGAGGACGAGATGCTGGGCGCCGTGCTCTACGGCCACCAGGAAATGCAGGTCGCCGTCTCCGCCATCAACGAGCTGGCCGCCGAGGCCGGCAAGCCGCGCTGGGACTGGCAGCCGGCCGCCGAGAATACCGCTCTGAAGGACGCGCTCGCGAGTGCCTTCGAGAGCAAGGTCGGCGAGGCCTACCGCATCACCGACAAGATGGCCCGTCAGGATGCGCTGTCCGCGCTGAAGGATGAAGCCGTGGCGCAGCTGGCCGGTGAAGAAGACGGTCAGTTTGCCGCCGACGAGGTCAAGGGCGCCTTCGCCGCGCTCGAGAAACGTGTCGTGCGCCAGCGCGTAATCAACGGCGAGCCGCGCATCGACGGCCGCGATCACAAGACCGTGCGTTCGCTGAACATCGAGGTCGGCAGCCTGCCCAAGACCCACGGCTCGGCGATCTTCACTCGTGGCGAAACCCAGGCCGTGGTCGTGGCCACCCTCGGCACCCTGCGCGATGCCCAGCTGATCGAGTCGCTGGAAGGCGAGCGCAAGGACCGTTTCCTGCTGCACTACAACTTCCCACCCTACAGCGTGGGCGAAGCCGGCTTCATGGGTGGACCCAAGCGTCGCGAGATCGGCCATGGTCGTCTGGCACGCCGCGGTGTCCAGGCCATGCTGCCCAGCGACGAGGAATTCCCCTACACCATTCGCGTGGTCTCCGAGATCACCGAGTCCAACGGCTCGAGCTCCATGGCCTCGGTGTGCGGCTCCTCGCTGGCGCTGATGGACGCCGGCGTGCCGCTCAAGGCACCGGTGGCTGGCATCGCCATGGGTCTGGTCAAGGACGACGACAAGTTCGCCGTGCTCACCGACATCCTGGGTGATGAGGACCACCTCGGCGACATGGACTTCAAGGTGGCCGGCTCGGCCTCCGGCGTCACCGCCCTGCAGATGGACATCAAGATCGAGGGCATCAACGAGGAGATCATGGAGCAGGCGCTGCAGCAGGCCCATGAGGCGCGGCTGCACATCCTCGGCGAGATGAACCAGGTGATCGCCCAGAGCCGCGAGGAAGTCTCCGCCAACGCGCCGTCCATGGCCACCATCAAGATCGACCCGGACAAGATCCGCGACGTCATCGGCAAGGGTGGTGCGACCATCCGTCAGATCTGCGACGACACCGGCGCCTCGATCGACATCGACGACGATGGCACCGTGCGCATCTACGCCGAGGACAAGGCGGCCGCCAAGCGCGCCATCGACACCGTGCTGGGCATCACTGCCGAAGCCGAGATCGGCAAGCTCTACAAGGGCAAGGTGGTGCGCATCGCCGACTTCGGCGCGTTCGTCAACTTCATGCCGGGCACCGACGGTCTGGTGCACATCTCGCAGATCGTGCCGGAGCGCGTCAACAGCGTCCGCGACTACCTCAACGAGGGTGACGACGTGGTGGTCAAGGTGCTCGACATCGACAACCGCAACCGCGTCAAGCTGTCGATCAAGGAAGTCACCGCCGAGGAAAAGGCCGCCTTCGAGGCCAGCCTCGCCGAGTGATCCACGCCTGATCGCCGGTATCACGAAAACGGCCCACCCGCTTGGCGGGTGGGCCGTTTTTCATGGCTATCGCCGGTGGCGGAGCGATGTTACCCGCGACACAGCGCCTCGAGCGCTTCGATCAGGCTGTCCATCTCATCGTCGGTGCCGATCGAGATGCGCAGGAAGTCGTGCAACGCCTCGCTGTTGAAGTGACGCACCAGGATGCCGCGCTCGCGCAGGCCGGTGAACAGCACTCCGGCATCGTGGCCGTCGTGGCGGGCGAGCAGGAAGTTGGTCTGCGAGGGCAGGGCCTCGAAGCCCAGATCGACGAGCCGCCGGCGGGTGCGCTCGCGGGTGGCGATGACGTTATCGCGACAGGCGTCGAAGTGCTCGCGGTCGGCCAGCGCGGCGACACCGGCGGCGATTGCCAGGCTGTCGAGCGGGTAGGAGTTGAAGGAGTTCTTGACCCGCTCCAGCCCCTCGATCAGCTCCCGCGAGCCGATCGCGTAGCCGATCCGCAGCCCGGCCAGGCTGCGCGACTTGGAGAAGGTGCCCACCACCAGCAGGTTGGGATACTCCGCCACCAGCGGCACGCTGCTTTCCCCACCGAAGTCGACGTAGGCCTCGTCGATGAGCACCACACTGTCGGTGACGCGCTCCAGCAGGCCGGCGATGGCCTCCTTCGCGTGGCCGTGGCCGGTCGGTGCATTGGGATTGGCGAAGATCACGCCGCCGTTGTCGCCGCTCAGGGCGTCCAGCGGCACCTGCCAGTGGTCATCGAGTGCCACGGTCCGGTAGGCGATATCGTAAAGGCGGCAGTAGACCGGGTAGAAGCTATAGGTGATGCCCGGCATCAGCAGCGGGCGAGGCTGACGGAAGAAGGTCTGGAAGGCCAGGGCCAGCACTTCGTCGGAGCCGTTGCCGACGAAGACCTGCTCGACCGCCACGCCATGCTCGTGGGCCAGTGCCTCGCGCAATGCCAGCGCATCGGGATCGGGGTAGAGGCGCAGGTGGTCGACCGGGTAGTCGCGCAGTACCTGCTCGACGCCCGGCGCCGGCGGGTAGGGGTTCTCGTTGGTGTTCAGCTTGATCAGTCGTTCACGGGGCTGCTCACCGGGGACGTAGGGCGTCAGCTCGCGAACGTCCGGGCTCCAGAACTTGCTCATGATGGCTCACACGATGTGGGGTAAATCCCGCCATGGTGACGTGGCGGGGCCGGAGGCGCAAGCGCGGCACGGCGACGCCGAGGAGACGACATCGCCGCGAGCGGGGCCGACAAATGCTGGCCCGGAGGAAAGATTGGTTAGCGTTCGATGGCCAGCGCCACGCCCTGGCCGCCACCGATACACAGCGTGGCCAGTCCCTTCCTGGCGTCGCGAGCGATCATCTCGTGGACCAACGTGACCAGAATCCGGCAGCCGGAGGCACCGATCGGATGGCCCAGGGCGATCGCGCCGCCGTTGACGTTGATCCTGGACGGATCCCAGCCGAGCTCCTTGTTGACCGCCAGCGCCTGGGCAGCGAAGGCCTCGTTGGCCTCGATCAGGTCCAGATCATCGATCGTCCAGCCGGCCTTCTCCAGGCAGCGGCGGGTCGCCGGGGCCGGGCCGATGCCCATGATCGCCGGATCGACGGCGGCGTTGGCGTAGGCCTTGATGCGGGCCAGCGGCTCGAGGCCCAGCTCGCGGGCCTTGCTCTCGCTGCAGAGCATGGTCACGGCGGCACCGTCGTTGATCGACGAGGCATTGCCGGCGGTGACGCTGCCGTCCTTCTTGAAGGCGGGCTTCATGGCGCCGAGCTTCTCGGCGGTGATCCCCGCGCGCGGGCCTTCGTCGGCCTTGAAGACCAGCGGATCGCCCTTGCGCTGGGGAATCTCGACGGGAACGATCTGGCTGTCGAAGCGGCCCGCCTCGATGGCGGCGCTGGCCTTCTGCTGAGAGCCGGCGGCGAATTCGTCCATCTGCTCGCGGGTAATGCCGTACTTCTCGGCGAGATTCTCGGCGGTGATGCCCATGTGGTACTGGTTGAAGGCATCCCACAGGCCGTCGTAGACCATGGTGTCGACCGCCTTCCAGTCACCCATGCGCTGGCCGGTGCGCGAGTGCGGCAGGGCGTGAGGGGCGAGGGACATGTTCTCCTGGCCCCCGGCAAGGATCAGCTCGGCGTCGCCGCAGCGAATCGCCTGGGTGGCCAGATGCAATGCCTTGAGACCGGAGCCGCAGACCTTGTTGATGGTCATTGCCGGCACGCCGTCAGGCAGGCCGCCCAGGATGGAGGCCTGACGCGCCGGGTTCTGGCCGCAGGCGGCGGTCAGGACGTGGCCAAGCAGGACCTCGTCGACCTGCTCGGGGGCGACGCCGGTGGTGGCGAGGATGTCCTGGATCACCTTGGCGCCGAGTTCGGCGGCGGGGATCCCGGCGAGCGACCCGCCGAAGGTACCGATGGCGGTGCGGCGCGCCGCGACGATGACCACGTCTTGCATGTGAGACTCCTTGAATCGAGGGCGAAATGCCCCGTCAGCATAGGAGAAGCTTGTGCGCTGCGGCAATTGCCAATCTGTCGAAGTTTGACGCTGGACAGGCCGGGAGGGGGAAATGGCCCCGCCGGTAGCGGCGGGGCGGGGCAATCAGGCGAACTGGATGGGAATGGCGTTGCTGGTGTGGCTGATCGCATTGCCTTCCTGCAGGTAGACGATCGAGGGCTTGTGATCGTCCAGCTCCGAGGTCTCGTAGTGCGCGTAGCTGCAGATGATGACCCGCTCGCCGGCGTTCGCCAGGTGTGCGGCGGCGCCGTTCACGGAGATCATGCGCGAACCTTCCTCGCCACGGATGGCATAGGTGGTGAAGCGCTGGCCGTTCTCGACGTTGTAGATCTGGATCTGCTCGTTCTCGCGGATGCCGGCCATGTCGAGCAGCTCGCCATCGATGGCGCAGGAGCCCTCGTAGTTGAGCACGGCATGGGTGACCCGGGCCATGTGCAGCTTGGCCTTGAGCATGATGGTGTACATGGGCGTTCCTCGATGAGCCGCGATCAGCGCGGCAGCGTTACCGGAAGGTTGTCGATCAGGCGGGCCGGCCCCAGGTGGGCTGCGGCCAGCAGTACCGCCTCTCGGGTGGTGTCGGTCACCGGCCCCAGGTCGTCGGCACGACGCAGCTCGAGATAGTCGGGCTTGAAGCCGGCCTCGGTCAGCTGGGCGAGGCCCTCGCGCAGTGCCGCGTCGGGTTCGTCGCCCCGGGCGAGTGCCTCGCGGGTTGCCGTGAGCACGGCGTACAGGCGCGGGGCGCGGGCACGCTGCTCATCGCTCAGATAGCCGTTGCGCGAGGAGAGGGCCAGGCCGTCCTCGGCACGCACGATGGGCACGCCGACGATCTCGATGGGCATGTGCAGATCGGCGACCATCCGGCGGATGACCGCGAGCTGCTGGTAGTCCTTCTCGCCGAAGCAGGCCAGGTCGGGCTGCACCAGGTTGAAGAGCATGGTCACCACCGTGGACACGCCGTCGAAGTGGCCGGGCCGGCGCGCGCCGCACAGCCCTTCGCTGACCTCGGGCACGTGTACGGTGGCAGAGGCCTCGGTGCCGCGCGGGTAGATGGTCTCGGCGGCCGGCGCGAAAAGGATGTCGCAGCCGGCGCCGTCGAGCGCGGCGCGGTCCGCATCGAGGGTGCGCGGGTAGCTGGCGAAGTCCTCGCCGGGCCCGAACTGCAGCGGGTTGACGAAGATGGTGGCGACGACCAGATCGGCACGGCGGCGCGCTTCGGCGACCAGCGCCAGGTGCCCTTGGTGAAGGTTGCCCATGGTCGGCGCCAGGCCGATGCGGCGGCCGTCACGGCGTGCCTCGCCCAGGATGCGGCGCAGCGTGGCGATGTCGTGAATGGTCTGCATTAGAAACTGTGCTCCTCGGCCGGAAAGCGACGCGCCTTGACGGCGTCATGGTAGGCTTGGAAGGCGCCCTGGATCGAGCCGGCCTCGGCCAGGAAGTTCTTCGAAAAACGCGGGATGTAGCCGCTGCTCACGCCGATCACGTCGTGCATTACCAAGATCTGGCCATCGGTGCCGGCCCCGGCGCCGATGCCGATCACCGGCACCTCGAGGGCGGCCTGCATGGCCCGGCCCAGGTCGGCGGGCACGCACTCGACAAGAACCACCGAGGCGCCGGCCTCGACCAGGGTGCGGGCGTCGGCGATGAGCTGCTCGGCGCGCCCGGCCTCGCGGCCCTGCACCTTGAAGCCGCCGAGCTGGTGGACCATCTGTGGTGTCAGCCCCAGATGGGCACAGACCGGGACGCCGCGCCGGGTCAGTTCCCGCACGCCGTCGGCCATCCACGCTTCGCCCTCGATCTTGACCATCTCCGCCCCGGCCCGCATCAGGGCACCGGCGTCCTGCAGCAGCCGCTCCGTGGAGGTGTTGCTCATGAACGGCAGGTCGGCCATCAGCAGGCTGGCGCCCTTGGTACGGGCCACACAGCGCGTGTGGTAGGCGATATCGTCGAGGGTGACCGGCAGAGTGCTGGTGTGGCCCTGCAGGACCATTCCCAGGGAGTCGCCGACCAGCAGGACCTCGACGCCAGCCCGGCTGGCCGCCTCGGCGAATGAGGCGTCATAGGCGGTCAGACAGCTGAACGGCTCGCCGGCGCGCTTGGCTGCCTGCAGCGTGCTCACGGTGACGGTTTTCATGACTGGCTTCTCGTCGACTTGTCGGACAACGTCCGTTTCGAGGGCGTGGCGGGCAGGATGTTACCGTAACTGTTACCCGCTTCTGGCCTGAAGTGTGGAATGGTAACAAACGTGTTGCAACTCTACTGCTGTGGCACCAGGCGCTGCAACCCGTCGCGGTCGATGGCGTCGGCCAAATGTGACACCGCGGCGTCGCCGATACACGTATCCGGCGCGATGTCGGCCAGCGGGACCAGCACGAAGTTGCGCTCGGTGATCCCCGGGTGGGGCAGCGTGAGGCGTGGCCAGCGGCCCCGGCAATCCCCGTAGAGCAGCAGATCCAGGTCCAGGGTACGCGGTCCCCAGTGGCGCCGGCGCACGCGGCGGTGGCGCTGCTCGAGGGCCTGCAGTTGGTCGAGCAGTGCCAGCGGCGACAGATGGGTGGCCAGCCGGGCCACGGCATTGATGAAGGGCGGCTGATCCTGTGGCCCCATCGGCGTGCTGCGATACAGCGGCGAGCCGGCCTCGCACCGGGTCAACGGCAGGGCGTCCAGTTCGGCCAGGGCGCGGCGCACCTGATGCTCGGGGTCATCAAGGTTGCTGCCCAGGCCGACATAGGCAAGACGCGGCTGCTCAGTCATGATCGGGTGTCGAGCGGCGATTGCGCCCCCCACGGCGGCGCTTGCGCGAGCGTCGCCGCGGTCCGGGCGTGCCGGCCGGGTCGGCGTCGACCTTGCCGAGCAGGCGGCGCTGCTCGTGTTCGTCACCCTCCTGGAAGGCCGTCCACCAGTACCCCAGGCCGGGGGCAACCTCGCCGGCGCTCTCGCGCAGCAGCAGGAAGTCGTACGCGGCACGGAAGCGCGGATGCTCCAGGGTCTGGAAGGCGCGCTTGCCGCGGCGCCGGGGCAGACGTTCCTGCAGGTCCCAGATGTCGCGCATGGGCAGGCTGAAGCGCTTGGGGATCGAGGTGTGCTGGATCTGGCGCGACACGGCCTGCTGGGCAGCGGTCTGCTGGGCGGGAATCGGCGGCATGCCTTCCGCCTGAAGCTGGCCGGTGCGCCACTGCACGCCGGGCCAGAGCAGGGCGCCGAACAGGAAGGCCGGTGTTACCGGCCGCTCCTGGCGGATGCGCTCGTCGGTATTGGCCAGTGCCTGGAGGATCAGGGGCTCGGCCCAATCGAGCTCGGCGATGGACTCGTCCGCCTCGGGGAAGAGCATGGCGAACAGGCCGTACTCGCGCAGCAGGTGATAGGTTGCTACTGCGTGGCCGGAGAGGAAGAGCTTGAGCACTTCCTCGAACAGGCGTGCCGGGGGGATCTGCAGCAGCAGCGGCGCCATGTCGCGGATCGGCGCCTCGGTCGCCGCGGCCAGGCTGAAGTCCAGCTTGGCGGCGAAGCGAATCGCCCGCAGCATGCGCACCGGATCCTCACGGTAGCGGACTTCCGGCTCGCCGATCAGGCGCAGCGTGCGGCTTTCGATGTCGGCCATGCCGCCGGCCCAATCGTGCAGGGAGAAGTCGGCGATGTTGTAGTAGAGCGCGTTGACCGTGAAGTCACGGCGCATGGCGTCTTCCTCGACGCTGCCCCAGACGTTGTCGCGCAGCAGCAGCCCGTCTTCGGACTGGTGGGCGAGATGCTCGCCGTGCTCGTCGCCGGGGCGGCCGCGGAAGGTGGTGACCTCGATGATCTCGCGCCCGAAGCGTACGTGGACGATGCGAAAACGCCGCCCGATGATGCGCGAGTTGCGGAACAGTTCACGCAACTGTTCCGGCGTGGCATCGGTGGCGACGTCGAAATCCTTGGGCGTCTTGCCGAGCAGGGCGTCGCGCAGGCAACCGCCGACCAGATAGGCCTCGAAGCCGGCATTGTGCAGGCGATAGAGCACCTTGAGCGCGTTGTCGCTGAACAGGCGCCGCGAAACGGGGTGATCTTCTCGGGGAATGATGCGAAGCCCGGGGGTCTGGCCGGAGCCGTCCTGATTGCCGAAGAGTGTCTTCAATCGTTCACCGGGGCGTTGCAGAAAGCGGGTAAATCCTTTGAACATGCCGCGATAGTGTCTCGCTGTTCGCGAAAAAGCCAGTGTAGCGGAGCGCTGGAGCCTTGCAAAGCATTGAAGTCGCGCCGCGGCCCGAAACGGGGTGGAAACAGGCGTGTCGAAGGCTCATGAGGAAAGCCCATGAGAAAGGGGAGGCCGGTGGCCTCCCCTTAAGCATTCCGACAGCGTCCGTGCTGTTGATTTTTCTTCGTGATGGCGCATCGCCTTGAATACGCACCACAGTCACCAATTCGGAGTTATCAGGCAAGCAGGATGTTGTTGTTGGTTGTCTTCCTGATGGTGACCGCCTCGTATTCAAAACAATAATCCAACCACGACGGCAGGGGTGTCTGCCTCCCTCCGGCGGCTTGTTATTGTTGCCGGAGGTGCTCCTCGGACAGGCGTTGTTGTTGTTCGTCCTGTGCACGGAGCGCCGCGTCCCGATACATTACCGGATTGTCTCGGCCCTGTTGTGATTGTTGTGGCCGGTGGATTCCTCGCCTGGGTGCTTGTTGTTGTTCGCCCTCGGGAATCGATGTCGTTGCCTGGCTTGTTATTGGGTTCTTGCAACGTGTGTTACCGCGAACGTCTCTTGTTGTTGTTGGCGTCGCCGGCATCCGGGTTTTGTTCTTCTTGCCCGATATAGTGCACCGTGCATGCCACGTGTCGCTTTTTGTTTTAAAAACAGCGTATTAAGAATCCATGGCTGTCGGGAGTTCGTTGTGGGTGGCCTGGGTGTTACCGCTGACGCCCCGTAATGGGGAAAATGCTGTGTGGGATGGTAACAAGTGGTGCAGATTCGCCGGCTCGCACGGAGGCGAGGTGTCGTTTTTCACGAAAAAATCCCTGTTAGACCATGGTCTTGGGCGACATGGGTCGCAGCCGTTCCCGGCGACCATTCGGCTTTCGCCAGGGGCGTCGGGAACGGGTATGCCCAGGGAGGGGCGCCGTCAGGCCGAGCGGCTGCGGGGTGATTTCTTGCGCGGGATGCCGAGGCGTTGGCGCCGCTCCCAGAGGCACTTGCGGCTGATGCCCAGCTTCTGCGCCAGCTCGGTCTCGCTCATCTGGTCCTGGTGCTCGAGCACGAAGTGCTGGAAGTAGTCTTCCAGGGAGAGGTCTTCCTCGGCGACCGCCTTGCCGTCGTCGCCGGTATCCGCCGGGCTGCTGCGAGGCGTCGCCGGTGCCCGGGGCATGGGCGAGGGCTTCAGCCCCAGGTCGTCGGGGTGAATGAGGTTGCCTTCGGCAAGGATGACGCCGCGCTCCAGGGCGTTCTCCAGCTCGCGAACATTGCCCGGCCAGGGGTAGTCGCGGATGTCGCGGCGGGCGGCGCGGGAAAGCTTGAGTCCCTCGCGGTCGTGACGACGGCAGGCGGACTGCAGCAACACGTCGGCGATCTTGAGGATGTCGTCCTCGCGGTCGCGCAGGGGCGGCAGGTCGATCTGCATCACGTTGAGGCGATAGTAGAGGTCGAGACGGAACTCGCCGCTCTTCGACAGCGCATGCAGGTCGCGATGGGTGGCGGCGATCAGGCGGACGTCGACGTGACGGGTCTCGACCGAGCCGATCTTGCGGATCTCGCCCTCCTGCAGCACGCGCAGCAGGCGTGCCTGGGCGTCGAGCGGCAGTTCGCCGATCTCGTCGAGGAACAGCGTGCCGCCGTCGGCGGCCTCGACCAGACCGGTGCGTGCCGCGCTGGCGCCGGTGAAGGCGCCCTTCTCGTGGCCGAACAGCTCGGACTCGATCAGCGTTTCGGGAATCGCCGCGCAGTTGACGCAGATCAGCGGCGCCCGGGCGCGCCGGCTCTGGCGATGGATCGCGCGGGCGACCAGCTCCTTACCGGTTCCCGATTCGCCCTGGATCAGCACCGTGACGTCCGCCGGTGCCGTCTTGCGAATGCGGGTGTAGACGGCCTGCATCGCCGGACAGTTGCCGATCATGTCCTGCGGCACCTGGGGCTGCGTGGCAGGCGGTGCGGTCTCGGCCGTCTCGCGGCGCGGTGCGTGCTGCTCGAGCGCCTGGCTCACGGTGGCCAGCAGTTCCTCGTGATCGAAGGGCTTGGCCACGTAGTCCACGGCGCCCTGCTTCAAGGCATCCACGGCCGAGCGCATGCTGGCATAGCTGGTCATGATCAGCACGGGCACCGGCGCGGCGGCCTCGATCAGCGCCGTGCCCGCCTCGCCGGGCAGGCGCAGGTCGCTGATGATCAGATCGAAGCGGTCGAGCCCCTGGCGACGGGCCTCTTCGACCGATTCGGCCTCGCTGACCGTATAGGCGTGGCGCTCCAGCAATCGACGCAGTGCCGTGCGGATGATGGCTTCGTCTTCAACGATCAGAATCTGGGTCATCGGGGTCTCTGCCATCCTGAGAAGGTTCCGGCAGCCACAGGGCGATGCGGGTGCCGTGATCGAGGTCGGGAAGGGGCGATTCGATGCGCACCTGGCCCCCGTGGTCGCGGATGATGCTGTAGACCAGCGACAGGCCGAGTCCGGTGCCTTCCCCCGGAGGCTTGGTGGTCGTGAAGGGTTCGAACAGGTGATCGCGAATCTCGGGATCGATGCCGCACCCGGTGTCGACCACGGCCAGGCACACCCCGCCGTCCTGCGCTCCCGCCTCGACGACGACCGCGGCGCCCGGCGGGCTGGCGTCCCGGGCGTTGCCGAGCAGATTGACCAGCACCTGCACCAGACGCTGGGTGTCTCCCTGCACCGTCAGGCCGGCGGGGCAGTCGTTTCGGTAGACGATATCCTCGCCCGAGCGGGCCAGCTGTATCAAGTGCAGGGCCTCGTCGGCCAGTTCGCGGACATCGCAGGACGTCATGCCGACGGCCTGCCCGCCGTGCCGGCCGCCATGGGCGAAGCTCACCAGCGAGCCGACGATCCGCGAGACACGCTCGGTGAGCTGCTGGATCTGATCGGCGGACTCCAGCACCACCGGGTCGTCGGTGTCGTAGCGCAGGTTCTGGACCAGCGAGGAGATGCCGGTGATGGGGTTGCCGATCTCGTGGGCGACGCCGGCGGCCAAACGCCCGATGGACGCCAGGCGTTCGGCATGAACCAGTTCGTCCTCGAGCCATTTCATGTCGCTGTGATCCTCGATCAGCACCACGGTGCCGCCGCGTTCGCCGTCGGCCACGTCGAGGTCGGCCTTGTGCAGGGTCAGGTAGCGGGTGCCGGCCGCCAGCGGCACGGGCTGCTTGTAGAGGAAGCGGTCGTGATGATCGAAGGTGCGCCCCAGCAATTCCGCCCAGGGCGCCGGCAGGCTCTCGCGGCGGGCACCGATCACGCTGGCGCCGTCGATGCCGGACAGTCGCGCCAGGGCGTCGTTCCACATCAGCAGCTCGCCGTCGTCGCCGAAGGCGCACAGGCCGATCGGCAGCTGGGTCAGGGTGCGGCGATGGTAGCGGCGCAGTCCGTCGAGCTCGCGAGCCAGACCGGTCAGGCGTGTGCGGTAGGCCTCGAGCAGGCTCTCGACGTAATGCACGTCGTCGGTGGCCGGCTGCGGGCCGGTTTGGAAGGGCAGGAACCGGTCGACGATGTCTCGCGCCACCGACGGCCCCATCAGGCCCGACAGGTTGGCCTGCAGCCGCCCCCGCAACCGCCGCAGGGCGTAGGGCCGGCTTTCCTGCGGCGACATGCCCAGGTCATCCAGGGCGTGATCGACCTCGCGGGCGGCGACATCGGGCCCCAGGGCGCTGCTCAGGTGGCGCTTGAAGTCCTGTGCCGTGCGGGCGCTGAGCGGCAGGCGCTTGGGACGGATGACGGCGTCGATCGAACAGGCCTCCGCGGCGGCGCGTTCCCCGTCGGAGGTGCGCGTCATCAGCGAGACCCCGATGAAGGTCAGGGCGTTGGCGGCCAGCGAGATCAGGGTGACGGCGTACCAGGCCGGCTCGTTCTCGAGCAGCTCGAGCCCCGGCGGGATGAGCACCAGCGGCGGAAGGTCGACGACCAGCGGCAGCCAAAGCCCGCCCAGCCACAACAGGCTGCCGACCAGCAGCCCGCTGACCATGCCCTTGCGGTTGGCACCCGGCCAGTAGAGTACCGCCAGCATGCCGGGCAGACACTGGGCGATGCCGATGAAGGCCACCAGCCCCAGCGTGGTGGGGTCGTGATGCACGCCCACCAGCCGGTAGAATACCCAGCCGCCGAGAATCACGGCGATGACCAGCAGGCGGCGCAGGCCGAGCAGCCAGCGATAGAGGTTGTCCTGGCGCGCCGGCGGGTGGGCCACCAGCACCAGATGATTGAGCGCCATGCCGGCCAGGGACAGGGTAGTGACCACCAGGGTACCGGCGGCGGCGGCGAGTCCGGCGATGAGGACCAGCGCGATCACGCCGGGCGAGTCGCTGAGCATGAAGGCCAGATAGGCCAGCCCGGTTTCCGGCGAGGCGATTCCCAGCGACTGCGCAGCCCAGAGAATCAGCGGCGCCGGCAGGGCGATCAGCAACAGCAGCAGCGGCAGTTGCCAGCCGGCCTGCAACAGCGCCGGGCGTGACGGTCCCTGGGCGAAGACCATGTGAAACATGTGGGGCGCCAGAAAGGCGGCGGCGAAGAACAGCAGCAGCAGGGTACGCCACTGGCCGGGTGGCAGACGGGCGGCCAGTGCCTGCAGCGGCTGTCCGGGGCCCTCGAGCCATTGCTGAAGGTCGGCCGGGCCGCTGAAGACGCCGTACAGGGCGATGACACCCAGGGTGAGCATGGCGCCCAGCTTGAGCAGCGAACCGGTGGCGACGGCTGCGGTCAGGCTGTCGTGATCGGCGTTGAGGTGAGCATGGCGCGCGCCGAGGCGCAGGGCCAGCGCCGCCGCCAGCACACAGAAGGCCAGCGCCAGCCAGGCCGGGTCGGCGAGTCCGCTGAGGCGATAGGCGATGGCGCCCACCACCTGGGCCTGCTGGGCCAGCAGCGGCAGCACCGCCAGCAGGGTGATCACGGTCACCAGCGTGCCGACCCAGCGGCTGCGAAAGCGGAAGGCGAACAGGTCGGCCAGCGAGGCCAGTTGATAGGTGCGGGTCAGGCGCAGGATCGGCACCAGCAGCACCGGTGCCAGCAGGAAGGCGCCGGCCACGCCCAGGAAGTAGGCCAGGTAGCCGTAGCCGATCTCGGCGGCCAGCGCGATGCTGCCGAACAGCCCCCAGGCGTTGACGTAGACGCCCAGCGACAGGCCGTAGACCAGCGGGTGATGCACGATCCGCGTCGACAGCCAGCCCCGTTCCACGGCACTCGCGGCCAGCAGCATCAGCCCCAGATAGCCGGCCGTCAGCGCCAGCAGCCCCGTCAGGCTAATGCTCATCGAGCTTCCTTTTCTGTTCCAGCCACACCGACAGGGCGATCAGCCCGCCCCAGATCAGGAAGGGGCGATACCAGGCCATGCCGGGAACCGCCCAGCCGCTCATCAGCGCCGGCGACAGCAGGTAGCCGCCGAAGACCAGAAACAGCATGATGCGGTAAACGTACATTCGCAGGCCCGCGCGGGATAAACCATCGAGTGTAGGGAAGGCGAGGGCGGCGGCTCAACCCGACGTGAGTCGCATCCGCGCCGGGCATTCAGGTGTGCGGGGCGGGTAGGTGCGCGTGGGCATCGAGGCGGCTCGGATCCCAGTGGCGAACGGCGTGGGCGAGCTGTTCCGCCACGGGGGCCGTGCGCAGCGCCGCCGGCGGCGCCTGGGCCAGCAGCCCCAGGGCGTCGTGCAGCCAGTGGCGCACGCTGGTGTCGTCCTCGGGCAGCGCCGGGGCGAGGTTCTGCTTGGAGAGCTTCTGGCCGTTCTCGGCCACCACCAGCGGCAGGTGCAGATAGCGTGGATGCGGGGCGCCCAGCGCAGCCTGCAGCTGCCATTGCCAGGGCGTGTTGTCGAGCAGGTCGACGCCGCGCACCACATCGGTGATGCCCTGGTCGGCGTCATCCACCACCACCGCCAGCTGGTAGGCCCAGAGACCCTCCTTGCGCTTGAGCACCACGTCACCCAGCTCGGCGGGGTCGAAGCACTGCTCGCCGAACAGGCGATCCTGCCAGATGACCGGGCGCTCCCCGAGATCGCTGCGCAGCCGCCAGGCCAGCGGGCGCCCGGGGGCGCGGATGCCGTCGCGGCACCAGCCGGGGTAGATGGGGTACTCGCGCCATTCCTTGCGCGAGCAGCTGCAGGGGTAGGCCAGCCCGGCGGTGACCAGACGATCCAGCGCCGCCTGGTAGGCGGCATCGCGCGTTTGCTGATAGCGGATCTCGCCGTCCCAGTGAAGGCCGTAGGCCTCGAGCTGGCGGCGGATGGTGTCGGCGGTGCCCGGCGGACAGCGCGGCGGGTCGACGTCCTCGATGCGCAGCAGCCAGGTGCCGCCGGCGTGGCGGGCATCGAGGAAGCTGCCCAGCGCGGCGACCAGCGAGCCGAAGTGCAGCGGACCGGAGGGGGTGGGGGCGAAACGGCCGCGATAGCCGGGCATCGAGCTCTCCTGAAACGCAAACGGGCGCCGTGCGGCGCCCGTGTCCGGTCGGCCGGGGGGCTCAGCCGCCCAGCTGCTTTTCCTTGAGTTCCGCCAGCGTCTTGCAGTCGACGCACAGCGTGGCGGTCGGGCGTGCCTCGAGGCGACGGATGCCGATCTCGACGCCGCAGGCCTCGCAGAAGCCGTAGTCGTCCTCGTCGATCTTCTCGAGGGTCTCGTTGATCTTCTTGAGCAGCTTGCGCTCACGATCGCGGGTGCGCAGCTCCAGGCTGAAGCCTTCTTCCTGGGTCGCCCGGTCGGCCGGGTCGGCGTAGTTGTTGGCGTCTTCCTGCAGATGGCGCACGGTGCGGTCCACCTCTTCCATGAGATCCTGCTTCCAGCCCAGCAGGATCTGGCGGAAGTGCTCCAGCTGCTTCTCGTTCATGTACTCTTCCCCCGGCGCCGGCTCGTACGGGGTGAATTTCTTGGGCGCTTCCGTTTTCTGTTCCGCTACTGGCATGGGGCTGCCTCATTACTCAAGTGACTTGGGCCGATGCCCGGCCGGTCGAAGGCGAGTCGGGGTGTCCGTCTCCGTCGCCTCCACGGATGGCATGCCCACCCGAAGCCTTGCTTATTTAGCGAAAAAGCGGTGGGTTTGCAACCGCTGAAGCGGCTTGTCGTGAGAAGATTGACCCGTGTCGCATGCCCGGGCAACGTGGCGTGCGAATCTGGGGATGGCGCAGGAGGAGGACGCCGGCATGAACTGGAACACCCGTATCGACCGGGTGCAGCCGTTTCGCGTGATGGGACTGCTTGAGCAGGCCCAGGCACGCGAGGCGGCCGGACACGACGTGATTCACCTGGAAATCGGCGAGCCGGACTTCGCCACGCCCGAGCCGGTGGTGGAGGCCGGGCGGCAGGCGCTGGCCGAGGGGCGGACCCGCTACACGCCGGCCGGCGGCATTCCGGCGCTGCGCGAGGCGATCGCCGGCCACTATGCGGCGCATTTCGGTGCCGACATCGATCCGGCGCGGATTCTGGTCACCCCGGGGGCCTCGGGGGCGCTGCTGCTGGCCAGCCAGCTTTTGGTGGGGCGCGGCGATCGGGTGCTGATGGCCGATCCCACCTACCCCTGCAACCGCCACTTCATGGGGCTGGCCGATGCCGAGATCGACTGCGTGCCGGTGGGCGATGAAAGCGGCTGGCAGCTCGACGCCGCGCTCGTCGCCCGGCACTGGCAGCCGGCGACCCGGCTGGCGATGCTGGCCACGCCCTCCAATCCCACCGGGCACATGCTCGATGCCGGCGGGCTGCGGGCCGTGGCCGGCGAGGTCGCCCGCCGCGACGGCGCGCTGCTGGTCGACGAGATCTATCAGGGGCTGAGCTACGACGTGGCGCCGGTGAGCGCCGCCGCCGTGGCCCCCGAGGCCTTCGTGGTCAACAGCTTCTCGAAGTACTTCGGCATGACCGGTTGGCGCCTGGGTTGGCTGGTCGCCCCGGAGGCGGCCGTGGAACCCCTGACCCGGCTGGCCCAGAACGTCTTCCTCGCTGCGCCGACACTGTCGCAGCACGCCGCGCTGGCGGCCTTCACCCCCGAGTGCGCCACCGAACTCGAACGTCGCCGGCGCGAGCTGCATCGGCGCCGCGACGCGCTGCTGGCCGGGCTCGAGCGGCTGGGGCTGGCGCCGGCGATGCCGCCCCAGGGGGCCTTCTACCTGTGGCTCGACGTGTCGCGCTACACCCGCGACAGCCAGGCCTTCTGCCAGCGGCTGCTGGAAACCGAGAACGTCGCCATCACGCCGGGCGTCGACTTCGCCGTGCGCGGCGGCGAGCACCATGTGCGCATCGCCTTCACCAACGATGTCGCCCGGCTCGAGGAGGCGGTGGAACGACTCGGCCGCTTTCTGGCGCGAGAGGCGGGCTGACGTGGACTATCCCGAGCTTGTTTCCGGGATTCTGCGTCGGCGCTACAAGCGCTTTCTTGCCGATGTCGAACTGGCCGACGGTACCGTGGTGGTGGCTCACTGCCCCAACACCGGCTCGATGCGGGCGGTCAACGTGCCGGGCTGCCGGGTGTGGCTGTCGCCGAGCACCAATCCGGCACGCAAGCTGGCCTGGACCTGGGAGCTGATCGAACTGCCCCGGCCGGAAGGCGGCGTGGCTCTGGCCTCCGTGCACACCGGGCGCACCAATGCCATCGTCGAGGAGGCGCTGCGAGGCGAGCGCATCGAGCCGCTAGCCGGCTACGCCACGCTCCGGCGCGAGGTCCGGGTCGGCGACGCCCGGCGTAGCGACGCGCGGCGTGGCGACGCCCGGCTCGACTTCCGGCTCGATGACCCGCGCCACGGCACCGCCTTCGTCGAGGTCAAGCAGGTCACCCTGCAGGAGGCCGACGGTCACGGCTACTTTCCCGACACGGTGAGCGAGCGTGCCACCCGGCATCTCGAGACCCTCGCCGGGCTGGCTGCCGACGGGCACCGCGCGGTGCTGCTGTTCTGCGTCGCCCATACCGGCATCCGTGACGTCGCCCCGGCCGCGCATCTCGATCCGCGCTATGCCGAGACGCTGCGGCGCGTCGCGGACGCGGGCGTCGAGGTGCTGGCCTACGGGTGCCGGGTGAGCCGGCGCGACGGGCGGCCGGCCGGCATCACCCTGGCCGGCTGCTTGCCGGTGTCACTGCATCGCCAGGTGCACGACGCCGGCGTCGTCGACTGACACCGGCACCGGCGTCAGGCGCTTGCCCTGGCAGGGGCCGGCCAGGCACTCGCCGCTGGCGGGCAGGAACAGCGCGCCGTGGCGGTCGCAGCGCAGCAGTGCGCTGCCGGCATCGAGGAAGCGACCGGCGGCGTCGCCCAGCGAACCGGCGCGATGCGGGCAGTGGTCGCGGTAGGCGCGCACGTGATCGCCGTCGTGAACCAGCAGCACCCGCCCGCCATCGGGCAGCGCCGCGCTCGCCGTGCCGTCGGCCGCGAAGTCGCCCGGCCGGGCCAGGAGGGCGCTGCCCGGCGCGGGGCTTTCAGCCACGACGGCGCGCCTCGCCGCGGCCGACCCGAAAGATGGCGATCTCGCCGAACAGGTTGGGCCACAGCCGGCTGGACCAGTGGCTTTCATGGTCGCCCCGGCCCACCGCGCGGTCGGTGATCACCAGTCCCTTGTCGGTGCACAGGCGCTCGAAGTCGTTGAAGGTGGACAGGTGGATGTTGGGCGTGTCGTACCAGGCGTAGGGCAGCGAGCGCGACACCGGCATGAAGCCCTTGAAGCCCAGGTACAGGCGATGACGCCAGTAGGCGAAGTTGGGGAAGGTGATGATCGCCTCGCTGGCCACCCGCAGCATCTCGTCAAGCATCCGGTCGGGGCGGCGCAGGGCCTGCAGGGCCTGGGTCATGATCACCAGGTCGCAGGCGTCGTCGTCGAAGTTGGCCAGGCCCTGGTCGAGGTCCTGCTCGATGACGTTGACGCCGCGTTCCAGGCAGGCGGTGATGCCGTCGGGGTCGATCTCGAGGCCGTAGCCGGTGACGCCCTTGTCGCGAGCCAGGGCGTCGAGCAGGGTGCCGTCGCCGCAGGCCAGGTCGAGGACCTGGGCGCCCTCGGGCACCCAGCGGTGGATCAGTGTCAGGTCGGGACGCATCAGTGACGCTCCTCCAGGCCGAGGTCGCGGGCCACGCGCTTCATGAAGCCGCCGAACACGGCGCCATAGCGCGGGTCCGGGAGCAGGAAGGCATCGTGGCCGTGGGGGGAGTCGATGGCCGCGTAGCTGACCGGCTTGCGGGCGCGCATCAGCGCATCGACCAGCTCCCGCGAGCGTTCCGGCGTGAAGCGCCAGTCGGTGGAGAAGCTGACCACCAGGAAACGGCAGGAGGCCGGCGCCAGGGCGGCGGCCAGGTCGCCCTGATGGTCGGCCGCCGGGTCGAAGTAGTCCAGCGCCTTGGTCATCAGCAGGTAGGTGTTGGCGTCGAAGGCGGTGGAGAAGGCGTCGCCCTGATAGCGCAGGTAGGACTCGACCTGGAACTCCACGTCATAGCCGAAGTTGAGCTCGTCGCTGCGCAGGTCGCGGCCGAACTTGGCGCCCATCGAGTGCTCGGACAGGTAGGTGATGTGGCCGACCATGCGCGCCAGCTTGAGGCCGCGCTTGGGCACGGTATCGTGCGCCGCGTACCAGCCGTCGTGGAAGTCGGGGTCGGAGCGGATCGCCTGGCGGGCGACCTCGTTGAAGGCGATGTTCTGCGCGGTCAGCCGCGGCGTGGCGGCGATCACCACGGCGTTGGCGATGCGCTCCGGGTAGCGCATCGCCCACTGCAGTACCTGCATGCCGCCCAGGCTGCCGCCGACCACGGCGGCGAAGCGCTCGATGCCCAGCCGGTCGGCGAGCCGGACCTGGCTGTCGACCCAGTCGCCGACGGTCATCACCGGGAACTCCGGCCCCCACAGACGACCGGTCTCGGGGTTGATGTGGCAGGGGCCGGTGCTGCCGTGGCAGCCCCCCAGGTTGTTCAGGGACACCACGAAGAAGCGGTTGGTGTCGATGGCCTTGCCGGGGCCGATGTGGGCGTCCCACCAGCCGGGCTTGCGGTCGTCCGGGCTGTGGTAGCCGGCGGCGTGATGGTGGCCCGACAGGGCGTGGCAGATCAGCACGGCGTTGCTGCGCTCGGCATTGAGCTCGCCGTAGGTCTCGTAGACCAGCTCATAGGCCGGCAGGGTCTTGCCGCAGGCCAGCGGCAGTGGCTCGTCGAAGCGGGCCTGCTGCGGCGTCACCAGACCGACCGAATCGGCGGGGAGCGTTTCGGGCATGAGGGGTCCGTGTCCAGTTCGTGACAGGGCCCGGTCGGGCCCTGTGTCTTGCTTCGTTATCGGTGTTGTCGATCGCCGGGCCGCCGCTCAGAGGCCGACCAGGGCGCCGGCGATACCGGCGGCGCGGGTCAGCGAGCCGACCAGGACGCTGTCGATCAGGTTGATGGCGATGAACACCACGATCGGCGACAGGTCGATCATGCCCAGCGGCGGTATCACGCGGCGCACCGGGGCCATGATCGGCTCGACCAGCTGCATGATCAGGATCGCCCCCGGGTGACTGGCATGCGGCGCCACCCAGCTGAGGATGATCATGCCGATCAGGGCGAAGAAGTAGATCTTGAGGATCGCACTGGCCAGCGCCGCCACCGAGGCGATGGCGATGCCGCCGAAGGAGGGGATGCCGCCGATCGCCACCTGCATGATCAGGATGATGCTCAGCGCCTTGATGATGAAGCCGGCCGCCAGGGTGGCCAGGTCGACGCGACCCATGGGCCGCAGGAAACCCTGCAGCGGCTTGACCACCGGTTGGGTCACCTTGACCACCGATTGGCTGATCGGGTTGTAGTAGTCGGCACGCGATGCCTGCAGCAGGAAGCGCAGCATCAGCAGGAACAGGTAGATGTTGATCAGGGTGTTGACCAGCATCAGGCCGGCGCTTCCCAGTTGACTTCCCATGGACTCCCTCCGTTATCGGTTCGGCGTCGACTCGCCGAGTTCGGCGGCCATCTCGCGGGCGCGGGCGGCGCAGGCTTCGGTCGCCTCGGCGAACAGCGCGCGCAGCCCGCCTTCCTCGAGGCTGTGAATGGCGCGTTCGGTGGTGCCGCCCGGCGACATCACGTTGCGGCGCAGCTGCGCGGGGTCGTGCTCGCTGCGTTGCGCCATCGTCGCCGCCCCCAGGCCGGTCTGCAAGGCCAGCCGGCGCGCCGTGGCGGCGGGCAGACCGAGGCGCACGCCGGCTTCCTCGAGGGCCTCGAAGACCAGGAAGAAGTAGGCCGGGCCGCTGCCGGAGACCGCGGTGACGGCCTCGAGCAGCGCTTCGTCATCGACCCACTCGACGAGGCCCACGGCCTCCAGCAGGGTGGTGGCGAGCTCGCGCTGTTCGTCGCTGACCCGGGCGTTGGCGTAGAGCCCGCTGGCGCCGGCACCCACCAGCGACGGCGTATTGGGCATGCAGCGTACCACTGCCAGATCGCCGCCGAGCCAGGTGTCCAGCGTTTCGGCGGTGAGGCCGGCGGCCACCGAGACGATCAGCGGACGACGCGCCTGCACGGCGTCGCGCAGGCCTTCGCAGACCTCGCGCATGATCTGGGGCTTGACCGCCAGTACCACCACGTCGGCCTCGGCGACAGCCGCGGCGTTGTCATCGGTGGTGTGGATGCCACGCTCGGCGGCGAGGGCCGCCAGCCGCTCGGGGTCGGGACTGGTGGCGGTGATCGCCGCGGCCGGATAGCCGTTGTCGATCATGCCGCCGAAGATAGCGCTGGCCATGTTGCCGGCGCCGATGAAGGTGACTTGGCTTGCCATGCGAAGCTCCTCTGAGAAGCGTGAGTGGTCAGGGGCGCGGAGGCCGGGCCCCGAAGATGGCGGTGCCCAGCCGCACCCAGGTGGCGCCTTCCTGCACCGCGGCTTCCAGGTCGCCGCTCATGCCCATCGACAGGGTGTCCAGGGCCAGTTCGGGGTGCGCCGTGTTGAGGCGTTCCAGGCACTCGCGCAGCTGGGCGAAGGGCCGGCGCTGGGCGTCCAGGGTCTCGGCCGGGGCGGGAATCGCCATCAGCCCGCGCAGGCGCAGATTGGGCAGGCCGGCGACCTCGAGGGCCAGTGCCTCGAGCGCCTCGGGCGGCACGCCCGACTTGCTGGCCTCGCCGCTGACATTGACCTGCAGGCAGATCTCCAGCGGGCCGAGTTCGGCGGGGCGCTGGGCCGAGAGGCGGCGGGCGATCTTGAGCCGGTCGACGCTGTGCACCCAGCGGAAATGCTCGGCCACCTCGCGGGTCTTGTTGGATTGCAGCGGGCCGATGAAATGCCAGACGATATCTTCCAGCTCGGCGAGCGCGGCCTGCTTGTCGAGGGCTTCCTGCAGGTAGTTTTCGCCGAAGTCGCGCTGCCCGGCCCGGTAGGCCTCGCGGAGGCGTTCGGCCGGCTGGGTCTTGCTGACCGCCAGCAGGCGGGTGGCGTCGGCACGGCGGCCGGACTGCCGAAGAGCCGCGTCCAGGCGCCGGCGGGCGCGCAGGAGGGCTTCGCTGACCTGAGCGTCTGGCATACTGGCCTCTATCCGAATAACGACAGCAACACGAGCAGGGGAAGTGAATGGATATTACCGAACTACTGGCATTCTCGGCAAAGCAGAACGCCTCGGACCTGCACCTGTCCGCCGGGCTGCCGCCGATGATCCGGGTCGACGGTGACATTCGCCGGCTCAATGTGCCGGCGATGGAGGACAGCGAAGTCCGCCGGATGATCTACGACATCATGGGCGATCGCCAGCGCCGCGACTACGAGGCCTACCTTGAGACCGACTTCTCCTTCGAGGTGCCCGGGGTGGCGCGCTTTCGCGTCAATGCCTTCAATCAGGGCCGCGGTGCCGGGGCGGTGTTCCGCACCATTCCCGGCCAGGTGATGACGCTCGAGGACCTGGAGCTGGGCGAGGTGTTCCGCCAGTTCGCGCGGATGCCGCGGGGGCTGGTGCTGGTGACCGGGCCCACCGGCTCGGGCAAGTCGACGACGCTGGCGGCGATGGTCGACTACATCAACGAGACACGCCACCATCATATCCTGACGATCGAGGATCCGATCGAGTTCGTGCATGTCAGCAAGCGCAGCCTGATCAACCAGCGCGAGGTGCACCGTCACACCCAGGGATTCTCCCAGGCGCTGCGCTCGGCGCTGCGCGAGGACCCCGACGTGATCCTGGTCGGCGAGCTGCGTGACCTGGAGACCATACGGCTGGCGCTGACCGCGGCGGAGACCGGACATCTGGTATTCGGCACGCTGCACACCACCTCGGCGGCCAAGACCATCGACCGGGTCATCGACGTCTTTCCCGGCGACGAGAAGGCGATGGTGCGCTCGATGCTCTCCGAGTCGCTGCAGGGGGTGGTGTCACAGGCCCTGCTCAAGCGCCAGGGGGGCGGACGGGTCGCCGCCCACGAGATCCTGGTGGCCACCTCGGCGGTGCGCAACCTGATCCGCGAGGACAAGGTGGCGCAGATCTATTCGGCGATCCAGACCGGGGGCAACCTGGGCATGCAGACCCTGGACATGGCGCTGAGCCGGCTGGTCAACCAGAACCTGGTGTCCCGCGAGGAGGCCCAGGCCAAGGCCAAGGGACGCCTGCCGGCGGCCTCCTGAAACAATGAATACCATGGTGACGCGACAAGGAGACCGGCATGACACCCGGTGAATGGCTGCAGCAGCTGCTGGACCTGATGATCGACAAGCAGGCCTCGGACATGCTGATTTCCACCAATGCGCCGGCCTCGCTGAAGATCGACGGCCAGCTGGTGGCGCTGGGCGAGACGCCGCTGTCGATCGCCCAAGTTCGCCAGCTGGTGATGGCGGCCCTGCCCCAGGGCCTGACCGAGCGCTTCGAGCGCGACCACGAGGCCAACTTCGCGCTGAGCCTGCAGGGCAAGGGGCGCTTTCGGGTCAGCGCCTTCTATCAGCGCAGCCAGATGGCCATGGTCATCCGCCGCATCGCCTTCGACATTCCGTCGCTGACGGCGCTGGGCCTGCCGGACGCACTGGGCGAGCTGGCGCTGCTCAAGCGGGGGCTGGTGTTCGTGGTGGGCGGCACCGGCACCGGCAAGTCCACCACCCTGGCGTCGATGATCCAGTATCGCAACGCCAGCGCCGGCGGCCACATCCTGTGCATCGAGGACCCGATCGAATACATCCATCCGCATCGCCGCGCGATCATCAATCAGCGCGAGGTGGGCATCGATACCGAGTCGTTCGAGGTGGCGCTGAAGAACGCCCTGCGCCAGGCGCCGGACGTGATCATGATCGGCGAGATCCGCTCCCGCGAGACCATGGAGCAGGCGCTGACCTTCGCCGAGACCGGTCACCTGTGCCTGGCGACCCTGCACGCCAACAACGCCAACCAGGCGCTCGAGCGCGTCATCCACTTCTTTCCCGCCGAACGCCACGAGCAGGTCTGGCTGGATCTGTCGCTGAACCTGCAGGCGATCGTCGCCCAGCAGCTGCTGCCGCGTCAGGACGGCCGGGGTCGCGTGGCGGCGATCGAGATCCTGCGCCGCTCGCCGCTGATCGGCGACCTGATCCGCAAGGGCGAGGTGGGCGAGATCAAGGGCTTGATGGCGCGTTCGCGGGAGCTGGGCATGCAGACCTTCGACCAGGCGCTCTATGAGTGCTATCGACGGGGCGACATCAGCGAGGATGTGGCCCTGGTCCATGCCGAGTCGGCCAACGACCTGCGCATGATGATCAAGTTCGGTGACGGCGCCCACCAGGGTGTGGAGCAGGCGCTGGATGCCGCCGATCGGCTGTCGCTGCGCGACAGCGACGACTACTGAGTGTCGCCACCGGGGCGCTGACGTCTCAGCGGCTGTAGAGGCCGCCCAGCACGCGCTCGCCCGCCGCGCCGGTGACGGCCGGCAGGTTGCCGGGCAGGCCGGCAAGGCGCCGCCAAGCCAGCCAGGCGAAGGCGCCGGCCTCGAGCCAGTCGGCATGCCAGCCGAACATCTCGCAGCTTGCCAGCGTCAGGGTCGGCAGGTGGCGGCCCAGGCGTTGCAGCAGATCGGCATTGTGCGTGCCGCCGCCACAGGGGATCAGGGTGGCGGGCACCGGGCCGAGCGTCTGGGCAATGCCCAGCGCGATGCTCCTCGCGGTCAGTTCGGCGAGCGTCGCCTGAACGTCCTGCGCCGCTTCGCGGCCGCTCAGGTGTGCCTCCAGCCAGGCGAGGTGGAAGTATTCGCGGCCGGTGCTCTTGGGCGGGCGTCGGGCAAAGAAGGGGTCCTCCAGCAAGCGCTCGAGCAGGGCGGCATCGACCGTGCCACCGGCGGCCCAGCGACCGGCGGGGTCATGGTGGCCGTCTGCATGGTGGCGGGCGTACCAGGCATCGAGCAGCGTGTTGGCCGGTCCGGTATCGAAGCCGGTGACCGGCATCGCGCGGGAGCCGGGCGGCAGCAGGGTCAGGTTGGCGAAGCCGCCCAGGTTGAGCACCGCTCGCCATTCGTCGCTGTCCGAGAACAGCGCGGCATGAAAGGCCGGGGCCAGCGGTGCGGCCTGACCGCCGGCGGCCAGGTCGCGGCGGCGGAAGTCGCCCACCACTGCACAGCCGGTCAGTTCGGCCAGCAGGCTGGGGTTGTCGAGCTGACAGGTATACGGGGCCTCACCGTCCGGGGCGTGCTCGATGGTCTGGCCGTGGCTGCCGATGGCGGCGATTGCGTCGGCGTCCAGATGGTTGCGCGCGAGCAGCTGCTGGACCGCCTCGGCCTGCAGCCGGCAGAAGGCCGATTCCGCCCGGGCCAGCTCGGCGAAGCGCACCGAGTCGGCCTGGCACAGGGCCAGCAGGTCGGCGCGCAGTGTCTCCGGCATGGGCATGCCAACGGCATCCAGCAGCTCGGGGTGGCTCTCGCCGCAGCGGACCAGGGCGGCATCGATGCCGTCCAGGCTGGTGCCCGACATCAGGCCGACGAACAGGGGCATGGAGGTCTCCTTCCGTGGGATGCGCTCAACCGCGTGTGCCAGACATGCTACCATCCCCGGCCATTGATCCAGACAACCGTTTGCTGTGGAGAAGGGCACGATGACCGATGTCGCCGATGCGCTGGCGCTGCTCAAGCGCGGTGCTCATGAAATCCTGCTCGAGGACGAGCTGAAGGAGAAGCTCGCTTCCGGGCGCAAGCTGCGTATCAAGGCCGGTTTCGACCCCACCGCCCCGGACCTGCACCTCGGGCACAGCGTGCTGCTGACCAAGATGCGCCAGTTCCAGGACCTGGGGCACGAGGTCATCTTCCTGATCGGCGACTTCACCGGGCGTATCGGTGACCCCACCGGCAAGAACGTCACCCGCAAGCCGCTCACCGAGGAAGAGGTCAAGGCCAACGCCAAGACCTATCGCGAGCAGGTTTTCAAGGTGCTCGATCCGGAAAAGACCATCGTCGCCTTCAATGCCGACTGGATGAGCAAGCTCTCCGCCGCCGACATGATCGAGCTGGCCGCCCAGTCCACGGTGGCGCGCATGCTCGAGCGCGACGACTTCGAGAAGCGCTACAAGGCCAATCAGTCGATCTCGATCCACGAGTTCCTCTACCCGCTGGTGCAGGGCTACGACTCGGTGGCGCTGGAGGCCGACGTCGAGCTGGGCGGTACCGACCAGAAGTTCAACCTGCTGATGGGCCGCGAGATCCAGAAGCACTTTGGTCAGGCGCCGCAGGTCGTCATCACCATGCCGCTGCTCGAGGGGCTCGACGGCGTGCAGAAGATGTCCAAGTCGCTGGGCAACTATGTCGGGCTCGATGAAGCCCCGGGCACGATGTTCAACAAGCTGGTCTCGATGCCCGATTCGCTGATGTGGCGCTACTTCGAGCTGCTGTCGCTGAAGTCCAACGAGGCGATCGAGGACCTGCGCCGGCGCATCGACGAAGGCGCCAACCCCCGGGACATCAAGATGGAGCTGGCGCGCGAACTGATCGCCCGCTACCACGGCGAGGAAGCCGCCGCCAATGCGCACCGCAGCGCCGGCAACCAGCTGGCCGAGGGCGAGCTCCCCGAGGACATGCCCGAGGTGACGGTCGAGTTCGAGGGCGAGCAGGCACCGATTGCTGCGGTACTCAACCGCGCCAACCTGACCAACAACAGCGCCCAGGCCAAGGACATGCTCGGCAACGGTCGGGTCCGGGTCGATGGTGAAGTGGTCGCCCGCGATCACATGCTGGATATCGGCAAGAGCTACGTGATTCAGGCCGGCAAGAAGCGCTATGCACGGGTGACACTCACCTGATCGAACTCTGCGCTTGTCGCTGTTCTGTGACGCCCGCCTTCTTGGCGGGCGTTTTTATCTATTCAGTTTATCCACACCCGGTTGTCGGCGGTTCATGAAGGCGGCTGTGGACAGGCGGATTCGGGCGAGGGGCGTGGCGCCGAAATTTTTTTCGGG
>LSBP01000046.1 GCA_001577635.1 Halomonadaceae bacterium T82-2 | reverse complement strand
GGGGCCAGATGCGATCTTCGTCCCTCCACCCCGGCAAGTCTTCTCCATACTGCCCGTGTTGGGTCATTTCCAACATACAAGCGACTTCAGTCGCGATGAGCCGGTCACCGGGCCACCGCATCATCGAATCGCTGCCCCACCCGCGCGATATGCTCGCGCAGGGCCTCGCTGTCGATGTCCCGATAGCGGATCACATCGAAGAGGTAGGGGGTGTTGAGCGCGTCCAGCCGGTCCAGGAGGCGCAGCACGTCACTCTCGGAAACGTCGCCGTAAAGTACCAGGTCGATATCCGAACCGGGCCGACAGGTTCCCTTGGCTCGTGATCCGTAGATCACGGTCTTCTCCAGGCCCGGGCAGGCGGCGAGGGCACCCCGGATGGCCTCGATCGTGCTCTCCGGCAGGCCGAACATCAGCGGTACCGCTCCATGGTCTGGCGAAACTGCTTCAGGGCCGGATAATAACGCTCGACGATCTTGCGGAACTCGGTTTCCAGAATGCTGTGACGATACGCGTGGACCGTATGGTTGCGAGTCTCGATCATGTCCATCCACACCTGTCCATCTTCCAGCAGGCCGACGTTGAAGGCATGGCGGGCGGCGCTACGCGACCCCGTGACGTTCTGGATGCCTTCGTGTTCGAGGTAATCCTTCATCACCTTCCAGGCAAGCTCGTGGGTGAACTCGAAGCGCTGGATGACGCCTTCCTTGATGATGTCCAGCGTCGTGTCGCCATACGCCTCGATCGCCTGCTCCAATTGGGAAAAGGCATTGCCGTAGTTGGCGAACCGCTGCTGCCAGCGAATATCCTCACTCATCGCCATCTCCTTTCCGGAAGGTCCGCAACAAGCAGGCAGGCCATGCCTCTTTCGAGGACATGGCCCGCCAGCGTCACTATCGCTTCATGCCATTACAGGCAGCGATACACTCTCAACGATACACCGGCAGCCGCGCGCAGACGGCCTCGACCCTGGCCTTGACGTCGGCCTCGGCCTGGGCGGAATCGCCCTGCTGCATGGCGTCAAGGATGTCGCAGATCCAGCCGGCCAGGTCGCGGCACTCGGTCTCGCCGAAGCCGCGGGTGGTCACCGCCGGGGTGCCGATACGCAGGCCGGAGGTGACGAACGGGCTCTGCGGGTCGCCCGGCACGGCGTTCTTGTTGACGGTGATGTGGGCGCGGCCCAGCGCGGCGTCCGCATCCTTGCCGGTCAGCCCCTGCTTGATCAGCGAGAGCAGGAAGAGGTGATCCTCGGTGCCACCGGAGACCACGTCGTAGCCGCGCTCGAGGAACACGCCGGCCATCGCCTGGGCGTTGGCGACCACCTGCTGCTGGTAGGTCTTGAACTCGGGCGCCATGGCTTCCTTGAAGCAGACCGCCTTGGCGGCGATGACGTGCTCCAGCGGGCCGCCCTGGATGCCCGGGAAGACCGCGGACTGCAGCTTCTTCTCGATGTCGGCGTTGTCCTCGGCGGAGAGGATCAGGCCGCCGCGCGGGCCGCGCAGGGTCTTGTGGGTGGTGGTGGTGACCACATGGGCATGGGGCAGCGGGCTCGGGTAGACGCCGGCGGCGACCAGACCGGCGATGTGCGCCATGTCGACCAGCAGGTAGGCGCCCACCGCGTCGGCGATCTCGCGGAACTTCGCCCAGTCGATGATCTGCGAGTAGGCGGAGAAACCGGCGATGATCATCTTCGGCTGATGCTCGCGGGCCAGCCGGGCGACGTCGTCGTAGTCGATGCGGCCGCTGTCGTCGATGCCGTACTGCACGGCGTTGTAGTGCTTGCCCGAGAAGTTGGGCCTGGCGCCGTGGGTCAGATGGCCGCCGGCATCGAGGCTCATGCCCAGCACGGTGTCGCCCGGCTTGACCAGCGCCTGGAAGACCGCACCGTTGGCCTGCGAGCCGGAGTGCGGCTGGACGTTGGCGTAGGTGGCGTTGAACAGCTCCCTGGCGTAGTCGATGGCCAGCTGCTCGACCACGTCGACGTACTCGCAGCCGCCGTAGTAGCGCTTGCCGGGATAGCCTTCCGCATACTTGTTGGTCAGCTGGCTGCCCTGAGCCTCCATGACGCGGGGGCTGGCATAGTTCTCGGAAGCGATCAGCTCGATGTGCGCTTCCTGACGCGCGCTCTCCTTCTGCATCGCATCGAACAGGGCATCATCGAAACCGGCAATCTGCATGTCACGGCTGAACATCGGCGTAGAGTCCTCGAGTCGAGAGGTGAAACGAACCGGCATGATACTCCACCCCCCGGAGGCTTTCACATGAAAGGGGGTCATGCCTGCCCGAGAATTTCTCACCTCGGGTTTAGTCAGACTGAAGCCTGGGGCATTCCTTGTGGGAGGGAATTCGTCTGCGACGACGCTGCCCGGTGGCCGGTTCCTCGCGACTGAAGTCGCTCCCACAGGTGCTTGGCTTATCGCGACTGAAGTCGCCTGTCGTTGGACAGCAGCTTCTCCAGTGCCGGCCAGACGTTGTCGAGCAGTTGCGGCTGCGCCTTGGCGTTGGGGTGGAGGCCGTCGTCCTGCATCAGCGAATCGTCCAGCGCCACGCCGTCGAGCAGGAAGGGCACCAGCGGCACCTGGTAGCGCTCGGCGAGATCGTGATAGACCTGGCGGAACGCCTCGGCATAGGCTTGACCGTAGTTGGGCGGCACCTCGATGCCCACCAGCAGTACCCGGGCGCCGCTGCCACGCGCAGCCTCGATCATGCGGGCCAGGTTGTCGCGCATCTGGGTGGGCGGCAGGCCGCGCAGCCCGTCGTTGCCGCCCAGCTCGATCACCACGATGTCGGGGGTGTGGCGTGCGAGCAGTTCGGGCAGGCGGGTCGCGCCGCCGGCGGTGGTCTCGCCGCTGATGCTGGCGTTGATCACCGTGACCGAGTCCGGCAGGCGCGCGTCGAGCAGGGCGACCCAGCCGCGATCACGCTCGATGCCGTAGCCGGCGCTCAGGCTGTCGCCCATCACCAGCAGCGTGGTGCCGGAGCCGGCGGCGAAGGCCGAGGCCATCCCCAGCCACATGACCAGCAGGGGCAACAGCATGAACCGACCAGTTACAGGGAACGCTTGTCTCATGTCCAACTCCCGGGCGCGTGAATCCGCTTTTGAAGATTCCTCGATTCTACAGGCTCGCGGCCTGACCAAGCAGGTCGTCAGTGGCGAACGGCGGCTGACGATCCTCGACAACCTGGATCTCGACGTGTCCCGGGGTGAGAGCGTGGCCATTCTGGGGAGTTCCGGGGCCGGCAAGTCGACCCTGCTCGGCCTGCTGGCGGGGCTCGACACGCCCAGCGGCGGCGAGCTGACGCTGTTCGGCGCCTCGCTGGGGACGCTGGACGAGGACGGCCGCGCCGCGCTGCGCGCCGGCCGGGTGGGCTTCGTGTTCCAGAACTTCCAGCTGCTGCCGACCCTGACCGCCCTGGAGAACGTGCTGCTGCCGCTGGAGCTGGTTCCGGGCCGCGACCATCAGGCACGGGCGCGCGAGTGGCTGGCGCGGGTCGGCCTCGGCGAGCGGCTCGACCACCTGCCCAAGCAGCTCTCCGGCGGCGAGCAGCAGCGCGTCGCCGTGGCGCGGGCCTTCGTCACCGAGCCGGAGCTGGTGTTTGCCGACGAACCCACCGGCAACCTCGACCGCGATACCGGCGGGGCGATCATCGACCTGTTGTTCGCGCTCAACCGCGAGGCCGGCACCACCCTGGTGCTGGTCACCCACGACCCGCACCTGGCCCGGCGCTGCGACCGTTGCCTGCGCCTGGACGGCGGACGTCTGGTTGCGCTGCGACCCGACGAGGTACAGGCATGACCCACTGGATCGCGCTCTCGCTCAAGGGGCTGCGCCGCGACCTGCGGGCCGGCGACGTGCGCGCGCTGTTCGTCGCCCTGGCCCTGGCCGTGGCCGCCACGACCATGATCGGCTTCTTCCTCGACCGGCTGGATCGCGGGCTGACCCGCCAGGCCGGACAGCTCACCGGCGGCGACATCAAGCTCGAGCAGGGCGAGCCGTTCGGCGACGACCTGCGCGCGACCCTGCGCGAGGCCGGCCTGACGCTCTCCGACCAGGTCGACATGGTGTCGATGATCAGCCGCGGGGATGCCTTCCAGCTGGCCAGCCTCAAGGTGGTCGATGCCGCCTATCCGCTCTACGGCGACGTGCGTGTCGACCGCGGCGACGGTGTCGAGGCGCTGGACCGTGGCCCCGAGCCGGGCGGCGTGTGGATCGCCCCGCGCCTGGCGCGGCTGCTCGACGTGACGCTCGGCGAGATGGTCCGGGTCGGCGCCAGCGAGCTGACCGTGACCGGGCTGATCGAGCGTGAGCCCGACCAGAGTGCGGGCTTTTCGGCCTTCAGCCCGCGGTTGATGATGCGCCGGGGGGATCTCGAGGCCACCGGTCTGGTGCGCCCCGGCTCGCGCATCGAATATGAACTGCTCGCCAAGGGGTCGCCCGATGCGGTCGCGGCGGTGTCGGACACCCTCGAACGGCTGGCGGCCCAGGGTGTCCGGGTGGTGGACGTGCGCGACGACCGCCCCCAGCTGGGCAGCGCGCTGGAGCGTGCCGACAAGTACCTGAGCCTGGCCGGGCTGGCGGCGGTGCTGTTGGCCGGCGTGGCGGTGGCGATGGCCACGCGGCGCTACGTCGACCGCCACCTGGATACCGCCGCGTTGCTGCGCTGCTTCGGCGCCTCGCAGCGCCGGCTGGGCACTCTTTTCGCCTGGCAGCTGCTGTGGCTGGCGCTGGCCGCTTCGGCGGCCGGGGCGCTGCTGGGCATGGTCGGGCAGGCTGCGCTGCTGGCGCTGCTGACCCGCTTCCTGCCGCTGGAGCTGCCGCCGCCCGGGGTGCTGCCGCTGCTGCTCGGGGTGCTCACCGCGCTGGCGGTGCTGATCGGCTTCGCCGGGCCGACCCTGCTGCGCCTGAAGCGGGTCAGCGCGCTCAAGGTGCTGCGTCGCGAGCTCGACCCGTTGCCGGCTGCCGCCTGGCTGGTGGTGGCGGTCGCCGGGCTGGTGTTCGGCGCGCTGCTGTGGCTCTACTCCGGTGACCCGGTTCTGGCCGCGACACTGCTGACCGGCGGGCTGGTCGCCCTGGTGCTGCTGTGGGGGCTGGGCTGGTTGCTGCTGGGGCTGATGCTGCGGGCGGTGAAGGCGTTAGGCGGCAGCGAGCGGCAGGGCGGCTGGGGCCGTGCGGTGCGCCTGGGCGGCAGCCAGCTGGCGCGTCGCCGCCGGGCCAGCCTCGGCCAGTTGCTGGCCTTCGCCGTGACCTTCGCGGCGATGGCGATCATCACCCTGGTGCGCGGCGATCTGCTGACCACCTGGCAGACCCAGCTGCCCGCCGACACGCCCAACTTCTTCGCCATCAACATCCAGCCCGCCGAGCGCGAGGGCTTCATCGAGCTGCTCGACGCCGTCGCCGACACCCGCACCGCGCTCTACCCGATGGTGCGCGGGCGGATCACCGCCATCGACGGGCGCTCGCCGGAATCCGCGGTGCCGGAAGACAGCCGCGGCGACAACGCCCTGCGCCGCGAGCTCAACCTGACCTGGCAGACCGAGGTGCCCGAGGGCAACCGCGTGGTGGCCGGCGAGTGGTTCGCCGCCGACGCCGGACAGGCGGGTGGCGACGGCCCGGTGCCGATCTCGCTGGAAAGCGGGCTCGCCGCGCGGCTCGGCGTGGGGCTCGGCGATACCCTGAGCTTCACCATCGGCAGCGAGCGGGTCACCGGGCGCATCACCAGCCTGCGCGACCTCGACTGGGACAGCTTCCGCCCCAACTTCTACGTTATCTTCCCGCCCGGGGTGCTGGAGCGCTACGGCCACAGCTACCTCACCGCCTTCCACCTCGATGCCGCCGCCCACGGCGATGTGCTGGCCAGGCTGGTGCGTGCCTATCCGGGCGTCTCGCTGCTCAACGTCGACGCCATCCTCGGCCGGGTGCGCGAGCTGCTCGACCAGGTGACCCGCGCGGTGGAGCTGGTGCTGGCCTTCGTGCTGCTGGCCGGGGTCAGCGTGCTCTATGCCGCCCTGACCGCCAGCCACGCCCAGCGCGCCCACGAAAGCGGCCTGCTGCGGGTCTTCGGCGCCGGCGGCCGGCTGATCTCGCGGGTGCAGGGCGTGGAATTCGCCCTGCTGGGGCTGACCAGCGGGCTGATGGCCGCGTTGCTCACCGAGCTTGCCGCCTTCGGCCTCTACCACTGGCTGGCCCTGCCGCCGCGCCTGCACGGCCTGCTGTGGCTGGTGCTGCCCCTCGGCGGGGCGCTGCTGATCGGCGCGATCGGCCACGGGCTGTCCCGGGGCGTGCGCCGCCAGGCGCCCGTGACCAGCCTGGGGCTGCTGGGGGAGGGATGACCACCGGACGCCATATGACGCTATCCATGATGGGAGCGGCTTCTTGTGGGAGCGACTTCTTGTGGGAGCGACGTCAGTCGCGATGAGCCGGCCACCGGGCCGCCGCCGTCGGGGATGAATCCCCTTTCCCGAGAAGGCTTGCCGCGCCGTCCCGTCGTCAACGCGGGGCTTCAGCCAGCCAGTTTTCTACCTCGAGCCCTTTGACCCGGCGAAATTCCCCCTCATTGGCGGTGACCAGGACGCGCTGTTCCGCCAATGCCTGAGCGGCGATCAGCATGTCGTTGGGGCCGATCGGCGTCCCGGCTCGTTCCAGTTGCCGACGCAGGCGGGCGTAATGGCGATCGGCCGGGGGCTCGAAGGGATGCACGTCGAGTACCTCGAGCAGGATTTCCACCTGGCGTGTCAGGCGCTCGGAGCCTCGCTTTCTTGCGCCGAAGCGCAACTCCGCCGCGACGATGATACTGGTTGCGACGGCTTCCTCGCCCACGGCGGCGATCCGCTCCATAACGGGGCCATGCGGGTCGCGCACGAGTGCGGAAACGATGTTGGTATCCAGCAGGTAGCCGCCGGTGCTCATAAATCGACATCATCGAGTGGCAGCATGCCTTCATCGACATCACCCAGCGGCTCATCGACGGGGTCGAGCCGTTTCAGGGTGCTCAGCAAGCCGGGCTTCCTGACCGGCTCGATGATCAGGGTATCGCCCTCGCGGCGCATGATGGCCTCATCGCCGGCGAACTCGAACTCGCGCGGGATGCGCAGGGCCTGGTTGCGGCCGTTGCGGAACAGGCGGACATGGCGTTCGGTTGACATGATATCCTCGTCTCCTTGCTGGCCTATGCCTGAGCATATGTCTTCGGCAGGGCAATGGCCAGGCTGACACTGAATCGGCCACCGCCGTCGGGGATGACTGCACCGAAGAACAGGGATTGGTGTGGGAGATTCTATGTTGCCCGTCAAGCCTTGATGGGGCTTGGAGGGCGATATCCCGTCTCATGCTTCATCAGTGAAAAGGCGATGCGTGCCAGCTT